>NZ_BMPI01000021.1:0-43886 GCF_014647515.1 Dactylosporangium sucinum | reverse complement strand
GCTGACGGCAAAGCTGACGGCAAAGCTGACGGCAAAGCTGACGGCAAAGCTGACGGCAAAGCTGACGGCAAAGCTGAGGTGAAGCCGGCGAAGGCGGCCCCGGCGAAGAAGGCCGCCCCGAAGGCGAAGGCCCCGGCCGGTCTGACCGTCACCCTCGCCTACGCCGACGGCGAGTGGACGGTGGCGGCGAGCCAGGGCACGAAGGCCCTCGCCAAGCCATACGTGATCAAGGCCGGCGAGGCGCTGAAGATGGTCGGGATGCTCGACGTCCCCGGCGTCCACGAGGCCGTCGAGGAGATCGTCAACGCGGCCCGCGCCGAGGCCGAGGCGGAGGCGGAGCGGCTGCGGGCCGAGCTCGCCGAGATCGAGGCCCGCCTGGCCGAGCTCCGCGACACCGAGTAGCCCGAGGCCCCGGGGCTTCCGTGGCTTTCCGGGCGGATCTCGGGGTTCCCGGCCGCGCCTGGGCGCCTGCACTGTGCGGGGCGCGGCGTCGGGACGGCACGCGCCGGGCGGGTTGGTGAGTGACCGGCCCGCTCCCCCGGCGCCTGCCGCCCCGCGGTCTCCAGCCCGTAGGAAACGAGCCGGAGACCGCGGGACCAGCCAGCGGACCGAGCAGCGGGATGGGCAGCGGGATGGGGTATCGGTCGGGGACGTGACTGCGTCGTGGCGGCCCGGCGCTACCGTTCCCGGGTCGGTTCCACCCCCGGAGCCGGCCTGAGGACCGCACAGGGCCGGCCACCGGCGACGCCGACGACACAGGCGACGGGGCACGGCGGGAACGGACGGACGTGACCGACGGCGACACACCCGCCATAGCGACAACCCGGCCGGTAGCGGAGCCGCCTGCCGTCACCGCGCCCACGTCGGGCGCCGGCCCGGCCCCCGACCCCGCGGTGGTTCCCGCCGACGCGCCGGCCCAGCCGCGAACCGAGCCGCGAACCGAGCCGCAGTCTCAGTCCGCGCCGTCGGCGGACCCGGTCGCCACCGCTGTCACCACTGCTGCCCCGGCGGCGGGCTCGGAGGTTCGCCGCGGCGCCTCGGGTCCCGTCGTGGCGGACGGGGGGTGGCGGGTGCCGTGGGTGTGGCGGGTGATGCTGCTGCTGGCGCGGGTCGTGGTCGGGGCGGTGGCGCGGCTGCGGGTCACCGGCGACGTGCCGGCCGGGCTGCGGGCCGGGCCGGTGATGTTCGCCGCGAACCACATCGGGCCGTTCGACCCGATCGCCATCACCGCCGCGTGCGGGAAGGCGCGGCTGGCGCCGCGGCTGATGGCGACCGGTGGGCTGTTCCGGGCGCCGGTCGTCGGCGGGGTCATGCGGGCGGCCGGGCACATCCGGATCAACCGGCGGCAGGCGGACGTGGCCGCGGCCGTCGACGACGTCGCGGCGGCGCTCGCGGTCGGGTCGCACGTGCTCGGGTACCCGGAAGGGCGCATCACGCTCGACCCGGGGATGTGGCCGGAGCGCGGGAAGACCGGCATGGCCCGCGTGGCGTTGCGGACCGGGGTGACGGTGGTGCCGGTCGCGCAGTGGGGTGCGCACGAGGTCGCGGCGTGGGGCGGGTTCGGGCCGACCGTGCGCACGGTGTGCCGGTCGCTGGTGCGCCGGCCCGTGGTGCGGGTCCACTTCGGTGCGCCGGTCGACCTGTCCGGCCTGGACCCGGCGGTGCCGGGTGCGGCGCAGCAGGCCACCGACCGGATCATCGACGCGATCACGGCCGAGCTGCGGGCGTTGCGTCCCGACGAGCCGCGGCTGCCCCGCTACGTCGACCCGGTCCGTCCGCTGAGCATCCAGCGCCGCCACCGCCCGCGCCCCGCCCCCTGAGGACCCGCTTCCCATCGGGCAATCACGGCCTGGGCGGTGCGGTGGTCGATCAGCCGCGCAGCTGCGCGTTGAGTCGGGCGGCCTGGCGTGTGAGATGGTCGCGTTCGGGGAGGTTCGACGCTGCCCGGGCGGCGTCGGCGTACAGGCGTGCCGCGGTCACCGGGTCGCCGGCACGTTCGTGCAGGTACGCTGCGGCGGCCGGGTGGCGGGGCAGGGTGGGGTCGAGGTCGGCCAGGGCCGCCAGACCGGCCCGCGGGCCGTCGGCCTCACCGACGGCGACGGCCCGGTTGAGCCGGGCGACGGGGCTGCCAGTCAGGCGTACCAGTTCGTCGTACCACTCGACGATCTGGACCCAGTCGGTCTCCTCGGCCGTGCGGGAGTCGGCGTGCAGCGCGGCGATGGCCGCCTGTGCCTGGAACTCGCCCAGCCGGTCGCGGGCGAGGGCCGCCTGCAGCACGTCGACGCCCTCGGCGATCAGGCGGGTGTCCCACCGGCCGCGGTCCTGTTCGGCGAGCGGTACCAGGCTGCAGTCGGGGCGGGTGCGCGCCGGGCGGCGCGCGTGGTGCAGCAGCATCAGCGCCAGCAGGCCCGCCGCCTCCTCGTGCTTGGTCATGACCGCCAGTTGGCGGGTGAGCCGGATCGCTTCGGCGGCGAGGTCGACGTTGCCGGAGTAGCCCTCGTTGAAGACGAGGTAGAGCACCCGCAGGACCGTGGTGAGGTCGCCGGGCTGGTTGAGCCGGATGCCGGACACGGTCCGTTTGGCTCGGCTGATCCGCTGGGCCATGGTCGCCTCCGGTACCAGATAGGCCTGGGCGATCTGGCGGGTGGTCAGCCCGCCGACCGCGCGGAGGGTGAGCGCGACCGCCGAGGCCGGGGTCAGGGACGGATGGGCGCACAGGAAGTACAGCTGCAGCGTGTCGTCGACGGCCGTGCCCGGTTCGGGTGGGGGTGGGGGTTCGGCGCGGGCGAGTTCCTCACGCTGCCGGCGGGAGGTGTCGGCGCGGGCGGCGTCGAGGAACTTGCGCCACGCCACGGTGATCAGCCAGCCCTGGGGGTCGCGTGGCCGATCGTGCGGCCATACACGTACCGCTTCGATCAGGGCGTCCTGTACGGCGTCCTCGGCCGCCGCGAAGTCTGCTCCGCGGCGGCCGAGGACGGCGATCACTGCGGGGGTGAGGGTCCGCAGCAGGGTCTCGTCGACCGTGGTCATTCGGTGATGGTCGGGGGTGCGGTCATGAACGGGCGGACCTCGAGCCACTCGTGGATGGGTTTGCCGCCGGCGCCGGGGGCCGCGGACAGTTCGCCCGCCAGTTCCAGCGCCCGCGCGTAGCTGTCGACGTCGATCACCATCCACCCGGCGATCAGGTCCTTGGTCTCCGCGAACGGGCCGTCGGTGACGGGTGGGCGGCCCGGGCCGTCGGAGCGGACGAAGGTGCCCTCCGGTGACAGTGCCTGGCCGTCGACGAACTCGCCGGTGGCTTCGAGCCGCGCGGCGAAGTCGTGCATGTACTGCATGTGGGCCGAGAGTTCCTCGGGCGTCCACTGGTCCATCGGCACGTCGTTGAGCGCCGCCGGCGCGCCGCGGTAGTGCTTGAGCAGCAGGTACTTGGCCATGGTGTTCTCCTTGATGCGGTACGGCCCATTCTGGCCGGGTTCACCCTGGGATGCAGCCGGGTGCGGGATCTCGACAATGCTGGTCTCGACGGGTCGGTGTTCAGGCGTGCTGGCGCTCGGCGCGCCGGCGGACGAGTTCCTCGACCGCGCTCGGCAGTGTCGTGTCGAAGTCGATGAGCTTCGCCCACGTGGGGGTGACGACGATGCGGACCATGCCGTCGTAGAGCGAGCGGACCTCCGCCTCCCACTCGACCCGCTGCTGGGGCGTCATCTGGTAGGTGCCGTTCATCGTGAGGTACTCCTGCGGGATGCCGTCGACGACGTCGAGTTCCGCGTGGCCGCGCAGGAGCAGGATCTTGGGTGGGTGCACCTCGGTGTCGATGGTGAGGGCGACGGTCGGGTGCACGCGCAGGGCGTGGAGTTTCGGGGCGTTCTTCGTCGTGCACAGCACGATCTGGGTGCCGTTCCAGGTGAACGCGATCGGGATGGTGCGGGGTGTGCCGTCCTTGGCGACGTAGGCCAGCCGTGTCAGGTCGCGGGCCAGCAGTTCCCGGCTGAGCGGCCGGTTCAGGATCTCGGTGATCTCGTCGGGTTGCATGGCTGTTCCTCCCATTGGTTGCCGGTGCTGTCTGCGGGACGGAGCGGGTGCCGTGTTCTCGACATCCCCCGGGACGTCCCGCTCCGGCCGGCGGGCGGCTAGGGCTGGGGGCAGTCCCGGATGTAGACGATGCCGTCGGTGTTGGGCAGGTGGGCGGGGTCGAGCCCGGCGTAGCCGAACCACTCCGACACCCGTGGGGTGCCGGTGAACGTGGCGGCCAGCGTGTGCGGGTCGACGAGGAACGGGTCCTGCCGGTCGAGGGTGTACAGGTGGCCCTCGACGGTGTCGGCCGGTGGGGTGCCGACGCCGTGGTGGCGGATCGTGCCCAGGGCGGTGGCCAGGAACGCGTAGCCGGTGCCGAGGCGGGCGGCGGTGAGCGCGCCGGCGCTGCACCACCGCAGGTGGTGGTCGCCCATCCGCATGCTGCTGGCGTCGCGTTGCAGGTGGCTGTTGTGGGCGTACACGAGGGTCGGGCCGCGCTCGGCGAGGGCGAGGAGGTTCTCGGCCATCATCGTGTCGCGGATGCGGACCAGGTGGTCCAGGCGGGACGGGGACGGGTCGGCCATCCAGGCGTGGTAGCGCAGCAGGCCGGTGGCGGTGCGGGCGTGCAGGCGGGCGCGGTCCCACGCGTCGCGGGACGTGGCGGCGATCAGGTGCGGGGTGTCGGCGTCGACGAGGGCGGCCAGGTCGTCGGCGATGAGGCGCAGTTCGCGGGCCTGTGGGGTGCGGCCGATCGACGTGGCCGGGTCGTACATGGTGGCCGGGTTCGTCCACGGCTCGTCGGCGCCGAGGAGGGCGTCGAGGGTGTCGGCGGTGCAGGGCAGCAGGTCGGGGTTCAGGTGGGCGGTGAGGTAGGTGTGGAGGGTGGTGAGGGCGGTGCGGGGGCTTTCGGGGCCGCTGATCTCCAGGGGGCCGTCGATGCCGGCGAAGCGGAGCCGGTCGGCCGGGTCGCGGTGCTGGTTCGACTCGCGCATCCAGCGGACCAGGTCGCGGTTGGCGGCGGAGGTGCCGAAGTTGTGGGAGAAGCCGTTGGTCATGGCGTCGTCGAGGGTGCCGGGGCCGCCGGTGACGTAGTCGTCGACGGTCAGGGCGAGCAGGCAGTCGCTCTCGACGGCGACGGTGCGGTAGCCGGCCTCGTCGATGAGGTGGCGGAACAGGTGGTTGCGGACGTCGAGCAGGAGGTCCTCGCCGTGGGTGGGTTCGCCGAGGGCGAGGACCCGCGGGTGGGTCGGCAGCAGGGACAGCACGCTGGTGGCGTCGACCGGATGGGTTCGCATTTCTTCGACCGTACCGCTGAACCGACGGGTGAGGGTTTTCCGGGAAACGCGCAGGATGGGGTGCTGGAAACCTCAAATGATGGGGTCAGGCGCCCTCGCGGCGCATGCGCAGGTATGCGAGGACGGCCTCGCGGGTGGTGCGCACGCCCAGGGCTTCGCGGGCCTCGGCGATGCGGCGGTTCGCGGTGCGCAGCGACAGGAACTCGGCCGCGGCGGCGGCGGCGATCGTCTCGCCGCCGGCCAGGCGCTCCAGCAGGGCCCGCTGCTCGGGGGCCAGTTGCAGGCCGCTCGCCGCCGGTTCGGGGGCGGTGCCGAGTTCGGCGTCGGGGTCGGTGGAGACGGGGCCGATGCGGCCCAGGTCGGCGAGCAGGGCGCGGCCGATCTCGCCGGTGGCGTCGCTGATGGCGACGATGCCGGCGCCGCGGGCGGCGGCGAGGAGGGCGAGTTCGGCGGTGTCGGCGTCGGTGACCCGGCCGAACAGGGCCAGGCGGGCGTCGGAGACGTCCCACTGCTGGTCGGTGAGGGCGAAGCCTTCCCGGGTCGTCCAGCCGGCCCGGGCGAGGCGGCGCAGGACGGTGGTGGCGTCGCCGCCGGTGGCGACGACGTAGCGGGGCGCGAGTGCCGGGTCGCCGGCCATCAGGCAACCGTCCGTCGGGTCCGGGTGGGCCGCGTCAACATGCGCCCACCATGCGATGAAGTTGCCGTCCGGCACAAGACCAGACCGTTGCTCATCCAAGTTCCTCAATGGCCAGGGCGGCGGCCTCGGTGCGGGTGCGGGCGCCGAGCTTGCGCATCCCCGAGCGGATGTGGGTCTCGACCGTCTCGCGGGAGATGCCGAGCTGCCCGGCGATGCGGCGGGTCGGTTCGCCGTTGGCGACGAGGCGCAGCACGTCACGTTCCCGGTCGGTGAGCTCGTCGCCGGCGCGGCGGCCGCGGATGTCGCGCCGGATCGAGTGGCGGCGCAGCGCCCGCCGGGCCCGGCCCAACAGTACGACCAGGCCGGCCTCCTCGGCGAGGCGTTCGGCCTCCAGCAGCGGCGGCACCGCCCGCTCCGCGGTGTCCTCGAGCAGGCCCCGGGCGAGCAGGCAGCGGACCTCCTCGCGGCGGGCGAGGGCGCGCCAGGCGGCGGCGGCCTCGGCGAAGCGGTCCGGGGACTTCCACGCCTCCAGGGTCGCGACCACCGGCGGCAGGGCCGCGTCGAGGGCGGCGTCACCGGCGGCGTCACCGGCCGGGAGGGCGTCGCCGGTGACGCCGGCGTCGTAGGCGGCCCACCGGGCGGTGATGCGGCGCAGCCCGTCGACGAGTGGCGGCGCCGGATAGTGCAGCGGGTCGGCGGACGGGGCGGTGGCCTGGTCGGGCTGGCCGTCGAGCCAGGCCGCCTCGCGGGCCACCCAGTCCAGGACGGGGCCGGTGCCGGCCGGGCGGTTCGGCAGCGCCTCCAGGCGGGCCCGGGCCGGGGCGAGCAGACCGCCGTCGGCCTCGGCGAGGGACGCGGCGGCGACGGCGTAGCCGCGGGCGAGCGCCGGCAGGGTCCGGTCGGTGAGGTCACCGGCGCGGCGGACGACCTCGTCGATCTCCTCGCCGCGCAGCGCGTCGCACCACAGCTGCGCGGCGATGAACCGGGTCTGCCAGCTGTAGGCGAGGTCGCCGGCGCAGGCGGCGGCGGCCGCGGCGGCGGCCTGGGACGCCTCGGCGAGGCGGGCGTCGGCGGTGAGGGTCTCCACCAGCAGCCACGCCGACCAGCGGGCGGCGAGCGCGTCGCCGGCCTGCCCGGCGGCGGACGCGGCCGAGGCCAGGCCGTACTCCCAGCCGGGCTGACGGGTGCCGGCGCGGACCGCGGCGACGGCGGCGCGCAGGCCCGGGTGGGTGGGTGCGTCGCCGTGGACCTTCAGCAGTTCCTCGGCGCGGGCGACGGCGCCGGCCGGGTCGGTGGTGAGCATGCTCAGCAGCCGGATGCGGTCGCGGCCGCCGAGGACGTCGGCCGGGGCGTCGTCCGGGACGGCGGCGACCGCGGCTGCGGCGGCGACCGGGTTGCCCTGCTGCAGCAGCGCCTCGCCGCGCAGGACGGCGGCGACCGGGTCGGTGGTGTCCGGGTCGATGACCCGCAGGCACGAGCCGGGCCGGCCGGCGGCGAGGGCGGCGCGGGCCGCGGCGACCCGCACCGACGCTTCGGCGTCGACGCCGGGCAGGTCGCAGGCGAGCAGCAGCAGCTCGGCCCGGTCGCCGGACGACTCGGCGGCCGCGGCGGCGCGCACGGCGACCTGGTAGGCCTCGGCGGGGGCGCCGGCGGCGGCGAGGTGCCGGGCCGCTTCCCGGGGCGGGACCAGCCCGGCGAGGCGGCGGTGCAGGGCGGCGCGTTCGGCCGGGTCGAGCAGGCCGGCGGCGACCTCCGCCGTGTACGGGGACACGGGCGCGGCCACGCCGTCGGTGAGCTCGACCAGGCCGGTCCCGGTGAGCTCGGCGAGGCCCTCGCCGAGGACGGAGGCGGTGACCGGGCGGCCGAGCAGGCCCAGCGCGGCCATCGCGGTGCGGGCCGGGCGGGTCAGGTCGGCCAGGGCGCCGGCGACGGCGTAGGCGAGGCCCTTGTCGAGATCCGTGCCGGTGTCGCGGGGTGTGCCGCCCTGCGCGACGTGCCGGGCGAGGGTCGTCACCGCCAGCGGCACGCCGCCGGCCCGGCGGACCAGGTCGGCGACGACCGTCGACGTCGCCGACGGGGCGATCTGGCGGACCAGGGCGGCGGCGGTGTCGGCCGGCATCGCCGGCATGTTCAGCCACTGGGTCGCGGTGCGGCGCAGCGCCGCCTCCGCGTCGCCGGGGAGGCGGTGCGGGGTGCGCAGAGTGACGACTATCCGACAGTGTTCGGCGATCGCGGGGAGCGCGGCCACGGTGAGCGGGTCCGCCCACTGCAGGTCGTCGATGAGCAACAAGCCGTGACGGACGCGGGAACGGACGGCCTCGGCGAGCAGCGGCGCGTCGTGTGAGGGAAGTCGCACCCGCACCGCCCGCGACAGGGCGAGGGCCGGCACGCCGCGCAGCATCGCCAGGGCGCCGCCGGCGAACACGGCCCCGCGGAACGCCTCACCGAGGCGCTTCAGGACCGTCGAACGGCCCGTGCCGGGCGCGCCGGCGATGACGACCAGACCGGGGTTACGCAGGGCATCCACGGCGGCGGCGACGAGATCGGCAGGCGGCCACGCCGCGGCACCAACCGTCGCCCGGCCGGCGGCTGCCGGGGTCGCGACGGGTTCGTCGATCGGTGCCTCGGGCACGGGTCGCCTCCATTCGTGGCACGAACATGGGATCCTGCGCGCGCAGGATATTCGTAATGTGTGTGCCGTACGTGCGTGACATGACGGTACTGATTGCACCCAGGAGCGAATAATGAGCGAGGTCCACCCCTTGGACACCCGAGGGTACGTCGGCATTGTGGCTGAACCCACCGGCCTCGCGCAGTCGGCGATCAGTCTGTCCGTCCGTGCATCAAGACCTGCTCCGACGGCCGACGGCACGGCCGCGGCGACGCAGAGCCGGAGCTGACGCCGTGGCTCCAGGACCGTTGAGCTCCCGGGTCGCCGACCTGTGCGCCGAGGTCGGTAACCGCCTCGGCGGTGCCGCCCAGGCCCAGGTGATCGACGTGCGGCGGCGGCTCGGCGAACCGCTGCGGGTGGCGATCGCCGGCCGGCTCAAGTCCGGCAAGTCGACGCTCGTCAACGCGCTCATCGGGCGGCGGGTCGCGCCGACCGAGGTCGGTGAGTGCACCCGGATCGTGACCCAGTTCCGGTACGGCACGTCCGACCGGGTCGACGTGGTGAAACGCAACGGGGCCCGGGTCAGCCTGCCCCTCGACGAGGCCGGGATGATCCCGCAGCGGCTCGGCGTCGCCCGGCACGAGGTCGCCTACGTCGACGTGACTCTCACCAGCGACCACCTGCGGGACCTGACCGTCGTCGACACCCCCGGCCTGTCGTCGGCGAACACGGCCGTGTCCGACCAGGCCCGCCGGTTCCTGTTCACCGAGGCGCCGATCGACGACGACCTCGACTCCGACTCCGCCGGGGCGCTGTCCGGCGCCGAGGCGATCATCTACGTGTTCACGCAGTCGGTCCGTGAGGACGACGTGCAGGCGCTGGAGGCGTTCCGGTCCGTGTCGGCGCGGCTGTCGTCGAACCCGATCAACTCCCTCGGCCTGTTCAACAAGGTCGACAAGCTCGCCGGCGGCGGGCAGGACCCGTGGCCGATCGTCGCGCCGCTCGCCGGTGACCAGTCGAAGGTGCTGCGGCGGGTCGTGTCGGACGTGGTGCCGGTCGTCGGTCTGCTGGCCGAGACGACCGAGGCGGGCCGGCTCACCGCCGCCGACTGTGAGGCGCTGCGGCAGCTCGCCGCGCTCCCGCAGGGCGAACGGACCGTGCTGCTCGCCTCCGTCGACCTGTTCACCACCCGCGACTGCGGCATCACCCGCGAGGCCCGGGAACGGCTGCTGCGGCTGCTGGACCTGTACGGGATCAGCTTCGCCATCGCCCAGCTGGTCGACAAGCCGACCCTCGCCACCGGTGAGCTGGTGCGGATGCTGTTCCAGGCGTCCGGGTTCCCGCGGCTGCGGCAGACCCTCGACCACGCGTTCCGGTGGCGCACCGACGCGATCAAGGCCGGGTGGGCGCTGTCGAGCCTGGAGAAGATCGCCAGCCATGCCGAGCGGCCCCACGACCGGGAACTGCTGCGCGACGCCATCGAACGGGTCCTGCAGCAGCCCGAGTCGCACCGGCTGCGGCTGCTGGAGGTCGCGCAGCTGGTCACGACCGGCGCCGTCGACCTGCCCGACCAGATGGAGGGCGAGCTGACCCGGCTGGCGCTGTCCAACGACCCCGGCTGGATCCTCAACCTGCCGCAGGCCGACCGGGACCAGATGGTCCGGGCCGCGCTGGACGCCGCGACCCGCTGGCGTGCCTACGCCGTCGCCGGGGCCAGCCCGTCCCAGTCGCGGGTCGCGCTCGTCGCGCACCGCGGCTTCTACCTGCTGTCCCAGCGCATCCGCGGCGGTCAGGCGCATGCCCGGTAGCCGCAACACAGCCCAGATGCCCACCGTGTCCCCTGTTCGTGGCCCCCACCCCCAGGAGCCGAAGATGTCCTCCAACAGCCTGCGTCTCGTCGCGGTCGCCGTCGCGCTCTTCGTCGCGGTGCTCACCGGCGCGGCGACCGGCCTGCTCAGCGGCGCGCCCGACTGCCCGGCGGTCACCGTGACCCCCGGCGCGCAAGGCGGCGGGCACAGTTCCGCACCCGCCGGTGACGGCGGCGGCGCCGCCGCGGGGGTCGGGATCGGCGACGCCATGGGCGGCAGCACCCCGAAGCAGCAGCCGGAGCAGCAGAGCACCGCCCCGGCCGGGCAGCCGCAGGCGCAGACCGTGCCTGCCTGCGACAAGCAGCAGTCGTTCGGGTTCCAGCCGGCGCTCGTCGCGTTCGCCGGTGCCCTGTTCCTCGGCGCGGCCCTGCTGCTGCTGTTGCTGCTGTCCTCCCGCAAGGCCCCCGCAGCGGCCGGCCAGACCGGCCAGGCCGGGCGGGGTGCCCCCGCCGGCGGCGGTGCGGCCGACGCGGACCGGCGGGCGCTCGTGCAGGCCTGCATCTACGTGCGGGACCGGGTCACCAGCAAGGCCCTCGGCGACCGGCTCGGCGCCGCCCTCGCCGAGGCCGGCGTCACCGTCCTCGAACCGGTCGGGGTGCGGTTCGACCCGGCCCACCACGAGGCCGGCGGCACCACCCCCGCCAGCGACCCCAGCCAGGTCGGGCAGATCTCCGCCGTGGAGGTCCCCGGCTACGTCGACCGGGACGGGCGGGTCCTGCGGGCGCCGATCGTCACCGTCTACCAGGCCCCCCGCACCGCGGGCGGGCCCACCGGCGCGCACCAGACCGTCACACAGCAACCACGTAAAGGGCAGCAGCGATGACGCAGACCTCCAACGCGGCGCCGGCCGGCGCCGGGAAGAAGCCGGCCGACGCGACCCAGGCGCTCGGGAAGCTGCTCAAGGCCGGCGTCGACGGCAGCCTCGCCTACCTGCGCAAGATCGACCCCGACGCGGCCGCGGACGTCGACACCGAACGGCGCCGTGACGTGCAGCGGCCGCGGATCGTCGTCGTCGGCGAGACGAAACGCGGCAAGAGCTCCCTGACGAACATGCTCATGGGCGTGCCGAACCTGTCCCCGGTCGACGCGGCCGTCGCGACCGCGTCGTACCTGGAGTTCACGCACAACAAGCAGCACGGCGCCCGCGCGTACATTCCCGGCCGGGAGGACCCGGTGCCGCTCGGCCTCGGCGACCTGCGCGACTGGGGCACCGTCCTGGGCCGGCTGCCCGACGGGATGCGCCCGCCCCGGCGCATCGAGGTGCACCACTCCGCGCCGCTGCTGCAGTACCTCACGCTCATCGACACCCCCGGCACCGGCGGCCTGGACTCGATGCACGCCGAGGTCGCCATGGACGCCGTGGAGAAGGCGACGGCCCTGCTGTTCGTCGTCGACTCGTCCTCGCCGTTCTCGAAGCCGGAGATGAACTTCCTCATCGAGGCCAGCAAGAAGGTCAACTTCGTGCTGTTCGCGTTGACGAAGGTCGACGCCTACCCGGGCTGGCGGACCATCCTCGCCGACAACAAGGGCCAGCTGCAGACCCACGCGCCCCGGTTCGGGTCCGCGCCGTGGTTCCCCGTCTCGGCCCGGCTCGCCGAACTGGCGATGCAGATGCCGAAGGACGCCGCCGGCGACCTGATCCGCGAGTCGCGCATCGCCGAGCTCCAGCACGCCCTCATCGACCTGGCCAGCAAGGGGCACCTGCTGCAGCAGGCCAACGTGCTGCGGTCCGTGCGTTCGGAGTACATCCGCATCGACCAGGAGGTCGGTGACCGGATGAAGGCCACCGACCCCGACCCGGCCGACGCCGAACGGGCGAAGGAGGAACGCGCCCGGGTCGCGACCCGCAAGCGGACCGAACAGCGTCAGTGGTCCCTGGCGCTGTCGACCGAGACCCAGCGGGCGAGGGTCGAGGCCACCACGCGGCTGCGTAACTACGTGACGCAGCTGCAGGAACAGTTCATGGAGAAGATCGACAAGGGTGGGCGCGGCGACATCCAGAACCTGCCCCAGGAGGTCGACAAGGCGCTGTACGCGCTGTCCGTGCGGCTGTCGCACGACCTGGAGTTCCGGTTCCGCAAGGTCGGCGAGCGGGTCCTCGCGCAGGTGTTCCACCCCAACGAGCTGCAGCACGTGCTGCGGCAGCTCAACGCGAAGCTGCGCCACGCCCTCGGCACCAAACCGCGCCGCGACGGCGGCAACGGCGACGGGGCCATGGTCGTCATGTCCTCGGCCGGTATGGCGATGATGGCCGGCCGCGGCGCGATGGCCGGCGCCGGCGCGATGGGCCTCGCCGGGATCGCCGGGGCCGGGCTCGTCATCCCCGTCATCGGCATCGGTCTCGGCCTCGCCGCCGGCGCGTACATGATCTTCAAGCGGAAGAGCATGACGGACAAGGTGCAGACCCGCACCTGGCTGCGGGAGGTCCTCGGCGAGGCCCGCGCCGCCCTGTCCGACGAGATCATGCACCGGTTCACCGACCTGCAGTACGCGCTGACCCTCGCCCTCGACGAGGCCATCGAACGGCGGCTCAAGCAGCTCGACGCGCACATCGCCGCCATCGACAAGTCCCTCGCCGAGGACAAGGCCGAACGGGCCAAGCGCAAGGCCGCGCTCAACACCGAACGGGAGGCGCTGCGCTCCCGGATCAAGCAGGTCGACGAGGTCCTCGTGCGGATCCGGGCGCTCACACCGAACGCGCCCGGCGACACCGCCGCGGACCCGGCCGAAGCGTAGGGGGTTGACACGACATGGACGGGCACTGGGAATGGTCCGACGGCGACGACGCCGACACCGCCGACCTGGGCGGTGACGGCGGCGGACCGGCCGACTTCGGCGCCGACTACGGCCACTTCGGCGACGCCGGCTTCGACCACGGCGACCTGGGGCACGACCTGGGGGGCGAGCACCACGACCTGGGGCACGACCTGGGGCACGACCTGGAGGAGCCGCTCGGCACCGAGCACGCCGCCGCGGACTACGACCACGCCGTCGAAACCGCCGTCGAAACCGCCGGCACAGACGACGCCGGGGACCCCGGCGACGCCGGCGAGCCCGAGCAGCTCCATGTCGAGGACGTCGACAGCGTCGAGACGGTGGAGGCCGCCGAGGACCCGGTGTTCGGCGTCGACCCCGACGTCGACGCCGGGGCCGACGACCCGGCGTGGCACGACGTGCCGTTCCCGGCCGAGCTGCACCTGGAGGACCCGCCCGAGCCCGTCGACGGGTTCCCGTGGACCGACGTCGACGTGATCGGCGGCCCGCAGGAGGCCGAGTTCGACCCGGCCGTCGGCCCCGGCGAGCCCGCCCAGGCGGCGGACCTCGCCGACTACGACGGCAGCGGCGTGCCCGACGGCGGCGACCCGTGGAGCCTGCTGCTCGGCTCCGAGGACCCGGCCACCAGCAGCCTCGCCACGTTCTGGGCCCCCCAGGGCTGAGCGGACAGCGAAAAAGGGCGCCCCCTTCGACCGGGGGCGCCCTTTTCGGCGTCGGCTAGAAGGCCGTCCAGAGCAGGACGACGAACAGGATCGCGACCAGGACCAGGACGACGACGATGACCGCCATCCAGTTGCGTTCCGTCGCGTCCTCCGGCTGCACCGGCGCCTGCCGCGCCGCCTGCGGCGGGAACGGTCCCGGACGCTGCGGGACGACCGGCTGCGGCACCGGGGCCGGCTGCGGGCGGTACACCGGCTGGGGCGGCGTCACCGGACGCTGCACCGGAGGCTGGACCGGTGGGCGCTGCACAGGCGCGGTCACCGGACGCTGGACCGGCGGCGGGGCCACGGGCGGGCGCTGCACGGCCGGCGACACCGGCACCCCCGACATCGGCGTCGCCGACATGGGTGTGGCCGACACCGGCGCGTGCGCGACCGGCGCCACCGGACGCTGCACCGGCGGCGGGGCCTGCACCGGCGGGCGCTGCGGCACGCCCGCCGGCCGCGGCGTGAACTGCTGCGGCGTGCCCGACGTGCGCACCGGCGCCCCCGCGACCCCGATGCACAGGGCACCCTCGACGACGACCGTCTCCGGCTGCTCCAGCGTCGTGGGGGCCACGCCGAGCTCGGTGTGGATCAGGTGCGCGGCCAGCGGGATGCGCGACGACCCGCCGACGAGGAAGATCCCGACGAGGTCCTTCGGCGACAGCCGGGCCGACTCGATCGCCCGGGACAGGCACTGCACGGTGCGCTCCAGGTGGGGCCGGACGAGGGTCTCCAACTCCTCCCGGGTCAGGTGCGCGTCGATCTCCATCGAGGGCAGGTGGATGTCGGTCGACGCGGTCCGCGACAGCATCTCCTTGGCGCCGCGGACGTCCTCGTAGAGCATGCGGCGCAGCCGCCGGTCGGAGGCGTCGGTCGGGTTCGACAGCGACGCCCACTTCTCCGCGTGGCTCGTCGAATACGTCTTGCCGAGGTGCTCCACGATCGCGTGGTCGAAGTCGAGACCGCCGACGTCGGGCAGGCCGTCCTCGGCGAGGACCTCGAACCCCGACTGGGTGCGGCGGACCACGGTCGCGTCGAACGTGCCGCCGCCCAGGTCGTAGATGGCCAGGCTGCGGCCCACCGGAACGGCGGAGCCGAGCACCGCCGTGAAGTACGACGCGGCGCCGACCGGCTCCGCGATCAGCCGCGGCGTGCCCAGGCCGGAGATGCGCGACGCCTCGGTGAGCAGCGACCGGCGCCGCTCACCCCAGCGGGCCGGGTGGGTGATGCGCACCTCCTCCGGCGCCCCGCCGAGCTGCCGCCGGGCCTCCGTGTTCACCTGCGACAACACGTGCGCGAACAGGCGCGGCACGGGCATCGAATGGTCGCCGATGAACACCTCACCGTCGTCGATGCGCCGCTTCGGGTTCGGCTCGAAGCGGGCCGGGTCGAGCCGAGCGTTGCGCTCGGCGTCCCGGCCGACGAGGACCTTCCCGTCGGCGTTGAAATACAGGGAAGAGGGCAGCAAAGGAGAACCGTCGAACAACAACGGCCGCATCCGCGCGTCCTGGCGGATCATCGCGACCGTGTTCGACGTGCCGAAGTCGATGCCGAGCACGCGCATGTGCGTCACCCTACCTTTGCCGTTCCACGCTTTGCGTCGGCCGTCAAGCCTGCCGTAACCCGCCGTTGCCCCAACTTGCCCGAAGATCACTGCATACTGGCCGACGTGAAGCGTGACGTCCCCTACCTCGACCAGCCAGGACCGCTGGGCTTCGCCCACCGTGGCGGTGCGGCGGCCGGTGACGAGAACACGACAGCGGCGTTCGCCCGTGCGGTCGAGCTCGGCTACCGGTACATCGAGACGGACACGCACGCCACCGCCGACGGGGTCGCGGTCGTGTTCCACGATGACACGCTCAGGCGGCTCCTGGGACGTCCGGGTCGGATGATCGACTTACGGTGGGCGGACCTGGCGAGCGAACGGGTCGGGGGTGCCGCCGCGGTGCCGCGGCTCGACGAGGTCCTGGAGGCCTGGCCGCAGACCCGGTTCAACATCGACGCCAAGACCGACGCCGCCGCCGGGCCCACCGTCGACGTGGTGCGCCGCGCCGGCGCCGAGGACCGGGTGCTGCTCGCCTCGTTCTCCTCCGCCCGGCTGGCCCGGATGCGGGCGGCGGCCGGGCCGCGGGTGGCGACGTCGCTGGGGATGAGCGAGGTCGCGCGGCTCTGGCTGGCGTCGAAGGCCGGGAGGGCGGTGCGGCTGCCGGACAGTGTCGTGGCGATCCAGATTCCCCCGCGGTACGGCAGGATCCCGCTGGCGACGCCGCGCTTCGTCGGCTACGCCCACCGGCTTGGGCTGCAGGTGCACCTGTGGACCATCGACGACGCCACGCAGATCGAGCACTTCCTCGACCTCGGTGTTGATGGCATCATGACCGATCACATCGAGGTGTTGCGTGACGTGTACGTGCGGCGCGGCATCTGGACCTGACCCCGCCGTCCCTGGAAGAGGCAGCCGTGTCCACGTCCACAGTGGAGGAAGAGCAGCTCAGCACCCGCCGTGAGAGGGTCGGCTGGTACTTCTACGACTGGGCGAACTCGGCGTTCTCGACCACGGTCGTGACCGTCTTCCTCGGCCCGTACCTGACGTCGATCGCGGAGAAGGCCGCCGGCTGCGACGGCGACGCCTGCGACGACGCCGTCATCCGGCCGCTCGGCATCGCGATCGCCCCCGGGTCACTGTTCCCGTACGCGGTGTCACTGTCGGTGTTCCTCACCGTGTTCGTGCTGCCCGTCGTCGGCGCCGTCGCCGACCGTTCGGCGCGCAAGAAGGAGCTCCTGGCGCTGTTCGCCTACATCGGGGCGGGCGCGACGGCGGCGATGCTGTTCCTGACCGGCGACCGGTACCTGCTCGGCGCCGGGCTGTTCCTGATCGCGAACATCTCGATGGGCGCGTCCGTCGTCGTGTACAACTCGTTCCTGCCGCAGCTGGCGAACGAGGAGGACCGCGACCGGGTGTCGAGCTTCGGGTGGGCGTTCGGGTACCTCGGCGGCGGGCTGCTGCTGCTCGTCAACGTCGTCGCCGTGCTCATGAAGGACTCGCTGGGGATGACGACCGGCGAGGTCGCGCGGTACAGCATCGTCTCGGCCGGCCTGTGGTGGGCCGGGTTCACGACCATCCCGCTGCTGCGGCTGCGCAACCGGCCCGTCGTCGTCGACCCGGCGGTCGGCGCCGGGACCGGGTCGGTGCTCACCGACGGGTTCCGGCAGCTGTGGCACACGTTGAAGAGCCTCAAGGCGTTCCCGCTGACGCTGTTCTTCCTCGTCGCCTACCTCGTGTACAACGACGGCATCCAGACCGTGATCGCCCTGGCCAGCCAGTACGGGACCCAGGAACTCGGGCTGTCCGACGACGTGCTGGTCCCGACGATCCTCATGGTGCAGTTCCTGGCGTTCGCGGGGGCGCTGCTGCTGGGCTGGATGGCCAGGCGGATCGGCGCGTGGAAGACGCTGCTGCTCAGCCTCGTGCTGTGGACCGTGATCATCGTCATCGCGTACTTCCTGCCCGGCGGTCAGGCGGTGCCGTTCGTCGCGCTCGGCGGCGGTATCGGCCTGGTCCTCGGCGGCAGCCAGGCCCTGTCGCGGTCGCTGTTCTCGCAGCTCATCCCGAAGGGCAAGGAGGGCGAGTACTTCGGCCTCTACGAGATCTCCGACAAGGGCACCAGCTGGCTCGGGCCGCTGCTGTTCGGGCTGGCCTACGACACCACCCGCAGCTACCGGGTGGCGATCATCTCGCTGCTGGTGTTCTTCGTCGTCGGGTTCTTCGCGCTGCTGGCCGTGCCGATCCGCCGGGCGATCGAGCAGGCCGGCAACACCCCGCCGGTCAAGCTGTAGGCAGGGCCAGCTCGGCGACGACGGCGCGGTGGTCGCTGCCGGGGACCGGCCGCACGGCGACGTCCCGCACGCCGATGCGCCGGTCGACGAGGACGTGGTCGAGGGTCACCGCGAGCAGGTGCAGCGGCCGCGGCACGATCGCGAACGGCCACGTGGGGACGAGGCCGCGGCCCCGCTCGGCGGCCGCGTCGCGGTAGCCGCGGCGCAGCAGCCGCCGCAGCGGGCCGTGGTCGAGGGTGGCGTTGAAGTCGCCGAGCAGCACCCGCAGCGGGCCGTCGCCGGCGGCCGGCTGGTCCGCGAGGTCCCGGGCCCAGCATCCGGTGCCGCCGGAGTGCGGGGCGCACGGGTGGGCCGACTCGACCACGACCGGCCCGGCGCCCGGCACCAGCACCGTCGCCCGGACCTGCTGGATACCGCTCGGGCAGCGGCGCACCACCGGCTCGCCGTCGAGCGGGTGGCGGCTGAACAGCGCCGTCCCCCGCCCGCGGGGTGCCGGGTGCAGGGCCCGGAACGGCAGCAGCCCGTCGGCGCCGGCCCGGTCGAACGCCTCCAGGTCCGACGTGTTCGCCTCCTGCAGGGCGAGGACGTCGACGTCGTCGGTCTTGGCCTGTTCGAGCAGCGCCGCCATGTCGCCGCGTTCCCACAGCACGTTCGCGGTCATCACCCGCAGCCGCTGCCCGCCGGCGGGCAGCGGCCTGGGCACCGTCCGCGGGACGACGACGGCGGCCAGCACCAGCCCGGCCCCGGCGGTCACGGCGGCCGGGGCGGGGTCGGTGAACGCGGCGACGGCGCCCGCGGCCAGGGCCCCGCCGGCCGCGTAGGGCGTGAACGCCATCAGCTGCACGAGGGGTGTGCCCCGCTCGAGTCCGGACAGCCGCACGAGCGTGAACGCCGTGACCAGGACCGCCAACACCCACCACACCCACGTCATGGTCGAAAAGGTACCCGCCGCTTCTCGTGAGAGCGCTCTCGCGCGTATTGTTCCCGAGCGTGAACAGGTCAAAGCCGACCATCGAGGACGTCGCCCGGGTCGCCGGGGTGTCCCGGGCGACGGTCTCCCGGGTGATCAACAACGTGCCCGGCGCTTCCGAGCCGCTGCGGGCCAGGGTGCACGAGGCCGTCACGGCACTGGGCTACCTGCCCAACCAGACCGCCCGGGCCCTCGCCTCCGGCCGGCCGCGGGCCCTGGACCTGGTCGCCGTCAAGTTCACCCCGGAGAGCGGCTGGCTCGGCACCGACCCCTACTACAGCCGCGTCCTGGCCGGCGTGCTGTCGGTCCTGGAGGGCCAGGACGTCCACTTGCGCCTGCACGCCGTCGGCTCGGGCGAGGCCATCGACGCGATCGCCGCCGACGCCACCGTCGGGGCGGTGCTGACCAACGTCCCGCCCGACCTCGCCGCCCGCTTCCACCGCCGCTGCCGGCGCGTCGTGTCGGTCGTCGCGACCGCACCGGCGGTCCCGGCCGTCGAGGCCGACAACGTCGGCGGCGCGCAGGCCGCGGTCGAGCACCTGTACCGCCTCGGCCGCCGCCGCGTCGCCGCGATCCACGGCCCCGACGCCACCACCTGCGCCGCCGACCGCCGCGCCGGCTACGAGCGGGCCGTGCGCACGCTCGGCCTCGACGACCTCGGCATCCCCGGCGGCGAGTTCCTCCGCGAGGACGGCCACGCCGCCGCCCGCCGCCTCCTCGCCCGCCACCCCGACGTCGACGCCGTCTTCGTGGCCTGCGACGTGATGGCCGCCGGCGCCGTCCAGGCCCTCACCGAGACCGGCCGGCGCGTCCCGCAGGACGTCAGCGTCGTCGGCTTCGACGACAGCCTCGCCGCCGTCTGCTCCAACCCGCCGCTGACCACGATGCGGGTCCCGGTCGAGGAGATGGCGGCCGAGGCGACCCGCCTGCTGCTCAACGAGGGCACCCTCCCGGTCGGCTACCGCGAGCGGTTCCCGGTCACCCTGGTCCAGCGCAGCTCATGACGAGCATCACCACCGCCGCCCGCGCCACCTACGTGGTGTTCGCCGCCTGCGGGTTCCTGCTGGCCAGCTGGGTCGCCCGGATCCCGCAGCTGCGCGACCACCTGCACCTGACCCCGGCCGCGCTCGGCTGGGTCCTGCTCGGCGCCGCCGCCGGGTCGCTGCTGTCCCGGCCCCTGTCCGGGCCGATCCTGGCCCGCCACGGCCAGCGGCGCACCGTCGCCGCGACCGGCGCCCTCGCCGGCGCCGGCCTGTTCGTCACCGGCCTCAGCGACGTGACCGGCCTCGGCGACGTCACCGGGCGGTGGGTGCTCGTCGCCGGGCTGCTCGCGATCGGGTTCACCGTCTCCGTGTGGGACGTCGCGATGAACGTCCAGGGCGCCGAGGTCGAGCGGCGGATCGGCCGCTCCGTCATGCCCCGCTTCCACGCCGCGTTCGCCGCCGGCACCGTCGTCGGCGCCGGGCTCGCCGCCGGCCTCGTCGCGCTGCACGTGCCGGTCACCGCCCACCTCGGCGCCGTCGCGCTCGTCGTGGCCGTGGCCGTGCCGCTCGCCGCCCGCGACTACCTGCCCGAACAGCCGCGCGGGGACGCGCCGCCCCCGGCGAGCGGCCGCGCCTGGCGGGAACCGCGGACCGTCCTCATCGGGCTGTTCGTGCTCGCGTTCGCGTTCGCCGAGGGCGCCGCCGGCGACTGGATCGGCGTCGCGCTCATCGACGGGCACGGCGCGACCGCCGCGCTCGGCAGCCTCGGCTACGCCGTCTACCTGGCCGCCACCACCGCCACCCGCTGGTTCGGGGCCGTGCTGCTCGACCGGTACGGCCGCGTCGCGGTCCTGCGCACCCTCGGCGCGGTCACGATCGGCGGGCTGCTGCTGTTCGTGTTCGGGCCGAACCTGCCCGTCGCGCTGGCCGGCGCCGCGCTGTGGGGCGTCGGCACCGCCTTCGGCTACCCCGTCGGGATGAGCGCCGGCGCCGACGACCCGGCCCACGCCGCCGCCCGCGTCACCGTCATCTCCACGCTGGGCAAGCTGGCGTCGTTCGCCGGGCCGCCGCTCATCGGCATGGTCGGCGACCACGTCACCGTCCTGCGGGCGCTGCTCGTCGTCGCCGCGTTGCAGGTGGTGGCGGTGCTCGTCGCGGGCGCCACCCGGCCGCTGCGGGCGCCCGAGGCCGTCGCAGCGCCGGCGGAGGTGGGCTGAAGTAGGCTTCGCCGTCGTGACCCCAACCGACTCCGACCCCGACTCCTGCGTGGCCGCCGGCGACAGCCGGCTGCGGCGCGGTGGCTCGCTGAAGTTCTTCTACGGGCCGATGGACTGCGGCAAATCCACCCTTGCGCTGCAGATGGACTACAACCACGCCCGGCAGGGCCGGCACGGGCTGGTGTTGACCACCATCGACCGGGCCGGGCCCGGGCGGCTGAGCACCCGCATCGGGCTGGGCAAGGAGGCGGTCGAGGTCGACACCGGGCTCGACCTGCGGCTGCTCGTGCGGGACCGGTGGGCGCGCGGGATCCGGGTCGACTACCTCATCTGCGACGAGGCGAGCTTCTACACCGTCGCGCAGATCGAGCAGCTCGCCGACCTCGTCGACACCTCCGACGTCGACGTGTACGCGTTCGGGCTGGCCACCGACTTCCGCACCAGCCTCTTCCCGGCCGCGCAGCGGCTGTTCGAGCTGGCCGACGAGGTGACCCGGGTCCAGGTCGAGGTGCTGTGCTGGTGCGGGCGGCCCGGCCTGCTCAACGCCCGCATCGTCGACGGCGCCATCGCCCGCGAGGGTGACCAGGTCGTCATCGGCGACACCGACGACAGCGACGACGACACCCCCGCCGACGTGCGCTACCAGGTGCTGTGCCGGCGCCACCACCGCACCGGGGACCTCGGGCCGGCCGCCCGCACCGGCGGGCAGCTCCGCCTCGTGTAAGCCTTCGTTCGAGCGTCCCTGCGAGCGTCCCTGCGAGCGTTCGTGCGAGCCCCGTGACAGCCCTGTGCGAGCCCGCACGTGAGGGCTGGTGTGCGCCGGATTACCGGACGGTAACCTCGGGGGTATGACGCGTTTCACGCAGCAGCCGCCGACGCTCCGCGACCCCTACAGCGCCGACCCGCAGCTGCGCGGCTGGCTCGACCGGCTCCTCGGCGACGCCGGGCACGCCGCCGCCAAGGGCCGCCTCGCCGAGCTGTCGGCCGAGGTCCTCGGGCCGCTGCGGGCCGCGCACCACGACGCCGAGACGCACCCGCCCGTGCTGACCCGGTTCGACGCGTGGGGCAACCGGATCGAGCGGGTCGACACCGCCGCCGGGTGGCGGGCCCAGCGCGACGCCGCCGCCCGGCACGGCGTCGTCGCCCTGCCGTACCTCGCGGACAGCCGCGCCACGTGGGGCGCCGGCGCCCGCGTCGTGCAGCACGCCCTGCTGCACCTGTGGGGGCCGGAGTCGGCGACGTTCAGCTGCCCCGTCGCCATGGCGGACGGCGCGGCCGCGCTGCTGTCGCTGCCGGGCGCGGCACACGCGGTACACCGGGACTGGCTGGACAAGCTGACCAGCACGGATCCGGCCGTGGCGGTGACCAGCGGCCAGTGGATGACCGAGTCCCAGGGCGGGTCCGACATCGCCCGGTCCACCACGACCGCCCGCCGGACCCCGCACGGGTGGCGGCTCACCGGCGACAAGTGGTTCTGCTCCGCGATCGACTCGGCGATGGCGATCGCCCTGGCCCGGCCCGAGGGCGCCGGCCCCGGCAGCCGCAACCTGGTGCCGTTCCTCGTGCCGCGCTACGCCGGCGACGGCGTCAGCCCCGCCGCCGGGCTGCAGGTGCTGCGCCTCAAGGACAAGCTCGGCACCCGCGCCGTGCCGACCGGCGAGGTCCGCCTCGACGACGTCGCCGCCCACCCCGTCGGCGACCCCGACCGGCCCGGCCTGCACACGATGATGACGCTCGTCGTGGTGACCCGGCTGCACAACGCCGCCGCGGCCGCCGGCGGGATGCGCCGCGGCCTCGAGTACGCGCGCAGCTACGCCGCCGAGCGCACCGTCGCCGGCGGGCTGCTGGCCGCGAACCCGCTGCACCGCGCCACCCTCGGCGGGCTCGCCGTCGACACCGCCGGCGCGTTCGCGCTCGCCGCGCACGCGTTCGCGCTGCTCGGCCGGGCCGAACACGGCGACGCCGAGGCCGCCGCGGAACTTCGCCTCGTCGCGCCCCTGGCCAAGCTGACCACCGGACGGCTCGCGCCGGCCGCCGCCGGCGAGTACCTGGAGGCGTTCGGCGGCGCCGGATACGTCGAGGACACCGGCATCCCCCGGCTGCTGCGCGACGCGCAGGTCCTGCCGATCTGGGAAGGCACCACCAACGTGCTGTCCGTCGACGTGCTGCGCGCACTCACCTCCGCGGACGGGGCCCGGCCGCTGCTGCGCCGGTTCGAGGCCGCCGCCGACGCCGCCGTGCACGGGCTGCCCGGCGTCGCGGAGGCTGTCGTCGCCGCTGCCCGGCGCCTCGCCGCCGACGTGGAGACCGCCGCCGCCG
Source organism: Dactylosporangium sucinum (assembly GCF_014647515.1). GTDB lineage: Bacteria > Actinomycetota > Actinomycetes > Mycobacteriales > Micromonosporaceae > Dactylosporangium > Dactylosporangium sucinum. The sequence continues at coordinate 20,656 of NZ_BMPI01000021.1, read as the reverse complement.
ACCCGCGCGACCCGCGGGTCCTCGCCGGGGCGCGGGAACTGTCGCTGCGGCTCGGGCACGCGCTCACCGCCGCGCTGCTGCTCGAACACGCCGCCTGGGCCCTCGACCGCGGCGACGAACGGCCCGCGCTGCTCGCGTCGCTGTGGACGCTGCGGCAGCTCGGCCGCGCCGACGTGTCGGCCGAGCTGCACGAGCACTACGACGAACTGGTGTGACCGCGCCGGGCCCGGGCCGCGGCCAGCGCATACGCGGGGTCGCGGTCCAGGTTGTGGCGGTCCCGGTCGTAGCGGCGGGTCGTGCGCGGGTCGGCGTGTCCCATGGCGTCCTGGACGTCCTCCAGGGGCACGCCCTCGTCGCGGGCCGCGGTCGCGAACGCGTGCCGCAGCGAGTGCGGCGACAGCCGTTCCCACGCCGGCACCCCCGCGTCCCGGGCCAGCCGCCGCACCAGCCGGAACACGGCGTGCCGGTCGACCCGCCCGCCCGTCGCCGTGGTGAACAGCGGCCCCGGCTCGTCGCCGCGGCGGGCCAGGAACGTGTCGATCGCGTGCGCCGCGGCCGGGGTCAGCGCCCGCCGCCGCGGCAGGCCGCCCTTGCCGGTGAACCGGACCGTGCGGTGCCCCCGCTCCACGCCGACGTCGCCCAGGTCGAGGGCGACCACCTCACCGACCCGCAGCCCCAGGTCGGCCAGCAGGGCCAGGACGGCCCGGTCCCGGTCGGCGGTCGGGCCGGACAGCCGGGCCGCGGCGGCGAGCATCGCGTCGACCTCGCCCGCCGACAGCCCCACCGTCGACGACACGTCCCGCGCCACGCGGGGCCGGTCGACACCGCCGACCGGGTTGTTCGACACGACCTCCAGCCGCACCAGGAACTGGTACCAGCTCGACAGCGCCGACAGCTTCCGGGCCACGCTCGCCGGGGCGAGGGGCCGGCCGGTCCGTCCGTCCACCGTGGACTCCAGGTCCCGGCCGTAGGCGTTGACGTGCAGGAACGAGGCGGCGACCGGGTCGACGCCGCGCTCGGCGCACCAGGCGAGGAACTGGTGCACGTCGCGGCGGTACGCGGCGCGGGTGTGTGCGGACAGCCGCCGGTTGGCGAGCCAGCCCTCGGTGAAATCGGCCAGCCCACCGGAGGGCGGCGGCAACGGCGAGAGGGTGGACATCGCCGCAGAGTCTAAGGATTCACACGCCAGACGGTGGTTCGCTTGACCGGCGTGTCTTCCAGCGTCTGCGGCACCGGCACGTCGTAGGCGGCCACCAGCGTCAGGTGCTCCCGCGGCAGGTAGGCCCGGCCGGGGTCGCCGGCCAGCACCGTCGCGCCGGTCGCCGCGGCCGGGCGCAGGAAGCCCAGCATGCGGGCCGTCATCTCCCGGCTGTAGAAGACGTCGCCGGCCAGGACCACGTCCGCGTCGACCCGCTGGTCGAGCACGTCGGCGAGCAGCGGCGTCACGGCGACGGCGTTGGCGGCCGCGTTGACCTCGATCGCGGCCACCGCCAGGGGGTCGATCTCCACCGCGGTCACCTCGGCCGCGCCGGCCAGCATCGCCGCGATCGCCACCAGCCCGGAGCCGGCGGCCAGGTCGAGCACCCGCCGCCCCGCGACCAGGGCCGGTTCGTCGAGCACGTGCCGGGCCAGGGCCTGCCCGCCCGCCCACGCGAACGCCCAGAACGGCGGCGGCAGCTGCGCCCCGCCCCGGTCGGACTCGGTGCGCTGCCACAGCTCGATCGCCTCGTCGGCCTGGTGCAGCAGCACCTCCGGGACGAGGGGGACCTTGGCGAGGCGGGTGTTCGCGCGGACGAAATCTGTGGTCATCGCCGCCGACGCTACCAAGTCACTCGTGCGTGCGACGCCGCGCATCGGGACTCCTCGGTACCGTCGATGCATGGGGGGCAATGCCGTATTCGTCTGGATCATCCTCGGCCTCGCGGTGGCCGTGCTGATCCTGATCGCCCTGTACGTGGACTCCTGGCGGCGCAAGGACGACGCCTAGTTATCCACAGGCGGCGATCCGGTCTTCCGGGCGTTCGGGCGGGCCGCCGAGGATGGTGGGCATGCCACCACCGACGCCGGAGACCATCACCGCCGCGGTCGCGGCGCTGCGCGACGACGCCGCCGCGTGGCTGGCCGCTGCCGCCGACCTGTCCGGTTGCCGGCTGCCGTCGCTGACGCCGGCCGAGCTGTCGGGCGCCGCGGGGCACTTCGCCGCGTGCATGAACGGGACCACCGAACTGCTCGCGTCGGGCGCGTCAGCCTGCGCGGCGACGGCGATCGCCCTGCAGACCGCGGCCGCCGCGTATGAACGGGACGAGGCGGCAGCCGTGCACCGCCTGCGCCAGACATGGTGACGCCGGTCGCGGTCGACGACGTGCTGCGCCTGGCGCGGCGGCTCGCCGACCTCAGCGACGACGCCGACCTCGACGGGCTCGTCCGCGACGTGCGGGAGCGGCTCGCGGCGCTGCTGCGCGACCCCGGCGACCCGGCCGCGTTGTGGCGGGCCGCGCAGCGCTGGTCCGCCGCCGCGGCGCTGGTGACCCGGCGGGGCGAGCGCCTCGGCGCCGACACGCTGCGGGCCGACGACCGGTGGACCGGGCCGGCCGCCGACGCCTACCTGCAGGGGCTGCGCACCCAGCGGGCCGCGTTCGCCGAGGCGGCCGGGGCGGCGACGGCGGTCGCGTCGGCGCTGCGGGAGCTCGCCGTCGCGCTGAGCGTGTTCTGGGCCGCCCTCGGGGTGGCGGTGTCCGCGCTCGCGGTGCGGCTGGCCGCGGCGATCTCGGCCTGTGCCGTGCCGCTGGCGATTCCGGCCGCGAGCGCCGCCGGGGTGGGCGCGCTCGCCGAGTTCCTCGCCGAGGCGGGGCTGCTGCTCGGCCGGCTGCACGACACGGCCGGGCGGCTGCTGCGACACCCGCCCGCCGCGCGGTGGCCGGCGCTCGCCGATCCCGCCCTCGCCGACGGCAGCATGACCGACGGCGACGGCAGCGGGTGGCGGCTGCGGCACTGACAGTGCGGTACAAATAGGGCCGTGAAACCGCACATCGACACCGCGCAGCGACGGGCGAGGCTCGCCTGGCGGCACGGCCTGGCCGGGCCCGTCACCGCCGGCCACGGCCCGGCCGACGTCGCCACCGGCCTGGTCGCCCTGCACGCCACCGACGCGGCCACCGTCCACCTGTCCATCGCCGCGCGCCTGCACACCCCGCTCGTCGAGGGCGTCGAGCACGCGTTGTACCAAGATCGGACGCTGCTGCGGATGCTCGGCATGCGACGCACGATGTTCGTCGTGCCGGTCGGGTTCGCGCCGGTCGTGCAGGCCGCCGCGACCCGCGCGATCGCCGCCGCCCAGCGGCAGCTGCTGGTCAAGCAGCTGCGGGAGTGCGGGGTCGGCGACGCGGACTGGCTCGCCGAGGTGGAGGCCTCGACGTATGCGGCGCTCGTGGCCCGGGGCAGCGCGACCGCCGCCCAGCTGGCCGCCGACGAGCCGCGGCTGCGGACCGAGCTGGCGTTCCCGCAGGGCAGCCAGTATGCGACGAGCCGGGTGCTGTTCCTGCTCTCGGCCGACGGCCGCATCGTCCGCGGCCGGCCGGTCGGGTCGTGGCTGAGCAGCCAGTACGTGTGGTCGCCGGCCGCCGCGTGGCTCGGCGCCGACCTGCCGGAGCCGGACCCGGCCGCGGCGCGGGCCGAGCTGGTCCGGGCCTGGCTGGCCCGGTACGGTCCGGGCACCCTCGCCGACCTCAAGTGGTGGACCGGCTGGACGGTGACCCACACCCGCGCCGCGCTGCGGGCGGTCGAGGCGGTCGAGGTCACGCTCGACGGCGGCGACAGCGGCTGGGTGCTGCCGGACGACGTCGACCCGGTCGAGGCCCCGCCGCCGTGGGTGGCGCTGCTGCCCGGCCTCGACCCGACGATGATGGGCTGGGTCTCGCGGGAGTGGTACCTCGGCGAGCACGCCCCCGAGCTGTTCGACCGCACCGGCAACGCCGGCCCGACGGTGTGGTCCGACGGGCGCGTGATCGGCGGATGGGGCTGCCCACCGGCGGGGGGCGCCGCCGTGGAGCTGCTGGAGGACGTGCCCGCGCCGGTCCGGGCGGCGGTGGCGGCGGCCGCCGGGGAGCTGTCGGGCTGGCTGGACGGCGTGCGGGTGACGCCCCGGTTCCGCACGCCCCTGGAGAAGCGCCTCGCGGGTGCGCCCTCCGCTGCGTTCTGACCGACCGTCCGGCAGACTCCGCGGCGCCTCATCGGCGATGATGACGACGTGTCCGCTCCCGTGCGGCGGTCGCGCCGCAGCCCGGCGGTGGTGGCGATCGTCATCGCCGTGCTGGGCGTCGTCGGCGTCGCCGTCCGGCTGGACGCCACCGGCGACGGGACGATCCTGCCGCTGGGCTGGTCGGCGCTGCGCCCCGAGGCCGTCGTCGTCGTGGTCCCCGACCCCGGCGGGACCCCCCTGCGCACCGGCGACCTGGTCACCTCGATCGGCGGGCACCGCCTCGCCGACGGCCTCGGCACCCTGCAGCGGCCCGAGCCCGGCGCCGCGATCCCCTACGACGTCGCCCGGGACGGCTCGGCGCAGGCGCCGGTCGTCCGGGTCGAACGGCCGGCGATCCGGGCGCTGGCCGGCCAGGCGTGGGGCAACCTCGTCTTCGTTCTCGCCCTGGCCGTGCTCGCCGCCGCGTGCTACGTCCGCCGCCCCGAGGAACCGTCGACCGGACCGCTGCTGGTGCTCGGGGCCGGCCTGCTCGGCAGCACCGCCGTCGTGGTCGCCGGGCTCCCCGCGCTCGCCCTGGCCACCGGCGGCCCGGTGTTCTGGCTGTTCCAGCTCAACGCCGTCGGCGTCTACTCCGTCGCCTGGGGCGGCCTGCTCGCCTTCTCGCTGACGGTCGTCGGCGGGCACCCCTGGGGCGGGCGCCGGGCCGTCCGGATCGCGTACGCCGGGCCGCTCGCCGTCATGCTGGCCTGGACCGCGATCGCCGGCCTCCTCGCGCCGAACCAGCTGCGCTGGCTGGCCCTGGTGCACAGCGGGCAGACGGCGGTCGCCGCCGTGGCGCTGCTGGTCAGCACGGTGTCCGGCGTGGTCGCCTACCGGGCGGTGCCGGATCCGCTGATGCGCAGCCGGTTGCGCTGGCTCGGCGGCGGCGGCGCTGCCGCGGCCCTGCTCAGCATCCTCGGCTGGCACCTGCCGCAGCTGGTGACCGGCGACCAGCTGCTGCCGTGGGGCGACCTGGGCCTGGCCGGGTTGCCGTTCGTCGCCGCGATCGGGGTGGCGCTGCGCCGCCAGTACCTGTTCGACATCGAGCGGCTGGCGAACCGGTCCCTGGTGTACGCCGCGACCGTCGCCGTCCTGGTGGCCGGGTACGCGATCGTGGTGGCGCTGCTGGTCAGCGGCCTGCACCTGTCGGACACGGTCGCGGCCGCCCTGGCCGCGGCCGCGGCGGCGGTCGCGCTGGCTCCCCTGCGCACGGCCGCGCAGCGGGCCGTCGACCGGCTGATGTACGGCGACCGCCACGACCCGGCCGGAGCGCTGGACCGGCTGGGGGCGCGTCTCGGCTCGGCGATGCTGCCGGCCGACGTGCTGCCGGCGGTGGTGCAGACCGTGGCCCGCTCGCTGCGCGTGCCGTACGCGGCGATCGACCTCGCGGACGGCGCGGGCGGTTTCCAGCCCGCCGCCGAGTACGGCGTGCCGACCGAGCCGGTGCACGTGGAGCCGCTGCACTATCAGCGGCGGTCGGTCGGCCGGCTGCGGGTGTCGGCGCGCGGGCGCGACGACCCGCTCGACGCGGCGGACGTGGCGCTGCTCGGCTCGCTCGCGCGGCAGGCCGGCGTGGCGGTGCAGGCCGTGCGGCTGCACGACGACCTGGTGCGGTCCCGGGCCGACGTGGTCGCCTCGCGGGAGGACGAGCGGCGGCGGCTGCGCCGGGACCTGCACGACGGGCTCGGCCCGACGCTGGCCGCGATCGGGCTGAAGGCCGAGCTGGCCGCCCGTGACGTGCCCGCCGGCTCGGCGGCGCACGCGCTGCTCGCCGAGATCTCGGCCGAGGCGACCGCCTCGGTGACCGACGTGCGGCGCCTGGTGGAGGCGCTGCGGCCGCCCGCCCTCGACGAGCTCGGCCTGGTCGGGGCGGTGCGGTCCCGGGCGGACGCGCTCGGCGGCGCGGTCGCCATCGAGGTCCGCGGCGAGGAGGACGGCGCCGCGGCGGCGCCGCTGCCGGCCGCGGTGGAGACGGCGGCGTACCGCATCGCTGTGGAGGCGATGACCAACGTGGCGCGGCACAGCGGCGCCACCTCGTGCACGGTGCTCATCGCCCGGCGTCCGGACTCGGTCGAGGTGACGGTGGCCGACGACGGCCGGGGGCTGGACCCGGCGCGGCCGGACGGGGTCGGCCTGCGTTCGATGCGTGAGCGCGCCGCCGAGGTCGGCGGCGAATGGTCGATAGGCTCCACGGCCGGGGGCGGCACCCTCGTGCACGCACACCTGCCGCTGCCCCCGGGCGGGAGGACGAGATGATCCGGCTGCTGGTCGCCGACGACCACCCGATGTTCGTGTCGGGGCTGACGGCGCTGCTCGACGCCGAGGAGGACATGAGCGTCGTCGCGGTCGCGGCGACCGGTGCGGATGCGCTGCGCGCCGCCACCGAGCACGCGCCGGACGTCGCGGTGCTGGACGTGAACATGCCCGGCGGCGACGGGCTGACGGTCGCGGCCGGGCTGCGGACGGCCGGGCTGCCCACCCGGGCGCTGATCCTCACGATGTTCGACGACGACGAGAACGTGCTCGCCGCGCTGCGCGCGGGCGCCTACGGGTACGCGCTCAAGGGCTCCGGCCCGCAGGAGATCGTGGCGGCGGTGCGGGCGGTGGCCCGCGGCGAGGCCGTCTTCGGTGCCGGGGTCGCCGCGAAGCTGCTCGGCCACTTCGCCCGGGCGGCGGTGGCGTCGCCGTTTCCCCAGCTGACCGAGCGCGAGCACGAGGTCCTCGGGCTGCTGGCTCGCGGCATGGACAACACGGCCATCGCCCGGCGGCTCGGCATCAGCGGCAAGACGGTGCGCAACCACGTCTCGAACGTGATCATGAAGCTGCACGTGGCCGACCGGTCCGGCGCCATCCTGCGCGCCCGCGAGGCCGGGCTGGGCGGGTCTGAGCCGCGCTGAACCTCCCGACCGGGACGGGACATCGTCCCGTGACACCGGGACACCCCTCCCCGGACGCTGACGGCACCACACAGCCGAGGCGAGGGGAAGCACGGTCATGCGAACGGTCTACAAGGTCCTGGCGTACGCCATAGCGGCCGAGGTCGTCGTCCAGGCGATGATGATCGCGTGGGCGGTGGCCGGCCTGGACGCCTGGGTCGACGGCGGCGGCGTCTTCGACAAGTCGGTGATGGAGAGCGAGCAGGTGCCGTTCACCGAGGTCGCCGGGATCATCGTGCACGGGATCAACGGCAGTCTGCTGGTCCCGGTCCTCGCCCTGCTCCTGCTCATCTCGTCGTTCTTCGCGAAGGTGCCGGGCGGGGTCAAGTTCGCCGCGCTCGTCCTGGTGCTGGTGGCCGTCCAGGTGACGCTCGGCTACGCCGGCCACGGCCTGCCGATCGCGGGCCTGCTGCACGGCGGCAACGCGCTGCTGTTGTTCGCCGCCGCCCTCCACACCGCGCGCCGGGCCGGCCGGGCCGCCGTGACGCCGGCCGGGCGGCCCGCCGACCAGGTCGCGAGCGGGGTCTGACCGGCGATGCCGCGTGCCCGCCGGATCCGCCTGGCCGTCGCCGTCGCCGCGACGCTGCTCATCGTCGGCCCGCTCGCCTGGCTGTGGCAGGACAGCCGGCTACCGCGGCAGTACTCGATCATGTCGATGGGGTACGCGGACCACGGCGGCGGCGCGGAGAGCCACCACGGCGGCCACGGCGGACGGGACGTGACCACGCTCGTCGCGGACCGCGGCCGGCCCGCGGACGTCACGGTGACGCTGACCGCGCGGCAGGAGCGGTTCCGGCTCGCGTCGGGCCGCACGGTGGACGGCTACACGCTCAACGGCGCCTCGCCCGGCCCGACGATCACCGCCCGGGCCGGGCAGCTGGTGCAGGTACGGCTGGTCAACGACAACGTCCGCGCCGGCATCACGCTGCACTGGCACGGCGTCGACGTGCCCAACGCCGAGGACGGCGTGGCCGGGGTGACCCAGGACGCCGTGCGCCCCGGGGCCGAGCACGTCTACCGGTTCGTCGCGCCGGCGCCGGGCACCTTCTGGTACCACTCCCACCAGGTCTCGCACGAGCAGGTGGCCCGCGGTCTGTTCGGGGCCCTGGTGGTGCTCCCGCCGGACCCGCCCGCGGTCGACGTCGTCGCGCTCACCCACCTCTACGACGGGGTGCGCACGATCAACGGCGACAGCCGCGACCTGCGCGTGGCCGCCGAGCCGGGGACGGTCGCCAGGGTGCGCCTGATCAACAGCGACAACGGCCCGGTCTCGGCCTGGGTGGCGGGCACCCCGTTCCGGGTGGTCGCCGTCGACGGTACCGAGGTGCACGGGCCCACGCCCGTCTCCGACACGTCGCTGCTCGTCACGGCGGGCGGCCGGATCGACCTGGAGTTCGTCGTGCCGGACAGCGGGTCGCCGGTGCGCGTCCAGGTCGGCGGCGCGCTGTCGGTGATCCTGGGCGCCGGCGAACCGCCCCGCGTCGCGCAGCCGGCCAGGGCGCTGGACCTGCTCGGCTACGGCGCCCCGGCCGCGCTGGGGTTCGACCCGGGCGCGGCCGACCGCACCTTCCGGTACGAGATCGGCCGTCGGCCGGGCTTCGTCGCCGGCCGCCCTGGAATGTTCTGGACGATCAACGGCCACCTGTACCCGGACGTTCCGATGTACACGGTCGCCGAGGGCGACGTGGTGCGGATGACGATCGTCAACGCCAGCGGCGAGGTGCACCCGATGCACCTGCACGGCCACCACGCCGTGGTGCTCAGCCGCGGCGGTGTGCGCGCGACCGGCAGCCCGTGGTGGTTCGACTCGCTCAACGTCGGTGACGGGGAAACCTACGAGATCGCGTTCGTGGCGGACAACCCGGGGATCTGGGCGGATCACTGCCACAACCTGAAGCACGCGGCCGACGGGCTGGTCGCGCACCTGATGTACGCGGGATACGCGACGCCGTTCGTCCTCGGTGCGGCGACCGGCAACAGCCCGGAGTGAGAGGTGAGCCCAATGCGATGGTGGGCCCTCGCCAGCGGTGTGGTCGGCCTGGTCGCCGATCTGCTCCTGGTGGCGTTCTACGCGGTGGCGCAGCCCTGGACGGACACGCCGCACGAGACGTGGCTCGGCACCGCCAACGACTACCTGGTGATCTTCCAGTTCGCCGCGCTGCTGCCGGTCGCCGTCGGCCTGGGCCGGCTGCTGCCGCCGGCCCGCCGGGTCCGGGTGTGGACCGCGATCGGGACGCTCGCCTGCGTGGCCGTGGTGGTGCTCCAGGTGCTGCTGGTCACCGGCGTACTCCCGTTCGACGTGCAGGTCGGCCTGGTCGCGGCCGGGAGCGTCGCGTCGATGTTGTGGGCCGGGGCGATCAGCGACAGTCCGGCGAACCCTCCGCCGGTGCGGCGCCTCGGCCGGATTCTGCTGGCCGGCGTACCGGTGGCGATGCTGGCGTTCCTCGCCGGCGCGATCGTCACGGCAGCGGCGGGCGTCGACTGGGCCTGGGTGGCGGGCGGGGCCGTGGGCACGGTCCTGTGGTTCCTCTTCCCGCTCTGGGCTGTGCTGATCGGCCTCACGCAACCGGTCGTGCAACAGGCCGTAAGGTCGATGCATGGTCCGGATCGAGCGGGGGGTGCCGGCCGAGCTGTCCGGTGAGGGGCGGCGGTGGCTGGACGGGCAGGCCAGGCGGCTGGCCGCGTTCCGGGCCGCCCTGCCGGCCGGGCTCGGCCTCGACCTCACGCCGGCGTCGCTCGTGCTCCTCGAGCCGCTCGTCGTGCGGCGGCTCGGCGGCGGTCGTGAGCGGGAGTTCCGCGAGGGCGTGATCGGGTACGCCGGGGAGGTGCTGCTGCGCGTCGGGGGCGGGCGGTGGGGGTACGACATGCGGCCCGTCGTCGAGTTCGACCCGGCGCTGCGGCTCGAACCCGTCGCGCCCGGGGACCTGGTCGAGCTGGCCGTGCGGCGGCAGGACGGGGCCGTCTTCGAGGAGACCCTCGGGGAGATCGCCGGCGTGGTCGAGCGGCTCCGGGCCTTCAACCGGGGGTGGGAGCCGACCCGCCTGGCCACCCCGGCCGACGACAGTGGCGCGGACGACGCGCCGCAGAACGCCGACGACGACCTCGTGTGGTGGCTGCGGCGGCAGGAGGTGGCGTTCCAGGAGTGGGTGGCCGGGCTGGGCGGCGGGGCCCGGACCTGGGACTGCTCGCCGCGGTCCGTCGAGACCCTGGAGCGGGTCCTGCTCGGGCTGCTGCCCGTCGGCAGCGTGCGGACGGCCGACGACGGCAACCCGGTGGTGCAGGCCGCCGCGTGGTACCTCGGGGAGGCGATGATCCGCGGCGCCGGCGGGCGGTGGGCGTTCACGCCCGGGGTGCCGCGGGACGACGACCTGCTCACCGGGCGGCCGTACATCGCGCCGGCGGCGGCGGGCCGGCGCGCCGCGGTGCCGGGGATCATCGTGGCCAACCTGGTCATGCGGCAGGAGGCCGGTTATCTGGTCGCGCGATTCCGGCAGTACCTGGAGCAGTGACCCCGCGGCAAGGTCGCCGGGTGGGGTGTTGCTAGGCTCACGTCGGTTCGGTGAGCGTGCTGGAGTCCGACCCATCACGCTCCCACCATCAACTCCCCATGTCGTCGAGGGTCGCCTCGAGCCGGTCCAGGTGGCGGTGCCACAGCCGGCGGTAGGGGGCGAGCCACGCGTCGATCTCCGCGAGCGGCTCCGGGCGCAGTTCGTAGTAGCGGCGCTGCGCGTCCTGCCGCACGGCGACCAGCCCGGCCTCCCGCAGCACCCGCAGGTGCTTCGAGGTGCCGGGCTGGGTCAGGCCGAGCCGCTCGGTGAGCGCGCCGACGGGCTGCGGCCCGTCCAGCAGCGCGTCGAGGATGCGGCGGCGGGTGGGCTCGGCGAGCACGTCGAACGGAGGCACACCTCCAAGCTATATGCCCACCACGGCATACAGCGAGTCGGGCAGCGTGCCCGGGTGCAGGATGCCGAGCCGCTGGGTGGCCCGGGTGAGCGCGACGTAGAGGTCGTTGGCGCCGCGTGGCGACTCGTCGACGAGCCGCTGCGGGTCCACGACGATCACCCCGTCGAACTCGAGGCCCTTGGCCTGCTTGACGGTGAGCACCACGACCCGCGACGACAGCTCGGGCTCGTCGCCGACGGCGGCGTCGGGCGCCGCCTTGAGCACCGCCGGCGCCAGCTCGGAGAACAGCCCGGTCGGCAGGATCACGCCCAGCCGGCCGTCACCGGCCGCCTCGGCCTCGACCTCGACGGCCTCGGCGAGCGCCTCGGCCAGCCGGGCCGGTGGCACGCCCCGCACCCACGGGTCGATGCCGGACTGGCGCACCGACCGGGGTGGCTCCAGCGCCGGGTCGATGCCGGCGAGCACGCCCGCGGCGACCGCCATGATCTCGGTCGGGGTGCGGTAGTTGACGGTGAGCTCGCGCAGCCGCCAGCGGTCGCCGACGTAGGGCTTCAACGCGTCGTCCCACGCCGCGGCCCCGCCGAGGTCACCCGTCTGGGCAACGTCACCGACGACGGTCATCGACCGGCTCGGGCAGCGGCGCATGAGCAGCCGCCAGGCCATCGCCGACAGCTCCTGCGCCTCGTCGACGATGACGTGCCCGAACGCCCACTTCCGGTCGGCGGCGGCCCGCTCGGCCGGGGTGAGCTTCTCCTCCTCGTCGTGCCGCTCGGCGAGCCGGTCGGCCTCCAGCAGGTCGGTGACGGACAGCAGCTCCGGGTCGTCCTCGTCCTCGACGTCGATGGACCGGGACCCGAACGCGATCTCCAGAGCCCCCTCGGCGTAGGCGATCTGCTGCTTGCGACGCCGCTCGGCGAGGATCTCCCGGACCGTCTCGTCCTCGCCGAGCAGCTCGGCGGCCTCGTCGAGCAGCGGCACGTCGGCCGGCGTCCAGCCGTCCTTCGTTTCCTTGGCGCTGCGCTTGAGCAGCGGCGACGCGCCCGCCGCGGCGAGGCGCTGGTCGGAGGCGAACAGGCCGGCGACGAGCTGCTGCGGGGTGAGGATCGGCCACAGCCAGTCGAGCGCGCCGAGAACCTCGGCCTCCCCGCGCAGCTCGCGGCGGATCTCGGCCAGGTCGGCCTCGTCGAGCAGCTGCGGGTCGCCGGGCGCGTCGTCGCCGCCGAGCGGGTCGTCGGCATACGGGTCGATGCCGATGGTGTCGGCGACGACCAGCGACAACGCGTGGATGATCTCGGTGTCGAAGGTCGGGCGGGCCAGGTTGTGCAGCTTGCCGGAGCGGCGGGCCCGCTCCTGGGCGTCCTCGATCACCGCCGGCTCGAGCAGGACGGCGGCGCCGTCGAGCATGTCCAGGTGCAGGGTGAGCGGCTCGTCGGGCACCCGCTGCCGGTCGCGGACGGCGGCGGCGAGCACGTCGACCATGTCGGCCCGGCCCTTGAGCGCGGCGATCTCGGCCGGCTCCTCGCGATGGGCGACGACGCCGGGGAACAGGTCGCCCATCGTGCCCAGCAGCACGCCGGTCTCGGCGAGCGAGGGCAGGACCTGCGAGATGTACTTCAGGAACGTCGTGTTCGGCCCGACGATGAGCACGACCCGGGACGAGAGCATCTGGCGGTGGGTGTACAGCAGGTACGCCGCCCGGTGCAGCGCGACCGCGGTCTTGCCGGTGCCGGGGCCGCCCTGCACGACGAGCACCCCGCCGAGGTCGGCCCGGATGACGTGGTCCTGCTCGGCCTGGATGGTCTCGACGATGTCCTTCATCCGGCCGGTGCGGGTGGCGTTGAGCGCCGACAGCAGCGCCGCCTCGCCGGTGACGCCGTCATGCGCGCCGCGGCCGGTGCCGTGCGCCTCGGTGAGGTCGAGGACCTCGTCGTCGAGGCCGGTGACGGCGCGGCCCTCGGTGCGGATGTGGCGGCGCCGCCGCACCCCGTCGGGTGCGGCGGCGGTCGCGAGGTAGAAGGGCCGGCTGGCGGGCGCCCGCCAGTCGATCAGCAGCGGCTCGTAGTCGTTCTCCTCGTCGAAGATGCCGATGCGGCCGACGTAGCGCCGCTCGCCGTCGGTGAAGTCGAGCCGGCCGAAGCACAGCCCGTTCTCCACCGCGCCGTACTGGGCGATGCGGTCGCTGTACAGGGCGGTCGCTGAGTCGCGGTGGGACCGGTCGGCTGGGGTGCCACCCGTCTGCAGCAGCGCCTTCTGCAGCTGCCCGGAGGCCTCCTCCCGGAGCGCGTCGAGGTGCGTGTAGAGCGTCGTGAGATGCCCCTGCTCCTCGACGATGTCGGCTGTGTCGGATGAGTTTGACAATCCGTCTCCAGTCGGCTAACGTCATCGACATTCAGGCGCCCATTGACGGCGCCTTTTTCGTTTTCTCAGAACGCTCTACGCTACCTCATCGTGACAGCCTCCGGTACTGCCGGATCGACAGCGGGAAGAAGACCGCCACGAGCGCGAGCGGCCACGCCACAGCCTTCCAGACCTGCCCCTCCCCCGGGTTGCCGAACAGTGCGCGGGTGGCGTCGGCCGTCGCCGACAGCGGGTTCCAGGCGCTGAGCGCCCCCAGCCACGACGGCATGTCGGCGGGTGAGGCGAGCGCGCTGGAGAGGAACGCGACCGGCCACACCAGGATCTGCACCGCCATGAGCAGGTTGGGGTTGCGGCTGAGCAGGCCGAGGTACACGCCGACCCACAGCACCGCGAAGCGCAGCAGGAGCAGCAGGCCGACCGCGGCCAGGGCGCCGGCCGCGCCGTTGTGCCAGCGCCAGCCGACCGCGAGCCCGCAGCCGACCATCACCAGCAGGCCGAGCGCGGAGGTGATGAGGTCGGCGAGGTTGCGGCCGAGGACCTGCCCGGCCGGGGACATCGGCAGCGACCGGAACCGGTCGGTCACGCCGCGGTTGAGGTCGGTCGCGATGGCCTGGAACGTCGACTCGACGCCAAACATCATGGTCATGGCGAACATGCCGGGCAGCAGGTACTCCCGGTAGTCGCCGCCGCCGTCCACGGTCATGCCGCCGCCGAGCACGAACGCGAACATCACCACGAGCAGGACCGGGAACAGCAGGGTGATGATCAGCTGGGCGGGCTGCCGGGCCAGGTGGGCCAGCTCCCGGTGCGTCATGATCCAGCCGTCGTGCAGCGCCCACTTCACGCTGTGGCTCCTTCGGTTGCTTCGGTTGCTTCGGTCAGGTTCAGGAACACCTCGTCGAGGGTCGGGCGGCGCAGGGTGACGTCCTCGACCTCGTGGCGCATTGCCGCGTTGAGCGCGGCCATGCGGTCGCGGACACTCACGGTGACCTTGCGTTCGTCGCGGTCGACGGTCACCGGCCCGAACGCGGCCATGGCCGCGGCGAGCGCGTCGGGGTCGCCGCGGAGTTCGAGGCGGTCGTCGCCGAGGCGGGCCTTGAGCTCGTCGGGCGTGCCGTCGGCGACCACCCGGCCGTGGTTGACGACGCTGACGCGGTCGGCGAGCTGGTCGGCTTCGTCGAGGTACTGCGTGGTCATCAGCACCGTCGTCCCCTGCCGCGCCAGGTCGCGCACGGCGGCCCACACCTCGGCCCGGCCGCGCGGGTCGAGGCCGGTCGTGGGCTCGTCGAGGAACAGCACCCGCGGCGCGAGGATCATCCCGGCGGCGAGGTCGAGCCGCCGGCGCATGCCGCCCGAGAAGTGCTGCACGGCCTTGTTCCCGGTGTCCGCGAGGCCGAACTGGTCGAGCAGCTCGCCGGCGCGCGCTCGCGCGTGCGCGGTGGGCAGGTGGCAGAGGCGGCCGAACATCACGAGGTTCTGGGTGGCGCTGAGCACCTCGTCGACGGCGGCGTGCTGGCCGACGAGGCCGATGGCTTGTTTCACCTTGTCGGGCCGGCGGGCGACGTCGAACCCGGCGACGGTCGCCGTCCCGCCGTCGGCCTTGGCGAGGGTCGTGAGGATGCGCACGAGGGTGGTCTTGCCGGCGCCGTTGGGCCCGAGCAGCCCGTGGACGCTGCCGGCGGCCACGCTGAGGTCAAGCCCGTCTAGCGCGGCGTTGCTGCCGTACCGCTTCCGGAGGTCGTTGGCTTCGATCACACTTTACAGTGTACGGAGTTTTGGTCCGTTCGGCGAACGCGGAGGTCAGAGAGCTGTTTCAGCGGGCGGCGATGCGGGGCGTGCGCCAACCCCGCGCGAGTTACCGCAGACGGTCTGCCAGCAGATTATCTATGCTGGGACGATGGCCGCCACGCTCACGCCGGACCTCTCCTACCTCCTCGACCACACCGGTCACGTGCTGCGCACGCGGATGGCCGCCGCGCTCGCCGAGATCGGCCTGACCGCGCGCATGCACTGCGTGCTCGTCCACGCGCTCGGCGAGGAGCGTACCCAGATCCAGCTGGCCGAGATCGGCGGCATGGACAAGACCACGATGGTGGTCACCGTCGACGCCCTCGAGAAGGCCGGGCTGGCCGAGCGCCGCCCGTCGAGCACCGACCGGCGGGCCCGGATCATCGCCGTCACCCCGGCCGGGGCCGAGATGGCCGCCCGCAGCCAGGAGATCGCCGACTCGGTGCACGCCGCCGTCCTCGACGCGTTGCCCGAGGAGGAGCGGTCGGTGCTGGTCGGCGCGCTGACCCGGCTCGCGCAGGGGCTCCTGGCCACCCCGGTCGAGGCGCAGGGCGTGCGGAGGGCCCGCCAGTAATCCCCAACAAGATTGTTCCGTAGCAGACGATCTGCTACGGTCGGACCCATGCGGAAGAACAAGTGGCTCGCGCTCGCCGTGATCGCCGCCGGGACGCTGATGGTGGTCCTCGACGGCAGCATCGTCACGGTCGCGATGCCCGTCATGCAGGGCGATCTCGGCTTCACGCCGGAGGGCCTGACCTGGATCGTCAACGCCTACCTCATCGCGTTCGGCAGCCTGCTGCTGCTCGCCGGCCGCCTCGGCGACCTGCTCGGCCGCAAGCGGGTCCTCGCCGCCGGCACGCTCGTCTTCGTCGGCGCGTCGGTGCTGGCCGGGCTGTCGGTCAACGCCGGGATGCTGGTCGCCGCACGGTTCCTGCAGGGCGTCGGCGGCGCGATGTTCAGCGCGGTCAGCCTCGGCATCCTCGTCACGCTGTTCCCCGCGCCGCGGGAGCGGGCGACCGCCATCGGCGTCTTCTCGTTCACCGGCGCGGCCGGCGCGTCGATCGGCCAGGTCCTCGGCGGCGTGCTCACCGACCTGCTGAGCTGGCACTGGATCTTCCTCATCAACGTGCCGATCGGGCTGGCGACGCTCGCGCTCGCGGTGCCGTACCTGCCGTCCGACCGCGGCCTGGGCCTGCGCGCCGGCGCCGACGTGCTCGGCGGGCTGCTCGTCACCGCCGGGCTGATGGCCGCGATCTACGCCGTCGTCCAGCCGCGCAGCCTGCTCGCCATCGGTGCTGCCGCGGTGCTGCTGGCCGGGTTCGTGGCGCGGCAGGCGACCGCCCGCACGCCGCTCATCCCGCTGCGGATCTTCCGGTCGCGGCAGGTGTCCGCCGCCAACGTGCTGCAGATCCTGTTCATCGGCGCGATGTTCTCGTTCCAGATTCTCATCGCGTTGTACATGCAGCGCGTGCTCGCCTACACCGCGCTCCAGACGGGCCTGGCGATGCTGCCGGCGGCGCTGGCGATCGCGGCCGTGTCGCTCGGGGCGTCGGCCCGGCTCATCGCCCGCCTCGGCGAGAAGGTCGTGCTCATCGCCGGGCTCGCGCTGCTGGCCGCGGCGCTGGGCTGGCTGACCCGGCTGCCCGCCGACGCGCGGTACGCGAGCGACCTCCTGCCGGTCATGGTGCTCGTCGCCGGCGGCGGCCTGGTCCTGCCGGCGATCACCGGCCTGGGCATGTCCGGCGCGCGCGGGGACGACGCCGGGCTCGCGTCCGGGCTGTTCAACACGACGCAGCAGCTGGGCATGGCGGTCGGGGTCGCGGCCCTGTCGACGCTCGCCGCGCACCGCACGGGCACGCTGCTCGCGGCCGGCGCCGGCGAACCGGACGCGCTGACCGCCGGCTACCGCCTGGCGTTCACGATCAGCGCCGGCCTGCTGGTGCTGTCGATGGCCGGCGCGGCGCTGCTGCTGCGCTCACCGCGACGCGCGGGCGGCGCTGATGACGGCGATGCCCAGCAGCACCACGGAGACGCCCCCGACGGTCTCGCCGACGGCGTCGACGATCGGCTTGCCCAGCACACGCCATGAGACCGTGAACCAGCCGCCGGTAAGCGCGGCGATCCCCACCAACCCGAGCCGATCCCGCATGACGCCTCCCCCCAGGTCGCTGTCCCGAATGTAACGCCAGGAGTGGAAGGGGCGCATCAGGGCATTCGCCGGATGATGTCCTCCCCGAGCTGCTCGGGGAGGCTGTGGCCCACGCCGGGGGGTCACGGCGGCCAGGTCCCGCCCGCCGCTGACGCATCCGCACCCGTGATCGGTGACCATGGGATGCGTCTGCCAGACTGTCGCGCATGTTGCAGCGGATCGGGGGCGGCCTCGCGGTCGTGGCGGTGGTGGTTGGTGTGGCGGCGGGGCCCGCGGCGGGCTACGCACCGTCCGAAGGGCCCTCGGCGGCCGCGTCGACGGGGCCCTCGGTCGCCGGGACCCCGGTGTGCACCATCAGCGACCCGCAGGTGACCGAGGTGTCCGGCCTGGCCGCGACGGCCGACGGGTATGTCGTGATCAACGACAGCAACATCGACCGGACCAGGACCAGGATCATGTTCCTGGACGCGAGCTGCAAGCTCGTCCGGTCGGTGGCCTACCCGACCAGCGCGTTCGACCCCGAGGACCTCGCGGTGGCCAAGGACGGGACGGTGTGGGTCGCCGACGTGGGCGACAACACCACCGCGACCGGCGGGTCCGGCAACCGCCGCTCGACGATCGCACTGTGGAGCCTCGCGCCGCAGGCGAGCGCGCCCGTCATCCACCGGCTCGTGTACCCCGACGGCAAGCCCCGCGACGCCGAGGCCCTGCTGATCTCCGGCGACGGCACGCCCGTCATCGTCACCAAGGACCCGGCCGGCGAGGTGTACGTGCCGGACGGGCCGCTGCCGTCCAACAACGCGGCCGGGTTCAAGCTCAAGCAGGTCGGCAAGTTCGTCACGCAGGCGACGGGGACGGCCAACCCGCTGGGCATCCTCGGCCAGGGCGTGGTGACCGGCGCGGCGGTGAGCCCCGACGGCAAGCGGGCCGTGGTGCGCACCATGTCCGACGCCTACGAGTTCGACGTCACCGACGGCGACGTGACCGCGGCCATCACGACCGGCACGCCGCGGATCACCCCGCTGCCCAACGAGCCGCAGGGCGAGGCGATCGCCTACACGCTCGACGGCCGCAACTTCCTGACCGCGTCGGACCAGCCGAAGCCCGTCGCCATCCTGAAGTACACCCCGTTCGTGCCGCCGAAGCCGACCCCGTCCGCCGCCCCCGCGGCCGCACCGGCGCCGGCGAAGGACCAGTCGTTCCTGGACAGCCTCTCGCTGCGGGACGTCACCTGGATCGTGACCGGATTCCTGGTGCTCGGCGTGCTGCTGATCGCCGTCGGCGTGTTCGGCGTGCGCCGCTCCCGGGCCGCGCGGCGGGCACAACTCACCCCGTAGGGGTTCCTGTACGATCGTACTAGTACGGTTGTACAAGGAGTGGAGAACATGGCCTACGTCTTCCTGGCGTTCGCGATCGGCGTCGAGGTGGTCGCGACCAGCATGATCAAGTCGACCGAGGGCTTCACCAGGCTGTGGCCGACGGTCGGCACCCTGGTCGGCTATGCCCTGTCGTTCGTCTTCCTCGCCCAGGCGGTGAAGGCGGTCCCCGTCGGGGTCGCCTATGCGGTGTGGTCGGGCCTCGGCACCGCGGCGATCGTCGCCATCGGCGCCGTCTTCCTCGGTGAGCCGCTGAGCCTCACCAAGGTCGTCGGCGTGGCCCTGGTCATCGGTGGCGTGGTGATCCTGAACCTGGGCGGTGCGCACTGACCGCCCGGCGTGACCCCGAAGGCCGCCGCCGCGCCCTGGCCGAGGCGGTCGTCGAGGTGGTGGCCGAGGTCGGCGTCGGCCGCACCACCCACCGGGCGGTCGCGGCCCGGGCCGGGGTGCCGCTCGGCGCCACGACGTACTACTACCCGACCCTGAGCGACCTGATCGCCGCCGGTCTGGAGCTGGCCGCCCAGCAGGTCGACGCCGAGGTGGCTGCCCTGGCCTCGCAGGTGCGCACGGCCGATGACGTGCCCGGCGCGCTCAGCCGGATGGCCGCCGAGTCCGTGACGGACCGGCCGCGGGCGCTGCTGGAGTACGAGCTGTACCTCGCCGCCGCCCGCACCCCGTCCCTGCGGCCGCTGGCCCGGCAGTGGATCGACGGCCTGCACGCGGTCGTCGCCCCGCACACCGGGCCGGCCGCGGCGACCGCGATCATCGCCCTGGTCGACGGCGCAGTGCTCCAGTCGGTAGTGACGGGCGACGAGGTTGCCGTGGAGCCCCTGGCGTCGGCGATCTCCACCCTCATGCCCTCCTGACGCGCGTTGATCTTGCAGTTGTGGTGCCACGACACTCCCACGATGTCCGGGTTTGTCAGGCACCACAACTGCAAGATCAACACAGCAGGGCGGTGGCGGACGGCGAGTACGGCGGCACGGCGTCCGGGTGCAGGATCGCGGCGATCGTCTCGACGCCGTCGACGAGCCGCGGGCCGGGCCGCACCACGATCCCGTCCGCGTCGATCGCCCACACCTGCGCCGACGGGAACCGTTCCTTGACGGTGAGCGCCTGCCGAGCGGCGCCGCCGAGGTGGAAGCCGCACGGCGCGACCAGCACGACGTCGGGCGCGGCGGCCGCGAACTCCGCCCACGTCGTCTGCACCGAGCGGGCGCCCGGCCGGGCCGCGACCGGCTCACCGCCGGCCGCCGTGACCAGGTCGGGCACCCAGTGGCCGGCGGTGAACGGCGGCTCGACCCACTCGACGACCGCGACCCGCGGGCGGGGCCGCCCGGCGACGGCCGCCGCGACCGCGTCGAGCCGGGCCCGGAGCGCGGCGACGAGCGCGGCCGACCGCTCGGGGACGCCGGCCGCGGCGCCGACCTGCTCGATCGTGCCGAGGACCTCGTCGAGGGTGTACGGGTCGAGGGAGAGGACGTCGGCGCGGCAGCCGAGGTACCCGAGGGCGTCCTCGACCTGCCCGGACGGCAGCGCGCAGACCCGGCACAGGTCCTGGGTGAGGATCAGGTCGGGGGCGAGGCCGGCGAGGGCGTCGGCGTGCAGCGTGTACAGGTCGCCGCCCGCGGCGAGTTCCGCCTTGACGTAGTCGTCGATCTCGCCGGGAGTCATCCCGCGGGTGTCCCGCCCGCCGACGACGACGGTCTTGTCGCGGCGGGCGGCCGGCGGCTCGTCACACTCGAACGTGACGCCCACGAGCTCGTCACCGAGCCCGAGGGCGTACACGATCTCCGTCGCGGACGGCAGGAGCGAGACGAGACGCATGCCTCAGCGGAACTGTTCGCCGCGGGTGGCTTTGTCCAGCAGGAGCTGTGGCGGTTCGAAGCGGGAGCCGTAGCGGGCGGCG
>NZ_BMPI01000020.1:139931-165587 GCF_014647515.1 Dactylosporangium sucinum | reverse complement strand
CTTGACGTTGGCCTTACCGGCGGCGGCGTTGGTGATGACCGTTCCGCCCATGGAGTGGGCGACCAGCACGACCGGCCGCTGATGGAGTCCAGCAGACTCCCGATGTAGGGGGCGTCGGTGGGGATGCCCCGCAGCGGGTTCGAGCCCGCGATCGTGGTGTAACCCTCGCGCTGCAGCTTCGGGATGACCCCGTTCCAGCACGACGAGTCGGCGTAACCGCCGTGCACCAGCACGCTGCTGACGGTCGTGGTGGTCAACGGCTGGTCGCGGCCTGGCGGATGAGGTCGGCGACCGCGCCGGGCTGGGAGGCGTAGATGGCGTGGCTGCCGATCGCCTCGGCGGTGACCGCGCCGGCGCGGGTGGCCATGGCCCGCTGGGCCGGCGGCGGGATCATGCGGTCGGCGGTGGCGACCAGGTACCAGCTGGGCTTGTGGCGCCAGGCCGGCTCGGTGACCATGCCGGCGAGCGCGCCGACACCCCACGGCACCTGGGAGTCGGCCAGGAACGCGGCCTCGTCCTCGGGCAGGTCGGCGGCGAACGAGGCGTGGAACTTGTCCCGGTCGAGGAACAGGAACCCGTCGCGGGGCGGCAGGATCGGCGGGACCGGCGCGCCGGGCGGCGGGTCGGCGATGAGCGTGTTGACGGACTCGCCCTTGTCCGGGGCGAACGCCGCGACGTAGACCAGCGCCGCCACGGCGTCGTGGGTGCCGGCCTCGCTGATGACCGCCCCGCCGTAGGAGTGGCCGACCAGCACGGCCGGCCCGTCGAGCCCGTCGAGGACGAAGCGCGTCGCGGCGGCGTCGCCCTCCAGCGACAGCGTCGGGTTCTGCACAATCTTGACGGTGAACCCGTCGGCGGTCAGCAGCCGGTGTACGCCCAGCCAGCCCGATCCGTCGACGAACCCACCGTGCACCAGCACGACGTTGCGAATCATGGAGTGCTCCTCGGGTCCGGCGGCGGGCGAGACGCCCGCCGCTTCGCACTCCATGCAAGTCCCGCCGGCCGCGCCGGCCCAGGCGGAACAGTATGCAGAACTAGGTTCCGCCGCCCTTGGAGATGGCGTCGGCCTTGGCCCGGCAGTACGCGGCGCGGTCGTGCTGGCCGACCGTCTCGTACAGCTCGCCCGCTCGCGACAGGCTCTCGCGCGCCTCGGCCGCGTGGTCGTCGCCGTAGAGCTCGTCGCCGAGGATCCGCAGCCAGGCCGCCTGGCCCATGGTGACCTGCAGGCGCTCGAAGAGGTCGACCGCGCGGAGCATCATGGGTATCGCCTCGTCGCGGCGGCCGAGGTGGCCCAGGGCCTGGGCGGTGTGGCCGAGAATGTGCGGGAGCACCGCTTCGACGGCGAACGTCGTCAGGCCGGAGCCTGGGTCCTCCGCGATGGCCAGCGCCCGCTGGTGGGCGGCCAGCGCCTCCGCGGGGTCGCCGAGGTCGAGGGCGATGACGCCGCTGCCCAGCAATGTCTGCAGGCGAGCGTCGACGTCGCCGACCCGTTCGAAGAGGTCCGCCGCCTGCCGGATGGCGCTCAGCGCCGCCTCAAGGTCGCGCAGCGGCCGGATGCGGTGGGCGGCGGCGGTGTTCACCAGGGCGAACGCCTCCTGCCGGAGGTCTCCAGCCTGCCGGGCCAGCGTCCGCGCCCGTTGCGCACAGTCCAGTGCGGCCGGCGCGTCCGCCCGCCACGGCAGCGTGTGGGTGCCGGCGATGTGGTTCAGGAACTCGGCCTGCGCCGCGGCGTCGCCGAGCTGCACCGCCGAGTCCAGCGCGAGCGTGAACACGCCACCCCAGAGGGGCCAGTGCACCCAGCGCTCGTAGTAGGCGTACGCGGCGTTGACGGCACGAACCACGGCCCGGTGGTCCCCGGCGACGGCGGCGGCGCCGAGCGCCTGGAACCAGTGCTCGGCTTCCGTGCGGATCCACGCCTCGGCGTCCTCGGCGCAGCCGAACGCGGCGGTGTCGGCGCCGCCCGGCTGGAACCGCCGGCCCGCCGCGGTCAGCGTGTCCAGGAGCCAGGCGACCATCCGCCGCCGGGTGGCCGCCACGACCTCGATCGGGTCCTCGGCCTCCAGGCGCTGGCTCGCGTAGAGGCGGACCAGGTCGTGGAAGCGGTACCGGCCGCCCTCCGCGGCCTCCATCAGCCCCAGGTCGACCAGATCGTCGAGTTGATCCTCGGCGACGGGCACCGCCACCTCGCCGATCACCGACGCCAGTACCGCGCTGAAGTCCGCGCCGGGCACCAGCGACGCCCGGCGGAACAAGGGTCGCACCGGGTCGGGCAGCTGCTCGTACGACATTTCGAAGGCCGCCGCCACCTTCAGATCGCCGGCGCTGAGCTGGTCGAGCCGCCGCTCCGCGGCCGACAACCGTGCCACCAGATCGGCCGCGCTCCAGCCCGGCCGCGAGATCAGCCGGTTCCCCACGATGCGCACCGCCAGCGGCAGCCCACCCAGCAGATTGACCAGTTCCTGCAGGTCGTTCTCGCGCGGCGCGTCGAATCGCTCGGCCAGGATTCGGCTCAGCAGGTCCTGAGCGTCGGCCGGCGGCAACGGATCCAGGTGCAGCCGTTGTACGCCCTCCAATCCGGCCAGCAGCCGGCGGCTGGTGACGATCAGCTGGCTGGGTCCGTCACCGGGCAGCAGCGGGCGCACCTGGGACTCCGACGCCGCGTCGTCCACGGTCACAAGGACGCGCCGTTGCCGCAGCAGCTGCCGGTAGCGCCCGGCGCGTTCGGCCGGATCCTGCGGCAGCTGCTGGTCGCGTACGCCCATCGCCCGCAACAGCCGCGCCAGGATCTCGGCGCTGGCGACCGGCCGCCGGCTCATCCCCAGGGCGTCGACGAAGTACACGCCCTCGGGGAACCGGTCGCGCAGCCGGTGCGCGGCGCGAACGGCGAGGGTCGTCTTGCCCACGCCCGCGCCGCCGGAGATCACCGCCGCGCCCGGCCGGTCGGCCCCGTCGTCCAGCGCGTCGAGCAGGCCGGAGATCCACGCCAGTTCGGCGGTCCGGCCGGTGAAGTCCCCGATCGAACCGGGCAGCTCGCACAGCCCCGGGGCGGCCGTCAGGTACCCCGAACGGGTGCGCCCGGCCTTCGCCAGCGCGACGAACTCGTCCCGGCGTGCCCCGTCGAGCTTGAGCGCGTCGGCGATCAGCTCGACCGTCCGCCGCTGCGGCCCAAGCGCCCGGCCGCGCTCCATGTTGCTGAGTGCGCGCACGCTGACACCGGCGGACTCCGCAAGCTCCTCCAGCGTCAGCCCGCACTCGTGGCGCGCGGTGCGCAGCACCAGCGCGAACGTGGCGGTCATCCCGGATCGGCGGCCGCCCGGCTGGCGTGGTCGGCCAGGCTCATCGTCATCTCCAGTTCTCGTCCCGTTCAGGACCTGGTGACGCTACGGCCGGACCGTCGCCGGCCGCTTCTGTCAAATGACTGGTCCGCGGTGCGGCCGGTCGTCGAGTGCGTCGCGCAGCCCAGCCCGGGAGGTGACGCCCAGCTTGGGGAAGATCTGGTGCAGGTGGTAGCCGACGGTGCGCGCGGACAGGAACAGCCGCTCGCCGATCTGCTTGTTGGTCAGCCCGGTGGCAGCCAGCCGCGCGATCTGATCCTGCTGCGGGGTCAGCGCCGACGACGGCGGGGTGGCGGCCGGATGGTCGTGGTGGGCACCGGCGGCGCGCAGCTCGCCGATGGCCCGCTGCGACCACGGGCGGGCCTGGAGCTGGTCGAAGAGGTCAGCCGCGGCCCGCAGGTGCGGCCGGGCCGCGGCCGAGGCCCGGGTGCGTCGCAGCCGTTCGCCGTAGGCCAGGCGGAGGCGGGCGAGGTCGAACGGCCACCGGTCGGCGCCGGGCAGCGCCAGCGCCCGATCGAACAGCGGCGGGAACGACGCGTCGTCGGCGGCCATCGCGCGCGCTCCCGCCGCGGTCAGCGCCAGCCGTGGCGACAGGTCGCCGATCCGAGCCGCGTCGGCCGCGGCCACATGCGCGCGGGCATCGGCGAGCCGGCCGGTGCGGGCGGCCGCCTCGACCAGCTCCATGATCAGCCACAGCGCGTTCGGTGTGTGCGCGGCGAGCCGGCCGGCCGGGCTGACCATCGTGGCACACCGGTACGCCTCGTCGAACTCGCCCTGCGACAGCGCGGCCAGGGTGCGGACGTGCCACGCGTACCACGCGACGACGCCGACGCGGCGGGGCGCGGCCCAGCGGGTCATCTCCTGGACCGCCCGACGGCCGGCGTCGTCGCCGCGGGCGGCGGCCACCAGGGCCTGCAGGAAGAGCCCGGGCAAGCGCAGCAGCCGGTAGTTGTGGGTCCGGCACAGCTCGAGGCACTCGGCGGTCAGGGTCTGCACCTCGTCCCAGCGGCCGGCGAAGTAGGCGTCGTTGCCCAGCAGCGCCAGGGCCTCGATGGCGGAGGTGATGGCGCCGCCTTCGCGCCCGTGCCGCACCGCCCGCCACAGCGGCTCGCGGCAGTGGCCGATCCGGTCGAGGTAGCTGCCGGCGATCGCGGTCCGCACGATCCGGGCCGGGCTGTTCTCCCGGGGCAGCGCCGCGATCGCGGCGTCGAGCCGGTCGAGTACCGGCAGGGCGCCCCGGGCCGGGTCGCTGAAGGTGCCGGCCAGGATCGACAGCAGCCGCGGCACGCGGGGTTTCAGCCTCGCGACGGCGCCGTGGAAGTCCGGCCAGAGGTCGGCCCGGCCGGCGAAGAAGCAGACCATCAGCAGCGTGTACAGGGCCTCGATGAGAGTCTTGTTGTGGGCGTCGGCCGAATCGGCCACCGCGTTGATGGCGCCGGTCAGCAGCCGGTGGGCGGAGTCCACGTCGCCGGTCTCGTTGAGCAGGTGGTAGGCGCCGGCCACGGCACCGGCCAGCGACCCGTGGTGCTCGGGGTCGGCGCGGCGGGCCGCATCGAGCAGGGCGGGCACGTCGCGCAGGTCGCCGGTCACGATCGCGCCCAGGTACGCCGCTTCGGCCAGCCGGGGACTGCGGTCGGTGCCGTCCGGGCTCAGGTCGGCCGCGCGCAGCAGCTCGCTGATCGCGCGGACGGCGTCGCCGCGGAAGAGGTTGATGTGGGCGACCCGCTGCAGCAGCGCGGCGGTGGTCTCGTTCGGGCCGGTGCTCGCCTCCGCGAGGTGCCAGGCGCGCCGCTGCAGGTTCTCGGCGTGGTGCTCGGCGAGGCGTTGATGGGCCCGCCGGCGTTCACCTTCCGTCGCCTGACCGACAATCGCGGACCGGATCAGGGGGTGGCGGAAGGTCAGCACCGCCGCGGCGACATCGACGGTGACCAGCAGTACATGCACGGCCGGGGCCAACGCCTCGGCGGCCCTCGGCGGCTCGCCCAGGACGGCGAGGTCGCCGGTGCCGTCAAGGACGGCCAGCAGCAGCGCATCCCGGGTGCTCCGCGGCACCGCGGCGATCCGGGCGGCGAAGACCTGCTGCAGCCGGCCGGTCAGCGGCAGCACGGGCGCCAGCGCCGCGGTGCCGTGCGACGCCAGCGCGATCGGCAGTTCCAGCAGCGCCAGCGGGTTGCCCTGGGCCTCGGCCAGCAGCCGCTGCCGGGGGCGGGGCGGCAGCGCCGGGTAGCGGCTGTCGAGCAGGGCGCTGGCCGCGTCGTGCGACAGCGGCCCGAGCTCGTGCGTGCGCAGCTGGCTGGTGTCGAACGCAGTCGGTTCGCCGGTCCGGGCGGAAGCGAGCACGCCGAGCCGGTGGCCGCTGGCCCGCCGGGCGAGAAACGCCAGGATCTGGGCGCTGATCGGGTCCAGCCAGGGCATGTCGTCGACGACCAGCAGGATCGGGCCGTCCTGCGCGGCCCGGATGAGCAGCTGCAGCGCCGCGTTGGAGATCGCCATCCGGTCGGCGGCCGAGGTGGAGGTGGAAAGGCCCAACGCCCCGCGCAGCGCCGAGCGGTGCCCCTCGTCGAGCCCGTCCAGTCCGTCCAACAGCGGTGACAGCACCTGGGACAGGCCGGAGAAGCTGACATTGGCGTCGTGCTCGATCCCGACGGCCCAGATCACCTGAGCGCCGATCGTCGCGGCGTACCCGGCCGCATCGGCGATCAGGACCGACTTGCCGACCCCGGCGTCGCCGACGATCACCAGCGACCCTCCGCGGACCGCGGCGGCGTCGACGAACGATCGCACCAGGGCGACGTCCTGATCACGACCGACCAGGGAGCGCCCGCGCCAGTCGTGCGGGTCCCCGCCGGCATCGCTCACCGCGCTCGCTCCTGCCGCAGCTGACGCTTGACGACCTTGCCCGCCGGCGAGATGGGCAGCGACGCCACGACCTCCACGCTCCGCGGGATCTTGAATCCGGCCAGTCGGCCGCGGCAGAACGCGCGCAGGTCCTCCGCACGCACGCCGGCGTCACCGGCCGGAACCACGAGCACATGCACCCGTTCGCCCCACTGCGCATCGGGCAGGCCGATGACCGCGCACGCCGCCACCGCCGGATGCTGCGACAGCACGTTTTCGACCTCGGCGGAGTAGACGTTCTCGTCGCCGGTGATGATCATGTACTTGATCCGGTCGACGACGAACAGGAACCCGTCCTCGTCCAGGTAGCCGGCGTCCCCGGTGTACATCCACCCGCCCCGCAGCGCCGCCGCGGTCTCCTCCGGCCGCTGCCAGTAGCCCGCCATCACGTGGTCGCCGCGCACCACGACCTCGCCGACGGCCCCTGCCGCAACCTCGTCCCCGGCCCGGTCGACGATGCGGACCTCGGCATGCGGCGCCGCCCGTCCGGCCGACGCGGCCAGCCGCGGCACGTCGTGCTCGGCCGGCCCGAGCAGCGTGGCGACCGGCGACAGTTCGGTCATCCCGTACGCCTGCACCAGACCCGCCCCGGGGAACATCGTGCGCGCCGCCGCCAGCGTCGTCGCCGGCATCGGCGAGCCGCCGTAGATCAGCCGGACCAGGCTGGACGTGTCGTAGCGCCCGGCGTCCGGAAAGTCGGCCAGCGCCTGGATCATGGTCGGCACGAGCAGGACGTCGGTCACCGCGTGCCGCTCGATCGCCGCCAGCACGCCGCCGGGCGTGAACCCGTCGACGATCACATGGGTACCGCCGGTCAGCAGGCCCGCGACCCAGATCGCGAAGTCGGCCAGGTGGAACATCGGCGCCGCATGCAGCAGCCGGCCCCCGGGCGTCGTGAAGTGCCCGGTGGCCAGGCTCCCCCACGCCGATGTGAACACGTTGTCGTGACTGAGCATCACACCCTTGGACCGGCCGGTCGTGCCGCCGGTGTAGAAGATGCCCAGCACGTCGTCACCGCCCCGGCGCACGTCGGACATCGGCGCGTGGCCGGCGATCAGATCCTCGACGGCATTGTGCAACGGCTGGGTGAGGTACATGCGGCCACCCCTTGGCACCTCGGCGCGGTGAGCAACCACCAGATCGTAGGCCGCCGCGTTGACGGGCCGACCTCTGATGGCTGATCGACGCGGTGCCGACGCTCGCCCGCGGGGAGCGCGGACTCGACCGCCGGCAGCCGGTCGATGTGCCCGACGTGGCCACCGAGGTGCTCATCGGGCAACACCAGCGGGGTGGTGGGACGCCCAGTTCCCGGCATCCCGCCACCCCGCAACCAGTTCGCTCCTACAGCGTCGCGCCCAGCGTGACGAGCGGGGTGTCGTCCGGCTCGTCATGGGACGTGAGCCTGCGTTACGGAGCCCGGTATGTGGTTCGCGGTGTCATTCCTGGCCGGCGGTCGCGGTCGTCGGCCGGTAGGTGAGGACGACGATGCCGGACTCGAACGTGGTGGTATCGAGGTGCTCGATCGCAACCGAGCTTTCGGGCCGGAACAGCGGTTCGCCGCTGCCCTTGATGACGGGGTAGAACCAGATGCGGTACTCGTCGAGCAGGCCGTGAGCGGCGAGGTCATCAGTGAGCTGGCCGCAGCCCCAGATCAAGATGTTGCTGCCGGGTTCCTGCTTGAGTTTTGCCACCTCGGTGGCGAGGTCGTCGCCGTGGATGACCGAAGAGTTGTTCCATCCCTCGGCCTTGTCGAGGGTGGAGGACACCACATACTTGGGGATGCTGTTGACCCGGTCGGCGTAGGGGTTGCCGCCCATGTTCGGCCAGGCTTGCGCCATGCCCTCGAAGGTGGTCCGGCCGAGCAGCAAGGCGTCGCTGCTCAGCAGAAGCTTGAGCGCGTAGGTCTGGACCTGCTC
The DNA here is from genome assembly GCF_014647515.1 of Dactylosporangium sucinum. Taxonomy (GTDB): domain Bacteria; phylum Actinomycetota; class Actinomycetes; order Mycobacteriales; family Micromonosporaceae; genus Dactylosporangium; species Dactylosporangium sucinum. Next base: position 157,438 of record NZ_BMPI01000020.1, on the reverse strand, counting down.
GCTGGTGTACTGCATGGACCACAGGTGCGGATTGTCGATGTATCCGTCGAGGGTGGAGTACGTCGAAGCGATGATCTTTCTCATGGGTACCTCCTGATCGGGTGTGTGCCGTACTGCGTGCCGCCGGCCTATGTGGTGGAGGGGGATTCGACCCGGCATCCCGAACTGCGTGGACACCACGACAGGTGGTCCAGCATGGCCGAGACGATGGTGTCGCGGGCTGGGGTGGCCTTGGGTCAGGTGCGGTCCGGATCGAACCGCTCCAGCTCCGAGGCAGGCCGACGGCCAGCCCGCGACAGTCGGCCCGAACCGGCCGTGCCGGTACAGCCGGTGCCCCCGGTGCCCCCGGTGCTGCCGGCCCGCCCGGCGCTGACGGTGATGACCGTCAGCAGCAGCGGGGTCGTGCTCCGACATGCCAGATCCCCCTCACGACGCCGCCCGGTCCGACTCGCCCTACAGTGCCCCAGACCGCTTACGGTTTGTCTCCGGTCGCTTTACGCCACCGCGACCACACCGCGCACGACGCCGTAAACGTCTCGGTCGACGGCAAACCAACCCCCATGAGGACCGGCCCGGAGCCGCCGATCGGTCACTGCTCGCGTTACCCCGGCCGCCCGCCACCTGAGGTTCAGCCTGGCGACAGCGGACTGCCAGACGGAGACCGCAACACCTGCGACAAACGCTGACGATCAGGCGACCGTAAACGAACCGTAAGGGCCGCACTGCAGAGTAGGTGGCGCCGGCCCGGCTACCGCTGTTGCTGGAGAACGTTCCATGAAATTCCGATGCAGCGCGTCCGGTCGGCTCTGCCCTGTCCTGTCACTCACGCTACCGACAGCCACAAGAGGAATAGAACCATGACCTATCCGAAACGACGCTATGTCGGCGCTGAGGGCCAGATCAGTGCCACCTACCGGCCAGTTGATGGCAGTCCCGAGCTGACCTATCCGAACGGCAACACGGTGCACTACCTGGCAACAGGAGCGACGACAAACGGCCAGTTCGGCCTCTATCGGTGGGAGATGGGCCCGACGCCGAGCGGCCCGGACCCGCACTTCCACAGATCGATCTCAGAGTCGTTCTTCATCCTCTCCGGATCGGTGCGGATCTATGACGGCACGCGCTGGATCGACACGGAACCTGGAGACTTCGTGCACGTCCCCGAGGGTGGGGTGCACGCGTTCCGCAACGAGTCGGGCGCACCGGCGTCGATGCTGCTGCACTTCGCACCCGGCGCGCCACGGGAGGGCTACTTCGAGGGAATTCTTGACCTAGCCGGGGCAAGCGAGGACGAGAGGATGGAGTTCTTCCTCCGCCACGACACCTTCTGGCTTCAGTCGTAGCACCTGCCGCCGGACTCGGCGGTCCACGAGGGGCCCCGGGGGCTCCGCCAATGTGCCCAAACTTGATTTCACCCCGTGCCGGCAACGGTCCCGATGGGCTCGTTCAGTTGGTTGCGAGGGTCCGCAGTTCTTCGGAGGTGAGGCCGCCGCCGCGTTGGAACTCGGTGGCGAAACGAGGCTGGCCCAGGGCCTGACAGACCCGTGTGGTGATCCGGTCGATGTCGGCGCGTTCGGAAGGCCCAGGCGTCCGTGAGTTCAATGCGCGGACCGCGTCCGCCGCGCCGAGAAACTGGGCGGCGCGGTGGTGGTGTCCGGCGAGGGCCAGCGCCCCGGCCAGTCCCTCGACGGTGATCGGCATGTCCCGGGATGTGCCGAACCCGGCGGCGAGGTCGAGCGATTCCAGGTGGGAGGCGAGGGCGGTGGTCGCGTCGCCGCGCTGCTCGGCGAGGAAGCCGAACTCCGTGAGAATGAGGGGAAGGTACGGAGGTTGGGCTTCCTGGCGTGGAGCCAGGCTGAGTATGCTGCGCAGATGTGTCTCGGCGAGGTCGAGGCAGCCGTGTCTGCGGGCGGCGAAGGCGAGTCCCATCCTGGCGAAGATCTGCGCCTCCTGGTGGCCCTGTTCGACGGCCAGCCGCAGGGCCTGCTCGCAGGACTGCACCGCCTGCGGGTAGTCACCGCGTTGCAGCGCGATCCACCCGAGCCAGGACAGCCGGCCGGCGACCTCCGTCCACATCTCGAGTTCCTCGGCCATGCGCTGCCCGTCGCGGTGGAGGTGCTCGGCCCGCTCGTGGTCGCCGGTCATCTCGGCGAGGGCGCCGAGCCAGCCGGATGCCTCCAGCTGGCCCCAGCGGTCGCCGACTTCACGGAAGAGAACCACGCTTCGGCTGGCGTCACGTTCCATCGCGGTGACATCCCCGCGAATGTGCGAAAGTTTGGCCCGGCTCGCGAGGGAGGCGGCCGTTCCCCAACGATCATCGAGTGTTTGGAAGTCCGAGAGTGCCCGGTCCAGCAGGTCCTCGGCGACGGTCAGGTCGCCGCGGCCGATCCCGGCGTAGGCCAGGAACCACTGTGCTCTGGCACGCCCGCGCACGTCATTGGTGTCGTCGAACAGTCGTAGCGCCGTCCTACGGCGCTCTTCCCGGTCTGTGACGTCGCCGTGGAGGAACCCGATACCGGTCGCCCAGGCCAGCGCCCTGGCCCGGCGCGCGGTGGTCGAGACGGTGGCGACGGCTCCGGCGCGGGACGCGGGAACGTCGGAGTTCCCGGAGGGCTCGACGGCGAGTGCGGCAGCGAAGGACCGCCGGGCCTCGTTCAGGCGGCCACGCAGGAACCAGTACCAGGCCATCGCGTTGACCAGGTGCAGCGCGCCCTCCGCGTCCCCGTCCCTGATCGCGGCGTTGAGCGCGGCGCGGATATTCATCACCTCTGCGTCGAGGCGGCGCAGCCACCGCTGCTGGTCGGGTCCGTACAGGCGCGGCTCAGCCTGCTCGGCCAGGTCGGAGTAGTAGTGCTGGTGCCGCCGCCGGAGCGGTTCGAGCTCGCCTGCTGCCTGCAACTGCTCGATGCAATAGGCCGCCACCGATTCCAGCAGACGATACCGGGGTACATCGGCGTTCTCCACCACGACCACCAGGGACCGGTCGACCAGACGGGTCAGTAGGTCCACGACGTCCAGGCCGTCCTGCGCGCAGACGGCCTCGGCGGCCTCCAAGGTGCAGCCGTCGGAGTGCACCGCCAGCCGGCGCAGCACAACGCGCTCAGGGCCAGTCAACAGCTCCCAGCTCCAGTCGATCATCGCCAACAGGGTCTGCTGCCGCGGTGGCGCGCCCCGATAGCCGACGGACAACAGCCGGAACCGGTCGTCGAGTCGGTTGACCAGGCCCTGCACGCCCAGCGCCCGGACCTTGGTCGCCGCCAGCTCGAGGGCCAGCGGGATGCCGTCGAGCCGCCGACACAGCACGGCGACCGCCGGGGCGGTGTCGGCGTCGAGGACGAATCCACGAGCCGCGGCAGTCGCCCTCGCCATGAACAGCCGTACTGAGTCGATCCGTTCCAATTCAGCGAGGCCGGCGGCGCGATCGGGCACCTCGAGCGGCGCAACGCTCCAGACCACCTCGCCGGCGAGGGCGAGCGGCTCCTGGCTGGTTGCCAGCAGCCGCAGGCCCGCAGCAGTGTGGAGCAGTAGCTCCGCCAACTCGGCAACCGATTCGACAATGTGTTCGCAGTTGTCCAGCACCAGCAGAAGACGCCGGTGTTGCAGAGCCTCGGCCAGCCGGTCCACCGAGGCTACCGGCTCAGCCGGGCTGGTGTCCCGGATGTCGAGCACTGACATGATCGCCTCTGCCACCCGGTGCATCACGTCCCGGTCGGCCGGTCGGTCCAGGGCCGCCAGCTCGACCAACCACACGCCGTCGGGGAACGGACTTCCATCGGCGCCGGGTGGACGGGAGGCCAACTGCCGGGCAGTCTCCAATGCCAGCCGGGTCTTGCCCACCCCGCCTGGACCGGTGAGCGTCACCAGGCGGTCGGTCTCCAGTCGAGCGCGGATCCCGGCGACCGCGTCGTCCCGGCCGATCAACTCGGTGAGTGGCGTGGGCAGGTTCGAGGCGGGCTGTGTCACCGACGGACCCGGTGCGGACGGCGGTGCCAGCGCCGCGTCCTGCGTCAGGATCGCTCGGTGCAGGGCGACCAGCTCGGCACCCGGATCCAAGCCCAGTTCGTCGGCGAGCAGACCGCGCAGCTCCTCGTAGCTGGCAAGGGCCTCGCTCTGCCGTCCGGAGCGGTACAGGGCGCGCATGTGAGCGGCACGCAAGCGCTCCCGGAGCGGATGCTCGGTCAGCAGGGCGCCGAGCTCGCCGGCCAGCAGGGCGTGCTCGCCCAGTGACAGCCGCGCCTCGGCCAGATCCTCTTCAGCCGTGAGCCGTTGCTGCGTCAGTTTGGCGATGGCGGATCGGGTGAACGGCTCGTCGGCGAAGTCGGCGAACGCCGGGCCTCGCCATGCCGCCAGGGCGGCAGACAGCAGGGCGGCTTTGGCCCGAGGCTCGCCGGCCTGGCCGGCCTCGGCGACCAGGGAGTGGAACCGGTCGGCGTCGGTGTCACCGTTCAACAGGTAACCGGCGGGATGGTGCAGGACCAGTTCCCGGCCGCCCGGCTCGGCGTCCTCCAGCGCCCGGCGCAGCTGCGAGACCTTCGCCGCCAAGGCGCCCGCGGGGTTGCCGGGCGGGTTGTCGCCCCACAGATCGTCGACGAGCCGGTCAGCGGGCACCGGCCGGCCCTCGTGCACGAGAAGGTCGGCCAGCAGGGTGCGGACCTTCAGCCCGGGCACCCCAACCGGTGTGCCGCCGGTCGTCCACACCGTCAACGGGCCGAGCACTCCAAAGCGCATGACGGCCACGATAGCCGGGTGTCGGCCGGGTCATGTGCACGCACGCGGTGGGTGAGCCGCGCCGTAAGCCGACGAGCAAGAAGCCGTAAACGGCCTGCGACACAGTGGGTCACGTCGAACGGGGGAACGACCGAGACGGAGGTAGGACGTGTCGGAGAACGACCGGCTGCGACTGGCGGTCATCGTCGGCAGCACTCGCAATGGCCGGTTCGGGCCCATCATCGCCAGATGGCTGGTGGCCAAGGCCCGCCGGCACGGCAACCTCGACGTCGACCTGATCGACCTGGCCGAGACCGACCTGCCGTCGACGCTGACGGATGAGAATGAACCCGTCCCCCCGCAGGTGCGGGCCTTGGCGCCCCGGCTCTCCGCTGCGGACGCCTTCGCAGTCGTCACCCCTGAGTACAACCGGAGCTTCCCCGCTCCGCTCAAGACGGCCATCGACTGGTACTACGAGGAATGGCACGCCAAACCCGTCACCTTCGTCGCCTACGGTAGGGAGTCCGGCGGCCTGCACGCCATCGACCAGCTACGTCAGATCTTCGCCGAGCTGCATGCCGTCGCCATCCGCGACGCCATCAGCCTCCCCAGATACTGGGAAATGTTTGCCCCTGACGGCACATGGCCCAAGGCCACGGCGGACTGCAACACCACGGTCACCGCCACGCTGGATCACCTGTCCTGGTGGGCCCACGCATTGCGGGATGCCCGGACCAAGTCGCCCTACATCACGTAGGCCGATTACCACCTCGTGCGACGCACAACACAAGCATCGAGGGTCGCTGCAATTGGACGAATAGAGCGTTCCGGGCGTTAGCGTTCGTTCGGAAACGCACCGCCGCCGAGGTCGCCGCGGGCCTCGAGGGAGGGCGGTATCCGTGTTCGCTTGCCGTCTGCACGACGTCGGGCTCCCGGCGCCCGCTGTGTCGCGACGCCCGACTCTTCGGACACAGAAAAACTGCCTGACCCGCCGGCCGTCGCAATACGTAGATAGGTGAGAGGAGATCCAGACGTACCGCCGGGAGGGCCGCAGAGGTGGGACATCACTTGCGACGTGGCGGGCGGTCCGGCACGACACCGCTGAACCGCATGTCCGGGCAGCGCCCTACGAGGCGGGCCGCGCAACCTGCGGCGGAGAGCGTGGCGCGACCGGTGCCCGACAGCAAGGCCGAGCCCGCCGACCCAGCCGGTCGGCTGGCGGGCGTACTCCTGGAGCTGTTCCTTCAGGTGCCGCGGATGCAGCGCCGGTACCGCGCGGCCCTGTCCACGATCCATCCGGACGACGCGATCGGTCTGATCGACGCGTGGACCGAGTTTCGTCAGGCGCTCGCCAGCACCCGGTACGACCCCGAGACCGGCGGTCTGCTCCGTCTTGCGACCGGGTCCGGCGAGCCGGGACAAGCGGCCGAGCTGTCCGATCGTGGAATGGGGATCGTCGCGGAGCTGGCGGATGCCCGAATTCGACTGCGGCAGGAGATCCAGGCAGCGGAGGTATCTTTGCCGGCGGTCGGTCAGCTGGACCGGGCCACCCTGCTTGCCCGGTTGCGCCTGCTGCACCAGGGCGAGCGTCATCTGCGACGGGCCGTCGTCCGCGCGATGTCCGTGTTGCCCGCCGCCGATCACCATTTGCTGCGCGGCCTCGCGCCGCTGGCTGCCGGGTACACCGCGTACCTCGCGGCGGAGCGGGCACTGGCCCGGCAGTGGGCGGTCGTGGCCGAAGGACGCGACCCGGCGGCTGCGGCAACGCTGGATCACTGGTTGTCCTACACCGCCGACCTGCTCGACCTGCTCGATCAGCTCATCGCCGGGTACGGTGAGCCAAGACCGATGCCGGCCGTGCCGTGGTCTCCAGTCAGCGCCGCCGGCCCCGCAGAGCCGGCGCTGCCCACGCCCGCCGCGGTCGAGCAGCCGCCAGCCGGCTCCGGACTACGGTCCGCACTGCACGAGCTCCACGACGGGTATCCGGACCTGATCGCCGGCTGCCGGCGGGTCCTGGCAGAGCTCGGCGGAGTAGGTGGTTTGCCGACGGCGGGGACGGCGCGCGAAGGTCTGCTCAGCGCCTGGGGGCGGTGCGACGACGCGCTCGCCAGCCTCGCGGCGCGCGTCAAGGACGACCAGTTCGCCCACCCGGCTGGTACGGACGCCGATTCGGGACTGCGGGCCGAACTCGACCGCGCCGCCGACCTGCGCGCCGCCCTGGCGGACCAGCTGGCCGAGGCCGAGGCATGGCTGGCCCGGACCGAGGCGCCGGCCGCCTGGCGGCAGGCCCGGCCCGGGGCGGAGCAGTCCCCTTCCCTGGTGACCGCCGGGCGGCACGGGGTGCCGCACCGGCTGCACTGGCTCACGGACCAACCACGGGTCAACGCCGAGGCATTCGAGCTCTACGTCGCGTCCCGCTGGCCCGCCGGACGCTCCATTGTGGAGGGTGTACCGGGTCCATGGTTGTTCCTGACCGGCCGGCTTGACGGGGCGGACCTGGCCGGTGAGACGCGCGACGGCAGCGTGTTGCGGGTCCGGGTCGGGGCCGGTACCGCGATAGACGGCTCCTCGACCGGCCACCGAGGCCCCGCTGAGCTGCACTATCTGCTCGCGGCGCCGGGCACCTATCTGCTGCCGGTGGCGTGGCTGTCCGACACCCGGATCGTCGATGCCTATCGAGTGGATGCGCAAGGGCGGCTGCGTCCGGAGTCGCTGCTCGACGGGTCGGCCGGTCAGCCGCTCACCAGTTACCCGATCGACGCCCGGCACGGCGTTGCCGGCCTGCCCAACGAGGTTGTCTACTGGCCCAGCCGGCGGATGTTCGGTGCGGCCACCGTGTACGCGCTGATTCCCGATCCCTCGCCCCATCGTGTGCCGGACTGGCTCGTGGTGCACGAACAGCGCCCGCAGGCCCGGCCCGGCCACCATCTCGTGGAACTGCACATCGGCTGGGGATGGGCCATCGACATCACGGCCACCGTCGCACGATTGGGTGCGCTGCCGCGATTGCGCTCCATCGCCGATGACCTGCACGCCAGCGGGGTGCGACTGGTCCTGCCGCGACGCTCCTACGCCTCGGTCCGGATCAAGCGGGTCTGGCGCCCCGGCCGCGGCTGGCGCCCCACCGGCAGGCCCGGGTCTCTCTCGTTGGCCAGTCTGCTCTGGGATGAAGTGGGCGACTCCGATCAGCCGATCCGCCACACCGGGTAGGCCCGACGGAGGATTTGGCGGCTGTTGGGTGAACTCTTTGCGCCGGCGCTACGTAGCAGCGCAGGACGGTGAGAGAAGGAGGTAGCAGATGCCCGGTGCCACCGACCCCGGCGCCACCGCGTGGGTGCTGGCCAGCGCAGCATTGGTGTTACTCATGACGCCCGGTGTCGCCTTCTTCTACGGCGGCATGGTCCGGCGTAACAACGTCCTCGGCATCATCATGCAGAGCTTCGCCACGTTGGCCATCGTGACCATCACCTGGGTCACCGTCGGCTTCACGATCGCCTTCGCTCCCGGCAACGAGTTCCTCGGCGACCTGCGCTGGCTGGGCCTGAGCAACCCGACCGGCGAGGTGGGCGCCGCACCACACGTGCCCGTCATGGTGTTCGCGCTCTACCAGCTGATGTTCGCCGCCGTCACCCCGGCGCTGATCACCGGCAGCACCGCTGAACGTTGGCGGTTCGGGCCGTTCTGCGCGTTCATCGCCTTGTGGTCGGTGCTGGTGTACGCGCCGATCGCACACTGGGTGTTCGCCCCGGAGGGGTGGGCCGCGAGGTGGGGAGCGCTCGACTTCGCAGGCGGCACCGTCGTGCACGCGAACGCCGGTGCCGCCGCGCTCGCCATGGCGATCGTGCTGGGCCGGCGCCGCGGCTGGCCGGCCAACTCGGCCCGCCCGCACAACCTGCCGATGGTGATGACCGGCCTGGCCCTGTTGTGGTTCGGCTGGCTCGGGTTCAACGGAGGCTCCGCGTACGGCGCCAACCAGCTCGCCGGCACGGCCACCGTGAACACGATGGTCGCTGCCTCGGCCGCGCTGATGGCGTGGAGCGTCACCGAGCGGGCCCGGTACGGCAAGGCGACGAGCCTGGGTGCCGCTTCCGGGGTGGTGGCCGGCCTGGTCGCGATCACCCCGGCGGCCGGCTACGTCGCCCCGATCGGTGCGCTCGCGATCGGGACGCTCGCCGGTCTGGTGTGCCACCTGCTGGTCGGGTTGAAGGTGTGGTTCCGGGTGGACGACTCGCTCGACGTCGCCGCCGTGCACCTGGGCGGAGGGGTCATCGGCGCGGTTTGCGTCGGGCTCTTCGCGACCAAGTCGGTCAACGCGGCGGGCGCCACCGGGCTGTTCTACGGCGGCGGGTACCACCAGTTGACCCGCCAGGTGGTCCCGGTGGTGGCGGTCATCGCGTACTCACTCGTGCTGACGCTGCTCATCAGCGGCGTGCTGAATCGCCTGCTCGGCAACCGGGTCAGCGGCCGGGCCGAGGCCACCGGTCTTGACCTGTCCGAGCACGGGGAGGCCGCATACGACCTGGCCGATCGGGACAGACCGGCCGTCACCCCCGACGCGCACCCGGTCCCCGCCGCGGTGAAGACCCAGTAAGCCGGTTGTGCCAGCCCAGGAGGGAACCGCCCGATGAGCACACTGTCGACTCGCCCGAAACTGCGGGCCGTCGCGGCGGTCCTCGCCGTGACGGTGATAGGTACTCTGCTCGGGATCGGCCTGGTCGGCTCGTGGTCCGAGCTGTCCCGGCAGCGCGGCTTCGTCACCGCGGAACGGGCCGGTGTCGCCTACCTTCGGCCGCTGACGGCCCTGATCGGGGCGCTGACCGCAGCCGAGTCCGCCGCCGTGCGGGGCCAGCCGATCGACACCGGCGGGCTGCGCACGGCGGTGGCCGGCGTGGCGGGCGCCGACGCCGCGCACGGTGCCGCGCTGGGTGCCACTGTCCGCTGGTCCGAAGTGCAGCAACGGATCGCCACGCTGATCGACGAGCCGGGCACCGGCCAGAGCGCCCATCGGGACTTCGGTGACGTGGTGAGCCTCGCCATCGAGCTGACGGTGCAGGTCGGCGACGCGTCCAACCTCATCCTCGATCCGGAGTTGGACGCGTACTATCTGATGGACGTCGGGCTGATGCGGCTGCCCACGGTGATGTTCAACGCGGCTCGCGTCGCCGATCTCGTCGCCCTGCCGCTCGGCGCGGACACCGCGAGCGAGCGGGCGGCGGCCGTTGCCGTCGCCCGTTACGAGGTGGCGGTGGCCGCCGCCCAGATCAGCACCGGGCTGAAGAAGAGCGTGCTGAACACCGAGCGCTCGGCATTGGGTACCGACATCACCGGCGAGCAGGACGCGTTCCAGAACGCGGTCGACGCGTTGACCCCGCCCGCCCTGGTGCGACAGCTCAGCGGGCCTGTGACGGGAGCCGGGCTGGAGGATGCCGCGGCCCGGGTCAACCACACGGCCGTGACGCTCGTCGCCGCCATCTGGGATCAGCTCGACGGGCTGCTCGCGGATCGCCAGGCCGGCCTGGTCAGCCAACAGCGGCTGGTCATCGCCGGCGCGGCCGGCGTGCTTGCCGGTGCCGTCGTGCTGCTGTGGCTGCTCGCTCCCGATCGGCGCTCCCGCGCGACCGACGAGGGAACCGAGGGCAGCGACGAGGTCGAGGCAGCGCCGGAGCAGCCGCAGATCAGCATGATCGATGCCCGCGACCTGCTCGGTGCCGAGGAACTTGTGCACGTGGGCCGAGGGGTGCAGGCACGGCGGCGGGAGCGCGACGGTGCTGAATGACCTCGGGGTCCGCCAGAAGCTGAACCTGCTGCTGTTCCTGCCGCTGTTCGCCGTGGTGTGCACCATCATCCCGTTCACGGTCGAGCGGGTCGACGATGCACGCGCCGCGGCGGTGACCGCACACCTCGCCCGGCTCGCTCGTGAAGTCGGTGGTCTGGTGCAGGACCTGCAGCAGGAGCGCGCGATTGCGCTGGCGTATCTGGTGCTGCCGTCGACGGACCGGTCCGCGGTCGTCATCCAGCAGCAACTGGTTGACGACGCCGTGGCACGCATGCGCGCCGACGGGCCGGAGCCGGACATCGGCCAGGCCCTGGACCGGGTCGGCGAGCTGGACCAGCAGCGCCAGCAGGTGCTGTCCGGCACCGCCAGCACCGTCACTGTGTACCACGCCTACCGAGACGCCATCCAGGCGCTGCTGGACGCGCTGCACCTGGCGGCCCGCGACGGTGTCGACGCGGTCGGGCTGCGCCAGCTCTTCACGCTCGACGCGTTGCTCCGCACCAACCATGTCGCCAGCGACGTCGCCGCCGGCCTGGTGATCGCCGCCGCCGACCGCGGCACCGGCGCTCCCTTGCTCGCGGCGGCCCTGACAGCCGAGCGGCAGCAGCGCGACCGGTTCCGGCAACTGGCCACCGGCCAGCAGTCGGCGCTGCTCGACATCGTGGAGCAGGGACCGTCCGGGCAACGTGTCGCCGGCATCACCGCCCGGCTCAGCAGCACGGGCATCGCGGATGTCGCCGAGGACGTGCCGACCGCACTCGGCGTAGCCAACGCATACGGGCGGCTGCGCCAGATCGTCGAGGACCGGATCGCGTCGGACATCGCCAGCGCGGCGGACGTACGGGAAAGGAACGGCCGCTCCGCGGCGCTGGGTGTCGGGTCCGGCGCCGTCCTGGTGCTCGCCCTCGTCATCAGTCTGTCGATACGAGTGAGTCGATCGATCGCGTCGCCGCTGCGCCGGCTGTCCCGCGCCGCCGGCGCCGTCGCCGACATCGCGAGCGCCGAGCTGGTGAGGGTGGACGACGCCGACGAGTCGGTGCCCCGGCCGACTCGCCTGGCCGCGGTCAACGTCCGCGGCCAGGACGAGATCGGTGAACTGGCCGCCGCCATCAACCGGGTCCAGGCGACCGCCGCGTTGCTCCTGGAACGGCAGGTCAGCACGCAGCGCAACGTCGCCATCATGTTCGCCAACATCGCTCGGCGCACGCAGAGTCTGGTGACCCGGCAGCTCAGCCTGATCGACGACATGGAACGCAATGAACAGGACGCGATGCTCCTGGAGAAGCTGTACCGGCTTGACCACCTGACCACGCGGTTGCGGCGCAGCGCCGACTCGCTCCTGGTGGTCTCCGGGAACCGTGATGAGGAGTTGGTCGTACCGACTCCGCTGGTCACGGTGATCCGAGCCGCAGCCGGGGAGATCGAGGGGTTCCGGGCGGTACGGCTGGGCCGGGTCTGCGACATCGTGATCGCCGCGGATCTCGTCGCCGACCTACGACTGTTGCTCGCGGAGCTGCTGGAGAACGCGACAGCATTCTCGCCGCCCGGAGCGTTCGTCGAAGTCAGCGCCGAGCTCGGTGACGGTTGCCGGATCACCGTCGCGGACTACGGCATCGGCATGCCCTTGGCGCGGATGCAGGAGGAGAACCGCCGGATCGTGGAACGGCCGCGGCTGGACGTGGCACCCACCGAAGTGCTTGGGCTCTTCGTGGTGGGCCGGCTGGCCCGCCGGCACGGACTGACCGTGCGGCTGGACCCGACCCCAGGACAGGGTGTCACTGCCACGGTCCTGATCCCGTCGCGCATGTACGCTGTCCCACGCCAGCCGCCCGCGCACGTAGCGGCCGCTCCGGCGGTCGCCCCGGTGGCCGCACTGCTGCCCGGACCGACCCGGCCGACACCGGCGGGAAGCGCATTCTCCTGGTTCGACGGCTCGGGAAGACTCAACGGCCACCCGGCTGCGGCCGCACCGGCGCCAGCCGTCTCCGACCGTCCCACGGCACCGCTGACGGCGCCGGCAGCGGTCAACGGTGCGGACCATGACCGCTCCCGCAATGGTCTCACCCGGCGTACCCCGGGCCTGTACATGACCGCCTTCGAGACGCGACCGGCGAACCCCGCGCCGGCTGGGTTGCGCGACGCGGAAGCCGAAGCCGCCCAGTTGACCGCATTCATGCAAGGCACCGAACGGGCCGCGGTCGACGGTCAACACCTTGCGCCACCCGTCTTGCCGCAGGTGGCCCCGCACCCACCGATCCGGGGGGTGGCCGCGGTCAGCCAGGAACCCCGCGCCACCGAACCACGACCCACGGAGGCCGGGCCGGCAGTCGACCCGCAGAAAGGCCCGCACGGTCTCACCCGACGTACCCCAGGTGCGCACCTCTTCGCCTCGGCGCGGCCCAACCCGTCGGCGACCACCTCCAGCAGGGCTCCGGCGAACATGAGGCCGAGCGGGCCGCATCGAGATCCGGAGGCCGAGCGGGCCGCCCTGGACGGTTTTGTCGAAGGACTCGCCCGAGCCACGAACAGCCTCAACACACACGATCCGCACAACGGGAAGAGGCAGCGATGACCGTACCAATCCAGCACATCAGTGCGGACGCACAGCAGTTCAACTGGCTGATCAACCAGTTCGCCGCCAACACGCCGCTCGTGTCCGATGCGATCGCGGTCTCGTCGGACGGGCTGCTCATCGCGATGACCAACTCGCTGGAGCGGGCCGATGCCGACCGGCTGGCGGCGATCACCTCGGCGATCATCAGCTTGTCCATCGGGGCCGCGCAAGTGTATGACCTTGGCTCCCCGAACAAGGTGATCATCGATCTTGATCGCGGATACCTGTTGGTCAGCGCAATCAGCGTGGGCGCGGCGCTGAGTGTGCTCGCGGCCAAGTCGGCGAACCTCGGCCAACTCGCGTACGAGATGGCCATGTTCGCCAACCGTGCCGGCGCGGTACTCACGCCGGGCCTCATCGAGGAGTTGAAGAGCACAGTCGGGTACTGACGATGGACGACCATGACGGATCGGCTTCCGACCGGTCGGTGCCACTGGTACGGCCGTTTCTCGGCGGCTCGTCGGCCGGTCCGCCGGCGCAGCCTCCGCCGCGTCCGGATCCGCTCCGGCCCACCACCTCGGCGGTCCGTCCATACCTGCTCACCGGCGGACGGGCGCGACCCGACACCGGGCTGGAGATCGAGGCTCAGGTGCTGACGACAACCGTGGGTGAGGATGCGCTGGACCGCTACCGGTACGAACAGCGCGAGATCCTCCTCCTGTGCCGTGCGCCGCTGGCGGTCGCGGAGGTCGCCGCCCGCCTCGGCCTGCACCTCGGAGTGGCCCGGGTGCTCGTCGGCGATCTGATCGCGTGCGGACACCTGGCCTCCCGCCGCCCGGACAGCGGACTGCACCGCAACGCCGCCATCATTGAGAGGGTCATACGTGGACTTCAAGCCATCCACTGACATGCCCGGAGGGCGCGGGCTTCCCGAGCGGCAGGACGGCACTCCCCGTGCCGGCCGACGACCGCCGTTGCCCGTGAAGATGGTCATCGCCGGTGGCTTCGGGGTCGGCAAGACCACGGCGGTGTCCGCAATCTCCGAGATACCGGTGCTGACCACCGAGGCGGCGATGACCGAGGTGGCCGCCGCGATCGACCGCATCGGTCACGTACCGCAGAAGGTGACCACGACGGTCGCGCTGGACTTCGGCTGCATCACCATCGACGAAGAGATCAAGTTGTACCTGTTCGGTACTCCAGGGCAGGACCGGTTCGGCTTCATGTGGAACGACCTGGTGTCCGGCGCGCTCGGTGCGCTGGTGATCGTGGATACCCGTCGAATGGACGACTGTTACCCGTCCGTGGACTATTTCGAGCAGGCAGGCATCCCGTTCGTCGTGGCGGTGAACCTGTTCGACGGGCAGTTGTCGCACGGGTTGGACGACGTGCGGTGGGCGCTCGCCGTCAGCAACGACACTCCGGTGATCACGTTTGATGCGCGCGATACGCGTTCCGTCCGCGACGCGCTGCTGGTCGTGCTGAACCGGGCCCTGGCCGAGACGAGGGCGACGACGGCCGGTTGACGTCGCCGGCGAAGGCCGATCCGTCCTGTCGTGTTCGCCGGCTCCCGGCCGTTCGGCGCCGAGTCGGTGAGGTCAGACAGGTCAGATGGTGATGCGACCGATCCCGCCGGTCCCGGCAGTCACGACGGCACCCGGCGTCATCCGACGGGCGCCTGACGCCGCACGCGCCGCAGCGCGAGCAATCCGCCCAAAATCGGGATGGCAGCGAGCAACGTCGTGGACCTCGACCGAGTGAGATGCAACGCGGTGCCGATCACGAGAAGATAGGAGCAGCCGTGGATCGGGCCGAAGAGGGAAGCCACCGCCGGGACGTGGACGGTCGCCAGGTTCGTCAGGAGCACGGCGAGGCTGACGAGCTCGACGACCGCAGCAATGCGCAAGAGCGTGAGGGGCACGCTACACCCCCGTGGTGGAGCCTGGACGAACGATCATCAAGACGACCACGACCGCCCACAGCAGGTTGAAGACGCCGGTGATCATGCCGAGGCGTGCCGCTGATCGATCGCCGGGTGGCGATGCGGCGCCGCTGGACGCCCGTGCCAGCAGGCCGTGCTGGCGGGGCAGGATGACCAGGCCCAGCAGTCCGGCCGCCGCGATCGTCAGTGCGATCGAGGTCAGCAGCCATGCGTCGCCGAGCACCCCGAGACTGCTCGCCGTTGCCAGGCCGAAGATGGGTACTGCCACGCCGATCACGGCGTACACCGTGCTGATCCGGTGCAGGAGGCGCAGTGCATCGGCGTCGCCGCGACGCACGGCGGCCGGAAACATGCTCGCCGCCACCGTGACCGGCCCGATGGCGATGATCGCGGCCAGGACATGCAGGCTCAACAGCACTTTTGTCACGGTGCTCGAAGGTAGGCGCCCGCCGGCGCGCGAGAAAGTGGCGTGAATGCCACATGCCAACGGATTTCAGCCAACGCGAACCGGCACTCCGTTCAGGCGACATTGATCGGGGCCGCGTTGATCGGGATGTCGACCAGCAGCCCGGTGCCGTGCCCGGCGGGGCTCACGATGTCCATGTGGCCCTCGAGCGTTGCGATACGGTCCTGGAGGCCGATGAGGCCCGAGCCGCGATCGATGTTGGCTCCGCCGACGCCGTCGTCGCGGATCGCGATCCGCAGGCACGTCTCGTCCGCCGCGATGTCGATGCGCACCGAATGCGCCCGGGCGTGCTTGGCGATGTTCGTCAACGCCTCCGACACCACGTAGTATGCGCCGACCTCGACCGGCTCCGGCAGCCGTCGGTCTATGGCTAGCTTGAGGTCGACCGGCGTCGAGCTGCGGCGCGCAAGGGCCTTGACGGCCGGGCCGAGCCCGCCCTTGGACAGGGTTGCCGGGTGGATGCCACGCGAGATCTCCTGCAGGTCCTGGACGACGCCGGTCAGGTTGTTCATCGCCTGGGACAGTTCGTGCTCGGCCTGGTCGGGGTCGGCGGGCAGCGACGCCTCGATCGTACGCAGCTGGAGACCCAGCGCGATGAGACGTTGCTGTGCGCCGTCGTGCAGATTCCGCTCGATGCGGCGGCGGGCATCGTCGCCGGCGGCGACGATGCGGGCACGGGACGTGGTGAGTTCGGCGTGACTCTCGGCATTGGCGATCGCGGTCGCGACAAGTTCGGTGAAGTCGTTCATGCGCGTCTCGGTGTCCGCCGGCAGCGGATCCGAGGTGGTGCACGCGACGACGGCCACGCCCCAGACGCCGCCCTCGACCAGGATCGGGACACCAACGGCCGAGCGGATGCCCGCGTTGCGGGCGCTCTCGGCGTTGGGACCGGCGGCGTGTTCGTAGGAGCGCAGCCGGGCCGCGCCGCGGGCCTGCAGCACCATGCCGAGGAGGCTGTCCTCCCGGACCGGGAACGACTCTTGGCGCAGGTTCAGCGCACCGCGGCCGGCGACTCTGGTCGCGGTGTTGTCTGCCTCATAGCGGTACAGCGCCGTGGGGTAGGGGCCGAGAACCCGGCCAAGTTCCTCGGTCACCGCGGCGAACACGTCGGCCGGTGCGGCGCCCTGCGCGACGAGTGTCGCCACCCGTCGCAACGCGGTCTGCTGTTCGGCGAGCAGCATGATCCGCTCGCGGCTCGTCTCACGCTCACGCGCGGCAGCGAGCAGCGATTCCAGCGTGGGGACCAGCCACTGCCGCAGCCGCCGCACGGTGGGTTCGGGCAGGTCGGCCGGGACCGTCAAGGTACCGAGAACGGTGGTCCCGGAACGCAGCGGGAACGCGGCCCGGTGAGCGTCCTCGGCCGCCGTGCCGAGGACGATCGCGGCCGAGGACAGCCTGAGCGCCTGTGCGACGCTGCGTGCGGCCGCTTCCAAGGCTGGGCGCAGGTCAGCGGCGCCGAGGAGCAGCCGGGCCAGCTCGGCGCTCACGTCGGCCTCCCGCCGGCGTTCGGACGTCTCGACGGCGTGTTTGCGGGCGAGGTCCGCGAGGCCGCTGACCAGCAGCGCGGCGAGCACGAAGATCGTCAGGTCCTGGACGCCCTGACCGGTGGAGAAGTCGAATCGGCCGAAGGGCAGGACGTGGAAGTAGTTGTATGCGACAGCACTGGCCAGCGACGTCAGCACGCCGAGCGTGGCTCCCCACACGGTCGAGACGACCAGGACACCGACGAGGTAGACCTCCCCCCGGGCGTCCTCATGTGCGACGCCGTGCAGTGGGTACAGGGCAAGCGTCTCGAACCCGATCAGCGCTGCGGCGATCAGGAGCCCGACTGAGAACGGCGGTGGCTCAGCGCGCAACAACAGCGACAGCAGGCGTGCCCGCATGAGCGGCCGCCCCCTCCCGCGTCACGTCACCACGCGTGGAGGTCACCGACGGGAACCCGGCAACCGGCGAGGTAGCACGTGTCGTGCAGTGACGCGACCTCGAACCTCCTGAACACCTTTTTTGCAGCTTACTGCACAGGCCGTATCGCTTGACCGCTCCGCAAATGTCATTGGTGAAC
>NZ_BMPI01000020.1:120070-139895 GCF_014647515.1 Dactylosporangium sucinum | reverse complement strand
CGCTACAACGGTGGCCAACAACCCCGCGGTTAGGGCTCCGATCGAGGTGCGGCGAGAGCGATGCCCCACCCGGCGACAAGCCTCGGCACGAGGTGCCCGAGCTCGAGCAGTTGATGCGGGCCAGGTTGCATACGGCCGCGACTGGGTCGGTCATCCCCGACAGGCGCCGTCGTCGGCGCCCCACAGGGGAACCGGCCGAAGTCGGTGTCTTTGCCGGCTCTGCTGCGGTCGTTGACGCGGGCGTGGGCGCGGATCCGGTCGATACCGACAGGCTGATCCCCTGGGCAATTCCTGGCGCTGTTTCGGCTGAGGGTTGCGAATCATCCCCGGGATGGCGATCATGGTTCTCGCATTTGTCTTATTCGGTGCCGAACGAACAGCCGGATGAGGAATGGACCCGGCCCGTCCGTTCGCTGTCCAATTGCGGACCGGCGGATGTGGTCATGCTGCGACTTGTGAAAAGGGGCCAGGCTATGGCGAGGCGTGTGATCCAGCAGGTCATCGACGATATCGACGGCGGGCCGGCGGACGAGAGCCTGGCGTTCGGCGTGGACGGTGTGCTGTACACGATCGATCTCAGTGCGGGCAACGCCGGACGGTTGCGCGACGCCCTGGCCCCGTTCGTTGCCGCGGCGACCAAGGTCGGCCGGGCCGCGCCCGTAGCAGCAGGACGTGGCCGTAGGTCAGGGCCGGGGATGGTGGCTGCCGGGCCGGTGGGTCGTGACCGCGAGCGCAGCCAGGCGGTCCGTGAGTGGGCGCAGCGCCAGGGGATCGAGGTCTCCGACCGGGGCCGGCTCGCTCGGGACGTGATCGATCGCTACCGCGACGCCCACCGCGACTAGCATCGCCCGCAGCGCGTCAGGATAGGCGTTCACCAGACATGCACTCCCGGCCGCCGGGCCGGGTCCGGCTCGATCTGGCCGACCAGGCCTCGGACGCGCCCGAGCAGTCGCCGCTGCTGCCAGGTGCCGGACAGTCGTGGCGGATCGCCGCCGCAGTCACGTATCGCGAACAGCACCGCCGCGACTGCTGGTACGACCTGAGCGGCGTCGGTGCGAAGACGCGGACGCGTCTGTCTCAGCTCGCCCCGCACCAGGAGCAGCCGGTCCTGCCCGGCATTCGGGCGCCGATCAATCACCAGGCACGGGGCGGCGTCCAGCATCGGGTGGCCGGCAGGCGACGCGTCACCCAGGATCAGCCACACCGTTCCGGCGCCCCGGGCCGCCCGCACCACGTTCTGGGCCGCAGCGTCGAATCGCACGGCCGGCACCGGTTCACGCAGCGGGGAGGCGGCGATCACGGCGTTCTCCGCTGCATCTGGTACACATCGGGGATGCCGTCGCCATCGAGATCGGCGTCCTCGGCCTCCTGCATCCGCCGGTAGTGCCGGTTCCGGGCACGCAGCAGCGCGGTGGCCATCGCCGCCGACACGAGCGAGCCCGTCAGCACCCCGACCCTCGCCGAGCGGTCCCCCGCAGAGCCTGCGCCGAACGCGAGCTCGGCGATCAGCAACGAGACCGTGAAACCGACGCCGCTGAGCAAGCCGATGCCCAGCACGTCGCGCCAGGCCAGCCCATCGGCGAGCCGGGCCCGGGTCAATCGTTGCACCAGCCAGGTCGCGCCGACCACGCCGAGCGCCTTGCCGGCGACCAGACCCGCCACGATGCCGGCGACAACCGGGCCGGCCAGCGCACCGTCGGAGCCGCCGAGGGTGACTCCGGCGGCGAAGAACGCGAAGACCGGCACCGCGACAGCAGCAGACAGCGGCCGCCACCGGTGCTCGAAGCGTGCCGCCCGGTCGGTGCCGTCGCCTCCGGCCGGCACCGTGAAGGCGAGCAGCACACCGGCGACGGTCGCGTGTACCCCTGACTCGTGCACGAGCACCCAGCTCAGCACTGCCAACGGCAGCAGCACGGCACCCAGGACCGCACCCGGGACCGCCCTCGTCCGCACGACCAGGGCGAACAGGCCGAGCGGTACGGCGGCGAAGAGCAGCGGCAGCCAGGACAGCGATGCGGTGTAGAACACGGCGATGACGACGATCGCCAGCAGGTCGTCGACGACCGCGAGGGTGAGCAGGAAGGTCCGCAGCGCGGCCGGCAGGTGCGTGCCGATCACCGCCAGCACGGCGAGCGCGAACGCGATGTCCGTCGCCGTCGGTACCGCCCACCCGGCAAGTGAGCCTCCGGCCGCCCACCCGTTGACCGCGACGTAGATCACCGCCGGTAGGACCATGCCCCCGACGGCCGCCGCCACCGGTAGCACCGCGCGTCGAGGATCGCGCAGGTCACCGGCGACGAACTCACGTTTGAGCTCCAGCCCGGCAACGAAGAAGAACACCGCGAGCAGCCCGTCGGCTGCCCACGCCGCCAGCGTCAGGTCGAGGTGCCAGGCGCTCGGGCCGATCCGCGCGGAGGACAGTGCCCCGTATGCCCCTGCCCAGGGCGAGTTCGACCACACCAGCGCAACGGTCGCCGCCATCAGCAGCAACACACCGCCCGTGGTTTCGGTGCGCAGGGCGTCGCCGATCCGGCGGACCTCGGACCAGCTACCACGCTCCAGCAGACGGCGGGCAGCACTCACGATCACGGGACCCTCCGGAAGGCTCGACGGCAAACGTTGCCGACCAGACTTCCCGGCGCCCCGGACCACCGTACCCGAAACCAGGTTGCAGCCGCCCACGCAGAACCGGGCAGCGGCCGGAACGTCACACGACTGTCACAGAGCCCCCGCAGTCAGCCGAGCACCTCACGGCGCCGATGCTCAGTGACGGCGGCTGGCGCCGGTGGTTTTGCGTTCCGGCCCGATCTGGTCGCCGTCATCGGCCGAGACCTGCCAGCGCTGCCACCACTCCTCATCGGGCAGTTCCCCGGCGGCGCGGACGAACCGGTGCAGCAACTGCAACGTGCGGCGAGATGCGTGCAGGCCGGCCGTGGCCAGCACTGTGTCGATCTCGTCGCGGCGGGCCCGCATCACCCGGCCGACGACGTCGCGGCCCTCCTCGGTGAGGCCGAGCCAGATCGTGCGCCGGTTGCCGTCGCGCTGGAACCGGCGGATCAGCCCCTTGCGTTCCAGCCGGTCGCACATGCGGGTCAGGGTGGAGGGCGCGACGTTGAGCTCCTGGGCCAAGTCGACGCTGCGCGTCGGACCGTTGGAGGTGAGAATGATGAGCGCGCGGTACTGCGGGAGCGTGACGTCGGCGTCGAGTTCGGACAGGTTGCGGGCCGCCAGCGCCACCATCACCCGGCTGAGCGCCAGCAAGGCCTGCGCGAGTTGCTCGTCCTGCTCGTCGTTCCGCTGCGCCACCCGAACATGGTCGCACGCCGCCCCGGCATCGTTGCCGACCGGCCGGACTCAGGCGGCAGTATCCCCGGCGACCGGGCCGCAGTCCGGGCATCGGTGCCACGGCACTCCGCCGATGTGCTCCTCCCGCCAGCCCCGAACGGTGGCCGCTCGCAGCACCATGGCGGGGTCGTCCATCGGCCACGGCGGCCGGAAGACGGCGCCGCACCGGTCGCACGACAGCTGCGCTTCTGGCAACGACGCGACACGATTCGCGGCAATCAACATCCCCTGACCTCCGTTCATCGGCAGACTACGGGCGGATGCCCGCCGACGGCCAGGCCCGCAGCACGAGATCGGCGAATCGTCACACGACCGTCATGTTGTTGCACTCGTACAACGGTTGCCCTGCACGCGGCGAGGAAGGGGACCGACGAGGACCACGGCACACCGGGGACGGGATGGACATCAGCGACTCCACGGTGGTGCGAGCGCGTCGACCTACGCCGGGTCCGGCTGTTCGCCGGCGGGCGGCCGGTCGCGGCCGACGACGATCGAGAACTGCTCGACGCTCCTGATCAGTCCGGCGAGCTGTGCGAAGTCGACCGGCTTGCGGAAGAAGTACGCCGACGGGATCCCGAAGTCACGCAGCATCCGTTCCTCGACAGCCGATCCGGTGAGCACGACGACGACCAGCTTTGCCAGCGCCGGGTCTGCCATGACCTGGTCGAGCACCACCCGGCCGTCGACGATCGGCAGGTTGAGGTCGAGCAGCAGGATGTCCGGGGTTTGGGCATCCTGGTAGGGCGCGCGTCGCGCGAGGAAGTGCAGTGCGTCACGACCGTTGCCGAGGACCGTCACGGGGTTGCGGAGCCGGTGCTCGGCGAACTCGTCGAGGGTGTACGCCACGTCGCCGGGATCGTCCTCGACGAGCAGGATCCGTGCGAGCGGAAAAACCTCGTTCCCGCCGTCCGCCGTCATGTCAGCCCCCCGGGTTTGCAGCACACTTCCGTCGCCGACCAGACTTCCCGGCGCACCACGCCCGGCACCGCCACCAGGCAACCGTTGCATCCATGCAACGTTTCGGCCACTGTAAGCCACCACAGGAGGGTCGTCCACCTCGACCCGGACGTCGCCGAGCGTCCGGTTCCGACCGACGCCGTCGGTGACGCTGTCCGGGCTGTCCGTCCCTACGCCCCGCCGGGAACGACGACCGCCGTTGTGCCGGCCCTCGCCGTGTCGAGGGCCGCGAGGACACGGCCGGCCCACCACCGAACGTCGTGGTCGCGTACGGCGAGCCGCATCCGGCTCATCGCGGCGCGGGCCGCTGCCGGGTCCGCCGGTGCCACCGCAGCCATGACCGCCGATTTGAGATCTTCCAGATCGTACGGGTTGACGAGGGTCGCCTGCGGTAGCTCCGCGGCGGTGGCGCTGAACTCGCTCAGCACGAGTGCGCCCGTGTTGTCGATCCGCGCGCTGACGAACGCCTTCGCCGTCGGGTTGCCACCGTCGCGCAATGCGGTGGCCAGGAAGACATCCGCGAGCCGGAACAGCGCGACCGTGTCGAGGGTGTCAAGGCTGCGATGCAGATGATGCACCACCGGGCGGCCGACTGATCCGTGGGAGCCGTTGATCCGGGCGGCCAGCTGCTCGACCCGGCTGCGCAACTCCGCGAGTTCGGCCGACTCGCGAGCTGCGGGCACGACCACCTGGATGAGCGCGCACTCCTCGGCGCGCAGCGTGCCGTCATGCAGCAGTTCGGCGAATGCAGCGAGACGACGCTCCGCACCGCTGGTGCCGTCGAGCGGATCGATCGACAGCAGCACGGTTCCGGGGACCCGCAACTCGCGACGCAGGCTGTCGAGGCGCCGGCGCACATTGGCCCCAGCCGCCAGATGTTCGACACTCTGCGTCTCTGCACCCATCGGCAGCACTTCTACGGCGACCCGGCGTGAGCCGACCGCGATCGCCCCCGCACCGGTTACGGTGCTTCCAGCTCCGACGGCCAACCGCAACAGGTTGTCGGCGCTGCGACGGTCCTGCACGAAGATGACGTCACTGCCGAGGATGCCACTCACGATGTCTGCTCGCATCGGCATCCGGCGGAACAGCTCGACCGGGGGCAACGGCAGGGGCAGGACGAACCCGATGGTCAGATCCGGTCGGACGGAGCGCAGCATACCGGGCACCAGTTGTAGCTCATGTCCGTGGACCAGGACCGTCGCCCCGCTCGCGGCCAGTTCTGCGGCCGCGGCCGCGTACCGTTCGTTGACCGAACGGTAGGCCTGCCGCCATCGCCGATGGAACGCTGGGCCACCGAGCCCGTCGTGATACAGGGGTGCAATCGTCGAGGCGCACTGGCCGTCGATGTGGTCGGCGATGTCGGCCGCCGACAACGACACCGGCGAGAGCAGCACGGACTGCAGCACCACCGGCGCCATGTGCATGTCGGCGCGGCCGTGCCAACCGATCCATGCTCCATCGCGCGCCATCAACGCTGGCTGCAATGCCCCGGCGAGCGCGGCGTGCTCGCCTGTCCACCTGGACGGGCGCCGACCGGCCGCGAGCGCATCGGCCGGTATTCGGCTCGTGACGACGACCAGTTCGTGACGACCCGCGGCGACCGTCACAGCCAACGCCTCCGATCCCCGAGATATTTTCGTGTCGCACAATTGTTGTACCGTAACAAGAATCGAGAACGTGCCCCGAGCCGCTATCGATCGAAGGTCAATACTCCGCTCGCGCTGCATCGGCGACATCCGTGCGGGCCGCCGGCTGAGCGCTCGCCGATCCAGCCGTGCCTGCGGAGCAGGCTCCACGCAAGTTCCCAGTTGTGCAGATTGGCACCGAGATGGTCGACGACCATGCCGCAGCCGTCGCACACCAGGCTGAAGTCCGTGCCGTCGGGCACGTGCAACACGGTCATGCCTGCGTCCTCCCGCCGATCCCTGCAACGTGCAACCAGCTCGCGCTCGGCGCGGTCACGCGTGGTGGTGGTTGGGGCAATCGTTGTCGGGTGGCATGGCGGTGATCCCGCGAAAACATGACAGTGTGACAACATCTGGCCAGGTGACGTCCTGCCTCCAGGCCGCGGCCGGCGGTCAGCCGTCCCGTTCAGCCTGCGCCGCAAGCCGGTCGACGGCGTGCTGCAGGGCGGTGCGGAGCCCCCGGAGTTCTGCCATCAGGTCAGGAGCCTCGGTGCCGCCGCCGGCCAGCGCCGCGACGACCAGGTCCCGGATGAGCGCCGACGGTGAAACGCCGCGGGCAGAGGCGCGCCGCCGTAACTCCTCGTCGACGGTGCTGGGCAGCCGGACCCTCCGGACGACCATCTCCGGAGTGTCACTCGGCGGCGGCTCGGGAAGCGTTGCCTCGGCGCCGGCGGTCAGGCGACCCATGCGGGCGGCGAACGCATCGCCCTCGTCGAGGTGATTGTCGGTCACTGGTCCGCTCCGGTTCGGGTCACGGCGAATTGACGCCGACCAGGCTTCCCGGCACACCTGCCGATCAACATACCGCACCCGGGCCCACCGCTGCCGCGATCGGGTGTCACGCGGCTCCGGGCCAGCCGAGCAGCCGGGCGCCGAGTACCGCGGCGTGCAGAGTGAAGCGCTGGGTGGGTTCGCCGGGGTGGTAGCCGGTGAGGGCCTGGATTCGGTCCAGGCGGTAGGTGACGGCGCGGACGGACAGATGCATCTGCCGCGCGGTGGCGGTGTGGTTGCCCTGGTTGTCGAACAGCACGGTGAGGGTGTCGAGGTACGGCTGGGCGCCGCCGCGGGCGGTGGTGAGCGGGCCGAGGACGGTGGTGACGAGGTCGGTGATGGCGTCCCGGTCGCGCAGCAGGACGGGGAAGACGAGCAGGTCGGCGGCGTTGAGGACCGGTGCGGTGAAGCCGAGTTTGGCGGCGTGGTCGAGCGTGTTGCGGGCCTCGTCGAGCGACGTGGCCAGGCCGTGGACACCGGGGTGGGCGCGGCCGACGGCAATCTGCCAGCCGCCGGCACCGAGTTCGGCGAGCAGCAGGTGTGCGAGTTCGGCGGCGATGCCGCGCAGGCCGGCGGCGCTGATGCAGACCAGGTCGCCGTCGCGCCGGGTGGTGAGCGTGTTGCCGGCGCCGAAGCGGGCGGCCAACGCCGCGTCGACCCGCAACGCCACACGCTGGCTGAGGCCGGCCGCCCGGGCGACCAGCACAACGTGGCCGGCGGAGAGGCGGATGCCGTACCGCTGGGCACGCCCGGCCAGCACACCCGGATCGACGCGACCGGTGAGCAGGTCGTTGACGAACGCGGTGCGTTCCTGCTCGTGCCGGGCCAGCTCGGCGTGCGCCTGCCGGGTGTGCCCGTCGACGGCCGACGTCAGCACGCCGAGGACGGTCTCGACGAACATCGTCGCCCGTTCGTGGACCGTGGCCGCGGTGTCGGCGGGTTCGGGCGGTGCCGCCTGCCAGTGCGAGGCCGCGGTCCGCAGGATGACGGAGACCAGATCGCGCACGTGCAGGCCTTCGTCGGCGGCACGGGCGCCGAGGCCGGCCGCCGACCGGTCCCGCACCTGGCCGCCGGTGGCCCTCAGCATCTCGTCGACGCCACCGGCGAGCCAGTCGGTGCCGTCGTCAGACACCGACATCGCGGCGGTCGAAGAGCAGCACGCCGAGCACCGTCGTGACGGCGCCGACGGCGGCGAGGACGAGCAGTTCACCCGGGTGCCAGCCGGTGTGCAGCGGGTCGGTGCCGATGAAGTAGTGGAACGGCGAGATCCAGCGCAGCCAGTGCCAGCCGTCGAGCATGCCGCTGATCGCGTTGGCCATGTAGGTCGCCACCGCCACGACCCCGGTGACCGTCAGGACGTTGCCGCGCCTGCCGGTGGCGGCGCCGGTGAGGAACGCGATGCCGGTGAAACACCACACCAGCGCGATGAGGCCGGCGGATGCGGCGGCGACGTTGGACAGGGAGATGTCCATGCCGACCACCGGCACGATGAGCATGAGCAGCAGCCACGGCACGGCCGCGATCGCGGTGACGGCGCTCCCGGTGGCGGCCAGCCGCTGCCAGGCGAACGCGGTCCGCGACAGCGGGCTGACCAGCAGCAGTTCCATGCCGCCGTCCTCCTCGGGCCGGGCGATGGTGCGCGCGGTGAGGGTGATCGCGCACATCAGGACCAGCAGGGGCCCGATGAGGCTGAAGACGGTGGCCTGCAGGTAGCCGGCGGGCGAGAGCATGTCGGCGATGCCGAGGAAGTCGAGCATGCCCTTGGGCAGGGCGTCCTGTTTGAGTTCGGCCGCGCCCTGGAAGTTGGTGTAGAACGACGTGTAGATGGTGGTGAACGCGGCAATACCGGCGGTCCAGCCGATCAGCGACCGCCGGTCGTCGCGCCAGGTCTTACGCACCAGTGCGGGCAGCATCGCCGGCCCCTTCCGCAGTGTGTTCAGTGTGGTAGTAGAACGACAGGAACGTCTCTTCCAGGTCCGGCTCCGCCGAGAGCAGGTCGATCACCTCGTGCCGGGCGGCGGCCTTGACGAGCGGGTCGAGACGCCCGTCAACGCTGCACCGCAGCACCGGCCCGGCCACCACGACATCACCGATCCCTGGCAGCGCCTCGAACTCGGCGGCGTCGACCGGATCGGCGAAGTGGATCTCCACTGTACGGATCGCGCGTTTGCCGAGCGACTCGACCCGCTCGACCGCGGCGAGCCGACCGTCGCGGACGATCGCGACCCGGTCGGCGACCTGCTGCACCTCGGCCAGCACGTGCGAGGACATGAAGACGGTCTGCCCGGCGGCCCGGGCGTCGCGGACCATGGCCAGGAACTCCTGCTGCATGAGCGGGTCCAGGCCGCTGGTCGGCTCGTCGAGCACCAGCAGCGCCGGCTCGTGCATGAACGCCTGCACCAGGCCGACCTTCTGCTTGTTGCCCTTGCTCATCGTGTGTACCGGCCGGGTCAGGTCGAGTTCCAGCCGGTCGGCGAGGCCCGTCACCCGCGACCACGGCACATCGCCGCGCACACCGGCGAAGAACCGCAGCAGTTCGTCGGCCCGGCCGCGCCCCGGGAACGCCAACTCCCCGGGCAGGTAGCCGAGCCGGCCGTGCAGGGTGGCCTTGTCCCGCCGCGGGTCCAGCCCGAGCACAGTGGCGTGGCCCCGCGTCGGGCGCAGGAAATCCAGCAGCAGCCGGATCGTGGTCGTCTTCCCGGCGCCGTTCGGGCCGAGGAACCCCAACACCTCGCCGGTGCGCACCTCGAGGCCCAGCCCCTCGATGCCACGGCGCTGCCCGTAGAACTTCGTCAAGTCCTCGGTGTGCAGGGCGATGTCGCTCGTCATGCCATCCATCGTCTGCGTCATGACGTGGCCCGGTCCAGAACGACATTCGGCGGCAAACGGGTTCCGGGCGTTGCCGGATGTCGGCAAACCCGGCAGCCGCACGGTTCTCGGCAGTGCTGTCGCCCTCGGGTAGTACAGTGCCCTCGAGGTGTTCTCCATGCTGCGCATCAGGCGATTCCTCGGTTGGGGCCGGGCCGCGACCGTCGCCGGGTTCGCCGTCGTCGCGGTGGCCTTCAGCGCGGGGACGATCCTGCCGGTCGGCCACGTCGGGTTGAAGCTCCTGGCGATGGCAGTCGCGGTCGGCTGGTGCACGGCTCAGATCACCGACCCACGGGAGGCGGTCGCCGTGACCGCCGTCGGGGCCATCTGCACAGCGGTGCTTCTCGCCCGAACCTGCACCGTCCCACCCGGTCAAGTCGTTGGGGACCTGGTGCTCGTCGGGCTTGCCGCGTTCCTTGGCCGCGGGCAGCGATGGTTACGCGAGTCGATGGCGACGCCACCGGCGGACTGGCTCGATTAGTTCAGGACGAAGTAGCGCAGCCAGAGGTACGGCGTGCAGACCCCGACGGTGACGGCGGCGACGATCAGCCCGTACTTGGTGAACTCCCAGAAACTGATCCGCTTGCCGGCACGCTCGGCGAGACCGAGGATCACGACGTTCGCGGAGGCGCCGACCGCGGTGGCGTTGCCCCCGAGATCCGCACCCAGGGCCAGGGCCCACCACAGCACGTGCGGTCCGCTCGTAGTGCCGTCCGCGGCGACCAGGTCCGCGACGATCGGGCTGATCGTCGCGACGTAGGGAATGTTGTCCACCACGGCCGACAGGACCGCCGAGCCCCACAGCAGCACCATGGAGGCCAGCAACTGCCGGCCCTCGACCGCATCGGCCAGCGTCCTGGACAGGCTGCCGATGACGCCGGTGTTGACCAGCGCGCCGATCATGACGAAGAGACCGGCGAAGAAGACGAGCGTCGGCCACTCGACGTCCTTGACGATCTCGCCGGTGTCGAGCCGCGACAACATGAGCAACACGAGACCGCCGACGATCGCGACGATCGACGGCTCCAGGTGTACCACCGTGTGCAGGGCGAACGCGGCGGTGACGACGGCGAGGACGGCGAGACTGACGATGAGCAGCCGCCGGTCGCGGATCGCGTCGCGCTCCCGCAGGGCCATGACCTTCGCGACCCGGTCCGGATCGGTGCGGAACGCCCGGCGGAACAGCACCCGGCACAGGGCGATGAAGACGACGATGAGCAGGCCGATGATCGGCGCGAGATGGATCAGGAAGTCGTTGTACGTCAGGCCGCCCCGGCTGGCGATGATGATGTTGGGTGGGTCGCCGACGAGGGTGGCGGTGCCGCCGATGTTGCTGGCGAGTGCTTCGGCGATGAGGAACGGTGCGGCCGGCACGGCGAGGCGTTCGCAGACCAGGAACGTGACGGGTGCGACGAGCAGCACGGTCGTGACGTTGTCGAGCATCGCGGAGGCGGCGGCGGTGACGAGCACGAGGATCGCCATGACCCGGAACGGGCGGCCGCGGGCGCGTTTGACCGCCCAGATGGCCAGGTATTCGAACGCGCCGGTGCGTTTGAGCACGGCGACGATGAGCATCATCCCCAGCAGGAGAAACAGCACGTTCCAGTCGACGCCGGTGTCCTCGGCGAAGAACGCGTGCTCGGCGTCGGTGGCGCCGATGATGAGCACGGTGACGGCACCGCCGAGTGCTGCGGCGACCCGGTGGACCTTCTCGGTAGCGATGAGCACGTAGGCCACCGCGAAGATCACGACCGCGATCCAGGCGGTGGTGGTCGCCGCGGCAGGCTTCGATGCATGACTTGCCCCTGAAAGTGGTCGCGACAGCACACCGCCGACCAGACTTCCCGGCACACCTGACGATCAACGTACCGTACACGCCGGGGTACCGGAACCGTCATCCCGGCACCTTGCCGTGCAACGCGGCGAGCAGCGGGTCGATCGGGGGCAACGGTTGCGTGTGCGGCGCTCACTCGAGCAGCAGCCGGTCGAGCAGGGCATCGAGCGTCACCGCCCCGAGCAGCTGCTTGTGTTTGTCGATCACCGCGACGAGCGGGTTGCCGGTACGGGCCATCAACGCGGCGATCTCCAGGACCGTGGCGTCGGCGGCGACCACGGCCAGGCCGCGGCCGTGTTCCGGCAGCGCCTGGGCGACGGTGCGGTCGCCGAGTTCACGCAGGAACAGGTCGGCCGCCTGTTCGTCGATGACCCGGGCAAGCGTCGGGTCGTCCTGGCAGTACTGTGGGATGGCCATCCGCAGGACCTGGGTGCCGGCCAGCACGGTGGCCGGGTAGCCATTGCCGTCCAGGACGATCAGCCCGGGCAGGTCCTGGCCCGCCAGGAGCCGTGCCGCCTCGATCGCGGGGGTGTCGCGCCGGACCGTCGGAAACGGCGCGGCCAGGTCTGCAGCACGCACAGGCGTCTCATTCTCGAACGTGCGGACACGGCGGACGGGTCGTCGCGCCGCCATTGCGAACGTATCCCACCCGTCATCCGCTCGGTGCCGGCCGGTCGCGGCGGTTGAGCAGTTTCCGGCCGCGGGTCTCCAGCTTCTGCTGCCAGGCGGGCATGAGTTCGGGCACGAAGCTTCGTGCCACGACGATGTCGGACGAGGAATGCAACACGATGCTCAGCACGATCGTGAGCGCGACCAGGGTGAAGATCTCACCGGCCGCGGCGACGCCGGAGGCGAGCACCAGCAGGCCGTACACCACGGAGGCGAACCCCTTCGGGCCGAACCACATGGCGGCGAACTGTTCACGGGCGCCCAGGCCGGAGCGCAGGAACGACAGCCACAACGCGACCGGCCGGGCCAGCACCAGGGCGAGCACCGCGAACAGCCATCCGGTCCAGGCGATGCCGCCGAAGAACGCCGGCGACAGCAGCGCCCCGAACACGAGCAGGGCACCGAGTTTGAGGATCTCGGCGATGAGCTCGCCGAAGTGTTCGAACGCCTCGCGCTCCTTGTGCCCGATCGTGGCCACGGTGATCCCGGCGGCGAACGCGGCCAGGAACAGGTTGGCGTGGGTCGCCTTGCCCAGGGCCAGCACGAGCAGGCCGATCGCCACGGCGTTGAGCGGGGCGTACTGCTCGGACACCGCGAACCATCGGGTGCGCTCCAGCCGGATCGCGACCCACGGGACGACGATGCCGATCGCGATGCCCAGCAGCAGCTCACTGCCGATCTCCAACAGGTGGAAGTCGTCCGCGCGGGCGACCACCGCCAGCAGCACGATCACGAACGGCAGAGCCAGGCCGTCGTTGACCCCGGACTCCACGTTGAGCAGATGCCGTAGCCGGCCCGGCACCTTGTCGTTGCCGACGAGCGCCGAGGCGAACACCGGGTCGGTCGGTGCGAGGATCGCGCCGATCAGCAGCGACTCCGCCCAACCCAGCCCGGTGACGTAGTGGGCGAGGACCGCGGTGACGAGCAGGGTGAGCGGCAGCCCGAGGCCGAGCGCCCTACCCGGCAGGCGCCACGCCGATCGCAGGTCAGCCCAGCCAACCCGCATGCCATCGGTGAACAGCACGGCGAACAGCGCCAGCTCGGCCAGCGACGCCACGACGGGCGTGCTCGCGGTGACGTGGACCAGCCCGAGCACGCCGTCCCCGGCCAGGAACCCGGCGACGAGGAAGACCACGGCGGTCGACAGCACGGTGCGATGGGCCAACGCCGACAGCAGCACGGCCGCCAGCAGTACCAGCGCGAAGATCAGCAGCAGTGACACGTCGGTTCCTGTCGGTCGGCACGATAGATGACCGCCGACCAGACTTCCCGGCACACCGCGTAGCACCGTACCGGATCACCGTTGCCGGGGCGAGCCGACATCAGGCTTGAGTGGTAAGCCTCTGCCCGCTTGTGGCGCTGCGCCGGGGTGGGCGCGGCTGAGCGGCGCCGGGCTGTGTGGCGTGCGGCTGAGCCGTTGCGAGCCGGTGTCACCCTGGGCCGGTGGACGGGGGAGGCCGTGCGGCGACGCTGCGGGCGTTGGCAGCGGTGGCGATGTTGGTCGGGTTCTGGGCGCTCGCGGTGGCGCTGCCCATCGGGCTCGGCTGGTTGGCGGTGTGGTCGTGGATGACGATGCCGGGTTCGGGTGCACCGGAGCTCCTGAGCCTCCTCGCGGTCACGGCCGGCGTGGGCGTGGCGATCCCGATCTGGCAGCTGCTGCGTGCCCGGCCGGATCCGCCCGACGAAGGCGTCGCGGTGGACGAGGCGGCGGCGCCGGAGCTGTGGCGACAGGTCCGTGAGCTCGCCGCCGCGGTCGGCACCCGCCCGCCCGACGAGATCCGGCTGGTCGGGCGGGTCAACGCGTCCGTGTGGGAGGACACGGGCCTGCTCGGTCTGCGCGGCGGCCGGCGGCACCTGTACGTCGGGGTTCCGCTGCTACTGGTCTGGCCGGTCTCGTGGGTGCGCGCCTTCCTGGCCCACGAACTCGGCCACTACTCGGGGCAGCACGCCCGCCTCACTTCGGTGACGTACCGCGGCGCGCACTCCATGCTCCGCACCATCGCGCGGGTCGGCCCACACCGTCCCGCCGGGAAGATCCTGTCCGTGTACGCCTGGCTGTACATGCTGGTCTTCCTC
The DNA here is from genome assembly GCF_014647515.1 of Dactylosporangium sucinum. Taxonomy (GTDB): domain Bacteria; phylum Actinomycetota; class Actinomycetes; order Mycobacteriales; family Micromonosporaceae; genus Dactylosporangium; species Dactylosporangium sucinum. Next base: position 125,687 of record NZ_BMPI01000020.1, on the reverse strand, counting down.
GCGGTGGGCCGGCGCACCGAGCTGGAGGCCGACGCGGCGGCCGCGCGCGCCGCCGGCCGCGAGGCCATCGCCGGCGCGCTGGGTGATGCCCCGGCCCTCGTCGGCACCTGGAACCTGCTGGTGTCGGGCTATGCGCGGTGGGCGCGGACCGAAGCGTACGAGCCCGGCGAGCTGCTGGCCCGCTTCGCCCGCGATCCGCGCCACGCGCCGCCGGTGGAGCCCGAGCTGGATGACCAGCTGCGCACGCACCCTCCGATCGCCGCGCGCCTCGCCCGCATCGCCCGGCTCCCCGACGGCGCATGTGGTAGTGATCCCGGCGGTGGTGAGACTGGCGAGCAGCCCGCCATAGGCCTGGTCGCCGGGCCGGAGGTGCTCGAGGCGGCGCTGCGCACGCCGGACTTCCACGCCGTGATCGAGGCGGCCGCCGCGCACGAAGCGTCGCTGGATGCCGACCGGCTGCGGAGCTGGGGCAGGCTCGGCGACGCCGTGAACGCGCTCGGCACCCGCGCCGGCGCGGGACTGATCCGCCGGCTCGGCCCGGCGACCCGCCGGGCCGATGGGCGTCGCGATCCAGGCGATGCCGGCGAGTACATCGTCTCGGCTGCCATCGCCGCCGGCTGCGCCCGGTGGGTGCACGCCTGGTCAAGGCCGCTGCAGGTGGAGCCGCCGGAGCTCGTCCCCGCGGTGGCCGCCACCTGCCGCGATCCCGCCGCCGTCGTGCCGCTGCAGCGGCTGCTGGCCGACCTCGGCCTGCCGGGCGTCCGAGTGCCGCTGCGCACCGGTGAGCTCCGGGAGGAGCAGCTCGCCGACGTGCTCTTCGACCTGTCGTTCGGCCCGGATGGCCGGCGCCGGCTCAATCTGCGCACGTTCCCAGCCGGCCTGGCCGCAGCCGCGCTGATCGAGCTGTCGGTGCACGGCCGGGTCGTGGTCGGCGACGACGACCAGCTCGCCATCGCCGGCGACCCCACGGGCGACGAGTTCCTCGACTCCGTGCTCGACGCGGTCGCGGGCGGCCGGCCGCGCACCGCCCACGAATGGCTGCTGCACCTCGGCGACGCCGTTACCGACACAGTGGCCGCCCGGGCGCGCCTGCGCGGCCGGTACGACGCTCGCTCAGCCAGCCACGCGCTCAACCGCCTGGCCGACCCCGGCACCACGAACGCCGTCCGAGCCCGGATTCTGGCCGCACTTGAGGCGGGCGACCTCGACGGCCCCGACGTCGCGCTGGGCATGGTGCTGTGGGCAACAGAGTTGTCCGGCCAGGTCCTGGGCCGGCGCGCCGTGCTGGCCCGGTGGCAGCTCGCCCGCTTCGGCGCCCGGAACAACATCGCGCGGGCGGTTCGCGTCGTCATCGGGCTGGGCTCTCGCGTATCGGCTCCGTAGCCGCGGTCGGATCCGGCCGGCAGCCGGCTGAAGGTTGTATTGCTGCAACCGTATGACGGTCCGGTGACATTCGGCTTCCGCCCCGCTCGCGCGGTGGCCGGCCGCGGTACGGCCGCATAGGGTCGGATCGACGGCTGGGAGGTGTCTCACCATGGGACGCAAGCTCGGCGGGCGCTACCGGCTCGTCCGGGAAATCGGCAGCGGCGGGATGTCGACCGTCTGGCGCGCCGTCGACCTGCGCCTGGACCGCCGTGTCGCGGTGAAGCTGCTGCTTGAGGATCTCGCCGGATCGCCGCGCGCCCGGCAGCGGATGGGGACCGAGGCGCGGGTCGTGGCCCGGCTCGACCATCCGAACATCGCCACGGTGTTCGACGTCGGCACGGTGCGTCGGGGCCTGCGCCGGTCACTGCCGTACCTGGTCATGGAGTACGTCGACGGGGAGACGCTCGACACGAGGCTGCGGGGCACGCCGGTGCCGTGGCAGCGCGCCGCGCAGATCGCGGCCGAGGTGGCGGATGCGCTGGCTGCGGCACACCTGCACCGTGTGGTGCACCGTGACGTCAAACCCGGCAACATCATGCTGACGGCTTCGGGGGTGAAGCTGGTCGACTTCGGCCTGGCTGGCGTTGTCGGGGCCTTCTCGACCGGGTCGTTCGGTGTCCTGCTCGGCACGCCGGAGTACATGGCGCCCGAGCAGTTGCGCGGTGAGCCGGTGACGGTCGCGTGCGACATGTTCGCCTTCGGCGTGGTCCTGTACCACCTGTTGACCGGAACCCTGCCCTGGTCCGAGGCAACTCGCCCGATGCTGATCGGCGCTCGGCGGCAGTGGCCCGAAGTCACGATGCCGGCAATTCCCGGGGTGCCGGCCGGACTCGTCGACCTGTGCGACCGGTGTCTGTCGAACGAGCCGGACGCACGGCCGTCGAGCCGGCGGGCGGCCCGTGTCCTGCGCGCCCTCCTGGCCGGGGCGGGTGCATCGGGTGAGGTGCCACCGCCCGCCCTGTCCGACCTTGGCGGTGAGCCCGCGCGGTACCCGCGGCTGGTGGTGGCGGACAGTCCACCGGCGGGCCGCAGGACGCTGCGGCCCGGGGCCGTCGCGGCCGCGCTCGGTGCGTCGCTCGCGGTGGGCGCGTGGGTCGGCCCGGTCAGCGGAGACACGCCCGTGCACGACGCGAGCGACTGCACCGTCGGCTACACCACGCACCGCGGGGACGGCCGGTTCTCAGCCCTGCTGTCGGCCGAACCCATGTTGTCGACGCCGAGCGCAGCGCCCGGATCGAGCCCAGCGCATACGAGCCGCACCCGAAGCGGCGCATCGACGAGGGCAGCGTCCTGATCAACGGGCGGGACTTGGCGGTACCGCTGCTGATCGAGGCGATCCTGCGCGGGTCGCCGAGGAGGCCGTCCGTGTCCTGGGCGGGCCGCCGGGCGCCACCGTGCTCACCCACCCGCCTCCCGTTCCGGCTCCCGCTGCGACTCCGGGCCGGCACCTGAGGACACCGGCCACGACCCAGCGACCGCTGTCCTGATCACGGTGACAGCGGGGCAGCGCCGGCGGGTTCGCGTGCGCGGCGGCGGACGGCCAGGCCGGCCAGCACGGCGGCGAGTCCGGTGGTGTAGCCGAGGAGTTGTCCGGTGTGGACGGTGAGGCCGAGCTCCGGGGCGAATTGGGCGAGGTAGCCGCCGGCGGCGACGGTCAGCCACTCGGCCGGTGCGCCGTAGGCGACGAGCACGACCAGCAGCATCGCGTACCACGGGTAGCTCGGGGTGGTGACGAGCAGGGCACCGCCGGCCATCGTGGCGGCCGCCGTCCACGGCTGGTCGGGGTCGGCGGTGTGCCAGCTCAGCAGCGCGAGTGCGGCGAGGGTGAGAGCGGCGGCCGGGGTGGCCAGCGGCGGCGGCAGGACCGCGCCGAGCAGGGCGAAGCGGGCGCCGTCGGCGTAGCCCTCCTCGTGCAGGTAGCCCGGGAGGTAGCCGAGGACGGCGGGGCCGGCGGCGAGGACGTGCGGGAGGTACACCACGGCGATCGCGGCCGCCGCACTCCCCGCGACGGCGACCGGCCGGCGGCGCAGCAGCGCCGGCCCGAGCAGGGCGGGGGTGAGCTTGGTGGCGACGGCGAGGCCGAACAGGACGCCGCCGGCGACGGCCCGCCGGGTGCCGGGATGGGCGGCCAGTTGCCAGAGAGCGGCGGCGGCGAGGGCGGCGGCCACGACGTCGACGTGCGCGTTGTTGCCGGCCTCCAGGGCGACGAGCGGGCACCAGGCCCACAGCACGGCCCGGCGCGGATTGTGGCCGAGGTTGCCCAGGATGTACCACAGCAGCAGCGCGACGCCGGCCGCGACCGCCGCCATCGCCAGCTGCATCGGCCGTTCGCGGGCGCCCGCGGGGGAGAGCGCGACGACGGCGGCGAAGGCGGCCTCGGCGACCGGCGGATAGATCGTCGGCACCCCGGGCCGGTTGATGCGGGTGCAGCCCGTCGGCACGCACCAGTTCGCGGTGTCCGGCCACAGGAAGTCGTCGCGCAGCGGCCCGAGCTCGAGGGCGGACGGCGGGTGGCGGTACGGGTCGACGCCGGCGAGCTGGACCCGGCCGTCCCAGACGTAGCGGTACATGTCGTCGCTGCTGGTCGGGGGCTGGCGCGCGGCGACGAGGGGGAGCAGGACGCCGCCGGCGACGATGAGCGCGAACGCGGCCCGGCGGTCCAGCCGCAGCACCTGCCACGCGCCGGCCAGGAAGGGCAGCCACGCCAGCAGGTACCAGCGGCCGGGCAGCAGGAGCAGGGCCGCGGTGGCCGCCAGGCAGCCGGCCGCGGCGACCCGCCGGATCACCGGTCCTCCCGGCGCCGGGCCCGCCGGGCGCGCAGGGCCGCCCACAGTGCCGCGGCGACCCACACGACGGTGAGCACCGACAGCAGTCCGGGACCGTAGGCGCGGGGGAACGCGGACGGGTTGTCGGCGACGCGGCCCGCGCCGATGACGAACGGCAGGGCGACGGCGGTCACCGCGGCGCTGACGGCCAGCGCCGCCCGCACGGGGATCCGGATCGCCGGTGGGACGAACCGGGCGGTCAGGGCGCCGGCGGCGAGGAGGATCGGGAGGATCACGAAGTCGTGGGCGGCGACCGCGGCGGCGAGAAACGCGATCCGGCCGGGGACCTCGCCGGGCTGCTCGGTCAGCCAGCCGTGCAGGCCGTAGCCGAGCAGCGCGAGGCCGGCGGCGGCGAGCGCGATCCGGGCGGCGGTCATCGTGGCCCGGCCGTGAGCGCGGCGACCCACTTGGTCTGCAGGACGCCGGGGCGGTTGGGGGCGACGAGCCGGCACGGGTAGCCGTGGTCGAGGTGCAGCGGCTCGTCGCCGATCCGCAGCGCGAGCAGGGTCAGCGGGTCGCGGGCGACGGCCGGTTCGAGCGCCGACGTGCGGTACGGGCCGGAGGGCTGCAGCGACTCGACGGTGACGGTGAGGTCGAGCCCGCCGGCGCCGACGAGGCGGAGCAGGTCGGCGACGCGTACGCCCTGCCACCGGGCGCCGGCGCTCCAGCCCTCGACGCAGCTGATCGGCAGGTCCGCCGTCACCTGCGGCAGCGCGGCCAGGTCGGTTAGGCCGAGCGCGTGCCGTCCGCCCGGTCCGGTGACGATCAGCCGGTACCGCTCGTCGACGCGGGCGACGCCGGCGGACGCCGCTGTCTTGTTGACCGGCAGGCCCTGTGGGCCGATGCCGGGCACGCGCGGGGCGAGGACCGACAGGTGCCGCAGTGGCCGGACCGTCTGCCCGGCGGTGGCGACGGTGACGACGCCGGCGGCCGAGCCGGCCAGGGCGAGCACGCCCCGGCGGGTCCAGGCGCCGGCTGCCGCAGGAGCGGGGCGCTGCGGCGTGCGTCGGAGCAGCGGCAGCTTGGCCGCGAGGTGCAGCAGCAGGGCGCCGGCGAGCAGCCATGCGGTCCAGTAGTGGGCGCCGAGGAACCCGAACGGCATGGCCGAGTACCAGTAGGCGATGTTCAGCAGGCCGGTGACGAGCTCGAACACGGCGGCGGCGGACAGCAGCGCCACCGCGGCGCGCTCCAGGGCTTGTGGCAGGTCTCGCACCGGCGGCCAGGCGAACAGCCGCGGGTACACCGACCAGATCTTGGCGGTGAGCAGCGGGATGCAGGCGAGGCCGGTGGCGACGTGCAGGCCCTGCGTGACGCGGTACAGCTGGACCGGCCGGGCCGGCCAGTGGAACCAGCCGGGCGGGTGCTGG
>NZ_BMPI01000020.1:83386-120023 GCF_014647515.1 Dactylosporangium sucinum | reverse complement strand
GCCGGTGGCGAAGCAGACGCCGAACGCGGCGGCCAGCCACAGCCCGAGGTGCGCGGTCAGCCGGGTCGAGCGCGCCGCGGAGTTGAAGCGCTGCGACAGCGTGGTCAGCTTGCTCAGCTTGGTCAGCGGGCTCAGCGGCTGAGGTGGGCGAACCATCGGCCGGCCTCCGTCCAGGACTCGACGAGCCGCAGCGCGGCCCGCGCCGCGACGGTGGCGACGGCGTTCGCGTCGACGAACGCCCACGGGAACGGCGTGCTGATACGGCCGGGCCCGGCCAGGGCGAGCCGCCCCCGCCACGTGCCGGCGCCGGGCGGGTCGACCTCGACCAGCACCGTGCCGGTGGGCGCCAGCAGCGCCCGGCAGCGGCGCAGCAGCCGTTCCGGGTCGCCGCCGATGCCGATGTTGCCGTCGGCGAGCAGCGCGCGGTCCCAGCGGCCCTCGTCCGGCAGGGGCGCGAACAGGTCCTGGTGGGCGACCGGGACGCCGTGGCGGCGGGCGAGCCGGACGGCCTGCGGGCTGGCGTCGACCCCGAGCACGCGCCGGCCGGTCCCGGCGAGCGCGCGGGCGAGCCGGCCGGGGCCGCAGCCGAGGTCGACGGTGGCGCCCGAGCACCGGTCGAGCAGCGTGTCGTCGCCGGGGCGCAGGCCGGCGCACCAGGCGCCCGGGTCGATCGGGCGGACGTCGGCGCCGTGCCGGTCGACGAGGCGCAGCGGTGCCGGTTCGCCGCGGGCCGCCCGGCGCAGGGCGGCGCCGTAGACCACCGCCGGGGCGGTCACCGTGCCGCTCCGGCGGCCAGGCCCGCGACGGTCCGGGCGAACCGGCCGTGCGGGCTCGCGGCGGCGACGAGCACGGCGTCGGTCACGGTGTCCACGTCGCGCAGCGTCGCGGCCGTCGCCACCGACAGGCCGTGCCCGCGCAGCGCGGCGACGGTGTCGGCGGCGGTGGACGCGGTCGACATGGGCACGCCGGCGACGGCGGCTCCGGCGAGCGGGTCGCGCAGGCCGAGCAGCCACCAGCCGCCGTCGACGGCCGGGCCGAGGACCGCGTCCGCGCCGGTGAGGCGCTCGGCCGCGGCGCCCAGGTGCGCCGGCGTCAGCTGCGGCGTGTCCATGCCGACGAGCAGCGACGCGACGCCGGGCAGGGCGGTGTCGCGGTACGCGGCCGCGATCCGTTGGCCGAGCGGCCCGCCGCGCTGGCCGGTCAGGCGCCAGCCGGGCGGCGCGCCGAGTTCGCCTTCGACCACCAACGTGTGGGCCACGGCGGCGGTCGCGTTGAGCGCATCGATGGTGTCGGCGAGTGCGGCCGCCGCAACCCCGGCGGCCTGCTCGTATGTCCACGGTGGACAGAGCCGGGTCTTGACCCGGCCGGGCACCGGCGCCTTGGCGAGCAGCAGCAGCTGTACCGGCGGCGCGCTCACCGGGCGAGCACCCGGCTCATGTCGCGCACGGCGCGCAGCGTGCCCGCGACGGTCCCGGTCACCTTCGACCGGCCACCGGCGGTGCGGGGCGCGTAGTCGACGTCGACCTCGCCGACCCGCCAGCCCGCGGCGGCGGCCCGGACCACCATTTCGAGGGGGTAGCCGAAGCGCCGGTCGGTCAGGTCCAGGGCGAGCAGCGCCTCGCGGCGGGCGGCCCGCATCGGCCCGAGGTCGTGGACCGGCACGCCGGCCGTGCGGCGCAACCGCCAGGCGACGACGGCGTTGCCGACCCGTCCGTGCAGGGGCCACGCATCGGGCGCGGTCGGCCGGCGCCGCCCGAGCAGCAGGTCGGCCTCGCCCGCGGCGACGGGCCCGGCGACCCGGGGCAGCTGGCAGGGGTCGAAGGAGCCGTCTGCGTCCATGAAGCACACGACGTCGGCGGTCGCGGCGCGCAGGCCGGCGTGCGCCGCGGCGCCGAACCCGCGCGGCGCCGCGGCGACGACCGTCGCGCCGTGTGCCGCGGCGATCGCGGCGGAGGCGTCGGTGGAGCCGTTGTCGGCGACGATCGGGTGGTAGCCGGCCGGCATCCGGGACAGCACCCACGGCAGCGCGGCGGCCTCGTTGAGGCAGGGCAGAACGACATCAGGCACGATTCGGACGCTATATGTGATCTTGAAGGGAAGATCTTACGAGCCGCGAACCAACCATTACGAACCGCGAACGTGGCCGGGCGGTGCCTCCGGCCGGCGCCTACGTTGACCGGATGCGGATCCTCGTCACCGGCGGTGCCGGTTTCATCGGCTCGCACGTCGTCGCCGCACTGCGCGCCGCCGGCCATGACGCCGTCGCGCTCGACAGCCTGCACCCCGCCGCGCACGGCGCCGGTCATCCGGTCCCGGACGACGTCGTGCAAGCGGACGTGCGGGACCCCGCCGCGGTGGCCGGCGCCCTCGCCGGCGTCGACGTCGTCGTACACCAGGCCGCCATGGTCGGCATGGGCGTCGACCTCGCCGACCTGCCGGCGTACGTCGGCTGCAACGACCTCGGCACGGCGGTCCTGCTCGCCGGCATGGCCCGCGCAGCTGTGGGCCGCCTGGTGCTCGCCAGCTCGATGGTGGTCTACGGCGAGGGCGCGTACGCCTGCCCGCGCCACGGCCCCGTCCAGCCCGCCCCGCGCCGCCGCGCCGACCTCGACGCCGGCCGGTTCGACCCGCCCTGCCCCGCCTGCGGCGCCGCGCTCGTCCCCGGCGAGGTCGGCGAGGACGCGCCGTTGCGGCCGAGCAGCGTGTACGCGGCCACGAAGACCGCGCAGGAGCACCTCGCCGCGGCCTGGGCGGCCTCCGCCGGGGGCGGCGTTGTCGCCCTGCGGTACCACAACGTCTACGGGCCCGGCATGCCCCGCGACACGCCGTACAGCGGCGTCGCGGCGATCTTCCGCTCCGCGCTGGAGGCCGGCCGCCCGCCCCGCGTCTTCGAGGATGGTGCCCAGCGGCGCGACTTCGTCCACGTCGAGGACGTCGCCCGCGCCAACGTGCTCGCCGTCGACGCCACCGCGGAGAGCGGCTTCCGGCGGTACAACATCGCCTCCGGCCACCCGATCACCGTCGCCGCCATGGCCACCACCCTCGCCGGCGCCATGGCCGGCCCAGCGCCGGTCGTCACCGGCGAGCACCGGCCCGGCGACGTCCGCCACATCGTCGCCTCCGCCGCCCTCGCCCGCCGCGACCTCGGCTTCACCGCCCGCATCGACCCGGCCGAAGGCCTGCGGACCTTCGCGACCGCCCCGCTGCGGCCCGCGGCGCCGGCGACGATCGCCACCGGCCCGGCCGCTGGCCACGACATCCGCCCGGTTCGGGAGACCCCCTGGCGCTGACCCCGACACGCCGGGCATCGCGGCCGCGACGAGCGACAGCGTCCGGCAGCGCGGAACCCCGCTAGGCCGTCCACCCCGAGCTCACGGCTCCAGCACATCTATCGCTGCTCCCCGACATTATCGCCGGTCTGGACTTCGCGCTCACCGCCCTGTTCGTCGTGCTGGCCATCGAAGCCGTCCGAGCCCGCCGCCACGACTACCGACCCCGGTCCTGGCCCTGCTCGCCGCGCTGGCCGCCCGCCTTGTCTTTCCCCACCAGATGCTGCTGGCCGCCTTCGACCTGTTCACCGCCGCGCTGCTGGCCCGCCAGTTCCGTGCCACCCGGAGATCCGCCCGTGCCTGAGACCCCGTACCTGCTCGCCGCCGTCCCCGTGTCTGCCGCGGTTACCTGGAGCCTGCGCGCCCTGCCATTCGCCGCCCTGGCCCGGCTGCGCGCCAGCCGCACTGTCCACTACCTCGGCACAGCCATGCCGGCCGGCGTCATGGTCATCCTTGCCGCCTACTGTCTGCGCGACCTGGACCACACCGAGCCCCACCGCCTGCTCGCCACGGCGCTTGCCGTCGTCGCCACGATCGGCCTGCACCTGTGGCGCCGCAGCGCCCTGCTCAGCATCCTGGGCGGCACCGCCATCCACGTTGCGCTCGTCAGCACACTTTTCGCCAACTAACCAGCCTCCGCCGTAAGAGACCCCTGCATGACCCGACGCACGCGTGGCTGGCTGCTCGCCGCGCTCTCCGTGGTGCCGACCACCGCGCTCCCGTGGCTGCCGGTGGCCGCGCGGGCCTTGACTGAGGCACGCCGTACCGAAGCTGCACGCGGAAGCCCGGCGAGGACCGGGCACGCTGGAGGGGGCTCGCAGTGCTGGAGTTGCCGTCATTACCGGTCAGGCTGAGCGACGCCGAGCCGCACCGGCCCCGAGTTCTGCGCGACGTTCCCCGATGGCATATCCGGCGCAAGGAGACGGCCGGCTCGCTCGCCGCAGACGAGGCGCGCATGTGCAAGGTTTGCAGCGGGGCCGGCCGGAACCACGGGGTCGGCCGGCCCGTCCTGAGATGGGACTAGTTGTGCACTGTGCCGGTCCACCAAAGCGCCGTCATGTTGTTCTGGGCGTCGAGGTGGTAGACCACGACGTTGCCGTCGGACTGGACGGCCAGCACGGCATCTGAGTCGATGGTGTTCGACCGTTTGCCCACCGGCTGGTTGCGGTAGTTGTATACGACCAGGTTGCCGTCGACCTGCATCCGCGCGTACTCACCCACTCGGTAGGTGTCGGCGGCCCACTTCGGTTGGTTGTTCTGGTCGTAGACGACGAAGTTTCCGTCCGTCTGCATGATCAGCCGGTTGTTCGGCATGGAGCACATGTCGCCCGGGTAGAAGGTCGACTGAGGGAAGACGATCCACGCCGTCACGCCGAGGTAGGACCACAACTGCGGGGCAATGGCGGCGTCGCGGGTTGGCGGGCATTTCCGCTCGTGGCTGAGTGCCTGGAATTGCCCCGCCTCGGTCGCGGAGAACACGTGCACGGCGGACGCCGGGACAACCACGCTCGGGGCGGGGTCGGCCGACGCCGGCGCGGCTGGGGCGACCGCGACGGACAGGGCGGTGACGACCACGGCCGCCAGCGCGGCGGCCAGGGGCCGCCGATTGGTTCGGAGCAGCACGGCGAGGAAACTCCATTTCGTCGGAGCGCCAGAGTTCGATCGACGCCGATCTTAGGGGAGTCCGCTTGTTCCTCGCGGCCCATTTGCCATACATGCGCAAACCAGTACAAGTCAGGTTGTCCGCGTTCGTTGCTTTGCTTCGCGCGACGCCGCCGGCTGGGCAGGACCGCTGCTCTCAACCGTCCAGGCTCAGGGCGCGTACTGTGCCGCCGGTGCCGCGCCTCGGCGGCTTTGCGGCGCGCGGCGCCGGCGACCCGCGTCCCGGCGCGGGCCGCACAGGAGGGGCGTCTCATCTTCACGGCCTGATCGACGTGCCATCTGGCCGGAACGCGAGGTCGCGGCTAGAACAGCCGCCCGGCCCGTGCCTCGGCCGGCTCCTCAAGGTCCAGCAGAATCTGCTTGCGCTCGAGCCCGCCGCCGAATCCGGTGAGTTTGCCGCCCGCGCCCACCACCCGATGGCAGGGGATGACTATACTCACCGGGTTGCGCCCCACCGCCTGGCCCACGGACTGCGCGAACCCCTTGCTGCCCAGCTCGACCGCAATGTCGCCATAGGTGATCCGCTCGCCGTACGGGATCTCCCGCAGCTGCGACCAGACTCGTTCCTGGAACTCGTCACCGTTCGTTGCCGCCGGGACGTCGAATACCTGCCGGTCCCCGGCGAAGTACTCGCCGAGCTCGCTTTGCGCCTGTGCCAGCACCGGATCCGCTGATGCGTCGGCGCGGCGGCCCCACGCGGAGGGCGGGGGCGTGTACCGGTAGCGCGGAAAATACAGCCCCACCAGCGCGTCATCGCCGGCGACGAGCAGAAGCCGCCCTACCGGGCTGTCCAGATAGGCGTGGCGGACGTCCATTCTGATCTCCTGTCTGCAACTGCTGCCTGTCCGTAACGAAGACGCGCGGGCGCCCTGAAACGTGAGACGTGCCCCTGATGGTGACCGGCCGGACAAGATGGCGGGGTAACGGAAGACTGCGGCCAGGCCAGATTCTCCAAGGGCATAGGTACGCGGCGCTGTTGCCCGTCGTCGTCGCGGACGGCGATCGGCAGCGGGACGTCCATGCGCCGCCCGGCCAGCAGGTTACCGAACTGGGCGGCGGCGCGGCGACAAGCGGCCGGCGATCCACGACCCAACCCGCCCTCGTCCTCGGCACGCGCACCGTCCGCGGGCACGAAGACCGCCTCGCCGGGGCGCCGATCGGCACCGAAGATGATGCACGGTGGCGCTGCCGGTGCCGGTGTCGTACTTGACGATCGTGTGTTCACTCACGGTGCACAGGTGCCGGTTCGGCCGCCAGGTGCGGTCGTCGTCAATAGCCAGCTTCGCGGTCCACCACCGTGGCCAGCGGCGTGCCCGCGGCGAAGCGGCGCAGGTTCCCGGCGGCCGTGTCGAACGACCGGCGCCGGGACTGCCGGGTCGTCGAGCCGTTGTGCGGCGTCACGATGACGTTCGGCAGGTCCCACAACGGGCTGCCGGCCGGGAGCGGCTCGACGTGGTGGGCGTCGAGGCCGGCGCCGGCGATCCACCCCTCGAGCAGCGCCCGCTCGAGGGCCAACTCGTCGGCGACCTCGCCGCGGGATACGTTCACGTAGTAGGCGGTCGGCTTCATCGCCCGGAACTCGGCCTCGCCCAGCATGCCCCGGGTCTGCGGCGTGAGCGGCGCGGTGACGACGACGGCGTCGCACTCGGCGAGCATCTCCGCGACCCGCTCCGGCGGGTACAGCGCGTCGACCTCGGGCGTCTCGACGGGCGTGCGGCGGGTCGCAAGGATCCGCAGGCCCAGGCCCCGGGCGATCCCGGCGAGGTGCCGGCCCGCGTGGCCGAGCCCCACCAGGCCGAGGGTCCGGCCGGCCAGCTCGCCGTGCATCGCCGGGTCCCAGCGGTGCTCCCGCTGCGCCCGCGCCCAGTGCCAGCCGCCCCGGTCGAGCAGCAGGAGCAGCAGGACCGCGTGTTCAGCCAGCCCGATCGCGCCGTTGCCAACCGACGCGGTCAGGGTGATGTCGGGGCGGGCGGCCAGGCCGGGGGTGAAGGCGTAGTCGGCCCCGGCCGTCCAGAGGTGGATCCAGCGCAGCGCCGGCGCGGCAGCCAGCTCGGCGTCGGAGATCCGGCCGATGACCGCGCCGACGTCGCCGAAGCCGACGGGCTCGCCGTCGGCCGGGAAGCGCAGCTCGAGCCCTGGACCGGCGGCGTCGCGCAGCTCCTGGCGCTCCCGCTCGTCCAGGCCGAGGCCCCGCACGATGACCGGGATGCGCATCACCGGGCCGCTCCGGCCGGGTGCGGCGCCGTCGCCCGGTGCCGGCCGGGGCCCAGGTGTTGCAGCGGTACCCCGTCCAGGTCGAGGACCGCGGTGGTGCCGGTCGGCACCGTCGTGTCGACCTCGATGCCCTTGGCCGTCAGGCGCCACGCGATGGCCGCCTCGCCGTACGGCGTGATGTGGCGCGCGGAGGCCGACGTCAGCCCGCCGCCCGGGCGGGGCCGGAACAGGATCTCGCGGTAGCCCGGCGCGGCCGCGTCGAGGCCGGCGACGACCCGGTGCATCCAGTCCGCCACGGCCCCGAGGGCGTAGTGGTTGAACGACGTCATCTGGCCGGGGTTGACCGTGCCATCGGGGAGCAGGGCGTCCCAGCGCTCCCACACCGTGGTCGCACCCTGGGTGACGGCGTAGAGCCAGGACGGGCACTCCCGCTCGAGCAGCAGGTCGTAGGCGGTGTCCAGGTACCCGTTGGCCGACAGCGCGTCGCTGACGAGCGGCGTGCCGACGAACCCGGTCGCGATGCGGTTGCCGGCCCGGGCGACGAGCTCCGCCAGCCGGGCGGCCGCCGCGGCGCGCTCGGCCGCATCCGGGATGAGGTCGAACGCCAGCGCGAGCGAGTAGGCGGTCTGGGCGTCGCTGGTCATCCGCCCGTCCGGCCGGACGTACTGGGCGGCGAAGGCCTTGCGGACCGCCTCGAACAGGTTCGCGTAGTGCGCCCGGTCGTCGGCCCGGCCGAGCAGCTCGGCCATCCGGGCCGCGGCGCGGGCCGAGGCGGCGAAGTACGCGGTGGCCACGAGGTAGCGGTCCGTCGTCGCGTCGGCCGGGTCCTCGGGCGGCGCGGCCGGATCGAGCCAATCGCCGAGCTGGAACCCCTCGTTCCACAGGTGCTCCGGGCCGGCGAGGCGGTCGATGAGGTCGACCCAGCGCCGGGCGCTGTCGAACTGCCGCTCGACGAAGGCCAGGTCCCCGTAGCGGTCGAACATCGTCAGCGGCGTGAGCGTCGCCACGTCGCCCCAGGCCGCGCCGGGCCGGATCGGCGTCCACATGTACTTCGACGGGATCACCGGTACGTACCACGGGATGGTGCCGTCGGGCAGCTGCTCGCGGGCCACGTCCTGCAGCCAGCCGCCCAGCATCCCGGACACGTCGTAGAGGAACGCCGCCGTCGGCGCGAAGACCTGCAGGTCGCCGGTCCAGCCGACGCGCTCGTCGCGCTGGGGGCAGTCGGTGGGAATGTCGAGGAAGTTCCCCCGCATGCCCCAGACGACGTTGCTGTGCAGCTGCTCCAGCATCGGATCGGAGCATGCGAACCAGCCGGTGCGCTCCAGATCGGTGTGGTAGACCCGGGCCACGATGTCGCTCGCGGCGACGGCGGCGTCCAGGTCGCCCGGCCAGCCGGACACCTCGGCGTAGCGGAAGCCGTGGAACGTGAAGCGCGGCTCCCACTCCTCGGTCCCGCGCCCGGCCAGCGTGTAGTGGTCCGTGGACCGGGCCGAGCGCAGCGGCCGGGTGTACAGCTCGCCCTCCTGCAGCACCTCGGCGGTCCGGATGCGCACCGTGGCGCCGGCCGGCCCCTGCACCCGGATCCGGGGCCGGCCGACGAGGTTCTGCCCGAAGTCGAGGATGCGCGCGCCGCTCGGGGCGGTGAGCACGGCGACCGGCGCGACCTCCTCCGTGCACCGCACCGGTGGGCCGGTGGGCGCCCGCAGTACCGCCGGATCCTGCTGGTGCACCGCGACCGGCGTCCACGTCGCGTCGTCGAAGCCGGGCGACGACCATCCGGGCTGTTCCTCCCGGGCGTCGTAGTCCTCGCCGTCGTAGTTCCCGGTCCGGATGATCGGGCTCGGTGCGGCCCGCCAGGACGCGTCCGTGGCCACCGTCTCGGTCCGGCCGTCGTCGTAGCGCAGTTCGAGCTGGGCGAGCAGGGACAGGTCCGAGCCGAAGAGATTGCGGAACCCGCCGCGCCAGCCCAGGCGGCCGCGGTACCAGCCGTCGCCGAGCCACGAGCCGATGGCGTTGCCGCCCGTCCGCAGCAGCGGCGTCACGTCGTAGGTGTAGTAGCGCAGGTGCTTGCCGTAGACGGTCCAGCCGGGCGACATGGCGTCGTCGCCCACGCGCCGGCCGTTGAGCTCGACCTCGTACAGGCCGTGCGCGGTCACGTAGAGGCGCGCCGAACACAGCCCGGCACCCACTTCGAACTCGCGTCGGACCAGGGAAGGGCGCCGGTCGTCGGAGTCCGGGTCCTCGTCCCACGCCGCACCCACCGGCGCGGCCACCCAGTCGCCCGGTTCGAGCAGGCCGGCCTCAAGCTCGGTCGGCTCCGACCACGGGCCGTGGCCACCGTCGGCGCCCGCGACCCGGACGCGCACGGTGGCCCGCTCCCGGGACGCGAGCGGGGCGGACGGCCACGGGACGAGGATCTGTTGGGACGTTTCAACGCGGACCTTCTCGACGGTACCGCGCCGCGCGACCTCGAGTTCGTACGCGTGCTGACGCCAGTGCGGCTCCGCCGTGGTCGTCCACGAGACGCGCGGAGCGGGCTCGCCGATGCCTCGGGGCTCGCGGTGATGTTCAATCCGCGGCGCGGAAGGCGTGCCCGGCATGCGTTGCCCTTTCATCGAAACGGCTGGGGGACCGAACTGTAACAACAGTTCTTGACACGTTTCAACCGGCGAAACAAGATGGACCCCGTGCCGATCTACACCCCCTCGGACTGGCTTCACGATGCCACCCGGCCGCCCGCCGCCCCGTTCGGCTCCGCCGGGCGGTTCGCCGTGCCGCTGCACGGTGGCCGGTTCGACCGCCACTTCCACGACACCGCGGAGCTGTGGTTCGTGGCCGAGGGACGGGCGAAGATCCTCGTCGACGGGGCCGAGCGGTACGTCCAGTCCGGCGACATCGTGCTCACGCTGGCGGGCGACGAACACGACTTCATCGAGGTCTACGAGACCGTCCGCGGCTTCTTCGCGGAGAGCCCGGTCCCGCCGGGCGGCCGCGGCGGGCACCGGCATACCGACCCCGGGCTGGCCGCCGGTCACGACGTCCCGACCCGGCCACTACCCGGCGATTTCCCAGCCCGTCACGGGGACGGGGCCGCACGGAAGGGGACGGCATGAGGATCGCGGTCACGGGCAGCTCCGGCAAGCTCGGGCGGGCCACCACCGCCCGGCTGCGCGAGGAGGGGCACGAGGTACTCGGCCTCGACCGCGGCGGCGAGGCCGGTTTCGGCTTCACCCGCGTCGACCTGGGCGACTACGGCCAGGTGCTCGACTCGCTGCTCGGCGTCACGGCCCGGCACACCGGGCTGGACGCGCTGGTTCACCTGGCCGCCATCCCGGTCAACGGGCTGGTGCCGGACGCCACGACGTTCCACAACAACATGATCGCGTCGTTCAACGTGCACTTCGCGGCGCTGCGCGCGGGCCTGCGCCGGATCGTGTTCGCCTCGAGCATCACCGCGATGGGCTTCCCGTTCGACCAGGCGCCGCCCGCGCTGCCGGTGACCGAGGAGCACCGGGCCGCCCGGAACACCTACGGGCTGGGCAAGGTCCTCGAGGAGACG
This sequence comes from Dactylosporangium sucinum, assembly GCF_014647515.1. GTDB lineage: Bacteria > Actinomycetota > Actinomycetes > Mycobacteriales > Micromonosporaceae > Dactylosporangium > Dactylosporangium sucinum. Next base: position 109,256 of record NZ_BMPI01000020.1, on the reverse strand, counting down.
ATGGCCGAGCAGCTCGTCACGTGGCAGCCGGAGCTGTCCATGACGGCGCTGCGGTTCACCAACGTCGTCGGCCCCGAGGAGTACGGCGGGTTCGCCCGGGCGTCCGACCCCGGCTACCGCCGGGACCTGCTCGGGTCCTACGTCGACGCCCGCGACGGCGCGCTGGCCGTGTCACTGGCCCTGGCCCGGGCCGAGCCGGGCCTCGCGGTCTACAACGTCGCGGCGCCCGACACCGGCCTTGACATCCCGTCGGCGGAACTGGCCGCGCGGTGGTTCCCGGGCGTTCCGGTCGCCGCCGACCTGGGCGAGTTCGAGTCGCTGATGTCGACCCGGAAGGCCCGCGACGAGCTGGGCTTCACCGCTGTCCACCGGTGGCGGGACGAGTACCGCCCGGCGTGAGCCGGCCGGCCGAAGGAGACGAATTGGTACAGCTAGAGGGCCGGCGGGCGATGGTCACGGGGGCCGCGGGCGCGCTGGGCGCGGTCATCTGCGAGGTCTTGGCGCGCGAGGGCGCGGACATCGGCGGGCTCGACCTCAACGCGAGCGGCCTCGCCGCCACCGGCGATCGGGTCCGGGCGGCGGGTCGCGGGTGGGCCGGCGCGGCCGTGGACCTCACCGATTTCGTCGGGGTCCAGGAGGCGGCCGCCGGGCTCGTCAGCCGCCTCGGCGGCGTCGACATCCTGGTCAACTGCGCTGGCGGCGGGGCGGTGAGCTTCTTCCACGAGATGAGCCCCGAGACCTGGCGCACGCAGATGGCACGCAACCTCGACCAGGTCTTCAACGTCACCCGGGCGGTGCTGCCGGCCATGCTCGCCGCGCGGTCCGGGCGCATCGTCAACATCGCCTCGATCGCCGCGGTGTCGGGCGGCCGGCTGGTGCGTGGGGCGACCGCGTACGCGGCCGCGAAGGCCGGCGTCATCGGGCTCACCAAGGCGCTCGCCATCGAGGTCGCCGAGCAGGGTGTCACCGTCAACGCGATCGCGCCGGGCGCCCAGGCGACGCCGGGCCGGGACCGGGACACGCCGCAGCGGCGCGCGGCCCTGCTCGACCAGATCCCCACCCGGCTGCTCGGCGAGCCCGAGCACCTGGCCGCGGCGATCGTGTTCCTGGCCGGCCCGGCCGGGGTCAACGTCACCGGCGTCGTGCTGCCGCTCGACGGCGGCCACTCCATCTGACGACCGGGAGGTCAGCTTGAAACGGTTCGAAAAGGGCGCGCACTGGTTCGAAGAGGTCTACGGCGCCGGCAAGGCCGACGGCCTGGTCGAGATGCAGACCGGGCTCGCCCAGGACCTGGCGCGCTTCGGCGTCGAGTTCAACTTTGGCGACATCTACTCGCGCCCGGGTCTGACGCTCGCCCAGCGGGAGCTGCTGTCGCTCGCCTCGCTGGTGACGATCGGCGGCCTCGAACCGCAGCTGCGCGGGCACACGCGGGGCGCGATCCGGGTCGGCTGCACGCCGACCGAGATCCTCGAGACGGTCATCCACGTGGTGCAGTACTGCGGCTTCCCGAAGGCGCTCAACGCCATCCGGGTGGTCACCGACCAGCTGATCGAGCTGGGCGTGGAGATACCCCCGGCGCTGGGGGAGGGCGGGGAGTGAGCATGTCGCCGCTGGTAGGGATTCAAGTCGGCGCCATCTCGTTCGCCGACGAGGGCGTCGAGACGGTCCTCGACACCGTCGCGGAGAAGGCGGCGGTCAACACCGTGTTCGTCGCGACCCAGGCGTTCGACCGCGGGCTGGCCGGGCGCCAGACGTGGTACCGGCCGTGGCCGGGGCACGGCCCGGAGGAGAAGGACGACGTCCACCTCGGCGGGTCGTTCGTCGAGCAGCACGCCGAGTTCTACGGCGGCACCGTCCTCGGCCCGCACCGGGCCCGGGACGCCGAGGTCGTCGGGTTCGACGCGCTCGACGACGTGATCCCGGCGGCGCGCGAACGCGGCATCGCCGTCTACTCCTTCGTCCTGGAGAACACCCACTCCGGCCTGACCAGGCACGTTCCCAACTGGCCGAAGGTGCTGCAGGTCGATGCCTGGGGCCGCGCCGACGCGTACGCGTGCCTGCGCAACCCGGACTACCAGAACTGGTGGCTCTCGCTGGTCGAGGACCAGGTCAAGAGCTATCGGCTGGACGGCATCATGTGGGGGTCGGAGCGCAACGGCCCCCTGGACAACGCGCTCGGCGACGGCGGGTTCGCCCGCAACGGCAACCCGTACTGTTTCTGCCGCTGGTGCACCGAGGCCGGCGAGCGCGAGGGCATCGACGTGCGGCGGGCCCGCCAGGGGTACCTGGAGCTGGACCGCCTGCTCAACGACGAGGCCCCGGACGTGCCGGTCGGCGACTCGTCCTTCATCCGCTTCCTGCGGCTGCTGGGCACCTGTCCGGAGATCGTCGCCTGGGATGCGCTCTGGCACCGCGGTTACGAGGAGTTCCAGGCCCGGCTCTACGGGGCTGTCAAGTTCCTCAACCCCGAGGTCCGGGTCGGCTGGCACATCTGGCACCACAACTCGTTCTCACCCTGGTACCGGTCGCAGCTGGACTTCGCGAAGATGTCGTCCTACTCGGACTTCGTCAAGCCGGTGCTGTACAACAACTGCGCCGGCTACCGGCTGCACCATTACATCCGGACCGTCGCGGGCCGTCTCTTCCGCGGCGTGCCGGAGCAGACCGTGTACGACCTGTTCCGGACCTCGCTCGGCTACGACGAGGCCATCGCGTTCGAGGACCTGCCGAGCGTCGGGCTCTCACCGGACTACGTCCTGCGGGAGACCCGGCGCACGGTCGCGGCCACCGCCGGCCGGGTGGCGGTGTACCCGGGGCTCGACATCAACATCCCCACCCCGGATCACGTCCGGCAGACGACGCCGGACGAGGTCCGCAAGTCGGTCCGGGCCGCGCTGGACGGCGGTGCCGACGGCGTTCTGTTGTCCCGGAAGTACTCAGAGATGACCTTCGCCAATCTCGAGGCGGCGGGCGAGGAATTGCGCTCTCGCAACGCCTGATTGGGAACCGGCCGAGGTTGTTGACCGGACCGAAACTTGCTTGTAACGTTTCATCACCCCACGCGCCCCCCGAGTCGCTCCGCCGGGCGCGGATCTTGAAGGAGCCCTGAACGTGAATCTGATGATGCGCATCATGCCCCGCCGGGCGAGCGTTCCCATCGCGTTCGCCGCCGTGACGAGCCTGCTCCTAGCCGGATGCTCAGGAGGGAAGGACGACGCCCCCGTGGGCGGCGCCAAAGAGTTCTCCGTGCTGGTCACAACCGAGAACACTCAGACCGGCGCGATGTTCGACGACCTGAAGGCCAACCAGTGCTCCGACGCGCAGAAGCAGCTGCCGTACACACTGTCGCAGACCCCCAGCTCGGAGATGCAGTCGAAGGTGCAGCTGCTCGGCGGCCAGAACGCGCTGCCGGTGATGTACGCCGGAACCCAGTCGCTGATCGCCCCCAAGGGTGACCTGCAGGTGTCCGGCCAGGTTCTGGACCTGAAGGAAACGTTTCAAAAGCTCGGGGTGCTGGACCAGGTGACCCCGGCCGCGCAGTCGGTGATCGAGCAGCTCTACGCCGGCAGCTTCCCGACGGTGCCGCTGCAGTTCAACATCGAGGGCATCTTCTACAACAAGAAGATTTTCGCCGACCACAACATCGCGATCCCGACCACGCTCGACGAGCTCACCGCCGCCGCCGCGAAGCTGAAGTCCGAGGGCGTCACCCCGTTCGTCGCCTCCGGCAAGACCGGCTGGACGATCAGCCGGTGGCTGGGCGCGATCATCTACAGCCAGCTCGGGCCGGACGCGCTGCAGAAGGTCAAGGACAAGAAGGCCAAGCTCACCGACCCGCAGTACGTCGCTGCCGCGCAGAAGCTGCAGGAGCTGGGCAAGTACTTCATCGACGGCATCACCAACCTGGACTACGACACCATGAACGCGCAGATGCTCAACGGCAGCGCGGCCATGATGTACATGGGCACCTGGTTCCTCGCCGCGGTCAACGACCCCAAGCAGAACAAGGTCGGCGACAACATCGGCTTCTTCGGCGTCCCCGGCATCAAGGGCTACCCGGCGAACGTCGGCTCCCCGAACGCCATCAACGCCAAGCTGTACAACGACGGCGTCGGCGCGTGGCTGACCTGCATCGCCAAGAACTGGGGCTCCGAGTCGCTCAAGAAGCAGGGCACGTTCTCCGGCTTCAAGGTGAACACCCCGGTCGACAGCCTGCCGGCGCTCACGGCCGACATCCAGAAGAAGATCGACAGCGCGCCGGCCAGCGTGCTGTGGTTCGAGGGCCTCTTCACCCCGAAGGCCAACAACGACTCCAGCGCGAACGCGGCGCCGCTGCTCACCGGCGCGATGTCCGCCAAGGACTTCATGACCCTCATCCAGTCGGACCTCGACGCCGAGGCGTAGTCCGCCCGGTCCATGCCCTGGGGTGGCGGCGTCCGAGCCGGGCGCCGCCACCCCGCCCTCAACGGAGAGGACCTCCCGTGAAGCACGTCTTCGGGAACAAGAAGGCCATCGCGACCTTCCTGCTTCCCGCGCTTCTGATCTATCTGGGAGTCATGGTCGTCCCGGCGGTCTGGTCCCTCTTCCTGGCCTTCATGCACGGCAACCCGGTCCGCGGGTTCGAGTTCACCGGCATGAAGAACATCGACCGGCTGTTCAGCGATCCCCAGGCGGGGCACGCGCTGTGGTTCACGCTCAAGTACGCGATCGTCATCAGCGTGGGCCAGATCGTGCTCGGCTACGCCCTGGCGCTGCTGTACGTCTTCGTCCTGCGCAAGGCCTCGACGTTCGTGCGCACGCTGGTGTTCTTCCCGGTGGTGGTGCCGACCGTCGCCGTCGCCCTGCTGTTCAACCGCATGTTCGCCTCCTCGCCGCAGGAGGGGCCGGTCAACGCGATCCTCGGCCTCGTCGGGCTCGGCGGCACCGACTGGTTCGCCGACGGCAACAAGGCCTTCATCGTTATCGTGATCATGGACCTGTGGCGCACCATGGGCTTCTTCGCCGTCCTGCTCTACGCGGGGCTGATCGAGATCCCGGAAGAGATCATGGAGTCGGCCCGCCTGGACGGCGCCGGCACCTGGCGGCTCGTGCGGCACATCGTGCTGCCGCTGTCGATGCCGGTGCTGCTGGCGACCGTCATCTTCAGCCTCAACGCGTCGCTCAAGGTCTTCGACTCGATCGTCGCACTCAACAACGGCGGCCCCGGCTACCAGACGACGCCACTGAACCTGCTCATGTTCAAGACGGCCTTCAGCTTCGGTGACTTCGGCTACGGCAGCACGCTCGCGCTCGTCATCACCCTGGTGTGCCTCACCGTGACCCTGTTCGTCTTCCGCTCCTCCCGGCGCGACCTCACGAAGGACTGAACCGTGACCGCGATCAACGTCGAAACGGCTCCGCGTCCGCGGACGGGGGCTCCGCGCCGGCAGTCCGGCACGCTCGCCGGCCGGCTCACCGGCGGCCTCCTTGTGAAGCTGCTCATCGCGGTGATCATCATCGCGGAGATCTACCCGATGTTCTGGATCCTGACCAACTCGTTCAAGACCAAGAGCGAGATCGTCGACGAGCCCCTGTGGTCCCTGCCGGGCGGGCTGCAATGGCACAACTACGTCGACGCCTGGACGACCGGCAGCCTCGGGCACTACGCCCTCAACAGCCTCATCGTTACGGTGCCGTCCCTGATCCTCATCCTCCTGCTGGGCGCCGCGGCCGGCTTCGCCCTCGAGGTGATGGTCTGGAAGGGCCGCAACGCCGTGCTCTTCCTCATCGTCGGCGGCATGATGGTGCCGCTGCAGATGGTGCTGCTGCCGCTGTTCACCATCTACTTCAACCTCAACATCTCCGACAGCTACCTGCCGCTGATCATCACGTACGTCGGCCACGGGCTCCCGCTGACCGTATTCATGATGGCCACCTATTTCCGGGCCGTGCCCCGGGAACTCTTCGAGGCGCTGGCGATCGAGGGCGGCGGGCCGTTCCGCGCGTTCTTCTCCATCGGGCTGCCGCTGATCCGCAACGGCCTGTTCACGATCGGGCTCCTGCAGTTCTTCTCGGTCTGGAACGACCTGCTCATTGCGCTGACGTTCAACGTGGACTCGAAGCTGTCGACGATCCAGGTCGGCCTGCTGCACTTCAGCGACGAGTACGGCTCCGTCGACTACGGCCCCCTGTTCGCCGCCATCAGCATCACGGTGTTCGGCACCCTCGCCGTGTACCTCATCCTCAACCAGCAGGTCATGCGGGGCCTGACGGCCGGGTCGGTGAAGGGGTGATCGTCGACGCGCACACCCACGTCTGGCCGCGCTGGCCCTACCGGCCCGACGTGCCCGACTCCGAGTCCCGCGGCCGGGCGGAGAACCTGCTGCTGGAGATGGACCGGGCCGGGGTCGGCGCCGCGCTCCTGGTGAACGCGCGCATCGAGCACGCCGAGGACAACAACGACTACGGTGCCGAGGTCGCGGCCGTCCACAGGGGACGGTTGCTCCAGGTCGCCGACATCGACAGCCGGTTCGGGCCGGACTACCACCGGCCGGGCGCGGCCGACCGCCTCCGCGCGACCATCGAGAAGTATCAGCCGGTCGGCGTGTCCCACTACCTCGCACCGGACAACGACGGCTGGTTGCTGTCGGACGAGGGGCGGGAGTTCTTCCGGGTCGCGCAGGACGCGCGACTGCTGGTGACCCTCGCGGCCCCGCCGAACTGGTACGACGACCTGCGCGACGTCGCCCGCCGGTTCCCCGGCCTGCCGATCATGGTCAACCATCTCGCGGTCGTCATGCTGCATCCGAACGGGATCGACGCGGGCCTCCGGCTCGTCCTCGACCGCGAGGACGTACCGAATCTGCTCGTGAAAGTCTCCGGGTACTACTACGGGCACGAGCGGCCGTGGGACTACCCGTATCTCGACCGGCTCCCCATCGTCAAGGCGTTCGCCGAGAACTGGGGTGTGGGCCGGATGGTGTGGTCGTCCGACTGGCCGTCGCTGCTGCCGCACCACAGCTACCGGCAGGCGCTGCAGGTGCTGCGGGACCACGCCGACTTCCTGAGTGCGGACGACGTCGCCCGGATCCAGGGCGGCACGCTGGAGACACTGCTACGCGAACGGGGACACCTGCAATGAGCGCGCCGAAGCCACGGGTCGGGATCGTCGTGACCGGGGCGGGCCGCCGCCGGTACTTCTTCCCCGAGGACGTCGAGCGGATGGAGCGCTTCGCCGACGTCGTCTGGCTCGATCTCGACGGCCCCGACCGGGTGTTCGGGCCGCCGGCGGAGGACCCGGCGCTCACCGCGCGGGTCGCCGAGTTCGCCGCCGACCTCGACGCGCTCGTCGTGAGCTACGGCTGCCCGCGGATCACCGACGCGGTCATGGCCGCGGCGCCGCGGCTGCGCATGATCGGCGATACCCACGGCGACCGCTTCGGGTTCCGGGTGGACGTGGCGGCCGCGCACCGCCGCGGGATCGTGGTGTGCGACACGACCAACGGCTCGTCGGATCCGGTCGCAGAGTGGGCCCTCGCGCTGGCGATGATCGGCCTGCGCAATGCCGGCGCGCTGTTCCGCCGGCTGATCGCGGGGGAGCTGCTCTGGCCCGACCGGACCGTGTTCCTCGATGACCCCGGCTACCTGCGCGGCGAGCTCACCGGCAAGACGGTCGGCCTCATCGCCCTCGGCAACATCGGCCGCCGGCTGCTGGAGCTGCTCCGGCCGTTCCACGTGCGGGTGCTCGCCCACGACCCGGGCGCCCCGGACGTGCTCGCCAACGCCTACGACATCGACCTGACGAGCCTGGACAACGTGCTCAAGCGCTCCGACGTCGTCATCTGCCTCGTGCCGCTGACGCAGGCGACGGCAGGCCTGATCGGGCCGGAGCAGATCGCCCGGCTGCGCCCCGGGGCGGTGTTCGTCAATGTCTCGCGCGGTGCCGTGGTGGATACTGAGGCGCTGGTGGACCGGCTGCGCCGGGGCGACATCATCGCCTGCCTCGATGTCGTCGAGCCCGAGCCCTTGCCGACCGACTCGCCGCTGCGCACAATGCCTAATGTGTTCCTGAGCCCGCACATCGCCGGCGTGACGGACGCCGCGGAGCCGAGGTTCTTCGAATACATGGTGGACGACGTCGAGCGCGTCCTCGCCGGGGTGCGCCCGCGCTACCGGCTGGTGCCGCGCGAGCCCAGTTCCGCGTGAGACGTTGTGGAGTATTCCGACAGTGAGTGAACGAGGCAACGGCGCGGTGAACAAGGTCGGCATTCGCGAGGTGGCGCAGCACGCGGGTGTCGCGCTGGGCACGGTGTCGCACTACCTCAACCATCCGGAGCGGGTGTCGGAGGAGAAGGCCGAGCGTATCCGCCTCGCCATCCAGGAGCTTGGGTTCGTCCCCAACATCGTCGGCCGCCAGCTGCGCCTCGGCGAGAGCAACGCCATCGCCTACATCGCGCCCGACTTCAGCAACCCGTTCTTCTTCACCCTCGTCGAGGGCGTGGAGGCGCGGGCGGCGGAGCACGGGCTGGCGGTGTTCGTCGTCAACGCGCACGGCAACCGCGAGCGGGAGGACCAGTACATCGGGCTGTTCGAGCGCTACCGGGTGCGCGGCATGCTGGTCGCGTCGTTCGAGCGGCTGGAGGACCGGCTGGCGGAGGTGCGCCGGCGCGGCACGCCCAACGTGCTGATCGGCGGCCGCGCCGTCTCCGAGCAGCAGCCGTCGGTCTCGGTGGACGAGGTCGTCGGCGGGCGGCTCGCGGGGGAGCACCTGCTGTCGCTCGGGCGCCGGCGCCTGGCCTTCGTCGGCGGGCCGCTGTCGATCCAGCAGGTCGCCGGGCGGCTGCAGGGGGCGAGCCTCGCGGTGCGGGAGGCCGGGACGGCCACTCTCGAGGTGGTCGACATCGCCGAGCGCACGATCCGGGCCGGGCGGGCCGTCGGGCACCGCATCGTGGCCCGCGACCCGGCGCAGCGGCCCGACGCCGTGTTCGCGGTCAACGACCTGCTCGCCATCGGCATCATGCACGCGTTCGTCATGGCCGGCCTGCGGATCCCCGACGACGTCGCCGTCATCGGCTACGACGACATCGAATATGCCGAGTCGTCGATCGTCCCGCTCTCCTCCATCCGCACTCCGCACGAGGACTTCGGCTCGATGGCGGTGGACCTGCTGCTGAAGAACATCGAGTCGGGTGCGGTACACCACGAGGTCTTCACGCCCGAGCTCGTCATCCGCGCCAGCACGAGCGGCCCGGTTCCCGCCTGATCCGGGCCGCTCGGCGCTCGCCTATCGGGCGATCTCCTTCAGGTGCAGCATGCGGGCCAGCACGTGGTCGAGCTCGTCGTCGCGGAAGACCTTCTTCCAGTCGTCGCGCAGGATCGACTCGCGGCCGTAGTCCATCGCGATGAGGCAGGCGTCGCTGAACGGGTTGTCGCCCTTCAGCGTGTTCGCCAGCGCGACCTGGGTGTGCCCGAGCAGGATCGCCCGGGCCGCCGGCTCCGGCACGCCGAGCTTCACGGTCTCGTCCAGCGCCTCCTTCAGCAGCGAGCCGACCATGCAGGCGATGGTCTCGACCAGGGTCGGCTCCAGCTGGGCGAGCTGCTTGACCGTCACCCAGTGCACGTCGCCGACCGGGGCGAAGATGGCCCGCACCACGGTCTCCACCCGGTCCTTCACGGCCTGGTCGTCCGACTCGACCGCGGCGATCGCGTCCTGGAGGGCCGCGATGCCGCCGAACGTGTCCGCGTACTCCTCGGGCGTGTGGCGCTCCACGAAGACCGACGGGTGGCACGGGTGCGTGACCGCCTGGACGACCTCGTCGCGGCGGGTGAGCAGGCCGGCGTAGGCGGCCGCCGGGTCGAGCGTGAGCACGACGCTGCCCGGCTTCATCAGCGCAACCAACTCGGCCGACACCGACTCCAGCGCCAGGTCGGGCACGGCCAGGATCACGACGTCGGCATCGGCGACGGCGGCGGGGGAGTCGGTGAGGGTGCGCCCGGCCGCCGTCACGCGGTCCCGCCCGGCGGGCGAGTTTTCGCTGTACCACACCTGGTGGGCGGTCTTGACGAGGTTGTTGGAGACCCGCATCCCCATCTTCCCGCCGGCCCCGATCACCGCGATCTTCAACGGCTCGGTGTCAGTCATGGTCGTGCTCCTTCTGATAGTCGCGGAGGTATTCGAGTGCGACGGACGTCCACCGCTGCTCCTCGGCCGCGGTCGCCGCGGGGTCGCCCTGCCAGGGCAGCCAGTGCTCGACGATCTGGGCGATACCGTTGGGCTCGGGCCGCACCGCGCGCTCGAGGTGCGCGTAGTCCAGCAGCCCGGTGCCAAGCGGGGTGCCGGTGTACTGGAACCCGACCCAGCCCTCGCTGCGGGTGAACGCGAAGTCCTTGACGTGGACGTCCTTGACGTACGGCGCGCACCGCTCGACGGTGTCGCGGGGCAGGTCGAGCGCGGCGACCCCGTTGCCCGGGTCCAGGCAGATGCCGAGCCGGTCCGAGCCGACCGCCTCGACGAGTCTGCGCAGATTCCGCACGGATACCCGCTCGTACGTCTCCAGCGCGATCGTCACCCCGGCCCGGTCGTAGTCCGGCAGCACGGCCCGCAGCCGCCCCTCGGACTCCTCCAGCGGCGCGTCGTCGCCCACCGGGTTGAGCATCGTGCGCACGACCGCGGCCTCGAGGACGTCGGCGAGGCGCAGGAACGCGGTCAGGTGGTCAGTCGTCGTGCCGCGGGTGCCGAGCTCGAGCCGCAGGCCGAGGTCGTCCGCGCGGCGGCGCAGGTCGCGCAGCTCGCCCCGCCCGAACGTGAGGATTTTCGGGTAGTCGCAGATCTGGAACATGCCGACGCCCTGGGCCGCCGTGCGCTCCAGGGCCTGGGCGAGCGTGAGCGGCCGCGGCATCCGGTCGGACAGCTGCCAGAAGAACGCGTACGTGCCGAGCCCGATCACGCCCGTCCCTCCAATGCCTCGTCCAGGACCTTCGCCAGGTTCGCGGGATCGTGCGCGAAGCGGCCGAGGAACAGGCCGTCCACGCCGTCGCCCAGCTCGCCGAGCAGGCCCGGGCCGGCGCTGCCGCCGTAGAGCACGGCCCCGCCCGGGGCCACCTCGGCGAGCACCTGGCGCAGGTGCCGGGTCACCGGCGTGATCTCGCCGGCCGGCGCGGGCCGCGCGGCGCTGATGGACGCGAGCGGCTCGTAGGCCACCCACACCGGTCCGGCGGGCGCCTGTGCCACGGCCGCGCGGAGCTGGGCCTCGGCGACGGCCGCCGCGTCCTCGTCCGGCCGCGCGCCGACGCAGATCAGCGCGGTGAGGCCGTGCCGGGCGGCGACCGCGACCTTGGCGGCCACCGTCTCGTCGGTCTCGCCGTACAGCCGGCGCCGTTCGGCGTGCCCGATCTCGACCACGGCGACGCCGGCCTCGGCGAGCTCGGCCGCGCTGACCTCGCCCGTGTACGGCCCCGGCTCGCCGGCCGCCACGTCCTGGGCGGCCAACCGGATCGGCGTGCCCGCGAACGCCGCGGCGGCGCCCGGGATGGCCAGGTGACTGGGCGCGACGAACAGCACCGTGCGCCCGTCCTCGAGCTCCGGCCGGTCCGCCGCCAGCGCGGCCACGGCCCGGCACCAGTCGTGGGCGGCGCCCAGCCCGAAGTACATCTTCAGGCTCACCCCGACGATCAAGAGGCTTCCTTCAGCTCGTACCGGCCCAGCTCGGCGAGCTTGTCGAAGCTCGCGCTGGTGGGGTCGAAGCGGTACCCGAGCCACTCGCGGACGAGCCGCCGGGCCAGCTCGATGCCGATGACCCGCTGGCCCAGGCACAGCACCTGGGCGTCGTTGCTCAGCACGGACCGCTCAACGGAGAAGCTGTCGTGCGCCGTCACGGCCCGGATCCCGGGCACCTTGTTGGCCGAGATCGCCACGCCGAGCCCGGTACCGCAGACCAGCAGGGCCCGGTCGGCCTCGCCGCGGGCGATCATCTCGGCGGCCTCGATGGCGACGCGCGGGTACGGCGTGTGGCCGTCGACCCCCACCCCGACGTCAACGACGGAGGCGACGAGGTCGCTCGCCTCGAGGTCGGCTTTGAGCAGCTCCTTGTAGCGGTACCCGGCGTCGTCGCCGCCGACGACGATCCGCAGGCGATCGGTCACGATGTCTCCTCGAGTTGGGTCAGGCGATCGGCGGCGGCCGTCATGGCGATGGCGAAGGACCGCGCGCCCGGGTCGGGGGTGCCGAGGCTGCGCTCGGCGTGCGGCCGGGCGCGGCCGAGCCGGGGCAGCAGGTCCGCGGTGGCGTCGGCCGCGGCGGTGGCCGTCCGGGCCGCCGCGCGCCAGGCCGCCGCGAGCGAGCCGCCGCCGACCCCGCGGGACAGCTCTTGCGCGAACGGCGCGAAGGCGTCGACGAGCGTCTTGTCGCCCGGAGCCGCGCCGCCTTGTTGCCGCACGGCGGCAAGTGCGTCGGCGACCGCCGCGGCCATTGCGCCCGGCGTCGGCGCGTCCCCGTCGCCCAGGCGGTGGCCGGCGGCGCGCAGTGCGGTACCCCAGAGCGCTCCCGAGGTTCCACCGCCCTTGTCCGCCCAGGCGTCGCCGGCCACGACCAGGACCGCCCCACAACCCAGGTCCCGATCGTGGCCGGCGCGGGCCGCCGCGGCCGCGGCCAGCGACCCCCGGCGCATGCCGATGCCGTGGTCGCCGTCGCCGGCGACGGCGTCGAGGCGGCCCAGTTCGTCGGCCGCGCCGTCCAGCGCCGCGGCGACGGCATCGAGCACCGCGCAGGCGGTCGAGGCGGCCGCGCGCGACGCCTCGGACCCCGGCCCGGGCGTGGCGGCGGACGGCTCGGCCGCCGCCGCACCGGCCGGCGGGTGTTCCCGCCGGGTCAGCGCCTGCGGGGCCTTGCGGTAGGCGGGCGTGTCCGCGGGGGCCCGCCAGAGCTCCTCGAGTTCGTCGTCGAGCCAGGTCAGCGTGAGCGAGGCACCGGCCATGTCGAAGCTCGTGCAGAACTCGCCGACATCGGGGTCGACGGCCGTCACTCCGGCTGCGGCGAGGCGGCGGGCGATTTCGCGGTACACCACGAAAAGCTCTTCGTATTTCACCGAGCCGAGACCGTTGAGGATCACGGCCACCCGCCCGCCCGCCGGTGCGGCGACGTCGTCGGGCAGTTCCTGGAGGAGGCGGTCCACGAACAGGGCGGCCAGCTCGTCGGCGGTCGGCAGGCTGTCGTCGGAGATCCCGGGCTCGCCGTGGATGCCCATGCCGACCGCCATCCGGCCCGCGGGGACCCGGAACAGCGGCGCGGATGCGCCGGGCAGCGTGCAGCCGGAGAACGCGACCCCGAGCGTGCGGGTGCGGTCGTTGGCCCGCCGGGCGAGCCGCTCCACGTCGTCGAGCGAGTCGCCCCGGGCCGCCGCCGCGCCGGCCAGTTTGAACACGGCCAGATCGCCGGCGATGCCGCGGCGGCGCTCGGGTGATCCGGCCGGCGCGCTGGAGACGTCGTCGGTGACGAGCACGGTCCGGACGTCGACCCCGTCGGCCCGCAGCCGCTCCTGGGCCTCGGTGAAGTTCAGGACGTCGCCCGCGTAGTTCCCGTAGCAGAACAGGACGCCGGCGCCGCCGTCGGCGGCCTGTGCGACCGAACGCACGCGGGCGGCGGACGGCGAGGCGAACAGGTCGCCCATGGCGGCACCGTGGGCCAGGCCGGAGCCGACGAGGCCCGCGAACGCCGGGTAGTGCCCGGAGCCGCCGCCGACGACGAGTGCCACCTCACCGGTGGCGGTGCCTTCGCGGCGGACCACGCCGCCGGGGACGCGGTGGACGAACCGGGTGTAGGCCGCGGCGAAGCCGTCGGTCATCTCGTCGGCGAAGTCGGCCGGATCGTTGAACAGCAGGGTCACGGACCCTCCTCAAGCAGGGGTGGGCAAATCATAGCAACCGGTTGACCGGTTTTGGAAAGGCCTGATCACTGTCGTTCCGCGCTCCGCTATCGTGAGGGGATGCCTGCGTACCGCGATGACCGCTCGGCGGAGATCGGTGCCGCACTCGGCACGCTGCCGTCGGGGAGCGCGGTGTCCGCGGTGGCGACGAGCCTGCTCGACCTGTTCACCGGCGGCAGCCTGGAGCCCGGCACCCGCCTGCCGCCCGAACGGCAGCTCGCGGCGACGCTGGGCGTGGGCCGGTCGGCGGTCCGCGAGGCCCTCGCCGCCCTCGAGATCCTCGGCATCGTCGAGGTGCGCGCGGGGGCCGGCACGTTCCTGCGCGGCAGCACCAGTGAGCTGCTGCCGCAGAGCCTCAGCTGGGGCATGCTGATCGGGCAGCGCAGCACCGAGGACCTGGTCGAGTTGCGCGGGGCGCTCGAGATCTACGCGGCCCGGCTGGCCGCGGAGCGGATGAGCCCGCAGAGCGTCGCCCGGCTCGGTGCCCATCTGGACCGGATGCGTTCGTCGCGGGCGGACATTCCGGCCTTCGTCGAGGCGGACCAGCGCTTCCACCAGGAGCTGGCCGACGCGACCGGCAACGCGACCCTGGTGGACCTGCTTCGGATCATCCGCTCGTTGCTGCGCGTGTGGGTGGACCGGGCGGTGCACGAGCCCGAGCAGATCGATCTCGCCATCGCCGAGCATGTCGCGGTGCACGACGCGATCGTGGCCGGCAACGGCGACGCAGCCGCGTCGGCGATGGCGGTCCACATGGTCACCGCGGGCCGGCGGCTGCTGGCCGATGCGAGCACCGCGGAGTCCGCGGCCGGCTGACGCCGCCGCCCGGCCCGAATGAAACGTGTCAAAATCCCGGCCCGGGTGGCTTTTAAAACGTATCAACGGCCTGTACGGTCACGAGCGTGACGGACCTTTTCCCGCCCGATGCGGTCCTCGAGCGCCTGTGCACCGGGGCCACGTGGAGCGAAGGTCCCGTCTGGCTGCCGTCGCTGCGCCGGCTGCGCTGGAGCGACCTTCCCGCGAACCGCATCCTCGAGTACGACGAGGCGACCGGCGCCACGAGCGTCTTCCGGGCCGAGGCCGGATTCCCCAACGGGCGGACCCTCGACCTCCAGGGCCGCGTCGTACAGTGCAGCCACGGCCGGCGGGCGGTCGAGCGGGAGTCGGCGGGCGGCCCGCAGACGCTCGTCGACCGCTGGGCCGGCGGGCGGTTCAACTCGCCCAACGACGTCGTGGTGGCGAGCGACGGCGCGATCTGGTTCACCGACCCGCCGTACGGCATCCACGAGAGCGGGCGCGAGGGCCATCCGGGCCGGCCGGAGTACGGCGGCTGCTTCGTCTTCCGCTTCGACGAGGCGTCGGGCACGATCGAGCCGGTCGTCACCGACATGGTGCACCCCAACGGTCTCGCGTTCTCGCCCGACGAATCGATCCTGTACGTGGCCGACACCGGCTACCTGCAGGTCCCCGGCGCTCCCGGCGGCATCCGCGCCTATGACGTCGTCGGCGGCACCCGCTGTTCCGGCGGCCGGGACCTGGTCGAGGTACGCCCGGGCGCGACCGACGGCCTGCGGGTGGACGTCGAGGGCCGCATCTGGAGCTCCAGCGCCGACTCGGTGCAGGTGTTCACGCCGTCCGGAGAGCGGCTGGCCGCGGTGCCGGTGCCCGAGAAGGTGGCGAACCTGTGCTTCGGCGGCGATGACGGCCGGACGCTGTACATCACCGCTTCGACAAGCCTCTACCGAATCCGGACCGCCACGACGGACGCGCGCCAAGCGGCCCGATGAGGCCACCGCACGAAGCGCCCCGCGAGCGGTCACACAGCAGCAAGGGAAGAGGAACACGATGATCGACCGCTACGCGGAACTGCTGAGCGCGCACATCCTCGCGAAGAGCGGCGAGATGACGCGTGAGCCGGTGGGCATCCTCCGGCATCCCTTCCTCGTCCCGAGCAGCCCGGACTCGCCGTACTACAGCGGCCACCTGTGGGACTGGGACTCCTGGTGGGTGAGCGTCGTGCTCGCCCAGGTCGAGGTCGAGACCGGGCAGCCCGGCCGCTACGCGCAGCACGAGGAGGGCAGCATCCTCAACTTCCTCGACCACAGCACCGACGGCTTCGTGCCGATCCAGCTCAACCCCGAGGGCAGCCTCCGGCACGGCGACTTCGGCAGCGACGAGGAGTACGCCCGCCGGCAGAACACCCACAAGCCGGTGTTGGTACAGCACGCCGCCCTCCTCGCCGGCCGGCGCGGGGACGCCGAGTGGCTGCGCCCGCACCTCGGCAAGCTCGAGGCGTTCCTCACCGGGTACCTCATCCGCCACCTCCACGCCGATACCGGCCTGCTGTACTGGCAGACCGACTTCGCGGTCGGTGTCGACAACGACCCGTCGGTGTACTACCGGCCGGCGAAGAGCACCGCCGCCATCTACCTCAACAGCCTCATGTACCGCGAGCTGCTGGCCTACGGCGAGCTGCTGGAGCGGCTCGGCGAGGCGAAGGAGTCGGTGCGGTGGCGGCGCCGCGCCCAGGACCTCGCGGATGCGATCAACCTTCACTGCTGGGACGAGCGCGACGGCACCTTCTACAGCGCCGACCTCGCGCTGCGGCCCGTCGACCCGGCCGACTGGCTCCACAGCGGAGCGCCGCGGGCCTGGTCGTCGCTGCTGCTGCGGATCGACAGCTGGTCGAGCTTCCTGCCGATGTGGGCCGGGTTCGCGTCCCAGGAACAGGCGGAGCGGATGGTCGAGCGGATCCGCGACCCCCGCACGTTCGCCGCGAACTACGGCATCCGGTCGCTGTCGCGGCTCGAAAAGATGTACGACCTGCGCGCGTCCAACAACCCGTCGAACTGGCTGGGCCCGGTCTGGGGCATCAGCAACTACATGGTGTTCCGGGGGCTGGTGAAGTACGGCTTCACG
This sequence comes from Dactylosporangium sucinum, assembly GCF_014647515.1. Classification (GTDB taxonomy): domain Bacteria; phylum Actinomycetota; class Actinomycetes; order Mycobacteriales; family Micromonosporaceae; genus Dactylosporangium; species Dactylosporangium sucinum. The sequence goes on along the minus strand of NZ_BMPI01000020.1, from coordinate 92,439 downwards.
GAGGACGCCCGCGACCTGGCCGAGAAGACGGTCCGGCTGTTCGGCCACGATCTGGAGACCACCGGCTGCCTGCACGAGTTCTACCACCCGGACAACGGCGAACCGATCATGACGCGGAACTTCCAGAACTGGAACTTCCTGGTCCTGCAGATGATCGCGTTCCTGGCCGGCCGCCCGATGGCGACCGAGTTCTGAGCCCGCCGCCGCGGCGGCCCGCCCCGACCGGCCTCGCGGTCACCGCGATGGGGGAGGGGGCGACCGCCGTCCTCGGCCCGCTCGTCGCCCGGGGCGCCGTGCACGGCGTGCCTGCTCGTCACCTGCCGCCCCCGGAACCGCGCAGCGCATCACCGAAGCGGGCCTGCCAGACACCGGGCTCGGCCTGCTGCGCATCCAACGCTTCGGGTCACATCTTTGTTGGGTTGCGGGCGGGCGGCGCGCAGTGAGTGACCGAAGGTTGACTTTCTCGTGAGCCGGGCAACTCCAGTGGCTACGTTGTGCGCCGCGGCACAGCGGTCGGCTGATGACGTTGGGAGGCAGGGCTGGCGTACCGCCGCATCGGCCACTCCAACGGTCAGCGGCGCCGACTGGCCATGACGGCCACCAACAGAGAGAGAGCCAGTGTCAGAGGGAATGCGCTCCGCGCTTCACGAACACACGATGTCCTCAGGCGTGTCGCCGAACGAGTCGGGTGGCGAATCTGATTCGCCCGTGACGTCGCCCCTCCCCAGGGGCGGACGATTCACATGCTCACCCCGCAGGGCCGGCCAGATCGCGCTCGCACTCGCGAGCGTGGCCGCCCTCGTCGCGCTCCTGCCCGCGGCCCCGGCCCAGGCCATGACCTCGGGCGGGATCATCAACGGCGGGCGCCTGTGCGCGGCGGGCCAGCGAGTGACTGGCGGTGGTGCCTCGGTGATCGGTGAGGGCAGCGGCGACTTCGGTACTCGCATCGAGGGGTCCGAGGTGCGGGCGCACCTCGACTCCACCACGAACACGATGGCTGGCTTGTGGGCGACCACTATCCGCAACACCGACGGTGTCTCCCACCAGATCGGCCTGTTCAGCGTCTGCGTCGACAGCGTCGCCGGCTACCAGGTCGTCTCCAAGAACGTCACCGTGGCCGCAGGTGGGTTTCTGCGTGACATCGCAACGTGCCCGGTGGGAACGGTCGCGCTCGGCGGTGGCGCGGCCGACACTCCCTACAGCTCCAACCAACCGGCCTCCGTCGATCGCATTGTCCAGGAGTCCTCGCCGGGCACGACCGGCAGCCAGTCCCTGTGGCTGACCGCACTGCGCAACAACGACACCGTCTCCCATACGATCAGACTGTTCGTCGTCTGCGCCAGCACCCCGACCGGCTATCAGGTCGTTCACAAGGATGTCACCCTGGCCGCGGGCGGGTTCGTCCGCGACACCGCGCGGTGTCCGGTGGGCTCGGTGGTGCTCAGCGGAGGTGCGGCGGTCGTCGGCTCGGGCAGTGCCGACTTCAAGACCCGCATCCAGGAGTCTGCGCCCGGCACGGTCGGCAGCCAGTCCTCGTGGCTGACCGCCCTGCGCAACGGCGACAGCGTCTCCCGCACCATCAGCCTGTACGCCGTCTGCGCCGACCCACTCGCCGGTTACCAGGTCGTGCGCTCGGAGGTGTAAGGCCGTTGCGCCTTGCCGGTAGGTAAGTCGAAACAGCGTCCGGACAAGGTTCGGACGCTGTTTCGCTGTGGCCGGGACTCCATCCCGGTGTACCCGCGCGAACGCCGACGCCTGCACCTCGCCCTCGCTACGGGTCAGCCGCCGGCCTTCGGGAGCACCAGTTCGGCGAACACGGCTCTGTGGTCGCTCCCCGCGACGCGATGGAGCACGACCTTCCGCACCCCGACGCGCTCATCGGCGAGGATGTGGTCGAGCGTCACGCTCGGGAAGTACCACCGGTTGTCGTACGGCCACGACGTCGAGAGCCCGGCACCGGCGACGTCGGCCGCGTCGTGGTACCCCTTCGTCAGCACCCGGCGGAACGCCTTGTGGTCGAGGGTCGAGTTGAAGTCGCCCATGAGCAGGTTGACGGGCCCGCTCGGGGTTGCCGCCGGCTGTGCCGCGAGATCGGCCAGCCAACAGGCGTCCGACACGCGGCCCATCGGGGCGCAGGGGTGCGCCGACTCGACGTACACCTCCGGGGCGCCCGGCACCTGCACTCTGGCGTGCGCCTGCATGAAGCCGCCGGGGAGCTGCCGGTATCCCTTGTCCGCGAGCGGGAAGCGGCTGTAGACAGCCGAGCCGCCCGCGTCGGCCCGTGGATAGGTGACCGAGTCGGGCAGTGTCTCCTCCAGCCCGGCCGCGCGCAGTGCGGTGTGCCCTTCCTCGGTGTACTCCTGGACGGCGAGCAGGTCGACGGCGCCGTCGCGGACGAGGCGCACGATCTGGTCGGGGTCGGCCTGGCCGTAGAGCATGTTGACGGTCATCACCCGCAGCCTCGGCCCTGCCGCAACCCCGGCGTCGGTGTCGGCGATCCAGCGCGGCAGGAGGCACGCGGCGAACGCGACCGCCACCACCGCCGCCGCGACCGCCGGCCAGATCCGTTTCGTCAGCACCGCGAGGGCCAGCGGCACCAACGAGAGCACCGCGACATAGGGGGTGAAGGCGATGAGCTGGATGGTCGGGTAGCCGCTCTCCAGGCCGAACACCCGCGCCGCCGCCCACGCCGCGAACGGCGCGATGAGCGTCCACACCAGCACGGTCAGCCACCGGCGCCGCCGGGGGGCCGCGGCAGGCGACGCCCGCGGCAGGGACTCCTCGGTGCTGATCATCCCGCCAAGGGTAGGGGGATGGGCAAGTCGGCCGCGATGACCCCGCACAGCCTGCAATCACCTACGCCGCCCGACCGGGAGGCCGGGCAGCGTTGTCCAATACCGTGAATGTTTGTGGTCAGAGCGCTTCCTCGAATCCGGTCGTGGCGGTTCGAGCCGGCCCCGTGAACCGTTCGACCCGCGCTGTGCGACAAACAAGGCGTGGATGGAAGCTACCTCGATCGTCCGGCCTCGTAGGTGACGCGACCGCCGGATCCGCGGGAGGATCCCCAGCTCCTCGCGGCGATCGCCGACGGCGACCGGGAGGCGTTCGCCGAGCTGTATCGGCGGCACCTGCCGTGGGTCCTGGTGCGCCTCGGGCGGCGGTGCTCGTCGCCGGAGCTCGTCGATGAGGTTGCGCAGGACACCTTCGTGGCGGTCTGGCGGTCGGCCGGGCGGTGGGACCGCCGGGGCGAGGTGGCCGCGTGGATCTGGGGAATCGGCATCCGCCGGCTCGTCGACGCGCTGCGGCGCAGCCGGCCGCCGGCCGATGAGCTAACGGAGTTCGCCGGCGTCGAGACGTCGGCCGAGGAGCACGTACTGCTCGCGGTCCAGTACGGCGACGTGGGTACGGCACTGGCCAGCCTGTCACCGGAGCTCCGGGCCGTGGTGCAGGCGACCGTCCTGGACGGGCTGACGACGCGGGAGGCCGCCCGGCTGCTCGGCATCCCGCCCGGCACGGTCAAGACACGGATGATGCGCGCCCGCGCCGAGTTGCGGGAGAGGCTGACATGACAGGGAGGCCGGGATGACCGGATGGCACCTGGATCCGGAGGCGATCCGCCGGTACGCGCAGGGAGCCGCGCCGCCGGACCTGGCCGCGTCTGCCGAGGCGCACCTGATGAAGTGCGCGGCCTGCCGGGGCGCGATCTCGTCCCACGTGGATGCCCGGCGGGTGGCGTCGATCTGGCACGAGGTGGTCGACCGGGTCGACACGCCCCGGCGGAGCGGGCCCGAGCGGATGCTGGCCCGGCTCGGCGTCGGCGAGGCGACGGCGCGCCTCGTGGCCGCGACGCCGACCCTGCGGGGGCCGTGGCTGCTGGCGGTCGCGGGTGTCCTCGCGCTCGCGGCGTGGACGGCTCAGGTCGACGAGCGCTTCCTGCGGATGTTTCTCGTGGTCGCCCCACTCGGGCCGCTGGCGGGTGTCGCCGTGGCCTTCGCGGGCGGCCTCGACCCGACCCGGGAGATCGGGCTCGCCGCGCCGTACTCGGGGCTGCGGCTGCTGCTGATCCGCACGGCCGCGGTCCTGGCGATCACGGTGCCGATCGTGGCCGTGGCCGGGCTCGCGCTCCCCGGCTCCAAGTGGCTGGCCGCCGCCTGGCTCCTGCCCACCGCCGGGCTCACCTGCGCCGCGCTGGCGCTGACCGCCCGCATGACGCCCGTCGTCGCCGTCGGCGTCGTGGCCACGGCGTGGGTGCTGGTGACCGCCCCGGCCACCATCGCCGGTCACCTCGACCTCGCCTTCGGCGTCGGCGCCCAGGTCTTCTGGCTCGCCGTGGCCGTCGGCGGCGGCACCTGGCTCGCCGCCACCCGGAACACCATCACGATCAAGCTGGGGAGAAGCGCATGACCACCGTACGCGTGCAGGGCGTGACCAAGTCCTTCGGTCGTACGCGGGCGCTGGACAGCGTCGACCTCGAAGCCGGCGCGGGGGTGACCGGGCTGCTCGGACCGAACGGGGCGGGAAAGACCACGCTGCTGCGGATGATCGCCACCGTGCTGGCGCCGGACCGGGGCACGGTGACCCTGCTGGGCCGCGACCCGTCGCGCTCCGACGACCGTACACGGATCCGCGAACGCCTGGGCTACCTGCCCCAGGACGCTGGGTTCCATCGGGGGTTCACGGTCTTCGAGTTCATCGACTACGTGGCGATTCTGAAGGAGCTGACCGACCGGCGGGCCCGGCATGACGAAGTCCGTCGGGTCATCGCGCTGACCGGGCTGGCACCCGTCAGCGCCAAGCGGATCCGGGCCCTCTCCGGCGGAATGCGCCGGCGGGTCGGGTTGGCCCAGGCCCTGCTGGGCGATCCCGACCTGCTCGTCCTCGACGAGCCGACGGTCGGCCTCGATCCCGAGCAGCGGCTGCGGTTCCGGGAGATGATCTCGCAGGCCGGCGAGGGGCGTACGGTGGTCATGTCCAGCCACCAGACCGAGGACGTCACCGCGCTGTGCACCAGGATCGCCCTGATCCACCGGGGCCGGGCCCGATTCGCCGGTACCCCCACCGAGCTGACGGCGCGGGCCGCGGGTCGCGTGTGGACAGACACGCAGCGGTCGCCCGCCGCGCTCGCGGCTTGGCGGACCGGTGACGGCACCTACCGCAACGTCGGCGACCCGCCCGCCGGCGCCGAGCTGATCCCGCCCACGTTGGAAGACGCGTACCTGCTGTTCATGGGCGAACCCGAGCTGGAGGTCACCCACTCATGAGCGCCCTGGACTCCGTCACCGCCGGCCCGCGTCCGGCCGCCTTCCGCCGCCTGGCGCCGCTGATCGGACGGGAGACCCTTCGCCTCGCCCGGCATCCCGTGCTGTGGCTGATACCCGCCGTCGTCGTCGTCACCACCAGCGTCGAGACGGCCAGCGACGGCCGGACCGCCGGCTACTGGTACGGCACCGTCTTCACCGCCATCGCGTTCTTCTCGCCCCTCTTCGTCCTCTTCGCGGCGAACCTGGCCGCCAGCAGCGCCCGCCGCAGCCGGGCGGAGGAGATGTTGCATGTCACGCCGACCACGGACACGCGTCGGACCTGGGCGATGAGCCTGGGTGTCGCGCTCCCGCTGGCCGGCGCCGGCGCCGTCGGAGCGGGTGCCATGGCGCTCATCGACAGCGTCAGCGACATCCCGACCGAGGACCTGCTGACCGCCGGCGAGCTCGCCCAGCTTCCGTTCGTCCTCGCCGGCGCCGGGCTGCTCGGCGTCCTCGCCGCCCGCTGGCTGCCCTTCGCGGGCGGCGCGCTCATCACCTTCGTCGCCGCGACCCTGGGCGGGGTCGTCGTGTTCAGGCGGTTCGACGCCGGCGTCTGGTGGATGTGGTGGACGACCGAGACCACCTTCGAGGGTCGGTCACCGGTGCCAGGCGAACCGTGGCTGCACGTCGCCTACCTGGCCGGGCTCTGCGCCTGCGCCACCGTCGCCGCCGTCTACCGCGACCGCACACAGTGGACACGGCTGGTCCTCGTCGGTGCGCCGGTCGTGGCCGCCACCCTCGCCCTCGGCTGGCTCCAACTGCCATGACACCGTCCGTGACGTGGGAACTCGTCCGCAGCGGCCACCTGGTGCGCAGCCTGCGCCTGGCACCGTTCGCGACCGGCGCCGTCGCCGTCGCGGCGTTCCTCGCGGTACGCCGCGGCGACCCGCACGACGTCGTCGGCGACCTGCGCGTGCTGGGCCTGCTGTTGGCGCTGGGGAGCGGTTACGTGCTCGACGACGGCGCGGCGGTCACGCTGCAGGCCAGCCCGTACAGTCTGGCCCGCCGGCTCTGGCTGCGGATCGGCTGCGCCGCAGCCGTTGTCGTTCCGCTGTGGTCGGCTGTGCTCGCCTGGTTCCTCCCCTCGGCGCCGGGCGGCGATCGGTGGGCCCTCGGCCTCGGGCTCACGGTCGAGCTGGCCGCCGCCCTCTTCGTCATCTGGGCCCTGGCCGCCTGGGGTCGCCGCCACGGATTCGAGCACCCCGGCATCGTCACCACGCCCGCGCTCCTGGCTTTGCTCCTGGTGGCCTCGTCGATCCCACAGGCGCCGATGCTGGTCGGCCCCGGGGTCCAGTGGACCCAGGCTCACCTGCGCTGGTCGGGCATTCTGGTTGGCGCGACCGGCGTGCTCGTGGCCGGAATGCGCGACCCGGCCGCGCGCTGGCGCTCTGCGGACCACCACCGACGCCGAGCGCGGCAACGCGGATGACCTGCGGGGGTTCACCGCCATAAGAGCACGATCAAGAAGCTCCGGCTCAGGTCACGGACGCGCGGCCCCGCCGTGCAGGGCCGCCACACCGAACCAGGTTTACCAAGACGGTTGCCGGGCATCACGGCGCCGAGCGCTCCGCCCGAGCTGCTCATCGTCGTGACCGGCCATCCGAGGGCACGTCCAGAACTTCCGAAACCCCTAGGAGCGCAGCGTGACGAATGTCCAGCAGGACGGGAAGGTCGCACTGATCACCGGCGCGAGCGGGGCGATCGGCGCGGCCGTGGCCCGGTTGCTGGCATCGCGGGGTATGCGGATTGTGGCCAACTACCGCAGCAGCCGCGACAAGGCGGACGACCTGGTCGCCTCGATCAGGTCCGCCGGCGGCCAGGCGATGGCCGCGCAAGCCGACGTGCGCGACCGGTCCGCCGTAGTCGGCATGCTCGAGCAGGCCCGGGCCGCCATGGGCGAGGTGGAGGTTCTGGTCCACAGCGCCTTGATGCCGTACGCGATCAAGTCGTTCGAGGAGATGTCGGTCGACGAACTGAGCGGCAAGGTGGAACAGGAGATCCGAGCCGCCTCCGTGGTGACGAAGGCCGTTGTCCCCGGCATGACCAAGCGCGGCTACGGCCGGATCGTCTACCTGGGCACCATGGAGAGCGCGCTGCCGCTGGAGGGCATGATCGCGCTTGGGACCTCGAAGGCGGCCCTGAGCTCGTTCACCCGCTTTGTCGCCCAGGAACTGGGGCCGCGTGGGATCACCGTCAACGTGGTGGCCCCAGGACCGGTGGGCGGTCACCTGCACAACGTCGCCCTTGAGCACGATCAGGAACACAAGCAGCGCCTGACGGCCCAGACGGCGCTTGGCCGGTTCGCCTCTCCCGATGACGTCGCCCGGGCCGTCGCCTTCTACGCCGGTGACGACAGCGAGTTCATCACCGGCACCACCGCGCCGGTCAACGGCGGAATGGCCGTGGCCTGACCCATCCCGGAAACCGTCGATGCCTCGATCGAGCGGCCGGGCCGGGTTGCACGGGCGGCTGCCGGACGACGTGCCCCGCCGCGGCATCGATTACGATCGCGTCTCGATCTTGCGCCACAGCTACGCGAACACCTCGATACGGAACAGAGCGCCGTTGAATCGGTTCGTGTCCGGCCGTTCGTCGCCTCTATGCTCTCCTCGCTTGATCCACGAGACGGGGAGCATGACATGCAGTTGCGGCGGATCCTCCTGGCGCTGGCCGTTTCCACCACGTTGGGGCTGGCCACCGGGTGCGCCCAGGACTCCGGCGACGCCAGCCAGGGCGCGGCGCCCGCAGCCAGCTCAGCGGCGCCCAGCCCGACGGTCGACCTGAAGGCCGACACCGAGGCGGTGTGCAAGGCGGTCGTGGCCGCCTACGAGGCCGAGAAGATGGAGTTCCTGAACGCGCTCGCCGAGATGTTGACGGCGAGCCTCGACGGCGACCAGGCCGCCCTCGACAAGGCGAGGTCGAAGGGCCAGGCGATCGTCGATCGCATCACGAAGGCGGTCAACCCGGAGATCGCCAAGGCGGCCGACCCGAAGGCGAAGGCGGCGCTGGAGCAGTTCGTCGCGACGGTCGCGAAGATGATGACGGCCGAGTCCCTCGAAGACCCGGAGTTCGAGGCCGCGTTGGACAAGGCGATCGCCGACGCGGGGGTCTACTGCCCGGCACTCAAAGAATAACTGGCCCGCTGCTCGAAGTTGCCGAACGCGTCGGCGCGGCGAGCACAAGGCTGGTCGACATTGTCGTCGGCGACGGCCCCCGGCGGCGGGCGCTCGGTATGTTGGACGGCGCCCGCCCGCCGGCGGTCGATCAGTTCGTCGGTTCGATCCAGATGTTGCGGTAGCGGACCGGGTTGCCGTGGTCCTGCAGCCGGATCGGGCCGGCCGCGGATCCCTCGGGTTGGCCGAGCGTGGTCGGCCCGTCGATGGCGACGTTGTTCTGCACGGTCACGCCGTTCCACACCACCGTCACGCGGGCGTTGTCGGTCTTGGTGGCGCCGTTGAAGCGGGCGGCCCGGAACGTGATTTCGTAGGTCTGCCACGTTTGCGGTGCGGTCGCTGCGTTGCTGTCCGGGGCCTTCTTCGCATAGATGGCGCCCGCCTCGTCGTTGGCCAGTGTGGTGTCGCCGAAGGAGTCCAGCACCTGGATCTCGTACCGGCCCTGCAGGTACACGCCGCTGTTGGCGCGCGCCTGGCCGGTCACGTCCGGCGGGTACAGCGGCAGCCAGAACTCGACGTGCAGCTTGAAGTCGCCGAAGTTCTGCCGCGTCTCGATGTCGCCGTTGCGCACCTCCATCGC
>NZ_BMPI01000020.1:0-83351 GCF_014647515.1 Dactylosporangium sucinum | reverse complement strand
CCCGCCGGTGAGCAGCCACGTCGCGTCGCTGCCGTTGGCGTGCCGCCATGCGGCCAGGTTGGTGCCGTCGAAGAGCGTGATCCGGCTCGGTTGGCCGGCTGCCGCGTAGGCCTCGAGCTCGTAGATCCGGGCCGCAGTGTCGGTCGTGCCGGTCGGCCGCGTGACGTTGAGCCGCACGTACCGGGCCGGCGTCGCGGAGATGTCGTGCGTCGTGACGGCGGCGGTGTTGCCGGTGACGGTGACCGGGGTCGTCCAGGTGGTGCCGTTCGTGCTCAGCTGGATGGTGAAGTCCCGCGTGTTCATGGCGGCGGCCTCGCCGCCGGCCTGCGCGTGCTTGACCACGAGGCGGCCGATGGTGTTGGTCGTGCCGAGGTCGACCTGCAGCCACTTGGTGGCGCCCTGCGAGCACCACTTGTCGCTGTTGCCGCCGGAGACGCTGCCGTTGACGGCCTTCGCCGCCGTCTCGTTGGCGTTGCACGAGCTGTCGGCGGTGGCCGGCTTGTTCAGGGCCAGGTTGGCGGCGGGCGTCGTCGGCGTGGTGACCGTGATCGAGTCCAGGTTGACCCATCCGGTGTCGCCCTGGTCGTAGCGGTACATGATGGTGTTGGTGCCGGCGTTGAGGTTGAGCGAGTCGCTACGGCTCGCCCAGGTCTCCCAGTTGCCGGTGCTGGCCAGGCTGATCTGCCTGATCTTCGCGCCGTTGACGTAGACGCTGATCGTCTTGGTCATGCTGGACGGGTAGGGGCCGTTGGAGTACCGCAGCGTGACGTCGTAGGCGCCCGCCGCGGTCGCCGCAACGCTGAAGGTGGTACTGGCACCGACCGTGCCGTACCCGGCGACGAACCCGGTGCCGGTGTAGCAGCAATGGTCGGTGTTCACGACGGCGCCACCGCTCAACACGGATGACTCCGCCTCATAGGTGGTGGTGGCCGCCCGGGCCGTCCCCGCTGGCAACAACCACAGGTACGATGCGGCGAGGCCGGCGACGAGCGACGCGGCCACGATGAAGGTGGGACGGCGGGGAGACTTCGGTTGGGTGGACCGGAGCGGTCGGCGCAGTGTCAAGATCACTCCTGCTGTAGGGGGCATGACGTGGTGCGCCGAACACCTCATCCGATTATTGGTTACCACCGTAGACGCAGCGGCACGGTAGCGTCCATCCGCGAACATGGATGTTTGGCGTTACGGCGGAAGATGGCTCACAGGCGCTGTACGGAGCATTGGCACAGCACGTGTCGCGGGCGCACCTGTTGAGGAGCCGGGATCGTGGGCACGCTGTACCCGCTCGGGTCAAGCACGAGGTACCAGGTCTATCCGGGTGGAAGTTGGAACAGCAATGCGCCCGCGGCGGCGGCCCTGACGTCGTCAGTGGCCCGGGATGAAGGTGACCTGCTCGACGCGCATCTTCGCCCACTCCGCGACCTTCTGCACCGACAGCAGCATCGCGTCCGTCGACACGACGTCGAGCTGGTCCTCACCCGTGCTGAGCACGAGTTCCGCCCCGGTCGAGGTGCGCAGCGTCAGGCCGAGGACGTCCTCGTACGTCCCGACGCCGATGTGGGCCGACACCTGCGTGACGGTGGCGGGGAACGCCGACGGCGGTGGCCCCTCCGGCATGGCCGCAACCTCCAGCCACTCGTCCGGCTCGTGGTCGTCGGCCGGCCACAGGGCCGTCAGGTCGGAGCCGGAGGCGCAGGTCAGGCCGTCCGAGCTGTAGCGCAGCAGGATGTACGTGCTCTGGCCGGTCACCAGAACGACCGTGTTGGGCATCTCGATCGCCCCGTCGGCGGTGGTCATGGCGACCCGGCCGATCCTGCTGATCGTCACCGGGGCGACCCGGTCCGCGAGGGACCGCACGACGTCAACCGCCTGCATCAGTGGTTCCTTCCGTCTTCCACGGCGCGTTGGAGGTCGCGCGGCCGCGACTGTCCCGCAGCGCGGTGATGAACTGCCCGTCGCTCGTCCGGATTATGACGAGATCGCCCCGCGCGGTCCAGATCGCGTTCGGGTAGGTCTTGTACTGGCCGACGCCGGCGCGGTCGGGATTACGGACGATGTCCTCAACATAGGCGCGCATCGCCGCCTGCGTCTCCGGCTTGGCCGGACTGCGGGGGATGTCCACCCCCTCCGCCCGGGCGACCTCGCGGATGTCCTGTGCGTGCGACCGCCAGTGCGCCATCTCAGTGGGGCCGTAGGTCACGTTGCCGCCGGCGGGATCCACCCAGCCGCCAGCGGCGGGTTGGGTGCCGGGCTGCTGGGGGCCGGACGGCTGGTTGCCCGGGCGGCCGAGCGCGGCCTCGGCGTCGGCGATGTCCAACCCGCCCGACACGGTCTCGGCCTTGCGCCCGCCGCCGGGCCGGCGATGCGACGGATCCGTGCCGTCACCGTCGCCGTCCGAGTGGGGTGGTTTCGTGCCGTCCCCGTCGCCACCGTGCGGCCCCTTCGGCTTCGCCACCGCCGGCTACCCGAGGATCCGCGCAAGGCTGGTCAGGCTGGTGACCAACGCCATCGTGTACGTGAGGATCCGCCCCGCCCATTTGACGATCGCGGCCACGATCTGCGCCGCGATCACCGGGATCGTGACGACGAAGATCGCCTCGACCGCCCAGACGATCACCCGGGCCACGAGGTCGGCGATGAGATCCCGCACCACCTCGCGGGTGAACGAGACCAGGTTGCCGGCGCCCTCGGTGGCCAGGGCCATCGCCGCGGCCACCCCGGCGAGGCTGCCGATGGCGTCGACGTTGTGCACCATCAGGCCCTGATATGCCGCGGCGGCCTGCCCGGTCCAGTCGGGCATGTCGGCGGCGAGCGCCGCCTGCAGCTCCGCGGCGATCGCGCCGAGTTCACCCGCCATGTTGTTCCAGGTGGCGGCGTGCGAGGCCACCACGTCCGGCATGCCGGTGAGCTCGTCGAGCATCTCCCGCAGCGGCTCGAAATACTCCATCGCCCACGCGACGCCGCTCGACAGCAGGGCGCTGATCGGATCGAGCACGGTCGCGGTCGCCTCGATGCCGAACGCGGCGCCTGCGATCAGCCCGTCCACCCAGCTCTCGCTGCGGATCGCGTCGACGAGGCCTTCGAAGCCGTCGGCCAGGCCGATGCCGGTCCACACCTCGCGGCTGGACGTGACGTCGGCGATCAGCGGGTTACTCATCCGCCGAGCCGGGAGCCGAGGCGCTTCATCGAGTCGCTGACGTCGGCCTCGACCGCCTCGTAACCGGCGGCGTTCCTGCGCAGCCCGTCCGCGACGAGCGCCAGGTTCTCCTCAAGGTATGCGAGCACGTCGTCGTGACGTGTGTGCTTGCCTTCGAGGAGCCCGGAGATCCACCCGCACAGCACCCCGTATGCCTGGTCGTCCTGCGCGATGTGAGCGCTGGCGCCCTTCACCGCGGCGAATCGTGCGCGCAGCGCCTCGATGTGCGCGGCGTGGGTGCGCAGCTGCGCGGTGTCGGTGCCGTAACCGTCGCTCACCAGCGCACCGCCCCGTCCACGTCGCCGGGCTCGGTGCCCCGCAGCTGGTTCCCGACCCGCGCGGCGAGGTCCCGCGCCGCCGCCGACTCCTCGCCGAGGGTCGAGGTGATGATCTCCTGCGACCGGTCGGCGAGCTGCGCACGCGCCGCCTGGACCGTCGCCATGATCGTCGCGGCCACGATGTCCGGCGACACTCGCTGGATCTGCCGGCCCAGCCGCAATCCGACGAGCACCCCCGACGAGTCCAGGGTCACCTCTGCCATGCCGTTGGCGTCCATCGCAGTCACCCGCAGCTCCTGCAGGCGCTCGCTCATCACCTTCGTGTCGGTGGCGAGCTTGTCGATGCGACCCTTCCAGGCCGCGAGGCGCTCCATGGCGCCGCCTGGATCCAGCAGCCCACCGCCGCCACCGTCCGCTGCCATGACCCCCCAATCGCCGCCGGTCAATGAGCTTACCAACGGCCGGCGACTCTCGCCGTCCCCGAAACGGTGCCGCCCAAGCCGACACGCTCGGCCACCGCTGCGGCCGCGGGCGAGCCGCCATCAACCTCTGACCGGCAGGTCAGCTTGCGCCCACCAGGCGACCACACCCCCAAACCGCAGGCAGCGGACATGCCCGTCTAGGCACATCGCTGTTGAAAACTCAGAGCTACGACTCGAAGACGCGGATGGCGTTTCGGCAGGCCTCCACGTAGGTGTGGGTGTCGCCCAGTACGCGAGCGCAGACGTCGACCAGCGGCCTCAGCAGCGCGACGGCCTGCCGGTAGTCACCCGCGTTCCCGAGGTAGACGGCATGGTCGATGCGAGATTTCAGGGCGAAATCGGATTCCGGCTGGTTGGAGTCGGCCAGATGGGAAGCGACGACCGCCATGTGTTGTGCGGCTTCCTGATACCGCTCCAGGCTGCCGAGCGACGAGGCGAGCAGCCTTCTGCTCTCCAGCGCGGTGAAGTCGGCCGCGCCGAGCACCCTGTCTCGACCGTCCGCGACCGAGGCGGCCACACGCACCGCCCGCTCATGGTCACCCATCCGCGCGTAGCAGGTCGCGAGGCGATGTTGCGTGGTCAGCGCGCCTTCGGATTCGGTCCCCAGCGCCTGGGCCTCAACGGTGCCGAGTTCGGTGAGGAGCAGCTCGGCTTCCTCGAGGCTGCCTGAGTCCATCACGGCCTTTGCCTGCTCGCGCCGGCTTTCCAACGTCTTGGGGGCCTGTGCGCCGATGACCCGGGTGCGCGCTGCGATCACCTGGTCGAACAGCTCCACGGCCGCCGCGTGGTCTCCGGAGCTGGCCAGGCATGATGCCAGCTGGTGACGACGGGACAGCGTGTCCGCATGCTCAAGGCCGAGCTCAGCCTCGCTCTTGGCGACGATGCGCCGCAACTCCATGATCGTCTCTGCGTAGCGGCCCTGCCTGACCACGAAGAAGTCGATGCCGTACCGAAGCCCCTGCAGCTGCGGAAAGCTGGACGCGGGCGCGCTCGCGACCTTCGGCGGAGGCTGCGCGGCACGAAGTCGCTCGACGAACGCCGGAGACGGCATCGACCCGGAACGGACATCGTCGTCCTGCAGGTGCCTGAGCGTGAAAAAGCGTTGACCCTCCAGCAGCAGCGGGAAGATGGGCCGCTGGAGTTCCTCCGCCTGCGCGATCTCGCGAGCGACCCAGTTGGACTTCCGTGCGGCTGGCGTCATGACGACGACGAACGCGCTGCAGTTGTTGATCCTGCTCTCGAGCACCCGCGTCCAGTCCTCGCCGTGGACCAGGTTCCGGTCGAACCAGACCGCGAGACCAGCCTGTTCGAAATGGGTGGCCAAACGCTGGACGTACCAGGCGTCGTGCTGGCGGCTGTAGCTGATGAACACATGTCCTTCGAGGACGTCGCCCGACGTATCCGATGAGTCGAGTTGGTCAGCGACCGCTGCCAGGGCCTCCTTGGACCTGACAGTGTCGGGGTGGGCGGCGCCGAGCACGCGTGTGCGGGCGTCGACAACCTCCTGCAGGACCGCGACGCCCTGGACGGAATCACCCGAATTGGCAAGGCAGATACCGAGGTGGTGACGGGTCTTCAGCGTCTTGACATGGTCCGCGCCAAGCGTGCGGGTCCGTTCCTGTGCGAGTTCACGCAGGATGCGGAGCGAACCCGCCGTGTCATCGGTTCGATACAGCGCAACGGCGAGGTCGTCACCGGTGTCCATGGTCTCGGCGTGGTCTGCGCCGAGCACCCGGGTGCGGCAGTCAAGGAGGTCGCGCAGCACGGCGATCGATTCCCGCAGATCACCCGCGACCTCCAGTGCGGCCGCCAGATCGGCTTTGAGCGTGAGCGTGTCGCCGTGCTCGGCGCCGACCATGTCGGTGAGGGTGTCGACCAGGTCCCTCAGGATGACGACGGCCTCCGCGGGCTTCCCGGAGTTCGCCGTGGTGATGGCGAGGAGTCGTCGACACAACAGCGCGTTCGGATGGCGAGGGCCGAAGGCCCGGACCATCTCCGAGGCGAGGCTGCGCAGTTCGCGAGCCGCACCGGCGAAGTCATCGGACTGGGCGAGAGCTTCGGCCTGGTGGTACCGCCGGACCAGCTGTTCATGGTGAGCCTCATGCGCCACGCGTTCGACAGTAATCGAGCCAGCCAACCGCTCGGCACAGTACGTTTCGGCGGCCGATCCTCACTCGAACGGCCAACCGATCCAATCATCCGGTCGGCCGACCTTGTTCCGGGCGATCTTCCGCTAGGGTCGCCGCGTGGCGCTCCCGCTGGTCAATGCGAAATACGTGGTTGGCCTGGACCTCGGCGACGGAGAGAGCACGATCGCCTGGCGGGCGGTCGACGGGAGCGGTCCCGTCGAGGTGTTCCGGCGCCGCAACGGCGAGGTCCGTGTCCTCAGCGCGCTGGGGACGCGGCCCCCGACCGGGCGGGTCATCGGTGTGGACGCCGTGGCCACGCCCGGCGTGCTGCACTTTTCGGTCAGCTTCAAGCAGCGCCCGCCCGGCAAACAGGTCATGAGCCCGCCCTACGTGGTCTTCGCCCGCACCCTGCTCAATGAGTTCTTCGCCCGTCATCCGGCGATCCGATCCGAGTGTGTCGTCTACATCGGACACCCGTCGGGCTGGCCGGATCATGCCGTGCAGCTGTACCGGGAGCACCTCGACGAGCTCGGCGACAAGGGCGGCCGCATCGAGGTCGTGTCCGAGGCGCACTCGGCCCTCGTCCACGCCGCCGACCGGTCCGGGCGGCTGCCGCGCCACGACCGCACGGTGCTGGTCGTCGACATCGGCTCCTCGACCACCGACCTCACCGTGGTCGCCGGCGGCGAGCCCAGCAACCTGCCGCTCGGCACCGATCTCGGCGGTGCGGCCATCGACCGGGCGATCGCCGCCGTACTGCGGGTGCGCGCCGCCGGCCCGGAGTTCGACCGGGCGCTGGCCTCCGACGGCGGCGAGGACTTCCTCCGGCTGGTCGCGCGGCGGATCAAGGAGGGCTCGCCGAACGATCTGTTCGGGTGCGACCCACGGTGGCGGCCGCTGCTCGACGGCTCCCTCCGCGTGGCCCGACGCCTCGACCTCCGCCCGTTCCTGGACGAGTGGGCCGGCCGGTTCCGTGAGCTCCTGTGGCAGGCGCGGCAGCAGTACGTGCACACCCCGCCCGACCAGATCATCCTCACGGGTGGCGGCTCGCGCCTGCCGTTCGTCCGCTCCGTGTGCGCCGCGATCTTCCCCAAGGCCCGCATCGACAACGACCCGGAGCCGCAACTGTCGGTCGCCCGCGGGCTCGTCGTCAACGGCCGCTACCGGGTGCGGGTGGCCCGCTTCCGCAGCGACGTCGGCGCCATTGTCGCCGGCAAGGAGCTGGCCGCGACCCTGGAGCAGGAGGTGGACGACGCGTTCGAGGCGATCCGCGCGGCCCTGCTTGCCCAGGCCCAGACGGACCGGGACGTCCTGGTGCACGCGTTCCTGTTCGGCGTGTCGGCCGAGGAGCTGCCCTCGGCGGCCGACTACAGCAGGTCGCTCGTCGGCGAGCACCTGGAGGAGCGCGTCCGCCAGGTCAACCGGGACCTCGTGCCGCGGTTCCGGGAGGTGTGCCGCCGCTACGGCCTTCCGGCCGACCTTGAGATCGAGGTACCCGAGCTGCACGACGTTGTCTTCGCTGAGTTCGCCGAGGCCGTCCAGGCTCCGCTGAGCAAGATCCGCGACCAGGAGAGCAACCCGCCCGCGGCCGCGCCGAGTGGCCCCCCGCCGCTGCGGGGGCCCGTAGTGGTCTTCCCGAACAAGTTCGAGCGGGGCGTCCAACATGTCCAGAACGCCGTCGTAGGCGCCCAGATCCTGGGCCTCATCGGCGGAATCGTCTGGGACTGGAACCAGGGGCGGAAGGCGCGCCGCGATCTCCGTGCGGCAATCCTCTCGGTACAGCTGACACCGCAGAGCCGGCAGGCGATCCTCGCCCGTGTCCGGACCGCCGTCGCCAAGCCGCTGGAGGACAAGGCCGGGGAGGTCGAGCGGGCGCTCGCCTGAGGCCGTCAGGCGTTCAGGTCGAGGATGCGGGCCGAGCGGCTCCGGCTCCCGCAGGCGACCGCCAGCCAGGTGGCGGCGGGGGAGTAGGCGACGCCCCAGATCTGGCCGCCATAGTCGGCGAACGGTTGCAGTTGCTCACCGGTGGCGGCGTCCCAGACGCGCACCGTGCGATCGTCGCCCCCGCTGGCGACCCGTCGGCCGTCGCGGCTGAACGCCACGGTCCAGACCTTCTCGACGTGGCCGGTCAGCACCCGTTCGGTGGTGCCGTCGGCCGTTCGCCACAGCCGGACCGTGTGGTCCCGTCCGGCGCTGGCGAGCCGGTCGCCGTTGGGCGAGAAGGCGACCGCGTTGACCCCGTCGGTGTGCCCGGCCAGCGTCGCGACCGGCCGGAGGGCCTGGGCGTCCCACAGGCCAACCAGGCCGTCGGCGCCGGCCGTGGCGAGCAGCCGCCCGGTCGGGTCGGCGGCGATGGCCATGACGGCCGCGGCGTGCGGCACGGCGAGGTCCCGGCGATGTCCGGCGGTGTCCCAGACGCGCAGCATGGTGTCCTCGCCGACGGACAGCAGTCTCGGCCCGGCGAAGACCACGCCGTTGACGTCCTGGGTCGGGCCGCCGAGGGTGCGGATCAGCTCGCCGCTGAACGGGTCCCACAGCCGGACGGTCGCGTCCCAGCCGGCGGTGGCCAGGACCCGGCCGTCGCCGCGGTAGGACACCGCGCTCAGCAGGCCGTCCCCGGCTCTCATCATGTGGACGGCCGCGCCGGTGCGGGCGTTCCAGACGTACAGCCTGCCGTCGGCCGCGCCGCCGGCCACGTGGAAGCCGTCGGGCGAGAACGCGATGCTGCTGATGGCTCCGCCGGCCGGGAGGTCGCGGGCCGGGACCGCGGCCTTCGGGGTGGTCGGCGGGACCTGCTTGGCGAGGTCGTCGTCGTACCCGGCCAGCCCCCGCAGGCCCGCGACGTACCGCCGCCCGGGCATGGCGGCACCCTGGACGGCCTCGTGGTGCAGGTCGTCGAGGCGCCGGAACGATGCGCCTTCCAGCAGCACCGGCCGGATCGGCCGGCCGGCCGCGACGGCCCAGTCGATCTCCCAGTTCACCCACTCGGACACCTCGGCCGACGGCGTCATGACCACGACGAACGCGTCGCACGACTCGACCCGCTGCCGGACCACGCGGCGCCAGTCGTCGCCGTTGCGAAGCTCGTCGTCGTACCAGACGTCGAGCCCGCTGCCCATGAGGTGCCCGGCCAGCGCCTTGGCGTAGTGGCTGTCGGCCCGGCTGTAGCTGATGAACACGTAGCCCACGCACCAGATGTACCAGGCCGGCGCGAGCCGCCGAAACAGCACCGGAATACCTCGCCGCGACGGTCGGACATGGCTCCCCTCTTCGGCCAATCATCTGGGTTGCCGCAGCGGTGAGCCGTACCGTTCGCACCGTGACGGACGTTGGTAAGATCCGGTACTCGGCGTTCATCTCCTACAGTCGTACCGCGGATGGCGATCTGGCGCCGGCCCTCCAGCAGGGGCTGCAGCAGTTCGCGAAGCCGTGGAACCGGCTCCGGGCACTTCGGGTGTTCCGCGACGACGCCAACCTGTCCGCGAACCCGGGTCTCTGGACGTCGCTGCAGAGCGCGATGGACGGTGCCGAGTACTTCATCCTGCTCGCCTCGCCGGAGGCTGCCGCGTCCGAGTGGGTCGAGAAGGAGGTGCGGCACTGGCTGGCGCACAAGCCGGCGGACCACATCCTGATCGCGCTGACCGACGGCGACCTGCGGTGGGCCGGCGACGACTTCGACCGTGCGGGCTCGCCCAGCCTGCCGCCGGCGTTGTTCGGCGCGTTCGTGGAGGAGCCCCGCTGGGTCGACCTGCGCGACTTCGGCTCCGACCAACTGCGCCTGCAGCTGCCGGCGTTCCGCGACAAGGTCGCCGACCTCGCCGCGCCGCTGCACGGCCTGCCGAAGGACGAGATGCTCGGTGAGGACGTCAACCAGTACGCGCGCACCCGCCGCCTCGTCCGTGGGGCGGCCGCTGTCCTGGTCACCCTGACGCTTCTGGCGTCGGCTGCGGCGGTCGTCGCGATCGTCCAGCAGCGCGAGGCCCGCGCCCAGCAGCGCATCGCGGAGGAGCAGCAGCGCATCGCGCAGGAGCAGCAACGTATCGCGGTGAGCCGGCAGCTCGCCGCCCAGGCCGAGAGCCTGCGCACGGCCGATCCCCGCACCGCGCTGCGCCTGGGCGTCGCCGCGCGGGCGATCCACGCCGACACCACCACCGATGCCAGCCTGCTGCAGACCCTGACCGCCAGCCGCTACCGCGCCACGGTCGCGCTGCAGGACAGCAGCTGGGTGACGTCGATCGCGTACAGCCGGGACGGCAAGCTCGCCGCTGTGCTGGCCCACTACGGCCAGGCGCTGCTCTACGAGGTCGCCGACGACGGGACGTTCCGCCAGGTCGGCGAGTTCCACAACACGAGCGGCGGGGGCTTCGCCGAGGGCATCGCCTTCAGCCCCGACGGCCGCACCCTCGTCATCGCTGGGCTGCCGTCCAGCGTGTGGGACATCACCGACCCGGCCCATCCGCAGGAGGCCGCCACCATCAGCGAGAACAACGGGGACGGGTCGATCGGCGCGGTCTTCATTCCCGGCACCAGCACGCTCGTGCTCGGCGGCAGCATGGGGACCTTCATGCTGTACGACCTCTCGTCACCGAGGGACCCCAAGCTGCTGTCGGAGACGGGGACCGACGTCGACTGGATCACCGCTGTCGCGCTGGACGCCGACGGCGACACCCTGGCGATCGGTGGCCTCCACGGCGAGCTGGAGGTCTGGAATATTGGCCAGCGGTCGAGCCCCACCCGCCTGGTCGCGGCGCCGAAGCAGAAGGCCGCGGTTCGGTCGCTGGGACTCACGCCCAGTGGCGCCGACGTGGTCGCGTCCTACGAGGACGGTACCGTCGTCGACTGGTACCGCTCCGGCACGTCCTTCACCCGGGGGCCTACCGTGCGGACCGCCACCACGGCCGGCGTCACCATGGTCGCCGTGCCGAACAGCACGTCGACCATGACCGCCCTCGCCGAGGCCGACGGCTCGTTGACCTACTGGGACCTGGTGAGCAGCCTCTCGGTTGCGACGCGGCTCGAGACGCCCCGCACGGGCACCCGCCAGCTCACGCCCGGCTCGGCGGGGCCGGTCACGCTCGCGCCGTCCGGCCGCACGTTCGCCAGCGGCGGCAACGACAGCGGCGGTGAACGCATCGTCGTCTGGGACGTCGTCCACCGCGCGGCACCGGCCCCGCTGGGCTGGTCGACCAACGTCGGCGCGTCCGACGAGCGCCAGCCGGCCCTGCGGACCGCCGCCCGGGGCTCGGTCCTCGCGATCGACACCGGATCCGGGGTCACGACCTGGCTGCTCTCGACGGAGGGCGTCCCGACCTCCAAAGGGCCCCAGTTCTCCGGGCATGATCCGGTCCTGTCGCCCGACGGCAAGCTGATCGCGACCAGCGACGGCAAGGGCACCGTGACGCTGTC
The DNA here is from genome assembly GCF_014647515.1 of Dactylosporangium sucinum. Taxonomy (GTDB): domain Bacteria; phylum Actinomycetota; class Actinomycetes; order Mycobacteriales; family Micromonosporaceae; genus Dactylosporangium; species Dactylosporangium sucinum. Next base: position 71,860 of record NZ_BMPI01000020.1, on the reverse strand, counting down.
CTCGATGGAGACCGGCACGTCGGCGCAGGTGTCAGGATTCGTTGCCGCGTTCAGCACGGACGGCGGCCGTCTCGTCACTGACGACGGCGTCTTCGACATCGGCGATCCAATGCGGCCACGCAGCGTCGGCGCGCCGCTGGTCTGGCCGTCGACATCCGCCTCCGCATCCGCCTCTGCATCCGCCGACGAGGACAGTGGCGGCGACGGCACCCGCGACCCGACGACGCCCGTGCTGGTCGCGGCCGACGGGCGGACGATCCTCAGCGCCGACTCGGCGCAGTACTCGATGGGCGGCGGCGACACGTGGGCGCGGGTGTCAGTCGTCGGCGACGACGGCGTCGTCCGGCACGTCGGCAGGACGCTGAGGGCCGACACCGACTCGCCGGGCACCCTGGCGCTGTCGCCGGACGGGCGCACGCTGACGCTCGCCAACGCGAGCGGCGCGGTGACGCTGTACGACCTCACGGGGCCGTCCGCCCCGGCGCCGTTCGGCGAGCCGATCCGCCTCGGTGGCGCGATCGCCACCGGTGAGGAGGACGGTGCCGTGACCGTGGCGTTCTCCCAGGACTCGGCGATGCTCGCGGTCGCCGGCCCGGACTCGGTGACCTTGTGGAGCATCGCCGATCGCGAGCGGCCACGGGTGCTGGGCACGCCGTTCACCGAGCTCGGTGGGCCCGCGGTGGCACTGGCGTTCTCGGCGGAGGACCGGACGTTGTTCGCGGCCGACGAGGAGGGGCGGATTGTCGGCTGGAGCCTGGCGGCGTTCAACCAGTTGCGCCGTGATCCGTCCGCCCAGGCGTGCGCTCTGACCGGACGGGGTCTGGAGCCGGGCGAGTGGGCGCGCTACGTTACCGGGGTTGCCTATCGGGAGACCTGCTGAATGAACGCCTCCACGTTGTTCTCGTCGAGCATTCGTAAGCGGGCGCTCCCGGCCGCCCGGATCGGCTTCGGGGCCACGGTGCTGCTCGCGCTCGTGCTCGGATACTGGGGTCTGGTCTGGCACTCGCACAGCGCCGGCTATGCGTTCGGGAAGGGCTTCTGGAACCTCGCCTACTACGACCTGCAGCTGTTCGTCCTCGGCTCGGCACCGCTCGACGCTCCCGGGTCCTTCCCGTGGCCGTTGCAGGTGGCCCGGTTCCTGGCCCCCGCGGCGACCGTCTACGCCCTGTTCGAGGCGGTCCGGGTCGTGTTCGCGAGCGAGTGGCGCCGCCGGTGGCAGCGGCGCTCCAGCGGGCACACGATCGTCGTCGGTGAGACGCCGATCGCCGACGCCGTCGTTGACGGGCTGCGCCGCAGCGGCCAGGTCGTCCTGCGCGCCGCCGTCGGGGACGCCGCCGCGCTGCGGGACGCGGGCATCGCCGGGGCACGGTTCGTCTACGCCTGTGCCGACGACCACCTGGACAGCAGCGTCAACGTGCTCGCGGCGGCCACGGCCCGCCGCCAGGAGCGCGGCCGGAAGGCCGGCGACCTCAACGTCTATGCGCACATCAGCGACCCGACCTACGCGCTGGCGCTGCGGGCCCGGCACCTGAGCCAGCCGGTGACCGGCGCGGACTTCTTCAACGTCGACGAGATCGCCGCGCGGGAGGTGGTCCGCACCGACACCGGCCTGTTCCGGGCGGACGCCCCGCTCGTGGTGGTCGCGGGACTCGGGCCGTTCGGGCAGTCGATCGTCGTCGAGCTGGCGCGCGCATGGCAGGTGTCGGCGTCCCACGCGGCTGGCGAACGGCTACGGCTGCTGCTCGTGGACGGCGCCGCCGAGACGGTCGCGGCCGAGCTGCAGCGGCGCTGGCCGGCGGTGAGCGCAGCCTGCGACCTCATCGCGGCCGCCGACCTGGGCACCGTGTTCGCCGCGCCGGACGCGCCGGTCCCGCACCGCGTCTACCTCTGCTACCAGGCGGAGGACGAGGCCGTCCGGGCTGCCCTCACGATGGCGACGCTGTGGTCCGGCGGCGAACGCTCGGTCGTGCTGCGCCTCGACCGCCTCGCGGGCCTCGCCGACGTGTTCGGCCCAGGCGAGGGCAGCCTGCTCGATGATGTCGAGGGCCGTCTGCGGCCGGTGAGCGTCGGCCGGCTTGTCGTCGGCGCCGACGCGAACGGCACGTATCGCCTCCACGAGGACATCTACGAGCGCCTGGCCCGCCTGGTCCACCACAACTACCTGCAACGCGAGGTGACCAACGGCCACCCCATGGGCAGCACCGCGGCCATGGCGCCCTGGGACGAGCTGTCCGAGGACCTCAAGGAAGCCAACCGCGCTCATGCCCGTTCCATCGGCACCAAGCTCACCGAGGTCGGCTGCACCGTAGCCCCGCGTCGCGACGCCGGCGTCGACCTCAGCCAGGACCCGAAGTTCGAGACGCTCGCCGAGCAGGAACACATCAGATGGATGGACGAGCGCATCCGGCAGGGCTGGACCTACGGCGAAGTGCGCGACGACGCGACCAAACGCCATCCAAGCCTCGTGCCGTGGCAATCGCTGGCTGAGTCGGAGAAGGAGAAGGACCGCGCCGCAGTCCGCGACCTCGCTGCCGTCCTCGCCGACTGCGGACTCCAGATCGTCCGGGTTCCGGACCGCGCGTAATGCGGGAAGAACACGCGGACCTGGAGATCGTCTCCGGCGGCCCGCGAGGAACTGGAGCGCCCCGGCGACCGCGACCCGGACGGAGACCTTGTCCTTCAGCGACCGCAGGGTCAGCGCCAGCAGCGCGGTGGGGAAGGCCGCGTCGATGCCGTACGTGTCCGGGTCGCCGAGGGAGCTTGCGGCGACGGCGCCGACCGATGACGCGTTGTCCCACGAATTACCTGAAGCTGGTTCGGGTGCCGTCACGGGCATGTCGCCGTGTAAGCACGGCCCGCCACCAGTTCCCGCCACCGCGCCTCGGGCAATCCGCCGAGGGCTATCGCGCACGCGCGTGCGCGCAGATTGTTCCGGGCGGACGCGAGAGCGTCGGCACTCCATATCCGTACCCTGCCGTCCGGCTCGGTGGCGGTGAAGCGTGCCCCCGGCCCGAACGCGACCGCGACCGCCTGCCCGTAACCGGGGTCCGCCACCAGCGTCGGCGCCTCGCGATCGGCGAAGTCCCACACCTGGATCGGCTGGTCGGTGCTCGCTGTGACCAGGGTCCGCCCGTCCGCGGAGAACGCCAGCGTCGTGGCGTGCCCGGCACCTGCCTTGAGTCGCACGGGCAGTTGGTGAACGGCGCCGTTGTCGGTGATGTCCCACAGGAGTATCCCGCCCAGCGTGCTCACCGCGACAGTCCGGCCATCGGGTGAGATAGCGGTGCCGTAGGCGATGTCGGGCGGGCCGAACGCCTTGTGCACGACCCGGGGCGTGCTGCCGCGTCCGGTGTCGACGAGGATGAGCGGCCGGCGACCCATGCCGCTCGCATCGATGAGCAGGTACCGCCCGTCAGGTGTGAAGGTCATCTGGTCGATGTATCGGGCGTCGGCAACAGTGCCCATGTCCCGTGGAGTGGCGCGGTCACGAAGGTCCCACAGCCGCACCTGGTCGTCATCGTCGAGCGTGGCGAGCAGGCTGCCATTGCCGGACATGGCCGTCTCGACGAGCTCGGCGCTGCCCGGCAGGGTGATCACACCGACTTTGCGTGGCGCGCCGGACACGTCCCAGAGCTGAATCGTGCGGGCGCCCACCGACGCGGCAAGGGTTATCCCGTCGGCCGCGGCGACGGTTGGCACGCCGTGGCCGCTCTCGCCGGTTTGCAGCCACGTCTTGTCGTCAGGCTCGCCGTCCTCGGTGACCTTGGTGATGACTGCGCCACCGACACCGGTCTGGATGACGACGGTGACGCCGTCGGGACGGCGGGCGTACACGACTGCCTTGGCGCCACGGCCATTGGTGTCGAACGGTTCCCCCAGCGGACGGACCCACGACGCCGTCGCCAAGTCCCAGGCGATGACCAGGCTGCCCGTGTCGCCGCTGATCAACGTGGCGCCGTCACGGGAGAAGCCGAGGGCCATGGCCGTGTCGTGTTGACCGACCAGTTCGTGTGCCATGACGGGTGCAGAACCGTCCGGCAGGTCGTAGACCGCGATCCGATAGTCTTCCAGCGCCAGTGCCAAGGAGTGTCCATCGGGCGAGAACGCCACCGCGTGGTGGTTCGCGGACTCGCCGCCAACCTTGGCGAGCAGCACCGGTTGCGCGGGGAGGCTGACATCCCACAGGTACGCGCCACCGATGGCGTCGTTGAACGTCGCCGCGAGCCGGTTGCCGCTCGGCGACACTGCCAGGCTCGACACTCCCTGGAACGCCGCATCGGGATCACCATCAACAGTGAGGGTGCCGGTCGGTCGTGGGCGGCCGGGCTGCCGCAGGTCCCACAGCTCGATGTGGTTGATGCCGTTGTCGTGCCAGGCCGCGGCCAGGGTGGACCGGTCCAGGGAGAGAGCGATGTCGGCATAGGCCCGCCCGGGAGCCAACGGCACTGGTGCGATGCGGGGATGTGACCGGTCACTGATGTCGACGATCGCGAGCCCGAACGTGTCGGCTGCGAAGAGGAAGCTGTGCGCATCCGGCGCGATGGACACCGGTAGATCGTCGATCCTGCCCCCGACCACAAACGGCGTGCCGAGCGCCGCTGGTGCATGCCGATCGGCGAGATCCCAAAGAGTGACCTTGCCGGACCCGCCCTCCGCTACCGCCAACACAGTATCGTCCGGCGAGAACGCGACTGCATTCAGCTCGTAGATGTCCTCGAGCGGGCCAGCGACCAGAGTGAGCCGGTGCGGGTTCGACGCATCCCACAGGGTCACCCCGCGATCTGCGCCGACGGCGAGCAGCTTCCCGTCGTGGGAAGAGGTGATACGGCGGATGATGCCAGTCTGTGTGGCAGCGGCTGCCTGCATCCGGCTTCCGACAAGCGTTGCCGTCAGCGAAGCCCGTGCCCGTTCGCCATCGCTGATCGCTGCGGCGGCGAGACCGAGTTGTGCGGCGAGGATCGGGTCACCAGTGCGAGTAGCATCGGCCTGGGCGACGAGCTGCCGGTAGGTGGCGAGGTCCGCCGCACGAACCGCGTCCTGACGCCGTTGCTCGGCGATCGCGGACTGGCGGGTGGCCACGATCCCGGCGCCGGTCGCGACAAGGGTCAACGCGATCAGGGCCCCGATCGCGGAGCGGGCCAAGCGCCGCGAGCGACGAAACTGGCGGATGTCCTCGCCCACCAGATCGTCTTTGTCGCGGTGGTGCAGCGTCGCCGCGATGTCCGCGACGGCGCTGCGCAGGGTGGGCACGCTGAGCGTGAGGTCCGGTACGCCGCGTAAGCCCCGCAAATCCACCCAGCGAGGCTCTTCTGCCAGCGAACCGTACAGAGCGGTCGGGATGCACGTGGTCTGGGCGGCGTCGAAGGTACCGTCCTGCCAGGCGATTTCACCGTCCGTGACGGCGACGAGGACCGTTTCGGCGGACCTGGTCGCCAGCCAGTGTTCGACCTCGCGGTCTACCCACGGGGAGACCGCCGCTTCCGGTGACGCGAGCAGGATGAAGTACTCGGCGTCGCCGAGCGCCGCAACAATGCTCGCCCACAGTCCGGTGTTCGCCGACAGTCCGGTGTCGTCGCGGAAGATACGCAGAGCCCGCAGCCGGTTCCATGGCCTCGCGAAGCGTTGCAGCCCTTGCTGCAGGGCGGCGGCGACAGCGGCGTCGGCCTCGCGGTTGTATGAGATGAAAGCCGCATACTTGCGTCCGGTGCCGTCGCCCACGGCAGGAGGGTAACCGAGCACTCGCACTGCGCACCTCGGCCGACTGGATCACCTGACCATCGGCGGGTAGCGGACCCTTCGCGTCAGCGCACCAGCGTCGACTCTTCGATGCGCGCTTCTTCGGGCGAGCGGACGCCGCACTGGACGATTGGACGTACCGATCCGAGTCGTCGGATGGTTGACTCGCTCTGATCGCGTTCACGGCTGACGACGCCGCACTCTTCGCGACCGACGCCGACGGCCGGAATTGCGAATTTCTTATGGCTATTGCTCGACCCGTTGAACCAGCGGCGCCGCAACCCGCGAATGGGCTTGCTCGCTCACGGTCCACGGCTTGGACCAGCAGGAGTGGACCCGCTATATCTCCGGACTGTCCTATTGGGAGACCTGCAGACATGGCCGTGATCGTCACTGGCGAAGCACCCCTCATCCCACCGGCCCGCCGCGCGCTGGTCGCGTTGGCGCAGGCAACCGGTACGGGCCTCAACATTGCGGCCGCGTTGGCGGCGGTCCCGGCCGTGTGGGTCGGCTTCGTGGTGCTCGGCCAGGCGATCGCGATGCTCGTCGGCGACGACGCCGGCGGCCCGGTCGCCGGTCTGTCAGGCGCTGCCAGGGCCGCTCTGTTCGCCGGTTGGGCCGCGAGCGTCGTGGTGTTCTTCGTCGGCCGCTCCACCGGCCGGCGGTTGCTCCTGGTCGGACGGCGCCGGGTGCTGTTCCTGCGTCGCTTCAAACACACCGCAGCCGCGCAGGTGGTCACGTTCGCCGCGTCCCGGATCGGCCGGCACACGCGGTACGTCACATTGGACGACGCCCGCGTCGTGCCGGTCGGGGTGGCCCCTGCCACGCTCGCCGCCTCCCGCTTGTGGGCGTCCGCGTCACGGGCTGCGTCGTTCGCCGTCACGCTGTACAAGGCCGGCCTGGTCTTGTTGGTGGCGTTGGGCGTCATTGCGGCAGTCGCGGCCGGACGTGTGTTTATGCAGGCCGACGGCGGTATCCTGGAGCGGCTGGTGGCCGTCCGTGCCGCTGCGGCGTCTGGCGGCGGGAGCGGCGGTGCGGCGCTGCGGGTGATGACCGGCGTGGTCGGCGTGGTCGGCGTGGGGCTCTCGGTCCTCGGCGGCGCCGCGCTGTTCGTGGGCATCATGGTGGCGGTGCTCCAGCCAGCGTTCTCGTTCCTCGGTGCGGCCATGCGCGGTGCACGCGAAGCCGAGCGCGCCAAGACGATCCACGTCGCCGACGCCAGCCAAGTCGAAGAGGCGCACCGGACGGTGCGGGCCCTCGCCCGGCGGCGGTTCGGCACTAGACTGGTCGTGGCAAAGGTGGCGGACTCCGTATGGCGTGCGACGGTGGCCGGCTTCGCCGTTGACGCCGATGCCGCGCTGATCGACGTGTCCGACCCCACTGGGCACCTACTGTGGGAGATCGAGCTCATGACCATCCGGGTGCCCCGCCCGTGCGTCTTCGTCGCCGAACGGACCCGGGCCGATGCCCTGTTCTCCGGCGCGCCGGGCAACGCTGAGGTCGCCGAGCTGCGGCGTCTCCTCGACGGGCATCGGGTCCTGACGTACACCACGGACCCGGCCGGAGTGAAGGCGTTCACCCAAGCGTTGCGAGCGAGCCTGGACCTCGCGACGGACCCCGCGGTCAGGTCCGTGGGTCCGTTGTCCCTCTCGCCGGTGGACTCGGCCGCGGCCTCGTCGCTGACCCGGTTGGTGCGACCGGACACCGGTGACGGTTGGCTGCACCCCCGAGTCGCCAGGTCGGGCGGTGGGGAACTTGCTGCCGGCGAATCCCTCGTGTTCACCTTCGACGCGGTCCGGCTGCACGAGCGTTGCGACGGCGAGGTTGCGTGGGACGTGCCGGCGGCGGTTCAGGTCTATGTGACAGATCAACGCATCATCTGGGTGGTGGCAGGCCCGGCCGGATCCGTGGTCGCCGGCCAGCTGCGCCACATCTGGATCACCATCGCCGTCGGCCAGCGACCACGTTTCGGGCGCCGCACAGAGCACTACGTCGAGCTGCGGGCCAGGTCAAACGACGATCCTCCGGTCCGGTACACCGTGCGACTGGACCTTGCGCCCGGGACCCAGCACCCAGTCGAGCAGATCGTGGCGGTCGCGGCGGCGAGCGCCGCCCAGCTCTGGACCGACGCGCTGCCCGCAGCACACGAGTTCCACACGACCGTCACGAAACCGCCCGGGGTCTTCGTGTGGAAAGGTCGCCGGGGCGCGGCAACGGTCGCCGTCCCGCTCGCAGTCGGCGTCCGGCCCGAGGCGCTGCCGGACGGCGACCCGGACCGCCTAACGCACTGGACCAGCGCGTCCAGCCCTCCGCCGCCTGCGGAACACCGCGTCGGACGTACTTGATTACTTTGGAGATGGGCTTCCCTAGAGAACGGGCGCCCAGCTTCTTGGGATTCGCGACGCCGAGACTCTTCTGGGAGCGGGTAGTGACGGACCTGGAGAACGGAGTGCTCGCCAGTGGCGGTATCGGCCAGTTGGTCGCCGAAGCGTATCGGCAGTACCCGGGCAACCGCACGCTCAGGCAGATCCATGCGTCGTTGCCGACACAGCCGGACGACGCGCGGTAGGTTGAGCCGTGGGTCACGTCTTCATCAGTTACTGCCACGCCGACACCGCCTACGTGCGCGGTCTGGATCTCCACCTCACCGGCAGCGGGTTGCATGTCTGGTACGACGACGAGCTGCAGCACGGCGACGCCTGGCGCAAGGTGGTCGAGCAGCAGATCGACGCCTGTGACGCGTTCGTCGTGGTCATGACCCCGGCTGCGGGTCAGTCGGAGTGGGTGGGCCGCGAGATCGACCGGGCCGTCGCCGCCGGCCGGCCGATCCGGCCGATCCTTCTCGAAGGAGCGGCGTTCCCCCGGTTCACCGACGTGCACTACGAGACGGTCCACAACGCGTCCATGCCCGGCCGGAGGTTTCTGGCCGACCTTCGGCGGTTGGCGGGCTACGACGACGCGTTGGCCGACCAGGTCAGGCCGCCGGCCGGTCGCGCCCAGGTGCCAACGCGGGACCTGGAGACCGCCGGCGGTGCAAGCAGTGTGGTGTTCTCGCCGGACGGCTTCCATGTCGCGGCCGGGACGGTTGATGGGCCGGTACACATCTGGAATGCCCTCACCGGCGCGACCGTGCAGAGGTTGGCTGGCCACGGCGGGCTGGTGAGCACCGTGGCATATCGGGGCGACGGCCGTGTCCTGGCCACGGGCGGTTGGGACGCGACCGTGCGGTTGTGGGACTCCTTCACCGGGAAGCCGATCCGCACGCTGGAAGGTCATACCCAGGACGTGAACGCGCTCGCGTTCACGGCGGACGGCACGCGGATCGTTTCGGCGGGCGAGGACACATTACTGCGCGTCTGGGATGTCGCCACCGGACAGCGCGAGGATCTGGTCGTACCGCACAGTGAGGCCATCCTCGGTCTCGCGACGGACCCTGCCGGCCGTTATCTGGCCACGGCCAGCGCGGACCGCAGCGTGGTGCTGTGGGACGCGAGGCAGCTCCGGCCGGTCGCGATGTTCACCGGGCACACCGACGGGGTCGCCGCGGTGGCGTTCTCGCCGGACGGCGGTTGCCTTGCCGCTGCCGGTCGTGACCGCACGATCCGGCTGTGGCGTCTGACGGATGGCTCCTCCACCGGGCAGGTGCTGGTCGGGCACACGGACAAGGTCTGGACGGTCGCGTTCAGCCACGATTCACGCCACATCGCGAGCGGCGCGGACGATCGGACCGTTCGCGTGTGGGACGTTGCCACCGGGCGGCTGGTGAACACGTTCGCGGACTACGGCGGCCAGATCTGGGGGGTGGTGTTCTCACCCGCCACCTGGTGGCTCGCCGTGGCCTGCGGCAGCCGGGAGCGGGCGGCCCGCATCCTCGACCTCGGACCATGACCGGCAGGTGCTCGTTCCGGTCGTACCGTGGCCTGGGCGTCAGGCGAGCGCCCGCTCCACCTCCTGAGCTTTGCGCTCGAGCGGCAGCGCGACGGCAGTTCGGACACGGGCGATGATGGCCTGCCGGCTTCCGGCGGTCAGCTCCATTGCGAGGATGGCGTCCCGCAGCTTGCGACGGGCCCTGCTCTGGCGCACCTTCTCGTGGACCCAGAGCGCCCCTTTGACAGTGGCCATGCCGGCGTAGGCCAGGACTACGCCGGCGAGCACGGCCTTGTCGACGTTGCCGGTGACGCGGGCGAACCGTCCAATCTCGACATTGCCGCTCAGCCGGGAGGTGAGGACCCGTGATGCGGTTTTGCCGAGCGCATCGACTCCGGTCTGCGGGATGCTCGGAATGGTGATGTCGCGACCGTGATCACCGACCGCGCCCAGCGGCGCCAGTAGGGCACGAGCCAACTCGGAATAGACGACGTCGTGCAGTTCCGGCAACGTGATCTCGAAGTCGGACGGAATGCCATGCTGGCGGCACACCCGCTGGCACTCCGGCACCAGATTGCGGGTGATCTGGTGGACCCGTTGTTCCAGAAGCTGACCGACGAGCCTTCGGGTGTAGGAGGCTTCGGACGCATCCCCCGAGGTACCGCTGAGGAACGCCGCTACGAGAACGTCCTCGTCTGTCATGGCCTTTTCCGCCATTGCGGAGCGAATGGCCTGGAACGCGTTGACCACTTCGCCGTTCAGGACCTCGTCGAGTTCCGGCCGCTTGAGGATGGCTCCGATGTCGTCGCGGAATCGTGCCACCCTGATGCGGTAGCGACCGTTGGCGACCAGCCCACGGGCAACGGACAGTTGCGGTTCCCGATCGTTGTCCACCCGGGACCCGGAGAACACCTCGGCGCAGATGTCACGGGTGAAGCGCATACGGGAGCCGCCGCCGGTAAGAATGATCTGATCGGGTGGCGTGTGCACGTATTCCAGTCGCGCCTGGTGCAGCATCGCACGAAACTGATCGGCCCACTGCTTCACGATCGCTCGCTGATCGACACGCCGGGCCACCTTCAGCGCCCCGTCAATCAGGGGCTGCCATCGCTGGTCGCCTCCGGCCAGCGAGCGGACATGGGCCTTCCAGCCTAGGAACGAGCCTTCCTTGATCCGCCGGGCGACGAGCCGCAGGAAGTCCTCGCCGCCGTCGCTGGCCAGCGCCTGGTCGAACGACGGGCCGGCCGCGAGCACCGCCAGCTGCGCCGCGATGGCGCGGTCGATCGCGGCGCAGCCGAGGTCCGCGCCGAGCGGTAGGTTGCGGGGCTCACCGGCGGAAACCAGTGTGAGGTCGGTCGTGGAGGAGCCGATGTCGACAACGAGCACCGTCCGGTCGTACTGCGGCAACTGCCCGGTCTGCCGGTCCGAGGCGTGCACGAGGGCGGAGTGTGCCTCGGAGACCACTTGGATCAGGGCGCCCTTGTCGCCCAGCTGGTCGAGATAGCCGCGGTACAACTCGACGGAATGGGTCGACCAGCCCGACGGGTGTCCGATGTAGACGACACACTGCGACTGGATATCCCGGTGCTTGGCGAAGAACTCGTTCAGCAAGGTCCGCGCGAACACCACGTAGGGCGGACTCTTGACCTCCTTGGCGTTGGGGCGCCGCTTGAAGTTGACCGAGAAGTGCACCACGCCGGGGGTGGCCACGGCGTCCACGCCGACAACCCGGCCGACCGGCGGCTTGGTTGCCAGCGCGCTGAGGACACCGACCTCCCCATTGGGTCGCTGGTAGACCTCGATGGGGGCGTCGCCGTCGATCGCCTGCCAGGCGATCGTGCTCTCACCGTCACCGAGGTCCAACCCAACGACATATTTCGCATCGGTCAGCGCGTCCATCGCGGTCCCCCGCCCCACGTCGATGGTGCGGACCTTAACTGATCGCTACGGAGATGGGTTCCTCCTTCGGGCCAGCCGTCGCGCACCGACTAGACCGGTGATTCCGTATCGTTCAGCCGGACGATCTGCAGCCCGCAGTCGGCGAGCACGATGCCGATGTCCCGCACCGCGGCCCGGTCCTTGTCCTTCTCCGCCTCGGGCAGTTCGTCCCAGTCGACGAGGCTCGGGTGGTGTTTGGCGTCGTTGTCCCGTTTCGGGCCCCAGGTCCACTTCTGCGCGATGCGCTCATCCATCCATCGCTTGTGCTCGTCCTTGGCGAGCTCCTCGAAAAGCGGATCGGCGCCGAGGTCGACCCCGGTGCCACTGCGAGGCGCCACCGTGCAGCCGACGGAGGTGAGCTTCTTGCCGATGTCGCGGGCCTGCTCACGGTTGGCCTCCTTGTAGTCATCGGCGAGGTTCTCCCACCTCACCATCGCGGCGGCGGTCCCCATGGCGTTGCCCTTGTCCACCTCCCGCCGCAGATAGTTGTGGTGGATGAGCTGCGCCAGGCGCTCGTAGATGTCGTCGTGGATCCGGTCCGCACGGCTCGGGTCGGCAGCGACGACGAGCCGGCCGACGCAGACCGGGCGCAGCCGGCTCTCGACGTCGTCGAGCAGACTGTTCGCGCTGCCGCCGAACACGTCCGCGAGGCCCGCCAGCCGGTCCAGCCGCAGCACGACCGATTGCTTGCCGCCCTGCCACAGCGCCGCCATCGTGAGCGCCGCCCGTACCGATTCCTCTTCTGCCTGATAGCACAGGTACACCCGATGCGGGGTCGGCACGATCGGCGTATCGAACGCGCTGGCCAGGTCGGCGAACGGCGTCAGGTCACACGTCTCGGCGACCGCCGCCCAGCGCTGGCGCAGCTGCTGCTCGATGGCCGCGGCGTCGGGGTCCACCAGCATGATGGTGAGCTTCTCGTGCGCCCGCGCCGAGACCTGCCACATCCGTGCCAGCTCGACGATGACGGACTGCCCGAACGGGCCGAGCCCCGCGATCACGACGAGCGGGTTGCCGGTCTGAAACGAATCGCGGTCGCTCCATACCAGCTCTCGGGCGGCGAGCTCGTCGATGTTGAAGAAGTCCGCGCCGGTCATCGGTTGGCTGAGATGCCGTGCGCGCAGCCCGAGCGCGTACGTGGGGTCGCTGACGTGCGCGTACACGTTGAGGTCGCCGGCCTTCTTGGTGCGCTGCTGCTGCCGGGCGACCGCGGCGGCCAACACGTTGACGCTGCTGTCGTTGTGGTCGTCGGCGCAGGTGTAGACGAACCTGGCGCCGGCGATGCCCGCGTCCCGCAGCGACGCGGCGTCCCCGGCGGCGGTACGAAGCACCGCACGCCCGTTGCGCCGCAGCCCGTCGACCATCGCGTCGGCGATCGGCGTCTCACCCACGACGATCGCGTGTCCGGTCATCCGCCGCTGCCACTGGCGTTGCCATTCGCTGGCGAACATGGCCCTGCCGGCCTCGAACAATGCGTAGATGGTCGCCGCCGGCGCGAGGAACCGGGCCACCTGCAGCGGCCAGGGAAACGGCCCTGCACTGTCCAGCGGTGCCGATCCCAAGACAAACAACTGCAGGTCGTAGTAGGCGATGTTCCAGAAACCGCGCCCGAGACTGTAGGTGGCACTGCGCGAATGCCACTCAAGGCCCCAGAACCCCAGCACGACGGCGAGCACCACCGTCGCCGCAAACCCGATCCGGGCGACCGGCAGGGCCCGTTCCCGCACCCGCTTCGCCAACCCTGTCGTTGTCGGCATGCTGCGCTCCATCTCCCGGGCCGGACCGGAATCCACGTCCGGTGACCGGTCTCAGGCTAGAGGACCCGCGCCAATCGCGGCAGTGAGCGGTTGCGCCGGCCGACTGGTCGGCAGCGCCGGCGAGGACCCGCCGTGATGCCGGACCCTTGCGTGAAGAGTCTGGAATGACTCCGCGAAGCGGGTGGGGCGCATCGTCCGTTCGGCCGCTGCGTGCGCCCAGGGATGGGTTGGTCAATCGCAGGGCGGCGTATATGGGACCTCCACACCGACGTACTGGCGCCACTGCTCAGCCGTGAGCTCCGCGGTGCTTTCGCAGATGCGGCGGATCGCGTCGGCGGCGCGCATTGGCCACAGGCGCACCACCCGGTCCGCCCCTGCGCTGACCAACACCGCGTCGTTCGCGTATGTCGCGAACGCGGTACCCCCCGCCGCATCGGCGGGCAAGGGCTCCCCGAGCGGTGCCAGGGAATGATCGGCGGTGTGCCAGAGCCGGATCGTGCCGTCCTGCCCAGCCGTGGCCACCGTGTGGCCGTCTGGATGGTACGCGACGGTGTAGACCTCGTTGGTGTGGCCGAAGCCCGGCTCTCCCGAGGCCGTAGCATGCGCCGGGTCGGCCACTGCCCACAGCCGTACGGCTTGATCGGTCCCGACGCTGGACAGCACGCGGCCGTCCGGGCTGAAGGCTACCCAGCTGACGGTGTTGGCATGGCCCGTAAGCGGTCCGCCGATAGCTCGGCCCTGGCGCGGATCGGCCACGTCCCACAGCCGGACCGAGTTGTCGGGGGAGTTGCCGCTGCTGGCCAGAACACGCCCGTCGGGGCTGAACGCGAGCCCGCGGACAGGCGCGGTGTGTCCGGCGAGCGGTGCGCCGACCGGTTGCGGGTGGGCCGGGTCAGCGACGTCCCACAGCTGGATCCGTTGGTCAGCCCCGGCGGTCGCCAAGACTCGCCCATCCGGCCGGAGGACAAGGTTGGAGACGCCGTCGTGCGCGGGCACCGGCGCGGCGAAAGGCACCGGACTGGAAGGGTCGGCGAGGTTCCACAGGATGAAGGTACCGTCGTCGCCACCACTAACCAGGACACGGCCGTCTGCCGTGAAGGCGATAGCGTTGACCGCTTCCTGGTGACCAGTCAGCGGTCCGCCCACGACCGCGGGCCGGTCCGGGTCGGTGAGGCTCCACAGCCGGATCGTTGTGTCAGCGCTCGCCGTCGCGAGCAGGCCGGACGCGGGGCTGAACGCCGCCGCGAGGACCGTGTCGGCGTGACCCGTCAGATATGGCACGGTCCACAGCCGAACCATGCGATCCTGCGATGAGCTTGCCAACCGATGCCCGTCCGGGCTGAAAGCCAGGTCGGTCACGACATTGCTGTGACCGGTCAAGGGTTTGCCAAGCGGGATGGCACGACTGGGATCGGTGACGTTCCACAGCCGGATGTCGCGATCGTACCCGGCGGTGGCGACGATCCGGCCGTCGGGGCTGTACGCCACCGCTGTGATACTGCCGTTGTGTCCGTTCAGCACCCGGCCGGCGATCGGGTGGGCGGCATCGGCGACGTTCCACAGCCGCACATCGCCGTCATTGCCCGCGCTGGCCACGGTCCTGCCATCCGGGGCGTAGGCCAGGGAACCGATGGCAGCCTCGTGACCGACTGGTGTGACGGCCAGCAAAGCCGACCGCGCCGGGTCGCTCACGTTCCAGAACCGGACGACACCATCCTCACCCGCGCTGGCCAGCACCGTGCCTTTTGGATCGAACGCCACCGCCAATACCCGGCCCTCATGGCCGGTGAGCGGTGCTCCCACCTGGCGCAAACGAGCCGGGTCGGCCACATCCCACAGCCGTACGGTCCCGTCCGTGCCCGCGCTTGCCAGCACCGGGCCAGCCGGGCTGAACGCCACCACACCGACGACGCCGTCGTGCGCCTGGATCGGTTCGCCGGCGGCTTCCCACCGGTTGCTCGACCGGGTCCACAGGCGGACCAGACCGGCGCTGTCACCAGTGGCGAGGTACCGCCCATCCGGGCTGAACGCCGTGGTCACTCGGCCCTTGTGGCCGGTGATGGACGATTCCTCGGAGGTCACCGGACCCGTCGTCGCGGGAATCTGCCACAGGCGCACCGTCGATTCGAGACCGGACGAGGCCAAGGTGCGGCCGTCAGGGCTGAACGCCACCGACACGACCGCGGCGGTATGTCCTGCCAGCGGCACCGACAGCGGCCCGGCTCCGGCGGCGACGAGGCGGGAGTACGTGGCGTCGTCGGAGCGCATCCGGTGCGCCACGAGGTCGAGTTGCGCCGCCAGCGAAGCGTCGCTGGTCAGCAGATGGTCCGCCTCAGCCAGCACCCGGTGGTAGACGGCGTCGTCACGCTGCCGCTTTGCCTCGGTTCGCTGCTCGATCGCCTCGGCGGCGCGCTGCACCGCAACGACCGAGGCGCCGGCGGCGACCACCGTCAGCGCGGCCAGACTCGCCACCGCGGCGATGGCCCACCGCCGGCCGCGGCGGAACTGCCGCAGATCCTCCCCGATCAGATCATCCTTGTCACGGCCGTGTAGTGGCGCCGCGAGGTCGGCAACCCGGTCGCGAAAGAGTGGTGCCCGGGTCGAGACCTGCTCCTGAGCGCGGAAAGCACGCAGATCCACCCAACGCGGCTCATCGGGGAAGGCGCCATGCAGGACGGCCGGCAGGCAGTTCGTCATCGTAGGATCGAATTGACCGGTGAAGGAATCCCACTGCAGATCGCCGTCGGTGACGGCGACGAGCAGGCTGTCCGGGCCACGGCTCGCCAGCCAGTGCTCGACCTCCCTAACCACCCACGGTGATCGGGCCGACTCTGGCGACGCGAGCAGTACGAAAAATGCCGACTCCTCAAGCGCGGTCTGGATCGACGACCAAAGGGCCGGGTTCGCAGAGAGGTTCGCGTCGTCGCGGAACACCCGTAGGGCTCGCCGCTGCAGCCATGACTTGCCGAACCGCTGCAACGCCGTCTGCAGTGCGGGCGCCAGCCGACCGTCGGCGGCCCGGCTGTAGGAGATGAACGCAGCGTACTTGAACCCGCCGGCAGTCGACATTGGCCAATCCCACCATGCACGCGCGCCGCTTCCAACGACCGTGCGGCCGATCATCCAGACCCAATCGACGGGCAGTTTCCGGCACGGCGCGAACCGACACGTTCGGTCCACCCAACCTCTGCAGCACCGTCCTGCGCGGGCGCGTGCTGGCTGCCTTCGGTGCGCGGCCGGAGGCCATGCCGGACCGCAACCACACGGCCGGCACCTCGGAGCGTCGGGTCCAGGGCGGGCTGCCCTGGCCGCCGGAGGCCGATCTCCGGGTGTAGGGCCGGAAGGCCAGCTCGGGTCACGTCAGCCGAGGGCGCGGTCGAGGTTGAATGCGGCGCTGATGAGCGCGAAGTGGGTGAACGCCTGCGGGAAGTTGCCCTGCTGTTCACCGGTGCGGCTGATCTGCTCGGCGTAGAGGCCCAGATGGTTGGCGTAGGTGAGCATCTTCTCGAAGGCCAGCCGCGCCTCGTCGAGCCGGCCGGCGCGGGCGAGCGCCTCGACGTACCAGAAGGAACAGATCGAGAAGGTGCCCTCCGCGCCGCGCAGGCCGTCCGGGCTGGCCTCGGGGTCGTAGCGGTACACCAGCGAGTCGGAGACCAGGTCAGCGGCGAGCGCGTCGAGTGTGGCCAGCCACTTCGGGTCGGTCGGTGAGATGAACTTGGTCAGGGGCATCATCAGGACCGCGGCGTCGAGCACGTCGCCGGACCGGTACTGGACGAACGCATCCCGGGCGGCGGACCAGCCGTGGCGCACGATCTGCCGGTAGATCGCGTCGCGGGACCGCGTCCAGTGCGGCATGTCGGCCGGCAGGCCGCGGTGGTTGGCCATGCGTATCGCGCGTTCGATCGCCACCCAGCACATCAGCCGCGAGTACAGGAAGTGCTTGCGCCCGCCACGCGTCTCCCAGATGCCCTCGTCCGGCTGGTTCCAGTGGTCGCAGACCCAGTCCACCAGCTCGCAGACCGTGTCCCAGCGGTCGCTGGAGATGGGCTGGCCCCACTTGTCGTACAGGTAGATCGAGTCGATGAGCGCGCCGTAGATGTCGAGCTGGAGCTGGCGGGCGGCGTCGTTGCCGATGCGCACCGGGCCGGAGCCCCGGTACCCGTCCAGGTGGCCGAGCTCCTGCTCGGGCAGCTCGCTGCGGCCGTCGATGCCGTACATGACCTGCAGCGGCCCGCCGTCGCCGCCGGTGCGCAGGGTGCACCGGTCGGCGAGAAACCGCATGAAGGCCTCGGCCTCGCCGGTGAAGCCCAGGCGCAGCAACGCGTAGACGCAGAACGCGGCATCGCGGATCCACACGTACCGGTAGTCCCAGTTGCGTTCGCCGCCGATCTGCTCGGGCAGGCTGGTCGTGGGCGCGGCCACGATAGCCCCGGTCGGCGCGTAGGTGAGCAGCTTGAGGGTCAGCGCCGAGCGGTGCACCGTCTCGCGCCACCGGCCGCGGTACCGCGACGCGGACAGCCACCGCCGCCAGAACGCCACCGTGTCTGCGAACTCCTGCTCGGCCTCGGCATGCGGGCAGCCGCGGGGCGCGACGTCGTCGCCGACCCGGTCGAGCGCGAACACCGCCGACTCCCCCTCCAGGAGCTTGAACGACGCCGTCACGTCCGGGCCGTCGGGCTCGACCGTCACCGTGGCGGTCAACGCGAGGGAGAGGTCCGGGGACTCGAAGACGATGTGGTCGCCGTGCCGCCGGACGGTGTGCGGCTGCCGGGCGTAGTCGAAGCGGGGCGCGACCCTCGCCCGGAAGGGCACCGAGCCGCGCACGCACACGATGCGCCGGATGAGCCGATGCCGAACGCCCGACTCGCCGGCGATCGGCATGAAGTCCTGGATCTCGCCGACGCCGTCCTCCGTGAAGAACCGCGTCATCAGCACGTTGGTGTCGGGGAAGTAGAACTGCTTGGTCTTGGCCGGTACCTCGGCGGCCAGCTGGAACGAACCGCCCCGCTCGGCGTCGAGGATGGATGCGAACACGCTCGGGGCGTCGAAGCGCGGGCAGCAGTACCAGTCGATGGTGCCGTCGGTGCCGACCAGGGCCACGGTGCGCAGGTCGCCGATCAGTCCGTGCTCGGCGATCGGCAGGTAGCCCGGCGGCTGCGTCCCGGTCACGAAGCTGAACTTCCCGCATCGCGGCCCGCTAATCACCTGCCGGCGAGGTATGCAGATCGTCGGTGCCCCCGCAGCCGGTGCTCCAGGTGACGACAAGCGGTCGGGCACGCAGCGATGCGGGCGTCCGGAAGCGTGCCCCATCCGGTGTCGGCGCGACCTGACACCGTCGAGTGCGCGGCGTCGCTGAGCTGCCGGGAGCATCGCGTGGTGCACGGAGGCCGCGTGCTGCTCTTTGCGGGGCGGGGGAGCGATGTGACGCCGCTCATTTTCGGGGCGAGCCCCCCATGAACTACCGGCCGGTGCCGCGCCGAGAGTGATAGGCCGTTGCGGTGTCGACGGCCGGGCCGGGGGACGCGTCGAAAGGTACCTGCTGTCGGAGCCGTTCGGTGCGGTGGTGATCGTCGCCGAGCTGGGGCAGGTTTGTTCAGCTCGGTCTGTCAGCCGGCGCGGCGCTGGGCGCGGTCGGCTGCGCGAAGCGGTTCGCGGGGGTCCTCCAGTGCGTGCAGGGCGGCGCGTCCGGCGGCCAGGGGGTGGAACAGCCAGCCGAAGTTGACCATCATCCGTAATCGCCGGTTGGGCAGCCGGCTGCCGTGGTACATGCGGTGGAGCGCCCATGCGGGCCAGCCGCGCAGCGGCATCCCGTACAGTTCGGCGACGCCCTTTCCGGAGCCGAGTGATGCGACTGCGCCGGCGTCCCGGTGGCGGTACGGGCGTCCGGGCCTGCCGGCTGCGGCAGCCGCCAGGTTCTTGGCGAGACGCCGCGCCTGCCGAACGGCATGCTGCGCGGTGGGCGGGCACGTGCCGCCGGTGTGGATGTCGGGAACGGCAGCGCAGTCTCCGAGTGCCCACACGGCGTGGACTCCGGGAACGCGCAACTGCTCGTCGGCTCGGACACGGCCTGCCTCGTCCAGCGGTAATGGCAGGTCGCGCAGCAGCGGCGGTGCGACTACTCCGGCGGTCCACACGATGGTGTCGGACTCGATGGTGGTGCCGTCGCTGAGGTGGCAGACTCCGTCGGTCACCTGGAGCAACCGGGTGCCGGTGCGGATCTGGATGCCTCGTGCGCGCAGGTGGTCGGTCGCGTAGATGGCCAGACGCTCGGGGAGCTGGGACAGGATGCGTGGACCCGCCTCGACGAGTACCCATCGGCATTCGTCGCGACGCAGCCCCGAATAGTTGGGCAGGGTTCGCCGGACCAGGTCCTCGACTTCTGCGAGTGCTTCGACGCCGGCGTAGCCACCGCCGATGAACACGAAGGTGAGCATGCGGGTGCGCCGTTGCGCGCACAGGGCGGACTCGGCGTGGTCGAGGCGGGACAGGACCCGGTTCGCCAGGTGCATGGCCTCTTCGACCGTGCGGAACCCGATGGCGTGCTCCACCAGCCCCGGCACAGGAAAGGTGCGGGTGATCGACCCGACGGCGAGTACGAGGTCGTCGTAGGGCAACTCGTGGACCGACCCGTCGGGGGCCGTGGCCTGGACCCGTTTCGCCGTCGGGTCCAGGCCGGTCATGCTGGCCGTGAGCACGCGTGCCCGGCGCAGCGCGGACTTCAGTGGCACCGTGATGTGGGAGGGGTTGACCAGACCGGCGGCCGCCTCGGGCAGCAGGGGCTGGTAGGTCATGTACGCGTGGGGGTTCACGACGGTGACGTCAAAGCGGCCGGGCGTGCAGCAGAGACGTCGGGCGACGGCTAATCCGGCGTAGCCGCCCCCGACCACGACGACGCGTCTCATCGATCCGTTCCCTCTCCTGGGTACTGTCGTGCGCGCCCGGGCGTGGGCGCTGCGTTGACTTCCGCGCTGCTGGTTCCCTGTGGCTGGTGCTCTCGAGTGTCGCGGCGGCTCAGGCCCGAGGCCAGGCGACGCTGAGGCGTCTCGGTGAATGCCTCGATGCCGGCGCGGGCGCCCTCGCGTCCGAGGCCGCTCTGGGTGACCACGGGTGCGACCGGTCCGAACATCTCCTGCCGAACCACGGCAGCGAGCGCTGCCGCGGCGGGGTGGCTGCCCATGCCAGTCCCGCGCTGGCGGTGGCGTCGGCGGCGTTGCCGTCGGCGACGGAGGCGAGCGGCTTGCCGGTGGCCGGGCCGAGGACGAGGAAGGTGGCGGCGGCGCCGGTCCAGGTACCGCCGATGAACAGGCCGAGCTCGGGGGCGAGGGCGCGGACGGCTGTGGTGATCACGGGTACAGTCCTCGGATCTTGTGGGCCTCGGCGACGCTCTGGACGGCGAGGCAGGTGGCGGCGGTGCGCAAGGTCAGGTGGTTCGCGGTCGCGTGGTCGAGGACGCGTCGCCATGTGTTGCGCATCCGGTCCGCGAGGCGGCTCTCGACGTCATCCGCGCTCCACCAGTACGCCTGGTTGGCCTGAACCCATTCGAAGTAGGACACGATGACGCCGCCGGCGTTGGCGAGGATGTCGGGCACGACGAGGACGCGGTTGTCGGCCAGGATGCGGTCGGCGGCCGGCGTGGTGGGACCGTTGGCGCCTTCGACGATGACTCGGGCGCGAACCCGGGGGGCGTTGTCGGCGCGGATGACGCTCTCCACGGCGGCCGGCACGAGCAGATCGACATCGAGCTCAAGCAGGCTGTCGCCGTCGAGGGCCTCGCCGCCGGGGAAGCCGGGGACCTGCCCGGTGGCGTCGACGTGCTGGCGCAGCGCCTTGAGGTCCAAGCCGTTGCTGGCGTAGATGGCGCCGTACTGGTCGCTGACGGCGATCACGCACACGCCGGCGTCGTCCAGGAACGTGGCTACGTCCCGGCCGACCTTGCCGTAGCCCTGCACAGCGGCGCGGGCTCGAGTGGCCGGGATGCCGGCGTGTGCGAGCGCATCGAGGGCAACATGGACGACGCCGCGGGAGGTGGCGGATGCGCGGCCCAGCGATCCGCCGACGCTGATCGGCTTGCCGGTGACGACACCGGTGACGGTGTGCCCGCGGGCGACGCTGAACGTGTCCATCATCCAGGCCATGGTCTGCTCGTCGGTGCCGATGTCTGGTGCGGGGATGTCCCGCTCCGGCCCGATGACGGGGCTGATCTCGCTGGTGTAGCGGCGGGTGACGCGCTCGAGCTCGGCGGTGGAGTACTGGCGCGGGTCGATTTGTACGCCGCCTTTGGCACCGCCGTACGGAACGTCCAGCAGGGCGCACTTCCAGGTCATCCACATCGCCAGCGCGCGTACCTCGTCGAGGTCGACAGCGGGGGAGAAGCGTACGCCGCCCTTGGCCGGGCCGCGGGAGAAGTTGTGCTGGACGCGGTGGCCGGTGAGCAGCTCCACGGTGCCGTTGTCGCGGCGCAGGGGAATGCTGACGGTGACCTCCCTGCGCGGGTTGGCCAGCATCTGGTACATGCCCTGGTCGTAGCCGAGAACGGCGCATGCCTCGGCCAGCTGTTCCCGTGCGCCCTGCAGTGGTGTCGCGGCGGTGGGTACGGGGATCACGGTGCTCATGCGTGGCCCCCGGCTGTAGCGTCGAACGCGGCCTCGATGATGTCGAGGGCCTCGTGGAGCAGGTCGTCGCTGATGGTCAGGGGCGGCAGGAAGCGCAGCACGTTGCCGTGCGTGCCACAGGTCAGGACGATGACGCCGTGCGCATGCGCGAACGCGGCGACCGCCTTGGTGGTGTCCGGGTCCGGGTCGGTACCGCCGGGGTGGACGATCTCGACGGCGATCATGGCGCCGCGACCGCGCACGTCGCCGAGCCGCGACTGGCGCGTCTGCAGGTCGCGCAACCGGCCGGTCATGAGCGTCTCGATCTGCCGGGCGCGCCCGATCAGGCCGTCGGCTTCGATGGTGTCCATGACGGCCAGGGCAGCGGCGCAGGCGAGAGGGTTGCCGCCGTAGGTGCCGCCGAGGCCGCCGACGTGCGGGGCGTCCATGACGTCGGCACGGCCGGTGACGGCGGACAGCGGCAGCCCACCGGCGATCCCCTTGGCGCTGACGAGCAGGTCTGGGACGACGTTCTCGTGCTCGCAGGCGAACATGGCACCGGTGCGGGCGAACCCGGTCTGGACCTCGTCGGCGATGAAGATGACGCCGTTGTCGCGGCACCAGGCGGCGAGCGCGGCCAGGAATCCGGCGGCCGGGACGATGAAGCCGCCCTCGCCCTGGATGGGCTCGATAATGACGGCGGCGACGTTGTCGGCGCCGACCTGCTTTTCGATGAGGGACGTCGCGCGGCGGGCGGCGGCGGTACCGTCGATGTCGCCGTCGCGGTAGGGGTAGGACAGCGGGGCGCGGTACACCTCCGGGGCGAACGGCCCGAATCCGTGCTTGTACGGCATCGACTTCGCGGTCAGCGCCATGGTGAGGTTCGTGCGTCCGTGGTAGGCGTGGTCGAACGCGACGACGGCCTGGCGCCCCGTGTGTACGCGAGCGATCTTGATTGCGTTCTCGACGGCCTCGGCGCCGGAGTTGAACAGCGCGGTCCGCTTCTCGTGCGTGCCGGGCGCCAGTGCGTTGAGGCGGGTCGCTACCTGCACGTACGACTCATAGGGGGTGACCATGAAGCACGTGTGGGTGAAGCGGCCGACCTGGTCGCGGACGGCGTCGACGACGCGGGGGGCGCTGGAGCCGACGGTAGTGACGGCGATGCCGGAGCCGAGGTCGATCAGGACGTTGCCGTCGACGTCCTCGACGACTCCGCCGGCGGCACGGGCGGCGAAGACCGGCATCGTGGTGCCGACACCGAGGGCGACAGCGGTCTGCTTGGCGGCCATGAGCTGCTGAGAGCGGGGGCCGGGGATGGTGGTGGCGAGGTGGCGCCGCTGGGGCAGGTCTGTGGTGCTTGCCGCAATGCTGTCGGTGGTGGTCACGGCGTTCATGGTGGGTCCGGGAATTGTTGCTGTCTAATGCCGGTTTCTTTGCGTTCCTATTACTGCCAGGCATGATTTGCGGATGGAGTTGAGGACGCTGCGGTACTTCGTGGCGGTGGCGGAGAGCGGGTCGCTCAGCGCGGCGGCGGACGTGGTGCGGGTGACGCAGCCGGCGCTGTCGCGACAGCTGCGGCAGTTCGAGCGGGAACTGGGGGTGCGGCTCTTTCACCGCCCGGGTCGTGCTCTTGAGCTCACCGCGGCCGGGCGCGAGTTCCTGTCGCTGGCCCGGGAGGTGCTTGGGCAGGCGGAGTCGGCTCGCCGGGCGGCGGCCGATCTGGCCGCGGGCGGCATGGGTCGGCTGGGTATCGCGGCTCCGCCGACGACCCTCACGGATGTCATCGCCCCGTTCCTGGCCACGTTCGGTCCCCGCGATCCGATTCCCACGGTTGTCGAGGCGGACGGCCCAGCCGCGGCGGCCGCCTTGCGCCGGGGCACAGACCTGGCGATCGTTACGCACGCACCGCAGCGCCCGCTGATGAGTCGGCCGGTGGCTGTGTTGCCGCTGTACGCGTACGTTCCCGCGGAACACCGGTGGGCGGGACGGGCGCGGGTGCGGCTGGGGGACCTCGCGGTCGAGCCGCTGGTCGTGCTGGACCGGTCGTTTCGGGCCAGGCAGATTCTGGACGAGGCGTTCACGGCGGAACAGCTCGCGTGCGGCCCGCTGCTGGAGTGCAGCAACCCACAGGTGGCGCAGGCACTGGCGGCAGCAGGCCGTGGAGTGGCGGTGGTCTCGGACGACCCGCGGTTCGACCTGGTACCCCTGCGGGTGGACAGCGCGCACGGGCCGTTGCAGATCCGGCTGTTCGCCGCGTGGGACCCGGGCCATCATGCGGCCGGAACGCTGGAGGACATCGTCCGGCGTCTCAGCGAGTTCGTCACCAGCCGCTACGGCGGCTCCGGGCCGGTGCGCCAGTGACCGACCGCACCGGCTCCTCGGAGCCGCCTGAGCACGTGCGCGGGTCGGCCAGCTTCACACCCTTTCAACCGTTTCCAACACTGCCCGAACGCTACTGTTCGACCAGCTCCGGCTCGTGGATTCGGTAAACGGTCTGGTCCGATGGCTCGGCGATCGCCTCGTGGAGCAACTTCGCCGCCGCCTGACCGAAGGGATAAGGACGCAGGTCCAGGGCCGTCAGGTACGTGCCGTTGAAGTGATCCGTCGAACTCACCACCGAGGCCAGCGCAACCGAACGGCCGGTCTCGGCCCGCACATGCTCGAACTGGATGGCGGCTCGGGTGGCGATGTCCTGCCAGGCGAACAGGACGGCGTTGATGTCGGGATCGCTGAGGACCTGGGCCACGGCTGCCGCTACGTCGTCGGTACTCGGGAACGTCGGCGTCGTCACCAGGCAGGGGCGACTGCGGTTCCGGCGACACCAGGACTTGTAGCCGCGCTGGAGCTGCCGCGACCATGACAGGTCGTCGCCGGCCACCGGACTCACGAAGGCCGGGTGACTCGCCCCCAGGGCCTTGAGCCGGTTGAGGATGATGCCGCAGTTGCGTTCGTGTTCGATCTCGATGACGCCAGCGAGCCGATCCGGCGGGATGTCGGCGTTCCGGCCCGCCGTTACGATCGGAATCGGGAGGTCGATGAGGCGCCTCACGACGGGGTCGCCGGGCAAGGCGTCGATGACGATCACACCATCGACCTGATGCGCGGACTTGCCGTTCTGCGGCCAGCGGGTTATCAGCGTGAGATCCCACGCGTGGTGTGAGGCCTCGTCGGCCGCGCCGAACGCGAACGGCATGTAGAACGCCATGTTGCGAACTTGCGGCGGAACGTACAGGCCGATCGCACCCACCGATCGCGTCCGCAACTGTTGCGCCGCCCGATTCGCCATGTACCCCCGCTGGCGGGCGGCCTCGAGGACCCTGCTCCGCGTCGCCTCGGAGACCCTCCCAGAGCCGTTGAGAGCATCGGCGACCGTCGTCTTTGACAGGCCGAGACTGTCGGCAAGGTCGACAATGGTGACCGATCGCTGGCTCATGTCCGGAGGCTATCAACGGCGCTCGGCGGCGTTCACGTGGGCAGGGCCGATTCGGCCCACTCGATGGCTTGCGCCCTGGTCGCGTCTCGCGCTCCCCGGCCTTTCGCGGCATCTGCGGACCGCGACTTGGGCATCGAAGGCCCCTTGACATCGCCGCCTCGGGTGGCGCACGATCTGGGCTATGCCGGAACGTTCCGGCAAGCTGATCATCCGCGGCAGACCTGGACCTGACCCAGCTCGTGGCGCGACAGCGCTACAGGCTGCCCAGTCCTTGTTGATGGTCAAAACATGGCATCAAAAGTGGGTGATACGGAACCCGACCCTTGTTCTCGGTCGTTGACGAGGCGCTTTTGCTATCGCGTTCGCCGAGAGCGTTCAGATGAGCAGAGTGGAGTGGTTCGAATGAGTGATGGCACGGTGGATTCGCCGCAGCTAGGCAGCGGTTCGGAGTATCGGGTGGGTCGGCGGCGGATGCTGCAGGCCGGTCTTGGGTTCGGGGCGGCCGCGTTGCTTGGCGGCGGCCTTGCGGGGTGCGGCAAGGACGACGGTCCAGCGGGCGCCTCCGCGGGGGAGAAGGGCGAGATCAAGCTCGGGTTCATCACGGCGTTTACGGGGCTCGCGACGATTTTCGGTGAGACGCAGTTCCATTGTTTCGAGCTTGCGGTCAACCAGATCAACGCGGCTGGTGGTATCGCCGGGCGTAAGGTCACGTTCGTCAAGGAGGACGACGCGACGAACCCGAATACCACGATCGCGAAGGCGAACAAGCTGGCGTTGCAGGACAAGGTCGTCGCGGTGGTGGGTCTGATCACCAGTGTGGAGCGGGAGGCGGCGTTGACCGTGCTGCCGAAGCACAAGGTGCCGCTGCTCTACACGACCTACTACGAGGGCGCGGCGTCGGGTGCCAAGGCGTGCGACCCGTACCTCATCTGCACCGGTCAGGTCCCGAACCAGCAGATCGAGCCGCTCGTGCCGTGGCTGACCAAGAACGTGGGCAAGAGCTACTCGGTCATCGGCTCGGACTACATCTGGCCCCGGGGCACGACCGAGGTGTTGGAGAAGCTCGTGGCCGCCGAGGGTGGCAGGGTCTTGTCCAAGGACTTCTACCCGTTCGGCACCAACGACTTCGGTCCGGTGTTCAAGAAGCTCGAGACGCTCAAACCCGAGATCTGTTGGACCACGCTCGCCGGCGGCGATTTCACGACGTTCCTCAAGCAGTGGGAGCAGTTCAAGCCGCAGGGAGTGCGGCTGGCGGGGATCAACTTCGACGACCTGTACGCCCAGGAGAACCCCGGGCTCGGGGTCGGCGCGATCACGTCACAGGCGTACTTCATGTCGATCGACCGCAAGCAGAACCAGGACTTCCTCGCCGCCTACAAGGCGGCGTACGGTGACGGACCGATCGACGCGATCGCCGAGGCGGCATACAACGCGGTATACCTGCTGAAGGGCGCTATCGAGGCCGCCGGCGGAGCGACCGAGCCCGAGAAGTGGCTGCCGCAGCTGGGCAAGGCCAAGTTCGAGGCGCCCAGTGGCTCCATCGCCATCGACCCGGCCACCCAGCACACCATCTCCAGCAACTACATCGCCGAGGTCCAACCGGCCGGCAAGATCAAAATCATCGCTGACCAGCAGAACGTCACGCCCCGCGTGACCGGCTGCAACCTCGGCTAGACACATCGAGCTGCTTCGCGTCGACGACGAGCCGTCCGGCTCTGGACCGGCACTTCGGTCACCCGACCACGATGTCGGTCCAGGTCAACGGCTCGGCGTCGGCAACGCAGCAAACGCGGGCACAACGAGCGCGCGGCCACGATGCGGTGGCGCCGCAGAGAGGTTCCACCCCCGATATGGAAATCGTCTCTTCCATTGTTTTGAACAGCGCCTATCTGGTCAGCGTTCTCGCCGTGGTCGCGCTAGGGCTGGGCGTGATCTATGGCCTGCTGGGCGTGATCAACATGGCGCATGGTGAGCTTGTTGCGATTGGCGCTTACACGGCGGTGTTGCTTACCGAGTTGGGTTTGCCGTACTGGGGCGCTCTGCCCGTGGCGTGCGGTGTGGGCCTGGTCGTGGGGATGGTGCTGGAGTGGGCGTTGATCAGTCGGCTCACGCAGCGTCCGCTCGACGCAATCTTGGTCACGCTTGGTCTCGGACTGGTGATTCAGGAGTTGTTGCGGCTGACGTTCGGCGTGGGTCCGAGGTCGGTGGCCGCGCCGGTCCATGGAACGGTGCATGTCCTTGGCTACACCTATCCGGTGTTCCGGCTGGTCGTGATCGGTCTGGCGGTGGTCGCGATCTGCGCCGCGCTCGCGTTCTTCTCGCGCAGTTCGTTCGGCCTGGTGGTGCGGGCGATCCTGCAGAACCGTGAGTCGGCGCTGACCAGCGGTGTACATGCCGGCCGGTACAACCGGCTTGCGTTCGGCCTGGGTGCCGCTCTGGCAGCGCTCGCGGGGTGCCTGGTCGCCCCAAGTGCCGTCGTCCTGCCGCAGATGGGCACCTTCTATATCGGGCCGGCCTTTATCGCGGTCATCATCGGCGGGTCGGGCCGGCTGGTGGGCGCGGTGTTGGGTGCGCTGTTCATGGGCGGCCTTGAGATCTTTCTGGGTGAGTACATCCCGCAGACCGTGGCGCGCGCCGGCGTGCTCGTGCTGGCGATCATGCTCATCCGTATCCGTCCCCAGGGCCTCGTGTCCGAGCCGAAGGTACGTGTGGCATGAGAACGCCGACTGCAGTTATCCCAAGCGAACGTGGCCCAGCCATGGCGGCGGGCGGCAAGCGAGGACTGGTCAGGGCGTTTGGCGGGATCGGGGTTCTGGCGGTCGGATTGGTGGTGCTGCCGTCGCTGATCGGTGCGTTCCACCTCATCCTGGCGACGCAGATCGTCGCGTTCGCCCTCGTCGCGGTCAGTCTGCAGTTGTTGTGGGGGCGGGCTGGACAGCTGAGCTTCGGCCAAGCCGCGTTCTTCGGTATCGGAGCCTACGCGTATGGGTATGTCAGCAGCCGAGACAGTGCGGGTGGTTGGCTGGCTATCTGCGTCGCGGTGCTGATTCCCAGTGCCATCGCGTTGTTGATGGGCTATTTCCTGTTCTTCGGCGGTGTCCGCGGCGCCTACTTCAGCATCGTCACCCTGGCGTTCGTCCTGATCACCTACCAGGTCGCCATCTCCTGGCAGTCAGTCACCGGCGGCGACTCCGGACTCACCGGCATCAACGGCCTCATCCTGCAGTTCGGGGCGTTCAAGCTCGACTTCAGCACCGGGCAGGGCCCCTACTACGGTGCCCTGATTTTCCTCCTGCTCGGGCTGATCATCGCCACGCTGGTCCGGTTCAGCTCCTTCGGGCTGGTGCTGGAGGCCATCCGCGAAGACGAGAATCGAGCGAAGTTCCTTGGCTACAACACCTCCCTCTACCTCACCGGGGTGCTCACCCTGTCCGCCGCGCTCGCGGGACTGGCCGGCGGCGCCTACGCCTCGGTCAGCCTCATCGCTGCCCCGGACATGGTCGGATCGCTGCTGTCGATCGAGATCCTCACCTGGGTCGCGATCGGGGGACGCAACCACATCGCCGGAGCCCTGATCGGGACCGCCTTCATGCGGATCCTCAACGACCAGGCCTCCACCCTGCTGCAGTCGTCGTGGCCACTCGTCGTGGGACTCGTCTTCGTCGCCGTCGTGCTGTTCTTCCCCGCCGGCATCATCGGCGCATTCACCAACCTACGACGTCGACTCACCACTTACGCCACCAAACGGGAAGCCAGATGACCGCGCAGCAATCGTCCTCCCTGCGGCTTGACAACGTGACGGTCAAGTTCGGCGGCTTGACCGTCCTCAACCGGCTCTCGGTCGAGTTCGGCGCCGCACCAATCAGCTCGTTGATCGGCCCCAACGGAGCGGGCAAAACTACCGTCTTCAATGTGTTCAGCGGCCTGGTCAAGCCCACCGAAGGGCGGGTTCTCTTCCAGGGCCGCGACATCACCGGCGCGTCGCCGGTGTCGATCGCCCGGATGGGCATCATCCGCAAGTTCCAGGTCCCCACAGTATTTCCCGGGCTGAGCGTCGGTGACAACCTCAAGGTCGCTGCTCGGGCGCCTCGGCAGCGTCACGAGCCCGGTGACGGCGACGGCTGGGCCATCGACGACGTCACCGACCTGCTCCAGCTCTCCGGCAAGAAGCAGCGGCCGGCCGCCGAACTCTCGCACGGCGAGCGCCAGTGGCTGGAAATCGGGATGGCGTTCCTGGGCAGACCAAAGTTCCTACTGCTCGACGAACCAGCCGCCGGTCTCGGCCCGGACGAGTCGGAGCACACGGCGCGGCTGATCAAGGAGATCTCTGCCCACTGCGCGGCCGTGGTCATCGAGCACGACATGAGCTTCATCCGTAGCCTCGGCGGCCACATCATCGTGCTCCACCAAGGCGCCGTGCTCCGGCAGGGGACGATGGAAGACATCGAGGACGACGCGGTCGTGCGAGACATCTACCTCGGAAGGAACACCCATGCTTAGGGTCGATCGCGTCGTCTCCGGCTACAACAGGGTCAGAGTACTCAACGGCGTCGACGTCTGCGTCCAGGCCGGTGAACGTGTCGTCGTGCTCGGCCGCAACGGTATGGGGAAGACGACCCTGGCCAAGACGATCGTCGGCTTGCTGCCCACCGGATCCGGTTCGGTGTATCTCGACGGAGCGAACATCACCTCGTTGCCCGCATATCGCCGAACCTGGGCAGGTATCGGCTACGTACCACAAGGCCGAGGACTCTTCCCTCGCCTGACAGTCGAAGAGAACCTCCGGATCGGCCTGCACGGCTCCCGCCCCAAATCCAAGACCATCTCCGATGACATCTACGACTACTTCCCGGTCCTGCGCCAACGCCGCAATCAAGCCGCGGGGACCCTGTCGGGGGGCGAGCAACAACAACTCGCGATCGGTCGGGCGCTCGTCGGCCGGCCGTCCGTGCTGATCCTCGACGAACCATCCGAAGGCATCCAGCCCAACCTCGTCACCGCCATCACCGACCGGCTCAAGTCACTGGCCACCGACCACCGCATGGCCGTACTGCTCATCGAACAGAACCTCGACGCGGCAAGGCGCTTCGCCCAACGGTGCCTATTCATCGAGAAAGGCACAGTCGTCCACACCTGCGACGCCCCCGAACTCGCCAACACCGCACTCGTCAGCCGATTCCTCGGCGTCTAGCCATGTCCACCCCCCAATCCAAGTCCGCGGTACGGCAGAGTCCGGGCTGCAACTGCGTTCACCGCGATCGCGCGATCGCCGGCGGGGCAAACCTGCCCGGCTTCGTAGCCCACCCGGCAGGGTCCGTCACAGAGCCTGGCCAGCAACCGAAGCCACCGTCACCGCGACGCCCGCTCGATGGCTTGTCCATACCGGTGAAAGACAACATCGACGTCGCCGGTTGGCCGACCCGGGCCGGTTCCCTGGCCACACCGACCACGCCGTCGGCTACTGATGCCGCCGCCGTGGCCAGCCTGCGCAGAGCCGGAGCCGACGTCTCGATGAAGACGACGCTGGACGAGTTCGCGTTCACCACATCGGGGCCCGGAATGGTGAACCCCTACGACCCGAGCCGCACCGTCGGCGGTTCCAGCGGCGGTGCCGCCTTGGCCGTGGCTTCCGGTCGATACTGCGTCGCTGTCGGAACCGACACCGGTGGCAGCGTCCGGATCCCGGCATCGTACTGCGGTGTGGTCGGTTTCAAACCGTCCTACGGCGCGGTGCCCGTCGACGGTGTGATCCCGCTGTCATGGAGCCTCGACCATGTCGGCTTCCTTGGATGCGGCGTCAGGATGATCGCGACCGTTTTCGACGCATGCCGGACCACGCGGCCGCTCCACCGCCCGGCGACGCCGACGCGTCGCCGGTACTGGCCGCGTCACCTGGGTGAGCTACGGATCGGTGTGCCCGACGCGGACTACCTGTCCCACGCCACCCCTCCCGTTCTCGAAGCACTCACCAGAACGGCCGCCGCGCTGTCCGCGGCGGGCGTTGAGATCAAGAACACGTACCTCCCAGACGTGCGGCGGGTACTCCGCAGCCACTACGCCATCGCCGCCGCCGAGGCGGCCACCTACCATTCCGGCCAATATGAGGGCTTATCCCGCCACGGCGCCGAAGCGCGTGCCGTCATAGAGACCGGGCTGCAGATGGGCGCCGGCAGCTACATCTCCGCGCTGCGAGAGAGGGAGCGCCTGAAACTCGAGTTCGCCGCACTACTGGACGAGATCGACCTGGTCCTTTTGCCGACGACGCCGACAACGGCACCGCTCGTCACGGACACATCGATGACACTCGGCACCGGGGAAACCGTCGACCGGTTGGACGGGAGTATCTGGTACACCGCGCTGTTCAACGATCTCGGAGCGCCGGCCATCACCGTGCCGCTGCGCGGAGACGGCCTTCCCGTGGGCATCCAGCTCGCAGCGGCTCAAGGCGAGGACGACCTCCTCCTGGCCGCCGCGGCCCGGGTCGAGGAGATTATCGAGGCGCTGTGACATCGCAGACAGACAACGAAACATCCAGGACGGCATCGGGTGCTTCATACACATTCTCACGGATTGGACCGGTGACATGACCTCGCTCGACTCCAGCCCCACCTCGGTGGATCGGGTGAACGCCGACCGGCTCTGGAGCCGGCTGATGACGATGGCCGAGGTTGCCGCCACTCCCAACGGCGGCAACAACCGGCAGGCCCTCAGCGATGATGACGCGGCCGGTCGCGCACTGTTTCTCAAGTGGACGACCGACGCCGGCTGCAGCCACGAGATGGACGAGATCGGGAACCTGTTCGTGCGTCGGCCCGGCCGCGACCCCGCCAAACCGGCGGTGCTGATCGGCAGTCACCTCGACACCCAGCCCACGGGCGGCCGCTTCGACGGCATCTACGGAGTGCTCGGCGGGTTGGAGGTGATCGAACGTCTCAACGACCTCAACGTCGTCACCGAGGCGCCGATCGACCTCGTCGTATGGGCCAACGAAGAGGGATCGCGCTTTCCGTACTCGATGATGGGCTCGGCCGTGTGGGCCGGCAAGCTTCCACCGGCGCAGGCGCTCGCCTTGACCGACGTCCACGGCGTCGCCGTTGGTGACGAGCTCAACCGCCTCGGTTGGGCTGGGACGCGTCCGGCGCGACCCATGCCCACCGCCGCCGCCTTCGAGCTGCACATCGAGCAGGGCCCGATCCTGGAGAGCGAAGGCCTCCAGATCGGGGTAGTGACGGGCGTGCAAGGGTTCCGCTGGTTCACAATCGAGCTCGGTGGCTTCCCGGCGCACGCGGGCCCGACGCCCATGCTGGGCCGGCGCGACCCGGCGCGGGCGATCGCCCGTATTGTGGAGCGGGTCTACGCGATGGTGGAGTCGTACGCCCCGTGGGGACGTGGCACCTTTGCCCAGTTCGGCTCCGAGCCGGTGAGTCCTAACACCATCCCCGAGCGTCTCTGGTGCACGCTCGACCTCCGTCACCCGGAGCTGGAGTCGCTGGAGCAGATGGACCACGCGGTTCGCGACATCGTGGCGGCCGAGGCTGACGCGCTGGGAGTCACCAGCTCCATCGCTGTGGACAACGACTCGCCGCCAGTCGCTTTCGACGCGGGATGCATTGCGGCCGTCGAGGCCGCGACGGCCGACCTCGGGTTTTCCCGGCAGCGCATCGTCTCCGGTGCCGGCCACGACTCCTGCTACGTGGCGTTGCGCGTACCCACCTCGATGATATTTGTTCCCTGTGCAGGCGGGCTGAGCCACAACGAAGCTGAAAGCATTACAAAAGAGCAGGCGGAACATGGCGCGAGCGTCCTTCTTGGCGCGGTGCGGCGAATGGCTGCCGGCTGACCGTGAGGAAGCGGGTGTGAGGAAGCCGATGACGGAGCAGGGGCATGACCATCGTGATGCCGATGGTCATGCGGGTCACAGTCATGATCCTCTGGAGATGGGTGCCGCGTTGCGCGTGCGTGCTCTGGAGGAGCTGATGATC
Source organism: Dactylosporangium sucinum (assembly GCF_014647515.1). Lineage (GTDB taxonomy): Bacteria > Actinomycetota > Actinomycetes > Mycobacteriales > Micromonosporaceae > Dactylosporangium > Dactylosporangium sucinum. The sequence continues at coordinate 38,556 of NZ_BMPI01000020.1, read as the reverse complement.
GCCAAGGGGTTGGTTGACCCGGAAGCGCTTGACAGTGTCGTCGAGTATTACGAACGGGAGGTCGGCCCTCGAAACGGTGCGGCCGTTGTCGCCCGGGCGTGGACGGACCCGGCGTTCAAGGTGTGGCTGCTGGAGGACGGGACCGAGGCCATTCATTCGATGGGGTTCACCGGTTACCAAGGTGAACACATGCACGTGGTCGAGAACACCGACCTCGTTCACAACGTGATCGTCTGCACGCTGTGCTCCTGTTATCCATGGCCGGTGCTCGGCCTGCCGCCGGCGTGGTACAAGAGTGCGGCCTATCGCTCTCGCGTGGTTCGTGAGCCGCGCGCGGTCCTGGCCGAATTTGGGCTCGAAATCCCCGTGAGTACCGAGGTAAGGGTGTGGGACAGCACCGCGGAAATACGCTACATGGTACTTCCGCAGAGGCCGGCAGGGACGGAAAACATGTCGTCCCGTGAGCTGGCAGATCTGGTGACCCGCAACGGAATGATCGGCACGGCACGGGTCTAGACCGGTTTGGGACCCAAAGCACAGAAAGGGGGAGAGGTGGACGGCATCCATGATCTAGGGGGAATGCACGGGTTCGGGCCGATCCCAATCAAGCAGGGAGAGTATGTCTTCAAGGCGGATTGGGAGCGTCGCTCCTTCGCGCTCGCCCAGGCGCTGGCAGGTCCGACGCCGTTCGTGGCGGACCAGCACCGTCAAGAAATCGAACGCCTGGACGCGATTGACTATCTGAGCATGGACTACTTCGAGAAATGGGCAGTGGCAACGGGCGAGTTGCTGAAGCAGGCCGGGCTAGTCAGCCAGGAGGAGCTCGACACGGGGGAGAAGAAGTTTGATATCGATGGGGCAGCCCATCCGCCGACCAGCTCGGCGGCGCTGGTCGGCGGCATGAAACAGGGAGCTCAACTGGCCCATCCCGCCGGGACGGAGGGGGTTCGCTTCGCGCCAGGGCAGCCGGTTCGCGTGTTGAGTAACTGTCCGACGGGGCACACGCGTGCCCCGCGGTACGTCCGCAGCCGCGTGGGATCAGTCGCGCTCGTCAGAGGCGTTTTTCAGTTCGCCGATGCCGTTGCGGCCGGCAGAGGGCCCGCGCCGGAGCCTTGCTACACCGTCGCGTTTGCGGCGAGGGCGCTGTGGGGCAAGGACGCCGAGTCCGATGACGTCATCTACTGCGACCTGTGGGAGTCGTACCTTGAACCCGCATGAAAAACACCGCGGCCTCCTCGACTCTGCGCACGCGGTCATGCCGGACGCCGTTGCTGGCCGAAGCCTGTTCCGGGCCCCATGGCAGGCAAGGGTATTCGCCTTGATGGTCGCGCTGGCAAACAACGGCCATACTCCGTGGCGCGCCTTTCAGCAGCGCCTTGCCGAGGAGATCGAGAAGGCAGGCAATTCGGTGGAGAATACGGCGGACACCGAGGATGCGTACTTCGACTGCTGGCTGGCGGCGGCCGAGCGGACGTTGGTCGAGGAAGGGTTCGTCGCAAGGCGCGACATGGACGAGAGGATCGATCTCATCCGCGCCGCACTGGCCGACCCTGCTGTAGATCCGGCCGCCAATCCAACCCGGGACCAATAGTCGGGAGATGTCACGATGAACGGAAACGCCGAGAAGCTCGAGCCGGCCATACCGCCACATCTGCGGGTCGCCCGAACGTATCCGCTAGGAGCGCCGGAAGGGTTCAGGCCGGTAACGCCTTCCTACTCTGCGCGGTTCGATCCGCAGGTCACCGCATTGCCGATGATCTTCGTTGGGGTGCAGGGCAGGAATAGGTCATCCGCGAGCGAGGCGGTGGTTCGTTCGTGGCAAGCCACCTTTCAACGGCCGTTCGGGCCGGCGTTCCGCGACCGGGCAGAGTATGTCGACGAGCTGGGATACGCCACCGCAGTGGTGGCTGCGTACTGGGACGATCGCCGGCACTATGACCGGTGGGACAGCGAGCTTCCGCGTGAGTGGTGGCATCAAGACGCGTCGCTGGACGGCGATCTTGGTTTCTTCTGCGAGCGCTACACCCCGAGCATCAAGGACACCGAGACCACGTTCTCCCATCCCTACCCGGAGGGCTACTCGGCAATCGCCAGCCACATGAGCGGTATGACCGATACCCACGGCTACTGGGGCAGCGCCCGGGACCGAATTCCCCGGTCTCAGATCGACGCCATGGATCCGACCGGTAGGCCTGCACTTGTCGGAGCGGTCGATGGCGAGACCTTGGGTAGACACGTTGCCGTGCAACCCCACGAGAATCTCTGCCTGCTGCGGTCCGGCCAGGACTGGTCGGAGACCGACCACGACGAGCGTGCTTTTTATCTGGACGAGGTCAGGCCGGCGTTGATCAAGGGAATGCTGGAGCTGCGAGATGACGGCCGTCGTTCGGGCTGCTTCTTCAATCGCTTTATGACGCTCGTCGGCCCTGACGGCCCCATCGAGAAGACCTACAGCTTGAGCGCCTGGCACTCATTGGCGGCCATTGAGGCATGGTGCTGGTCGGACACGCACCTGAAGATCTTCGCGGCCGGCACCAGGCACTACCGACTTGCAGAGGGGAACGCGAACCTGAAGCTCTACCACGAGATGAGTGTAATTCGTGCGAAGGACCAGGCGTTCGAATACTTCAACTGTCATCGCAAGACCGGAATGTTGAATTCGTTGGATCCGTCCACATGAGGAATTCCGGCGCAGCACGGACGTCGGCACAGCGCGTTTGCGGCCGGTGCCGACAATCGGCCCGGTAGCGTTGCCTGGCGCGGCAGTATCAAGGTTCGTGTGGAAGGTGCGGTCCGGGCGCCGTGGCGGGATGTGCCGGATTGGTATGGGTCGTGGCAGTCGTGGACTCGACAATCGTGCGGGCGTATCAGCATGCCTGCGGCGGTAAGGGGCGACGAGAACCCGACGAGATCGCAACGTCGTGGAACGCTGCTCAACCGGCTCAAACAAAACCACCACGTCGTTCCAGGCCACAGTCACCGTCGCCGCACTTCTGCATTGGCCATGACCCTTTGAGGACACTGCCTAGCGGCGTGCGCCACGAGCCGGCTATTCGACGAGTTTCGCCTCGTGGAGTCTGTGGATGGTCCGATTCGGCGGTTCCACTACCACCTCGCGCAGCAACCTCGCGGCTGACTGCCCAAACAGATGCGGACGCAGATCCAGCGCCGTCAGGTACGCGTTGTTGAAATGGTCCATCGAGCTGACAATTGTGGCCAGCGAGACCGACCGTCCGGTCGTGGAGCACAGATGGTCCAGCTGGATAGCGGCTCGGGTAGCGATGTCTTGCCAGGCGAATAGAATAGCATCGATTTCTTGGACGGCCAGGACCTTGGCCATGGCCGTGGCCAGGTCGTCCGTAGTTGGGAACGTCGGCATTGTCACCAGGTGCGACGGCTTACGTTGCCGGTCGCACCAGGACTGGTAGCCGCGCTGGAGTTGCCGCGACCATGACAGGTCGTCACCCGCAACGGGGCTTACGAGGGCCGGGCGTCCGGCGCCCAGTGCCTCGAGCCGGTCGAGGACGACGCCGCACATCCGTTCGTATTCGATTTCGATGACGGCGGCCAGCCGATCGGGCGGGATGTCCGTGCTCCGCCCGGCCGTCACGATCGGGACCGGGAGGTCGATCAAGCGCTTCACCACCGGGTCGCCGGGCAGGGCGTCGATGACGATGACGCCGTCGACCTGGTTCGCGGGCTTGCCATTCCGCGGCCAACGTGTCAGCAGTGTCAGGTCCCAGGCGTGGTGTGACGCCTCGTCGGCCACCCCAAGTGCGAATGGCATATAGAAAGACATGCTGCGAACCTTCGGCGGAATGTACAAGCCGATCGCGCCCGCCGATCGCGTCCGTAGCTGTTGTGCCGCGCGGTTCGCCATGTAGCCTCGTTCGCCTGCGGCTTCGAGGACCCGCCTTCGCGTCGACTCTGCCACCCGCCCGGAACCCTTGAGGGCGTCGGCGACCGTCGTCTTCGACAGGCCTAGGCTTTCTGCAAGGTCGACGATGGTGACCGATCTGCGGTTCATGTGCCGAGGTTATCAACGTTGCCGGCGAAAGCGCGGTTGGTGATCGTAATCGCATTCGGTGGCGAAAACCCTTGACAGGGTCGCCCTTCGGGGCGCACGATCGAGGGTGCCGGAACGTTCCGGCGGCACGGCGAATTGGGCCTTGATAGAGATTCGGTTGGCTCCCGGCCGCATCGCAATTTGCGTAGCCGTCTGTCGAACTGACGAATAAGGGGTCACGCTAGCGATCCCTGGAAGGAATCTATTTCCGCCTGCTGGCGCCCCTGCTTCTGTCTCGTTTCGCCGAGGTCGCGACCTCCAGTTAGCCCGATGTGGGCGCAGCGCGCAAGTGGGCCACAACCAACAGGCGGGAAAGATGTGCGAGCCGTACACCTTGGCCAGGTGCGCACACACCTCCCCGGTCGTCAACCCCTTCGCGTCAACGAGATGACCGGTTGTCCACACCGCCGAAGCGACGCTGCCGCTTGGCCACGATCGCCGGAACGGACGCCGGCCCGACATCGGTGATCAGCGTCTTGGTCCGCTTGCCGTTATGGGCGTTACCGTCCCCGCCGCGCTTGTGCCGGTCCCGGCCCGGGTGCGCGTCCATCTCCCCGGCGGGCGCCGCTTCCGGGAACCGCTTCGTCAGCTGCAGCAGCCCGCCCTCACCCAGCAGCGCCATCCCCTGCCTGTGGGCCCGCTTCGCCAGGGGTGCCACCGTGTCGTCGTCGAGCACTCGGGCGAGCAGATCCTCGCCCGTCACCCACCGCATCGACCGCAGGCTCCCAATGCTGGTTGATTACGACTGTCATCCAAAGTTCCCTATGTCTGGATTTTCACCATCTACCCCTACAGTCCCGCAGCGTGCGGTGGGGTAGGTGCGGTGTGCCGCGCCTTGGCCGTTCAGAGGAGGCAGCATGGCCTTGGGTGGACATGCCGGTCGGCGGGACCAGCCCGATTGCCGGCCGGGCAGTGCTTGGACGCGCGCAAGTTCCACCCCGGTCTTCTGCAGTGATACCTCGTCGTGCTGCATCGCCGCCCGCATGCGCCGACGTCAGGTCGTTGTCGTGGACCAGCGAGAGCGGTTGGGCTCGGGCCGTGGTCGGTGAGTTTGGGTGCGACGCCTGAGCGTGGCTGGCGGCTGCCGGTCGAACCCTGATGGCACGGCGGAGACCTTCGCGGGTACCTAGTGCAGTCCGGTGAGGGGCCGTGCGGTACGCGGGTGAATGGTCCTTGACAGCGAGCTTGCGCGGGCGCATCATCGTGGCGTTGCCGGAACGTTCCGGCGTGCAGGGCTCATTGGCCGGAGCGGCGCCGGTGGAGTCGCTCGCCAGCACCATTTGAGGCGTCGTTGGTCGTCTGGCTAGAAACGAGCAGGCATTCGACAAACGGTTGGCGAAACGCGGGCCAACCGTGACCGCTGACGTGGGTCCTACACACGTGGTCGTTCCCGTACCGGAGGTGGATCGATGGGTGCATATGCCGCGCATGTCGGAACGATGGTCAGCCATGCAGTGCTCCGTCCGGGATGCATCTGTGGGTGGCCGTGACGGTTGAGTCCGCGGCTCTGCGCGACCCGCTGCATCGTGGCGCGGAAGCCGTCGAGAACGCCGTCAGGACCGCGGATGTCCATGCTGGACAGTGGGCCGATGTGGTACCCGACGACGGCTGCCGCGACCCCAGGATGGCGATGACGGCCAAGAACATGCCGTACCAGAACGGCGTCGGTCCTCTTCACGAAACGATCGCCGGCTAGCACGCGTCTGTCAGGCCGGTTCTGCCACCGGTCGGCGTCGCAATCTGTCCGGCGGGATCAGCAAACGAGCTGGGAGAGGTTGCATTGAACGCACGAGCGACTGCCCGCATGGTCAGTGAGGATTCCAGGGTCCGTGCGCCTGTGCGTTGGTACAGATCCGTGCGTACCCGGTTGGTGCTCGTTGTCCTACTTCCCATGGTCGGCCTCGCCGTGTTGACGGGAATGCAGGCCAGGTCCAGCTGGGCTGTCGTCGAGGAGTCTGACCGGGCCGAGGCGCTTGCCGACGCGTCGGTGTCGACAATGGATCTCCTGGATCAGCTCGACCGAGAGGAGGCCGAGACTGCCGCGCTAATTGACCGTGGCGGTGTGGGCGACTCGGCGAAGGCGCAATGGGCGAGCACAGATGGCGCGCTCGGCACGTTCCGGAACAGGGGTGCGGCCGCGGTCTTGGCGGCGCCTGGCTTGGAACCGACATTGGACGCGGCGATGCAGCAGTTGGCGAAGCTCGCCACAGTCCGAAGTGCCGCGTCCCCCGGCCTTGATGTGGCGTATGGCCCTCCTGACGGATCCGCTTTGGAGGATGTCCGGGGCCTGTACGACCCGCTCACGGAGGTGCTGCTACGTGTCGCCGACGCCATACCTGCAGCGTTGGTCGATCGGCCGCTAGCGAACCGCACCCAGGCGATCGCCGCGCTGGCCACCGCCAGGCACGCGTTGGCAGTCGAACGGGACGTGCTGTACAAGGCTTTTCGTCAGCGCGCTTATGCGCCCGGCGGTTTCGCCAACCTGGTCAAATTCGCGGCCGTCGAGCAGGAGCGTCTGGAGACGTTCGGTCGGGTGGCCGGCGTGGCCGCGCGCGCGAACTTCGACCGTCTCGTAACGGATCCAGAAGTGAAGACTGCGGTTCAACTACGCGATGCGGCGCTGTCCGGCGCAGCTGGTGCCCTGAAGGTCGACGCAGATGCATGGTACGCGGCCATGACGCGCACCATTGGTCTGTTGCACGAGGTTGAGGTTGGGCTGGCAGCCGAGCTGTCGGCGAAGGCCGCCGATGCGAGAGCGGATGCGCGTCGAGACGCAGTGGTGACGATCACGGGCGCAGTGAGCCTCGCAATCTCGTCGGTGGTCATCGCGATCGTCATTGCGACTGGGATGAGCCACCGACTTGGTCGACTGCGACGGGCAGCCCTTGGCACGGCGTCTCGGCTACCCATTGTCGTCGACGAGATTGCGGTCGCGGACAATCCCGCTCTGGCCCATGACGCGCAACTGAACTCGATGACCAATCGGCTTGACGATCAGCTTTCGCTGGCGTTGCGGGACGAGATCGCCGAGGTCGGGGCAGCCTTTGCAACGGTCCACGCGACCGCGTTGCACCTTGCCGCGGACCAGGCGCTGCTCCGCCTGGATACCGAGGCACTGGTGACCGCGCTAGCTCGGCGCAGCCAGAAGCTGGTGCAGCGCCAACTCGCCGCTATCGACGATCTTGAGCGTGTTGAGACCGATCCAAATACCCTCGCCAGGTACTACGTCATCGACCATTTGGCCGCCAGGATGCGCCGAAACGCTGAGAATCTCTTGGTTCTGACCGGCACTGATCCGGGCCGGCGGTTCACAGGTGCGTTTCCCCTCCTGGATGTGGTGCGCGCGGCCATAGCGGAAATCGCCGACTACACGCGGGTCGACATCGCAGTCCTGCCAGACGTTTCCGTCGCCGGGCGGGCTGTGGGAGACCTGGCGCATCTGCTCGCTGAGCTCCTCGAGAACGCCGCCACCTATTCACCTCCACAAACCCAGGTGACGATCAGCGCGCATCGCGACTCGGCTGGCGTTGTGATCACTGTCTACGACAACGGGATCGGCATGGCCCCGCAGGCACTCGCCGCAGCCAACGAACGGTTGCGTGAGCCCACCATGCTCACCAGTGCGCTGGCCGGCACGCTCGGACTGCTGGTGGTCGCACGGCTGGCAGCTCGGCACACAGTCCGTGTGGAGCTGCGGCGTGGCGATGGCGGCGGCGTCGCGGCCCTCGTGGACCTTCCAAACGAGATCATCGGCGAACGGGTCAGTTCCGTCACTTCCTCGACCGCAGCCGGGCGGCCGTCTCGCGTCGCGGTGCAAAGCGGCCCACCATCACAACCGCCCCGAGCCCTGAGCCCGGCGCCGGTGAAGGCGGCCGCCGTGGTGCACGAGCCCCCACTCATCTACGACGAGTTGCGTTTGGCCTGGGTTGCCACGCGCGGCGGACAGGGCACCCACACCGCCGCAGATGCGTTCCCCCAGGCTCCCGCTGACTGGGAACACATGAAAGTCGTGCAGCTTATGGCGGATTCGCCTCCCCAAGTGGACGGAGCGCCGCTGCCGCGCCGGCGGACTGGAGCCCACCTGCTCCCCGGCCACATTCCGACCCCAGCGCGGACTCAGACAAGAGACCCGATTGATCCCGACCGGGTCCGCTCGCAGTTGGCTGGCCTCAGCCGGGGCGTAGCCGCGGCGGCCCGTACCCCACTCCCACCACACCGCAATGGACGCAGGATATGACAAATCTCGACCAGCAGCGCGCGGCGCACGCCTCCGACGGCGGGCTCGGGTGGCTGCTCACCGACTTCGCTCTTGGCCTAACGTCGGTTGCGCATGTCGTCGCCGTGTCGTCCGACGGTCTCGCCCTGGCGATGTCCGAGGGCCTTCCGACGGATCGAGCCGATCAGCTCGCCGCCATTACCTGCGGCTTGGCCAGTCTGACCGACGGCGCAGCTCGGTGCCTGAGGGCGGGACCCGTGTCACACACCGTCGTCGAGATGCGCGGCGGGGTGCTCCTCGTCATGGCCATCGATGACAACGCCCACGTTGCTGTCCTCGTGTACCCCGGCGCCGATCTCGGACAGGTCGGATTCGAAACCGCTCTGCTCGCCAAGAAGGTCGGAGCCGCGCTCAGCCCAGCCGGACGGTCGGCGAACAATCCGTAGATGCGCCCGCGCTCGCCAGAATGTGCGGTTCAGCTCATCCATCCACCCCGCCGGTAGTTATCTGGCTCGGCGAGCCGTACTCGGGAGCACGAATGGGCATTGACCATCTGCCGCCACGACCGCATCACGCTGCCCGCTTACATGACTCATCCGCAACCCCCTGAACCAGCCAGCGAAGACCGAACCGTGCCAGCAACCTTCCCGTACCGGGACCACACTCCGCCCCGGCCTGGTTGGAGCACTGCCACCGCGGCGGATCCGCGCGACCCGGACCAGGAAGCGGCTCTCGCCCTACTCTTCGAGCTGCACTACGCCGACCTGCTCCGCCTGGCCGCACTGCTTGGCGCGGACGACGCCGAGAACATCGTGGCCGAGGCGTACTACCAGCTGTACCGCCGATGGCACTGCCTGCGCGGCTCCGACGCGGCACCGGCGTATCTGCGCTCGATCGTCTGCAACCTCACTAGGATGCGGCTTCGCCACCTGTATGTGGCCCGCAAGCACACTGACCGGGGCACCGACCCGGTCGCCGTCGCGTCGGCGGAGAGCATCGCGCTGGTCCGCGACGACCAGCGGATCCTCATGGACGCGCTGGGTGAACTGTCCGCCCGCCAACGACAGGTGCTGGTCTTGCGCCACTGGCTCGGTCTGCGGGAGGCCGAGATCGCCACCGCGATGGGAATCTCGGTTGGCGCAGTCAAGTCGCACGGCGCCCGGGCCATTGCTGCGCTGACGAAGGTGATGGAGGACCGACGATGACCAGCGGCCCAGGCGCCACTGACCGGCTGCGGCGAAGCCCTCGACGCCGATCGGATGCCAAACAGCACGCTCAACGGACCCGAGGCCGTTGCGGCGGTGGAGTTCAAGACGCGGCTGTACCGCCAGGCCATGACCGACGAGGTGTTCTCCTGGATTCCCACCTCCAACAATCAGGGGCTGGTCGCCGGCCGGTTGTCGTACATCAGCAACTCGATCTCCGCCTGGCGCACCGCGCAGCGGAGCACTCCCGCGGTCGCGCGCGACATTGAGTTCGTACCAGCGCTGGGCGGGCGGCGCGGATGCGTCGTTCGGAGCGGACAGCTGCTGATCTAGCGGTATGCGACTGCTGGGGCCTCGGTGCTGCCGCTGGAGGAGCGCCGAAGACGATCAATGGGGGAGTTGCTCGCACTCGCTGTACCTACTAGTATGTAAACATGCCGAGGGCTGATGGCACGACCCGCGATCATCTGATCGAAAGCACCCGGGAGCTTCTCTGGGAACGCGGCTACACCGCGACCAGTCCGCGCGCGATCCTCGACAGGGCGGGCGCGGGGCAGGGCAGTATGTACCACCACTTCACCGGCAAGGAAGACCTGGCCGCTGCGGCGATGCGGGACACGGCGCAACAGTTGCTCGCGCGAACCGAGACGGACCTGGCTGGCGACGGTTCCGCGTTGGAGCGTTTGAAGGCCTATCTGCTTCGCCAGCGCGAGGTCTTGCGTGGGTGTCCGGTGGGACGGATGACCGGCGACGCCGAGGTCCTTGGGTCCGCAGTTCTGCAGCACGTGGTCGCCGCCACGTTCGACGAGCTGCGGGGCCGCATCGTGGCTGTCATCTGTGACGGCATGGACAACGACGAATTCGACGGCAGTGTGCAACCTGCCGAGCTCGCGGACACCGTGCTCGCCGTTGTGCAGGGTGGCTACGTGCTGGCCCGCGCAGCCGGCGATCCTGCGCCGTTCGACCGTGCCGTCCGTGGCGCCGTCGCGATGCTCGAACACACCCGAAAGAAGGACGTCCGATGAGGCGGATCGACGCCACGCTTACCGACCTTCCGAACGATTCACGCCTCACCGGCTCGGTCTCCGGACTGCACCTCGCTCCACCCGAGGACCCGCAGTTGCACGCCTACGTCGTGAGCTTTGACGCCGGCGGGCGCACCGCGTGGCACGCGCACGAGCGCGGTCAGCTGCTGATCTGCACCGACGGCTTCGGCTACGTTGGCACGCGCGACGGACATCTCATCGAACTGAAGTCCGGGGTGTCGGTGTGGACCGACCCGGGCGAGGAGCACTGGCACGGCGCCGGTCCACAGTCCACGATGACCCACGTCGCCGTGCAGACCGAGACGCCCGGCAGTGACTCCGTGCGTTGGCTGGAGCCCGTCGCCAGCAACCCGTGGGACGTGCAGCGGTGAGACCCGGACAGCTGCTGATGCAGTACCCCATCACGCTGCCTACCGACTACGACATGGAGGTCATTCGGACGCGGGTGCGAACGCGAGGTAGCGCGCTCGACAACCGCAGAGGCCTTCGGTGTAAGGCGTACTGCATCCGTGAGGTAGGAGCTGACGGGTCGCGGTTGAACCAGTACGCACCTTTCTATCTGTGGGCGGACAGCAACGCCGCGGCCGAATTCCTGTGGGGTGGCCAAGGTTTCGACGGCATCGTGCGCGACTTCGGTCGACCGCAAGTGCACACCTGGGTGCCGACCGCACTCGGTGTTGGCAGGTGCGGAAAATCAGCGGTTACCCACGCGTTGCTGCGGACTGAGATGATCGACCAAGCCGCCGATCTCGTCACCGTGGCGCAGGCGCTGGAAGCAGCGGTGGCCGCCCGCGCTCAACTCCCGGAAACACATATCGCGTTCGCGGGCATCGATCCGACGACCTGGCAGGCGATCGAGTTCACGACGATCGCCGGACTCGATCGCGCGACGATGCCGACTGACGCCACGCTCTACACCGTGTTGCACATAAACGAACCAGATTACCAATGAACCACCCAGCGTCGGTACGGACTGTGCTCGGCGATATCAACTCCGATCAGCTCGGCGCCACCAACTCTCACGACCATCTATTTCTTCGTACGCCGGCTCTGCCCGGACAGGAACTCGACGATGTGGGGGCCGCAACAGCCGAAGCGCAGGCGTTCGCCGCCGCCGGGGGCCGCACTATCGTCCAGTGGACACCCCGCGGACTCGGCAGACGCCGCGCCGATCTTGCCGCGATAGCCGCGGCAACGGGACTACACATCGTGGTGGCGACCGGACGACATCGCGCCATGCACCACGATCCTGAGGAGGCCAACCGAACGGCTGACGACCTCGCCAGGTTGATCGTGGCCGACATCACCTCAACGACCCACCCCTGCGGACTGGTGAAGATCGGTACCGGCTACCACCACCTCGACACCTTCGAACGCGTCTCCCTCGAAGCCGCGGCTGCGGCGCACACACTCACCGGCACACCTGTGGCGATCCACCTCGAACTCGGCTCGGCCGGCGACCTGGTCCTCGCTGAACTGAGCAAGAACAGCATCCCGCCAACCTCGACCGTCCTCGGCCACGTCGGCCGCAACCCCGACGACGGCTACCTGCTCGAACTGGCCAGCAGCGGCGCGTTCCTGTGCTTCGACGGTCCGTCCCGCGCGAACCACCCCACGGACTGGCGCACCCCAGCCCTCATCGAACTCCTCGCCACACGCGGCCATCTCCACCAGGTACTGGTCGGCGGTGACACTACAACCGCAGCAGCGAGATCAGTGACATCCGGACCCGGTATGCCCGGCGTACTCCAGCACTTCCGCAATACCGTCACCCAACGAATTGGCGACGAAGCGTGGGAGACGATCACGGTCGCCAACCCGGCCCGCGCCCTCACCTTGCGACCCCGGTGAACCGACCGCTGGGCGCCGACGGTGCGGTGCGGAGAGGTCGACGGTCCGGGTCATGGGCCGGCGACGAGGTACTCCAGCCACAGGAGGCGGAGTCGTGCCCCCTTCCGGCTTTCGCGGCGGTGATGGCGAGGAAGGCGTGGGCAACCATAACGAGAGGGTTATGTCGCGGCTCCGGGCGTCATAGCGGCGCACCTGGTAGCGGTCGACAATCACATCGCCGCCTGGGAGTGTCGTGAAATCAGGCGATAGTCCCGCGGAATCGCGTCGCGCGGCTTCCGGGGGCTGATTATGGACGTACCGAGTCCAGCAATGTGTGCGTCCATTGGAAGTGGTCGCAGGCTCTGGCGAGGCGGCCGGCTTTCATGGTTGCGTGGACCTGGGCGCGGATGATGCCGTTGTCCAGGTCGACGTCGAGTAGTTGGGCGGCCCGGCGCAGCCGGTAGTACAGGGTGGTGCGGTGGATGTGCAGGTCGATGGCGGTTCGCGCGGCATCAGCGCCGAGGTCCAGGTACCGCTCGAGCGTTTGGCTCAGTGGGGTGACGGCGGCCATCTGGTGGTCGAGCGGTGCGCGCGCTGAGTCCCACGCGCCGGGTCGGGCGGCGGCTAGAAGAAGTTGGTAGATGCCGAGGTCGTTCCACGACAGCGACGTCGGCAGAGCGCGATCGAAACAAGCGATTTCGCACGCGAGCGTTGCCCGGGCGTAGTCCCTGGCGAAGGTGGCGTCGGCGAGCTTGATGGGCGGACTGGTCGCAACGATGAAGCACCGGTCGTCGGATTCCCACGTGCTGAGGGTCTGGATGAGCGCGTTCGGTGCGGCGCCGGCACGACCGGCGGCGGTCAGCAGTGCGACGATTCGGTTGGCCGTGACGTGTGTGGCGACGACCCCAGGTGTGCGGTGGAGTGCGGAGGCTGTGGGTGCTCTGCCGGTGGGTGGCGCGGCCGACGAGGCTGTGCGCTCGTCGTGGTCGAGGGTGGCGGCGACGGCGACCGCGATCTGCATGGGTGCGTCCACCGCGTACGGCGCCGATCTGGCGAGGTGGCTGATGAAATCGCCAGGTGAGGCGGTTTGGGCGAGAAGTTCGGCGAAGGCCCGGTCGGTGGTCGGGCCGTCCGCGGGCTGGCTCGCGCGGGACTCCAGGATTCGGCCGATGCGCCGCGCCGACTGATTCGCGGTCGTGCGGTCGGTGGGGTCGAGGTCCACACCGTCGGTGAGTATCCACAGGTAGCCGAGCCGGTTGGCGCCGCGCAGGATCGGCAGGCACAACCGCGGCGCCATGTTCAGTTCCGTGTTGCCGGGCAACGTGAAGGGGCTGGTGGCTGTCTCGATGCCGTGGTGCCGCTGATAGTCCTGGACCGCCGCAGGCACCTGCCGGGTCAAGATGGCCGTGATCCGGACCGGGTCGATGTCTGAGCCCTGGGCGCTGTAGCCCAGCAGCGCGCCCTCTGGGTCGTCGAGACTGACGCTGCGTCCAAGTCCTGCGGCGAGGTGGTCGAGTTCGCGCTGCAGACCATCTGCCTGACCACCTGCTGGGATCGCGGTCACCGCGCGATTCTACATTTGTAGCAATCGTCGGGCGATAGCTTGCTGCTCATGACCGATGACCGGCCTGCTGTTGCGCTCGTAACGTCGGTCGGTGACCGGCGCCGCATGGACGCCGCGCTAGGAGGACGTCATGGCCGCTGCTCTTGCTCATCGCCCTTGGCTGACGGATGTCGTCGCGCAACGTGTCGAGTCGGTCGTCAGCAGCACGACATCCATGGACCATGTTGGAACCGCCGACCGGCTCGCCACGCTGGTCGCCCGGAATCGAGTGATCCACGAGCATGAGTGCGTGAACCTGAACCCCGCCTCCAACGTCATGAACCCGGCGGCGGAGGCCCTGCTATCCGCAAGGCTGGGGTCGCGGGCGTCGCTGGGCTACCCCGGAGACAAGTACGAGATGGGACTGGAGGCCATCGAGGAGATCGAAGTGATCGCGGCCGAGTTGGCCGCCGAGGTCTTCGGGGCGCGCTACGTGGAGATCCGCGTCGGCTCGGGCGCGCTGGCCAACCTCTATGCGTTCCTGGCGACCTGCGCTCCAGGCGCGTCGATCATCGCGCCGCCTGCCTGCATCGGCGGCCACGTCACGCATCACCGCGACGGCGCGGCCGGGCTGTACCGTCTGACGACAGTCGCGGCACCCGTGGATGCCGATCGCTACAGCGTCGACCTGCACGCGCTCGCCGAACTCGCCCGGCAGGTCCGGCCGAGCCTGATCACGATCGGCGGCAGCCTGAACCTGTTTCCGCATCCGGTCGCGGACATCCGTGAGATCGCGGACAGTGTCGACGCCAAGGTGCTCTTCGACGCCGCTCACTTGTGCGGCGTGATCGCCGGCGGGGCGTGGCCGAACCCACTCGCCGAGGGCGCCCACCTCATGACCATGAGCACCTACAAGAGCCTCGGCGGGCCGCCGGGTGGGCTGATCGTCACCAACGACACCGAGATTGCTCAGCGGCTCGAGGCGATCGCGTACCCAGGGTTGACCGCCAACTTCGACGTGGGCAAGACCGCGGCACTGGCGCGGACGTTGCTGGACTGGCAAGTGGCCGGCGCCGGCTATGCCGGGGCCATGGTCGCGACGGCGGCAGGGCTGGCCGAATCGCTGCAGGCTCGCGGGATCCCCGTCTACGCGCCGGGCGGGCGGTGTACCCAGTCCCATCAGTTCGCTGTAGACGCCCGCGGCTACCTTGGCGGCCAGTCAGCCGCCCGGCGGCTGCGGGCGGTGAATCTGCTCGCCAGCGGCATCGGATTGCCGATCGGCGAAATCGCCGGGGACGTGAACGGGCTGCGGTTGGGCACTCCGGAGGTCGCGCGTCTCGGCATGACAGAGGCCGAGATGCCGATGCTGGCCGAGTTCATCGCGCGCGGGCTGCGGGGGGATGACAATCCGCGCCGCGTAGGTGAGGAAGTCAGCGCCTGGCGGCGACCGTTTCAACGCGTCCACTTCACCGCCTAGTCGTGCTCGGCGCGCCGCCGGGTGCACTGACAGCAAGACCGCCTGAAGACGATAGGAGCGCAGATGGACACAACGACGGGCACGCTGACGTGGCTCGGCGGAAACCCCGGCGACGGCTGGTACGAGATGACCGGGCGACTACTCGGCCTGCTCAGGGAAACGAGCACCGGCCTCCGGTTCGCCCTTGCGGCAGGCGGCGGCGAGCACAACCTGCATGACGTCGCAGCCGGACAGGCGGAGATTGCCATGAGCATCGACGTGGTCGTCGCCGCCGCCTACAACGGCGGACCGCCGTTCCGAGAGCCGTTGCGGAACCTCAACTGCCTCGGCACCGGCTGGTCCCCGCTCCCGTACAACCTGCTCGCCGCCCGCGATCAGCAGGCCAGCTTTCCCGAAGCGGTCGCCGGGCGCCGCATCCGCGTCGGCGCACCACCGACTGACACGACCGACGAACTGATGTTCCAACAGGTGCTCTCGCACTACGCCACCAGCTACAACGACATCACCGCCGCCGGCGGACACGTCCTGCTCGCCGGGTACGACACGCTCGTGGCCGCGCTACACGCTGGTGACATCGACTTCGTCTTCGGCGCGACAACGCTGCCCGCACCGAGCATCGCTCGCGCAGCCCACGGTCCGCGCCCCATCGACCTCGCACCGCTACCCACCGACGTCATCAAGCACCTGGCGAGCCGGTTCGGGGCCAAGCCCGGGGTAATCCCCGCCGGCACGTACCCGGGCCTGCAGACCAGCGACGTGCCCACCTGCTTCGTCGATACGGTCTTCGTCATCAGCGCAGACGTTCCCGAGCCGATCGCCTACGAAGTGACCCAGCTACTGCTGGACAACCTCGACCAACTTCCGACGGTTCATGGCAGCCTCGCCGGCTTCAACCCCTTCGTCGCATGGCGACTCCTGCCAGCACCCCTCCACCCGGGCGCGGCACGCGCCTATCGCGACCGTGGCTACATGTGAAGTGTGCCCAATGCCGGAGCGTCCGAGCCGGCAGCATCACGAGCGATGGCCGCATCGCAACACGCGCAACTCGACCCCGTACCGCCACGTTGTCGGCACCGGGCAAGTCCGCGACCTGACTGCAGAGTGGGCGATGGTGACTGTGCATGCAGATCACCCGCTGTCTCGTGCCTGACGTAGGCCTTCCTGCGCGTTCTTGACGACGGAGTGATCGGCGCCGAGTACGGCCGGGGCCACGGCCAGGGTCGCCTCGAACAGTGCGACGGCCCGGCGTCGATGCCCGGCGAGGAGTTGCGCGTAAGCGAGGTTGTTGCGAGCAGACAGCGTCTCTAGGTGGGCGGCGCCGTGCACGCGCAGCCTATCGGTGACGCCGGCCTCGAACAGGGCGATGGCTCGGTCGAGTTGCCCGACCGAGCCGTAGGCTGCGGCGAGGTTGTTGCGGGCGCTGAGTGTATTGGGGTCGTCCGGCCCGAGAACCCGCGTCATTTCGGAGATGCTGGCCTCGTGAAGCGGGATGGCCTTCGTGAAGTGGCCGACCTGTTGGTAGGCGGTAGCCAGGTTGCTACGGCAGGCGAGGGTGTCGGGATGGCCGGATCCGAGAACCCGCGTCATCTTGGCAAGGGTTGCCTCGTGCAGGGCAATGGCTTTGTCCGCCATCCCGGCCTTTCGGTAGGCGATGGCGAGATTGTTGCCTGAAACGAGTGCTTCAGGATGCTCGGAGCCGAGCAGTCGGGTCTGTTCGGCGAGTTCGGTCTCGAAGTGAGGGATGGCCATTTCGGGTTGCCCAGCTGCCATATAGGCACCAGTAACGTTGCTCCGGGAGATCAGTGTGTGCGAGTCTTCTGGGCCGTAGAGCCGTAGCGCGTCCGTCAGGGCGGCCTCGTACAGAGGAATGGCTTTACCGAGCTGGCCGATCGAAGTGTAGGCGCCGGCAAGCGTATAGCGCGCAGTGAAGGTGTCGGCGTGTTCGGGGCCGAGGATCCGCAGTGTGTCGGTAAGGGCGGCCTCGAGGTGAGGGATGGCTTGGCCGGACTGCCCGGCCGCCTCGTAGGCGCGGCCCACGAGACTGCGGTACGCGTGCGTGTCGGGGTGGTCGGGGCCGAGGATTCGCAAGCTGTCGGCGAGGGCCGTCTCGAAGTGAGGGATGGCGATGTCGAGTTGGCCCGCCAAGGTGTATGCCTTGGCAAGCTCGACGCGGCAGCTCACGATCACAGGGTGGTCGGGGCCAAGGATGTGCAGGGCGTTGCTGAGCGCCTCCTCCTGCAGCCGTATGACTTGCTGGAGTTCTCCCGCCGCTAGGTACGCCTCAGCGAGGCTGGTGCGCGCGTGGACGGTGAACGGGTGGTCGGGGCCGAGCGCCCGCTCCATGTCGGCGAGGACGGCCCTGTAGAGCGGTACCGCCAGGTCGAGATGTCCGGCCGTCTCGCGGGCACGAGCAAGGTCGCTGCGTGCGAGCAGGGTCTGCGGATGGTCCCGACCGAGTATGCGCTCCGCGTCGGTGATGATGCCCTGCAGCAACGGCGCGGCCCGGTCCAGTTGCCTGGTATCCAGGTAGGCGCGGGCGAGGTTGCCGCGTGTGATCAAGGTGTGCGGGTGCTCGGGGCCGAGCACGCGACCCATGTCGGCGATAACGTCTTCGTATATCGCTATGGCGCGAGCGCTCTGCCCGCTCCTGGAGTAGGCGCCGGCCAGGTTGTTGCGGGCGGGCAGGGTGCGCCCGTCATGGGGGCCGACGACCCGCTCCATGTCGGCGACGATGCCTTCGAGCAGAGGAATAGCTTGATCGAGATGCCCGTTTGCGCTGTAGGTGCTGGCGAGGTTGTTCCGCAGGCTCAGGGTGTCTGGGTCGTCGGGACCCAGCGCACGTTCGGCGACCTTGACGTTCGCCTCGTGAAGGGAGACTGCGCGATCGAACCTGCCGGCATCGGCGTAGGCTTCGGCGAGCTTGGTGCGCGTGGCCAAGGTGCCGCGAGCGTCGGGTCCGAGCAGTTGCTGCATGTCAGTGACGGCGGCTTCATACATGGGGATGGCGAGCGAAGGCTGTCCGTTGGCGTGTAGGAACGTCGCGGCCAGCTCACGCAGCAATGGTGCGCGATCACGCGCGCCGCGGCGGTAGCTTTCGTGGGCGGCGGAGGTGAGCACATGGGGCAGCAGCGTCCGCCAAGCTGGCCACCCTGCTGGCGTTGCCGCGGTCTGCTTGGGCAGGTGTTCGTAGAGCAGATCCTGCACGGTCCAGGTCGCGCGAAGTCGAGCGAGGGTCGACAGTGGACGGCGTATCGCAGCGGCGAGGAGTCGATGGACCGTGATGGCGTTCGGATCACGACGGATGAGGCTTCGCTGGGCGAGCGCGCCGACGGTGTCGCCGAAGCGGATCTCGTCGCGTGCGGCGTCAGACAGAGGCGCCGGCAGCAGTTCGGGGTGTGTCGTGAAGAGGTCCAGGGGGATCGGCTCTGGGCCGAGAAACGAACACAGCCGTAGCAGTTGCTCGGCAGGTGATGGCCTTTGGATCGGCCACCATCGAGGTTTGGCAGGGTCGTGCAGGCTCGATCGCGATACGTCCCATACCGTGGCGACGGTGTGTTCATAGCCGAGAACGTGGCCCTTGTCGAGCAGTTCCTCGCCTCGCGTTCGGAGCAGGACCAGATAGTCGTCGGCCGGTGTGCCGGTCGTGGCGAGGTAGGCGGCGGCCTGCTCGACCGCAAGTGGCAGCCGGTCAAGCCACTCCACGATCTGTGTAGCGATGATCTGATCGACGGCTGGCACGTGCCGGTGCAGCAGGCTGACTGCCTCGGCCGCGTTCATCACGTCGACCTCCACCTGGGAACCGAGGGCCTCCCATCCGCTCCGCCGGCTGGTGATGACGATGTGCCCTGCGCCTACCCGCGGTACCCATTCCAACAGACCGGAGGGCTCGCCCCCAGGACTGAGAGGCTCGCCGGCGTTGTCAAAGACCAGCAGCCACCGCAGCCCAGTGGAGCTGAGGGCGCGCTTGACCTGCAACGCTGTTGTCGGCGCGTCCGTCGTAGCCACTACGCCGAGCGCGGGGGCGAGTGCGGCAATCTGGTCAGGGACGGCAGCGGGTTGTTCGGCGTCGATCCAACCGACGAGGTCGTAGTCGTTACGTCGGCGATGCACGTACTCGGCGGCAAGCTGGGTCTTGCCGACCCCACCGGTGCCCCGTAGGGCCTGGACAGCGACGGCGGACCCCCAGTAGAGGCCGGTCTCCACCTCGAGAAGGAGGTCGTCGCGGCCGACGAAGTGGGGGTGGTGACCGGGCCAGCCACCAATCACCTCCCGTGCTGCGGAGGCGCTGGACGGGGTCGCGGGGGCGGCAGCGTTGCGGAACGTCCGGATCAGGCCCGAAGAGAGGACCTGGCCCACCCTGACGTGCTCATACTGAAGGTTGAGCGCAATCAGCTCGGGAAAGGCTTCGCCCTCCAGCAGCAGCGGATGCACCGGCTTGCCCCGGTCCAGGGCCCGCCCAACCTCCAGCCGTACCCACGGCCTGCCAGTTGACGCGGGGGACATCACGACGATCAGGGCGGCGCATGCGTCAACCCGGCGGCGAAGTTCCCGATCCCAGCGTTGGCCGCTGGTCAAACCCTTTTCGGGTTCCCGGTCGAACCATACGGACACCCCTGCGCCAGCCAGGACCTCGGCCAGCCAGTCGACCGTGGCGGCATCGGCGTGAGCGTACGAGATGAAGACGTAGCCCACGCGAGCACACTCCCTCGATGCATGCGACAACCAGTATCGAAGCATCCCCGGTCAAGCCGGGCCAACCCGATGATCGTCCATATCTCCTCCGAGCTATCGGGGTATGGCGTCGACCGTCGAGCCAAGCCAAGATCACTACGCGTATGCAAGGTGTTCGCCTGCAGCGAACTGGGGCATCGGTGCCGCCGCGGCCCACCCCGAGGCGTTGCGCGCCATCGCGCGACGCACCATCTAAGCCTCGACCCATCGACGATCTTGGGTGTCCCGGCTATTCGACTTAGCCGGGAGTGAGGCTCCGCTGGTGACGGCGGGGTGCGTCGCGCGAGAGGCGCTGGAGGCCCCCACCTCCTCCAGTGACCCGCGCATCGCAGCCGTGTTGACACGTTGGCGCTACGGGTTCCACGAGGCGGTCGCAACCGCCTCGTGTCGGGGCGCTGAACGGTGTCAACGGCGTACTCCACCCTGTTGCGTCCGGTGGCCTTGGCTCGGTACATGGCTTCGTCAGCGGTGCGCAGCGCCGGGACGGCGGTGGCTGAGCCGACGTCGCCGGCCGGGATCGGCCGGTCAGCTAACTCGTCCAGATCCGCAGCGTTGGACCTGTACAGCCGTTCGCGCACCATTCTCGGGTGACAGCCACCGGGACCGGAGCTCGCCTATGTGGACGTGGATTCGCTGCTGCGGCGGGTGTACGGCCATGCAAAGCAGGGCACCGGGTTCGGACATGCCAAGGTCGGCGGCTACAGCGTGAAACTGCGTGGCCTGTCCCCGCTGATCGCCACGATCAGCACCGCACAGGCCGCGCCGGTGATTGCCGCGACCCGGCTGCGGGGTGGGAGCGCCAACTCGGCCCGTGGCGCGGCGTCGTTCGTGCGGCAGGCGATCAGCACCGCCCGGGCCTGCGGCGCGACCGGCCGGGTCCCGGTCCGCGCCGACTCAGCGTTCGGGTCCGGCGCCGTGGTGTCCGCCTGCCTGCAGGCCGGGGTCAACTACTCGCTGACGCTGCAGATGAACCCCAAAATCCGCACTGCGATCGCCGGCATCGACGAAGCGGCCTGGACGCCGGTGCGGTACCCCGGCGGTGTCTACGACGAGGAGACCGGGTCCTGGATCTCCGACGCGCAGGTCGCCGAAACCGTCTACACCGCGTTCGAAACCACCGCCCACAAGGTCACCGCCCGGCTCATCGTGCGCCGCGTCAAGGAACGCAACCCCGCCCCCGACGGCCAGGACGAACTGTTCCAGCTCTGGCGCCACCACGTATTCCTCACCGACACCGACGAACCCACCATCGACGCCGACCTCACCCACCGCGGACACGCCGTCATCGAACAGGTCTTCGCCGACCTCATCGACGGACCCCTGGCCCACCTGCCCTCCGCCGGCTCGCCGCCAACGCCGCCTGGCTCACCCTCACCGCCATGACCCACAACCTGCTCCGGGCCGAGCCAGGCCAGTCGGCCAACGTTCGGGGTGCCGGTCCAGCAGCGAGGGGACCGTGTCACCGCCGAGCACAATGCCGGCACCCGAGCCCGCGACGTAGACGCCGATCGGTGTGGCCGAGCCGACCGCGGTGGCCAGCCTGGAGGCAATCCCGCTTCCGGTGACGAGCACCAGCGAACCCGCAGCGCCGGCCGCGAGGCGCGCGGCGAGCAGGGCAGGGTAGCTGCTGCTCACCGCGGTGATGCCGAGCGCACCGACACAGCCGACCATTCCCCACCGGAAGGTGCCGGTCGACGTCAGAAGCCGGGCCAGCGGCGCCGTCAGCAGTGCGCCGACGAGGTATCCGATGCCGTTGGCGGTGGTCATCGCGCCAACCTGGGCGAGGTTCCAGCCGAGGTCGGTGCGCATGGCCGGGACGAGCAGGCCGTAGGCGAACCGGGCGAGCCCGAGCGCCGTTGTGGCACCGAGCGTAAGTCTGGCCAACTGCCACGGTCGGCCCGGTCGTGGTGCATTCCGGATCGGCGATGTGGCGATCACCGCACAGGGCGCAGGTGCCGGTCGAGGAAGCTCAGCAGCAGACGCGCCAGCTGCACCCGATGGCCGGACAGTGCGTGGTCGGCGGGCAGGACGTGGTGCTCGAGTCGGTTCTCCGGGTGCGCGAGGTAGGCGTCGACGAGTGGTCGGTGATGCACCTCGACCGGGGTGACGATGTGGTCCTCGCCAGCGCCGACGAGCAGCACCGGGCGGTTGGCCAGCGACGCCGCGAGGCCGGTCAATGCCCAGGCCCGTCCGGCCGCCTCGATCTCCGTGACGAGCGCTGTCCCGCTGGTACCCCGCAGTGGCAGCAGTTCGCCGTCGAACATGTCGACGTAAGCCTCGCGTGCGGCCGGATCGGCATGGCCGGCTGTGTCCACGACGCTGAGGTCGAACCCGGCGACCGAGGCGACCGCGACGACGGACGGGTCAGCGGCGGCGCTCATCAGGGCGGCGAACCCGCCGAGGCTGTGGCCGATCAGGCACAGCCGGTCGGGGTCGAGCCGGTGGGCGGCGACGAGGGAGCGGTCGCGGACGGCGGCCAGCACTCGGCCGACGTCCTCCAGGACGTGCCCCCACGACCAGGAACCGCCGACCCCCCACGATCCGCGGTAGTGGAACACCAGGGCGGCGTACCCCGCCCGCCGGAACGCCTGCGCCAGGTCGAAGTTGCGCTCGTTGCCAGGAAAGCCGTGCAGGATGATCACGATCGGATGCGGGCCGGGGCCGGCCGGAACGTGCAGGAGTCCCAGCAAGGTCTCGCCACCGCTGTCGATGGCCAGCGCGGGCGTACTGGCGGGCGGGCGCAGGTCCTCGGCGGGATCGGTCACGAGCGGATCGAGGGACGTCGTCACGTCGTTGCCTCCAGTCGCTGTTCGGCGGATCGAACCGATCGGTTCGATCTCGGCACCGTAGCACAACATCGAACCGTTCGGTACCATGTCCTCATGCTCGTGACGAAAGGCAGCCCTCTGGGCCCGACCGCACCACCCAGGTTCGCCGCTACGTCGTGTGTTTTGACGCCGGCGGGCGCACCGCGTGGCACGCGCACGAGCGCGGTCGAACCGGGTAGCCGGACACGGTCGTCGCCGAGGCACCTGCTGGAACTGTCGGAGAGCGTCGGCTCGTAGGACGCCTCCAACGGCAGCCTCATCCCGTCACTGACGAGCTTGTCCGGCTACTGGCTGTTTGGGAGCCGCGAGGCGGAGTCCAAACGTTCGCTGTACCTATTTCGGATTGAAGCCACGCCTGGAGGTTTACGCATGCGTCGGGTACTGGTCACTAACGTTAGTCAGTACGCGGGCCCCGGCACTGTTCCGGTGTTGCTTCGGGCCGGGTATCAGGTTGTTTGCCATGATCCGTCGTTCACCGACGGGGCAGTCCGTACGCGTTATGCGGGCGCCTACCCGGGCGTGCACTGCCTTGATGTGAGGGAGCCCGAGGAGATCTTCGGTGCGACGGGCGACGCCGTTGATGTCGTGGTCTGCAACGACGTCTTCCCGATCACACGCAACGCGATCGAGGACATTGCGGTGGAGGACCTGCGGGCCACGTTTGAGGCCGTGCTCGTGTTCCCGTTCCGGCTGACCCAGCTGTACCTGCCGGCGATGAAGCAGCGGGGGAGCGGGACATTCGTCTTCATCACGTCGGCCCGCCCGCGGCGGCCTGAGCCGGGCTTTGCGACACCGACCACGATCCGGGCCGGCACCACCGCCTTCGCGTTGGCGCTTGCCAAGGAGGCGGCCGCGTACGGTATCCAGGTCAACGTGGTGGCCCCGAACTACCTCTACAGCGAGCTGTACTACCCGCGGGCTGCGTTCGTCGATGACCCAGCCGGCCGCGAAGCCATCGCTGCGACCGTACCGGCGGGCCGGCTCGGCGAGCCTGAAGAGGTGGGCGAGCTCGTCAGCTTTCTCGCTTCCGGGCGTTCGCCCTTCACCACCGGCGAGGTCATCGGCTTCACCGGCGGCTGGCCGTAACAAGTCGCGTCCCACGCCATGCGTTTGACCGCGGTAGGTGATGCGCGGACGGATCCCTCTGCGACGTAGGGTCTTGCGGTAGTTGTCGGGATCGTGGGCGCGGTCGGCGACCAGGTCATCCGGTCGTCGGCGTGGTCGGCCGTGCCAGCCTCGAACGGGCGGGATCCTGTCGATCAGCGGCAGCTGGCCGTGGCTGTGAGGCGCTGCCAGCAGCCGGGTGTCATCCCGTAGGCACGCTTGAACTGCCGAGTCAGGTGGCTTTGATCAGCGAAGCCGGCATCAACGGCCGCCTGAGCCAGCGGCTGCCCTCTGCCGATGGCGGCCCGGGCCACGTCGAGGCGTCGCAGCAATCGGTACCGGTCGGGGGTCGTGCCGTATGCGGCCTTGAACTGGCGCACGATCGTGTACCGGTCGGCACCCGCCAGCCGTTCGAGGGTGACCGCGCTGATCGGCTCGCTGGCGTGTGCGGTCAGGTATTCGCGCACCAGCCGGACCGTGCTCATGTCGACGGTCACGGCTCGGCGGGCTGCGCGTTCGGACAGTTGAGCGAGCCCGTCGGCGATCGCGACGGCGGCCTCCACAACAAGGAGTTGGCTGATCGGTTCGTCGATGTCGGCGAGCAGCCGGGCGAGTGCCGCGGCTACCGGCTGCGCCACGCCGGAGGAATGCTGAATCGGTTCGGCGACGAACGGCAGCGACCCGCCACCCAGGGCGTCACGGACCAATTCTGGCGCCAGGTAGACGATCCGGTACGTGAAACCGGCGACACCTGGAGCGCCGTCATGCAGCTCATCCGGGTGCAGCAGGTGCAGCTGTCCGGGCAGGCACACTCGTCGCGCACCGCGGTAGCCGAAGGTCTGCACTCCACCGGTCGTGATGCCGAGCGCGTAGGAGTCATGCCGGTGTGGCTGGAAAGCGGTCCGCGAGAGCGATACTTCCGCTCGACTCAGGCCGGGCGAGCCCACCCCGAATCGGATGGACTCGGACGCCGACGTGCACGATCGTTCAAGACCGTACCTGTCCACCGGCGCTAGCTTCCGCGGCATGACACCACGATACGACCCGCCGCTGCTGCTCGCGTTGCCCGAGTTCTTCCCTGCCGTACACGTCGGCCCGGTTGGAACCCTCGTCCTCGCGTCCCTGGTGATCATGGGCAGTCCGGGGCCCTCGACGATCAGCCTGGTCGCTGCGGCTGTCGCCTACGGCGTCCGGCGCTCTTTGGCGTACTGCGTCGGCCTCATTGTGGGTACCACCGTGGTACTGCTCGGCGCCGCCACCGGTGTAACGGCCGTCCTGCTCGCCGCGCCAACGCTTCGCTGGGTCTTGGTCATCGCCGCTGCGGGCTACATCCTGTGGCTTGCCTACCAACTCGCCACCGCACCTCCGCTGGCCGAACAGACCGCGTCCGACCGCCGCCCGTCGTTCGCTGACGGACTCGTCCTCGGGGTCATCAACCCCAAGGCGTGGATCGCAATCGCAGCCGTGTTCGCCAGCGTCCAGTTGGCAAGTACAGCTGCGGCAGACGCGTTGCTGAAAATACCGCTACTCACATTGATGGTGATCCTCATCCACGCGATGTGGCTGCTCGCTGCCAGGTTGTTCGTTCCCGCGCTGAGCAACCCGGGCCGTGCCCGCGCGGTCAACATCACGCTCGCCGGGCTACTGATTCTGGCGACCGTACCGGCACTGTTGCTCTGAGGCAACGATCCGGACCGCTTCGTCTTTCCGGTCGTGGCGGTCCGGCAGCACGCCAGGCATGGAGAGCTGCGACAGCGGCGAGGCCGCTACGCGTCTGATCGATCGGATGGCTCGAGATCCGCCGATCTCAAGCCGTCCGCCGCTGACCAGTCCGGCATCGAACTATGGAGAGATGCGGCTTGCCAATCTCCTGATCAAGCCAACGCCCGATCACGTCAACGCACTAACGTTCGACCTCGCCATGTGCACTGCTCTTGCGAATCGCTACGGCCCCTGGGGCCAATCGGGATTCAATCAACTGGGCGACGACCCGTGCAGCGTGGGCAGCGCGTGGCGGGTCGAACGACTCGGTGGGTCCGCTGAGCGTCACCGCACCGACGGGTCGTGTGCGTTGGCGGATGGGTACGGCGACACCGGCCAGGCCGGTCTGGAACTCGCCACGATCGATGGCGTAGCCACGGCGTCTCGTCGCCTGCAGCTCGCTGAGCAGGAGTTGGCGGTTGGTGATGGTCGAAGGCGTGCGGGCGGTGAGTGCGGTTCGGTCGAGGACGTTGTCGACCAGTTCGGGAGGGCTGAACGCGAGCAGGGCCTTGCCCGCTCCTGTGCAGTGCGGTGGGAAGCGTCCAGCGACGCGGGTGTCGAGTCGGGGACGATGACTGGCATTGATCTTGAGTAGGTAGATCACGGTATCGCCGTCTAGAACGGCGAGCTGGACTGTCCAGCCAAGCGTGGTGTGTAGGTCGAGCAAGTACGGGCCCGCGACGTCGAGAAGGGTGAGGCCGGCCTGAGCGGCCTGAGTGCCGAGCTCGAAGAGCCGCAACCCCAGACGCAGGCCCGCAGGTCCCTCGGCGAGCATGCGCTCCGCGACGAGTCTCGCGACGATCCGGTTGCATGTCGCTTGAGGCAGTCCCGTTGCTCGGGCGAGGTCGCGGCGACTGGTGATGTCGGCCTCAGCGACGGCGTCGAGCAGCGTCAAGACTCGACCGATCATCGAGGACGGCGTGTCGCGACTCATTGAGTGATTCTCGCATCGCCAGGGCGTCGTGCCGACCCATAGGGTCACGGCCCGACGCGCTTCACCACAGGAGGATCGACATGCAGGCACCTGGCGTCTGTGCCATCACCGGTGGCATCTGCGGTACCGGCGCGGGCGGGTGCTCGTGCTGGGATACCGCGGCAACCACGAGCATGCACGTAATTGTGGTCGCTGGACTCGACCGTCCGGAAAGCCCGGTCCGGGCGGTGCCATGCGATTGCCGCGACCCGGTGCAGGTGAGCGGGCTGTTCGCCGCCGCTGATGAGATGGGCAGTCTGATCGCGATGGTCAACAGTGCGGGTCTCGCGATCGAGGTCGCCCCTTTCGGCATACGTGTCAACCGCGTTCGGCCCGGGATCATCGACACCGAGATGTACGCCACTGGCGGAGAGCCGGACTGCGCCCGGCGCCTCGGCCCACAGCAGTCCTCGGCCGGGCCGGCACGGTCAAGGACGTTGCACGCGCCGTGACCTGGATGCTGTCGCCGGATGCCGCAT
Source organism: Dactylosporangium sucinum (assembly GCF_014647515.1). Lineage (GTDB taxonomy): Bacteria > Actinomycetota > Actinomycetes > Mycobacteriales > Micromonosporaceae > Dactylosporangium > Dactylosporangium sucinum. Next base: position 11,297 of record NZ_BMPI01000020.1, on the reverse strand, counting down.
TCGGCACCGGCACGACGCTTGACCTGACCGGCGGACGCTGACCAGCGGTGAGCAGCCGCCATCGCCTGCCAGAAAGACACGAACGATGATGAACTCGGACGCCGCCACGCTGGTCAGCATTGCTGGCACCGCGCTGAACGCAGTCTATGCCTGGCCTCAGGTCACCAGAGCGCTCCGCACCGTGGCGGGTCTCTCGCTGGGCACGGTGTTTGTCGGCTGTACGTCTCGACTCGCCTGGGCTTGCTACGCGGTAGTTCGTCACGACCTCGGCCTGCTGGCCGGGCAGATTCCACCACTCGTGGCTTTTCTCACGTTGACGGTGATCTTGAGTCGTCGACGACCGACGCTGCGGGCCCGGGCGTCAATCTCATTCGGGCTGTTCTGCGTCGCGCTGCTCGGCATGGCTCACTATCTCCCGCTCTTGACCGTCGTAGCCGTCACGACCGCAGCGCTCACCGCCGTGCCACAACTAGGCACCCTGCGAACGGACGAGGGCGTGGCCGGGGTGTCGGCGCGCATGTACGTCCTCGCTGCCGCGGCCAGCGCCTTCTGGCTCACCTACGGGCTCCTCGTCGGGGACCCAATGATCTGCCTGCCGCACGCCCTGGCCCTTCCGATCAGCACCCTCGTCGCCATCCGGACCGCACGCATTCGCAGAGGCACGACGTCAAGTCCGGAATGATGACTATGGGTCACATTCATCGAACACGTTGCCCGTCACCGGCGTCGCGCCGCACCTGCACGACCAGGCCGTCGACGTCGAAAGCCGCGACCCGCCGACGTGCCCCGACGGCGCCATCTACGACGACGGCGGCAACCCGCGCCTCCAAGGGTTTCTCCAAGCGCGACGGCGGCTTGTCACACAGCCGAAACGGTGCACCGGGCCCCAAATGCTCAAGGGACAACCATTGTCGGACCGGTCCGCCAGGACCCGCGTGCCGTGGATCGGGCCAGTGAAGGCTTCCACGCCGACCCGGCAAGCCGAGGCCATAGAATGTCCACAGGGGACGTCCGTCCACAGTGGAAGCCGACGGCGGCGGATAGCCAACCCGACTGTATGCGTTGTTCCGGTGGGCGGACTTGCGCGCCTGCACGGCCCGGCAGCAGCGCACGGAAGACGTTGATGGCAAAGGCCGGCACCTGCTGCTGCCCGAGCCGCTGCAGGAACTCCAGACTCGCGCTCGAGCGCAACACAAGACGCCGGAGTGGAAAACGGCGTTGCGGCTGCGCGCCGGATGCGAGGCCACCGTCTCAGAAGCGGGGGGCCAGCAGAACGAACGGGACCATGGAGCAGGACGGAGCGCATCAACTGGGACACGGTGCAGGCTCATTGGGAACGAACGGTGTGCTTCCCGGTTGGCGCGGCGCCGTCCTCGTCGCTGCGCGAGCACGATTGCGCGCGCTGGACTGGAGGTGCCGGCGTGAGCGTTAGTCGCCAGACTGCGGTATGAGGGATTCCGCGGGAGCGGCCATCACCGCAGGGACGGACTCGGGGCGGGGCGGGGAATCGCATTCCGGCGCTGACGGATGATGCCGAGCGCTACCAGGATGGCGGCGAGGCTGAGGGAGAGCCACAGTTCCAGGCGATGCTCGGGCAGGACGGCCATGACGATCAGCACGGCGGCAATGAAGGCGATGGTGGCAAGGGTGAGGTAGGGGAAGAGCCACATGCGCACGTCGGACGTCGGGTCGTTGCGGCGTCGGGTGGCGTACTGGGTGATCGCGATGACCATGTACATCATCAGTGCGATCGCTCCGCTTGAGGCGATGAGGTAGCCGAAGACGTCGGGCAGGAGGTAGTTGGCGGCGACCGCGATGATGCCGACGACCGTGGAAGCGATTACGGCGGTGCGGGGCACCCCGGTGGAGGAGACGGTGCCGAGGGCAGCCGGGGCGTCCTGCCGTTTGGCCAAGGAGAACGCCATACGGGAGGCGGTGTAGATGGCCGAATTGAGGCAGCTACCGACCGCGATGATGATCACGACGTCCATGATCTGTCGGGCGCCGGGGATGTTCATGACGTCCAGGGCTGCCTGATAGGAACCGGCGGACAGGCCGGCGGCGTTCCACGGTACGAGGCTGACCACGATGAAGATTGAACCTAGGTAGAACACGCCCAGGCGCCAGACCACGGCCCGGATGGCCTTTTTGATGTTCTTCCTCGGTTCATCGGATTCGGCGGCGGCGATGGTGACGACCTCGCTGCCCTGGAAACTGAACATCGCAGTGAGCAATCCGGCGACGACGGCCATGCCGCCCTTGGGGGCGAAGCCGCCGTGGTCCCAATAGTTGGAGATGCCGCCGGCGGTGCCGGGCAGGACGCCAGCAACGGCGAATGCGCCGAGGGCCAGGAAGGCCACGATGGCGATGATTTTCAGCAGCGCGAACCAATACTCGAACTCTCCGTAGTTGCGTACGGAGAGGAGGTTGCTTCCAGTCAGCAGAAGGATGACGGCAAGGGCGGGGATCCAACTGGGGATGGGGATCAGGGAGCCGATGACGTTACCGGCGGCGATGGCCTCGATGGGGATGACCAGGACGTAGAACCACCAGTAGAGCCAGCCGATGGAGAAGCCTGCCCAGCGGCCCAGCGCGCGGTCGGCATAGGTGGAGAAAGAGCCGGTGTCGGGGTTGGCTACGGCCATCTCGCCCAGCATCTGCATGACGAGGACGACCAGAGCGGCGGCGAGCAGGAACGAGATGAGGACGGCCGGACCGGTGGCGGCTATCGCGTTGGCTGAGCCTACGAAAAGGCCCGCGCCGATAACGCCGCCGATCGAGATCATGGTGACCTGGCGGATCTTGAGACCGGTGACAAGATTGCCGCTATTTGGTGCTGATATTGGCGTTTTGGTCAGATTCATCAGGTGTCCCCAGAAAGGAGTGGGCGGCAGGCGGGGTCAGGGAACCGACCGCGAGGCGGGTAGCAGCCGTCGGTATGCGGTGAGGGGATGTGGGGTACGGGCGCAGCGGCGGATCCGTACGGTCGCCTGCGCAACATGTGCGGGGGAGGCGCCGATGTCATGCGGCGCAGCTCTCCGCGCTGATCTGTCCCGGAAGTACGGGCGGGGTCGGTCCGGCGGGCTCCCGGGCCGACGCACGGTTCTGGAGAGGCGGAACGGGGCCGGCCTCGGCGTTCACATGCGGGGGTGTGTTGCGTCCGTGGGGTTTGCGTGGAGCGGGTGAACACTATGGATCACCTGCGGAGACAGATGTTGAACGGCTCCGGTGCTGCTTCACGGTAGGAGTTCCCCGGCCACACAACAACGGGCGATTTCCTTCGGGGATCCATAGCGTTCCGCTATGGATCTACCCTGCCACTGCTCAGCGTCCTTCGTGTCCGGCCTTCACCGGCTGCCGTTCTTCCCGACATCCGGGGGTGGTCATGTGCCGAAGAAGCTCCGCAGCTGCCTCGTGGACGCGGTGATCTCGACTGTGCCGTGGAGGCCGGACTGGTGCTCGACGAGGGAGTCCCATGCCATGCGGGCCATTTCCCGGGTGGCCGGGGACAGGATCTGGCCGCGCCGCCTGACCAGGGCGAGGGTTTCGTACAAGGGCTCGGCAAAGGGCGTGGTGTGGAGGTTGTCGGGCATGACGCCTGAGAGGGTTGCGGCCCGGGCGATCACCGAGTCGCCGAATCGTTCTTTGACCAGGGTGAGTGCGGTGCTGAGGTATTCCACCTCGATGACCGGCTCGATGCGCCGGCCTGCGAGTTGCGCGCGCTCGGCAAGCTGACGGCGGGCCGGGTCGGCGGCGGCGTGGTGGGCGTCATACAGGACCAGCGGCACGCCGCAGAAGTCGTCGATGGTGGGCGGCGTGTGCGCGCGTGCCGCATCGGCGGTGACGTAGAGGAGTTCGTCCCGGGCCAGCGGCACGATGTCCAGGCCCTCGTCGGGGACTGGGAGGGTGAGAAGGCCGGCTTCGAGACTGCCGGAGGCGACGGACTGGGCGGTTTCGGCGCTGTGCTGTCCGACGAGGCGAACACGGACTTTTGGATAGCGGGTGCGGAAGCGTTGTGCGAGGTCGGCGCGCAGGTAGAAGTCGGCATTGCGCAGAAGCCCGAAGGTGGCGGTGCCCCCGGCAAGGTCGAGCTGTGAACGCACGGCCTGGGCACCGAGACGGGCCGAGGTGACGGCTTGCTCGGCGTGAGGCAGCAGCTGCTCGCCAGCATCAGTGAGGACGAGTGAGCGGCCGCGGTGGAAGAGCTTCGTGCCAAGCTCGTCTTCGAGACGGCGGATGAGGTCGGAGATCGCGGGCTGGCTCATCTTGAGTTCGTCGGCTGCCGCAGTGAACGTTCCCCGGGCTGCGGCTGTGAGGAAAGCCTGCAGCTGCATCAGTGTCATAAGGAAACGCTATCAGTTTCCGAAGTTGTCTTGCGGTTGTGCTATATCAACGGCGGTTCCTAGCCTGCTGGAAAGGCGCCGGCCAGGGCCGGTTCGCCTTGGTCCGAGAGGAGCCGCAGGTGAAGAAGCGCGTCAAGCTGCCCATAGGGTCCACAGGGGCCGAGCCGTCCAGTGAGGCCGTGCGTGCGACCGTGGAGGCGGTGCTCGCCGATATCCGTGTCCGCGGCGACGAGGCGGTGCGCGAGTACTCCGGGAAGTTCGACAAGTGGTCGCCCGAGTCCTTCCGACTGAGCAGGGAGGAGATCGAGGCCGCGATCGCTCGGGTACCTGAGCAGACGATCGCCGACATCAAGACGGTCCAGGAGAACGTACGGCGCTTCGCGGAACTGCAGCGTAACTCCCTGAGCGACTTCGAGGCCGAGGTCGCTCCCGGCGTGCTGCTCGGGCAGAAGAACATCCCCGTCAACGCCGTCGGCGCCTACGTGCCCGGTGGCCGATACCCGCTGCTGGCCTCGGCTCACCAAGAAGTGACGGACCGGAAGGCTTCCGCGCAGCTCGGCGAGCTGCTGGGCCGCGCCGCTCGCGCCGAGCGCTTCGAGGGACACGCCCGATCGGGCGACGCCCGCGCGGCCCGCGGCCGTGGCACCCGCCCGGACTGGGCCCTCGCGGGGGCGCAGGAATGAGCAATCCGGCTGCCCACCAACGGCGGGAGCAAGGGCCTCCCGATCGGGGCGCCCGAGGCCCCCGCGCCCTGGAACTGACCCTGACCGCACCCGCAGCGAATCCCTCCCGAACGCGCAGCGTCGGCCCGCAGCGAATCTACCGAAGGACCCTGCCATGACCATCATCGACTCCAGGCTTGTCCGCCGCGCCGAGCACGTCTTCCCCGGCGGCAGCATCAACGACTTCTCGCTGCCCGCAGACCGCGGAATCGTGGTCGACCGCGCCGACGGCGTCGACCTGTGGGACTCGACCGGCAAGCACTATGTCGATTTTCTCCTCGGTTCGGGCCCACTGGTTCTGGGCCACGGGCACCCGGCGATCGTGCGGGCAATCGCCGAGCAAGCGAGCCGCGGAAGCACCTACTATCTGCCGAACCGGCCAGCGGTCGAACTCGCCGAGCAGATCTGCCACTTTGTCCCTTGCGCCGAATCCGTTCGCTACTGCTCCGACGGGTCCGAGGCGGTCTTCTACGCACTGCGGGTGGCGCGAGCGCACACAGGACGCACCAAGATCCTCAAGTTCGAGGGCGGCTTCCACGGTCACACAGACTACGCACTCCAGAGCTTCGTGCCGACCGGCGCCCCGCGCTACCCGACCGCTTTCAGTGACTCGCTCGGCATCCCGGACGCAGTGAGCGACACCGTTCTCGTTGTTCCTTACAACGACATCTCCGCTGTAGAAGCCGTCGTCGCCGAACACGGCGATGCAATCGCCGCCATCCTCGCCGAACCCGTCCAGCGCGGCATTTGCGCAGCCCCGGGATTCCTTGCCTCGCTGCGTGCCGTTGCGGACCGCATCGGCGCCCTGCTGATCTTCGACGAGGTCGTCACAGGGTTCCGCCTCGACATGGGCGGCGCGCAGAGCCTCTTCCGCGTCACCCCCGACCTGTGCGCGCTGGGCAAAGCAATGTCCGGCGGAACTGCGTTGGCCTGTGTTGCCGGCCGCGGCGACATCATGGACTGGTTCGCCCCATCGATGGCCCCGCGGGGCGTCTACATGAGCGGAACGCTCAACGGAAACCCACTCGGATGCGCCGCCGGCCTCGCCGCCGTGAACGTCATGCACGAGATCGACGGATGCGGGATCATCACCGACCTCGGAAAGCAGCTCCAAGCAGGCCTGTCTGATGTCTTCACCGACGCTGGCGTTGCTGCGGCGCCGATCGGTGTCCCCGCCTTCACGGATGTGGTGTTCGGCCGTTCCGAGGTACGCAACTATCGCGACTACATCGATTCCGATCGGCAGGCCGCGATCGAGTTCGGCAGCCGGATGCTCGCCAAGGGCTTCCTCATCCGACCCGGATCCAAGATCTATCTTTCCGCCGTGCACACGAGCGCCCACATCGAGGCTTTTGTCAGCGCTGCCGCTGAAGTGACCGCACAGATGCGCGGCGAGGGCCTGCTCGCTGAAGCATCGACGGGAGTCCTCCCGAACACCGGCCAACCGCACGACGAGAACCTCACCCGTGCCTGACGGCTTCGACCTCTCGAGGCGTCGTGCGGCCATGGGACGCCGTATCGACCGCGTCATCGCCCCGCTGGTCCTCGCTGCCTTGGATTGCTTACCGATCGCCGATGGGAGGACGCGTGACCTACCAGATCGACCCCTACCGCGGACTCAACGGCGCGGTCGCGCTGGTCGCCGGTGCCAGTCGTGGCATCGGACGGGGAATCGCGCTCGAACTTGCCTAGCGAGGAGCCCGTGTCGTCGGCACCAGCCATGACGGCGACCAGGCGCACGAACTGGCGAGACTCCTTGGCACGCCACTGCGCGTCCTCGATGTCACCGACCCGATGTCCGTCCAGCAGGCGATCGGCACGATCACCGAAACCCTCGGCCCGGTCTCTGTCGGTTCACAAGCCGGCCTGGTGGGAATCGAGGAGCGAGCCGCCTACTGCGCGAGCAAAGCCGCCTTGCTGGGCCTCACACGCGCCATGGCAATCGAACTGTAGGCCGGCGCCGCGGCGCGGACGTGGCCGCCGCCGGTGGGGGTGCCGGGGAGACCGCAAGCCCCTCAGCATTGCGGTCTCCCCGGCGGATGCGCCGCGGCGTGCTGCGCGGCCCGGCTGGCCGCGGCGCGAGACCGAGCCATCGAACGATGCTGTCGGGGTCGTGCCCTTGGTGCCTTGCAATCGGCCGCGCGCCGTATCGTCTGCCGTGCGGTCATCGCAGCCTCCCTCGCAGGTGATGGGCTCGAGAGAGGGGTTGCCGAGCTTCCCGGTTTGGTTTACGGCAAATTTCACGAGTTTCGTCATCGAACGGCACGGCCTCCGCAACACAAGTGGTGCCCGCGGACGTTCCCGTCGCCGCGCCAGAGGAGCTCAAGGTGATCTTTGGCGTGCTGGCCTGGCCGACCGGCTCGTCGTGCACCCGGAAGCGCCGCGCGGCGATCGGAGCAAACGCGTGCCGGCGACGACCAGCAGATGAACCTGCTGGTGGCCCTGGCAATCGAGCGAAACGGTCAGGTGCGCGATCTGGTACTCGGCGCCCACGGCGATCGGGCGAGGCTCCTCAAGGTTCTGGTGGGTAGCGAGGTGCACGCCGAAGTGGAGACACGTATCGCCGACCTGGTCGAGGCGAGCCGTGCGGCCATCGCGGACGTGCCGATCAGCCCGTCGTGGCAGGAGGAGCTCGCTGCCATGACCCGTCAGATCACTACCGGGACAGGTGAGCCGATGACACTGCTTGAGAAGATCGAGGGCCCCAAGACCTCGTCGGGCGGACTGATCGACGAGTATTCGCAGGCAGTGTAGCTAAAACCGAATTTCTGACGGTACGTGGCTATTTAATATCTGAGGATCATTCATCGATGAACGGCAATTGAAAATCCCACAGACATCTTGTCCCGGAGTCGTGGCTCGGGTACCGTTGGTGATCAACGGAGACGGGAAGGGCCTGTTGAATCGTGTATTCGCACCTGCATCCGGCTACGGAACGCCGAAGTTACGCCGGCTATCTCCGAATTCCGGAGCTCATGTCCCTGCAGCATCCTCTCACTCCGCCGGACGATCTCAGGACGTTTCGTGCGGAGCACTTCTTTATTGTTACACACCAATGTAGTGAGCTACTGTTGCGACAGGCGACCCTTGAGCTCGACGCCGCGGTCGATTGCCTGGCCATGACGGGCGGCGACGTTGAGGACTGGCTGGAGAGCGTGGGCCGGGCGAGCGACTGCATGGTGATGTTGCGTCAGCAGGCCGAGCTTCTCGGGCGGCTCCCGGTCGAGTGCTTCGCCGCGTTCCGGCAGCGGCTCGGCACGGCGAGCGGCGCCCAGTCCGCGCACTTCCACCGGCTGCGGACGATCCTCGGCCTGAACGGCGACGAGCCGGGCCCGCTCTTCGGGGGCTACCTGCGGCTGCTCGACCGCTCCGGTCGCGACCTGGCCGAGTTGGTCGCCGGGGGGCTGCGCGGAGACCCGATGTTCCGGATGTCCCAGGCCCTTGCCGAGCTGGCACGGGGGGTCTGGAACTGGCAGACGACCCACCTCCACGTCGTTACCCAGATGATCGGTAACCGTCCGGGCACTGGCGGCACGACCGGCCTGGAGTACCTGATGAGCCGGCTGCGCACGCCGTTCCCGCAGCTGTGGGCGGCGCGCGCCCGCGCCGGCCACGCCCATAGCAGCAGCCACGCAGAGACCCACGGGGTAACCGTTGCATAACCCCACCGACTTCGCCGGTACGACCGCCGTCCTGTCCCTGCTGTCCGGCGCCATCACGACGCAGGTCGTCTCGGCTGGCGTCAGCCTGGGGCTGCCCGACTATCTGAGCGAACGCCCCCGCAGCGCCGCGGACCTCGCGGGGGACACCGGCGTCGATCTGTCCAACCTGCTGCGTATCGTGCGGGCCTGGGCGGCGTTCGGCCTGCTTGCCATCGACGACGCCGGCGCGCTGCGGCAGACGCCGTTGACACCGCTGCTGCGCCGGGACATGCCCGGCTCGCTCCACCATCGGTCGTTGCAGCTCGGCCACCCCGACCTGTTCCGGGTGTTCGAGGGGCTCGCCACTGCGCTGCTCGACGGCGGCTGCGCGTTCGAGGCGGCGCACAAGCGCACGATGTATGAGTTCTTCGGCGACCGCCCGTCGCTCGGGGAGCTGTTCGTGCGGGACCTGTCCGCCAATTCTGCCGGCATCGGTGACGAGCTCGCCCGAGCTTACGGCTTCTCGGACGTGTCCACCGTGGTGGACATCGGCGGCGGTGACGGCCGGATGTTGACCCGGCTGCTGCACGCCTGGCCGCATTTGCGCGGGACCGTTTTCGAGCGGGCCGAGGTGCTGTCGGCGGCGAAGCGGCTGTTGAACGCGGAAGGCATGCTGGACCGGTGCGCGGTCGTCACCGGTGACTTCTTCGCGGGCGTCCCGGCCGGGCACGACGTGTACCTGCTGAAGTACGTCCTGCAGGACTGGGGCGACGCTGAGGCGACCGCGCTGCTGCGCTCATGCCGAGCGGCGATGGGGCAGGGGAGCCGCCTGCTGATCCTGGAGCAGATCATCCCCGACCGGCCCACGGCGACGCCACGCGCACAGTCGGCGGTTCTCGACGACCTGCTGGTGTTCTCGTTCACCGGTGGCGGCAACCGGACCATGAGCGAGCTGGCGGCACTCGTCCACGGCTCGGGCCTGGCGATCCGCGAGCCCGCCACTCGGCTGCCGCAGGTTGACGTCGTCGAGTGCGTTCCCGCATGAACGTTCAGTGGTAACGGATCCCGGTGTCCTCGAGCCGCCGGATCGCCTCGACGACGACGTCCTCGCCTCCGCCCAGGTACGCCCGCAGGAACGGCACGCTGGCGTCGGTGCCGTCGATCGTGATCGACGCGTGCGAGAACAGCAGCCCGGTGCGGTCCAGCAGGTCCCGGCGCCAGGCGTCGACGCCGTTCGGCCGGGTGCGGAAAGCGGGCGGGACCGCGACCAGGAAGTACGGCGTCGCGGTCCCGGTGGCGGTGAGCTCCCGCGGCCAGCCCAGCCCGACCAGCGACTTGGCCCACAGGGCCCGATGGTGGCCGAGGGCGGTGCGCAGCCCGGTGAGGTAACGGGCGCACTCGGGGTCGGCCAGCCAGCGCGCCATTGCCCACTGCCGGCGTGCTCCGCGCGGGAAGGCCCACTGGATGGTGTGCCGCGCGATGGCGCGCAACGTCTCGGGGTGGGCCATGACGCTGCCGATGCCCCAGTCGTTGCAGGTGAACACCTTGCCGAACGACTCCACGCGGCACCAACGGCGCCGTGCCCGTTCCGGCGCGCCGACGCGCGCGAAGTACCCGAGCAGGGCCGCCAGCGCGGAGACCTCGTCGGCGTCGTCGGTCACCACCCGGCGGTAGGCGTCGTCGAGCAGGATTCCTGCACCCCGGGCGGCGGCGGCCTCGAACAGCGTCGCCAGGACCCTCTCCGGCCAGGTCGCGCCGGTCGGGTTGTGCTGCGTGTTCACGACGACCAATGCGAGCCGCCGGCCGGGGTCGGCGTCGAGCTCGGCCAGCGCGTCCTCGATGTCGGCCGGGTTGGGGACCCAGGCATGTTCGGCGCGCAGCGGCCAGTACGCCATCTTGTGGCCGAGCGGCTCGAACACGCCGGCGTAGTCCCACGTCGGGTAGGCGCACAACACCACCGGAGTCCGGCCATCGCCGTCGGCGGCGAGCAGGTGCCTGGCGAAGTCGCCCATGATGCCGCGGGTGCCGGTGCCGGAGGTGAGATGCAGGTCGAGGTCCGCGCCGGCGCTCGCGTGCCGGTCCAGCCGCTCGGACCGCACGGTGTCCGCCGCGATCGACCGGCGCGCCTCGGGCAGGCCGGCCGGCGTCCGGCTGTAGCCTGCGAGGTACTGCGGCGCCTGCCGTTCGTACGCCGCCAGTCCGGCCGGCAGAGTTCCTCCGAGCAGGTAGGCGTCACCGATCGACATCGGCAACGGTGGCAGGGCGTGCCCGGCCCTCAGGTGCCGGTCGAGCATGCGCGCGTCGTCAGTGGTGTCGACGTCGGGATCAGCCATCAGGCCGGCGAGGGGCGGCAACCGCAACACCCGCACCATGATAGCAGACATATAGGTGTGTCGATATAAGCGCGTTGAAGAGGTAGCGACGCTCCCGGCCACGCTGCTCGAACCCGCCGGCGGCTGGCGGACCGCTCCGCTCGGGGGCGTTGAGCAGCGCCGCGGCGAGCAACGTGTCGGCGCCGCCGTAATGGTTGAACTGCACAAGGCCATTACAGCACGCTGGGACGCATGACCACCTGCGCCACCTGCGGCCGC
>NZ_BMPI01000019.1:1415-168310 GCF_014647515.1 Dactylosporangium sucinum | reverse complement strand
GGCGGTGTCCCCGCCGGCGACGGAGAAGGCGAGGGGGAAGTTCGACGCGCCGAAGACGACCACCGGTCCGAGCGGGATCCGCCGGGACCAGACCTCGGGGACCGCCTCGGTGCCGGCGACCCGCCGCTGGTCCCGCCAGGCGGGCTCGTCGAGCAGGTCGGCGAACATGCGCAGCTGCCCGGTGGTGCGGGCGAGCTCGTTGCGGGCCCTGGGCGACCCGAGCGCCGTCTCCTGCTGCACGCACGCGACCAGCTGCTCGTCCTCGGCTTCGAGGTTGGCCGCGATCCGGCGCAGGAACTCGGCCCGCACCGCGTCGGGCGTCGCGCGGTAGCGGTCGAAGGCGGCGGCGGCGAGCCGGCACGCCTCGGCGGCGCCGGTGCCGTCGTCCATGCCGTAGCCGGGGCCGCTCTGCGCGCCGGAGGCCGGATCGGTGGAGCGCTGTTCGCCCGCGGTACCGCGGAATCGCCGGAATCCCAGGAACATCTCCCCGGTCAGTGCGTGCATCAGGCGGTCCTTTCCTGAGCGAGCGCCGCGAAGAACAGGGCCATGCCCACGGCGCCGGCGTCCGGGGTGCCGAGGGCGCGCTCGCCCACGTAGCTGGCGCGCCCCATGCGGGCCTTGAGCCCGGCGGTCGCCTCGGCGGCACGGCGTGCCTCGGCGGCGACCGCCGCCCAGTCGACCGGGCGCGGGGCCTCGGTGAGCAGGTCCAGGGCCGGCACGAGGCTGTCGAGCATGGTGCGGTCACCGACCTGCGCCTCGCCGACCCGCTGAACGGCCGCGATCCCGGCCGCGAGCCCGGCGACGAGCGCATCGTCCACTTCGGACCGGCCGGCGGGCGCGGCCGCCAGCGCAGCGGCGATCTCCTGCAGCAGCAGGCCGATCAGCGGTCCGCTGGTGCCGCCCACCTCGTCAAGGAAGCAGGTGGCGGCGACCGCGAACTCGACGGCGAGCCCGGCGTCGTCCGGCATCCGCGAGTCGACGAGGCGCAGCGCGTCGCGCAGGTTGTCGCCGAAGTCGCCGTCGCCGGCCGCCTGGTCCATGGCGGTGAGCGAGGCGTGCGCCTCGGTCGTGAGGTCCAGATACGTTCTCATCAACATGCGTGGCTCACTTCCGAAGCGTGGCGGTCCACACCGGCGCGTCCCACAGGCGCTGCCAGTCCTCGTCGAGCATGGTCACGGTCAGCGAGAAGCCCTTCATGTCCAGCGCCGGGGTCCAGGTGCCGACGAGGCTGCCGCCGAGCGTCACGCCGCGCTCGGCGAGCGCGTCGGCGGCGATCGCGAAGACGTTGTGCAGCTCGATGGCGGTCGTCGCGCCGAGGCCGTTGACGAGCAGCAGCGCCCGGTCGCCGGCCGGGGTCTTGGTGAGCACGTCGTCGACCATCCGGCCGACCAGCTCCTCCAGCGGCGGGCGGGAGATGCTGCGGGCGGCGCGTTCGCCGTGGATGCCGACACCGTACTCGACCTGGTCGTCGGGCAGCTCGAAGGCGAGCCGGCCGGTCGCCGGCGAGGTGTGGGCCCGCGACGCGACGGCGATGCTGCGCGAACGCGCCACGACGCGGCCGCCGAGGGCGGCGAGCTCGTCGAGCGAGGCTCCGCCGTCGGCGGCCGCGCCGAGCAGCTTCTCCACCAGGATCGTGGCACCGGTGCCGCGGCGCCCGGTCGCGGTGTCGTCGCTGTCGGTGGCGATGTCGTCGTCGACGAGCACCCGCTCGACGCGGATCCCGTCGTGCCGCAGCCGCTCGGCGGCGATGCCGAAGTTGATGCGGTCGCCGGTGTAGTTCTTGACGATGTGCAGGACGCCGTCGGTGCCGGCCACCGCCCGGCTGGCCTGGTAGACCTGCCGGTTGTGCGGGGAGGCGAACACCTTGCCGGGCACCGCGGCGTCGAGCATCCCGCGGCCGACCAGGCCGGCGTGCATGGGCTCGTGGCCGGAGCCGCCGCCGGAGACGAGGCCCACGCGGCGATGCGGATCCGGGGTCGTCGCCCGGACGAACACAGGGTCCGTGTGGAGCGCCACGACGTCGTGGTTGCTCCGTGCGAACCCGGCCAGCGCCCGGTCGACGTAGTCGCCGGCGGACGCCAGGAACGGTTGCGCCATGGTCAGGGGCTCTCTCAGTTGAAGCCTGGCGGTGCCAGGGACTCCCGCTCGATCAGCGTGGCGGGAAGGACGACGTCTGCGGGCGACTTCTCGCCGCCGAGCTGGCGCAGCAGCAGGTCGGCCGCGGCGCGGCCCATCTGGTAGGCCGGCTGCGCGATCGCGGTGATCGGCGGGTCGACGAGCGGGAAGAGGCTCATGTCGTCGAACGCGAGGATGCTGATGTCGCCGGGCACCTTCAGCCCGGCCGTCCGGATCGCCATCAGGGCGCCGACCGTGACGAGGTTGTTGAAACAGAACACCGCCGTCGGCGGGGACGGCAGGGCCAGCAGCTCCCGCATGGCGGCGAGGCCGCCCGCCTCGCCGAGATGGCCGTGGCGGATGTACTCGTCCCGCAGCGGCAGGCCGGCGTCCTTGTAGGCGAGCCGGAAGCCGGACAGCCGCTGGCAGGCGGTGTCGAAGTCGCGCGGCCCGGAGATCATCGCGACCTTGGTGTGGCCCATCGCGAAGAACTGCCCGACCGCCTCGCGGGTCACCTTGCGGTTGTCGGTGCGCACCAGCGGCGCGCGGATCCCGCGGGGGCGGCGGTCGACCAGCACGAGCGGGCCGCGCTGGCCGGTCAGCGCCGAGGTGAAGCTCTCGTCGGTGCCCACGGTGGTCGCGGCGAGCCCGGCCAGCGTCCCGTCGTGCAGGGACGTCACCAGTTGCCGTTCCCGCTCCGGGTTGAGGTGCGAGCTGGCGATGACGCAGTGGTAGTTGGCCTCCGCGGCGCGGTCGGCCATGCCCTGCGCGACCTCGGCGTAGAACGGGTTGACGATGTCCGGCACGAACAGCCCGAGCAGGCTGGACCGTCCCTGTGACAGGGCCCGGGCCGCGGCGCTGGGCACGTAGTCGAGCCGCGCCGCGGCGGCCCGGACCTTGGCCTTGGTCTCGGGGGTCACCGACGCCTCGTCCCGCAGGGCGCGGGTCACGGTTGCGGTTGACACCCCGGCCAGCTTGGCCACGTCTCGAATGCCTGCCACAGGGACTCCTCGGATCTCCTACGAACGCTGTGCGGAACGCAGCGCGTCCATCAAACCGGAAGGACGCCGGATTCCACCAGAGCGGCGCGGATGGCGTCCCGCTCGGCGTCGCTGACCGGGGTCAGCGGGTGCGCGCCGAGACCGCCGTTGCGGCCCTGCAGCTCCAGCGCGGCCTTGATGCGGACCGTCATGTTCGGCCCGTCGATGGCCCGCCACACCGGCAGCAGCTTGTTGTGGATGTCCAGGGCGGTCTTGTGGTCGCCGGCCTGCACCGCGTTCCACTGCGCGACGCACAGCTCCGGCACGACCGTCAGCGTCGCGCTGATCGCGCCCTGCGCACCGAGCAGGTAGGCCGGGTAGAGCAGGTCGTCGACGGCGGTGAGGACCACACCCTCGGTCGGCGCGGCCTTGAGCAGGTCGGCGAGCTGGTGGATGTTGCCGCCGGACTGCTTGACGCCGACGACGAGGTCGATCTCCTGGATGACCCGGTACACGGTGGTCGCGGGGATCAGCGCGTACGGGATCACGTTGTAGATGACGACCGGCAAGCCGGTCGCCTCGGTGATGCGGCGGTAGTACTCGACCGTGGTCTGCTCGTCCGGCTGGAACAGGTAGTGCACCGGCGTCACCTGCAGCGCGGCGACGCCCGTCTCCTTGAGCGCCTGCCCGTAGCGGATGACCTCGGCGGTCGAGTCGCGGATGATGCCCGCGATCACCGGCACGGCACCGGCGACCTCCTCGACCGCGACCCGCGCCACGGTCACGGACTGCTCGAGCGACAGCATCTGCCCATCCCCGGTCGAGCCGGTCACGCACAGCCCGTGCACGCCGGTCGTGAGGTGGAACCGGATCTCCGCGCGCAGCGCCTCGACATCGATGTTCTCGTCGGCGTCGAACGGGGTCACCAGCGGCGGGATGACGCCCTTGAAGTCGGCCTTGGTAGCCAGGGTCATGTGTGTGCAACCTTTCCGAGGTTCACGGATCGATGTAACCGGTTACAGGCGAGGTCCATGTTGCGCGACCTCCCATCGCCTGTCAACACCTTGTTTCACGGTCATGAACTGCAGTGATTCTTGATGTGCCCTTGACAGGTGGGCCCTGCGCCGTCACGGTGTAACCGTTAACACGGGGCGGCAATCATCCAGCAACTTCGAGGACACACACATGAACCGACGCCAGCAGAGCGCGGGGCGATGGCTGACGGCTGCGGCCGCGGCGGGAGCACTTGCGCTGACCTCGGCCTGTTCTCCTCCGAGCGCGAAGAACTCCACCGGCAGTGCCGACGACGGCGGCCCGATCAAGCTCACGTTCTGGACCAACCTGACCGTCAAGACACAGGCCGACGTCATCAGGCAGCAGGCGGAAAGCTGTGTCGCCAAGCAGCAGGACGTCACGGTCGCCTTCGAGGCCGTGCCGTTCGACAGCATGTACCCGAAGATGGTCACGGCCTTCCGCGCCGGCAACGGCCCGGACGTGATGAACACCATCGAGGGCGGCGTCGCCGCCGCGCAGGCCGGTGACTACATCGTGCCCGTCGACGACGTGGTGGACGAGCACGGCCGCGACGACTTCGTCGCCTCGTTCCTGCACGCGGTGGGCAAGGACGGCAAGACCTGGGCGGTGCCCGACTGGGCGCTGCACCAGGAGGTGTACTACCGCAAGGACCTCTTCGCCGCCAAGGGCATCGCGATCCCCACCACCTGGCAGGAGCTGCTGGCCGCCGCCAAGCAGCTGGACGACCCGGCCGGCGGGGTGCGCGGCTTCACGGTGCCGATGGCCTCGGCCCTCGTCGCGCCCCAGATGTACTACCAGTTCCTCTACGCCAACGGCGTGCACACCTTCGACCCGAAGACCGGCGAGTACGCCCTCGACCGGGACAAGGCGAAGGCCGTGCAGGCCACCCAGTTCATGATCGACCTCTACAAGGCCGCGTCGCCGCCGGAGTCGCGCACCTGGACCTGGACCGACTTCCGCACCGCCTTCGTGCAGGGCAAGGCGGCCATGACGCTGGACTTCGGCGCCGTCGTCGGGATGGCCAACGAGCAGAACCCGTCGATGCTCGACAAGATGAGCGTGTTCCAGCTGCCCGGCCCGGCCGCGGGCGTGAAGCCGCAGGGCTCCATCGGCGGCGGCTACTTCTTCATGGTCGGCAAGAGCAACGACCGCCGCCAGAAGGCCGCCAAGGCGCTCGTCACGTGCATGATGGCCGCCGACCTCTCCGCCGCACGCGTCAACACCCGCCCCGTCTTCGCCCTGCCCGCCACCAACAGCGCCGCCGCCTCGGCCGTCTTCACCGGCAACCCCACGGTGCAGAAGTTCTCCGCCGAGATCCAGACCATCCGCGACAAGTCCCTGCCCGAGTGGTACCGCTACGGCATGGAGGCGGGCCTGAACCAGCTCGCCGGCCAGATCGAGGCGACCACGTTCGTCGGCGACAACCTGCAGGCCGCCGCGGCCGGGTCGATCACCGCCGAGAAGGCCTTCGACAACATCAACACCGAGATGAAACGTCTCGCCAAAGTGAACTGATCGGCGGACCGATGGCTACTCCCGCAGTCCTCACCCGCGGGCTGGCCGGACGGCAGCAGCGGGCAGGCATCGCTTTCGCCCTGCCCGCTGCGCTGCTGTTCGTCGCCATCCTCGCGTACCCCATCTTCGAGAGCTTCCGCACCTCGCTGTTCTCGATCGACCTGCTGACCGGCGACTCCGCGTTCGCCGGGCTCGACAACTTCAGCACGCTGCTGTCGGACAAGGTGCTGTGGTCGACGATCGGCCACACCCTGGTGTGGACGTTGCTGTCCCTGGCCGGGCAGCTCGGGCTCGGCCTGGCCGCCGCGCTGCTCATCGACGCCGACTGGCCCGGCATGCGCTGGATCCGCCAGCTGCTGCTGATCCCGTACGTCGTGCCGGTCATCGCCAGCGCACTGGTCTGGCAGTGGATGCTCGACGGGCACTACGGCATCATCAGCACCAGCCTGCAGTCCTGGGGGGCGCTCGACGCCGGGGCGAACCCGCTGGGCCAGGAGAGCACGTCCCTGGCGACCGTCATCATCGTCAACGTCTGGCGCGGATTCCCGTTCGCCATGCTGGTGTTCTGGGCCCGCATGCAGAGCATCGACAAGTCGCAGTACGAGGCGGCGCGCGTCGACGGCGCCGGGCCCTGGCGCGAGTTCGTCCACGTGACCCTGCCCAACCTGCGCTCCGCCGCGCTGTCCCTGCTGGCCCTGCGCGGCATCTGGACCCTCATGTACTTCGAGCTGGTCTGGCTGCTGACCCGCGGCGGCCCGGCGGGGTCCAGCGAAGTCCTGTCGACATACATCTACAAGGTGGTCATGGGTGAGTTCCGCGTCGGTTACGCAGCAGCGATCGCATCCCTCGCCGGGCTCTTCCTCGGCGCCGTCGGCCTCGTCGGCTGGATCTTCTACCGGCTCCGTGCCCGGCGGGATGCCTAGGAAGCGCACGGGCCGGTCGCTGGCCGGACTCGCCGGCCGGATCGTCGCGCTCGCGCTCATCGTGTTCTTCGCGGTCGGCCCGATCGTCTGGATGATCGCCAGCTCGGTGCGGCCCGCCGATCAGCTCTTCCAGTCCGACCCGTCGGTCGTCCCGACCGGCGTCACGACGGCCTGGTACGAGGAGGTGTTCGGCTCCGGCGCCCTGCGCTGGTTCGCCAACAGCTTCGTCGTGGCCGCCGCCACGACGCTGATCTCGCTGGCCCTCGGCACCGCCGCCGGATACGCGGTCACGCGGTTCACCTTCCCCGGCCGCCGCGTGCTGCTGGCGTGCCTCGGCGTCTCGTACCTCTTCCCGGCGATCCTGCTGCTCGTCCCGCTGTACCTCGTGCTCGCCTCGCTCGGGCTCGTCGGCGGCCTGATCGGCATCGTCATCGGGCACCTCACGATCACGCTGCCGCTGACGACCTGGCTGATGAAGTCGTTCGTCGAGGCCGTGCCGCGGGACCTGGAGGAGGCGGCGTGGGTCGACGGCGTCGGCTACCTCGGCGGATTCCTGCGGGTGACGCTTCCCCTGCTGCGCACCGGCCTGGCCACGACGGCGATGTTCGCGTTCATCCTGTCCTGGGACGAGTTCCTGCTCGCCAGCGTCATCGCCCAGGGCGACAACGTCACGGCACCGGTCGGCATGGCCGGGCTCGTCACGTCGTTCGACATCCGCTGGGGCGCCATCATGGCGCTGAGCACCCTGGTGACCATCCCGGTCGTCGTCCTGTTCTTCGTGCTGCAGCGCTACTACGAAAAGGGACTGACCGCCGGCAGCGTGAAAGGCTGACGTCTTGACCACCGTTCTCACCCCGCAGGTGCTCGTCGTCGGTGCCGGCTCCGCCGGTGTCGCCGCCGCGGTCGCGGCCGCCGAGTCCGGCGCCGAGACCCTGCTCGTCGAGGCCACCGGCCACGTCGGAGGCACCCTCGCCAACCAGCTGCTGGAGCACAGCGCCGGATTCCACGACGCCGCCGGCAACCAGGTCACCGGCGGCACCGGTCAGCGCATCGTCTCGCTGCTGCAGCAGTACGGCGGCTCGCCCGGGCACATCCCCGACGACGTCGCCTACACCGCCACCCGCACGCCCGTGAACCACGCCGAGCTGTCCATGTGCGAGGCGATCCTGCTGCGGCGGGCCGGCGTGACACTCATGCTCGACACCGCGGTCGTCGCGGTGTCCACCGTGGACTCGGTGGTGTCCGAAGTCGCCGTCGAGACCGCCGGCGTCGGCCGTACCGTGATCCGGCCCGGGATCGTCGTGGACTGCTCCGGCGACGCGGTCGTCTTCGGGCTGGCCGGCGCCGCGCTGCAGACCGACCGGCCGGGCCGCACCCAGCCGCTGTCGCTGACGCTCAAGCTCGGCGCCGTCGACTTCGGCCCGCTGCTGGACTACGCCCGCAGCCACCCCGGCGACTTCCGGGCGGGCAGCCACATCGGGCAGCCGAGCGACGACCACGTGAACCTGTGGGGCTTCGGCGCCCTGCTCGCCGCCGGGCACGCCGACGGCCGGCTGTCCTGGCGGCGCACCGAGCTGCACCTGGCCGGCTGGCCGACCCGCGGCGAGGCGGTGCTCAACGTGACCCGGACGGTCTCCGGATATCTCGTCCTCGCCGAGCAGGTCATGCAGACCGTGGACTGGTTCCGGCGATACGTGCCGGGCGGCACGAACGCGTACCTCGCCGCGGTCGCCGACCGGGTCGGGGTCCGCGAGTCGCGGCGCATCCTGGGCCTGACCACGCTCACGCAGGAGGACGTGCTCGGCGGCCGGCGCAGCCCGGAGAGCATCGGCACGGGAGCGTTCCCGATCGACGTGCACGACGCCGACGCCCCCGGCCTGTCGCACACCGACGGCCTGCGGGCCGCCTACGACATCCCGTACGGCGTGCTCGTCGCCCGCGACTTCACCAACCTGCTCGCCGGCGGCCGCTGCGTGTCGAGCACCCACGAGGCCAACGGGTCGGCCCGCATCACCGCCACCTGCTTCACCACCGGCGAGGCGGCCGGCACCGCGGCGGCGCTGGCGACCCTCGGCGGCTTCGACACCCACGAGTTGGAGGTCGGCAAGCTGCAGGCCGCACTCCGCGCCCGCGGCGTCATCGGCGCCCGCGCGTAGATCAAGTCAGCTCCGGCCGGACCGGCACCGTCCGGCCGGAGCGCCCGCTGCGTCCCGGTGCCGCTCCGGCCTCCGAGTGCTGGGCCGGCTGCCCACCGGCCCGGCCGGGGCCGTCATCGCGGCATGGCCCGCTCGATCAGCGCGATCGCCTGGACGACGGTGCTGAGCTCCTCGGTCGTGAGCTCCCGCTGCAGGGCCGCCGCCAGCCACTCGTCCCGGACGCGACGGGTGTCGCTGATCCAGGCCCGCGCGTGGTCGGTGAGCGCGAGGCGCTGGCGGCGGCCGTCGTCGGGATCGAGGTCACGGCGAACCAGGCCGCGCTCCACGAGCGCGGCCACCGTGGCGGTCATCGACTGGGGACGCACCCGCTCGGCCACCGCCAGCTCACTCGCGGTCGCCGGCCCGTTCTTCTCGAGCCGGCTCAGGACCGACGTCTGCGACGGGGTGAGCCCGTCCTCCCCGCGCAGCTCGCGCAGGCGTCGGCGCAGTCGGCTGACGGCGACGGTGAGATCACGGGCAGCGACGAGCGCGAGATCGCTGCTCGCGTCGGTCGTCGGGTGCGGAGCCTCGGCCATGACTCCAGCATAGATATTCAGTTGAAACTGACAAGTCCAAACTTACTATTACGAGGCGCGTCGCGGAGCCGCCGAGGCGGCGGATGTGGCGCAATTGGCTTTTCTGGCCCTGTGACATGCCCAGGCGGTTCGGATAGGGTGCCATCCACGACAGTGGGACGGCCGTCTCACATTTCGGGCCAGTGTTGTCCCGTCGCGATCCGATGCGCCGCCAGGCAACGGAGGCCAGTCATGCCTGATCCGATGGGATTCATGAAGTACCGCCGGCAGCTGCCGCTGCTGCGCCCGGTGCCCGAGCGGGTCGCCGACTGGCGCGACGTCTACCAGCGCGTCGACGAACAGGTGATCCACGAGCAGTCCAGCCGATGCATGAACTGCGGCGTTCCGTACTGTCACAACGGCTGCCCGCTGGGCAACCTGATCCCGGACTGGAACGACCTGGTGCGCGTCGGCGACTGGGAGCGCGCCGCGGAGGCGCTGCACGCGACGAACAACTTCCCCGAGTTCACCGGGCGGCTCTGTCCGGCCCCGTGCGAGGCGGCCTGCGTCCTCGGCATCGGTGACGACCCGGTCACGATCAAGCAGGTCGAGGTCGAGATCATCAACCGCCTGACCGACGGTGGGCCGCTGCGGCCCTTCACGGTCGCGACGCCGTCCGGCCGCAGCGTGGCCGTGGTCGGCTCCGGGCCGTCCGGCCTGGCCGCCGCGCAGCAGCTGGCGCGCGCCGGACACGCGACGACCGTGTACGAGCGCAGCGACGCCGTCGGCGGCCTGCTCCGCTACGGCATCCCGGACTTCAAGCTGGAGAAGCGCCACATCGACCGCCGGGCCGCTCAGCTCGCCGCCGAGGGTGTGTCGTTCGTCACCGGCTGTGAGGTCGGCGTCGACGTCTCGCTGGCCGAGCTGCGGGAGCGGCACGACGCCGTCGTCCTGGCCTGCGGCGCCCTCGACCCGCGCGACGTGCCGCCCACGCCCGGCCGCGAGCTCACCGGCATCCACCAGGCGATGGTGTACCTGGAGGGCGCGAACCGGGTCGTCGCCGGCTCGCTGGACGCACCGCCGATCGACGCGGCCGGCCTGAACGTCATCGTCGTGGGCGGTGGCGACACGGCCGCGGACTGCCTCGGCACCGCGCACCGGCAGGGCGCCGCGAGCGTGCAACTGGTGGAGGTGGCACCCCTGCCGCCGCCGCAGCGGGACGGCGGCCGAGACCCCTGGCCCACCTGGCCGACCATGCTGCGCAGCGGCTCGGCGCACGAGGAGGGCGGCGAGCGCAACTTCGGCTGCGCGGTGCGCCGCTTCCTCGGCGACGACGAGGGGCGGCTCCGCGCGGTCGAGCTGGTGGACGTCCTGGTCGGCCCCGGCTTCACGCTGACCGAGGTCGAGGGCACGGTCCGCGAGGTGCCGGCCGACCTGGCGCTGCTGGCGATCGGGTTCGCCGGCACGCAGCCCGGACCGCACCTGGCGCAGGCGAAGCTGACCCGCAACAGACGCGGCACGATCGACGCCGACGCTGACTGGCAGACCGAGGCGCCGGGCGTCTTCGTGGCCGGTGACGCCCGGCGGGGACCGTCGCTGATCGTCTGGGCGATCGCGGAGGGCCGCTCGGCCGCCGCGGCGGTCCACCAGTACCTGGGCGGCGGCGGCCGGCTGCCCGCCCCGGTCACCCCGGCCTCGATGCCGCTCAGCGCGCGGTAACCGGGTGACGGTCGCCGCTCAGTAGGGCGCCACGCCGTAGGCGTTCGCGGCGCGTGCGGCGGAGGCGAAGTACGTCGTCCCGCCGCTCGTGCAGTTGCCGCTGCCGCCCGACGTCATGCCCAGCCCGACGGCGCCGGAGAAGAGGGGGCCGCCGCTGTCGCCGGGTTCGCTGCAGACCGAGGTGCGGATCAGCCCGTACACCGTGCCGTCGGCGTAGTTGACGGTGGCGTTGAGGGCGGTGATCCTTCCGGTGCGCACGCCGGTGGCGCCGCTGCGGGTGACCGTCTGGCCGACGTAGCCGGTGCCGAAGCTGGTGATCGGGGCGAGCGTGCCGTTGTGCAGGTCGACCGCGCTCGGCTTGGCGATGGTGGTGTTGGTGTACCGCACGAGCGCGTAGTCGTACCCGGCGTTCCTGGTGGCCACGGTGCCCAGCGCGACGGTGTGCGCGGCGTCGGCGTACACCGTGCCGCCGACCGCCCCGACGCAGTGGGCCGAGGTGAGGAAGTAGTAGTCCGGCAGCGCGCGGGCGTTGAAGCCGATGAGGCACCGCCCGCCGGCCGCACCGAAGAACGGATCCGCGCCGGCGATGTGCTTGCGCAGCACGCCCGGCTCGCGCTGGACCGCGCCGCCGGCCCGGCTGACGGCCCGGCTGAGGCCGGCCGCGGTCGCCGCGCTGACGGTGTCGTCGAGGCTCACGGTCAGCCGGCCGCCGGCCGGTTCCTGCCACCACGCGGTGCCCACGGTCCGCTGGAACGCCTGGATACCGGGCGCCGCCTCGGCGGCCGTGGCGGGCAGGGCGACCCCGACGGCGGTGGCGATCGCGACGAGCAACCGAGCGGCACGCATGGGCCCTCCAGATGAGGCTCAGTGATAGACGTCGATAGATGGAGCATACCGCCCCGGCGTCCGGACGGCGCGATCCCGCGGTGACGCCGCTAGCATGTGGCACGGCGGGTGTAGCGCAGAGGTCGTCGCACTGGGACTCCAACTTCCTGGGGACGCCGGTTCGAATCCGGCCGCCCGCCATCCAGCGTCGCGTCCCGGGGGAGATCGCTGCTCCTGGCGCGTGACCCGGCCACCGGGCAGGCGCTCGTCATCCTCGGTCGCTTCGATCGGCACGGGCCGCCGCGGCTGGTGCTGTCGGTGGGCAAGCCACCGGTGATCGGCCGGTGGGACGGCAGCCGGCACCTGTGGGACGCCCGGCACGCGGACCGGCTGCTGCAGCGGCTGGGCGGCGGCGACCGGGCACCGCACTTCCGCCGCGACGGCCGCCCCGCGGACCGGCCGCAGGCGGCCCCGCCGAAGGACGACCGCGCGGCCTGCGCGGAGTGGGAGGACCACCTACGCTTCCGCGGCCCGCTCGGGGCCTGGCGCGCGGCCGGCGTCGAGGTCGCCCCGGAGGTCGACGCCGCGTGCGCGGGCAGTTGCAACCGCTGAACCACACCCCGGACGAGCTGCACCGCGAACGCACCCTGCGGGCCCTGGGCGGGCGCAACCGGCTGCCTGGCCGTCCTGGACGCCTGGTCGGCTCGGACCGGGACGTTGCCGCGACAGATCCGGACGGTCACCCACCACATGTTCCTCGCGGCCGCCCACGGCGACGCCGCCGAGGTGCACCGGCTGCTCGACGCCGGCGTCGACCCCCGCGGCGTCCGCGGCCTGCAGTGCCGGTCGCTGCTGCACGTCGCCCACCGCATCGGCGACCTCGCCCTGATCCGACGCCTGCGAGCGGCCGGAGTCGACCCGCTCACGCCGGACAGCTACGGCTGGAGCGCGGTGCGGGCGGCGGAGACGGCCGGCGCCCCGGCCCCGGTCATCGACGCGCTCCGGACCGCCGCGCCGAACGACTGACGAGCGCCGCCTCGGCTCGGCGGTGCCGCCCGGACTGTGGGAGCCGGGAGGGGGCCTCCCCTCCCGGCTCCTGGAATCAGGGCCGGTTCCCGGTGGGGATCGTGATGAGCGTGGTCGTGCCGGACGCGCCCTTGTTCAGGAACAGCATCGCGATCGCGCGGATGAACTGGTCGAACATGTAGAAGCTGACCGGCGCGATGGGGTTGAGCCCCTCGCGGAACGCGATGAACGCCGGCCACACGGTGCGGATGAGCGCGGCGGCCGCGTAGTCGCGGGGCAGTCGCAGCCAGTCGCCGATCTCGTTGCTGAGCACGTAGCGGACGAACTCGTTGAGGAAGCCGCGGGTGATGCCCAGGTCGATCTGGGCGGTCAGGCCGAGCAGGTCCTCGGCCAGCTCCTTGCCCTCGGTCGAGGGGGCGAGGATCGGGCTGAGCGCCGACGCCGACTGCGCGTAGGCGGCCGACCAGGTCTGCGGGATGAACTCGTCGCGCACGCCGAGCAGGTGCATGGCGACCTGCCACTGGTGCAGGAACGCAGCCTCTTCCGCGGCCGTCATCGGAACCTTCCACTCCTTCAGCTTCTTGTGCACGAAGGTGCCCAGGCTGTGGAAGGTGACGAGGATGTCGCCGTTGCTGATCGGGATCAGGCCCGGCTCGTTCGCGACCGCCCGCCAATGCGGCGACTGCGGAAGCAGATGACGCACCGCGGCGTGCACCAGGCGCGTCTTGTTGGCGGTGACCACGAACTGGCCGTTGGGCTCGAACGCGGTCAGCTCGCTCAGGTCGTAGCCGAAGGTGAACGTCTTGGCCGCGCGGTCCTGCATGTTGGCGCCGCCCGCGGACCAGTAGACCGACTTCGCCTCACGCGGGATCACCGTGCTCATGATGCCGCTGCCGAGGCCGTAGAGCATGAACAGGTAGGTGTCCTTGCGCCGGTTGAAGTCGGCGGCGAGGCGCAGCTTGGTGCGGTCGGCCCAGGAGGGCAGCGTGTTGACGCCCTGCAGGTAGGTCCTGAGGTTGGCCGGCAGGCCGCTGGGGATGGCGTCACTGTTGTTCACCCAGGACCGCATCGCGGTGTTGACCGCGGGGACCTGGCCGCTGGTGATCAGCCCGGCGACCAGCTGGTCCACCTCGTCGTCCCAGACCCACCAGGGGTCGGTGCCAGCGGCGGCGGGTGCGGCCAGGGCCGGGGCGGCACCGACGCCGGCGGCGCTCACCAGGCCGAGCGCGACACCGAGCGTCAGGACGCTCCGTCGGTTGAGATTGCTCATTAACTTACCCCGCTTCCTTGGAGGCATGG
The DNA here is from genome assembly GCF_014647515.1 of Dactylosporangium sucinum. Lineage (GTDB taxonomy): Bacteria > Actinomycetota > Actinomycetes > Mycobacteriales > Micromonosporaceae > Dactylosporangium > Dactylosporangium sucinum. Next base: position 154,163 of record NZ_BMPI01000019.1, on the reverse strand, counting down.
GCGCTGCTCTCACAGGGGTCAAGCAGTGGCGGACTGCGACCGTCTCACGAGTATCGATGTGAGATTCTCCGTTAACATACGAAACAATCCGCCGGTCGGCAAGGGGCGTCTCCACGGTGCATCTCCACCGCTGCGGAGGGGTGGCCGTCGCCGTGGTCGACGCGCGGTCATGTGTCAGGATCGGCGACATGCCATGGGAAGCCGCCGCGCTGTGACCACCGAGTCGACCGCGGCCGTTCGACCGCGCAACCGCAAGCAGCTCATCGTCGAGTCGGCCGGTCGGATGTTCAGCGAACGGGGCTACCACGCGGCGTCCATGGAGGAGATCGCCGCCAGCATGGGCATCACCGCGGCGGCCCTGTATCGGCACTTCCCGAACAAGTACGCGCTGTTCGCCGAGTGCGCGAACGTCATGGCGGACCGGCTCGTGGCCGCGCTCGACGAGGTGCCCCCCGAGGCGTCCCTGGCGGACGTCCTCGCCGCCGCCGCCCGGGTCACCGTCGCCCATCGTGCGTCGGGTGGCGTCTATCGATGGGAGGCCCGGTACCTCGACCGCGGGGACCGGCACCTGCTCAGGACGAAGTTCGCGCACGTCGTCGGCCGGGTGGTGGCCGCGGTACGACGGGAGCATCCGCTGCCCGACGAGCAGCTGCGAGCCGTGGCGGCCCTCGGTGCGATCGGGTCGATCACGATGCACCACACCTCGATCGCGCAACGCCGGGTCGAAGAGCTGCTGGTCGCGTCCGCCCTGCGCGTGGTCGCGACCGACCCCACGGCGGCCACCGGCATCGCGCGCCTCGTCGACCTGCCCGCCCGGCCCGTGGCGCGCACGCGGCGCTCGGAGATCCTCGCGGCCGCCATCCCGCTGTTCGAACGGGACGGCTTCGCCAACGTCACGAACGGCAGGATCGCCGAGGCCGTCGGGCTGGTCCCGTCCGCGATCTACCGCTACTTTCCCGGCAAGGCGGACATTCTGGCGGCGGCCTGCCTGCAGGCGGCGGGACTGTTGACCCAAGCGGTGGAACAGAACCTCCGTGGGACGGTCGACCCGCACGACGCGGTGGTCGCACTGACGGCGACCTACGTGGCCTACAGCTTCGAGCACACCGCGCTCACCAGCGTCGCCAACGCCGAGCTCGCCGGCCTGCCGGCCGACCTGCAGCGGCCGTTGGTCATCGCGCAGCGCGAACATATCGCCGTATGGGAGCAGCAACTACGGTCGGCGCGCCCGGAGCTCGACTCGCGCCAGGCCCGGGTGCTGATCCACGCCGGCTTCGGCGTGGTGGTCGAGGCCGGCCGCCGGCTGCGCTGGCAGGACAGCCCGGAGCACCGCGACGCCGTCGCCGCCCTGCTCATGAGTGCCCTGGGCGTCCGGTAACCCGACAGCTGAGCGTTGACCCGTCCGGAGCGGGCTCGCTGCTGCGGAGTGTGGGAACTGTCGCATGGCGCAGCGCTAGATAACAAAGGTTGACCGATGAACCAATCGCTCATACAGTCGTGGAAGGTGGCGCCGGAGGAGGACCGCGTGAAGGTGTTGACGATTCGGCCGGAAGTGGTCGTGGTCGATCTGCCGGCCACGGCCGAGGAGCCTTTCGATCAGTGGGTGGTCGAGGCCACCGTCGACCTGTTCGGCAGGCTGCGGGACCGCGTCCACGGCGCCGAGCCGCCGGATCGTGTGGTCGTCGCGGTTGTCGAGCCCGACCACTGCGGCTCGGCCGACAGGCCCGCGCTCGACGCCGCGGTCGCGGCGGTGCGCGGTGGCGTGCTGTCGCTCGCGGTGGAGATTCCCGCCGTCCGGTGGGCGGTCGTCCTGCTCCGCAACGCCCAGGCCGACGGCCTCGAAGAGGTCCTCGCCTACCTGGACGGCGCGGACGCCGCGTACGTGACCGCCGCGACCCTCGACCTGCGAGGTGCCGCATGAGACTGCTCGTGACGGGCGCCGCGGGCGGGATCGGCGCGGCGGTGGTCCGGCTCGCGATCGAGGCCGGCCATGACGTGCTCGGCCATGACCTCGGCTGGCACGCGCACCCGGACGGCGCCGAGACCGTCGCGGGTGACCTCACCGACCCGGCCCACCTCGCCGCGCTGGCCGAGCGGGCCGAGGACTTCGGTGTCGACGCGGTCGTCGCGTCGCACGGCATCCAGGGCGCCGGTGCGCTGCGGGACCTCGATGCGGCGCGGGTGCGGGCGATCCTGCTCGTCAACGCCGGCACGGTTCCCCGGCTGTTCGCCGCCACCCGCCCGGCGCTCGCGCGCCGGCAGGGCCGCTTCGTCGTGACGACCTCGCAGGCCGCGCTGCGCGCCGAGCCGGACAACAGTGCCTACTGCGCCGCGAAGTGGGCGGTCCAGGCGTGGGTGGCCGCGCAGGCAGCGATCGAGGGTCCCACCGGGGTTGCCGTGCGCGCCCTGTGCCCGGGTCGCACCGAGACTCCGCTGTTGTTGCGGGCGACCGAGGAGGTGGCCGCGGCTCAGGGCATGTCGGTCGAGGCGTACACCGCAACCGTCGTGGACCGAATTCCGTTGCGGCGGTACGCCACGACGCGGGAGACGGCGGCCGCGGCGCTCTTCCTTGCCGAGCCGGGAATCCGGCCCGCGGTCCTGGCCAACACTGGGGGCGAGGTCCCGTGGTGATCCGGGCGCCGGGCTAAGCTTGTGCCCATGTATTGGTCAACCGGTCAAGCTTTGGTCGCACCGTGAAACCCGGACCGTTGCCGCAGTTCTCGCTCTCGGCCCGGGAATCAGTGGAGACCGAGCTGACCCGCAAGCTCCTCGACTATCTGCTGTCGGGGGTGATGCTGCCGGGGCAGCGGATCCCGCCGGAACGGGCCCTCGCCGAGGCGCTGGGCGTCGGCCGCGCGGCGATCCGCAACTCGATCAAGGCACTCGTCCTGCTGGGCCTGCTCGATCAGCGGCAGGGCGACGGCACCTACCTGTCCCGCACCGAGTCGGACCTTCTGCCGAAGGTGATCGAGTGGGGGCTGCTGCTCGGCCAGCACCGCATCGCCGACATCATGGAGCTGCGGCAGCATCTCGAGGTGATCCTGGCCGCTCTCGCGGCCGAGCGCCGGACACCGGAGCAGCTCGAGGCGATGCGGGGCCACATCCGCGAGATGGAAGCCGCGGCAACCGACTACGAGCGGTATGTCGAGGCCGACATCGCCTTCCACCTCGCGGTGGCCCGCGCGTCGGGCAACGAGGTGATGGCCGGAGTCCTCTCCAACGCCCAGTCGTTGCTGCGGGTTTGGGCGACGCGCGTCATCCGTGCCGCGGACGAGACGGAGACCTCGCTGGCGATGCATCTTCCGGTGCTGGATGCCATCGAGGCGCAGGACTCGGAGAAGGCCCGCGCCGCGATGACGGCGTTGATGGAGCGAGCGGCCCGCCGGCTGCGACGGTCGCTGCCGCAGCCGGCTGCGGGTTGAGTGCCGGCCGCTACCAGAGCGTCTGGCCACCGTCCAGGACGAGGTTGTGGCCGGTCATGTAGTCCGAGGCCGGGCCGGCGAGGTAGACGACGGCGGCCTGGAGGTCGTCCACCTCGCCCAGCCGGGCCAGCGGGATGCCGGACACCCAGGTCGCCACGAGCGGTGCCAGCGCGGGGGACTGCTCGATCAGCGCCGTGCGGATGATGCCAGGCGAGATGGCGTTGACGCGCACGCCACGGTCGGCCCACTCCGCGGCGAGCGAGCGGGTGAGGTGGACGACACCGGCCTTCGCGGTGTTGTACGCGGCCTGCTTCTGCGGATGCGGCACGATGAGCGACGCCATCGACGCGGTGTTGATGATCTTTCCGTAGCCGGCGGCCAGCATGTGCCGTGCCTCGGCCTGGCAGCACAGGAAGACGCCGCGAAGGTTCACCGCGTGCGTCTCGTCCCATTCGTCGATGCTGGTCTCCTCGGCCGCGGAGTTTCGGTTCAGGCCGGCGTTGTTGACGGCGATGTCCAGGCGGCCCCACGTGTGCACCACCCGGTCCACGAAGGACCGGACGTCGTCCGGCCGGCTCACGTCACCGGCCAGCGCCAGGGACTCGATGCCCTTCGCGGCGAGCTCGTCGGCCACCGCATGTGCCCGGTCCTTGTCGAGGTCGACGATGGCGACGCGGGCACCCGCCTCGCCGAGCGCGTGCGCGAACGCGCGCCCGATGCCCTGCCCGGCCCCCGTGACCAGGGCCGCGCGCCGGTCGAGGCGGAGCCGCTCGAGGATGCCGCTGGAATGGGTGGTCACGGGTGAACCTCCTGAACGGTGGGTGTTGCCGGCCGACGGGGAGCCGGTGCCGTGCCGGTCTCGCCGGCCGGATCGGTGAGGATCTGACGGAACTGGTCACGCAGCAGCGCGACGGCGGAGAACAGCACGATCTGAGCGCCGCGGCGCCGCCACCGGGTCGCTTCCCGGACGTCGCCGGCGAGCACGCACAGCGCGACGCCCGGTGTGACGCCGACGGCCTGCACGATCGCGTCGACGGCCGCGACCACGTCCTGGTGCGTCGGCTGATCGGCGTGACCGAGCGACAGCGACAGGTCGTTGGGGCCGAACCAGACGGCGTCGACGCCATCGGTACCGGCGATCGCGCGGGCCTGCGGGACGGCGTCACCGTCCTCGATCTGCACGATGATCAACGTCTCCCGGGCGGACCGGAGGAGATGCTCCGCCGTGCCGCCGGTGCCGTGGTTTCCCGCGCGGGTGCTGGTCGCCAGGCCACGCTCCCCGCGGGGCGGATAGTGCCCGGCGCGGACGGCGGCCGCGGCCGCCTCCGGCGAGCCCACGTGCGGGACGATCACGCCGCAGGCCCCGGCGTCGAGCGCGTACTGGATCGGCACGGGGTTGTTCGTGGCGACCCGGACGATCGCCGGGATGCCCACGGCGTCGGACGCCCGGAGGTGGTGTTCGAGCTCGACGCCGTCGGCCGGGCCGTGCTCGGTGTCGAGCACGACGAGGTCCAGCCCGCAGTGCCCGGCCAGCTCGATGGTGGCGGGCGCGGGCATCTTGACGAGGATGCCGGTCAGCTCGTCACCGCGGCGCAGCCGGTCGGCGAGGGCCGGTTTCAGTGCCATGTTGGGCTTCATCGCTGCGGGTTCTCCTTGGCTCACGCGGGTGGACGTTCGATCAGCGGTTTGGTCAGATCCAGGACGTGGCTCAACGCGTCCGCGTCGCCGACGTTGCCCGGGAAGACGACGTACGGCCGGTCGGGGAGGAGGCTGGCGGGATCGAGTTGCCAGACCGAGACCCCCTGCCGGGTCAGCGGTCCGACGTTGCGCGCGGATGTCGCCCGCAACGCCCGGGTGGCGACGTCGGCGGAGGTGATGCCCCCCTTGGCGACCACCCAGCCCGGGGTGGTGTGCCGGCAGGCCGACTCGACGATCGCGCACAGCCCGGCCGAGACCCGGGTGGCCAGGGCCAGGCTCGCGTCCGCGGTGGCCGCCGTCCGCCGGGCCCGGGTGGTCTGCAGCAGCACGGTCCGGCCCGCCGCGAGGTGGTCGGCGGCCCGCTCGGCCGATCCGCCGGGCGATCCTCCGAGCAGGTCGTCGATGTCGGCCTCCACTGTGGACAGCCCGTGCCGTACCGCCGCAACCTCGACCTGCCGCCGGGTCAGCGCGGAGTGTGATCCCACCACGACCAGACCCGGCCCGTCCGGCCGCATCGCCCGCACGCCGGCCCGTGTGGTCTCGGGCCGCGGCTCGTGCCGGCCGGCCCTCGCCCGGACGAAGGAAGGTCCACATCGGACGATGTACGTGCGGCCGTCCAGCTCGGCCCGCTGGAGCGCGGCCGCGAACCGATCCAGGTCACCGTCGCTGACGGCGTTGACGACGAACGTCGTCCCGGGCCGGGCGCGGCGCAGCCGGGACACCACCGCCGCCGGCCGGGTCCGGATCAGCTCGACGTCCACCGACTCGATCGGCCCGGCGGCGTCGCCCCGGGCGGCGACCCACTCCCGCAGGTCGGACTCGGCGTAGCCGAACGTGGCGTCCGCCGCGAACTCCGTCTCGGCGACCGGGACGCACGTGTCCGCCCCGCACACCCAGTGGACGTCACCGCGCGTGAGCCTGCCGGCCTGCGGGAAGGCCGGCACGAGCACGACACCGTCGGCGGCCGTCCCCGCCGCGGCGAGGGCCGCGCGAACGGTCTCGGTCTCCAGCCGGTAGTGGCCCCGCAGCGTCGAGTCGCCGCGCAGGAGCACCCGCAGGTCCCGACCGTGGGATCGGGCGGCGTCCGCGGCGGTCCGGACCAGGCGGCTCAGCAGCGGCGGCACGTCGCCGGCGGGCCGGGCCCGGGTGTTGGTCAGCACGACGGTCATCGCGTCGGTGGCCGCCGCCGCTCGGAGGGCGCTGGTGTCCCGGGGATCCAGCAGGACGTTCACCTCGGCGACGCACTGGGTGCCGGTCGGGTCGTCGTCCAGGACGAGGAGCCAGGTGTGCCGCCGGCGGTTGCCTGCCGCGACGGCGCGGCGGGTGCCGGCGTCCGGCTCGTCCGCGGGGAGGCCGGCGAGCACGTGGTTCCTGGGCACGGGCCCCACGGGGGCCTCACGCACGGCGGCCGGTCGGCCCGGCGGGGCGGTTCCATCCGCGGCCCACGTCGCCGGGCGCCTCCCAGCCGGCGGCCGTGACGATCAGGGTGTCCTCGAGCTTGATGAAGCCGGCCTCGCGGCTCTCGATCCAGGTCTCGATCGAGATGACCTGGCCCGCACGCAACGGCACGTCCGCATGGTCGGCGGGATAGGGCACCGGGCCGGTGCCCGTCAGGCGGGGAGCCTCGTGGGTGATCAGCCCCATCCCGTGTGCCACGAACCGTAGCTGGGGTCCGTGCGGCAGGGCCGCGATCGCCTGCTCCGCGGCGGTGAAGATCGCACTGCCGCGGGCGCCCGCGCGGACCGGCGCCCGGGCCGCCAGCTGCACCGCTTCGATCTGCTCGAGCAGGTCCGCCATGAGCGGGGTCGGGTCCCCGGCCACCGCCATCCGCGCCAGGTCACCGATGTAGCCCCGGTACATGCCGCCGGAGTCCAGCGAGAGCGTCTCGCCCTCCTGCCAGACCTGGTCGGACGGCGCCCGGTTCATGTTCGTGCCGACGGCGGCGAGGCAGTAGTCGAACACCATGCCGCGGTCGGTCTGCTCGCGGCGGAACCGCTCCACGATCTCCGCCTTGGTCTGGCCCGGGCGGGATGCCTGGAACGTGGCCAGCATCGCGTCGATGATGCCTTCCGACGCGCGGCGGACGAGGTCCAGCTCGGCCGGACTCTTGACCGCGCGCAGCTCCTCCAGCAGGCACAGCCCGTCCACGAAACGGGCGTCGGGCAACTCGGTGCGCAGGGTGTCCCAGGCGTCGGCGGGCAGGAACGCCAGCTCCACCGCGACGGTCGCCCGGTCGAGACCGCGTTTGCGCAGCGCCGCGGCCACGGCGCGCGCGGTGTCGGGGCCGCTCCACGAGACGTTACGCACCTCCGGCACCCACAGGCCGGCGACGTCGGTGCCCCAGTCCTCGTTGGCCGCGCCGACGTAGAACGCGTCCTCCGGCGCGCCTCGGCGGTAGCCGAGCGCGGGAAGGTAGCGGCCCAGGCCGATCGCGTCCATGTTCGCGAAGAAGAAGTATCGATAGCCGCCGAGCAGGTGCTGTACGGCGTGTTTGGTGGTTGCGACGACCACGTCGACGCCCGCCTTCTCCAGCAGGTCGTCGAGCTCGGTGGTGTTGAACGGGACCATCCGACCTCCCTGATCTCACTGCGACGATAGGACGGCACCCAATATTGGTCAACCAGTTGACCAATCGGCGACCCAGCGCGTACATTTCGGCCCTGTTAAGTCCGGGTTGCCGGGGCGATCACCGCGGACATCGATCCAGGCGTCCGGCGGCGCCGCGGATGTCACGAGCACCGAAGGAGCTGATCGTGTCGACATACGCCTCCCAGAACCCACCGGACCGATTAAGCCGTCGCGGTCTTCTGCGCTCCGGACTGGCCGTCGCCGCGGCGGGCCTCACCGGCCCGGCGTTGGCCGCGTGCGCCGACGAACGCCCGCCCCGGGCGTCGGCGGGCGCCGGGCCGCAGACCGGCAAACTCAAGCGCTACGACCCGTCCGCGCCGCCCGGAAGCGCGCCGAAGCTGCCCCGCCGCTTCGGCGTCCCCGGCAACTTCGACGCCGTGATCGCCATCCAGCTGACCGAGGGGATCACCAACGCCTGCAAGGCGAAGGGCATCGAATGCGTCACCGCCATCGCCAACGGGGACACCGCGAAGTTCCGCTCCCAGGCCGAAACCATGTTCGCCCAGGGGATGGCCGCCTGGTTCCTGTACCCGCCCTACCTCAGTGGCTCCGAGGACCTGACCGCCAAGGCCGTCGAGCTCGGTGTCATGAGCGTCGCCCAGCAGGCCAACTCCCACGTCTTCCCGGTCGTGAACTACCGGCAGGTCGGCCGCAGCCAGGGTGCGGCGGCGGTGGCCTACATGCGGCAGCACAACGGCGGCGAGGCGCAGGTCCTCCTGCTCAACGACGGCCTGCTCACCGACTCGGCCCGCGCCATCGACGCGGGCATCAAGGAGGAGCTGAAGGTCGCTGGCGGGAAGGTCCGCATCGTCAGCGAAACCAGCGTGGACTACACCGTCAAGGCCGGCGCCGACGCCATGGCCACCCTCCTGCAGGCGCATCCCGGGATCAACGTCATCCTCGGCCACTCCGCACCCGTCCTCGGCGCGGTCTCCGTGCTCGAGGCGAAGGGCCGGGGCAACGAGACGACCCTCTACGCCTCGGGCACCGAAGGCGGCGACGACATCCTGAAGAAGATCGAGCAGGGCGGCACGCTCTTCCGCGCGACCTGGTCGCAGCCCTGGCCCCTGTACGGGCACGCGTTCGGTGTCTACACCGACCTGTGGCTGCAGGGCCGGGCGGTCCCTCGGCTGGTGACCGCACCGGCCGCGGGCCTGCCCGCCCTGGACAGTCCCGAGGTTGTCCGCCGCTGGCGGACCGCGATGGCCGATCCCAAGACCACGTTCGAGACGAATGTCGAGGAATACATGAGCACGTGGGGGAACGTCAGCTACGACACCCGCACGGTTGTCTGGAACGCACCCGTCACGGACCCCGACGCGGTGATCGATCGTGAGTGAGCGCACTCCGACCGGCACGGTGATGCCAACCGCGGGGGACCTCAACGGTCACCAGTCCGCCGGGCCGGCGGTCCTCGCCGCTCCCGCCGGTCCGATCGATCCGCTGCGCCGCCTCGGCCGGTGGCGGCGGCGCACCGCGACCATGCCCGGCGAGGCGAGCGGCCGGCTCGGCCTGGCCGTGCTCGCGCTGGCGCTGTTCGTGTACTTCTCCGTCAGCGCGGAGAACTTCTTCCAGGCCGGCAGCATCGCCACGATGGGGCTCACGATGGCCTCCGTCCTCATCGTGGTGACCGGCACGATGGCGCTGCTCATCGCGGGCACCGTCGACATCTCGATCGGGACGATGTTCTCACTGGTGGCCGTGATCGCCGGCCAGATCGCCACGGCCACGTACAGCACGCCGCTGACGCTGCTCGCCGGCCCGCTCGTCGGCGCCCTGCTGGGACTGGCGAACGGGGTGATGGTGCGACTGCTGAAGATCTCCCCCCTCATCGTCACCATCGCGACGATGATCGCCTTCGGGGGCCTGGCCAAGGTGGTCACCGGAGGCCTGGCCGTCTCGGACTTTCCGCCGTCCCTGATGCGCCTCGGCCGCACAGCCGTGGTCGGGCAGGTCTCGGTGCAGGTGATCGTCGCGCTGGTCATCTTCGCCGTCGGCGGCTTCGTGCTCGTGCGCACCAGGCCCGGCCTCCGGGTGTACGCCATGGGCGGCGACAGCCGGGCCGCCTCGGCCGCCGGGGTCGCGGTCGGGCGGACCACGGTCGCGCTGTTCACCGTCAACGGCGCGCTGGTCGGCGTCGCCGCGACGCTGACGATCGCCCGTCTCGGCACCGTCGATCCGCTGACCGGACAGGGCTTCGAGTTCGCCGTCCTCACCGCGGCGATCCTCGGTGGTGTGGCCTTCGCCGGCGGGTCGGGGCGCCCGCTCGGGGTGATCATCGGCGTGGCCACCATCGGCATCCTGCAGGCCGGACTCATCTTCATCGGGCTGCGGGACTACTGGCAGGAGGTGGCGACCGGAGCCGTCCTCGTCACGGCCCTGGCCGCCGACCAGTTGCTCGAGCGGACCCGCGACACGGGCGGCCTGCTCGCCGCCGTGCGTCGCGCTCGCGGGCGCTCCGCGCCGACGGCCGAAGCGGAGACCGGCGACGGTGGCGACTCGGCCGCCACGCTGGGCCGGCTCCCCCGCCAGGGGCCGCTCGGCGCGACCGTCCTGGCGGCGCGGGGACTGCGGCGTGACTTCGGATCGGTGCAGGCGTTGCGCGGCGTCGACGTCGAGGTGCGTGCCGGTGAGGTGCTCTGCCTGCTCGGCGACAACGGGGCGGGCAAGTCCACGCTCATCAAGATCCTCTCGGGTGCCGACCGGGCGGACGCTGGCACCGTCGAGTTCCTCGGCGAGCCGGTCACGTACAGCAGCACCCGGCAGGCCCGGGACGCCGGGATCCGGACCGTGTACCAGGATCTCGCGCTCGTGCCGACGCTGAGCGTCGTGCACAACTTCGTGCTGGGCGACGAGCCGACGCGCCGGATCGCCGGCGTCGTGCCGGTGCGCGACGAGGCCGCGGCCGCCCGTCGTACCGCCGCCGGCCTCGCCGAACTGGGCATCCGGGTTCCCGATCCGTACACCACGGTCCGCCGGCTCTCGGGCGGGCAACGCCAGGCGGTCGCCATCGCCCGGGCCATCGTCGGGGGAGCCCGCCTGGTCATCCTCGACGAACCGACCGCGGCACTGGGCGTCCGGCAGACCCGCTACGTCCTGGAGGCGGTGCGGCGCCTGGCCGACAACGGCACCGCGGTCATCCTCATCACCCACGACATCAAGACGGTCTTCGCGGTCGCGGACTCGGTGGCGGTACTGCGGCTCGGCCGCGTCGTCCACAGCGGACCCGTCGACGACGTCGGGGAGCACTCGCTCGTCCGGCTGATGGCGGGACTGTAAGGAGGGCATGCATGGGACAGGAACCATCGAGCGGCACGTGTGAGCCCGGCTTCACCGCGGTCCGGGCGGTGTTCGACGACGTGCTGCTGCGGCACCCGGGCGGCGCCGCGCTGTGCGTGTACCGGGACGGGAAGGCAGTGGTGGACCTGTGGGGCGGCGAGGCCGCGCCGGGAGTACCGTGGTCGGCCGACACCGCCTGTGTGATCTGGTCGGTCACCAAGGCGCTGACCGCCCTGGCCGTCCAGCAGCTCGTCGAGCGCGGCGTCGTGGACCTCGCCGCGCCGGTGTGCACGTACTGGCCGGAGTTCGCCGCCCGGGGCAAGGACGCCGTCACCGTCCGCCACGTGCTGACCCACACCGCCGGCCTGCCGTGGTGGCCCGGCCACGAGCGGCTGGTGCGGATGGGCGACGCCGACGGCTGGGACCGCACCGACGAGATCGCGGACGCGCTGGCCGGCAGCGTCCTGCAATGGCAGCCGGGCGCGTTGCTGGGCTACCACGCCTTCACCTACGGCTGGATGCTGGGCGAGGTGGTCCGGCGGGCCACCGGGCGCGACGTCACGACCCACGTGGCCGAGGAGATCGCCCGGCCGCTCGGCGCGCGCGTGGCGATCGGCCTTCCCGGCGAATGGGAGAAGGACGCCGCGCAGTTGCTGCCTCCCCGGCGACCCGCCGACCCGGCGGAAGCCACGCGCTTCGCCGACCGCTGGCACCCCGGCACCCCGCAGGGTCACGCGCTGCTCGGCGCCGGGCCCGAGGCGGGATACCTCGTCGCCACCACCGCGAACTCGGCGGCGTTCCGCCGGGGCGAGGTACCGGGTGCCAACGGCTTCGCCTCCGCCCGCGGTATCGCCCGCGTGTTCGCCGCGCTGGCCCACGGAGGGACCCTCGACGGCGTCGCCGTGACCTCCCCGGACTCGCTGCGGCGCCATGCGGCCGTCCACGCCGAGGGTTACGACGTCGTGGCCGCCGGCCCGGCCCGGCGGGCGCTGGGCTACGCGCGTCCCGCGCCGACGGAGATGTTCAGCCCGTACGATCGCGCCTTCGGCCACGGCGGGCTGGGCGGGCAGCTCGGCTTCGCGGACCCGGACCGGCGGCTGTCGTTCGCGTTCCTCAGCAACTATCCACAGTGGTCGGACGGCCTCGATCCGCGCCTGCTCCGGCTGGTCGGCTCGGTCTACGACTGCGTCTGGCGGCTCCAGTGAACCGCACCGGTACCTGGGACGGCCTGCACCCGCAGGCCAGGGCGCTGCTCGAACGGTTCATGCGGGAGGATCCGCCGATCACCACGACCCCGCTCGACGAACTCCGGCGGCCCGGCGCTGGCGCGGACGACGTGCGGGGCGTCGCCGAGCCCGTCGACGAGGTCCGGGACCTGCTGATCGCCTCCCCGCACGGCTCCGGGTCCGTGCCGGTGCGCCTCTACCGGCCGGGCCCGGGTCCCCTCCCGATGCTGTGCTACTTCCACGGCGGCGGCTTCGTCTTCGAGGACCTGGACTCGTACGACCCGTTCTGCCGGGTCCTCGCCAACGCGAGCGGCTGCCTGGTGGCCTCCGTCGGCTACCGGCTCGCACCCGAACACCCCTATCCGGCCGGGCTGATCGACTGCTACACCGCCACCGCGTGGCTCGCCGCGAACCCCGGCGGCGTCGGCGCGCGGCCCGGGCCCGTTGCCATCGGCGGCGACAGCGCCGGCGGGAACCTGGCCGCCGCCGTCGCGCTGATGGCCCGCGACCGGCGGGGCCCCGACATCGCGCACCAGGTCCTCATCTACCCGTTCCTGGACCCCGCCTGCGCCGAGCCGTCCCACGCCCGGCTGCCGTGGCCCGCCACCGAGGACATGCTGTGGTGCTGGGACCAGTACCTCCCGGCCGCCGCGGCCCGCGACGACCCGTACGCGGCGCCGCTGTCGGCGGGCGACCACCGGGGCCTGCCGCCGGCGTTCGTCCTCACCGCGGAGTTCGATCCGCTGCGGGACGAGGGCGCCGCCTACGCCGAACGGCTGCGGGTGGCCGGCGTCCCGACGCGGTACGAATGCTGGCCCGGACAGCTCCACGGCTTCCTGATGCACGCTGGTGCCCTCGACGACGCGGCGGCGGCCCGGCGGCGGATCGGCTCGGCGCTGCGGCGGGCGATGCTGCCGTGACCCCGCCCGTGGTCCGTGGCGACGCCGACGCCGCGTTCGGCCGGGTGGCCGACGCCTTCCGGCGCGTCGTCGCCGCGCACCGAGAGGGAGGCGCGGCGCTGTGCCTCTACCGGCACGGCCGGCCGGTCGTCGACATGTGGGCGGGTCACGCCGATCCGCAGACCGGGCGGCCGTGGCGCCGCGACACGCCCGTCCTCGTGTTCTCCGCGACGAAAGCGGCGACCGTGGTCTGTGTGCTGCGCCTGGTGGAGGAGGGGCGGCTGGACCTCGACGCACCGGTCGCCGGCTACTGGCCGGAGTTCGCCGCGGCGGGGAAGAGGGCCGTGCCGCTCCGCTGGGTGCTCACGCATCAGGCCGGGCTCGCGGCGGTGGACGCTGCGCTCACCCTGGAGCAGGTGCTCGGCTGGGAGGATGTGATCGCCGCGATAGCCCGGCAGCATCCACAGTGGACGCCGGGCACGGCGATCGGCTATCACCCGCGCTCCTTCGGCTGGATCCTGGGCGAGCTGGTCCGCCGGACGACGGGCACCACCGTCGGCCGCTACCTGCACGACACCGTCGTCGCGCCACGCGGGCTGGAGTTCTGGATCGGCGGCACCCGGCCGGCGAAGCGGGAGCCCGCGTCCCTGATCCCGCCCCCGCCGGCCGAGCAGGTGGCCGACACCGCAAATCCCGGCTCGCTGGCCGGCCGGGCGCTGTTCGGGCCCAACGGGCTGTTCGCGTACGACCGGCGGTGGAACGACCCGGACCTCCTGCGGGCCGAGCTCCCGTCGAGCAACGGCGTGGCCACCGCCCGCGGCCTCGCCGGCCTGTACGACGCGATCATCACACCGTCCGCCACGAGCCCGGCCCTGCTGCGGCCGGACACGCTCGCCGCCGCGACCGGCACCCACGCCGAGGGCCCCGACATCGTGCTCGGACGCCCCGCCAGGTTCGGCCTCGGCTTCCTCCTCCAGCCCTACGTGGCCCCGGGCGCCGGACCCCGGACGTTCGGCCACGGCGGCGCCGGCGGCTCCCTCGGGTTCGCCGACCCCGAGAGCGGCTTCGCGTTCGGCTACGTCACCAACCGGATGCGGTTCTTCGCCGGCGACGATCCCCGGACCACCGAGCTCATTCACGCCGTGTACGCGGCGGCGGCGTGACGCACAACCAACCTTTCGACGAGCATGCGAACGGAGTGAACGTGCAACAGGTGCACGACATCGAGGGTCTGGACCACACCGGGATGGTGGTGCCCGACCTGGAAGCGGCGGTCGCGTTCTACGAACGGGCCTTCGGTGCGGCCGTCGTCGTCCGGGAAGCCGACACCGACGTCGACGCGACGGCGATCGGGCTGCCCGGGGAGACGGTGCGCCTCCGTGGCGCGATCCTGCGCTGCGGCTCGGGGCTGCTGGAACTGCACGAGTACCTGACGCCACGCGGCACCGCCGGGCGCCGGGTCTGCGACGAGGGCATCGGCCACGTCGCCTTCCGGACCTCCGACATCGACGCCGCGTACGCGCGGCTCGGTGCGCTGGGCGTCCGCTTCAACTCGCCACCGAACACCATCACGTCGGGAACGCTGGCCGGCCGGCGATGGGTCTACGGGCGCGATCCCTGGGGCGTCGTCGTCGAACTGTGCCAGGACACCCGGGACGCCCGGGACATCCGGCCGGGGCCGCGGTCGTGACGGGGCCGATCGGCATCGGGCAGCTCGGTGCGGGGTTCATCGGGCAGGTGCACTCGCTCAGCTACCGGCTCGCGGCGATGGCCCGCCACCGCGTGCCGGCCGGCATCCGGCTCGTGTCGCTGGCCGACACCGACGCGGCGCTGCGCCGGGAGGTCGCGGACCGGTACGGATGGGAAACCGTCACCGACGACTGGCGGTCGATCGTCGACGATCCGGACGTCCGGCTGTTCGTCAACGCGGGGCCCAACGCGCTGCACGGTGCGCCGTCGATCGCGGCGGCCCGCAACGGCAAGCACGTCCTGTGCGAGAAACCGCTGGCCCGGACCGCAGACGAGGCGTTCGACACCTATCGCCGGGTCGAGACGACGGGCGTCCTGCATCAGTGCGCGTTCATGTACCGCTTCATCCCCGCGATCCGGCACGCCCACGAGCTCATCGCGGCCGGCGAGCTCGGTGAGGTGCTCCACTTCCGGTCGCGGTTCCTGATGTCGTTCGCGCTGGACCAGGGTCTCCCGATGTCGTGGCGCCTGGACAAGGCCGCCGCCGGCGCCGGGGCGCTGGGCGACCTGGGCTCGCACCACATCGACCTCGCCCGTTTCCTGGTGGCCGAGCCGGTCGCGGTGGCGGCCCACGCGCAGACCTTCATCCACGACCGGCCCGGTGGCCGGGTCAGCAACGACGACAGCTTCGCCGCGATCGCCCGGCTGGCGAACGGCGCGACGGCGAGCTTCGAGGCGTCGCGGGTCGCCGGCGGCCACGGGCTCAGCAGCCGGATCGAGATCGACGGTACGAGGGGATCGTTGCTGTTCGACCTCGAACGGTTGAACGAGCTGTCCGTCAGCCTGGCCGGCGCACAGGGCTTCCGCACGTTCCTCGTCACCGCGCCGGAGCACCCGTGGGCCGACTTCCTGTTCCCGGTGGGCGTGCAGGGACAGCACCCGATCGGGTGGGAGGTCTGCTTCGCGCACCAGGCGCAGACGATGCTGCGCGCGATCGACTCCGGCGAGCGGCTCCCGGACACGGCGCCGACGTTCCGCGACGGCTACCGCGTCGCCGAGGTGGTGGACAGCATCGACCGGGCGGCCGGGTCAGGCAGCTGGGAACCGGTCACCTATCGAGAGGTGGACAGGCAGGCATGACAACAACACCGCCGGAGTTGCTCACCCGCGTGGGCCGTCGGCTGCGCGTCGGTCTCGTCGGCGGAGGGCTGGACTCGGTCATCGGTGAGACGCACCAGATGGCGCTGCGGGTGGACGGCCTCTTCGAGCTCGTCGCGGGCGCCATGTCGATCGACCCGGACGTCGCCCGTGCGAGCGCGCGCGCCGCGCTCATCGACGAGTCCCGGTCGTACCGCGACTATCGCGAGATGGCCCAGGCGGAGGCGGAGCGCGACGACGGCATCGACCTCGTGGTCATCGCGACGCCGCCCCGGACCCACTTCGAGATCGCGAGCACGTTCCTGGCCGGCGGCATCAACGTGCTGTGCGAGAAGCCGCTCGCCCGGACGGTGGCCGAGGCCCGCCGGCTGGTCGACGCGGTGCAGCGCAGCGGACTGGTGTTCGCGCTCAACCACTGTTTCACCGGGTATCCGGTCGTCCGTCACGCGCGGGACGCGGTCGCCGCGGGGGTCATCGGGCGCGTCACGATGGTCGAGATGGACTTCCCCTCGGGCGACGTCGACCTGGCCCGCGAGCCGGCCGATCCGGCGCGGCGGCACTGGCGGTTCCGCCCGGAGTCGATGGGGCGCGCCGGTATCCTCGGCGAGCTCGGCACGCACGCCCATCACCTGGCCGAGTACGTCACCGGCGACCGGGTCACGACCGTCGCCGCCACGATGCACACGTTCGCCGCCGGGCGGGAGGTGTACGACAACGCGTACCTCACGCTGGGCCTCAGCGGCGGCGCGGTCGGCCGGATCTGGACGAGCTACGTCGCCATCGGCAACGAGCACGGCCTGGCGTTCCGCATCTACGGAGACGAGGGCGGGTTGCTGTGGCGCCAGGAGGACCCGGAACGGCTGTGGCTGCAGCGGGCGGGCCAGGCGCCGACCCTCCTGACCAAGGGCGGCGCGGGGCAGTCCGCCGCGGCGCTGGGGTCCTCCCGGTTCCGCCCCGGCCATCCGGAGGGCTATCTCCTCGCGTTCGCCAACATCTACCGCGACCTCGGCCTGTCGTTGCTGGCGGCGCTGGCCGGCGACGACCCGGCTCCCTACCGGCGCTCGCTGCCCGGCGTCCGGGACGGCCTCGCGACGCTCCACCTGTACGAGGCGGCGGAGCGCTCGCACGACGCCGGCGGCACCGTCGAGGTTGTGGGTCAGGAGTGAGCCGTCCGGCCCGATCGAACTGATGCGCCGGCACGACATGGTGGTGCCGGCGTCCGATCGCAGGATCGGGGACCCGGCACCACCACCTTGACATGATCGTGAGTCGGTGATCGAATCTCTTGCCTCGGCCGGGCACGGACTCCCGGCGGCGATGAGGCGGGTGCCGGATGGACGTGTCGCGCTTCGACGAGGGTGTCGCTTCGCAGTGGCGGAGGTTCCCGCCGCCGACCGTGAGCATCGCCGACCTGGCCGCGGCCCGCGCCGCGCAGCACGCGCACCTGCGGGCGGTGGCCGGCCGGGGTGGCGTCGACCGCACCGGCGTGGCCGTGGAGTCGCACCTGGTCCGGTCCGCCTTCGACGGTCATCGTGTGCCGGTCCGGGTCTACCGGCCGGCGGCACCGTCCGGCGCCGGCCTGGTGTACGCCCACGGCGGCGCCTTCGTGATGGGGGACCTGGACGCCGAGGACGAGAAGTGCCTGACGTTCGCCCGGGCGGCAGGTGTCACGGTCGTTTCGGTGGACTACCGGCTGGCGCCCGAACACACGTTCCCCGCACCGCTCGAGGACTGCTACGCGGTGCTCGTCTGGGTCGCGGAGAACGCGGCCGGGCTGGGGATCGACCGCCGGGTGCTGGGCGTCGGCGGGTGCAGCGCCGGCGGTGCGCTGGCCGCCGCCGTGGCCCAGCTCAGCCAGGACCGGGGCGGTCCGGCGCTCGCGCTGCAACTGCTGCTCTACCCCGTGCTCGACGCGGCGCTCGACACGCCGTCGACCCGCTCGCTGCCGCCCGATCGGCGCCGCGACTTCGGGCTGATGTGGGCCTACTACCTGGGGGACCGGCCGGGCACGCGACCGCCGTACGCCGCGCCGGCCGACCGGTCCGATCTGTCCGGGCTGCCGCCGGCGTGCCTGGTGACGGCCGAGCTGGACGCCCTGAGGGACGAGGCGTTCGGGTACGCCCAGCGGCTGCTCGCCGCCGGCGTGCCCGTGGAGTTCCAGTGCTGGGCCCGGGCGCCGCACGTCTTCGAGCTCGACGCGCCGGACGCGGAGCTGTCCCGGCGCGCGACGGCGGCGCAAGCGGCGGCGTTGCGCACCTTCCTCGACGCCGCCCGGCGCCGGTAATCCTGCCGTAGCAGACCGGAAACACGTCGTTGACCGAGTAACGGGCCTGTGATTAGATCACCCAAACACTTAACCCGGCGGACCTCGTTGCTTCGGAAAGGACCGATATGAGGAGAAGGACCGTGCTCGGCGGCACGGCGGTCTCCGCCGTCGCGCTGGGCCTCGGCACCGGCGCCTGCACCGCCCGACCTCCGGCCGGCACCCCGTCGCCCGGCAAGAAGCTCCGGCTGATCTACGTCGCCACGAACCCGGCGAACACCCCGATCGGTGCGATCATCTCGAACGCGTTCGACGCGGCCGGCAAGGAGCTGGGCGTGGAGGTGGTCTACCGCAGCACCCCGACGTCGGCCACGAGCGCCACGCAGCTCAAGCCGCTCATCGAGAACGCGGTCGCGTCCAAGCCGGACGGGCTGGTCATCACCGACACGCTGCCCTCAGCGCTCAACCCGACCATCAAGGCGGCCGTCGACAGCGGGATACCCGTCGTCCTCGCGCAGACCGGCGCCGGTGAGGCCACCGCCACCGGGGCACTGACGTTCGTCGGCAACGACGAGACGGCCGCCGGCATGCTCGGCGGCAAGCTCCTCGGTGAGGCCGGCGCCAAGCATGCGCTCATGGTGACGGTCCCGCCGGGGATCCCCATCGCGGAGGACCGCAACAACGGCTTCGAGCGCGGCTTCCCGGGAAAGGTGACGTTTCTGCAGGTACCGCTCTCCAACGACGTCACGGCGACGAAGAACGCGATCCTGGCGAGCCTCCAGAAGGACCCCACGATCGACGGCGTGTTCAACGTCGGCGTGCTGATGTCGCCCGCGATGCTCGCCGCGCAGAGCCAGCTCGGCGCCCGCGCGGCGGAGATCAGATGGAGCGCGCTCGACATCGACCCGCAGGTGCTGGGCGCCATCAAGGACGGCAAGCTCGTCTTCGCGCTCGACCAGCAACCCTACCTGCAGGGCTATCTGCCGGTGCTGTTCATCAAGCAGTACCTGACCCTCGGGCTCAAGCCGGCCCTCGCGCAGATCCCGACCGGCCCGTCCGCGGTCACCGCCGCCAACGTCGACCAGGTCCTCGCGCTGTCGGAGAAGAAGCTGCGATGAGTGGGACAGACCTCGTCGAGGAGCCGGCGACCGCACCGGCCACAACCACCGCTGCGCCGCCCGCTCCGGACAGTGGTTCGACGCCGCTCGAGGTGCTCCGGCGGGTCGCGGCGCGCCCGGAGCTGACCGCGGTGCTCGGCACGGTCCTCGTCTTCGCGTTCTTCGCGACGACCGCGCGACACACCGGCTTCCTGACCGCCGTCGGCACGCGCAACTACCTGGAGGTCGCCGCGCAGGTCGGCATCGTCGCGATCCCGGTCACCCTGCTGCTGGTGGCCGGGGAGTTCGACCTGTCCGTCGGCGCGATGATCGGCACGGCCGGGATCCTGTTCGCCTACCCGGTCACGTACTGGGGCTGGGGGCTGCTGCCGGCGCTGCTCTTCGCGCTGGCCGGCGCCTCGGTGGCGGGCCTCGTCAACGGGCTGATCGTCACGCGGACGAGCGTGCCGTCGTTCATCGTCACGCTGGCCATGATGTTCGTGCTCACCGGCGGCACGGTCGCGGTCACGAACTCGCTGACCGGGGCCACCCAGCTGACCGGGCTCACCGAACTGCTGCGCGACGACCCGCTGCTCCGCCTCTTCCACGGGCAGCTGTTCGGCCTGTCGGTCTCGTTCTACTGGTGGGTCGGCCTGAGCGTCCTCGCCGCGATCGTGCTCGACCGCATGAAGGTGGGCAACTGGATCTACGCGACCGGTGGCGACCGTGAGTCGGCCCGCAAGGCCGGCATCCCGGTCGACCGCGTCAAGGTCGGCCTGTTCATGGCGAGCGCGTGCGGCGCCACGCTGGTCGCCGTGCTGGTGATCTTCACGGCCGACACCGCGGACGTCAACGCCGGGGCGGACAAGATGTTCCAGGCCGCGACCGCGGCCGTGATCGGCGGCGCGCTGCTGTCCGGCGGCTACGGGTCGCCGATCGGCACGGCGTTCGGCGCGCTGCTGTTCGGCATCGTCAACCAGGGCTTCTTCTACACGTCCATCAACGACAACTGGTTCCTGCCGTTCGTCGGCGTGACCCTGCTGGTAGCGGTGCTCATCAACACGTACGCCCGGCCGACCGGGCGTCGGCGCCGGGCACGAAAGGAGCGCACATGACGGGCGGGACGCCGCTGTTGCGGGCCGAGGCCGTGACGAAGCGGTACGGCGGCGTGGAGGCGCTGCGGGACGTCTCGATCGACGTCCGGGCCGGCGAGATCACCTGTCTGCTCGGCGACAACGGCGCCGGCAAGTCCACGCTCATCAAGGTGCTGTCCGGAGTGGTCCGGCCGGACTCGGGCGCGATCTGGTTCGACGGCGAGCGGATCGAGCTGTCGTCGCCCCGGGACGCGCTGCGGCGCGGCATCGCCACCGTGTTCCAGGATCTTGCACTCGTCGGGGTCATGCCCATCTACCGCAACTTCTTCCTCGGACGGGAACCCACTCGCGGGCGGTTCTCGCTGGGCTGGTTCGACTCGCGCCGGGCCCGCGAGATCGCCCGGCGGGAGCTGCGCGAGGTCGGCATCGACCTGCGCGACATGCGCCAGCCGGTCGAGACGCTCTCCGGCGGCCAGCGCCAGTGCGTCGCGATCGCCCGCGCCGTCTACTTCGGAGCGCGCGTGCTCATCCTGGACGAGCCGACGTCGGCGCTCGGCGTGCGGGAGGCGGAACTGGTCCTCCGGCACGTCCTGCGGGCCCGGGCCAGCGGCATCGGCGTCGTGCTGATCACGCACAACGTGCACCACGCATACCCGGTGGGGGACAGCTTCGTCGTGCTGCGCCGGGGCGGGCTCGAAGGGACGTACCGGAAGGAGGATCTCACGGTCGGCGGGCTGGTCCGGCACATGGCCGGCGGCGCGGAGCTCACCCGGTTGCAGGAGGATCTGGAGAAGATGCTGGAGGCGGTCGGCGATGCGGGCTGACTCCCGGGCCGCCGCCCCGGTCGCGGGTCATGTCGAGCCCGGCTTCGAGCCGGTGCGGGACGCGTTCGCCGCCGCCTTCACCGACGACGGCGAGCTCGGGGCGGCGTTCGCCGCGTACCGGGACGGCGAGCCGGTCGTCGACCTGTGGGGCGGCGTCGCCGACGCCCGCACCGGTGCGCCGTGGCGTCCCGACACGATGCAGCTCATCTTCTCCGGGACCAAGGGGCTCGTCGCCGTCTGCCTGCTGCTGCTCGTCGACCGGGGCCGGCTGCGCCTCGACCGGCCGGTGGCCGCGTACTGGCCGGAGTTCGCGGCGGCCGGCAAGGGCGGTGTGCTGGTCCGTGACGTCGTCGCGCACACCGCCCGTCTGCCCGGCCTCACGACCCCGGTGACCTGGCGGGAGGCGACCGACGCGACCCGGATGGCCGCGCTGGTCGCGGCCCAGCCGCAAAGTAACGACCGGCGCGCGGCCGACACCTACCACACGCTCACGTTCGGCTGGCTCTGCGGTGAGCTGCTGCGCCGGATCGACGGCCGGACGGTCGGGCGGTTCTTCGCGGAGGAGGTCGCCGGCCCGCTGGGCATCGAGGCGTGGATCGGGCTGCCCGCCGCACTGGAGCCGCGCGTGGCCCGCCTGGAGCTCGACCTGCACGCCCCGGGACCGCCGGAGCATGACGCCTTCGCGCGCTCGGTGCTGGCCAACCCCGTCCGGCGGGAGCGGCTGGGATTCCCCGGCAACGAGCGTGCGTGGCACGCGGCCGAGGTGCCGGCCGCGAACGGCATCGCCACCGCGCGCGCCGTCGCCCTCCTGTACGGGCGGCTCGACCGCCTGGTCGGCGCGGCCACGCTGGACCTCGCCCGCCGGCCGCTCAGCGTGCGGGTGGATCCGCTGCACGGCGGAGCGATGGCGTTCGGTGTCGGCTTCCAGGTGCAGACGGAGGCGCAACCGTTCGGGCCGCCGCCGGACGCGTTCGGCCACGGCGGGTTCGGCGGCTCGCTGCACGGCCGCTGGCCCGGCTCGCGCGTGGGGTTCTCCTACGCGACCAACCTGCTGCGGGACGACCCGGGCGACCGGCGGGCGGCACGGGTGCTCGCCGCCCTCCACGACTGCCTCGCCGACGGTCCGCGGTGAACGGGGTCACGAGCGTCGCGGCCGGCGACGAACTGGGTGAGGGCCCGTTCTGGGACGTCCGCACGGCGCGACTGTCCTGGGTGGACATCCTGACCGGCCGCCTCCGCACGACCGGGGACCCGGCGCCGGTCACGGTGACGTCGCCGCTGGCCTTCGCGATACCCCGCAGGGACGGCGGCCACGTGCTCGGCGTCGGGCGCGACGTGGTGGTGCGTGACCCGGAGGGCGGCCTGCGGACCCTCGCCCACCTCGACGGCGACGCCCGGGCCGACCGGCTCAACGACGCCGCCTGCGACGCCGCGGGACGACTCTGGGCGGGCACGATGTCCAGCCGGCGGGAGCCCGGCGTCGCGGCGCTGTACCGGATCGAGCCGGACGGCCGGGTGGACTGCGTCCTGGACGGGCTGACGATCTCCAACGGGCTGGACTGGAGCCCGGACGGCACGGTGATGTACCACATCGACAGCCCGGCGCAGCGCGTCGACCGGTACCCGTTCGACGCGGGCACCGGGCGCCTCGGCGACCGGCGCACGTTCGCGGCGATCCCGGCGGAGGACGGCCTCCCCGACGGGCTCACGGTCGACGCCGAGGGCGGCGTCTGGGTCGCGTTGTTCGGCGGCGGCGCGGTGCGCCGGTACCGGGCGGACGGCACGCTGGACCGGGTCGTGCCGCTCCCGGTCAGCTGCCCCACCAGCGTCGCGTTCGGCGGCGCGACGCTGCGGGACCTGTTCGTCACCAGCTCTCGCCACAAGCTCGACGACGCCGGACGGCGCGCCGAGCCGCTGGCCGGCAACCTGTTCCGGCTCCGCCCGGGCCCGCAGGGCCTGCCCAAACCGCGGTTCGCCGGATGAGCGACGCGGAGTGGACGGTGGCGCCCGGGTTCGGCGCGGTGGCCGATGCGTTCCGCGAGAACCTGGCCCGGCGCGGCGAGCGCGGCGCCGCATTCGCCGCCGTCCGCAACGGCGAGGTGGTCGTCGACGTGTGGGGCGGCGCCGCGGCGCCCGGTGTCCCGTGGCGGGCGGACACGCTCCAACTGCTGTTCTCCGGCACGAAGGGGCTCGTCGCCGCCTGCTTCGCCCGGCTGCTCGACCACGGGCTGGTCGACCTCGACGCACCGGTGGCCCGGTACTGGCCGGAGTTCGCGGCGAACGGGAAGGCCGGGATCACCGTCGGGGAGGTGCTGTCGCACCGGGCGGGTCTGCCGGGTGTCCGGCGGCGGCTGCGCGAACGCGACCTGTGCGACGGCGCGCGGATGGCGCGGCTCCTCGCCGCCCAGCCGCGCGAATGGGACCCCCGGGCCGGCGCCGTCTACCACCCGCTCACGTACGGCTGGCTCGCCGGCGAGCTGATTCGCCGGGTGACCGGCCGCAGCGCGGGCCGTTATCTCGCCGACGAGATCGCCGCGCCGCTCGGCCTCGACATCTGGCTGGGCCTGCCGGAGCGGCACGCGGGCCGGGTGTCCGAGCTGGCCTACGGGCCGGGCTGGGGCACCGCTGCGCAGCTCTCCGTGCGGGCCGGCGAGAGCGACCGGTTGCTCGGCGCCGCCTGGGCGAACCCTCCGCTCTTCCCGGCCCCCCGGATGCCGTGGAACGACCCGGACTTCCGCGCCGCGGAGATCCCGGGCGCGAACGCGATCGGCACCGCCCGGTCGCTCGCCCGGCTCTACGGTTGCCTGGCGCTCGGCGGCCGGCTCGACGGCGTCACCGTGGCGTCGGCGGAGGCCCTGGCCGGCGCCACCGCGGAGCGCAGCCACTTCGTCGACCCGCTGACCGGCGAGCGCCTGCGGTACGGTGCGGGGTTTCAACTCCAGACCGGGGGGCGGCGGCTCGGGCCGCCGGCGCACGCGTTCGGGCACACGGGGGCCGGCGGCTCGGTCAGCGCGGCCTGGCCGCGGGAACGGATCGGTGTGGCGTACGTGATGAACGAGCTGCGCGACGAGCCGGGGCCGGACCCGCGGGCCGTCGCGCTGCTCCGTGCGGTACACAGGGCGGCGGCCGGTCAACGGTCGACGGCATGATGAAGGGGGCGGATGTGACCGTGGCATCGAGCACTCGGTTCGCCGGTGTGCACGCGATCGTGACCGGAGGCGCCCGGGGCATCGGCTTCGCCACCGTCGCCGCGCTGCTGCGCGAGAGCGCGGCCGTCACCTTCTGTGACCGCGACCGGGCGGCGGGTGAGCAGGCGCTGGGGTTGTTGCCGGCCCGTGCGCCGGCCACCTTCGTCCATGCCGACGTGGCGGTGGAGGCCGACGTCGCCGCGGTCGTGGCCCGCGGGGCGGACGCCTACGGCCCGCCCACGGTGCTGGTGAACAACGCCGGCGTCAACGCGAACTTCGACGCGGTCGAGATGTCGTCGGACGAGTGGGACGACTTCTTCGCCGTCGACCTGAAGGCGAGCTGGTTGTTCGCGAAGTACTGCCTGCCGCACATGACCCGGGCCGGCGGCGGTGCGATCGTCAACGTCTCGTCAATCCACGGCACCGCCACGCTGGAGGGCTTCTTCCCGTACGCGGCGGCGAAGTCGGGCCTGCTGGGCCTCACCCGCAGCCTGGCGCTGGACTACGGCCGCCACGGGGTGCGTGTGAACGTCGTCATGCCCGGGTTCACCCGCACGCGGCTGGTGCGGGAGAGTATCGACCGGCACGACGACCCCGCCGCTGCGGAGGCCCGCATGGTCGGCGCGGTGGCGATCGGCCGGATCGCCGAGCCGGAAGAGGTCGCCTCGGTCATCGTTTTCCTCGCGTCCTCGGAGGCGAGCTACGTCACGGGCGCATCGATCGCCGTTGACGGCGGGTTGGCCGCCCGCCGCTCGGGCGCCTGAGGCGACACTGGCCGGCAGGGTTAGAATGATTCAAACTCTGAACGGGAGGACACGTGGCGCGGCTCCATCGCGATCTGCTCGCCGTCATGATCGACCAACTGGCGTCCGGCGTGTATCCGCCCGGCAGCCCTCTGCCCCGCGAGGTCGACCTCGCCGAGCGTTTCGAGGTGAGCCGGGGCGTCGTGCGGGAGTGCCTGCGCGCGCTGGAGGAGCGTGACCTCATCAAGGTCAAGCACGGCCGGGGCGCCACGGTCCAGCCGGAGTCCGCGTGGAACGTGCTCGACCCGGACGTGCTGCGGGCGTTGCTGGCGTCCCAGGCAGGCGGCGACGTCCTTCGCGAATACGTGGAGTGCCGCCGCGGTCTGGAGGTGGAGGCGGCCGGTCTGGCCGCGGTGCGGGCCACCGACGACCACATCGCCCGGTTGCGCGAGGCGCTCGACGAGATGACCCAGGCCGCCAAAGGGGTGCGTGAGGCGGAGGCGGGCGGGGCCGGCGGCCTGCCGGACGCCGAGGAGCAGTTCCATCGCGCGGACATCCGGTTCCACCAGGCCGTGGCGGACGCGGCCGGCAACCGGGCGCTGGCGCACATGCTGCGCCCGCTCGACCAGGCGCTGCTGATCGCCCGGCTGCCGCTCGCCCGCCCGCAGGCCCGGGAGCGGCGGGGCATCCCCGAACATCAGCGGATTCTCAACGCGATCGCGGCCGGCGACGCCGCGGCGGCCGGCCGAGCCATGGGTGCGCACCTGAAGACCGTCGAGGGATACCTGGACGAGTATCTCGCCGGGCGCCGCACCGTGCTCCGCTGACAAGCTGTACGCCGAGGTCAGGTACATGGTGATCCCTTGACCGCGAGAGATATCCAGTGATTGAATCTCTGTGGCGGGAACAGTGAGCCACCCCCGGCCGCGCCGCCCGATCAGCCTACTGGGAGTCCGTGTGACAGATCCCGTGCCGCAGAAGTCGATCTTGATCACCTGGCCCGGATACTCCATCGAGGACGCGACGCTCGGCGGCGCGCTCACCGCCGCGGGATACCGCCCGGTCCTGCGCCCCAAGACCGGTTTCCGCGCTCCGGCCGACGTCGCGCGACTCCTGCCCGGCGTCGTCGGCGCCATCGTCAGCACCGACCCGTTCCCGGCCGACGTGCTGCGGTCCGCGCCGGACCTGTGTGTCATCGCGCGGGTCGGCGTCGGCACCGACAGCATCGACCTGGCGGCCGCGTCCTCGCGCGGCGTCGTGGTCACCACGACCCCCGGCGCCAACGAGTCCGTCGTCGCCGACCACACGGTGGCACTGTTGCTCGCGGCCGTGCGCCGGGTCGTGGAGAACGACGCGTCCATCCGGTCCGGCGAGTGGAACCGGGTGGGCGACCTGACGCCGTTCGACCTGAGCGGCCGCACGATCGGCCTTGTCGGGCTCGGCACGATCGGCGGGGAGGTGGCCAGGCGCCTGGCCGGCTTCGACGTCGAGGTCCTCTTCACGGACCCGGCCGTGGCCACGCACGGCGCGGCCACGCGGGTCCCGATCGACGAGCTGCTGCGCCGCAGCGACATCGTCTCGCTGCACGTGCCGCTCACCGGGACCAACCGCCACCTGATCGGCCGGCCCGAGCTGGCGTCACTGCGGCGCGGCGCGATCCTGGTCAACACGTCCCGGGGCGGCCTGGTCGACGAGGACGCGCTGGTCGACGCGCTGCGCTCCGGGCACCTCGCGGCGGCCGCACTGGACGTCTTCGAGGTCGAGCCGCCCCGCGACCGGCGGTTGGCCGCGCTGCCGAACGTCGTCCTCTCGCCGCACATCGCGGGGCTGAGCCCGGGGAGCATCCAGGAGATGACCCGGCGGGCGACCCGGTCGGTGCTGCGGGTCCTCGCCGGTGACCGCCCGGACGGCGTGGCCAACCCCGACGTGTACCGTGCCGTCCGGCCCCTCGCGGCGGGAGGCGCCGGCCGTGGCTGAACCGTTGACGTTCTCGCACCGGCGGGCCGCCACCGGCGCACCAGCCGTCGGCACCGTCGTCACGCTGCCCGGCGCCGCGCTCGCCGAACTCACCGCCGCGGCGTTCGACCTGGTCTGGATCGACATGGAGCACGGCGCGCTCGGCCGCGGCGACATGCTCGACCTCGTCGTCGGCTGTACCGCCGCCGGAACGCCCGCACTGGTCCGGGTGTCCGGTGTGGACAGTGACGACGTCCCGGTCGCGCTGGACGCCGGAGCTGCCGGCATCGTGTTGCCCGACGTCTCCGGCGCCGCCGTCGCCTCGCGACTGGTGTCCCGCTGCACCTACCCACCGCGCGGCACACGCGGGTTCGGGCCGCGGCGCGGCAACCAGCACGGCCGCCGCCCGCAGGCCGCCGACCCGATCCTGATCGCCCAGATCGAGAGCGCCGCCGGCGTCCACCATGCCGCGGACATCGCCGCCACCCCGGGCATCGCCGGGCTCGTGGTCGGCACCGCCGACCTGTCGTACCACCTCGGGGTGCCCGGCCGTGCGGATGACCCGGCGGTCGCCGCGGCGCTCGGCACCGTGCAGGCCGCGGCCGCCGCTGCCGGCATCGCATTCGGCGTCGCGGGCGCCGCGACACAGACCAACCTCGACCTCTGGGCGGCGCTGCCGCTCGACGTGGTGATGCTCTCCACCGACGCCCGGGTCTTCGCCGGTGCCGTCGACGACCTCGCCGGCCGCGCCCGCCGCCACCTCACCGGCGCGGCAACAGGGAAAGGGACAGCCTTATGACCGACCAACCAGCAGGGACGGTACGACTCACGGTCGCGCAGGCGATCGTCCGCTTCCTCGCCGTGCAGTACACGGAGCGCGACGGCGTGCGCCGCCGGGCGGTGCCGGGCGTGTTCGGCATCTTCGGGCACGGCAACGCGGTCGGCCTGGGGCACGCGCTGTCGGAGCGCCGCGCGGAGCTGCCGTTCCTCCAGCCCAAGAACGAGCAGTCGATGGTGCACGCCGCCATCGGCTACGCCAAGGCCGTCGGGCGGACCGCGACGTACGCGTGCACCGCGTCCATCGGCCCGGGGGCGACGAACCTGGTGACCGGTGCGGCGACCGCGACCGTGAACCGGCTGCCGGTCCTGCTCCTGCCCGCGGACACGTTCGCCAACCGCAGGCAGGGGCCGGTGCTCCAGCAGTTGGAGCACGCGCACACCGACGTGACCGTCAACGACTGCCTGCGGCCGGTGAGCCGGCTGTTCGACCGGATCTCCCGGCCCGAGCAACTGCTCACCGCCCTGCCGGCGGCGATGCGGGTGCTCTTCGACCCGGCGGAGACCGGCGCCGTCACGCTCGCGCTCCCGCAGGACGTGCAGGGCGAGGCGTTCGACTTCCCGGCCGCGCTGTTCCGGGAACGCACCTGGCGGGTGCCCCGGCGACCCCCCGAGGCCGCCGACGTCGCGCACGCCGCCGGGCTACTGCGCGCCAGCGCGCGACCGCTCATCGTCGCCGGGGGCGGGGTGCGCTACTCCGCAGCGGAGACGGCGGTGGCCGCGCTCAGCGAGCGGTACGGCATCCCGGTCGCCGAAACGTCGGCGGCGCTGGGCTCGGTGGCGGGCTCCCGGTGGCACCTCGGTGGCATCGGGGTCAACGGCACCGCCGCCGCGAACGCCGCGGCGCGCGCGGCCGACCTGGTCGTCCACGTCGGGACGCGGCTCACCGACTTCACCACCGGTTCCCACTCGCTGTTCGCCGACCCGGAGGTGCGGTTCGTCGGCGTCAACGTGGTGGCGGAGGACGCGCACAAGCTCGGCGCGTACGCCGTCGTGGCGGACGCGCGCGCCACCGTCGACGCGCTCGCGGGCGCACTGTCCGGATGGACCGCGCCGCCCGCGTGGAGCGACGACGCGGCGCGCTGCGCCGCGGACTGGCGGGACCGCGTCGACGAGGCGACCGTTCTCGGCTCGGGCGAGGCACTGACCCAGGGTGGCGTGCTGACCGCGCTGAACCGGGCCGCCCAGCCCGGCGACTGGGTCGTAGCGGCGGCCGGCGGCCCGCCCGGCGACCTGCTGAAGACCTGGCGGGTCCGCGACGGCGTGCACACCCACGTCGAGTTCGGCTACTCCTGCATGGGCCACGAACTGCCGGCGGCGCTCGGTATCCGGCTCGCCCGGCCGGACGCCGGGCAGGTCTACGCGATCATCGGCGACGGCACGTACCTGATGGCCAACACCGAGCTCGTCACCGCCGTGCAGGAGCGCCTCGGCGTCACCGTCGTGCTGCTCGACAACGGGGGCTACCAGTCCATTCACGGCCTCCAGTCCCGGGCGATCGGCACCGGCTTCGGCAACGAGTTCCGCATGCGCGACGGGGACAGCCTGACCGGGCCGCCGCTGGTCGTCGACTACGCCGCCAACGCCGCGAGCCTGGGTGCCCGCGCGTTCGTCGCGACCGACGCCGGCGCGTTCGGCGACCTCCTGAAGCAGGCCCGGAGCCTGGCCGGGCCGGTGGTGATCGTGTGCCCGGTCGCGCCGGAGCGCGCGCTCCCCGCCGGCGACGCGTTCTGGGACCTGGGCGTCCCGGAGGTCGCGGACGACCCGGGCGTCTCGTCCGCCGCCGCGGCGGTCCGCGCCGGGCGCGACCAGCAGAGGCAGCACCTGTGAGCGGGCCGATCCGGGTGGGGGTGGTCGGCGGCGGCCTCGTGTCGCAGGTGGTGCATCTGCCCGTGCTGACCCGCCTGCACCGGCACTACACGCTCCGCGCGCTGGCCGAGCCGAGCCCCGCGCTCCGCGCCGGCCTCGGCCGCCGCTTCGGGATCGACGCGCTGCACGAGGACTGGCGTGAGATGATCCACAGTGGACAGCTGGACGCCGTTGTCGTCGCGGCGCCCAACGCGCTGCACGCCCCGATCGTGCTGGCGGCGCTGTCGGCCGGGCTGCACTGCTTCGTGGAGAAGCCGCTCTGCATCGACCCGGCCGACGCGGTCCGGATCGCCGCCGCCGCCGACCGCGCTGACCGGGTCGTCCAGGTCGGATACATGAAACGGTTCGACCGGGTGGCGGAGTCGGCCGTGGCCGCGCTCCGCGACGCAGCCGCATCGCCGCTGGTCGTCGACGTGATGACGTACGACCCGGGGCTGTCCCGCTTCTTCGGCCCGGACGAGCTGCGTCCGGCGCCCGGCGACGTCCCGGCCGGCGCGCGCGACGAGTTGCGCGAAGCCGAGCAGGCCCAGTGTCACGCGGCGGTCGGTGCGGCGGCGGACCGGGACGCGGATCGCCGGATGCTCGTCGACGTGTTCCTCGGCGCCCTGGTCCACGACGTCAACCTGCTCGCCTGGATCGCGGACGCCCGCGGGCTGGGACCGTTGCGCGGCACGGACGCGCGCATCCTGCCCGACGCCCGCGGTGCCCAGGTGTCCGGGTTGATGGGTGACGCGCCGTGGACCGCCTCCTGGGTCTCGACGCCCGCGATCGACGACTTCGCCGAGACGGTCCGCGTGCTCACCCCCGACGCCGCGCACGAGCTGTGTTTCCAGGCGCCGTACGGCGCGGTGAAACGGCGTGGCACCCGGCACACCGTCCGGGCCGGTGGGCGCTCCACGACGACCGAGGAGCGCGACGACAGCTTCGACCGCGAGCTGGCGGCCTTCGCGGCGGCGATCACCGGCCACGGCGCGCGGCGCAACGTCGTCGAGGAAGCGGCGCGCGACGTCACGCTGTTGTGCGAGCTGTTCGCCACCGCCGGCGGCCGGAGCGCGTCATGACCGTGCGCATCGGATGCAGCCCGACGACCTGGGGCGTCGACTTCGCCGACCATCCCGCGAACCCGCCCTGGTCGCGTGTGCTCGACGACATCGCCTCGGTCGGCTGCCGATGGATCGAGCTGGGCCCGGTGGGCTTCCTGCCGACCGGACGCGACGAGCTGGCGGCGGAGCTGGACGCCCGCGGCCTCCGCGTCGCCGGCACCTTCCTCTTCCAGCCGATCTGGGACGCCGCGGCGTTCGCCGACGTCCGCGCCACCGCCCGCGACACCTGCCGGCTGATCGCCGAGCAGGGCGGCCGCCACCTCGTCGTCGTCGACCGGGTCAACCCGGTTCGTGACGCCACGGCCGGGCGGTCCGCCGCGGCCGTCCGGCTGGCCGGCCGCGCGTGGCGCGAGTACCTGCACCGGATCGAGGCGATCGCCGAAACAGCGGCCGGGGCCGGCGTGCGGGCCGTGCTGCACCCGCACTGCGGCACGTACCTCGAGTTCGACGACGAGATCGCCGCCGCGCTCGCCGAGCTCCCGGCCGAGCTGGTGGGGCTGTGCGTGGACACCGGCCACCTCCGGCTCGCCGGCGCCGACCCGGTCCGGACCCTGACCGACTGGTCCGGCCGGGTCGAGCACGTCCACCTCAAGGACGTCGACCCGGTCGTGGCCGGGCGGGTCCGGGCCGAGGGCCTGAGCTTCTGGCAGGCGGTCGACGCGGCCGTGTTCTGCCCCATCGGGCGCGGCATGGTCGACTTCCCCGCGTTCGCCGCCGCGCTCGACGCGGTCCGCTACGACGGCGTGGCGATCATCGAACAGGACCGCAACCCCCGGTCGGGCAGCGACCCGCGCGTCGATGTGGCCGCGAGCCTGGAGTATCTCGCCACGCTCGGTCTCGCCCCCGCCGCCCCGGACGAAGATGACCATGCCTGAAGCGTCGACCGGATCGTGCCGGCGGCGCCGGGGCGTGGCCGGCGCCGCCGGCCACGCCCGTACGGCGGCGGTCAGGCGCCGAGGGTGCCGACCTCCGCGCAGGCGAACGGCACGGTGATGCCGACCTGGCCCAGCTCGCCGGTGTCGTCGCTGAGTGCCGGCAGGGTCAGGGTGCCCGCCGGCCGCTCGGCCGGGCCGGTCAATGACACCTTCGCGCCGCCACCGTCCTCTGCGCTCAGTTCGCTGACCGTCACCCCTCTCTTCGGTTTCTCGCCGGACCAGTCGAGGGCCGACAGGGTCCGCAGCAGGGCGCCGCTGTGCTGGATGACGGCGATGCTCAGCTCGTCGGCGGAGAGACTGCCGTCGGCGGCGAAGGTCACGGTGCCGATGGCGCCGACGTGTGCGTCCGTGTCGAAGTAGAACGACACGGTGAGGTTGCCGCCGCTGCGGTAGCACCGGGTGGTGCCTGACCAGCCGGCCCGGGTGCCGGGCAGCCCGGCACCGCTGACCGTGATCTCCTGCGCCGGCAGCGAGGTGAGTGTCGCTGTGCAGTCCGTGACACCCTCCAGCGTGGCGAACACCCGCTGGTCGCCGCGCCGCAGGAGCAGGGCGGGCATCAGGCCGAGACCGCCGAAGATCTCCTCGGTGCCCGCCGCGTCCTCGGGGTAGCGCAGTTCGTCGGCGACGTACCACTGACCGGCGCCGAGCATGCCCACGAGGCGGTCGCATCGCTGGGCCGTGACCATGCGCAGCCCGTCGCCGGGCAGCGGCACCGCGATCACCTCGGGGGTGACGTAGAGACCGGCGAAGGCCGGCAGCGCGGCCGTGGCAGGGCCCGCGCCCGCACCGGTCGTGGGCTGCGCCGCGGGCTTGTCATCGGTGGTGCACGCGGCGAGGGCCCCCAGCAGGACCGTGGCGAGCAGGCCGGTGAGCACCCGGCGGCGGTGGTCAGAGGTTGTCGTACTCATACGTCACCTTCGGGCAGCGCGGGTCCTCGGTGACCCGCAGCACGGGCCAGGTGAGGTCGCTGAGCGGGAACGAGTTGCCGGCCAGGAGAATCTCCACCTCGCCGACCGGGCGGCCCACCCGCCAGTCGTCGAGGATCTCGGCGCGGGTGTTCAGGTAGCGGTCCGGGTTGAGGTCGAGCACCCCGTCCAGGAACTGCTTGCCGCCCTCTCCGGTCATGATGAAGAACGGATTGGGACCGGACCGGTCGTTGGTGAGGACGCTGAGCGTCGAGTTCTCCCGGCCACTGATGTTCGCCGGGACGGGGATCCCGGCGACGGCGCCGGCGAGCTGCTCGAACTCGCTGTACTCGACCCCGCTGTAGCCGGCCTTGCCCTTGAACGGCCCGGCCAGCCCGGTGCAGCTCACCAGGTCGACGTACACCTTGGGAATCGACGCGAGGATCAGGTTCACGGAGTTGCTGCCCTTGGCGACGAGAATGTCCGAGCCGTGGTAGGTGACCGCGATCGTGATCGTCTGGCTCGGCAGCCCGGCCTTGACCAGGACGTCCCGGAGCAGGTCGAAGGTCTTGCCCACGCCGTAGCCGACCGGGTTGCCGAGCAGGCCATAGGCGTCGCCGAGCTCGAACGGGAAGCTCTCCTTGTCCAGCGCGGCGATGAACGTCGCCTTGCGACGCAGTTCCGGTCCCTCGCCCGGTGGGTCCTCGACCGGCGGCTTGACCTCCAGCGTGGACTTGCCGTCCTTGCCGGTCTTCTCGCCACGGGTCATCTTGACGCTGTCCGCGGCCACCGCCTGCAGGAGTTGGTTGCCGCCCTTCTGGATGGTCCCGGCCTGCGGCTGCTGGCTGGACCAGCGAACCGTCAAGCCCTCCATCGGCCCGGCCTTCGGCATGTCGACGCCGGCGAGCGCATAGCACTCGAGCCGCTCCAGGGCGACCTTGATGTCGAAGGTCGCGGTGGCGGTCAGCTGCACGTGCTCGCCGCGGCTGCCCGGGGCGTGCTTGAAGTGTGTCGCGGACTTGTCGGCGGTCAGGTCGATCCGGGTGCCGAGCATCAGCATGATCGCGCTGGCCGTGGCGCCGGCCTTGCCCCACGCCTCGTTGGCCTTGTCGAAGATCTCCTTCGCGCCCTCGCCCAGGATCGCGCCGGCCAGCCGGTCCTTCAGCTCGCCCTTCAGGAAGTCGCTGTTGGCCTTGATGACCGGGTCGTCCGGGGCGGCGAACAGGGCGGTGAACTCGCCGCACGCCCCCTTCGGATCTTCCGCGTGCGCCACGCCGCCGCCGACCAGCCGGTCGAACAGGCCGGGCGCGGGCGCGGCCGTGCCGTTCTTCGCGTCCTTGGACACCAGCGCAAACCGGCTCGTCGCGTGGGTCAGCAGGAGGATCGTCTGCAACGGGTCGAACCACACCTCGGCCGGATCGGCGGCGGGATGGATCACCTGGCGGTGCTGGGCGGCAAGGGCACGCACGGCGGCGCCCGCGGTCGCGAACACCGGACCGTCACCGGGCTGCTTGCCCCATCCGGCGATCGCCGTGGCCAGCTGCGCGAAGGTCGGCGGCTTGTCGGTCAGCCCGACGGCCACCAGCAGCGCGGAGAGCTGCTCCGGCGTGTACCGGTCGCCCTCCCGCGCCGCCTCGGCGAGCAGCGGGATCAGCTCGGCGTAGACCGGCGCGTCCAGCAGCGCCACCTCGTCCGGGGCGGCGACGACCGGCCCCTTCGCGGACACGATCACGAGCCCCGAGCGGCGCAGCAGCTCGGCGGTGGCAGCCGGAGAGCCGGCCGGGTCGCTGGTGATCGTCGCGACCAGCCGTTCCGCCGCGGCCGCCGGCTCGGCGGGCAGGCCGGCAGCGGCGGCGGCGACGGACTTGCGGTCGACGGCGCCGCGTGGGGCTGCGTCGTCGTGGTCGCTGTCGTCGGTGCAGCCGCTCGCTGCCAGTGTCGCAACGACGGCCAAGGCCAGCCAGCGGCGGCCGGTCGGGCTACGTCTCACAGAACTTCCTCACAAAACAGTCTCACGACGCTTCCCCGGGACAGGCGTCGGCCGGGTTCGGCCCAGGCCGAGGCGAACCCGACGGCAAGGCCCGGCTCGTGCAGGACACCACGCGCCTGTCCCAAGCCGTCAGGGACCACCGTCCCGGTGGGCCGGGACAAGCGGCCGCTGGCGGCCGCCGCGGCGTCGATCATGTACTGACCGGGGCGGGAGCGGGAACTCAGCTGTCGGACAGCGGACGCGAATCATTCTCACGGCGGACGGGAGCGTCGATATTCGGATCAGGACAGGACATCGCACAGGCAGCGCACGGTGGCGGCGAAGGCGACCTCCACGCCCGGGTAGCGAGTGACCGCCAGGAGCCCGGCCAGGCGGGCGACGACGAGGACATGGAGACCGCGGTTGACCGTCATGCGCTCACTGTCGGCGACGTGCGGCGGCGGTACATCGGGCATTCGACTCCGCCCGATGACCTGTCCCCCGGCCGGGAGCGGGCCGAGTCAGCTGACTGATGTGCCGCCGCCGCGCGGCGCCGACACTGGATACGACCTCGACACCGCCGACGCCGAACGCAGGAAGCGGCGCACCATGACCGACGCTGCCGGTTTCCGGCCATCGGCTCGGCCGGCGAGGCCGCATCCTGCTGGCCGAGCCCCGCACAGTCTTGCTCATCGGAAAGTAGGAACATGACCACCCACGAAGCGAGCATCGTGATCGCCGGCCTGACGTTCGCCGAGGCGCCACGCTGGCACGACGATCGAATCTGGTGCTCGGACTTCTACACCGGCCAGGTGATGTCGGCGCGCGAGGACGGCGCCGACCCGCGCGTCGAAGCCACGGTTCCCCGGCAGCCGTCGGGACTCGGCTGGTTGCCGGACGGCCGCCTTCTCGTCGTCTCCATGCGCGACCGCAAGGTGCTGCGCCGCGAGCCCGACGGCACGCTGCGCACCCACGCTGACCTGAGCCGGCACGCGACCGGGCACCTGAACGACATGTCCGTCGATGCGATCGGCCGTGCCTACGTCGGCAACTTCGGGTTCGACCTGATGGGCGGGGCGCCGGTGGAGCCGGCCTCGCTGTACCGGGTGGATCCGGACGGCGGGGTGACCGAGGTGGCGGCAGATCTCTGGTTCCCCAACGGGATCGTGCTCACGCCGCAGGGCGTCCTGCTGGTGAACGAGACGTTGGGGAACCGGATCACCGCGTTCGACGTCACCGAGGACGGGCGGCTCACCAACCGCCGCGTGTGGGCGGCATTCGGGCCGCTGCCGACCGGGCGCGCCTTCGAAAGGGTGCTGTCCCAACTCGCCGTCGCGGGCGACGGGTCGTGCCTCGACGCCGAGGGCGGGCTGTGGATCGCCGATGCGACCGGCGCGCGGCTGCTACGGGTCCTGGAAGGCGGCGAGATCACCGACGAGGTACGGCCCGGGACGAACGTGTATGCCTGCGCGCTCGGCGGCTCCGACGGACGCACGCTCTTCGCCTGCGCAGCGCCCGACTTCCACGAAGCAGCGCGGAAGGCCGCCCGCGAAGCCAGCCTGATCGCACTGCCGGTCGTCGTTCCGGCGTGATCGAGGCCTCAACCGGGGCGGCGCGGCAGCCGGGCTGCGATGATCTCTGCCGCCCGCCCGATGACGGCCCACTCCTCCTCGGTGGCGTCTCCCAGCAGTTCGGCGATCCTGCGCACCCGCGCCGCGCGGCCACGTTCCAGCACCTGACGGCCGGCCGGCGTCGCCTCCACCAGCACGACCCGGCGGTCGGTCTCGGACCGGAGGCGACGCACCAGCCCCAGCTCCGACAGCGCGTCCACCTGCTTGGTGATCGCCGGCGGCGTCACCCGCTCCACCTCGGCCAGCCGGCTGACCGGCATCGGACCGCCGAACACGAGCACGGACAGCAGCGAGGCCCGTGGGCCGTCCAGATCCATCTCCGCGTCCACCGCGCTCGCGGTCCGCAGCAGGCGCACCGCGACCGTGTGCAGCCGATCGGCTGCATCCCGTTGACCAGATTCCTTCACCAAGGTTAACCTTTCACCAAGGTTAAGGATAGGAGTGGTCATGGCTCTGGGTCCAGTCGGGCAGATCCACATCAGCGTCAGCGACCTCGACCGGTCGATCCCGTTCTACCGGGACGTGCTCGGCATCCCGTTCCTGTTCCGCGTGCCCGGCCAGCCGATGGCCTTCTTCCAGTCCGGCGACGTCCGGCTCTACCTCGGTCAGCCCGAGTCTCCCCGGTTCCAGTCGAACGTCCTGCTCTACTTCACCGTCGACGACATCGCGGCGGAGTACGACCGGCTGACCGCCGCCGGCGTGACCATCGACGAGCCGCCGCACGTCGTCCACCGGGACGAGGCGTCCGAGCTGTGGATGGCGTTCCTCACCGACCCCGACGGGCAGAACCTCGCGATCATGCAGAATCGGCTGACGCCTCGCGCCGGCGCCTGACCCAACCGTCTCGTCAGGACGCGGGGCGTGGAGACGGCAGCGCGCGTGACAGGAAGGCCGCCGCCACCGCCGTGTTCACGGAGTCGGCATCGATCGACCCGTCGTAGCGGACGTTGTCGATGAAGTACGTCGGAGCCCGGTGCAGGTGCATCGCCTCCGCGTCGGCGAGGTCCTCGTCGACCCGCTGGACACCGGTCGCGTCGCTCCAGTCGCGTTCGAATCGCCGCAGGTTCAACCCGGCGCCTGCGGCCGCTCGACGGATCTGCCGCTCGTCTTCGATCGGCGCCTCGCGGATGAGCTCGTCGCGCATCTCCCAGAATCGTCCCTGCAGCGCCGCGGCCTCGTTGGCGATGGCAGCGGAGCGACCGAGTGGCTGATCGAGCGGGAGATGGCGGAACGTGTACACGACTTCGCCGCCGAAGCGGCCCTCCATTTCGCGGCGCATCTCTCCCGCGGCGGGCGAGTACGGCGTGGCGTAGTTGCCGTACTCGACCACCGTCACCGCGGCGCTCGCCGGGTCTCCCAGCACGGGGTCGCGAGACGGGTCGAGCGTCCGCACGAGGCGGTCCCGATGCGGCGATCGCCGCCGCTCACGTGCGCTCATGACGGCGAAGGCGACGGCACCGAGAGCAGCGGCGAGCACGGTGGCCGCGATCACGCCGATCTGTCCGCGGCTGACGTCGACCGCATCGTCGAACGCCAGGTCCGTGACGAAGAGCGAGATGGTGAAGCCCATCCCGGCGAGCATGCTCACGCCGACGACGTGGGACATGCGTACCGCCGGTCCGAGCGCGCCGGGCCGGACCCGGGTGACGATCCAGGTCGACACCGAGATGGCGACGATCTTGCCGACGACCAGACCGGCGATGATGCCCCACGTGAGCCGTGAGGTGAACGCGTCGGCCAGCGACTCCCGGGTGACCGTCACGCCGGCGTTGGCCAGGGCGAAGATCGGCAGGACGAGCCAGGTGATGTACGGCGCCAGGGCACGGTGGGCGCGCTCGTTGATCGAGACGGCTCGCGCGAGCGAGTCCCCGGCCGTGCGGGCGTACCCGGCGGTCGGCGACATCTGGAAGGCGCGAACGTGGTCCTGAGCTCTGCGCAGGGCGTCGAACCGCGTGGGGAAGATCGGCAGCAGTACCGCGATCGCGACGCCGGCCAGGGTGGCGTGCACGCCCGAGAGGAAGAAGCCCGCCCAGACGACGA
The DNA here is from genome assembly GCF_014647515.1 of Dactylosporangium sucinum. GTDB lineage: Bacteria > Actinomycetota > Actinomycetes > Mycobacteriales > Micromonosporaceae > Dactylosporangium > Dactylosporangium sucinum. Next base: position 115,710 of record NZ_BMPI01000019.1, on the reverse strand, counting down.
TCGAGGGCAGGAGGTACAGCGCCCCACGCCACACCCCGAGGAAGCGCATCACTGCGATCACCGCGAGACCGCCCACGGCGATGAGCAGCGGCAGCGGGCTGAAGCGGTCGGTGTAGGCGAATGCGATGACCCCGAGGGCCCCGACGTCGTCGGCGACGGCGAGCGTGACGAGAAAGATTCGCAGCTGGGCAGGCATCCCTCGGCCGATGAGCGCGAGCATTCCCAGCACGAAGGCCGTGTCCGTGGAGACCACGATCCCCCAACCGCCGACCGCGTCGGTGCCCCAGGTGGCCCGGACGTAGATCAGTGCCGGGACGACGAGGCCGGCGACGGCCGCGATGACCGGGACGCTCGCCCGGCGCCAGTCACGCAGCTCACCGAGCTCGAGCTCGCGGCGGACCTCGAGCGTGACGTGAGCGAAGAAGACGGCCATGACCGCGTCGTTGACCCAGTGCCGCAGGTCGAGCTCGAACCTGGAGCCCGCGAGATCGAGCCCGAGCGGGAGATGCCAGACCGACTCGTAGCCGTCGCCCGGAAGATTCGCCCAGATGAGCGCGACGACGGTGCCGGCGATCAGGACGACGGCCCCGCGCAGGGCCTCTGGGCTGCGCAGCAGACGGGCGATGGGACCGCGACGAGCGGTACCCCTGGCCATGCTCGTCATGCCGTTTCGGTGGGCAGGAGGAGGACCTCGGCGAGGTTCACGCCGCGGGGCAGCGCCGCCGCGAGCGTGACCACCGCGGCGATCGTGTCCGGCTGCACCGCGGAGGCGGCCCGGGCGCGCCGCAGGTCATGCCCGGGCGCTGCCGCGTTGCGACGCTCGCCGGACTGGTCGACCGCGAACGCGGGCTCGATGATGTGGACCCGCATGCCCCGCGGCCCGTACTCGTGGCGAAGAGCGCGTGCGAGCTGCTTGATGGCCGCCGAAAGCGCGTTGAACACCGCGAAACGAGGGGCGCGGACGTCGGTGCTGACGGCCCCGATCAGCACGATGTCGGCCGGCGACCCGCTGTCCGCGCGCTGCAGGAGCGGCTCGGCGAACGTCTGGGACGCGTGCAGCAGCCCGCGAAGGTTCACGTCGATCATGTCGGCCCAATCCGCCGGGATGCCGTCGCCGAAGGCGGAGCCGGTGATCACGCCCGAGGACACGACCAGCAGGTCGACGTGGCCGAAGCGCGTGATCGCGGCCTCCCGGGCGTCGTCGACCTCGAGCTGGGAGGTGACGTCCGCGACCGTGGACAGCACCCGATCGCCCCCGCCGAGTTCGCGTTGGAGGGCGGCGAGGCGGTTCGCGTCCCGGCCGACCAGGACGATGCTCGCGTCGGCCCGGACCAGCTCGTGGCAGATGGCTCGGCCGATCCATCCGGTCGCGCCGAAGACGACTGCGACCCGCCGGCCGAGGACGCCTGCGGTCGCGCTGTGCTCGCTCATCGTCCGCGTCCCGCGGCCGCGAAGGGCAGCAGCCGCTCCCAGTAGAGGGCGGTGAGCCGCTCCCGGTTCGAGGGATCGGTGACGTCCGTGCTCGGCAGCACGACGCGGTCGTCTTCGAGGTAGGCGCCGGACGGGACGTCGGCGACCGCGGCATGGAGGACCCGGGCTGCGCCCCGCGTGGGAGGACCGCCGATCCTGCCCATCATCGCCGCGCTGAGCGGCGTGTCGTTGAGCCCGGGGCAGAGGGCGACGACCCTGACCGGCAGCGACCGGAGTTCGTCCGCGAGCAACGACGACCAGGTCACCATCGCAAGCTTGGCCCGCGCGTACGCCGCCACCGGCGAGTAGCCGTGCGCCAGGTCGATGTCGTCGAAGTGGAACCGCTCGACGCGGTGCGCGGACGAGCCCACGTTCACGATTCGTGCGCCCTCAGCCAGCGACGGAAGGAGCAGCCGAGTCAGCAGCGCCGGCGCGAGCGCGTTGACCTGCAGCGTCCGCTCGAACCCATCCGTGGTGACGATCCGCTGCGGCGCGCCGGGAACGCCGGCATTGTTGATCAACAGATCGATCGCCGGCACGAGCGACGCGATCGAGCGGGCGGCCCCGACGACGTCGCAGAGGTGGGTGAAGTCGGCGCCGACGTAGCGGACGTCGGCGGGGCCGGACCCGCGGATCTGCGTGAGCACCTGCCGTGGCGCTTCCGGCTCGGGTCCGAGCACGACGAGCGTCTCGGAGATCGCCGCCAGCCGGCGGGCTGTCGCTTCGCCGATGCCGCTCGTAGCTCCGGTGAGCACCACCGTGCCGAACCGCTCCCTGGGGGCCTTCACGGCGCGGACACCCGGTGCCGGTGGGTCCGGGGCGCGGTCATGGTGGCGTGATGGACAGGCATCGCGGTACATCTCCTGTGTCGTGGCGGCCGGCTCGATGGCCGTGTACCGCCACTGTCCGCGCCGCGCGGCCGCGGTACATCAGTCATCCGACTCCGCCGGCGGAACCTTCCGCGCGACGGTAGCGACACCTACTCTGCCGACATGCTCAGGACACTGTTGCGCACCACGTCGCCATGATCGGCACGGCCCGGCGCGTGGGAGCTGATCAGCGGCCGCCCGGCTCCAGCGCGGCAACCGGGCGTACCGGCTGCGCCGCGGTTCCGGCGAGCCACGTCGCGAGCGCGTCGGCGGCCTGCTCCGCCGCCCGGCGGGCGGTTTGCACGGTCGCGCCGGCGAGGTGCGGGGTCAGCACCGTGCCGGGTGCCGTCCGCAGCGGTGAGTCCGCCGGCAGCGGTTCGACGTCGAACACGTCGAAGGCGGCGGCCCGCAGCCGTCCCGATGCGAGGGCCTCAGCCACGGCCGGGTAGTCGAGCAGGCCACCACGGGCGGAGTTGACCAGCACCGCGCCCGGCGGCAGCTGGGCCAGCTCCTTGGCGCCGATCATGCCGCGGGTCTCGGCGGTCAGCCGGGCGTGCAGGCTGAGCACCTGGCTGCGGGACAGCAGCTCGTCCAGCGGGACCGCATCGGCGCCGTCGAGGGTGGCGGGGTCGGCGTACGGGTCGTGCACGAGCACGGTCGCGTCGAACGCGCGCAGGATGCGGGCCACCCGCCGGCCGATGGCGCCGTAGCCGACGAGCCCTGCGGTGGTGCCGCCGAGCTCGGAGCCGACGGCGTCGAGCGCGTAGAGGTCGGAGCGCCACTGGCCGGCGAGCACCGACGCGTGGGTGGCCGGGATCATGCGCAGCGCCGCGAGCATGAGTGCGACGGTGTGTTCAGCGGCGGCCACCGCGTTGCGCCCCGGTGTGCTGCGGACCTCGATGCCGCGGGCCTCGGCGGCGGCGAGGTTCACGTTGACCGGTCCGCCGCGGGTGACCACGATCAGTTTCAGTGCCGGGGCGGCGGCCAGCACCCGTTCGGTGAGCGGCGCCATCTGGGTGATCACCACGTCGACCCCGGAGAGCAGGTCGATGAGCTCGTCCTCGATGTCCGACGCCTCGTCGACCTCGTTCACCGGGCCGAACGGCGTGTGCGGCCACGGTCCGGTGTGGGTGACGATGTCGAGGCCGGTGAGCCGGCGGAGGGCGTCGACCACGAGCGAGGGGGTGACGAAGTGGTCGCCGGCGACGAGTACGCGGGTCACGGGGTGGTCCTCCAGGTCGAGCGGGCGTTGGCAACAGCGAGCAGGTAGTCGGCGTAGCGGTCGTCGTAGGACCGGCGCGGGGTGAACACGGCGGTCGGCGGTGGCGGCGGCAGCTCCGCATCGCCGACGGTGCGCAGCGCCGCCTGAGCCGCGCCGCGGGCACCGACCTCCTCCCCGAGCAGCACCCGCACGGGCCGGTCGAGAACGTCGGCGAAGATCTGTGCCCAGGCGCCGCTGCGCATGCCGCCACCGCAGGCGAACAGTTCGCCGTCGAGGCCGGCGGCGGTGAGGCAGTGCCGTGCGCTGTACGCGATCGCCTCACAGGTGGCGACCACGAGGTCGGCGGCCGTGACGCCGGTGTGCAGTCCGTCGATGCGGGCCCGGGCCGCGGGCGCCACGAACGGCGCCCGTTCGCCCGCCTCGGCGAAGAACGGCAGCACCGACAGGCCGGTGGAGTCGCCGCCGGCCAGCAGCGCCGGCAGGTCGTCGGGTGTGCCCCCGGTCAGGTTCAGCACCCAGTCCAGGCCGGCCGTGCCGACCATCGCCGGGAGCGCTCGCAGCCATCGTCCCGGTTCCCAGGTCGTGAGCGTCAGCCCGGCGGGCTCGCCGGTGCCGACCCGGTCGGCGAGCACCTGGCAGGCCAGGGTCGTGCCGACGATCAGCAGGCCGTCGCCGACCTTCGCGACGCCGGCGCCGAGCGCGGCGGCCGGCAGGTCGTACGGCGCCGCGACCACCGGTGTGCCGGCCGGTATCCCGCCGATGGCGGTGCGCAACCCCTCGACCGGGGCGGCCAGGACCGGCGGGAGCAGGTCCCGGCGGTGAGCCAGGCCCAGTGTGGCCAGCAGTGCGGGGTCGTAGTCGCGGGTGCCGGGGTCGAGGAACGGCACCGAGGACACGTCGGTCGCGCGCAGCCCGGTCAGCCGTTGCACGACGACGTCCTTGCAGTACGCCGCGGTGGCCGCCCGGTCGAGCGTGGCCGGCTCGTTGCGGTCGAGCCAGGCCAGTAGCGGCCCGGCGCTGCCTGCGAACGGCAGGTTGCCGGTGCGGTCGAACACCTGCAGCAGCGCGCCGCCTGCCGTCCATTCGGCGACGACGTCGGCGGCGCGCGCGTCGAGCCAGGAGATGGCGGCCCGGACAGGGTGCCCGGCGTCGTCCACCGCCCAGAGCCCGTCGCCCTGCCCGGTGATCCCGACCGCCGCGACCGGCCCGGGTTCGAGCTCGTCGAGAACGGCCACGACCGAGGCGGTGACCGCCGCGGCGTCCTGCTCGTACCGGCCCGGGCCCGCCCGGTGCAGCACCGTGGGGCGGGCGGCGCGGCGCAGCGCGGTGCCGTCCGGCGCGAACACGACCGCCTTGGTGACGGTGGTGCCGACGTCGACACCGACCGCGTGGGCTGCCTCAGACCGCTTCATACTTGACGCCGTTCTCGCGCATCTCCAGCAGCGCCTCGGGCGGCGCCTGCTTGTCGGTGATGACCAGGTCGATGTCGGACAGCGGGGCGAGGCGGTGCAGGGAGGCCCGGCCGAGCTTGGTGTGGTCCACCATGAGCACCGACCGCTGGGCGGCACGGATCATGGCCCGCTTGACCAGGACGATCTCCTGTTCCTGGTGGTACGCGTAGTTGCCGGAGACGGCGGAGGTGGAGGCGAAGAGCAGATCGACGCGCAGCGCCTCGATCGCGTCGATGCACGGCACGCCGAGGAAGGAGTCGTGCGTCGGGTAGTACTCCCCGCCGAGGGCCAGCAGCCGGATGCCCCGCATGGTGCTGAGCAGCTTGATGGTCTCCAGGAAGTTGGTCATCACGGTCAGCGGCGCCGCGTCCTCCAGGAGCCGGGCGAGTTCCAGGGTGGTGGTCGAGTCGTCCAGCATGACGGCCATGCCGGGCTCGATCAGCTCTCGGGCTCGCTGCGCGATCGCGAGCTTCTCGGCCTTCGCGGCGCGCAGCCGGAAGGACACGTTGCTCTCGAACACGCTCGACGGCTGGGCGCTCACCCCGCCGCGGAACTTGCGGACGACGCCCTGCCGCTCCAGCTCGTCGAGATCGCGGTGGATGGTCATCAGGCTGACATGGAACAGTTCGGCCAGCTCGTTGGCCGACACGGAACCGTGCTGCAGGACGTGCTCGACGATCTCCGCCTGCCGCTGGGCCGGCCGGCTGCGCTCCGTTGCGTCGGTCATGGCTGCCATCCTTCAGACACCGGCACGTTGTACGCCAGCAGGGCCATCGGCACGCCGTCCCCGGCCAGCCGGAGCGTGGTCACCGCGGTCGGGTCGAGCGCCGGCAGCCGGTGGCGGTACTGCGCGAGCGGCAGGCCCAGCGCCGCGCACACGACCAGGCGGATGATCGTGCTGTGGGCCACCACCAGAGCGCTGCCCTCCGGTACGCGCGCGTGCAGCGCGGCCAGCCCGGCGTGGAAGCGGTCGACGGCGCGGGCCGGGTGCTCCCCGCCGGGGAAGTGATGCGTGACGGGGTCGCGGACGAACGGCTCGGCGACGGCCGGGTCGAGGTCGGCGAGCGTGTGCCCCTCCGCGATGCCGAAGTCCAGCTCCCGCAGCCGGGGGTCGGCGGCCGGGGCGAGCCCGGTCGCCGCCGCCACGGCGGCCGCGGTGTCCACGGCCCGCCGCAGGTCCGAGCTGGCGAGGGCGGCGAACCCGCGGCCGGCGGCCCAGCGGGCGAGCGCCTCCGCCTGCCGCACGCCGACGTCGTCGAGCGCGATGTCGCTGCGCCCGGTGTACCGGTTCGGCGTGTGCCAGGCCGTACGGCCGTGCCGGGCCAGCGTCACGGTGTTCATGCCGCACCGCCGGAGGCGCCGACGAGCGGGACGTCCTTCGCGTAGCCGGCGAGCCCGGCGTCGATCCAGTCGCGCTCGACGAGAGCGTCGAGGAAGCGGGCGTAGGCATCGGCGAACCGTCCGGTCGCGCCGGGCCGGGGCGTGACGACGGTTCCGGGACGGATCATGCGGCCGGCCGCCGAGACGAGCGGGCCTTCGCCCGCGGCGGCGAGGACGGCCATGCCGAAGGCGGGCTCGGCGCTGGCCGGCAGGATCAGTTCGTGGCCGAGGATGTCGGCGCGCAACTGGCACCAGTACCGGCTGCGGGTGGCGCCCCCGGTGACGTAGTACGGCCCATCGACCCGTGCGCCGAGACGGCGCAGGTGTGCGTACGCGAGCTTCTCGACATAGGCGACGGCCTGCAGCACGGCCGCGTACCGGTCGTCGTCGTCGACGAGGTCGCCCGCCTCGAACGCCTCGGCGTCGGGCCGGACGAACGGGAACCGCTCGCCGCGGCCGGCGAGCGGGTAGACGATGCCGCCGGCCGGTTCGAACCGCGCCGCGGCCGCGTCGCGGCGGGCGCGGTCGGCGGCGGGGAAGCGCCGGTCGAGCAGTGCGGCCCCGACGCTCGACGCGCCGCCCGGCAGCCAGCCCTGATCGGGGTGGCGGTGCGAGTACACGGCGCCGGCCGGATCCTCGAGCCGATCCGCTGTGACGCCCTTGAGGACGAGCGTGGTGCCGAGCACGGCGTTCCACGAGCCGGGGACCAGCGCGCCGGCCGCGATCTGGGCGGCGCAGCCGTCGGTCATCCCGGCTCGCACGGGCGTGCCGGCGGCGAAGCCGGTGTGCGCGGCACCGTCGGCGTCGAGGTGGCCGAGGAGCGTTCCTGGCCGTACCACATCGGGAAGCACGCCGGCGGGCACCGCTGACGCCGCCGGCCAGGCGAGCGCGGCCGGGTCGTAGCCGGTCTTCAGCGCGTGGCTCCAATCGGTCGCGACCCGGTGCCCGACCAGCCGCGCGGCGAGGAAGTCAGGGCAGTGTTCGAGCCGGACCCGGCCGGCGGCGAGGCCCGCGCGAACCGGTGCGCTGCCGTGCTCGGCCAGCCAGGCGAGCTTCGCGAGCGGCCAGGAGGGCTGCCCGGGGCCGGCCCAGCCGTCCGCGGCGCGGGCGTCGTCGTACATCAGCGCCGGCGTCAGCGCCTCCGCCGGTGCGTCCGCCCCGGCCAGCAGGAACGTCCCGGACGTGCCGCAGATCGCCATCCCCCGCACGAGCCCCGCCGGCCGGGGGAGGACCCGTCCGGCGTCGGCGAGCGCCGCCCTGCCGGCATGGCCGAGGACCTGCCACCACTGCTCGGGATCCTGCTCGTGGCGGGTGCCGGACCGGTGGCTGTCCAGCCGGCCGGCGCCGCGCCCCACCACGGCTCCGTGGTCGTCCACCAGCAGGACTCGGAGGCTTTGTGTGCCGACGTCGACGCCGGCCCACAGGCCCGAGGTAGAAGTGTGCTCGATTCCCATGCGCTGTCGCAGCTTCCCGTCGTGCGAAGTGAGCGTTCGGTTGATGTTAAGATAACAGCCACTTATCGTATCGGCTAGATCCAGGCGGCCGAGTCGACGTTTTAGCAGCTCAGACCAATCCGGCCGCCGGTGCGGCCGCGGCGGGACTGGCCGGCTGCCCTCGCAGTGCTGCGAGATCTTCACATCAGCGGTTCACTACGGGCGCGCTTCAAGGCGCCGGAACGGATGGTGCGGGTGTCGACCGCTACGGCTGTCGCGCTCGGCGTCGCCGCGCTGTTCGCGGTGTTCACGGGCTTCAATGACGCGGGCGTCCTGGTCGGGATCGGCGTCGGGGCGTCGGGGCTGCGCCCGCCCGGCGCGCTCGCGCTGCTCACCACCGCCGTGCTCGCCGCGCCACTGCTGGTCGGCACCGCGGTGGCCACGACCCTCGACGGGCGGCTGGTGCCCTCGGTGGCACCGGGACCGGCGTCCAGGGCGCAGATCCTGGCGGGGATCGGCGCTGCCGTCGCGGTGACCGTCCTGCTGGCGGCTCGTCGCCTGCCCACCAGCCTCACGCTGGCGCTCATCGGCGGCATCGCGGGTGCCGGCACCGGCGGCGGTCTCGTCGGCGGCGGTGGTGACGCCGTCGACTGGGCGGTGGTGGGTGCGGTGCTCGCCGCGGCGGCCGCGGCGCCGCTGGTCGGTGCGCTGGTCGCCCTGGGTGCCGCGCGGGTCGTCGCCGCGCTGCCACCGGCGCGGGCCGGGCGCCGCGGCGGGGCCGCGAGCCGCCTGCGCCGGCTGCACCTGGGCGGATTCGCCGCGGCCTGCGTCGCGTACGGCGCGAACGACGGCCAGAAGATGCTCGCGGTCTACGCGGTGCTGCTCGGTGGCGCGCCGGACCGCTACGCCCGGTCGCCGGCCGCGCTGGCGCTGATCGCGGCCTGTTTCATGGCGGGCGGCCTGCTCGGGGTGCGCCGCCTGGGCGGCGCCGGCGGCGGGCTGGTCGCGGCCCGGCAGGACGGAGTGGTGGTGACCGAGCTGTCGAGTGCCGGTGTGGTGCTCGGCACGGCCGCCGTCGGCGCGCCGGTGAGCATGACCCAGTCGATGTCCGGCGCGCTGGTCGGCGCCGGACTCTCTCGAGGAGCGAGGAGAGTGCGATGGCGGAAGGTCCTGCGACTGAGCCAGGCGTGGCTGCTGACCCTGCCGGCGGCGTTCGTCGGTGGGGGCGCGTGCGCGGCGGTGGCGGTGTCGCTGGTGTCCTGAGCGGGCTGGCCCGGCTGGGCCGGGACCTGGCCGGCGCCAACGACCGGTCGCTGGTCGGCCTTGTCGCCGAGCAGGTGCGCTGCGCCGAGCGCGGCGTCGAGGTGGCCCGCCGGGTCACGGCGGGCATCGTGGAACCGGCCCGGGCCCGGCACCTCATCGGCGTGGTGGAGCACGACGGCGACGCGCACCGGGCGGCCCTGATCGGCCGGCTGCGGCGCACGGTGACCTCCCCGATCGACCGGGAGGACCTGTTCCGGCTCTCCCGCGGTGTCGACGACGTGCTCGACGCGACGCGCGACTTCGTGCGGGAGTTCGACCTGTTCGGCGCGGCGCCCGACCCGCTGTACGGACCGGTGCTGGACCGTCTGGCCGGCGGGCTCGCCCGGCTCGACGCCGCGGTGGGCCTGTTGCCCGACGCGCCCAGGCGGGCGGCCGAGGCCGCGGCCGAGGCGAAGAAGCCCGGCGTCCGCCCGGCCTACCAGCACGCGGTCGCGGCGCTCATGCCGGGCACCGGCGCGGCGGCCCTGGTGCCGGTGCTCCTGCTCGGCCGGCTCGATGTCGCCGGACAGCGTCTCGCCGCGGCTGCGGACGCTCTTGCCGACGGCGTCATGAAACGATTCCAGTAGCGTGCCGAGTGAAGTTCTCACGGTGATAACGCTTCCGGTTCCGGGTGGTACGTGCCTGCCTCGTCCGGTTCGGCGTGCCACGTCAGCTCGGAAGAAGCGGTCCGATCGAGGGTAGTCGTGATGATGGTCTTGTGAAAACAACACGGCTGATGTTAAATCGCTCCAACGCCGCTGACACCCCGGTCTGCGAAGCTCACCGCAGCGCCGCGGCGCATCAGGAGGAGACATGTTACGGAGACGCTTTCTTGCGGCCGCTGCGGTCGCGACGCTGCTCGCGGGGCTCACGGCCTGCGGCGACGACGCGGGTGACGACAGCGGCGGCGAGCAGACGGTGACGTTCTGGCACTCGATGGCCGGTGCCAACGGCGAGGCCGTCAACCACCTCGTCGAGGAGTTCAACAAGGCCCACGCCGGCAAGATCAAGGTCGAGGCGACGTTCCAGGGCAAGTACAACGACTCGCTCACCAAGCTCAAGGCGTCGGTGCAGTCGCGGCAGACGCCGAACCTGGTGCAGGTCTTCGAGATCGGCACCCAGCTCATGGTCGACACCAAGGCGACGGTCGCCTTCGCCGACCTCGCCGGGCCGGCCGGGATCGACACCGCCACCGTCGAACCGGGCATCGCCAAGTACTACACGGTCGGCGGCAAGCTGCAGGCCCTGCCCTTCAACGCCTCGGCGCCGATGCTGTTCTACAACAAGACCGCGTTCAAGGACGCCGGCCTCGACCCGGAGAAGCCGCCGACCACGATGGGTGAGCTGGCCGAGGCGGCCCGCAAGCTGACGGTCAGCGCCGGAGGCAAGACCACCCGCTACGGCGCGGTGGCGTCGATCGACGGCTGGCTCGTCGAGCAGATGCTCGCCGCGGGCGGCGTGCAGTACTGCAACCAGGACAACGGTCGCTCCGGCCGCACCACCGCCGTCAACTGGGACACCCCTGAGCTGCGCGGGATCGTGAACACCTGGGCGGGCCTGGTGAAGGACGGCAGCCTGCTCAACGTCGGGCGCAACAACACCGACGCGTCCGCGGCGTTCCAGGCCGGGCGTGCGGCGATCCTGCCGTTCACGTCGGCCAACCTGCGCGACATCATGAAGGGCTCGAAGTTCGAGGTCGGGGTCGCCAACTACGTCAGGCCGGACAACACCACCGCGAGCGGCGTGTTCAACGGCGGGGCGGCGGTCTGGACGATGGCCGGGCACCCGAAGGCGCAACAGGCCGCCGCGGCGGAGTTCCTCAAGTACCTCGCGTCGGCCGACGCGCAGGGCTACTGGGCCGCGCAGACCGGCTACATCCCGGTCGTCACGGCGGCAGCGGACAGCAAGGCGTTCCAGGAAACCGTCGCGACCTACCCGGACTTCGCCAAGCCCGGCGCCGAGTTGCGCACCGCCGCCACGACGGCGGCCAGCAGCGGCTGCCTCATGGGGGTCATGCCGCAGGCCCGCGACAAGATGAACGACATCGTCGAGTCGGTGATCCTCGGCAAGACCAGCGCCGACCAGGCCATCACCGCCGGGCAGACCGCCATAGCGGAGGCCATCGCCACCTACAACAAATCCGTCGGACAGTAAGGGGCGCAGCAGTGCCGATCCTCGTCGGACACCGCGGCGCGCCCCTGCGCCGCATGGAGAACACCGTCCCGTCGCTGCTGCTCGCGGCGGAGCAAGGCGCTGACGCGGTCGAGTTCGACGTCCGCGGTAGCGCCGACGGCCACCCGATCCTGCTGCACGACCGCACGCTCCAGCGGTTCTGGAACGACCCGCGGACGCCCGCAGAGGCGAGCCTCGCCGAGATCCGGGCGCTGCGGACCGAGGTGACCGGCGAGCGGATCCCCACCCTCGCCGAGGTCGCCGACGCGGTTGCGGTCCGGCTCGTCGTGGACAACAAGGATCCCGAGCTCGTACCGGCGGTGGCCGCCGAACTGCGCGCCGCGGGCGCGATCGAGCGGTCGTGCTTCATCGGCGAGCCCGCGGTGCTCACCGTCGTCCGTGCGCACCAGCCCGACGCCGAGATCGTGCTCTCCTGGGTCGGCCCGGAGCTGCCGCCGGCGAGCCTGCTCGACACGGTCCGGCCGCAGGCGCTCAACCTGCGTTGGGACAGCCTGTCCGAGGAGTCGGTCGCGCGGGCGGCCGACCTCGGGCTGCGCATGTGGACCTACTGCATCGACGACGCGCAGCAGGCGGCACGGGCACTCGCCTGGGGGGTCGACGGCTTCATCTCCAACGACCTGCCCGCCGTGACGCCGGTCCTCGCCGGGGCGGGCGCCTGATGGCCGCGGGTGCGGACGAGCTGAAGGAGCTGCACGAGTTCGCCATCGAGCTCGCCGGAGCCGCGGTCCGGACGATCGCGGCGAGCCGGCCCGACCCGGCGACCGCCGGGACCAAGGCCGACGCCGCCGATTGGGTGACGCCGTTCGACCGCGAGGTCGAGCGGCTCACCCGCGACGGGATCGCCCACAGGTTCCCGTCTCACCGGGTCGTGGGGGAGGAGTACGGCGGCGGCGCCGGCGACGGGTTCACCTGGTACGTCGACCCGATCGACGGCACCACCAACTTCGTCCACGGGCTGCCCTGGTCGTCGTACAGCCTGGCCGGCTTCGACGAGGGCGGCGTGGCCGTCGGCGTGGTCGCCGACCCGGCCCGCGGCGAGATCCTCAGCGCCGTCCGCGGTGGTGGCGCCTTCGCCGACGGCCTTCCGGTCACCTGCCGGCCGGCGGGCTCGCTCGCCGGCGAGGTGCTGCTGACCGAGTGGTCGAAGAACCGTCCCTGGCCCGGCATGTTCGCGGTGCTGACCGAGGTGTCCGACCGGTTCGCCGCGACCCGCATCATGGGCTCCTGCGCCCTGGCCCTGGCCGCCGTCGGGGCGGGGCGGGCCGCCGGCGCGCTGATTCCCGGCCGGTACAACCTGTGGGACGTCGCCGCCGGAGCGTTGATCGCCAGGGAGGGCGGCGCACTCGTGTACGGGCGCAACGGTGTCGACGACGGCGTGCCGGAGGACGGCATCCTCGCCGCCGCACCGGGCGTCGCGGGCGAGGTCTGGCAACTGTGGCGGGCGGCGGCATGACGGCCGCGCACCCCACCACGACAGCGCCGGCGCCGGCGGCGGTGCCCCCGGCGCCCGTCCCCGCGGCCCGGCGCCGGTCGCGGTACCGGCCGGCCGAGATCGCGGTGGCCCTGGCGTTCCTCGTCCCGTCCACCGTCATCTTCGTACTGTTCGTGTTCTACCCGCTGCTGCGCACCGTCTGGCTGAGCGTGCACGGCAGCGACATCTTCGGCAACGCCACGGATTTCGTGGGGCTGGACCGCTACCAGGACTTCTTCGGCGACCCGCAGCTGCGCAAGGTCCTGCTCGTCACGGTCCTGTTCGCGCTGTGCACGGTGCTGCCCACCCTCGTGCTGGGCCTCGGGCTGGCGCTGGCGCTGCAGTCCAAGGTCCGCGGCATCGGCTTCTTCCGGACGCTGATGGCCACGCCGTTCGCCTTCTCCGCCGCATCGGCGGCCGTCGTGTTCGACGTCTTCTACAGCCCCAGCATCGGCGTCTTCAACGGCATCCTGAGCACGCTGGGAGTGTCCGGCGTCGAGTGGCTCACCGACCCGGCCACGGCGTTGCCCAGCCTGGCGCTGGTCAGCGTGTGGCGTGACCTCGGCTACGCGGTCCTGGTCTTCTCGGCCGGTCTGCAGGCGATTCCGGAGGAGTACCTGGAGGCCGCCCGTCTCGACGGCGCCGGTCGCTGGCGGGTGCTGCGCGGGATCGTCCTGCCGCTGCTCACCCCGACGATCTTCTTCATGCTCGTGGTGTCGACGATCGGTTCGCTGCAGACCTTCGGCGAGATCAACATCCTGACCGGCGGCGGCCCGGACGGTGCCACCACCACCCTGGTCTACGGGCTGTACAAGTCGGCGTTCGCGTTCGGCGCGTCGGACTACGGCCTCGCCTCGGTGCAGGGTGTCGTCCTGCTGCTCCTGGTCACCGCCATCACCACGATCCAGTTCCGGGTCCTGCAGCGGAAGGTGTTCTACTCATGAGCGGTCCGGAGCGCAGCGGAGGCCGCATGAGCCGGTTGCGCAGCGCGGGCACGATCGCGGGACTGGTCGTCCTCGTCGCGATCGTGATCTTCCCGCTGTACTACGCGGTCGCCGGGTCGCTGATGAGCCGCGACGATCTGACCCGCTTCCCGCCCGCGCTGTTCCCGACCAGCATCCACATGAGCAGCTTCAGCGGGGTCCTCAACGCGGTGCCGCTGGCCCGCCAGTACGGCAACAGCATCCTGGTCTCCCTGGTCGTCGTGCTCGGCGTGCTGGTCACCTCGGTGCTGTCCGGCTACGTGTTCGCGTTCCTGCACTTCCCGTTCAAGCGGCTCGCGTTCGGCATGTTCCTGGCCACGATGATGGTGCCGGCGGAGTCGATGATCATCCCGAACTACCTCACGATGGCCGACTGGGGTCTGGTCAACACGTTCCCGGCGCTGTTCCTGCCGTTCCTCGCGGCCGGCTTCGGCACGTTCCTCATGCGGCAGTTCTTCCTCAGCTTCCCGAAGGAGGTCTACGAGGCGGCGAAGGTCGAGGGCTGCGGACACCTGCGGTTCCTGTGGCGGATCCTGGTCCCCCTGTCCCGGCCCGCGATCGGCACCCTGGCCATCCACTCCTTCATCAGCAGCTACAACCACTACTTCTGGCCGCTGCTGGTCACGAGCACGCCGAAGATGCAGACCCTGCAGATCGGCCTGGCCCAGCTCAACTCGGTCGAGGAGCGGGCACCCGACGTCATCTTCGCCGGCGTCGTGCTCGCCATCATCCCGATGCTGGTGATGATCTACGTGTTCCAGCGGCACATCGTGCGCGGCCTGACGGCGGGAGCGGTCCGATGACGCCGATGCCGGCGAGGCCCGCACCGACCCTCGTGCCCGGCGAGGTCGCCGGCGTCGGCAGCCACGGCCTGTACCACCGGCTGCGCCGGGTACCGGGCGAGGCCCACACCGTGCGCACCGACTTCGTCCCCGGTCCGGCCCCGTCCGGCGGCGAGACCGTGATCGCCACCCTCGCCCACCTGACGGACCTGCACGTCGTCGATCCCGGGTCGCCGGCCCGGCTGGACTTCGCCATGCGGACCGGCGCCGGCACCCCCAGCTGGGCCGGGCTCGTCGACTGGGTGTTCCGGCCCCAGGAGGCGCTTGCCCCGCACGCGGCCGCGGCGATGGTCCGCACGCTCGCCGCCCTCGACGTCGACGCGTGCGTGGTCACCGGCGACAACATCGACAACGCGCAGGCGAACGAGCTCGCCGCCTATCTGGCACTGCTCGACGGCGGCAAGGTCGAGGTCAGCCCGTTCGGCTACCAGGGTCCCCAGCGGCTGGACTGGGACGACCCGTGGTACTGGCGTCCCGACCCGGGCGACGACCGCTACAAGCGCCTGTGGGGGTTCCCGACCCACCCCGGCCTGCTGGAGGCCGCCGCGGCGCCGTTCACCGCCGTGGGCCTCGGCCACCCGTGGCTCGCCTGCCTCGGCAACCACGACCTGCTGATCGGTGGCACCACGGCGGCCCGGCCGGACCTCGCGGCCATCGCCACCGGGCCGCGCAAGCCGGTCGGCCTGCCGACCGGACCGGACCTGCCCGACGCCCTGGGCACGTTCCTCACCGACCCGGCGGCGCTCTTCACCGGACCCTCCCGGGCGGTGCCGGCCCTCGCCGGCCGGACCTTCATCACCCCGGCCGACTTCGTGAACGCCCACCGGCACCCGCACGCCCGTCCTGCCGGGCACGGGTTCACGGCGGCCAACCTTCGCGACGGTACCGCCCACTACGCCTACGACCCCGTGCCCGGTGTGCGGATCGTCGTGCTCAACACCGACAACCCGCACGGGCACTGGGACGGCAGCATGGACCGGGCCCAGCTCGACTGGCTCGCCGAGCAGCTCGCCGCCGACGGTCCGGACGACCCGCTCATCGTGCTCGCCTCGCACCACGCGACGAGCTCGCTGCGCAACGCCTACGGTGTCTGCCCGGACCAGCCGGGGGAGCGGGCGTACGCCGGCGAGATCCTCCGCCTCGCGCTCGGCTGCCGCAATGTGGTGCTCTGGCTCAACGGCCACCACCACGCCAACCGGGTCGTCGCGCACCACCGCGGCGACGGCGGTGGGCTGTTCGAGGTGACCACCGCGGCGATCGCCGACTGGCCGGTGCAGGCGAGGGTGCTGCGGATCGCCCGCGAACGCTCCGGTGGCATCTGCGTCACCAGCACCCTCGTCGACCACGACGCGCCCACGGTGCCGGACGCGGGGCAGGACACCACCGACCGCCTCGCCGCGCTGCACCGCGAGCTCGCCTACAACGACGCCGTCCGAGCCGGTCGCACCGGCGCGGCCGGCGGCGCGCCGGACCGCAACGTCCGGCTCCGACTCCCCGCACCTGTCCGCTGAAGGGAGCACCGCCAATGCGCCGTCCCGTTCTGGCGCTCGCGCTGGCGATCGGCATCGTTCTCGGCACGGCGGCACCAGCCGCCGCCGCGACCGTGACCGTCACCAGCGGCTCCATCAAGGTCATGTTCCTGCGCCCGAACCTCGACCCGGTTCCCGACTCCGACTACGCCACCCCCGACCCAAGCAAGACCGGACCGCAGTTCACGCAGTACCAGACCACCGGCCTGCGCGACGAGATCGACACGCTGGTCCAGGCCAGCGTGGCCGGGTCGACGCTCTACGCCTCGCTGTACACCTTCACCGACCAGGCCATCACCGACCACCTGCTCGCCGCGCACGCGCGTGGGGTCAAGGTACGCCTGATCGTCGAGGCCTGCACCGACGGCGACCCCGCCGTGTGCAACCAGTCCGCCCAGGTCAACGCGCTGGTCTCCGGCCTGCCGGCGTGGTCGTCCGGCGCCACCGGCTCGTGGGTGAAGCGGTGCTTCGCGTCCTGCGCCGGCGGCGGCGTCGGCATCGACCACAACAAGTTCTGGGTCTTCAGCGCCCTGTCGGACGGGCGCACCGACGTCACCCTCGTCGGGTCGAACAACCCCACCAACCCGCAGCAGCAGATGTTCCAGAACCTCGTGGAGGTCTCCGGCAACGCCGCACTCGCCACGGCCTACCGCGACTACGTGAACCGGAAGCTCGCCGTGACCGGCAGCAGCAAGGTCTACGAGACCGGACACGTCGACGCGGGGCCGTTCCGCCTGTGGTTCTCGCCCCGCAACTCCCCCAGTACCGCCGAGGACGCCGAGATCAGCAGCTCCTTCAACCCGCAGAGCACCCGCCACGACATCTTCGCCGCCGCCATCGACGACCTGCAGTGCTCCACGACCGGCACCGACGACGTGATCCGGCTCGCGATGTGGTCGTTCCGGGAGGCCCGGCCCGAGGTCATCGACGCGCTCGGTGACAAGCTCGACGCCGGTTGCACCGTCGAGGTCGCCACCGGTGAACACGAGGACGCGATGGACGAGCTGGCCGCGCGTGGCATCGGCGTCTACGCGATGGACCCGGGCGGCTGCCGGCAGTCGTTCTTCGCGGTCGGCTCCGCGGTCAACGCCGAGTGCTCCGACGGCAGCATCCACTCCAAGTACGTGCTGGTGCAGGGCGTGTCACGCAAGGACAACCAGACGCACCGGTACGTCTACACCGGCTCGCACAACCTGACCAACGGCGCGCTGAAGAAGAACGACGAGACGTTCATGCGCATCGACGACGCCACCGTCTACAACGGATACGTCGCCGACTTCGCCGCCATCACGGAAGCGGCCGTGAAGATCGCGCCGTCGCGGTACCCCGCCGCGACCTTCGCCACGGCGAACCAGGTCGCCACCGGCGACCAGTACGAGCCGGCGGTCGCCGCACACCGCGACGCGACCGGACACCACGTCAGCGTGGTCGCCTTCAGCTCCGGCTCGCTGACCGGCACCGGCAACGAGATCCGGCTGGGGCGCTTCGTCGACGGGGTGCGCCAGTCGGACGTCGTCGTCCGCACCGGCGGCAGCACCAACTGGAACTACCGCACACCCGACGTCGGCCTGGCCGGCAACGGCGACGCGGTGGTCGTGTGGGCCGACGACAGCAACGGCAACGGCGGCTACGAGATCCGCTCCCGCCGGGTCCACCCGGACGGGACGATGACCTCGATCGTCAACGTCAACTCCCAGGCCGACGGCGACCAGAGCGAACCATCGGTCGCGGTCCTGCCCGACGGCCGGTTCGGCGTCGCCTGGCAGGACACCGCTACAGCCGGGGCCAGCTCCATCCGCTATGCCTCGTTCAGCGCGACCGACACCCGGCTGTCGCCGGTGAGCGGCGGCTACGACGTGCCGGTGCAGGCGGTGGCCGGCGGGACCTACCGCAAGCCGGACCTCGCGATCAACGACTCCGGCACCGCCGCGGTCGCCTGGGAGGACGACGAGGACGGCAACGGCGGATACAGCATCAGGGCGAAGACCGGTACGGTCGCCGGATCGTTCGGGACCGTCGTCGCCGTGCACACCGGCGCGCTCTCCGACGGCCAGCAGCTCGAGCCGGCGGTCGCGATCGGCGCGTCCGGGACCTGGTACGTCGCATGGACCGACGACTACACGGGCCGGACCGGCGCCGACGGCAACCCGCAGTCGCTGATCTACGTGCGTGGCTTCACCGGCACGACCGCCGCGTTCGCCGCCCGAACCGTCAGCGGGCCGATCTACCGGTGGACGACCGATGCGGCCGGCGCGTACGGCGTGACGGCCCAGACGGCTTACCAGTCCGACCGGGTCGGTCGCCAGTCGCATCCGGACATCGCCGTGGACGGCGCCGGCAACGCCGTGGTGACCTGGCACGAGACGGGGCAGGCGACCGGGCTCACCAGTGCCGGCAGCGGCACCGAAGTGTGGGCCCGCGGCATCGGCCCGGCGGGTGCGACGAGCAACCTGTTCCCGGAGTACCGGCTGAGCGTGTTCACCGCCAACCGGCAGGACGACCCGGCGATCGGCGCCGACCAGGACGGCTACCTGACCGTCGTCTACGTCGACGACTGGGACGGCAACGGCGGCACCCAGCTGAAGATCCGCTACGGCCTGCGCAACTGCGCGCAGACCTGCTGATCCTGGCGGTGGCGAGGAGGACGGCACCGACCTCCTCGCCACCGCCGCAACTGAGCAGCGGCCGGCGCGCCGTCCCTCGTCAGTGGGCGGTGAAGCCGCCGTCGACGGGGAGGGTCACGCCCGTGATGTACGCGCCCGCGTCGGAGACCAGCAGCAGCAGCGCGCCCGTCACGTCGGACTCGGTGGCCAGGCGGCCCAGGGGTGTGCGGGCGCAGTAGCGCTCGACGAACGACGCCGGCTGGGTGCCGTCGGCCAGGCCGCCCGGGGCCAGGCAGTTGACCCGGATGCCGTGCGGGCCCAGCTGGACGGCCAGGTGGCGGGTCAGGCCGATCATGCCCGCCTTGTCGTACGCGTAGAACAGCGGCATCGTCATGGCGGTCCCGGTGTACAGGCCGAAGTCGGGGCCCGTGATGCCGTAGATCGAGCCGATGTTCAGGATCGCGCCGCCGGTGCCGCGCTCGATCATCGCCGCCGCGACCGCCTGCGTCACCAGGAACAGGCCGCGGGAGTTGGCCGCCGACGTCGCGTCCCAGTCGGCCGCCGACGTCGTGAACAGGTCGCCGCCCTGGCGGTGCACGGCGTTGTTGACCAGGATGTCGACGCCGGATCCCAGGCGGTCGGGCAGCCCCGCGATCGACGCGGGATCCGACAGGTCCAGCGCGACGCCCGACGCCGCGAGCCCGGACGCGCGCAGGGCCGAGGCCGCGGCCTCGGCGCGGGCGGGGGAGCGGGACGTGATGACGACGTGGGCGCCCGCCTCGGCGAGGGTGCGGGCGATCGGCGTGCCGTACAGGCCGGTGCCGCCGGTGACGACCGCCGTCCGGCCGGTGAGCGAGAACGCCTCGAAGACGGTCATGTGAGCAGCTCCGCGAGGCCGGCGGTCCACCGTGGCGGCGGTCCGGGTTCGGTCAGGGCGTGCAGGGCGCCGGCGTCCTTCCACCCGGCGCCGGTGGCGATGAGCACGGCCCGCGACCCGGCCGGCAACCGGCCGGACGAGGCGTCGGCGAGCAGCCCGGCGAGGGCGGTGGCCCCGGCCGGCTCGACGAAGATGCCGGCGTGCACCATCCGGGCGTGCGCGGCGGCGACCTCCGCGTCGGTGACCTCCGTGAGATGACCGCCGGACCCGGCGACGGCCGCCGGAACGTCGTCGTCGAACAACGTGGCCACCTGCAGGCCGGAGATGCCGGTGGTGCTCGGCGAGGTCAGGACGCCCGGCCCGCCGGCGAGCGCGTCGCGGACGGTCGGACAGCCGCTGGGCTGGACGGCCACGAGCCGGGGCACGCCGCCGCCGAGGTCGCGGTACCCGCGCCACAGCGACGCATAGAGCCCGCCCCCGCCGACGGGCGCGTACACGTGGGTGGGCGAGGCCTGCGCGGCCAGCTCGTACGCTATCGTCCGAGCCCCCGCCATGATCTCCGGCGCGTACCGGCCCCCGGTCAGGAACGCCAGGTACCCCTGCCGCGCGGCGACGTCACGCACCTCGGACGCCAGGGCGAGCGTCGTCTGCGGGTCGTGTCCGAGGCCGTCGACGAGATAGACCTCCGCCCCGGCCGCGCGGATCTGCACCAGCTTCTCCGGCGGCGTGGTGGCCAGGGCGAGCAGGACCACCCGGACCCCGGCCCGAGCCCCGTAGGCGGCGACGGCCGCACCGCCGTTGCCCGAGGACGTGCCGACGATGCCGCGCAGCGACCGCTCCCGGACCAGCGAAACGGCCACCGCCGCCACCCGGTCCTTGAACGACCCGGTCGGGTTGAGATGCTCGCACTTGACGTGCACGCTGATGCCGGAGAGGCCGAGGACGTCGGTGACGTCCAGCAGCGGCGTGTCACCCTCACCAAGGCTCACCATCAGGCCACCACCCGCGCCGGGGTGGTGGATCGCGGCAGCGACGCGACGTCGACCGGGCACACCCCGGGCGTGGCCACCTCGATGGCGAGGGCCACGTCGGGAAACGCCGACCGCCAGGCGACCGCGCCCTTGGCGACGATGACGGCCACCGAGGCGGGGTCGATGCCGACGGACGTCAGGTGCTCCCGATGAAACGGCGGGGTCGCGCGCTCGGTGACGACGACCCGCACGCCCCGCTGCCGCAGCACCGCGGTCGTGCCCATGCTGAACGACTGCCCGGTCATCCACGACCCCGCGGTCGTGTAACCGCCGTCGGTCACGGCGAGGATCTCGGCTTCCATTTCCACGGGTGTACCGTGCCGGGCGTCCGCCTTCCCCCCGACCGCGGCGACCATGCTCGCCCCGGCGCCGAGCGACGCCGCCCGCCGGGCGATCTCGGCGTCGGCGATCACGACGACGGCGTCCGGCGCGTCGGCGGCGATCAGCGCCGCCAGCAGCGCGGTCCCGTCGCCCGGGCTCCCGCCCCCGATGTTGTCGGCGACGTCGGCGAGCACGACCGGCCGGACAGCGGCGGCCAGGGCCTCCCGCACCGCGGCGTCCACGCCGGGCCGGTGCAGAGCAAATTGCGCCGCGTGTACCTCGATGTCGCCGGCGATCTCGTTGGCGACCCGGCGGGCGGCATCGGCCTGATCCGCCCCGGCGACGACGAGCACACCGATGCCGGCCCGATCGACGTCGCTGTATGCGAAGCCGGGCGTGAGCGAGACCCGGGCCAGCCCGGCCCGGGCGGTCCGCTCCCGCGCCCGCGCGATCAGCCCCCGCATCGGCTCGGCATCGGTGGACTGCGCGAGGGGACAGGTCAGCAGCGGCACCTTGGCCAGCACGGTGGTCAGCGGACGCCCGCCGATCGCCTCCGCCAGCAGGGTCGCCGCCTCGTGCCCGCGCTCGAACATGTCGACGTGCGGATAGGTGTCGTAGGCGAGCACGATGTCGCAGGCGCCCACGAACGCCGGCGACGGGTTGGCGTGCAGGTCGAGCACCGCCGCGATCGGGACGCCGCCGACGACCTCGCGGATCCGCCGCAGCAGCACGGCCTCGACGTCCGGCGTCCCGGCCGCGACCATCGCCCCGTGCAGGTTGAGCAGCACCCCGTCGAACGCGGCGGCGGCCGCCAGCGCCGCGGTGAGGCGGTCGAGCAGGGTGGCCAGGGTCTCGGCGGGAGCGGGGCCGGACGGCCAGGCGCCGGCCGAGAAGACCGGCACCGCGTCGATCCCCGGCGTGGCCAGGAAGCCACTGATGACCGACCGGTCGCCGTCGTGGTGGCGGCGGACGTCGTCGCCGGCGACGAGCTCGAACGCCTCGAACGCGGCGAGGTCGGCCGGGTTGGGCCCGTACGTGTTCGTCTCGTGCCACAGCCCCAGCACCGCGACCCGGGGCAGCGTCATGGCCGCGACTCCGCGACGTGGGCGGCGAGGGCGCGGTCGAAGCGCTCCAGGGCGTCGGCGAGCTCGGCGGGGCCGTGGGCGGCCGAGACGTACCAGATCCCCCGCCCGGCGACCCAGATGCCGTGCGTGGTGAGGGTGCGGCTGAAGCGGGTGTACCGCGCCAGGTCCAGCGACTGCAGCGAGGCGTGGTCGACCACGTCGGTCGGCGGGGCGCCCTCGGCGCGGAACGAGACGTGGAACGCGGCCGGCAGCCCCTGGACGTGCAGCGGCACGCCGTGGCGCTCGCCGATGCCGCGCAGGCCGGTCATGAGCGCGGTGCCGTGCTCCTCGACGGAGACGTACGGCGGGGTCTCCCGCAGCACGTCCATCGTCGCCGAGACCGCGGCGGCGGCCATGACGGAGGCATTGAAGGTGCCGGAGTGGTTGACCTTCCCGGTGCCGAACAGCTCCAGCAGCTCGCGGCGCCCGGCGATGGCCGCGACGGGCCAGCCTCCGGCGACGGCCTTGCCGTACAGGGCGAGGTCGGGGGTGACACCGAAGCGCTGGGCGGCGCCGCCGAAGGCGAGCCGGAAGCCGGTGACGACCTCGTCGAAGATGAGCACGGCGCCGTGGGCGGTGCACAGCTCGCGCAGGCGGGCCAGGAACCCGGGGCGCGGCGCGATCGCCCCGCTGTTGCACATCATCGGCTCGATGATGACCGCGGCGATCTCGCCCGGGTGCTCCTCGAAGCACCGCTGGACGGCCTCGGCGTCGTTGAACGGGGCGACGACCCAGTCGGCGAGGTACTGCGGCGGCTGCCCGGCGGAGCCGGGGCGGTGCCCGTCCGGGCCGTGGGCCATGAGGACGGTGTCGAGCCAGCCGTGGTACTGCCCGGCGAACCCGATCATCTTCCGGCGCCCGGTCGCGGCGCGGGCCAGGCGCAGCGCGGCATGCACGGCCTCGGTGCCGGAGACGCCGAGGCGGGCCATGTCGGCCCAGCCGACCGCGGCGAGCAGCTTCTCGACCGCCTCGACCTCCAGGGCGTGCTGCGCGCCGAAGACCATTCCGCGCCCGACGGCGGTGGTGACCGCGCCGTTGACCTGCGGGTGGGCGTGGCCGAGGAACGCGGGGCCCTGGCCGAGCAGGTAGTCGACGTACTCGTTGCCGTCGACGTCCCAAAGGCGCGGGCCACTGCCGCGCTCGAAGAAGGTCCGGGCGGTGGCGAGCCGCACGTTGGAGCTCACGCCGCCGGGGAGCACCGCGGCGGCGCGGGCGGCGAGATCGGCGGCGCCAGTGCCGGGGCGGACGGCCTGGTCGGCGGTCATCGGGCGGCGTCCTCGCTCGCGGCGTCCTCGCTCGCTGGCGGGATCCACAGCACGGCATCGACCTCGATGTCGAAGCCGGGCAGCGCGACCGGGACGGTGGTGCGGGCCGGGTGCGGCGCGCTGAGGCGCCGCTGGCAGGCCTCGTTCCACTCGGCGAAGTGCGCCAGTGTGCTCAGGTAGCAGCCGATCCGGACGGCGTGGGCCAGCGAGGTGCCCGCCTCGGCGGCGAGGGCGGCGATGTTGTCGAAGACGGCCTCGGCCTGGTCGTGGAAGGTGGGGCCGGCCTGGCTGCCGTCGGGGCGGAACGGGCCCTGCCCGGAGACGAACAGCAGGTCGCCCACGCGCACGGCGGGGCTGTAGGGGCCGGCCGCCGGACCGATGGCGGGACTTGTCACGGGGGTTGGGTTCCGCACGAAGACCACCGTTTCACTAGCTGCAATTGATGTTCCGTTTCGACACCCTAAACGCCGCGGTGCGGGAGTCGTCAACCCCCGCGCGGCGATAAATGATCACAACGGAACCCGCGGTGCGGTCAGTGCGGCACGTCCCGGGCCGCGTCCATCAGCGGGCCCATGTGCTTCTTGAGCAGGTGCGCGACCCGCTGGGCGTCCTCCGAGGCGAACCGCGAGGCGGGTGCGGACAGGCTCAGCGCCGCCGGGACCGCGAGGCCGTCGACGGGCACGGCCACGCACCGCCCGTCGGGCTGGTTCTCGCAGTCGTCGATGCCCCAGCCCCGCTCCACGGTGAGCTTGACCTCGTCCAGGAACCCGTCCACGGTGGTGATGGTGTCGGCGGTGAACTCGGGCATCCCGGCCTGCTCGAGGATGGTGCGCAGCCGGCTCTCGGGGACCTGGCCGGCCATGACCTTGCCGGTCGCGGTCGAGTGCAGGCACGCCCGCTCGCCGCGGCTGGCGGCCAGCCGCACCCGCCGCTCGCTCTCGACCACCTCGACGTGCACGACCTCGATGCCGTCGAGCACGGCGAAGTTCATCGTCTCCTCGAACCGGTCGCGCAGCTTGACCAGGTGCGGCAGCACCGCGTCGCGCAGGGCCGCGTGGTAGTCGAAGCGCTGCGGCCGGAACGCCAGGCCCAGCCGGTAGGAGCCGTCCTCGGTGTCGCGCTCCACGTAGTTGCGGGCCTCCAGCGCCGAGAGGTACCGCAGCGTGGAACTCTTCGGCAGCGACACCGCCTCGGCGAGCGCGGCGAGCGACATCCCGGTCGCGGGCTGTTGCTGCAGGGCGTCCAGCACGTCGCACACCCGGTCCACGGCGCGGATGTTGTACCCCGCGCCGCCCTGACCTGCGGCGTCGTCTTCTTGCATCGTTCCTGGCCTCCGTTCGACGGTCCGCTGTCGCCGCGCTGCCCAGTGCGTACCAACCCTGTTACGAGGATTGACATGATCCACGCGGACGACTAGAAGGTATACCACGTGCTAGAACGAGAGTTTCATTTCTGTCTCTGCGAGCATACCGACTCGCGATCGACCGCGGGACGGCCCACTCAGCCGATCTAAGGGAGCCCGATGTGACAGAGGTCGTCCCACCGCTGATCACCCCCCTCACCGACCGGGGCACGGTCGACCGGCCGTCGCTGACGCGCCTCGTCCGGCACGTCGTGTCCGAAGGGGCCGGCGGAGTGCTGGTGCTGGGCTCCACCGGCGAAGGCGGGCACCTGCTCCCCGACGAGCAGGAGGCCGTCGTGGCCACCGCCGCCGCGGCCACCGACCGCGACGTCATGGCCGGCGTCGCGGCACTCAACACCCGCCAGGCCGCCCAGCTCGCCGCCCGGTTCGCCGCCGCCGGCGCGCGCAGCCTGCTGGTGCCACCGCCGTCGATGTTTCCACTCTCTCAGACGGAGCTCGCCCGGCACTTCGCGGCCGTCGCCGAGGCTGGCGGCGTGCCCACGATCGCCTACCACGTCCCGTCCCGCGTCCCGACCCCGGTCGGCGCCGCCCTGCTCGCCGAGCTCGTCGCCAAGGGCATCCTGGCCGGCGTCAAGGACAGCTCCGGCGACCTCGGCGGCCACCGCGCCGCCGTCCTGGCCACCGGGCGGTCGCCCGCGGTGCGCCTGCTGACCGGCTCCGAGACCTGCATCGACGCCGCCCTGCAGATCGGCTTCACCGGCGCCGTGCCCGGCCTGTCCAACGTCTTCACCGCGCTGCACCGGGCCCTGGCCGACGCGGCGGACGCCGGCGACTGGCCCGCGGCCCGGGACGTGCAGGACCGGCTGACCCGCCTGCACCGCATCTACGAGGGCCCGCACGGCGAGGGCTCCTTCACCGCCGGCGCGATCGGCGCGCTCAAGGCGGCCCTGGTCGAGCTCGGCGTGATCGAGACCGCGACGCTGAGCGAGCCGTTCACTCCGCTCGGCGAGGACGCCGTCCGCCACGTCCGGGACGTCCTGCGCGAGGACCGGCAGTGACCGGTCCCTGGCCGGACCCGGTCCGGCTCACGCCGCGGGTCACGCTGGTCGGCAGCGGCACGCTCGGCTTCGGGCTCACCGACCCGCACGACTCCCACGTGTACCTCGTCGACGGCGGCACCGACGCCGTGCTCGTCGACGCCGGCTGCGGCCTGGCCGCGGACCGGATCGCCGCGAACGTGCGGTCCTGCCTCGGCGCCCGCCAGGTGTCGCGGATCCTGCTCACCCACGCGCACGCCGACCACGCCGGCGGCGCCGCCGATCTCGCCCGGCTGCTCGGCGCGACCGTCATGGCGCTGCCACCGGCCGCGGCGATCGTCGCGGCCGGCGACGAGGACGCCTCGGGCCTGCGCATCGCGCGGCGGGCCGGGGTGTACCCGCCCGAGCTGCGTCCGGCGCCGGTGCCGGTGTGCCCGCTCGAAGCGGACGAACTGGCCGTCGGCGCGCTCACGCTCGGGATCCACCCGACGCCCGGCCACGCCGCCGGTCACTGCTGCTTCAGCCTCGCCGACGCCGACGCCGACGCCGACGCCGACGCCGGGTCGCGCGCTCTGTTCAGCGGCGACCTGGTGTTCGCCCGCGGCCGGGTCGCGGTCCTCGCCACGCCCGACACCGACCTGCGGGCGCTGGGCCAGAGCCTGCGGACCGTGGCGGCGCTGCGGCCGGACGTCCTGCTGCCCGGGCACGGTGCGCCGGTACTGCGGGAGGCCCACACGCACCTGCGGACCGCGGTCGAACACCTCGACCGGGGCGCGCTGCCCCCGGGCCTGTTGCCATGACCGGTCCGGAGCGAAGCGGAGGGGCCGGGCATCGTGGGCTCAGTTTGGAGGGCAGGCGGCCGGAGCGGAGCGGAGGTCGCATGACCGGTCCGGAGCGAAGCGGAGGGCGCCTGACCGCGCGCCCCCTGGCGGAGAAGGTCGCCGTGGTGACCGGCGGCGCGACCGGGATCGGGGCCGGGATCGTGCAGCGGCTCGCCGACGACGGCGCCGAGGTCGTCCTGTGCGCGTTGAGCGCCGCCGAGGGCGAGGCGGCCGCCGCCCGGCTGGCCGGGCCCGGGCGCACGATCGTCGCGGTCGCGGCGGATCTGGCCACCGCGGCCGGGTGCCGGGCGCTCGTCGACGCCGCTGTGCGCCACCGCGGCCGGGTCGACATCCTCGTGAACAACGCCGGCGTCACCGGGCCCGCGGCCGCGGCCCCGTTCGGCGAGTACGACGACGCGCGCCTCGACGCCGTCATCGACGTCAATCTCAAGGCGCCCTTCCGGCTGGCGCGCGACACGCTGCCGTACATGCCCCCCGGCTCGGTCATCGTCAACGTCACCAGCGTCGCCGCCTACGCCGCGCAGGCCGACGCCTCCGCGTACGTCGCGGCCAAGGCGGGGCTGGCCGGGCTGACCCGGGCCCTCGGCTTCGAGCTGGCCGGGCGCGGCGTCCGGGCCGTCCACGTCGCGCCCGGCGACATCCGGGTCCGCCCCGACGGCCCCGCGCCCGGCGACGGCCCCTTCG
Organism: Dactylosporangium sucinum; assembly: GCF_014647515.1. GTDB lineage: Bacteria > Actinomycetota > Actinomycetes > Mycobacteriales > Micromonosporaceae > Dactylosporangium > Dactylosporangium sucinum. The sequence continues at coordinate 88,418 of NZ_BMPI01000019.1, read as the reverse complement.
ACCGGGCCACCCCGCTGGGCCGGCGGGGCGAGCCCGGCGACGTCGCCGCCGCCGTCGCCTGGCTGTGCACCCCCGAGGCGTCCTTCGTGACCGGAACGGGGCTGGTCGTCGACGGCGGATGGACGAGCTACTGAGGAGGACGGGACGATGCTGGTCGGCGTGAGCGGGCTCGGGTCCATCGGGCTGCAACACATCACCGCGTTCGCCCAGGTGCCGGGGGTCCGGCTGGTCGCGTTCGACCCCGACCCGGGGCGGCGGGCCGCGGCGGCCGCGCACCCGGCCGTCGACCGGACGACCGGCGAGTTCGGCGAACTGCTGGACGCAGGGCCGGGCGCGCTCGTGATCGCCGGCCCGGACCACGTCCACCCGGCGCAGCTGCGGGCCGCGGCCGACCGGCGCCTGCCGCTGCTGGTGGAGAAGCCGGTCGCGGCGACCCTGGACGAGGCGCGGACGGCGGCCGCCGGCGTCGCGGCGACGGGGACGCCGGCGCTGGTGGGATACGTGCTGCGGCACCGGCTCGTCGTGCAACGCACACGAGCGGCGCTGGCCGGCGGGGAGATCGGCGAGCCGGTGGCCGTGCACGTCATGCTGGGCGCCTACGGCACCATCGAGGCGGCCGTGTCCCGCTTCGCGACGAAGGAACCGGACCGCCTGTACCGCGACTACTCCCACGAGTGGGACTACCTGCGCTGGTGCTTCGGCCCGATCGCCAGGGCGTTCGCGGCGGCGCGGACCGTCACGTCCGTGCCGCACGTGGAGAGCCCCAACTGCGTCGACGGCCTGCTGGAGTTCGCCTCCGGCCTGCGCGCCACGTTCCACCTCGACTACCTGGAGCCGCTGGGCACCCGCACCGTGCAGGTCCTCGGCACCGGCGGCACGCTGCTGGCCGACTTCGGCCGCGGCACGCTCGAGGTCCGCGCCCGCGCGCAGGGCCGGGACCGGGCGGTCCGGCACGAGCTGCCCGAGCCGCCGGCCGGGGCGCTGGCCCGGCAGGCCGCGCACCTGGTCGCCGTTGCCCGCGGCGAGGCCGTGCCGCTGGTGACCCTCGATGACGGGGTCGCCGCGCTCGCCGCGGCCGAGGCCGTCCGCAGCGCCGCCACGGCCGAGGCCTGGCGGGACCTGCCACCCCTGTACTGAAACGGTTATGCCACCAGAGCCGCGGGGGGATATAGCAGTCCTCCGATCTTGACCGGGGCAGTTCCACGGTCTACATTCCCGAGAAATAGAACGCGCGATTCACTAGATGAAACGCTGGAGGTTCGGGTGACGCAGCACCGCACCGGCACGGACGCCGCCTTCGAGATCGCCGAAGCGGGCGTGGTCGTCGACGCCGTCCCCGCGATGTTCCCCGGGCTCACCCGCATCGGCGGCGAGCTCGTGACGTCGTTCTCCACCGTCCCGGACGGCTGGCCCGGCGGCACCGTCGGCGTGGTCCGCTCCGGCGACGAGGGCCGCACCTGGTCCGCGCCGCAGATCGTGGCGACCCCCGGCGAGGGGCAGGACGCGGTGCTCAACGCGGTCGCCCTCACCACGCTGCGCGACGGGACGCTGCTGCTGCCGTACAACGGCGTGAAGTGGACCCCCGGCCGGGGCGTCGGCGGCCGGGTCATCTCCGCCCACCTGCTGCGCTCCACCGACGGCGGCCGCACCTGGACCGGCGGCGAGCGCCTCGACCTCGACTTCTACAGCCCGGCCGTCTACGGCGAGATCGTCGAGCTGGCCGACGGCCGCCTGCTGTGGCCGGTCTGGGGCCAGCGCGCCAGCGGGGAGCGGTGGCGCTCGGCGGTGCTGGTCTCCACCGACGCCGGGCGGACGTGGACGGTCGGCCCGACGATCGCCTTCGACCCCGACGCCCGGCTCGCCGGGCCGTACGCGTCCCCGGAGGTCGACGGCCTGAGCGCCGACGGCAACCCGGATCCTTCGGTCACCAACGACCCCGCGTTCCGTCCGCACAGCCCGATCGACGGGTTCACCGAGACCACGGTGCTCGACCTTGAGGACGGGCACCTCCTGGCGGTCCTGCGACAGCAGGGCATCGGCGGCGACACGACGATGCGGCTCTTCCGCGCCGAGTCGGCCGACGCCGGGCAGACGTGGAGCCCCTACGAGCCAATGGGCTTCACCGGCATGTCCCCACTGCTGCACCGGGCGGAGGACGGCAGCCTGCTGCTCGCGACCCGCCGGTGCGCGCCCGAAGGCGGCCCCGACGCCCCCGGCGTCGAGATCCGCCGCAGCCACGACGGGGGCCGGTCGTTCTCCGGCCCGCTCCCGCTGGCCGACCCGCACGGGTACCGGTACACCGCCGAGTACCAGTGCGGCTACCCCGCCATGGCGAACCTGCCGGGCGGCGAAGTCCTGGTCACCTTCTACAGCTTCGCACCGCATCACGGGCGCTTCGTCGCGTGGAACAAGCTGCGGCTGCTCTAGCCGACCGCGCCGCCGTGACCTGTGAAAATCCTGTTCTTGTGGCTGATACTGACCCCTGGAAGGCTCATGATCATGCGACGACACACCCGGGCCTTACTCGCCGGCCTGGCCGTGCTCGCCCTGGCCCTCGCCGGCTGCTCCGGCGGCGACGGCAACGGCAGCACCGGCGGCAGCCGCGACGCGACCGTCCAGCTCTACCAGGCCCCGCGCGGCTTCAACCCGCTGCTGGCCTCGATCGGGCCGGACCACCTGATGGAGCAACTGCACTGGGACTCGCTCGTCTCGGCCGCCGCGGACAACACCTACGGCGCGCGGCTGGCCGAGAAGTGGGAGGTGAGCGAGGACGGCAAGACCTGGACGTTCCACCTCGTCAAGGGCGTCAAGTGGAGCGACGGGACGCCGTTCACCGCCCGTGACGTCGTGTTCACGTACAACCTCTACGCCAACGCGAAGAGCGGCAGCGGCTACGCCGGCAAGTTCGCCACCGTCAACGGCGCGGCGGCGTTCAAGTCCGGCGCCGCGACCAGCGTGGCCGGCTTCCAGGCGCCGGACGACAACACGTTCGTCATCAAGCTCGACCAGCCCAACGTCGCGTTCCTCGACGAGCTCGTCCAGCCGATCATGTTCATCCTGCCGGAGCACATCGTCGGCAAGTTCCCGGTCGAAGGGCTGACCGACAACCCGTTCTTCCGCAACCCGACGGTCGGCCTCGGCCCGTACGTCTTCTCCCGCTGGGTCACGGCGGACCAGGTCGAGTTCAAGGCCAATCCGCAGTACCGAAAGAAGCTCGGCCTGGACCGCGTCTTCGCGCAGTACCTCACCACCGACGCGGCGATGGCCCAGATGCAGACCGGCAAGCTCGACTACGCCCAGGTCGCGGCCCCGGACGCGAAGCGGATCGAGGGCCTCAAGGGCGTCACGGTGCAGCGCGCCGAAGGCCCGGGCATCTTCGCCCTGCACACCGCGCACGACTCCGGCAAGCTCGCCAACCCGCTGGTCCGCCAGGCGATCATGTACGCGATCGACCGTGACTCGCTGGTCAAGCAGGTCCTCAACGGCGAGGGCACGGTCGTCGACACGCTGGTGCACGGCCCGGCGTGGGCGGTGCCGAGCGGCCTGACCCACTACGGCTACGACCCGGCGAAGGCCAAGCAGCTGCTCGCCCAGGCCGGCTGGAACGCCGCGACCGAGGTGCGCATCGAGCTCACGCCCGGCCAGCGCGACCGCGACACGGCCGCCACCATCATCGCCGCACAGCTCAAGGAGGTCGGGATCAACGCCAAGGTGCAGAACTACCAGGCGGCGGACCTGTCCAAGGCGATCGGCAAGCGCGACTTCGACCTGCTCATCTCGTCCTACGGGCTGTTCACCATCGATCCGGCGTCGATGAACGCCCGGCTGTCGTGCGCCGCGGTCGGCGGCACCAACATCTCCGCCTACTGCAACAAGCAGCTCGACGAGCTGCTGACGAAGGGCATCGCGACCCGGGACCAGAGCCAGCGGCAGCAGATCTACGCCGATGCCCAGAAGATCGTCAACGAGCAGATGCCGATCCTCGTGATGTACGTGCCGAACACGATCGCGGCGACCAGCGACCGGCTCAAGGGCTTCAAGCTCAACCCGTCGGTGGTGGACGCGTTCTGGAACGCCGCGGACTGGTCGGTGAGCTGACCCGGTCCCTGACGCACAACGGTGCCGCCGCGCCGGAACTCGCGCGGCGGCACCGGCCCCGTCCGCAAGGAGAGTGAGTAGTTGATCGCCTTCATCATCCGGCGCCTGCTGGTGTCCACGGTGGTGCTGATCGGCATCAGCGTGCTGCTGTTCGTCCTGCTGCAGCTCATGCCGGGCGATCCGGCCGAGATGATGATCGATCCGATGTCGTTCTCCGGCGACCGGGACGCGGCCATCGCGCTGCGGCGCCATCAGCTCGGCCTGGACTCGTCGCCGCCGGTGCAGTACGCCCACTGGGTCGCCGAGCTGCTGCACGGCAACCTCGGTTTCTCCTTCAGCAGCGGCCAGCCGGTCACCGAGGTAATGGCGGAGCGGCTCGGCCCGACGGTCTCCCTCATGGGCACCGCGCTGCTGATCTCGCTGCTCGTCGGCATCCCGATGGGCGTCGTGGCGGCCCTGCGGCGCAACAGCGCCGTCGACTACGGCACCACCGTGGTGAGCCTGCTGGCCATCTCGGTGCCGAGCTTCTTCGCCGCGCTGCTGGGCATCTACGTCTTCGGCCTCAAGCTGCAGTGGTTCCCCACCAGCGGGATGAACTCGATCGGCGGCGGCGGGTTCGTCGACTCCCTGCACCATCTGGTGCTGCCGGCGTCGATCCTCGGCTTCGCGCTCGCCGGGCCCTACGTGCGCTATGCCCGGGCCGGCATGCTGGAGGTCCTGGGTCAGGACTACCTGACCACGGCCCGGTCCAAGGGGCTGTCCCGGCGCCGGGTGATCGGCCGGCACGCGCTGCACAACGCGCTGATCCCGCTCGTCACGGTGGTGGCCATCCAGATCCCGACGCTGTTCGCCGGCGCCGTGGTGGTGGAGCAGATCTTCGCCTGGCCGGGCATGGGCCGCATGGCGCTGGACGCCGTCCTGGCCCGCGACTATCCGGTGCTGCTGGGGTTCGTGATGGCGGTCGCGATCCTCGTGCTGCTGTGCAACCTGCTCGCCGACCTGGCGTACGCGCTCATCGACCCCCGGATTCGGCTGTAGGAGGCTCGCAGATGACTGCCACGGACATCCCGCCGGCGCTCACGGCCGCCGCGCCCGCGGCCGGGGGCGCCGCCTCCCCGGGGCGGCTCGCCGCCCGCCGGTTCTTCCGGCACCGCCTCGCCGTGGCCGGGCTGGTCATGCTCGGCCTGTTCGCCCTCGCCGCGGTCGTCCTGCCCTGGTTCCTCGGCACCGACCCCAACCAGGTCGTGCCGACCGCGATCCGCCAGGCGCCCGGCGACGGCCACCCGCTCGGCACCGACTCCGCCGGCCGCGACGTGCTCGCCCGGCTGCTCGTCGGCGGCCGGATCTCGCTGCTCGTCGGGCTCAGCTCGGCGCTGGTCGCGACGGTCATCGGGCTCACGCTCGGCGCGGTCGCCGGCTACTTCGGCCGCTGGGTCGACGGCATCCTCAGCCGCTTCGCCGACGTCGTGCTGGCCTTTCCCAGCCTGATCGTCATCATCGTGGTGGCCGCGTTCGTCGGCCCGAGCCTGCCGACGCTCATCCTGTCCATCGGCCTGTTCGGCTGGCCGACGCCGTTCCGGATCGTGCGCGGCCTCACCCTGTCGCTGCGCGAACAGGACGCGCTCGTGGCGGTGGCCGGGCTCGGCGCCGGACCGGCCCGCATCCTGCGCCGGCACGTCGTGCCCGTGGTGATCGCGCCGCTGACCGTCGTGGCCACCCTTGCCGTGGCCCAGGCGATCCTGCTGGAGGCCACCGTGTCCTTCCTCGGCCTCGGCGTGCCGCCCCCGACCGCGAGCTGGGGCAACATGCTCAACGACGCCCAGTCGCTGACCATCCTCGAGACGATGCCGTGGCTGTGGCTGCCGCCGGGCATCGCGATCGCCCTGACCGTGCTCGCCGTCAACTTCGTCGGCGACGGGCTGCGCGACGCCGCCGATCCCCGGAGGGGCCGATGACTGGGCAGCCGCTGCTGCGGGTGGCCGACCTGGTCACCGAGTTCCGCGTCCACGGCGGCGTGGTGCGCGCCGTCAACGGGGTCAGCTTCGACATCCACGCCGGCGAGACGGTCGGCATCGTCGGCGAGTCCGGCTCCGGCAAGAGCGTCACGGTCATGTCCGCGCTCGGCCTGCTGCCCTCGGCCGGCCGGGTGGTCGCCGGGCACGCCCACTTCGCCGGCCGCGACCTCGTCGCGATGCGCGAGCGGGAGCTGCAGAAGCTGCGCGGCAAGGAGATCGGCCTGGTCTTCCAGGACCCGATGACCGCGCTCAACCCGGTGATGACCGTCGGCTCCCAGGTCAGCGAGGGGCTGCGCCAGCACAACCCGGGCATGGGGCGGCGGGCGGCGGCCGAGCACGCGGTCGAGCTGCTCGCCGAGGTCGGCATCCCCGACCCGAAGCACCGGGCGAAGCAGTACCCGCACGAGTTCTCCGGCGGGATGCGGCAGCGGGCGATGATCGCCATCGCGATGGCCAACCGGCCCCGGCTCATCATCGCCGACGAGCCGACCACCGCCCTGGACGTCACGATCCAGGCGCAGATCCTCGACCTGCTCCGGCGCGTGCAGCAGGAGACGGGAGCCGCCCTCATGATGATCACCCACGATCTCGGGGTCATCGCGGAGATGACGCAGCGGGTCATCGTGATGTACGCCGGCCGCGTCGTGGAGACCGCCGGCGTCGACGCCGCCTTCCACGACAGCCGCCACCCGTACACCCGGGCGCTGCTGCAGAGCCTGCCCAAGCTGTACCACCGGGTCGGGGAGCTGCCGGCGATCGGCGGGCAGCCGCCGAACCCGCAGCGGCTGCCGGACGGGTGCGCCTTCCGGCCCCGCTGCGCCCGCAGCCACGGCCGCGAGGCCTGCCTCACCCGCCCGGAGCTCGTCGAGACGGGCCCCGAGCACCGGGCCGCGTGCCATTTCCACGACGAGGCCGTGGAGGTGGACGCGTGAGCGGCCCCCTGCTTTCCGTGGACGGCCTGGTGAAGCACTTCCCGATCCGCGGCGGGGTGCTCCAGCGCCGGCGCGGCACCGTGCACGCGGTCAACGGCGTCTCGTTCGCCGTCGAGGCCGGGCAGACCCTGGCCCTGGTCGGCGAGTCCGGCTGCGGCAAGTCGACCGTCGGCCGCACGATCATGCGCTTCCACGCCCCGACCGCCGGGCGGGTCACGTTCGACGGGCGGGACCTGGGGTCGCTGCCGACCGGGGCGCTGCGGGCCGTGCGGCGCGACCTGCAGTACGTGTTCCAGGACCCGTACGCGTCGCTGCCGGCCCGGATGCCGGTGGGCGAGATCGTCGCGGAGCCGCTGGCCATCCACGGCATCGGCGACCGCGGCCGGCGCCGGGACCGCGTGCGGGAACTCTTCGACCTTGTCGGGCTGCCGGCCGAGGCGATCACGCGGTATCCCCACGAGTTCTCCGGCGGCCAGCGCCAGCGCGTCGGCATCGCCCGCGCGCTCGCCCTGGAGCCGAAGCTGCTCATCCTCGACGAGCCGGTCTCCGCGCTCGACGTGTCCATCCAGGCCCAGGTCGTCAACCTGCTGGCCCGGCTGCAGCGGGAGCTCGGCGTCGCGTACCTGTTCATCGCCCACGATCTCGCGGTGGTGCGCCACCTCGCGCACCGCATCGCGGTGATGTACCTCGGCCACATCGTCGAGTACGGCGACGCCGACACGGTCTTCACCCACCCCGCCCACCCGTACACGCAGGCGCTGCTGTCCGCCGTGCCGGTCCCGGACCCGCGGCTGCGTGACCCGGGCCGGCGCCGGCTGCTCACCGGCGACGTGCCCAACCCGGCCGACCCGCCGAGCGGCTGCCCGTTCCGCACCCGCTGCTGGAAGGCCGAGGACCGCTGCGCGTCGCAGCGCCCGGCCCTGGAGATCCGCACCCCGTCCGGGGCGTCCTCGGCGTGCCACTTCGCCGAGGAGGAAGCCGTGGTGACCCCGTGACCGGCTCCGGAGCGAGGCGGAGGAGGCCGGTCACCGTGGGCTCAGCTGACAAGTCGTGCGGCCGGAGCGAGGCGGAGGGCGCATGACCGGAGCATGGAGCAGCGAGCGGCTGACCGCCGGCGACGGCGGTCCGGGCGTCACCGTCCACGAGCTGGACAGCGGCCGCGACGGGCCGTCCGTGCTGGTGCTCGGCGGCGTGCACGGCAACGAGGTCGGCGGGATCGTCGGCGCCGGACGGCTCACCACCGGGCCGCTGGACCTGCGGGCCGGGCGGCTGCGGGTGGTGCCGGTGACGCACGAGGCGGCGTTCGAGGCCGACAGCCGCACCGGGCCCGGTGACGGCGGCAACCTGGCCCGGTCGTTCCCCGGCGACCCGGCCGGCACCCCGACGCAGCGGCTCGCCGCGCTCGTCGGCGACCGGCTCATCCGCGGCAGCGACGTGCTCGTCGACCTGCACACCTCGACCCCGGCGACCGACATGCCGTTCTTCGCCGGCGGCCTCGACGACGGCGGACCGGCCGCGACGACGGGCGTCGCGCTCGCCGTCGCGTTCGGCGCCGGCATCGTCTGGACGCACGGCAGCCTCGGCCCCGGCCGGACCCTGACCCTGGCGCGAGAGCTCGGCATCCCGGCGATCTACGTCGAGTCGCCCGGCGGCGGCGTGCTGGACCGCGCCCGGCTGGACGGCTACACCGGCGGCGTGCGCAACGTCCTCGCGCACCTCGGCATGCTCGCCGCCGAGGCCCCGCCCGCCCGGCCGGGCCTGTGGCTGCACGGCGACGGCGACACCGACAGCTTCACCGTGACCCCGGCCGCGGGCCTGTTCCTGCCCGAGGTCGCGCTCCTCGACCGCGTCGAGCGCGGCCAGCGGGTCGGCAGCGTGCTCGACCCGCGCGGCCGCGAGCTCGCCGTCGTCGCCGCACCCGAGGCCGGGCACGTCGCCACGCTGCAGCGCTCCGCGGTCGTCGCCGCGGGCACGCCGGTCGTCGGCGTCGCCCCGGCCCGCCCGCCGGTGCTCGGCCGGCCGTCCGACGCCGTCTACGCCCGGGCGGTGGCCGGATGATCGGGGTCGCCGTCCTCGGCTCCGGCGCGATCGCCGCCGACCACGTGGCCGCCCTGGCCCGGGTCGGCGGCGTCGAGGTCACCCACGTCGTCGGCACCGACCTCGCCCGGGCCCGGCGGATCGCCGCCCTCACACCCGGCTGCCGGGCCGGCACCGACCTCGGCGACGCGCTCGCCGACCCGGCGGTCACCGGCGTCATCGTCTGCGGCCGCACCGGCGACCACCCGGCCCGGACCCTGGCCGCCATCGCCGCCGGCAAGCACGTCGTCATCGAGAAGCCCCCGGCGCGCCGCCTCGCCGACTTCGACGACGTCGTCGCCGCGGCCCGCACGGCCGGCGTGCGGGTGATGGTCGGGCAGACGACCCGGTTCCAGCCCGCCGTGCGCACCCTGGCCGCCGCGGCCGCCGCCGGCGAGGTCGGCACCCCGCGCCTGCTGCACCTGGCCTGGTACGTCGGCCACGTCTGGCCCGGCGGCTGGAACAGCTGGCAGCTCGACCCGGCCGCGTCCGGCGGGCACCTCGTCCACAACGGCATGCACCCGCTCGACCTCGCCATCGCCCTGCTCGGCGACCGGCCGGAGCGGGTCTTCACCCGCGGCTGGTGCACCCATGCGCCCGGCATGCCGACGCCGGACAGCTTCCACGTCACGGTCCGCTTCGCCGGCGGCGCCGTGGCCCTCGCCGAGCTGTCGTACGGCCTGCGCCGCCCCGGCGACATGCTGCGCCGCATGACGCTCGCCGGCGAGACCGGCACGCTCGCCCACCACACCGCCGCCGACGCCACCCTCGGCGGCACGCCCGTCACCGTCCCGCCCGCCTCGATCGCCGACGCCCTCTACCACCAGGCCGTCCACACCGCGGACGTCTTCGCCGGCCGGGCCGTGCCGCTCATCACCCTCGAGCAGTCCCGGGCCGCGCTCGCCACCGCCCTGGCCGCCCAGCGCTCCCTGGAGGCCGGCGCCCCGATGGAGGTGACCCTGGATGCCTGACCACGCCGACGTGACGCCCGCCCTCGCCCCGCCCGTCCGCCGCGCCCGCGCGTGGGTCGACGCGGGCCACCTGGGCCTCCCGCGCAGCGTGAACATCGAGTGCCTGAACGGCACCCTCGGCGACGCCGTCGACCTGGCCCGCGCCCTCACCGGCTGCGAGCCGATCGAGGTGTACGCCGAGGGCACCCCCACCGCCCTCGTCGCCTCGCTGCTGATGACCCACGGCGTCGTCGCCTCCCTCGTGGTGGCCGACGCGCCGGGCCTGACCTCGATCACGGCCCGCCTGATCGGTTCCCACGCCCACACCGAGATCGACCTCGCCGCCCCGGTCGTCCGCCGCCACGGCCCGGACGGCGTGCGCCTGCTGCCCGTCGAGGCCGCGCCCACCGGCGGCTCCCGGGGCCACACCCCGCACGACGCGGCGATCGCCGCCGCCCACCAGTCGATCGCGACCGGGCAGCCGGTCGCCGTGCCGCAGGAGGCACCCGATGACGGACACGGTCAACCACCTGGTCAACCTCGATGACTACGAGACCCGCGCCCGGGAGTTGCTCGACCCGGCCGCCTACGACTACATCGCCGGCGGCGCCGACGCCGAGGTGAGCCTGGGCCTGCCGCGCCGGGCGCTCGACGCGATCCGGCTCCGCCCGCGCGTCATGACCGACATCACGACCTGCGACCTGTCCACGACGGTGCTCGGCCACCCGGTGCCGGCCCCGATCCTCGTCGCGCCCTCCGGCGACCACGGCATCGCGCACCCCGCCGGGGAGCTGGCCACCGCCCGCGGCGCCGCGGATACCGGCACCGTCATGGTGGTCAGCTCCGGCTCGACGTACCCCCTCGAGGACATCGCCGCCGCAGCCGCGGGGCCGCGCTGGATGCACCTGCCCCTGCTGCGCGACCGCGACCTCGCCGTGGAGCTGCTGCGGCGGGCGGAGCGCTCGGGGTACAGCGCCATCTGCCTCACCGTCGATCACAAGGTGATGGCGAAGCGGGAGCGCAACATCCGCAACCGCTGGTCGACCCCGCCGTCGCCGAACTTCCCGGCCGCCGCCGTCCCGCGCGCCGAGTGGGACGTCACCGGCGCCGCGATACGCAAACGCTTCGACGGTCTGCTGGACCGCTCCGCGACCTGGCCCTACGTGTCCTGGCTGGCGGAGCGCACGTCGCTGCCGGTGGTGGCCAAGGGCGTCCTCGCCGGCGCGGACGCGGCCCTGGCGGTCGCCTCCGGTGCCGCCGCCGTCATCGTCTCCGACCACGGCGGCCGGCAGCTGGACACCGCCGTGCCGCCGATCGAGGCGCTGCCGGAGGTGGTCGCCGCCGTCGGGGACCGCGCCGAGGTCTACGTCGACGGCGGGTTCCGCCGCGGCACGGACGTGCTCAAGGCGCTGGCGCTGGGCGCGCGGGCGGTGCTGATCGGCCGGCCCGTCCTGTGGGGACTGGCCGTGGACGGTGCGGCGGGGGTCAGCGCGGTACTGCTGATGCTGCGCGACGAACTGGAGACCGCAATGGCCATGTGCGGCGCGGCCGGCGTCGCCGGCGTCACGAAGGAGCTGGTGCGATGAGTATCGGGGTGGGGGTCGTCGGGTCCGGGTTCATGGGGCGCACCTGGTCGGCGGTGGCCGCGACCTGCCTGCCGGGCGCCCGGCTGGCCGGGGTCGCGGGCGGGACGCGGGCGCCGGAGGTGGCGGCGGAGTTCGGGTGCCGGCTGTTTCCCGGGGTACCGCAGCTGCTGGAGGATCCCGCGGTCGACGTCGTGGTCGTGGCCAGCCCGCCGGCCGCGCACCGCGACCAGGTCGTCACCGCCGCCCGCGCGGGCAAGCACGTGCTGGTCGAGAAACCGATGGCGCAGGACCCGGGGGAGTGCGCCGAGATGGTGGCGGCCTGCGAGGAGGCCGGCGTGCGGCTGGCGGTCGTGTCGCAGCAGCGGTTCCGGCACGTGCCCGCCACCGCCCGGCGGCTGATCGAGGAGGGCGCGATCGGGCGCGTGACGATGCTGCGGGCGATCGGCCCCGAGGTCGGCTTCTGGGATACCGCGAAGACCCGCGATGCGTGGAAGCTCGACCCGGCGCAGCAGACCGCCTACGCCTCCTGGGGCGCGCACGCCTGTGACCTGCTGCGCTGGCTCAGCGGCGCCGAGGCGGAGGTGGTGTTCGCGTTGTTCGGGGAGTTCTCGGCCGAGCCGCCGCCGATGCGCAGCGCGATGGTGACCTACGGGCTGACCGGCGGCGCGATGGCCCAGGTGTGGATGAGCTACGACATCCCGGCCCCGGGCCTGGGCGGCGGACTGCAGTTCCTCGTCGTCGGCGCGACGGGGATGATCGAGTTCGACGCGTACGGCACGCTGCGCCTGGCCCGCGACGGCGCATGGACCACGGTGACCCGCCAGCCGGACTTCGACGCGACGAACCCGCGCGACCCGGTGCGGCTCGGCGCGTACGCCGCGCAGCTCGGCGACCTGCTCGAGGCGGTCGCGCAGGGCCGTCCGCCGGCGGTGACCGGTTCGGACGGCCTGCTGACGACGCGGATGCTGCACGGCGCCGAGCGGTCCGCTCAGCGCGGCGCGAGCGTCTCGTTGAGGAACCTCAGCGTGTCGGACTCCTGAAAGACCTCGCCGCCCTCGTGCCCGTTGTACGGCCACACGCAGATGTCCTTCGGCCCCGCGTAGTGGTTGTACGCGGCGAACACCGTCGAGGGCGGGCAGACGTCGTCCATGAGCCCGACCCCGAACTGGCCGGGCGCCGTGGCCCGCGCGGCGAAGTTGACGCCGTCGAAGTAGCTCAGCGTCCGGAAGACCCGCTCGACGTCGGTGCGGCGGGCCTTGAGGTACTGGGCGATCTCCGCGTACGGCGTCTTGTCGGTGATCTCGGTGGCCCGCCGGTAGTGGCACAGGAACGGCACGTCGGCGACGATGGCGGCGACGTCGGGGACGAGTGCGCCGGCGGCCAGCGCGAGCCCGCCGCCCTGGCTGCGCCCGTAGACGGCGACCCGCTGCGCGTCGACGCCGGGGTGGGCCCGGACGGCCTCGACGGCACGGGCGGCGTCGGTCATGATGCGCCGGTAGTAGTACCGCTCGGGGTCGTCGATGCCACGGGTCATGAAGCCGGGGTACTGCCCGGTCTGCGGCGCCGGCTCGGGGTCGGGCGTGACGCCGGGCCGCCACGCCGAGCCCTGCCCGCGGCTGTCCATGACGAGGTGGGCGAAGCCGGCCGCGCTCATGAACAGCCGCTGGTGGGCGAGGCTGCGCCCGCTGCCGTAGCCGACGTACTCGACGACGGCTGGGACGGGCCCGTCGACGCGGCGGGGCATGAGCAGCCACGCCGCGACCCGCTCCCCGTTCCACCCGGCGAAGCGCACGTCGAACACGTCGACGGTCCGCAGCCCCGAGTCGGCGGCGACGAACTCGGCGGCGATGTCGTGCCGCCGCGCCTCGGCGAGCGTCCGCGCCCAGAACTCGTCGAAGTCCGATGGTTCGACGCGGTCGGGCCGGTACTCGCGCAGCTCGCTCAGCGGCATGTCGAACATGACCATGGGCAGACCTCGTTTCACTAGCTGAAACGTTCTTTCCATTTCCGTCTGCGATCTTGCCGCCCGCCCGGACGGCGCGTCAAGGGGCGCCGGGCGTCGCGCCGGCCGGCTGCGGTACGCGGCACCGGCGCGACGCGAGCGCCCGGAGGCCTACGCGTTCACCCGCATGAGGCGCGCTTCGTCCGGATCGCGTTCTGGCGGAACGCCGAGCGTCACTCATGCGCGGACCGTCGCGGCCGTGCTGTCCGGCGCTTGCCAGGTGGCGGATCGCGCGCCACCACCGGGCCGAGGCGCCGTCGACCGGGCGTCCGATGCCGTCGGAGTCGCCATCACCACGCCGCGGGAAGTCGCGCCGTCGCCGCCGCGATGCGATCATGATACGGACGACGTGACGCCCGCAACGTCACTCGACCCCACGAACAGCTGGCGCCGCCTCACACAGCCTGATCACGCTCCACAACGGTGTGGATGTCTCGGTACTCGGCATGGCGATGCCCGGATGACCACGCCGGAAGGATGGCCATGTCCACACGGGAGAAACTTGACTCGATCTTCACCACGGTGATGCGCCGCAACCCGGGTGAGAACGAGTTCCACCAGGCGGTCCGGGAGGTGCTCGACAGCGTTGCTCCCGCTCTGGACAAACACCCTGAATACGCCCAGGCGAAGATCATCGAGCGGATCTGCGAGCCGGAGCGGCAGATCATCTTCCGGGTGCCGTGGGAGGACGACCGGGGCGAGGTCCACATCAACCGCGGTTTCCGGGTGGAGTTCAACTCCGCGTTGGGCCCGTACAAGGGAGGCCTGCGGTTCCACCCGTCCGTCTACCTCGGGATCGTGAAGTTCCTCGGGTTTGAGCAGCTGTTCAAGAACGCCCTGACCGGCATGCCGATCGGGGGTGGCAAGGGCGGGTCGGACTTCGACCCGAAGGGCCGCTCCGATCGGGAGGTGATGCGGTTCTGCCAGTCGTTCATGACCGAGCTGTACCGCCACATCGGCGAGTACACCGACGTGCCGGCTGGTGACATCGGCGTCGGCGGCCGGGAGATCGGCTACCTGTTCGGGCAGTACAAGCGCATCACGAACCGGTACGAGTCCGGGGTGCTCACCGGCAAGGGTCTCGTCTACGGCGGTGCCCAGGTGCGACGCGAGGCGACCGGCTACGGCGCGGTGTTCTTCGCCGAGGAGATGCTGCGCGCCGCCGGGGACAGCATCGACGGCAAGCAGGTGGTGGTGTCCGGCTCCGGCAACGTGGCGATCTACGCGATCGAGAAGGTCCACGAGCTCGGCGGCGTCGCGGTCGCATGCTCCGACTCCTCCGGATACGTGCGCGATGACCGGGGCATCGACGTGGCGGTCCTCAAAGAGGTCAAGGAGGTGCGGCGGGAACGCATCGCCGAGTACGTCCGCCATCGCCCGCATGCGACCTTCACGCCTGGAGGAAGGGTGTGGCGGGAGGTGCCGTGCGCGGTCGCCATCCCGTGCGCCACGCAGAACGAGATCGACGCCGAGGACGCGGTCGCGCTGATCGCCGGGGGATGCACCGTCGTGGTGGAGGGAGCCAACATGCCGACGACGCCCGCGGCGGTGCGCCTGTTCGCCGAGGCCGGTGTGCGCTTCGCGCCGGGAAAGGCCGCCAATGCGGGCGGGGTCGCAGCCAGCGCGCTGGAGATGCAGCAGAACGCCAGCCGCGACTCGTGGACGTTCGACTACTCCGAGCAGCGGCTACGAGGCATTATGCGTGACATCCATGCCCGTTGCCATGCCACCGCGGAGGAGTACGGCATGCCCGGCAACTACGTCGCCGGCGCCAACATCGACGGTTTCCGGCTGGTTGCCGAGGCGATGCTCGCCCAGGGCCTGATCTGAGGTTCGACGAAGGGAGGGGCCGGCGTGTGCCGGCCCCTCCCTCCGCGGTGTCGTCAGCTCAGCCGCTGGGCGGTGCCCGTGGTGGCGTCGCCGGACTGGTACGAGACCAGCAGCGTGGTGCCGGCCGGCAGTGCGCCGGCCGTCGGCAGCCACACGTCCTGCGAACCGCTGCGACCGAACTCGACCGTGGCCTGCGCCAGGATCGCGTTGCCGTCCCAGACGAACACCCGGGCGGTGCCCGCCTGGCGGGTCTTGAGCTCGACCTCGACGCCGGTCTGCTTCTTGGTCACGTCCTTGATCTGGATCGTGCCGTCAGACAGCGCCGTCCAGCCGCCGGGGGCGACCTTGTCCGAGCTCGACTGCAGGATCGTCTGCGGCGAGTTCACGCTCATCGCAGCCGTGTCCGGGATGATCGGCGCCTTGGGCGACGACGGCTGGGTCTGGTAGCCCTCGAGCTTGGCGACGCCCCAGCGCCACGGGTCGGCCCGGACACCGCTCCAGGTGGACCAGCCGACGCGGGTCTGCGCCGCCAGGTCCTGCGTGTCGGAGTCGTTCACGAGGATGTTCATGCCCATCTTCGACGCGTCCACGTTGTCGGGCAGGACGCTGAACGGCACCTTCACCTCGATCCGGTAGCCGGTGTAGGGGTTGCTGGTGACGACGGACGCGACCTGCATGCCGGGCGCGGTCTCCGGGCCCGGGCCCTGGTGGTTGTCCCGCTCCCGGGCGTAGCACGGCGGGTTGCCGTTGGCCGGGTCCTTCGTGATCGGGAACAGCGCCACGTTGAACACCGTGGAGGTGTTCGGCGAGCCGCCGCGCGGGTCGATGCCGAACTCGATGTTGTCGTTACGCCGGGGGCGCTTGCAGTCGTTCGGCGGCAGCACCGTGCCGAGCACGTCGTCGGTGATCTCGAACAGCGCGTAGATCGCGTCGTCGGTGTAGGTCAGCCGGGCCTTGCCGGAGATGTCCGCCGCCGTGGCCGCGCTGCCCTCCCACCGGGTGGAGATGTCGATGACCTGGCCGCCGTACTCACCCGGGCTCGCCGTGCCGTCGACGACCGGAGCCGTCGCCGCCTTGGGGATGGACGTGACCGGCACGATGTTGAGGACACCGGGCTCGACCGCGCTGCCGCCGGCGAAGCTGGTCTCGATCTGCACCGCGTAGCGCCCGTCGTTGGGCGCCCGGTTGGCGGTCGGCAGCGACGCGTCGGTGTTGGTCACCGTGAACGTGACCGAGCCGCGCGCGCCCGGCTGCAGGGCGCTGTAGCTCTGCTGCGCCTCGGCCACGGCGAAGCCGGCGGGCACGTTGAGCTTGACCGTGCCGGACTGCACCTGCTTGCTGTGGTTGGTGAGGTCGACCCGGATCGGCCGGGTGCCGCCGCTCGGGATGCTCAGCATCGACTCGATCAGCGCGTCGAGCGACTGGACCTTGTTGCGCTGCGTCCACTCGCGGAAGTCACCCACCTCCGGCAGCGGCTCGAGCGTGCCGCGGACCGGGGCGGTGGCCTGCACCAGCGTGGTGTTGCTGCCGGTGCCGTCCTTCTTGCTCGTCATGGTCGCCTTGAGCAGGAACCGCTCACCGGCGACCAGGTTGGCCGGCGGGGTGACGGTGAACGTGGCGACGGACTCCTTGTTGTTCGGCGTGACGGTGCCGATGTCGCCCTTGCCCGTGACGGTCCAGCCCGCCGGGGCCTCCAGGGCGACCTTCGCGCCCGGGATCGCCTGGGTGGCCCGCACGTGGGTCTTGACCTCGAAGGGCTGGCCGGCCAGCACCTCCCACTGCTCGGAGCGGACGTGCAGCTCGGTGCCGAGCGGCAGCCCGCCCTGGGCACGGATGCTGGTGCCCTGCAGCGCGGCGGTGCCGCCGACGTTCGGGTTCGGGTACGGTGTCCGGCTGTCGATCATCGTGATCCGGTTGCAGCCGATGCTCGCCGGGTTGGTCTGCGCGTCGGCCGTGTCGGCCCAGCCCTGGGAGGCGTACTCGCGCCGGGCCAGTACGGCGACCTGGTTCCACCGGGTGCCGCCGTTACGGGCCGACTCGTAGCCCTGCCAGGTGCCGAAGATGACGTTGGTCGACTGGGCCGGCGTGAAGGTGGTCTCGCAGGCCTGGCCGTTCGAGCTGGTGCCGCTGCCGCCGCCCTGGAAGAGGCGGGCGGGCCGGAACGGCTGGAGCCCTTCCTTCGTGATCTGCTCGGGGAAGGCGTTGGGGTCCGCCGCCGCGTAGAACGCCTCGACGGCGAGCATCGCCGCTTCCTGGTGGTTGCCGTGGTTGCCCTGGGTCGCCGACGGGTTCATCGTGACGATGACCTCCGGCTTGGTGGTCCGGATGGTCCGCACGATGCGCGACAGCGCGCGCTCGTAGCCCCAGATCTGCTCCGACAGCGGTGCGCTCGCGGTGTAGTAGAAGTCGAGCGCGTCGAGGTTGTAGACGTTCATGACGCCGGCCCGGCCCACGGCCCGGCGCTCCTCGGCCTCACGCAGGATGCCGAGCGCGGGCCCCTCCTCGAGGCCGACCGCGTTGCCGCCGCCCTCGCCCCGGGTCATCGTGATGACCCCGGCGTTGATGTTGTGGTACTCGTTCCAGTAGCCGAACATGCCGAGCTGCCCGGCCTCGTCGTCCGGGTGCGCACCGATGAACATGATGTCCAGGTCGATCGGTGCGGTCGGCTTGGCTTGTACCGGGCTTGCCAGGCCCAGCAGTAACAGACCGCACGTGGCGGTCACGGCTTTGGCGCGCCATCTCATAGGGGCATACCTCTTCGTGTGGTGGATACGGGCGTACTCCTGGGACCGCTGGCGACTTGCCGGGGTTAATTCGGACTGAAAAATTAGTGCGTGACCGCGGCGGCGGCCCGCACGTACGGTGATCGTCCACAGTGGATGATCACAGGGTGTAACAACGCCCGGCGAACCCGTCAGCACTGGTGGGGCGTTGTGGCGTAACGCTAGGGACCGCCTGAAAGGGCTGTCAACACCTCACGCGGGCATTTTCTTCGCTCTAGAAAGAATCGATCCTCAGAGCGTCCGTCCGCGGCGCCGATGCGACCATGTATGTCCATATTTGTTTTCGTGATCTGTCCACATTACTGTCCCTTTATGCCGGTGCTCAGCCTTCTGGCCCTGGCAGGCTCGCCAGGGCTTGCGGAGCCACGGCGACCCTTCGAGATCGTTCCGTGACTTGACCCCAGATTTTCTTCGCACTAGTAAGAAAGGGTGATCGCCGTGGAAAGAGCACCGACCAGCCCGGTCAGCCGGGAGCGGTCGCGTGAGATCAAGCGCCAGTCGGTGATCTCGGCTGCCCGGGAGGCACGCGTGCTGTCCCGGGTCGATCTGGCCGAGCTCACCGGACTACCTGCGGCGACCCTCACGGCCCTCGTGCGCGACCTGATCGCCGAGGGATACCTGATCGAGCGCGGTCCGGGCGCCAACACGACCGGGCGGCCGCGGGCGATGCTGGAGTTCAACCCGCGCGCCGAGCTGGTGGCCGCGGTATCGCTCGAGCCACCGCGCATCACCTGCGAGATCGCGGACAGCAACGGCACGGTGATCGCCCACCGCACGTCCCGCCTCGGCCGCGATGTCGTCGAGACGGTCTGCCAGTTCGTGGCGGAGCTGGTGGCCGAGAACCGGCCGTCGCTGTGCGGGGTCGCGATCGCCGTGCCCGGGGTGTCGACCGACGGCGCGGTCCGGCTGGCGCCTTCGGTCGGCCTCGTCGAGGCGCGGCCGATCGGCCAGTCGGTGCAGCAGGAGCTCGGCGTGCCGGTGGTCGTCGACAACGACGTCAACCTGATGGCGGCGGGGGAGCGGATGGCCGGCGCCGGGAAGGACGTCGACGATCTGTTGCTGCTGCACGTCGCCGACGGCATCGGCGCCGGCCTCATCCTCGACGGTCAGGTGCGGCGCGGGGCGAGCGGCGCGGCGGGGGAGATAGGTTTCCTCCCGCTCGATCCGGAAGCGGACCGCGCCTACAGCGGGGTCGGCCCCTTCGAGGCGCGTTGGTCGGCCAACGCGATCGCGGAGCGGGTCGTCGCACTCCATCCCGGCCGGCGCCCCGAGGCGCCGGTCAGCGAGCTGATCGAGCTCGCGGCCACCTCCGCCGCGGCGCGCGCCTACCTCGACGAGGTGCTGGACGCGTGGGCCCGGCTCGTCATCTCCTGCGCCTGCGTCATCGACCCGGGCCGGGTGCTGCTCAGCGGCGCGGCGGCCCAGCTCGACGACGCGGCGCTGGCGCACATCCAGGACCTGGTCACCGCCAGGGTTCCCGCCCCCACCGAGGTGCGCCGGGCCGTGCTCGGTGACCAGGCGGTGCTGCACGGCGCGATCAGTTACGCATTGTCGGCCGCGGTGCGCCTACCCGGCCCATCCCCGACCAACACCCACCGATAACACCCCCTTTCGCAAGCGGAGGAAGTCATGAGACGTCGCGTTGCCCTCACCCTCGCGGTCGGCACGTTAGTGGCCGGCCTGACCGGATGCGGTAGCGGGGACGACGATGCCGCTTCGCCGGGCTCCACGGCGAAGCCGGCCGAGAAGATCGTCGTCTACAGCGCCCGGGACAAGAAGGTCACCGACTTCGTCGTCGACCAGTTCATCGCCAAGCACCCCGAGTACAAGGGCAAGGTCGAGGTGCTCAACATGGGCGCCCAGGAGGTGCTCGAGCGGACCCGCGCCGAGAAGGCCAACCCGCAGGGCTCGGTCTGGTGGGGCGGCACGCAGCAGGGCCTGTCGGCCGGTGCCACCGAGGGCCTCCTCGAGGCGTGGCAGCCGTCCTTCGCGGCGCAGATGGACGCGCGGTACAAGGACGCGCAGGGCCGCTGGTTCGGCGAGATCCTGCTGCCCGAGGTCATCATGTACAACAACAAGGCGATCCCGGCCGACCAGGCGCCGAAGGACTGGGACGACCTCATCGACCCGAAGTGGAAAGACAAGATCATCATTCGGGACGTGGCCGCGTCGGGCACCATGCGGTCCATCTACTCCTCGATGATCCAGCGCCTGTCGAAGGACGGCAGCAACCCGCAGCCCGGCTACGACTGGCTGCGCAAGCTCGACGCCAACACCGTCGACTACGCCGCCAACCCGACCGACCTGTACGTCAAGATGTCCCGCGAGCAGGGCGTGCTCAGCGCCTGGAACCTGCAGGACATCCTGCTGCAGTCCGAGCAGTCGAAGATGCCGTTCGGGTACGTGATGCCGGCCTCCGGCGCGCCGGTGCTCGTCGACGGCGTGGCCGCGATCAAGGGCGGCAACACCGAGGGCGCCAAGGCGTTCATCGAGTTCCTGTTCGACAGCGGGCTGCGGGCCAACCTGGCCAAGGACTTCTTCCAGATCCCGGCCGTGCCCATCTCCGAGCAGCCGAAGTGGCTGGCCGACCTCAACCTCAAGCCGATGGACGTCGACTGGGACGTCATCGCCAAGAACGAGACCCAGTGGATCACCCACTGGAACGCCGAGATCAAGAACAAGGGCTGACCACCCACGGGGCCGGGCCGTCGCACCGCGACGGCCCGGCCCACCGGATGCTCCGTGCCGGCTGACCGTCCAGGCACCGATGGCAGTGCAGAGAGGGAAAGATGATCGACGTCGAGTTGGAGTCGGTGAGCAAACGCTTCGCCAGATCGGCTGAGGCCGCCGCGGTCGACGACGTGACCCTCACCATCGGCGCGGGGGAGTTCTTCACGCTCCTCGGGCCGAGCGGGTGCGGCAAGACGACCACGCTCCGCATGGTGGCCGGGTTCTACTTCCCCACCGTGGGGCACATCCGCTTCGGCGGGCAGGACGTCACCCGGCTCGCTCCCAACAAGCGCGACACCGGCATGGTGTTCCAGAACTACGCGCTCTTCCCGCACATGACCGTGGCGCAGAACGTCGCCTACGGGCTCAAGGTGCGCAAGGTGTCCCGCGCCGACACGAGCCGGCGGGTGGCGGAGGCGCTGGCCCAGGTGCACCTCGACGGCTACGGTGCGCGACGCATCGACGAGCTCTCCGGCGGCCAGCAGCAGCGCGTCGCGCTGGCCCGCGCGCTGGTGATCCGCCCGCGCATGCTCCTGCTCGACGAGCCGCTGTCCAACCTGGACGCGAAGCTGCGGGAGGAGACCCGCACCGAGATCCGGCGCATCCAGCGCGAGGCCGGCACCACGTCCATCTACGTGACCCACGACCAGGCCGAGGCGATGGCCATGTCGGACCGCATCGCCGTGATGCAGGCCGGCCGGGTGCAGCAGATCGGCACGCCGCGCGAGGTGTACCACCAGCCGGCCAACGCGTTCGTCGCGCGCTTCATCGGCCGCAGCAACGTGCTGTCGCTGCCGGTCACCACCGCCGACGCCACGCGGGTCGAGGTGGCGCTGCCCGGCGGCGGTCACGTCGCGGCCGGCGCACCGGACGGGCACGGGCTGCGCGCCGGCGACACCGCACTGGTCTCCGCCCGGCCCGAGCACATCGCGCTGGCCGGACCTGACGACCCCGACGTGATCCGCGGACGCGTGACCGCACTCGAGTTCACCGGCATGGCCACGCACCTGACGGTCGACATCGGCACCGAGGATGGCGGCGAGGTGACCGTCGCGGCCGTCGACGTGCCCGACCGCGTCGACGTCGGCGACCGGGTCGGCCTGCGGCTGTCCGCCGACCGGCTGTGGGTGGTCCGGCCGTGACCACGGCATCGTCCACGGTGCCGTCCCGCCGGGCGGTGCTGGCCCGGCGGCTGGCCGGTGGCGCCAGCTCGGCCTGGTTCCCGTACCTGTTGGTGGCACCCCTCGCCCTGATCCTCTGGGGCTACGTCGTGCAGCCGATGCTCGCCACGTTCGTGGAGAGCGTCAGCGAGGACGGCGTCAGCAACTACACGCAGTTCTTCACCTCGTCCGGCGTCGCGCGGACCTCGCTGTTCACGTCGCTGATCATCTCGGCGGCCAGCGTGCTGCTGTGCGGCATCGTCGGCGTCGCGATGGCGTTCCTGCTCAAGCGGTTCTCGTTCGCCGGCCGCCGCCTCATCGAGGCGTTCATCCTGGTGCCCGCCGCGCTGCCACCGCTGATCGGTGCGATCTCGTTCCAGCTGCTGTACAGCGAGATCGGCATCCTGCCGCGGGGCCTGCAGCACCTGTTCGGCACCGACAAGCCGGTGCTCCCGTTCGACGGCATCGCCGGGGTGCTCGTCGTGCACACGTTCACCATGTACCCCTTCTTCTACCTGGCGGCATCCGCCGCCCTGGCCGGGCTGGACCCGTCGGTCGAGGAGGCCGCGTACAACCTCGGCGCCGGACGCGTCCGGGTGTGGCGCACGGTGCTGCTGCCGATGCTGACCCCCGCGCTGGTGTCCGCGTCGCTGCTGGTCTTCATGACGTCGCTGGCGTCCTACACGGCGCCGCTGCTGTTCGGCGTCGACCAGACCATGACGATGCAGATCTACATCAGCCGCACCAACGGCGACCTGCCGATGGCGTCGACGTACGCCTCGGCGCTCGGCCTGGTGTCGATCGCCTTCCTGCTGCTGATGCGCTGGTACGAGGGGCGGCGCAGCTACCTGTCGCAGTCCAAGGGCATCTCCGCGCGCCGCCGGGAGATCGCCAACCCGATCGGGCGCTGGCTCGCGCCGGTGGCCTCGGTGCTGGCGACGATCGTGCTGCTGGCCCCGGTCGCGACGATCGCGCTGGTGGCGTTCTCCGAGGACGGGTCCTGGACGACGGAGATCATCCCGTCCGCCTACACCATCGAGAACTTCGTCACGATCGTGTCCGAGCCCAGAGCGTTCCAGCCGATCCTGAACTCGCTGCAGATGAGCCTGCTCGCCACCGCCGGGTGCGTCGCGATCGGCGTCCTGATCGCCTACGCGGTGCGCCGGCTGCGGTTCGTCGGCCGGAGCCTGCTCGACGTTGGCGTCATGATCGCATGGGCGCTGCCCGGCACCGTCGTGGCGATCAACCTGATCTCGGCCTTCAGCACCGGCAACGCGTTCAGCCTCGGGCAGGCGCTGATCGGCACGTTCTGGATCCTGCCGCTGGCGTACTTCGTGCGGTTCCTGCCGCTGGTGTTCCGGGCCAGCTCCGCGTCCTTGGCGCTGATCGACCCGTCGCTGGAGGAGGCCGCGCGCAACCTCGGCGCGTCGTGGTGGCGGGCCTTCCTCAGCGTCACGGTGCGGCTCATGCTGCCGGGCGTCATCGTCGGCGCGCTGCTGGCGTTCGTGCACGGCGTGGGCGAGTTCGTCGCCTCGGTGCTCATCTACACCTCCTCGACCGTCCCGATCTCGGTGGCCATCAACAACCGGATGTACTCCTTCGAGATCGGCACGGCCGCCGCGTACGGCATGCTGCAGGTCCTGCTGATCTTCGTGGTGATGTGGTTCTCGGGGCGGCTGGAGAACGGCGGCCGGGGCGCGTCACGACAGGCGGAGCAATGGACGACCTGATCGAGGCCTGGCAGGCGGACGGCGGGCTGCTCCCGGTGAGCCGGCTGCCCGGGCACGAACTGGCGCGCGTCGCCGCGGCGGCCGACTTCGCGGTCCTGCCCGTCGGCGCGGTCGAGTGGCACGGCCCGCACCTGCCGTTCGGCACCGACCTGATCCTGGCCGAGGGGTTCGCGCGCGAGGTGGAGGGCGCCGGGCTGCGGGCCGTGTCGTTCCCGGCCGTCCCGTACGCGGCGTGCCCGGGACAGACGCGGCCGTGGCCAGGAACCGTCGCCGTGCGGCCCGAGGTCGCCGTCGGATACCTGTGCGACGTGCTCGACGGCATCGTCGCCGCGGGCTTCCCGCGGGTGCTCGTGGTCAACGGGCACGACGCCAACATGTCCACGGTGAGGGCGGCGATGGAGTGGGTGTCCGGCCGGCAGCGGGCGAGCCTGATGCTGGTCAACTGGTTCCAGCTCGTCGATGCCCGCGAGACGACCGAGCTGTTCGGCGAGCTGCCCTCCCGCGGCCACGGCGGCGCCTACGAGACGTCGGCGGTGCTCGGTTTCGACGCGGAGGCGGTGCACCTGGGCGTCGCACCCGACCTGCCGCCCCGGCCGAAGCTGCCGACAACCTATCCGTATGTCCTGGTCGAGTCGCGACCCGAGCCGTGGCAGGGCTGGTCCGGCCACGTCTCACTGGCCACCGAGACGGTCGGCCGGCGGGTGCGCGAGCTGGCCGCCGCCCGGCTCGGTGAAGTCGCGCGGGCCTGGGTCGCAGCGCCGCTGCCCGGCCCGCCCGGCGCGGATCCGGCACCACAACCACACGAGGGGAACGCATGACGCACCCGACGTTGACCACCTACCAGCAGCACCACCTCCGCGTCGTGTTCGAACACCATGCCGCTCACCTCTACGGGCCGATGGTCAAGGCCAGCGAGGCGCACGTGGTGATGCTGGCCGAACAGAAGCTCGTGCCCGCCGAGGCGGCGGCGCAGATGCTGCGCGGGCTGGTCACGCTCCGGAAGGACCGGCCCGAGACGTTCGACTACGACGGCTCGGTCGAGGACGTGTACTACACGCTGGAGAAGCGGCTCGCCGAGGCATGCGGCATCCCGACCGGGCAGCTCAGCGTTCAGCTCGCCCGCAGCCGCAACGACCTGGACGCGGGCGTGTTCCGGATGGTGCTGCGCGACCAGCTGCTCGGCGTGCTCGCCGCGCTCGGCGACGCGGGCGCGGTGCTGCTGGACCGCGCCGACCGGTACGCCGACGTCGTCGTGGTCGGCTACACCCACCGCCGCCCCGCCCAGCCGACGAGCATCGGGCACGTGCTCGCCGGGTACGCCGAGGCGCTGGCGGGCCAGGCCGCCGCCTACGCCGGCCTGCTCGCCGAGATGAACCGGTCGCCGCTCGGCTCGTGCGCCTTCGCGGGCACGGACCTGGCGATCGACTCCCACCGCGTGGCCGCCCTGCTCGGCTTCGACGAGGTGGTGGTCAACTCGTACGAGGCGGTCGTCGGTGCCGACCACCTCATGCGGACGGCCGCGCTCAACGCGCAGGCGCTCGCGACCGGGGCGCGCGTGGCCCGCACCCTCATGGACTGGCTGACCTGGGAATGGGTGCGCACCCCCGAGGAGTTCACGCAGGGCAGCAGCATCATGCCGCAGAAGCGCAACCCGGTCGTGCTGGAGCACCTGGTCTCGATGGCGGGTGCGACGGCGGCCGACGCCGCGTCCGTGTACAACAACGTCGGTGCGGCGTGGTGGGAGGACTCCAACAACGCCACCACCGACGTGCAGGTGCGGCTGTGGGAGAGCAACGACCGCGCGTACCGGTTCTTCGCCCTGCTCGGCGGCCTGTTCGAGCGGCTGGAGCCGCTGCGGACGCCGAGCGGTGAGGCGATCGTCGCGACCGGCGCGACCACGACCGCCGCGGCCGACGCGCTGACCCGTCACGGCCTGCCGTTCCGGGCCGCCCACTCGGTCGTCGGCCACCTCGTCCGTTCCGGGCCGCCCGCGACCTGGACCGACGCCGACGTACGGGAGGCGGCCCGCACCATTGCCGGCGTCGACTCGCTCGATGACGCCGCCGTGCGCGACCTCCTCGCCGCCGCGTTGCGCCCCGAACTGGTCCTGCGCCGCGCCCAGCCGGACGGCCCGGGCGAGGCCGCCGTGCGGGCGCAGGTGACCCGGCTCCGCTCGTCCCTGGAAGCGACGCTGGCCGGGGTCGGCGAGCTGCGGCAACGGCTGCGTGACGCCGACGCGGAGCTCGCTACCGCGGTCGCGGAAAGGGCCGCACAGTGAACCTCGAGGCCCCCACCGACCGGCGGTTGTTGGGCATCGACTTCGGCGGCACGAAGATGGCGATCGGGATCGGCGACGCCGACGGACGCCTGCTCGTCTCGGAGCGACTGCCGACCCTCGCCGCCCGCGGCGCGCGGCAGGCGCTCGACCGCGCCCTCGACCTGGCGCAGAAGCTCGTCACCGACACCGGGGGCACCCTGCACGCGGTCGGGGTCGCCTCGCCGGGCGTGATCCGCGAGGACGGCATCGACCTCGCGCCGAACGTGCCGGGCTGGGAGAGCCTGCGCCTGGCCGAGGCCGTCCGCGATCACCTGGGCGTGTCCCGCGTGCAGGTCGCCAACGACCTCAACGCCGCCGCCCTCGCCGAACTGCACCGCGGAGCGCTGCGGGACGCCGACCCCGGCCTGGTGATCGGGCTGGGCACCGGTGTCGCCACGGCCGTCACGGTCAACGGTGCCGTCGTGCCCGGGTACCGCGGCGCGGCCGGTGAGATCGCGTACGCCGTCACCGGCCCCGACTGGCCGGCGTCGCCGGAACCGCTGCTCGAGGCCGACTTCTCCGGGCGGGCCCTGGACGAGCTGGCCGATCGGCTCGCTCTGCCCGGCGGCGCGGCCGGGCTCTGCGCGGCCGCGGCCCCGCCCGGTCCGGTCCGCGACGCGCTCGTCGCCCGGGTCGACGAGCTGGCCCGCCACGTCGTCACGTGCTGCCTGCTGCTCGACCCGCAGCGCATCGTGCTCGTCGGCGGTGTCGCCCGCGACGACCTGGTCCGCGAGCTGCTGCTCGACCGGCTCTCCCGCGCGCTGCCGTACCCGCCCGAGTTGGTGCTGTCCGACTTCGCGCAGGACGCCGCGCTGCTCGGCTCGCTCACGCTCGCGGCGCAGGCCTGACCGCTCCCGCGACCAGGACCGCCCCGGACCGTGCGGAACGGCCCGGGGCGGTCCCGCTGTCAGTCACCCGCATGAGCTGTTTGCCGGCCAGTCCCCGGCCGCAGCCTCGGTCTCACCCGTCGCTCCGCCTGCCGGTCGCCCGCGGCCGAACTACGGTGGGAGCATGAAGGCCGCGGTACTCGACGACGTGGGTGTCCCGCCGCGTTACGGGGACTTCGCCGAGCCCGAACCCGGCGAGGGTCAGGTCGTGGTGGACGTGGCAGCCGCCGGCGTGAACCAGCTGGACCTGGCCAAGGCCTCCGGCTCGTTCTACACCGGGCCGCCTCCGGTGCCATCCGTGGCCGGGTCCGACGGAGTCGGCCGGACGGCCCACGGCCGTCGCGTCTACTTCGACGCTCCGGTGGCGCCGTTCGGGTCCTGGGCCCAGCGAACGCTGGTACCCGAGACGGACCTGCTCGACGTGGCCGCCGGCGTCGACGACGCCACGGCGGCCGCGCTGGGCAACACCGGCCTGGCCGCCTGGCTCGCCCTGAGCTGGCGCGCCAGGCTCCAGCCGGGCGAATCGGTGCTCGTCCTCGGCGCGACCGGAGCGGTGGGATCCGTCGCGGTCCAAGCCGCCAAGGCGCTGGGCGCCTCCCACGTGATCGCCGCCGCGCGCGACCCGGAGCGCCTGAAGGTGGCACGGCAGCACGGCGCGGACGCCACCGTGGTCCTCGCCCCCGGCGCCGACCTGCCGGCCGCCTTCCGGCAGGCGGCCGGCGAGCACGGGATCGACGTCATCATCGACCCGCTGTGGGGCGAACCGGGCCTGGCGGCCATGCAGGCCGCCAGCCGCGGAGCACGGCTCGTCCAGATCGGCGCCTCCGCCGATCCCACGATCGACCTTCCCGCGACGCTGGTCCGCTCCGCCGAACTGGAGATCCTCGGGTTCGTGGTCTTCCGCGTCCCGCTGCAGGCACGGCGCGACGCATACCGGAGCCTCACCGAGCGCGCGGCCCGCGGCGAGATCGCCGTCGACGTGATCCGGTTGCCGCTGGCCGACGTCGCGAGCGCCTGGGAACAGGAGCAGCACGGCGCTCGCGCCAAGCTGGTCCTGGCACCGTAGCGCCTCCGGTAACCGCGCCTCGGACGAGCCCCATCCGCTCAGGACAGGAGGATGCGAACCTCGAACCGGCCGTCGTGCTTCGCGAGCTTCGGCGCCGGTCCCGGCTCGGCCGCCCAGGCGGCGCGGCTCGCGGCGCGGTCCTCCCGCGAGGTGAAGAACGCGCCCAGGTTCGGGATCGCCGGCACGAACATCGAGCCGAGGTTGGTCCGGTCCGGGTCCGGCACGACGTCGTCGTAGTACGCGACGCTGGTGCGGGCCGACACCGCGTAGTAGGTCAGAAAGCCCGAGCCGTCCGGCTCGCGCAGCAGGTTGTAGCTGAACCAGTCGGTGAACCGCCGCGCCATCGACAGGATGGTGCGGCTGCCGGTGCGCAGGTAGATCTCGGCGATCTCGGGAAGCATCACCTCGAAGTTGTAGTTGATGTCGCAGCCGAGCGGGTCGTAGAAGAAGCCGGCCGGGCTCTGGCCGTGTTCGGCGAAGTACTCGATGCGCTCCAGCAGCCGGCCCTGCAGGTTCGCGTCGGGCGTGAGCTGCAGCGCGACCGTGGATCCGGCGAGGCCGGCGGCCACCTGATTGGTCCACTCGATCGGTGTGCGCCAGATCCCGTTCTCCGGGTCGAGCAGCCACTGCATTCCGCGCCGCAGCGCCTGCTCGATCGCCGCCCGGCGCTGCGGCAGGGCGTCCGCGCGGCGCAGGTTCTCCAGCGTCTTGGCGAGATAGCCCAGGCCGAATCCGGTCGCCGCGAGCGAGTGCTCGGTGCGGCTGTACTCCGGCCACGCGCCGTCGGAGTGTTGCAGGCTCAGGTAGTGCTGCAGCGCGGCGTCGAGCCGGCGGGCCAGCGCGGCGTCCCCACGGTAGGGATTCCAGGGGCGATCGTTGGCGTGGAACCAGCTCAGGGTGAAGACGTGCTCCTGCACGCGGGCGTTGAACCAGGACGCCGGCTCACGCCACCAGCCGCCGCGCATGAAGCCGTACGTGGCGGGGTCGGTGCCCTCGATGTCGTTGACCATCGCCGGCAGGGTCGCCAGGTAGCTCGCGAACCGCTGTTCGACCGGGGCGAACAGGGTGCGGTCCGGTGCACCCGGCGGCAGCGGCGCGAGGAGGGGCAGGCCGTTCGCCACGACCTCGGCGGAGGCGCGGGAGGGCAGTGCGGCGAG
This sequence comes from Dactylosporangium sucinum, assembly GCF_014647515.1. Classification (GTDB taxonomy): domain Bacteria; phylum Actinomycetota; class Actinomycetes; order Mycobacteriales; family Micromonosporaceae; genus Dactylosporangium; species Dactylosporangium sucinum. Next base: position 59,099 of record NZ_BMPI01000019.1, on the reverse strand, counting down.
GGCGGCGGCGCTGGCTGCGGCGGACAGCAGCGCCCGGCGACTGAGCGCTGCTGCTGGAACGGGGTGATTGACCATTGTGGACTCCCAGGCTTGCGGGTCGGCGGACCGCGCATAGGCGCATCGTGACGCCGGCCACGGGCAAGCCGTAGCGGCGCCGGTGGCCGAGTTTTGCCGCTGCGACTCCCGGGAGTCAAGGTGATAATACGAATTATCTATCGATGGCGGGTCGGATCGACACCGCGCGGCGCACCGTCGCCCTGCGAACGCCCGCGGTGCGCCGGGTGTTGCGAGAGTGACTCGCGCGGTTCGGGTATCGGCAGTCGCTCAACTCGACCCCTCGCGGACCGATGTGGGGGAAGTGAACAGGGATTCGAGGACATGGAACGTCGGGGCGCGTGCCATCGGGGCCGCTACCTCCGTGGGGGTGCCGGATGCGTCCCGAGACCCGGGGACGGTGCCGTCACCGTTCGCGGGAGCGCCGGGTTCGGCATGACCAAGGCACGGATTCTCTTCGTCGACGACGAGCCGCGGATTCTCGACGGACTCCGGCGATCACTGCGCGGCAAGCGCAGCGAATGGGACATGGTGTTCGCGACGAGCGGCGACCAGGCGCTCGAGCTGTTGGCGGAGTCGCCGTACGACGTCGTCGTGTCAGACATGCGGATGCCCGGCATGGACGGTGCGGAGCTGCTCACCCATGTCAGCGAACGGCATCCCGAGGTGGCCAGGATGGTCCTGTCCGGCCACACCGAGCAGGAGGCGGCGATCAGGGTGGCGGTGGCCGGTCATCGCTTCCTCACCAAGCCGTCCGATGCGGGAAGCGTCGTCGCCGTCATCGAGCAGCTGACGCACAGGACGTCGGCCGCGCACGGGATTGCGGTGCGCCGCATCGCGGGCGCGGTTCGTTCGCTGCCAACCCTTCCCGCGCACGTGGACGAGCTCACCGCGGTGTTGGGGGCGGCCGACGTCGAACTCGCGGACGCTGCGTCGGCCGCTTCGCGCGACATCGGGTTCACCGCCAAGCTGCTGCAGTTGTCGAACTCCGTGTTCTTCGGCGCCCGCGCCCGGGTGACCTCCGCCGAGAGCGCCATCAACGCTCTGGGACTGCCGACCGTCCAGGCGCTGGTCGGCGCCGGTCATCTGGTGTGCTCCTCCGAGCGGTGGGGCACCGCCGCCGAGCGGGACCTGGACGTGGTCTGGCGGCATGCCATGGCCGCCGCCCGGCTCGCCGGCCTGATGGCCACGCCGGCGAACCGACCCTATGCGCAGGCCGCGGCGTTGCTGCAGGACATCGGCTGGTTGGTCTGTCTCGCCGACCGGCGGTGCGCTGACGGCCCGACGCACCGGGAGGTGGGTGTCGAGCTGTTGCACCTGTGGGGCCTTCCGTACCCGATCGTCGCGGCCGTGGCTGAGCGCGATCTCCGGCAGCGTCCGCCGTCGTCCGGCTTGGGCGTCGCGGCGGCGGTCCGGGCCGCGCACCTGCTCATCCAGCAGACCGATGCCCGGGACCCGGGCCTCGGCACGCATGACGACGAGTTGGCTGAGTTTCTGGCACATCCTCAGCTGACAGCGACGCCCACCGATTGGCGCAGGGCCGCCGAGGAGGCGTCGGCACAGGCTGGACAGTCGTTCGTGCGGTGAACCGCGGCCGCACCAGAAGCGGGAGGAGGACGTGATGGCGCAGATCCTGGTTGTCGACGATGAGCCGGCCATCCGGCAGTTGCTGACCGATGTGCTGGAGCTGGAGGGGCACGAGGTCCGTGTGGCGGCGGATGGGCTGGCCGCAGTGAGTGCGTTTGAGGCGTTGCGGCCGGACTGCGTCGTGCTCGACATCATGATGCCGGGCCTGGACGGCTACGGGGTGCTTCGCCGCATCCGCTGTCACGATGGCGAACCGGTGCCGGTGATCATGCTGACCGCCGCCGCGGATCGGGAGTCCGCCGCGCGGGCCTGGGTGGACGGCGCCGACTACTACGTGGCCAAGCCGTTCGTTCCCGACGATGTGCTCGACCTGCTGTATCGGCTGTTGCACGAGGGGCCGGTAGCCGGCGAGGTGTGAGCAGCGGCGCGAGCGGTGGCGAAACGGGTGCTAATCGGCTGATCACTTGCGTGGCGGCTCAGCGGTACCAGACCATTCCTATGCGCTATCAGTAATTGATTGACTACGGCTTGTGTTGGTGAAACTCCCCGCAGCGGGTTCGCATCGGACGGAAGGTGAGTCCCAAGGATGGCACTGGACTCGGCGGTCGTGACGGCAACGAGCACACCGTCGCGCCGGCGACGGGCGGTACTGGGGACCGTCGCCGCCTCGGCGCTCGTAGCCGCCATGCTGCCGGCCTCGGCCGCGGCCGCGGACGGGTCCCACAACGCGTGGCGCGACGTCGTGGTGACCGGTCGGAGCGCGGACGGCGCGGCGGCGGCCGTTTCGGTCGCCGGCGGACGCGCCCTTGCGTCCCTGCCCGTGGTGGATGGCGTCGCGGCGAAGCTGCCGCCGGATGCCACGCTGAGCCGGGACTGGGCCGTGGCGCCACAGCGTGGGTTGCGAGTTGCCTCCGTCACCGCGACCGCGACCGGCACCACGGTCTCGACCGTGCGCAAAACGCTCGGCCTGGCCGAGAACGGCAACGAGGGCTCCGGCGTCACCGTCGCGGTGGTGGACACCGGCATCGCGAATGTGCCGGATCTGTCCGGGAAGGTGAAGAGCCGGGTTGACGTGACCGGTACCGGCGGCGGTGACGGCTTCGGCCACGGCACGTTCATGGCCGGCCTGATCGCCGGATCGGGTGCCGCGTCCGGCGGTGCCTACCGGGGCGTGGCGCCCGCGGCGAAGCTCATCGACGTGAAGGTCGCCGATGCGCAGGGCCGCACCGACCTCATCACCGTGCTGCGCGGCCTGCAATGGGTCAGTGAGCGCGCTCACGAGGTACAGGTGCTCAATCTGTCGCTGTCGTCGTACAGCCCGCTGCCGTACCAGATCGACCCCCTGACCCAGGGTCTGGAGGCACTCTGGCGGCGCGGGGTCACGGTGGTGGTGCCGTCGGGCAACGACGGACCGAACGCCGGCACGGTGACGTCGCCCGGCAACGACCCGGTGCTGCTCACCGCGGGTGGCCTGAACGAGTCGGGCACCGCGAAGCGCACCGACGACGTGGTCGGTTCGTGGTCGGGCCGTGGCCCCACCTGGCAGGCGGACGCCAAGCCGGATCTCGTCGCACCGGGCGGGCAGGTGGTGAGTCTGCGCTCACCGGGCAGCGTGGCGGACACGTCCAGCCCGCAGGCGCGGGTCGGCAACGGCTACTTCCGCGGCTCGGGCACCTCGATGGCGACCGCGGTCACCGCCGGGGTGGTGGCCGCCGCGATCGCGGTACAGCCCAAGCTGCGGCCGGATTCGGTGAAGAACCTCCTGACCGGCACCGCGTACGCGGCGCCGGGCCTGACCCGGGCGGCCGGCGCCGGTGCGGGCGGTCTGGATGCCGCGAAGGTGCTCGCCGCGGCGCCCGCCTGGCGGGCAACCAAGTCGGAGGTGCAGTACGACCGGGACACCGACGCGATCGTTCGGGACGCGAGCGGCTGGGCCGCGCTGGAGAAGGCGATCCTCGAACGCGACAGCGCCGCCGCGACAACGGCATGGAGCAGGCTGAGCGCGGCCTCACGCGACTGGGCGGCGCGCTCCTGGGCGCAGCTCGACCCCGCAGCCCGCGAGTGGGCGGCCCGGTCCTGGACAGCTCGTTCGTGGGCGGGCGCCGGTGCGCAGTGGGCGGCCCGGTCCTGGGCGGCGCGTTCGTGGGCGGCCCGGTCCTGGGCCTCCGGTGCGTGGACGGCCCGATCCTGGGCCGGTGCCGACTGGGCGGCCCGGTCCTGGGCCGCGCGGTCCTGGGCGGAGTCCGACTGGGCGGCCCGTTCGTGGGCGGCCCGGTCCTGGGCGGCCGGCCAATGGAGCGCGCGATCGTGGTCGTGGCTGCTCCAGCCATGACCGCGAGCGCATCGGAAGCCGGCCGCCCGGGTGACACCCGGGCGGCCGGCCGCGTTCGCACGTCGCTGGGCGACCCCGTGGTCCGCCTCGTCACCCAGCTGTGCCTGCTGGGCGGTTTCCTGGCCGTCGCCGTGGTGCTGCTGTTCCCGCACCGCGACAGCGTCCTGCGCGGCGTCGCGATCCCTGACGCGTGGCTGCTGCCGGCGCTGATCGTCCTGACGTTCCTGGCCGAGATCACGGTGGTCCGGCTGCGCCACGGCGATGCGGTCGAGGCCCTCAGCCTCTACGAGGCCGCGCTCATCATCGACGTGCTGCTGCTGCCGCCGCGTCAGGCGCTGCTCGCCGCGGTGCTCGGACTGGCCGTCGCCCTCGCCGTGCAGCGGCGGCCACTCGTGAAGATACTGTTCAACCTGGGCAACTTCACGGCGGCGGTGTCGGCGCTGATCGTGGTGGTCCATGCGGTGGGCGGCACTCCCGGCACGCTCGACGCGCGCGTGGTGGCCGGCGTGCTGCTGGGCAGCGTCGCGTTCACCACCGTCAACCTCGTCTGCATGGCGGCGATCCTGAGCATCGTGACCGGCGACTCGCGCTGGAGCATCCTCCGATCCGAGGCCCGCCTGTCCGCGTACATGGCCGCCGGGACACTGGCCACGGGCCTGACCACCGCCGAGATCGGCCTGCACGCGCCGGTGCTGCTGCCGTTGATGGCGATGCCCGCGCTCGCTGTCACCTATGCGTACCGCACCGCGGCGCAGGAGGCGGACGAGCGCGCTCGCTCCGCCTGCCTGCTCAAGCTCTCCCACGCCCTCGCCGAGCGCGACGACCTCGAACGGCGCTTCCTCCACCTCGTCCGGGACGCCTTCGACGTCGACCTCGCGATGATGGTCCTGGATCGTGCCGGCATCACGGTGACCGCCGATGCCGAAACACCCGGCGAGCTGTCCGTCGGACCGGTCCCGCCGTATCTGGTTGCCGCGCGGCACACCGACACCCCGACCTTCGTCACGCAGGATCTCCCGCCCGACATCCGCCAGTTGCTGATCGTTCCGCTGGAGGCCGGTGACCGCCGCTTCGGCGTCGTCGGACTGGCGCATCGCGGACGGCGCGCCAAGCTGTCCACCCGCGACGTCACGGTGCTCGCGCCGCTCGCCAACGCGCTCGCCGCGGCCATGCGCGGCAGCGAGCACCTGGACCGGCTGATCGAGGAGACGAGCAAGCTGCACGCGGTCGTCGAGCAGTCCACCGAGGGCATCTTCATGGTCGACGGTGACGGCCGGGTCCAGATGTGGAGCCGCGCGATCGCCGAACTCACCAGCGTGACCACCGCCGCAGCGGGTGGGCGCCGATTGGTCGACCTGCTCGACGTGCCCGATCCCGACGAGCGCAGCCGGCTGCTGCCCGTCACGGCCGGCCACCCGCGGGCGACGGTCGAGGTGGCCATACGCCGGCCCGACGGTGAGCTACGCCGGCTCCGACTGGCCCACTCGGCCATCTTCAGCGGCGCGACGCTCGTGCGTGACGTGGTGGTGGTGCGGGACATGACCCGCGAACACCGCACCGAGCGGCTCAAGTCCGACTTCATCGCAACGGTGTCGCACGAGCTGCGCACCCCGCTGACCCCGATCCTCGGCTACCTCCACCTGCTGCGCACCCGCGGCGACCGGCTCCCCGAGCAGAAGCGGCAGAACGCCCTGGCGCTCATCGCCGACCGGGCCGCGCACATGTCCCGGCTCGTCGAGGACCTGCTGCTCGCCTCACGCATGGGCGACGCCGACGACGATCTGACACCACACGTGTCGGCGGGCACGCATGACCTGGCGGGCGTCGTCCGGCAGGTCGTGAACGACCTCGACACGCCGCGGATCGCGATCGAGCTGCCCGACCATCCTGTGCCGGCGGAGTGTGACTTCGACCGGGCACTCCAGGTGGCCAGCAACCTCATCGGCAACGCCCTCAAGTACTCCCCGCAGGACGAGGACGTTCGAGTGCGCATGCGGCTCGACGGCGACCACGTGCACGTCGACGTGTCCGATCGCGGGCGCGGCATTCCGTGCGACCAGCTGGAGAAGGTCTTCGAGAAGTTCCACCGGGTCGAGGATCCGATGACCATGAGCACCAGCGGCACCGGGCTGGGACTGTTCATCTCTCGCCGGCTGGCCCGGGCCATGGGCGGCGACGTCACGGTGAGCTCGACGTTGAACGTGGGCTCCAGCTTCACCCTCACCCTGCGACGCGCCGGCCACGGGCGGTCCGCCGTCAGCGACTAAGGATCGGTCCGTTCCAGCCGATGGGGAGGGCAGGGGCGCGGTTCAGCGAGAACAGGAGGCGCCGATGGAGGGGAGGCCCCGAGTCCTCTGCCTGGACGATGAGCCGTACGTCCTCGACGGCCTGCGACGGTACCTGCGGGTCGACTACGACGTGCTGACCGCGACACAGCCGCAGGAAGCGCTCGAACTGCTCGCCGCTGCCGAGCAGGCGCCGGTCGCCGTGGTGGTGTCGGACCTGCGGATGCCGCAGATGACCGGCGTGGACGTCCTGGAACGAGCCCGGCAGATCTCACCCGACACCACCCGCGTGCTGTTGACCGGAGACGCCGACGTGCACGGCGCCGTCAACGCGATCAACCACGGCAGCGTGTTCCGGTTCATGCTCAAGCCGTGTCCCCCCGAGGACCTCAAGGCGACGGTCGCCGCCGCCGCCGAGCAGAACCGGCTGGTACGCGCCGAGCGGGAGCTCCTCGAGGCCACGCTGAAGGGCTGCGTGGAGGCGCTCATGGACACCCTGGGCATGGCACAACCGGCGTTGTTCAGCCGCGCCGGGCGGCTGCAGCGCCTCGCGCAGCGGTTGTGCCGAAGACTCGAGGTTCCGGACGCCTGGCAGATCGAGATCGCGGCCCAGATGGGCGAGATCGGTGCCATCACGCTGCCTCCCGAGACCCTCGCCCGCATGGAAGGCGGTGTCCCGGCCAATGCCGCCGACGCGGAGATGCTGGCGCGGCTGCCCCAGCTGGCGGACAACGTGCTCTCACGAATCCCGCGTCTGGAGGCGGTTCGCGAGATTGTCCGGCACCAGATGCCGACCGATCGCAGTCCCATGTCCCCGTTGCGTCCGGACGCGCCCGCCGGAGCCTGGATCCTGCAGGCAGTGCGTGAGTACGACGCACTCGTCTGGCGGGGCATGCCGCCGGATCTCGCGGTCGCCACCCTGTCCGCGCGGAAGATCTTCACGCCGGACCTGGTGCGCGCACTCGCCGAAGCCGGCGGGATGCGGGTGCCGCGCGAGGCGGTACGGGAAGTCGGCATCGACGACCTCACCATCGGTCATGAGCTCGCCGACGACGTGTACAGCGCCAAGGGGATGCTGCTCGTGTCCCGCGGACAGATCATCACCGAACGGCTGCTCGTCAGGCTGCGCAACTACGAGATGACCACCGGCCTGAAGAGCTCCATCCTCATCGTCGACCTGTAGCTGCGAAGCCGAGGTGCGCCATGTTCGGAATGCGCGACGTTCCGGCCGGGACCGGCGCGACACGCGCAGGCCTCGTGCTGAACGAGGACGATCTGTACTTCTTCGCCGACGCCATCCCGCACATCATGTGGGTGGTGACACCCGGTGGATCGACCACGTACATCAACCGCTGGGGGCTCGAGTACACCGGGCTGCCCGCGGACGCGGACTTCGACCGATGCTGGGAGCTGGTGCTCGCAGCGGACGACGCCAGCCGTGTCCGCGCGGCTTGGCGGAAAGCGAGCCGAACCGGGTCTTCGTTCGAGCTGTCGTGCCGGGTCCATCGGGCCGACGGCCAACGCCGCTGGCACTGTATCCGGGGCCAGCCGGTCTACCGGCCCGACGGCCGCATCATCTGGTGGGTCGGCACCGCCACCGACATCGACGACCAGATCATGTTGCAGGAGAGCCTGCGCCGTTCGGACCAGCAGACCGCCGAGACGCTCGCGTTGCTCGAGAGGATCCAGTCTGCGGCACCGGTCGCTCTCGGTTTTGTCGACCACGAGTTCCGGTTCGTCCGGGCCAACGACTCGCTGGCCGCCATGGTCGACCTTCCGGTGGCGCAGGTGATCGGTCGTTCGGTGGCCGAGCTCGTGCCGGCGGTGTGGGCCCAGGTCGGGCCGTACTACCGCCGGGTGCTGGACGCCGGTGAGGCCGTCCGTTGTGTGGAGGTGACGGGGTCGGCCGCCGCTGGGTCCGATCGTGCCCGCTCCTGGCTCGCCAGCTACTACCCGGTCCGGGTCGAAGGCGAGGTCATCGGCGTCGGGCTCATCGCCATCGACATCGCCGAACGGAAGCAGGCCGAAGCGTTCCGCTCCGTCGTGATGGAGAACATGGCCGACGGCCTCTACACCCTGGACGACCAAGGCCGGATGACCTCCTTGAACCGAGCCGCCTCGGAGCTGCTCGGATGGACCGAAGCGGAGCTGCTCGGCAAGAAGTTCCACGACGTCGTGCATTTTCAACACGTCGACGGCACGCCGTTCCCGGCCGCCCAATGCCCGATGTTTCAGGCCCAGAGCGAGGGCCGGCCGATCCAGGGTCACGACGAGGTCTACACCCGCAAGGACGGGTCGGTCTTCCCGATCTCGTACTCCTCGACGCCGTTGGACACCGGGCCCGGAATCGGCGGCACGGTCGTGGTCTTCCGCGACATCACGGAGCTGCGGGAGCGGCAGCGGCGTGAGATCGAGGCCCGGCACGGCCAGCGGCTGGAGTCGTTGGGGCAGTTGTCGGCGGGGATCGCACATGAGATCAACACGCCGATCCAGTTCGTCGGCGACAACATCCGGTTCCTGGCCGAGGCCTACCAGGAGATGCTGGATCTGCTGCAGGTCTACCGGGACTGCCTGGACCTGCCCAAGGGCGAGATCTCCTGGGAGGAGCGCAGTCAGCGCGCCGCGGAGGCCGAACGCGAGGCCGACGTGGACTATCTGACCGCCGAGGTGCCGGCGGCGGTGAGCCAGAGCCTCGAGGGCATCGAGCGGGTCGCGTCGCTGGTGCGGGCGATGAAGTCGTTCACCTACAAGGACTCCAAAGATCGGTCGTATGCGAACCTGAACGAGGCGTTGACCACGACCCTGACGGTGGCCCGCAACGAGGTCAAGTACGTCGCCGACGTGGTGCTGGATCTCGGCGAGCTGCCGGAGGTGCTCTGCCGCATCGGTGACCTCAACCAGGTCTTCCTGAACCTGGTGGTCAACGCGGCCGACGCGATGGCCGGCAAGGACGAGCGGGGGGTGATCCGGATCAGTACCCGCCCGGATGGTCCGATGGCAGTCATCAGCATCGCGGACAACGGCTGCGGTATCCCGGAGCACCTCCAGCAGCGGATCTTCGAACCGTTCTTCACCACCAAGGAGGTCGGCAAGGGCACCGGCCAGGGGCTGCCGCTGGCGCGAGCGGTGGTCGTCGACGGCCACGGCGGCACGATCGAGGTGCGCTCCACCCTCGGCGAGGGCACCGACTTCACCGTGCGGCTGCCGATCGACGGCAACCGGCCGGAATCGCCGTGATGCGGTCGGCCGGCAGCGAGCGAAGCCGGCCTACAGGCCGAGGCTTCGGCCGATGAGCTCCTTCATGATCTCATTTGATCCGGCCCAGATCTTGGTCACCCTGGCGTCCGTCCAGCCGCGAGCGATGCGCGACTCGCGCATGAAGCCGTATCCGCCGTGCAACTGCACGCATCCGTCGAGCACCCTGTTCTGGACCTCGGCGGTCCACCACTTCGCCTTCGCCGCCTCGGTCGGGCCGAGCTGACCGTCGACGTGGGCGAGGGTGCACTGATCGACGAACGCTTGCGTGACATCGATTGTTGTCGAGAACTCCGCGAGCAGGAACTTGTTGTACTGGAACGATCCGATCGCCTGTCCGAAGGCCGTCCGGTCCTTCGCGTACGACACCGTCTCGGCGAGGAGTTGCGCGGCGTGGGCGAGATTGGAGATGGCCGAGTTGAGTCGCTCCTGGGTAAGGCGCTCCATCATGTACTCGAACCCGCGCCCGACCTCGCCCAGCAGGTCGGCATCGGAGACGGCGACGTCGTCGAAGAACAGCTCGGCCGTGTCGGCCTCGGGCTGCCCGACCTTGTCCAGCTTCCGGCCGCGGTGCACGCCGGGGACGTCCGTCCCGATCGCGAACAGCGAAATGCCCTTCGAGCCACTGCCCGGCCCGGTGCGGACGGCGGCGACGACGAGGTCGGCGCTCGCCCCGTTGGTGATGAAGGTCTTCGACCCGTTGATCACCCACGTCGAGCCTCTTCTGGCCGCCGTCGTGCGCAGCGCCGCGAGATCGGAGCCGCCGGACGGCTCGGTCATCGCTATCGCCGTCACCAGCTCGCCGGCGCAGAAGCGGGGCAGCCATCGCCGCTTCTGCTCTTCGGTTGCGAGGTCCACGAGATACGGCGTGACGCAGTCCACGTGAATGCCGAGGCACGAGGCGAGCGCGACACTGACGTGTGACAGTTCCTCGACCAGGACGGCATTGAACCGGTAGTCGCCGGCGTCCACCCCGCCGTACTCGGTGGGCACCCCCAGACCGAGGAACCCTTGCTTGCCGGCCTCCAGCCAGACCCCCCGGTCGATCGAGCCCTGCTCGATGAACCGATCGTGGTGGGGCCGAACGTGGCGGTCGAGGAACGAGCGCACCGACTCACGGAAGAGTTCGTGGTCCGGGCCGTAGATCGAACGTCTCATCACGGTTCCATTCCATGCATCGACCAGGTGGAGAAGGGCAGGACGCGACGGCCCGCCGGGTCCGCTCGTCCCGCGATCCTCGCCGACGGCCATCCGACGGACAACGGCTCCGTTCCGATGAACAGGACGCCGGCCGGCACGTACGTACGCCGGATCCGTTGATGCACGGATACCCCCACCCCGGCGCCCTTGGCTAGCGTTGGAGATCGGCCAGTGACGTCGTCCGCGGAGGGCACGAATGAACACGACCGCACCGGTCCAGTTGACCTTGGACGGTCCCGTCGCCGTCCTCACGTTGCACCGTCCCGACCGGCTGAACGCGTGGACGACGCAGATGGAGGACCTGTACTTCGATCACCTCGCCGACCTGGCGGCCGATGCCGACGTCCGCGCCGTCATCGTCACCGGCGCCGGCCGCGGGTTCTGCGCCGGCGCCGACATGGACGAGCTGACGACGCTCACCCAGGCGGACGCCACGGACACGGCGGCCAGACGCCCACAGACCTTCCCGCTGACCGTTCCGAAGCCGATCATCGCCGCGGTGAACGGCCCCTGCGCGGGCATCGGACTGGTGCAGGCCCTGATGTGTGACGTCCGGATCGCGGCCGAGGACGCGAAGTTCACCACGGCGTTCTCCAGGCTCGGCCTGATCGCCGAGCACGGGCTGTCCTGGCTGCTGGCCAAGCATGTCGGGCTCGGGAATGCGCTTGATCTCCTGATCTCGTCCCGGGTCGTCACGGCGAAGGAAGCGCGTGAGATCGGCCTGGTGAGCAGTGTATGCCCCGCGGAACGACTCCTCCCCGTCGCGATGGACTACGCGCGGAGTCTCGCGACCGGCATTTCGCCGGGCTCGATGGCGACGATGAAGGCTCAGCTGTACGAACACTACGGCCTCACGCTCGCCGACGCGCTGCTGCGCTCCAACGAGCTCATGCTGCGCAGCTTCGCCGGCACCGACTTCGTCGAGGGGATCGCGGCCTTCCGGCAGCGACGGGCCCCCGCCTTTCCCGGAATCAGCAGGGATCCCGGTGATGCTGCGACCTGACGGTCACCGGCGACGAGACGGCTAGGAGCCGACGATGTGTCCCGTTCATCGAAACGACGGAGAGATCAGCTCGATCGGCCGGGCAGCGGCACTGCTCAAGGAGCTCCGGACCAGCGGCTCGGCGCTCGGCGTCGCATCCCTTGCGAGGCGTTGTGACCTGCCGAAGTCGACGGTGCACCGGCTGCTCAACGAAATGACCCGGGTCGGGCTGGTCGAGCGCTCGACCTTGGGCTACACGCCGGGCCTGCTGCTGTTCGAGCTCGGTCAGCTCGTGCCTCGCACCCGGAGTCTGCGTGACGCGGCCCGGCCGCACATGCTGAACCTGCACGACGCCACCGGACACAATGTCGCGCTGGCGGTGCTCGAGGGTGCCGAGGTCGTCTACGTCGACCTCTTCCGGAGTAACCACGCCCGGCGCTTCCCGCAGCGCCTCGGCGGACGGTGGCCCGCGCACGCGAGCTGCTCCGGCAAGGCGATCCTCGCGTTCTCCGACACCGATGTCGCCTCGACGGTCGGTGGCGGGCCGCTGCGGCGGCTGACCGAACGCACGATCAGCGATCCCTCCGTCCTCACCGCAGAGCTCACCCGGATACGGTGCGCCGGCGTGGCCTACGACCGGCAGGAGTCCATCCACGGCGTGGTCGGCGTGGCCGCGCCGATCCTGGACGGCGCCGGTGGCGCGCTCGGTGCGATCGCGATGTCGGGCTTCGTCGGTCGGATCAATCTTTCGCGAGTCGACGCGGCGGTGCGCACGGGTGCCCTGGCGATCTCGCGGGAGATGCTGCGCGGGTAGGCCGACTCACCCGCGGCCCACGAACGGCATCGCGGTCGCTGTGATGGTGAGAAAGAGGACGTTCGCGTCGAGTGGAAGCCCGGCCATGAAGAGCACGGCGTCGCAGACGTGTGCCGCGTCGAAGGTTGGTTCGGTCGCCATCGTGCCGTCGCCCTGGCGGGCACCGCCGGCGAAACCGGCGGTCATCTGGGTGGCGGCGTTGCCGATGTCGATCTGCCCGCACGCGATCCGCGACGAACGCCCATCAAGGGATATCGACTTCGTCAGGCCGGTGATGGCGTGCTTCGTCGCCGTGTAGGCCACGCTGCCCGGACGAGGAGCGTGCGCGGACACGGATCCGTTGTTGATGATCCGTCCCCCCTGCGGTCGCTGGCCCTTCATCACCGCATACGCGTGGTGGGCGCACAGGAACGCGCCGGTGAGGTTCGTGTCGACGACGCGGCGCCAGTCGTCCACCGAGATCTCGTCGACGGCTCCCGGCGGCCCGAACGTGCCGGCGTTGTTGAAGAGCAGGTCCACGCGCCCCCACCGTTCGGTCACCGTGCCGAACAGGGCCGCGACCGATGCCGCGTCGGTCACATCGGTGGGCACCACCAGGGCCTCGCCCGACGAGGCCCCGGCCGCCGTCTCACGCAACGGTTCGACGCGCCGGCCGGCGAGCGCGACCCGCCAGCCGGCGTCGAGCAGGGCCGCGCCGACCACTCGCCCGATGCCCGAACCCGCGCCGGTCACCACGGCGACGTCACCAGCCGACACGGCTGCCTCCATCCACTGCGTCCGCGGACACCGGTCTACTCCCAGTGGTTGTCGCCACGCACGGTGAGGCCGCGCCGCCCGACGAGGAAGTCGAAATCCGCGCCGGTGTCGGCCTGGCGCACGTGGTCGACGTAGAGCCTGCCATAGCCGCTCTCCGGCAGGCCCCGGGGTGGGCGCCACCGCTGCGCGCGTGCCCGCAGTTCCTCCTCCGGCACGTCGAGGTGCAGCAGCCGGCGCTCCACGTCGAGCTCGATCATGTCACCGTCCCGCACCAGTGCCAGTGGTCCGCCCACCGCGGCCTCGGGCGCGACGTGCAGCACGACGGTGCCGTAGGCCGTACCGCTCATGCGCGCGTCCGAGATGCGCACCAGATCCCGCACGCCGCGACGCAGCAGCTCGCGCGGCAGCGGCAGGTTGCCGATCTCCGGCATCCCCGGATATCCCCGGGGACCGGCACCGGCCAGCACGATGACCGTGTCCTCGTCGATGCCCAGGGCCGGGTCGTCGATGCGCGCGCGGAGGTCGTCGGCGCCGTTGAACGTGACCGCGCGGCCGCGATGGCGCAGCAGCTGCGGGCTCGCGGCGGACGGTTTGATCACCGCACCGTCCGGCGCCAGATTGCCGCGCAGCACGGCGATGGACGCATTGCGGGCGACGGGATCCTGCCGGGTCCTGATCACTTCGCGGTCCCACACCTCGGCGAGGGCGGCGACCTCGCCGATCGTGCGCCCCGACACGGTCATGGCGTCGGTGGCCAGCAGGTCGCCCAGCTCCCGGATGACGGCCTGCAGACCTCCGGCCGCGAAGAAGTCCTCCATGAGAAACCGGCCCGACGGCATCAGGTCGACGAGCAGAGGAACGTCCCTGGCGACCGTGTCGAAGTCGTCCAGGGTCAGTTCGACGCCGATCCGGCCGGCCAGGGCGAGCAGGTGGATCACCGCGTTGGTCGAGCCGCCGATCGCCGCGTTGACCCGGATGGCGTTGTCGAAGGCGCTCCGGGAGAGAACGGCGGAGAGGGTCACATTGTCCCGCACGAGCTCGACCGCTCGTGCGCCGGCGTCGCGGGCGAGCACCCGGCGACGGGAGTCGACGGCCGGGATGTCGGCGTTGCCCGGCAGTCCCAGACCCAGGGCCTCGACCACGCTCGCCATGGTGGAGGCGGTGCCCATGGTGTTGCAGTGCCCGGGCGAACGGGACATGCACGCCTCGACGGAGCGGAACTCCGCCTCGGTCATCCGGCCCGCCCGCACCTCGGCGCTCATCGCGAAGACCGTGGTGCCCGATCCCACCGGCCGGCCCTGGTACCGGCCGGTCAGCATCGGGCCGCCGGACACGACGATGGCCGGGATGTCGCAGCTCGCCGCGCCCATCAGCAACGCCGGAGTGGTCTTGTCGCACCCGCACAGCAGCACGACGCCGTCGAGGGGATTGGCCCGGATCGTTTCCTCCACGTCCATGCTGGCGAGATTGCGAAAGAGCATGGAGGTCGGGCGCATCAGCGACTCGCCGAGCGACATGACCGGGAACTCCAGTGGCAGGCCGCCGGCCTCGAGCACCCCGCGCCGCACGTGTTCGGCCAGGTCACGGAAGTGACCGTTGCACGGCGTGAGTTCCGAGTACGTGTTGCAGATGCCGATGACGGGCCTGCCGTCGAAGACGCGATCCGGCAGGCCCTGGTTCTTCATCCAGGAGCGATGCAGAAAGCCCTGGACACCGGCGCCGGCGAACCAGTCCCGGGACCGTAGCGGCGCCGCGCCGTCAGCGCTGCGAGCGGACATGCAATCTCCTCAACGTGAGATCAAGCCAAGTATCTGCCGAGCCTCCGCCGGCGTGGCCGGCTCCATGCCGAGTTCCTCGATGATTCGTACGATCCGCTCCACTTGAGCGACGTTGCGCTCCGGCGCGCCGGCACGGTCGTACGGCGTGTCCTCCAGGCCGACTCGGACGTGACCGCCGAGCAGCAGCGCGTGGGTGAGCCCGGGCATCTGGTCCGGCCCGCAGACGGTCGCCGTGAACACGGATCCGGCCGGCAACAGGTCCACTGTCTGCTGGAGCACCCGCGGCGTGTACGGCATCGCGTTCTGGAACGTCGCGTGCATGCCGAGCACGAGGTTGACGACGTAGGGTGCGCTGTCGAATCCCGCCGCCGTGAGCTGCGCCAGCTCCCTGACGATGTGCGAGGGGTTGAAGACCTCCCACTCGGGCTTGATCCCCTTCTCCCGCATCAACGCCGCGAGCTGGAGCACCCGCGACGGCCGGGTGTCCATGAGCACCTCGCCGTGCGGTGTGCTGGCATATGTCGTCACCGCGTCGAACGTGCATATCTCGGCCCCGCCGTCCAGACCGCGCAACCGCTCGGTCCAGTCGAGGACGTCGGCGCCGTCCTCGCCATGGCGCACCATGTCGCCACCGACGCCGCCGCCGGTCGAGTTGTTGATCACCACGTCGCATCGGGCCCGGACAAGGTCGTTGATGCGTCGGTAGATGTCCGGGTCACAGGTCGCGGCGTGGTCCGGCCGCCGCGCATGCAGTGCGGCGACGCTGGCTCCGGCATCGACGCAGCGGTGCACCTCGTCGGCGATCTGGTCGGGCTGGGTCGGCACGTACGGTTGCAGGTCCGGCGTGACGAAGCCGCCCGTCGGCGCGATCGTGACGATGACCTTCCTCGTGCTCATGCCGCGCTCGCCGGAGAGAGCGCCGACTCGAAGAACACGGCAACCGTGAGCGCGCCCGGATCGATGACACCCACCGCGTGGTCGCCGACGTAACTCGCGCGGCCACGCCTTGCGGTGAGTTGCGCCGTCGACTCCGCTCCGGCACGAGCGGCTGACGCAGCGCGGGCGAGCGCCCGCAGGACGTCCTCGTCGTC
This sequence comes from Dactylosporangium sucinum, assembly GCF_014647515.1. Classification (GTDB taxonomy): domain Bacteria; phylum Actinomycetota; class Actinomycetes; order Mycobacteriales; family Micromonosporaceae; genus Dactylosporangium; species Dactylosporangium sucinum. Next base: position 42,965 of record NZ_BMPI01000019.1, on the reverse strand, counting down.
CGCGGCGGCTGCCGCCAGCGCCGCAGCCGCCGGCGCCATCGCATCGACCATCGTCTTGTGGCCCGGTTCCGCGTGGCCCAGCCGCTGCACCGCGGCGAGGGCGTTCCCCGCGGCGAGCGCGAGCCGCGCGGCGGTGAGCCCGTCCGGAGCGGCCCTGGCGAACTCGCGGAACCACATGCCGAACAGGGGCCCGCTCGTCCCGCCGGTGCGCAGGAAGCCGTCGGAGACCGCGGCGAAGACCTCCGCGACGGTATCCGGATGGGCATTTTCGAGCGTGCGCTGCGCTCGCCGCAGCGCCGAACGTACATTGGTGCCGTAGTCGCCGTCGCCGGCCCGGCGGTCCAGGTCGGTCAGTTCCTGGTGCCGTTCCTCGATGCGTTCGATGAACCTGGCGACCCAGGAGCGGGCGTCGTCGAGTCGCAATGCCTGCATTGAACCGTCCCCTACCAGGTCAGGGCGGGCGTCCGGACGGGGGCGTCCCACAGTTCGACGAACCGGTCGGTGGCGCGGACCAGGGTGATGGACAAGCCCCGCATGTCCAGGGACGTCACGTAGTTCCCGACGAGCGTGCGCGCGATCGTGACGCCCCGGGCACCGAGGTAACCGTCGAGCTCGTGGTGCGCCAGCGACAGTTCGAGTCCCGTCATCGCGCCGAGTCCGTTCACGATCGCGATCACCGCATCGCCCCGGCCGAGACCGAGCCCTTCCTGGACCGGCGCGGTCAGCGCGGCGATCAGTTCGCCGGCCTGCGCCCGGGGGCGTACCTCCACGCCGCGCTCGCCGTGAATGCCGACGCCGAACTCGATCTCGTCATCGCCCAGGTCGAACGCCGGCCGGTCGTCGCCCGGGTGGGTGCAGGCCCGGAACGCCAACGCCATCGTGCCCGACGAGTGGACCACGTCGCGTCCCAGCGCGGCGACCTCGGCCAGACCGGCGCCCGCCTCGGCCGCTGCGCCACAGATCTTCTCGACCGCGATCACGGCGGCGGTGCCCCTGCGGCCCGGCCGGTGGCTGTCCGGCTGCGACGGTCCGGCGCCGTCGACGCGCTGCAGGTCCGTCGCCACGTCGTCGTCGACCAACACCGTCTCGGTCGCGATGCCGTCCTCGGCCGCGAGTTCGGCCGCGATGGAGAAGTTGAGCACGTCGCCGGTGTAGTTCTTCACGATCAGGAGCGCGCCGCGGTCGCGGTGTGCGGCTCGGATCGCGGTACTGATGTCGAACGCCGTGGGACTGGCGAAGACCGCTCCGGGAACGGCCGCGTCGAGCATGCCCATGCCGACGAACCCGGTGTGCAACGGTTCGTGCCCCGATCCGCCACCGGACACCAGCGCCACCTTCGCCGGGGTGGCGCCGGCGCGGATGACGTAGGCGGGCTCCTCGCTGATGGCCACGAGGTCCGGGTGGGCGCGCTGAAGGCTGGTCAGCCCGGAGGCGACCAGCGTCGCGCCGTCGTCGGCGAGCGACCGGATGCTCATCTCGGCTCTCCGGTGACCGGCACCCGACGCGGGTCCAGCAGGCCGCGCGCCTCCGCCGGCGTGGCCACCTCCCGGCCGAGCCGGCGTGCGAGCTCGGCCACCCGCGCGACCAGTTCGGCGTTGTCGGGCAGGCCAAGGTCCGGATGGTGATAGTCGCCGACCCCGACGCAGAGATGACCACCGCGGGTGATCACCTCTTCGGCGACGGCGAAGATGTCGCCCCGGTAGGCGGACACGAACCACTGGTACTCGTATCCGGCCGGGAGGAACTCCAGATGCGCCCGCAGGCCCTCGATCGTGGCCGGGTGTGCGGCCAGGAACTCAGGGCCGCCGAGCACCATGTGCACCACGGCGGGCTCGTCGACCTCGCCGGCGGCGAAGTGCGCGGCGATCGCGCGGGTCCAGCTGACGTTGAACGTCACCATCCACGGTGGCATGCCGAGCGCACGCGCCTGGGCGAGCAGCGTTCGCTGGGTCCCGGTGTCGTTGAGGAAGACCCGGTCGCCGGTCTGGAATCGGCGCGCCTGCGGGTCCCACAGGTCCATCATGGCGGCGCCCATCTCGACCACCAGGAAGTCCGCGCGGGTGGTCGGGTCGTGGGCGTTGTCGGCCACGTTGGCCAGCCGCTGTTCGAGCGTGAAACCGGGGGCGTTCGCCAGCGGCGGCGCGAGCAGGATGTCGCACCGCTCGTGAATGGCGCGCATGATGGCGCCGTAGGTCCCGGCCGAGAAGTCGGCCCCGCCATCGGGCGTGCGGGCGTGGAAATGCGCCAGCGAGGCACCCGCCGCGTGGGCGGCGGCGACGTCGGCGGCGATCTCCTCGGGCGTGTAGGGGACGTGCGGGTTGGGTTCCCGGATCGCGCCCTCGTTCGGGTGGACCCCGATGATGAGCTTGTTCATGTCGGCCTCCGCTCGCCGCCGCGGGGACGTCGGCCGTCCCAGGCGCGGCGAATCTGTCAGTGGCCGAATGCTCGTCCGTGCTCGGTCACGACACAACGGGGGAGTTCCGATGAACGGGACGGCACGGCCGGGCAGTTCCCGCGCCGGAGGCCGAGCTCTCAGGCTCCCGGTGGCGCGGCCACATCCGCAGCGGGCGAGATGACCGCGGCGATGCGGTTGGCCGTCGCGGTGACGTGGGAGACGAGTTCGTCCCGCTTCACCGTGAAGCGGGACTTGGGTGCGGTGACGGAGACCGCCGCGACCGCATGGCCGTCCTCGCCCAGCACGGGCGCGGCCGCGCACCACGCCTCCTCGAGGAACTCGCCCTGGTCGAGGGCGAAGCCCTGCCGCCGGATCCGGGTCAGTTCCTGGCGGAGCAGCGCCGGCCGGCACAGGGTGAATCTCGTGTGCGCGACCGGCACGAACTCGGCAAGGTAGGTGTTGACGAGGTCGGGGCGACTGTACGCCAGGATCGCCTTGCCGCCCGCGGTGCAGTGGGCCGGCAGCCGGCTGCCGGCGCGTGCCTCGATCTGGAAGGTGTGCGTCGAGGCGATCGTGTCGAGGTACACCAGGTGCCCGTCCACGAACACCCCGAGGTTCGCCGCTTCGCCGACCTGTGCGGCGAGCGCGGCCAGGTGAGGTCGCGCGAGCTCCACCATGCTCGTGCGCGATCGGACCCGATCGGCCAGACTCACGATCTTCTTCGTCAGCCGGTACTTGCGGGTGTTCGGATCCTGTTCGGCAAATCCGGCCGCCACGAGCGTCGTCAGGAGACGGTCGATCGACGTCTTGGAGATCTGTAGCGTGCGGGACAACTCCGACACGCCGCACAGCGACTTGGGTGCCATCGCCTCCAGCAGTCGCAGCGCGTTGCTCACCGAACCCAGCTGACGCTCTTCGTTCCTCATAGCGGAACAGACTAGCCCGCCGTCGTTGACCAACTTTGGCGGTGTTGCTACCGTCCGCGTCACCTCAACGAATCCTTGTTACGCAATGCGGAACAACGCAATTCCAGGAGGGCCCGTTGTCAACCAATCTTGCAGTGCCGTCGATGCTGGACCGCTACGTCTGTGACGACGGCACGGTCTACCTGACGGGGATCCAGGCGCTGGTGCGCATGCTGCTCGACCAACGAAGGCTGGACCGCGCCCGCGGCCTGCGCACAGCGGGCTTCGTCTCGGGCTATGAAGGGTCACCACTGGCCGGATACGACCTTGAGCTCGCCCGCCGGTCGGCCCTGCTCGATGAGCACGACGTGATCCATCGGCCCGGCCTCAACGAGGAACTCGCCGCGACCGCCGTGCAGGGGACCCAGCTCGCCGCGACCCGGCCGGACGTTCGCGTCGAGGGCATCTTCGGGGTCTGGTACGGGAAGGCGCCCGGACTCGATCGCGCCACCGATGCGCTCCGCCACGCCAACCTGATGGGCACCCACCCCGCGGGGGGCGCCCTCGCCCTGGTCGGCGACGACCCGATCGCCAAGTCGTCGACCGTGCCGAGTGCATCCGAGCCCGCGCTCGCCGACCTGTGCATGCCGACGGTGTATCCCGCGGACGTGCAGGAGATCGTCGATCTGGGCCTGCACGCCATCGCCATGTCTCGCGCGAGCGGCCTGTGGACGGCCATGAAGCTCCCGACCAACGTCGTCGACGGCGGCGGCATGGTGCGCGTGGGCCCGGGCCGGGTCCAGCCGGTCCTGCCGGAGGTCCGGCATGATGGTCGGCCGTATCGGCATGCGGTGACGGCCCGCCTGCTGCCGCCGGTGCCCGTGGTCGCCGAGTCGACCGCGTTCAACGTCCGCCTGGAGATAGCGCGCGAGTACGCCGCGCTGAACGCCCTCAATCCGATGCGCTCCGGTGGCCGGCGAGACCGGTTCGGCATTCTCACGGCGGGCAAGGCATACCTTGACGTGTGCCAGGCGCTGCGGTTGCTCGGCCTCGACGAGGAGGCCCAGACCCGATACGGGATCCGCGTGCTCAAACTCGGCATGATCTTCCCGCTCGAGCCGCGGATCATCGAAGCGTTCGCGGAGGGACTCGACGAGATCCTCGTCGTGGAGGAGAAACGGCCGTTCCTGGAGACCGCGGTCAAGGCGGAGCTGTACGGCCGGACCGCAGCGCCGAGGATCCTCGGCAAGCGCGACGATGCGGGGTCACCGCTGCTCGCGAACGATGGGGAACTGGACGTCGACGCCATCGCGACCGCGCTGGCGACCCGCTTGGCCCGGGCCGGCGACGTTCCCGAGGCTCGGGCATGGCTGTCCAGCCGGGCCCCGCGCCGGCAGGTGAACGTCCCCCGCCCGCTGCCCCTGCTCTCACGCACCCCGTACTTCTGCTCCGGCTGTCCACACAATCGATCCACCCAGGTTCCCGAGGGCTCGCTCGTCGGTGGGGGCATCGGTTGCCACAGCATGGTGCTGTTCATGGAGCCCGAGCAGGTCGGCGACGTGGTCGGGGTGACCCAGATGGGCGGTGAGGGGACCCAGTGGCTCGGCATGGAGCCCTTCCTGGCGACCCGGCACCTGGTGCAGAACATCGGGGACGGCACGTTCCACCACTCGGGCAGCCTCGCCGTGCGGGCAGCCGTGGCCGCCGACGCGAACATCACCTTCAAGCTGCTGTACAACTCGGCGGTGGCGATGACCGGCGGTCAGGCCGCGGTGGGCGTGCGCACCGTGCCCCAGCTGACCGAACTGCTCGCGGCGGAGGGCGTCGCCCGGATCATCGTGACGACGGAGGAGCCGGCGCGCTACCGCGGCGTCCGGCTCGCCCGTGGTGCCCAGGTGTGGCATCGAGACCGGCTGGAGGAGGCTCAGCGGGTACTGGCCGATGTTCCGGGCGTCACGGTACTCATCCACGACCAGCAGTGCGCGGCGGAGAAACGTCGCGAACGCAAGCGACGACGTCCGGCCGTGCCCGAGGTTCGGGTGCTCATCAACGAACGGGTCTGTGAGGGCTGCGGCGACTGCGGGACCAAGTCGAACTGCCTGTCGGTGCAGCCGGTGGCGACCGAGTACGGCCGCAAGACGCGGATTCATCAGGCATCGTGCAACACGGACTACTCCTGCCTCGACGGCGACTGTCCGTCGTTCGTGACCGTCCGGCCCGGCAAGCCGAAGCCGGCCGGAACACCTGGCCGGCCGGTGCCGCCGCCCGAGCCGGATCAGCTGCCGGACCCCGTGCCGTGCGTGGACGCCGACGACTTCACCGTGCGGATCACGGGGATCGGAGGCACCGGTGTGGTGACCGTGGCCCAGATCCTGGCCGCCGCGGCGCATCACCACGGCCTGTTTGTGCGCTCCCTCGACCAGACCGGCCTCTCGCAGAAGGGCGGCGCCGTTGTTTCCGACATCAAGCTGTCGCGGGCACCGAGCGAGCGGGCCAACAAGCTCGCCGCGGGGGAGTGCGACGTGTACGTCGGATGCGACATTCTGGTCGCGGCCCAGGACAAGCACCTCGACGTCGCCGACCGGCACCGCACCGTGGCGGTCGTGTCCACCGCGCAGGTCCCGACCGGAAGGATGGTCGTCGACACCGGGGCCGCCTTTCCCGGGATCGCCGACCTGACGTCGGTCGTCGCCGCCACGACCCGTGCGTCGCCGGGCGCGTTCTTCGACGCGCGCGCGGTAGCCGTCGACGCCTTCGGCGACGACCAGTACGCCAACGTGATCCTGCTCGGCGCGGCGTACCAGCTGGGAGCGCTGCCACTGCCGCTCGCGGCGTTCCGCCACGCGATCACCCTCAACGGGGCATCGGTCGAGGTGAACCTGCGGGCGTTCGAGCTGGGCCGCCGGTCGGTCCTGGGGAACCCGGTCCCTCCGGGGGGCGCGGCACCACGGGCGACGCTGCCCGACGTCGCGGCGCTGGTCGCGAGGTTCGCGCCCGGCCTGCGCACGAGCGCGCCCGCAGCCGTCGTCGAGTTGGCAACGAACCGGGCCGGCGATCTTGTCGGTTACCAGAGTGCCGCGTACGCCCAGCGGTACCTCGCCGCCGTCGAGGCGGTCTGGCGGGCGGAGAGTTCGCGGGTCCCGGGCCGTTCCGAGCTCACCGAGGGCACCGCGACGTACCTGTACAAGCTCATGGCCTACAAGGACGAGTACGAGGTTGCCCGGCTCTGCCTGGATCCCGAGTTCCGTGCTCAAGTCGCGGAGCAGTTCGGCAGCGGCGCGCGGTTCGCCTGGCGGCTGCATCCACCCGTGTTGCGGGCGCTGGGACTCGGCCGCAAGGTCTCGTTCGGCCGGTGGGCCACGCCCCTGCTCGCGGCGTTGCGGGCCGGCCGTCGGGTGCGCGGCACCCGGTGGGATCTCTTCGGGCTCACCGAAGTACGGCGAACCGAGCGCCGGCTCGTCGCCGAGTACATGTCGGTCATCGAGGAGACGCTGGATTCCTTGCACCCGGACAATCACGACATCGCCGTGCAGATCGCCGGGTTGCCCGACCAGATCCGGGGCTACGAGCACGTCAAGCTCGTCAGCGTGGGGCACTACGCCCAGCGCCTGAGCGCGCTGCGAGCACAGTTCAGCACGGCCGGCCCGCCGCCGGCCTCCGACCACACGATTGGATGATCATGCCGATGACACGTGCGGTGATTTCCGCACCCGACATATCCGGTGGGCTGGCGATCGGTGAGGTCCCGGCACCGTCGCCCGCCGCGGACGAGGCCCTGGTCGCCGTGCGCGCCTTCTCGCTCAACGCCGGGGAGGTCAGGCGGGCGCTCAAGCCGGCCGAACGCTGGCACCCGGGCTGGGACCTGGCCGGTGTGGTCGAGGTCGCGGCCGCCGACGGCTCCGGACCGGCCGCCGGTACCCGTGTGGTCGGGTTTGCCGGGGTCGCGGGCGGCGGCTGGGCCGAGCACGTCGCCGTTCGCACCGCCAACCTGGCGCCCGTGCCCGAGGGCGTCTCGCTCGCCCAAGCGAGCTGCCTGCCCGTCGCCGGGCTCACGGCGCTGCTCTGCCTGGAGAAGCGGGACTCCCTGCTCGGCCGCCACGTTCTGGTGACCGGCGCGTCCGGCGGGGTCGGCCAGTTCGCCTGTCAGCTCGCCGCGGCCGCGGGCGCCTCCGTCGTGGCGTCGGTTCGCCGCATCGAGCAGGCGTCGGCGCTGCACGGTTCGGGCGTGGACGAGGTGGTGCTCGCCGCCGAGCCGTTGTCGAGGCGCTTCGACGTCATCCTGGAGTGCGTGGGCGGCGACTCACTGGCCCGGTCGCTGGCCAGCCTGGCGCCGGACGGCGTCTGCGTGCTCTACGGCAACGCGTCCGAGAGCCCCACGACCTTCACGGCACGCGACTTCTACCAGGGCGGCGGCGTGACGCTCTACGGCTTCTTTCTCGGCACCGACCTGCCGGACCGATCAGCCGGCCCAGGGCTCGCCCGGCTGCTCGAACTCGTCCGGGGCGGTCGCCTCAGGGTGCCGATCGAAGCCGAGGCGCCCTGGCAGGAACTGCCGGAGCTGGCGCGCCGCTATCACGACCGCGAGATCACGGGCAAGGTCGTGCTGACCATCGGCGACGGCACCTCCGCAACCGCGCCCAAGGCCGGGTGACCAGCCCGTCCGGGCCGCGACACGCTGTTTCGGCAATGTTACGTACGAGGGTCTACTACGTGAACCAGTTCACGTATCCGTTGGTTTCCGGATGGTGCCACGGTCGGCCGGGCCGATAGCTTGATGAGGCCCTGAGCAGGTCATGGAGCTGTTCGGCAAGGAAGGAGGTGTGAAGAGATGCGGGAGAGCGGAATCGACACCAGCCCGGCAGCGCTCGCCGGCGAGTCCCTGCCGGCGAACGTGGCGTCGTCGGCGCGACCGCGGTCCACCGCACCGCGGTCGTCCCTGTCGTTGGGTTGCCTGGGTGTGGCGTTGGCGCTGCTGCTCTGGGAGGTCGTCGCCCGGGTGGGGCTCGTCCCCGCGACCGAGGTGCCGCCGGCCACCACCGTGCTGCGTGAACTGGTGCGACAGCTCACGCAGCCGGCGTTCTGGGACGCGATTGCCGCGACGCTGGCGCAGTGGGCGATCGGGATGGGCCTGACGACGGCGATCGCGGTGCCGATCGGACTCCTGATGGGTTCGCTCGAGCCCGTGTGGCGCGCGTTTCGCCCGACCGTCGAGTTCCTGCGGCCGGTCCCGGGCATGGCCCTCGTGCCACTCGCGATCCTGCTCTGGGGACTGCGCCCCACCAGCGTGGTCTTCCTGATCGTCTTCGGCAGCGTGTGGTCACTGATCGTGACGACCATGTACGGCGCTCGCAATGTCGACGAGGGAGCCCGTGACACAGCGCGATCCTTCCGGTTGACCCGGATCGAGCGGACGCTGTGGGTCGTGCTGCCGAGCGCGCTGCCGTACGTCGCGACCGGACTTCGCGTCGCCTCCGCAACGGCTTTGATCATCGCGGTCGGCGCGGAGCTCGTGATCGGGGTGAATGGGATCGGTTACGACATCGCCCGGGCACAGACAGCCGGGGCGGTGGCTCCGATGTACGCGCTCATTCTGACCTCCGGCCTGATCGGCGTGGCCATTCACCTCGCGTTCAGCCGGCTCGAACGGCGGTTCCTGCGATGGCACCAGTCCCAGCGGCGAGAGGTGACGCCATGACGAAGCGGAAGCTCGGCTACGTCGCACTGGAGGTCGGCGTCACCACGGCGCTGCTCGCCGCGGCCTGGATCTACCTGGACGGCGATCGGGGCTTCGCATGGACCTCGGTACCGCAGATGCTGGAGGCCTTCCGCAACGCCTGGCTGTTCGACCGGGTCGGCAGCGACGTCGTGCCGAGCCTCGTCCGCCTAGCCCTCGGCTTCGGCGCGGCCACGCTGCTGGGCGTCGCGCTCGGGGTCGCGGTCGGCGCTTCGCGGACGGTGCGACTGCTGACCCAGCCGGTCATCAGCTTCCTGCGGTCGCTGCCCGCCGTCTCGCTGCTGCCGCTGTCGCTGGTGCTGTTCGGCATCGGTACCGCGCAGAAGGTCTTCATCATCGCCTTCGTCTGCTGCTGGCCGATCGTGCTGCACGTCGCCGACGGGATCGTCGAACTGGACGCGACGATGCTCTCGACGGCACGGGCCTACCGGATTCACGGCCTCGACCGACTGCGCCTGGTGCTGCTGCCGGCGATCACCCCGCGGATCTTCGCCGGGATGCGCATCAGCCTCTCGCTGGCGGTGCTCCTGCTGGTGACGAGCGAGATGGTCGCGGCCAGCAACGGCATCGGCTACTTCGTCTGGCGGTCGCAACTCAGCTTCTCCATACCGGACATGTGGGCCGGGATCATGCTCCTCGGCCTGTTCGGCTACGGGCTCAACGCCCTCCTGCAGGTCGTCGAGCGGCGCGTGTGCCGGTGGCACATCAACATGACCGGACGCACTGAATAAGCGCAGGATCCATCCATAGAGGGGACATCGCGTGAGCCCGAAGATGCTTGAGGTCGACGTTTCCAAGACCTTCGACGGCGCCCGGGGGCCGGTCAAGGCGATCGAGCGGATCCACTTCAGCGTGGACGAGGACGAGTTCGTCTCGGTGGTGGGGCCCTCCGGCTGCGGCAAGACCACGCTGCTCCGGTGCATCGCCGGTCTCGCCACGTCGACGAGCGGGGTCACCCGGCTCCGCGGAGCGCCGGTCGTCGCCCCGCCGCCCGAGCTCGCGGTGGTGTTTCAGGACTATGCCCGGTCGTTGTTCCCGTGGCTGACGGTGCGCAAGAACGTGATGCTGCCGCTGCGGCACCGGCGCGACGTGGCCGACAAGGGGCGTGCCGCGAGTGAGGCCATCGACGCCGTGGGACTGTCCCGGTTCGCCGACCACTACCCCTGGCAGTTGTCGGGCGGGATGCAGCAGCGGGTGGCCATCGCACGCGCACTGGCATACCAGCCGAAGGTGCTGCTGATGGACGAGCCGTTCGCCTCGGTCGACGCGCAGACGAGGGCCGAGCTCGAGGACCTGGTCCTCCAGGTGCGCGGTCGATTCCGCATGACCACGGTCCTGGTCACGCACGACATCGACGAATCGGTGTACATGTCGGACACCGTCGTCGTGTTGAGCCGGCCTCCGTCGACGGTGCAGCAGGTGCTGTCCGTCGGCTTGCCGAGCCCCCGCAACCAGGTCACCACCAAGGAGCTGCCCGAGTTCGCCCGGCTGCGTACCGAGATCTACATGGCGATCACCGGAGGCCGCGCCGCGCCGTCCAGCACCGCGACGGTCACGGTGCGCTAGCGCCGGACGCTGAGCCGAAGGGAACGACAATGGGCAACCGGCTCCAGGACAAGGTCGTCCTGATCACCGGCGCGGGGAGCGTAGGCCCTGGATGGGGAAACGGCAAGGCCGCGGCGGTGCTGTTCGCACGGGAGGGCGCGCGGGTCTTCGCGGTGGACCGGGACGAGCGTGCCGTGGCGGAGACGCAGCGCATCATCGCCGGGGAGGGTGGGGTCTGCGTCCCGTTCACGGCGGACGTGTCGTCGACCTCCGACGTGGAGGCCATGACGGTTGCGTGCCTCCGCCGGTTCGGCGGCATCGACGTGCTGCACAACAACGTCGGCGTCGGCTTCGTGAGCGGCCTGCTCGATACCGCCGAGCCCGACTGGGAGCGGGCCCTGCGGGTCAACGTCACCAGCATGTTCCTGACCTGCCGGACGATCGTTCCGCACATGATCGAGGCGTACCGCCGGGACGGCCGGATACGTTCGATCATCAACGTGGGCGCCGTGGCGGGCCGGCGCTGGACCGGCGTGCCGATGCTGGCCTATGCCACGTCGAAGGGTGCGATCGAACCCTTCACCAGATCTGTCGCGCTCGAGTTCGCCCGCGCCGGGATTCGCTGCAACTGCGTGCTTCCCGGCCTCATGAACACTCCCTTCATTGTGGCCCCGATGCAGGAGGCGTACGGCGGTGGCGACGTGGATCGGATGATCGCCGTCCGCGACGAGCAGTCCCCGACCGGACAGATGGGCACCGGGTGGGACGTCGCCCACGCGGCACTGTTCCTGGCCGGCGACGAGTCGAACTTCGTCAACGGCCACGCGTTGGTGGTCGACGGCGGCCAGTCGGCCCAGACCTGGTCGCCCGCTCGCCCCCTCGACGCGGGCCGCGCCGCAACCGTTCATCCGCAGTAGAACCAACGGTGTCGAGCAAGACCGGATCGTGCTTCGGTGCGGAGCGGATCCGGCGCGGCAGGCTGCGCTCGTCGTTCCGGCAGCCGCGCCATCTGTGTTCATTCAAGGGAAGGAAATCGTTGATGAGAACGAACATGTCCCGGCGCGCGGCCGTCGCCGGTCTGCTTGCCGCCGGCGTCGCGCTGTTCTCGACCGGGTGCGGCGAGGATTCCGGACCCAGGGCGTCGGACGGTCAGCTGACGAAGGTGGCCGTCGGGGTCCAGCCCACGGCGCCGTTCTCCGTGGTGCCGCTCGGTGTCGAGCAGGGGATCTTCAAGAAGTACGGGCTGGACGTGGAGATCAAGATCATCAGTACCGCGTCCACCATGCCGCCCGCGGTGCTCGCCGACCAGCTGCAGTTCTCGAACTGGTCGTTTCCGAGCTTCGCCGCCCTGGCGGACAAGAAGCTGCCCCTGAAGATTATCGGTGCCGGCGACACGGCCGGTCGGGGCGAGGCCGACGACTACATCCAGCTCATCTCGCTCGCGGACGGCGGGGTGACCTCGGTGAGCCAGCTCGCCGGCAAGAAGGTCGCGGTGAACTCGCTGGCCTCGCTCACCGAGGTGCAGATCAAGGCCGCGCTCAAGGCGGCCGGAGTCGATCCCGCTTCGGTGGAGCTGGTCCCGATCCCGTTCCCGGACCAGTTCGCGGCGCTGGCCGCGAAGCGAGTCGACGCGATCGGCGCCGGAGAGCCGTTCCTCACCGCGGCCAAGCAGAAGGCAAAGGTGAACTTCCTCTCCGCCCTCGACGCCGCCGTCATGCCGGACCTGCCGCTGTCGCTGTGGATGACCTCGGAACGGTTCCTGCAACAGAATCCGAAGGCGGTGCGCGCGTTCCAACTCGCCCTGAAGGAATCGCTGGAGTACGCGAAGAGCAACCCGGACAAGGTGCGGGCGTTCATGCCTGGATTCGCGAAGGTCGACGAAGCGGTGGCCAAGGCGATGATCCTGCCGAACTGGACCAGCGAGGTCGACATGGTGAAGGTGCAGCAGATCGTGACCATCATGCACGAGTACGGCGTGGTGCCGTCCGCGCCGGACCTGAGCCCGTACATGACGCAGTTCCCGCTGCCCGAGTAGGCCGTCGATGCCGCTGAGAAGGAACGCGAGGAAGGAAGGCGCGGCGTGCGTAGCGATCAGGTGGTGATCGTCGTCGGGGCCGCGGCGATGGGCAGCATCGGCCATGCCGTCGCGGTCCGCGCGGCTCGGGACGGTGCGGACGTGGTGGTCGCCGACATCGAGCGGCCGCCGGCCATGATCCCGGATGTGGAGACGGAGGCCGGATGGACGGGCCTCGCCGGCGTGGTCCGGGAGATCGAGCTCCTGGGTCGCCGGGCACTGGCGGTCACCTGCGATGTGACGAGGACGGACCAGGTGCGGGCGCTGGTCGCGGCGGCGGAGGAGCAGGGCGAGATCGCGGGCATGGTGAACACCACCCGGGCACCGATCGAGCCGGCCCGCTCGTCGTTGGACATGGACGACGACGTCTGGGCGACGACGTTCGACATCAACGTGCGTGGTGCCCTGTCGTGTGCCAAGGCGGTGGCCCGGTCGATGATGGCCCGGGGCAGGCCCGGCTCGATCGTCCACATCTCCTCGCTGGCAGGCATCCATCCGTTGCGCGGCCGGACCGCGTACTGCGCCTCGAAGGCCGCGCTGAACATGCTCACGCAGGTCATGGCGCTCGACCTGGCCCCGGCCGGAATTCGGGTCAACGCGGTCTGCCCGGCCATCATCGCGACGCATCGGATCGACCCTGACGAGGCGGCGAAGGCCGAGCGGGCGGGCGTGAGCCTCGCCGAGCAACGCAGGATGCTGCTGGCGGAGCAGAGTGCCGCGATTCCCCTGGGCCGGGTCGGATCGGCCGAGGACGTGGCGGACGTCGTCGGCTTCCTGCTCTCGCCGGCGAGTTCGTACGTCACCGGGCAGCTCGTCACGGTATCGGGCGGGCTCGGCTACCCAGTGCCGATACCCGTCTACCCGGGCGAACATTGAGCGTCACGGGCCGGAGCGGACGGTCAGGCTCCGGCCCGCAGCCCGTGCTCGACGACCCAGACGGCGATCTGGGCTCGGGAGCGCCCTCCGATCTTGGCCAGGATGTGCTGCACGTGGGTCTCCGCGGTGCGGGCCGAGATGAGCAGGACCTTCGCGATCTCCGGATTGGTCAGCCCCTCGGCGACGAGCTCGGCGATCTGCTGCTCCCGCGGCGTCAGCGTGACGTCGCTGACGGCCCGGGTCCGCGCCGGTGAGGTCTCGTCCATGACCTCGGCGATGACGTCGGCGTCGGAGAGCGCCACACCGGCCGCGAAACTCGCCGCGAACCGGCCCGGGGGAAGGGCGGCTCGCACCCGCTCCTCGCACTCGGTCTGGAAGCCGACGAGGTGGGCCCGCGCGGTGAAGAGGGCGCCGACCTCCCGGCAGATCCGGTCGGTGGCGCCGAGCAGCCGAGCCGCGCGGACGGCGTGGCCCGACGCGCCGGCGATCCACGCGAGCACCTGCGTGCCCACGGCCATGCCCACCCGATCCTGGTGCGCCCAGCTGCCCTGCACGACCTCCCGCTCCAGCTCCACCGCGGCGGCGACGTCACCGAGCCGCCACCGGGCGATGCCGAGGATCCACTTGGCCTGCCTGGCGATCCACGATGCCTCCGGCCCGCTGAGCGAGATGCACTGCGTCGCCAGGTCGCGCGCCCGTTCGGTGTCCCCGGCGGCCAGGGCCGCCTGCGCGAGCCGGTGCAGGGTGATGAGCCGGGCCACGTGGTCGGCCCGGCGCCGGTGCCCGGCCAGAGCGCCCTCCAGCAACCGCACGGCATCGGCGTTGTCACCGCGGAAGAGCGAGGCGAGCCCGTGGATCTCCCGGGCCTGGTCCAGCACCGCTTCGTCATCGAGCAGGCGCGCCAACTCCTCGCACTCGGCGAGCAGTGGTTCCGCGGACTCCTGGTCACCCTGCAACGTGGCCAGCCACGCGTTGGCCCACAGCGCTTTGGCTCGGGTCGGCGTCGGCTGGTCGGCCACGGCGAGCAGCCGGTCGAACCAGCGGCGGCCCTCGGTCAGCAGTCCCACCGTCCGCCAGTGCAGCCACAGTGCGCCGGCCATCGCCAGCCCGGCCTCCGCCTCACCCGGGACGGCGAGACAGAACTCCAGCGCGGCGCGAAAGTTCGGCTGCTCGCGCCGAGCATGGTCGTTCCACTGCGCCTCTCGCGAACTGAGCCACTCCGTCTCGCCGCGCTCCGCGAGCAACAGGTAATAGTCGCGGTGCCGCCGTCGCGCGTCCGCCCCGTCCGGCCAGCCGGTCGGCTGCAGCAGGCCGTACTCTCTGATCGTCTCAAGGAGGCGATAGCGGATCGAACCGGCACCGTGCTCCTCGCGCGTGATGATCGACTTGTCCACGAGGGCAGTCACGAGATCGAGGATCGTCCCGCGGGGAAGGGCCGGGTCCGCGCACACATGCTCGGCCGCATCGAGGTCGAAGCTTCCGACGAAGACGCCGAGCCGGGCCCAGAGCAGCCGTTCTTCCGGCGAACAGAGCTCGAAGCTCCAGTCGACGAGCGCGCGAAGCGTGTGCTGGCGAGGGTGAGCGGCGCGGTTGCCGCCCGTCAGGAGCCGGTAGCGCTCGTCCAGGCGGGCCAGGATCTGGTCGACGGACAACGCCCGCATACGAACGGCGGCCAGCTCGATCGCCAGCGGCAGGCCGTCGAGTTGCGCACAGAGTGCCGCCGCCTGGCGGGCGTTGGCTGTGGTGAGCCGGAAGCCGGCGACCGAGGCCGCCGCACGCTCGACGAACAAGCGAATCGCGTCGTACTCCGCGCAGTCTTCCGCGCTCACCTCGCCGTCAGGACCGGGGAAGCTCAGCGGAGTCACCACGAAGCTCTGCTCGCCGGCCACGCCGAGCGATTGCCGGCTCGTCGCGAGCACGTGCAGCCCGGCGGAGGCGCGCAGCAGGGCATCCACCAGGCGCAGGCAGGATTCCAGCACGTGCTCGCAGTTGTCGAGGACGAGCAGCATGTGCCGGCTGTCGACGTGGGAGATCAGCCTGGCCAGCGGAGTCTGAGCCGACTCGTCGCCGATGCCGAGCGTCATGGCGAGGGTCGGCGCGACCAGGTCGGACTCGCGCACGGTGGACAGATCGACGAGGAACACCCCATCGGGGAACCGCGGCTGCAGCCGTTTCGACACGCGGAGCGCGAGCCGCGTCTTCCCGACACCACCGACGCCGGTCAGCGTGACCAACCTGCTCGAGCCGAGGAGGGCGCAGATCGCATCCTCCTCCGGGCCCCGGCCGATGAAGGTGGTCGTCTCCACGGGTAAGGCGCTCGCGACCCCGACTCCTTCCACCGCCGTCACTGCTGCTCCCAAGGCCCGCAAGCATTCCGCAAACCCGCGACAGACCCAAGCTAGGTCCGTGATCCCCACCGAGTCAATGGGCCTCCCCGGTGGACGAGGACCAGCACTACTTACGGGCACGCGAGGTACGTAGGCCGGCGCCGGTGGTGGCGAATCCGTCAGTGCCCGGATGGCACCAAGACGCCCGTTGGCTAGCTTGATGCGCACCGGCACGACCACCGAAGCGGCCGACCGGAGCGCGGCCTGTGCGCTCAGGGCCGCGCCGGCCGCCATCCCCGCGGTGCGGCGGCCGGCGGGCTGGGACTGAATGCGGAGGCAACAATGACAGATCGGTCAAGTGCGACCGATTCCGCCGTCACGGACAGCGCCAAGATCGTGGCGTTCACGCAGGACGGCTGCCGGGTGATCGTCATGGATACCATCTCCCTCGCCTCGGCCGAGGATGCCGGCCAGGTCATCATCACCGGATCGCACGGCGGGATGAGCGCCGGTGAGTACGCCCGCCAGGCCCGGGTGGCCTGTGTGATCTGCAACGACGCCGGCTTCGGCAAGAACAACGCGGGCGTGGCCGGGCTGTGCGACCTCGATCGGGACGGCATTGCCGGAGTCGCGGTCGGGCACCTGACCGCCCGGCTGGGCGACGGGAACGACGTCTGGTCCAACGGCGTCGTCAGCTTCGTCAACGAGACGGCGAAGGCGGCCGGTTTCGCGGTGGGTTGGGCCATCCAGGATCAAGTCAGGCGGTACCTCGGCGGGCGCTCCGAGTCCGGTCTGCCGGGAGAGGGGCGGTGAGTCCGGTGCTGCGAAACGTCGTGCACGAGCACGGTGAAGTGCAGGTCGTCCTGATGGACAGCATGTCGTACGTCAGCGGCGACGATCGTGGCCACTTCGTCGTCGCCGGCTCCAACGGAGGCCCGGCCGCCGGCCGGGCCGGGCTCAGGCACGGGTGCCTCGGCGTCGCCCTGAACGACGCGGGGATCGGCAAGGAGGCGTCCGGAATCACCGGGATCGCCCTGCTCGACGAGTACGGGATCATCGGCGTGGCCGTCAGTCACGAGTCGGCCGAGATCAGCAACGCCGCGGACATGTGGGACAACGGCGTTGTCTCACACGTGAACCGGACCGCCGCTGCCGCCGGCTTTGCCGAGGGCGACCGCCTCCAGGACGCGATTCTCGGCTATCTGCGCAGTGCGCCGGGGACGGGCGCACGAAGGTGACCGATGTGCGCCCTCATCCGGCGGTACGGTCAGCGCAGGCTGCAGACGGCGACGGTGACGGGCGGCGCGCCGTTGACGACCATGCCCCAGCTCGTGCTGCCGCCGGCCGGGACGGCGCCGTTGTAGGGCTGGTTGGTCGCGGTCACCTGCTGGCCGCTCTGCGACACCACCGCGTTCCAGGCGCTGGCGATGGTCTGCGCGCCGGGGAAGGTCAGCCGCACCGTCCAGCCGCTCGACGGTGCGGTGCCGGTGTTGCGCACGGTGACCTCGGCCTGGTAGCCGCCGCTCCACGTGTTGGTGACCGCGACGGTGGCCGTGCACGCCGAGCCGCCGGACGTGGGCGAGGAGGAGACCGACGGGGACGCCGACACCGAGGCTGAGGGCGAGACTGAGGGCGAGGCTGAGGGCGAGGCGGACGCCGACGGTGAGGTCGTGCCGGTCGTGTAGGTGACCGCCGTGTACGGCGCGCCGCACTGCGACGAGCACGCCGACGGCAGCGAGAACGCGTACTCCCGGCCGCCGAACAGCAGCGCGTCGGTGATGTCACGCACCCGGATCCGGAAGCTCGTGCCGCCCTGCGTGGTGCCGCCGATGACGAACGACTGGCCCATGTCGCCGTTCATCGGGGCGGCCTTCCAGGCGCCGTCGGCGAAGTACTCCACGCCGTGGACGCCGTTGGGCAGCCGCGACACCGCGATGGCCGGCCACCAGCGCTGGGCGCCGGCGAGGAAGCCGATGCGGATGTCGCCGGTGTACGCCGGGGCGGGGATGAACTGCCACGAGATGTGCCGGTTGTTCCAGTGCGACGGATACAGGTCCGGCAACGCCGCGCCGTTCTTCACGAACTTGTTCAGCGAGTCCTTGGACAGGTCCAGATGGTACGGGTCGTCACGGCACCAGCCGTTGGGGTCGCCGCAGGAGTCGGCGACGATCATGTCGAGGGTGCCGTCGTTGTACGCGTCCGCGGTCCACGCCCCGTTGCGGCAGAACGGCTGGCCGAGCGCGCCGTCGTTGACACCGGTGCAGTAGTCGCCGATCTTCACCCGCACCCACCGGCCGCAGTTGCGGCCGTTGTTCCACAGTCCCATTTTCGCCGCCTGCGCCGCGGGCAGGGGCCGCTGGTACATCGTGCCGTCGCCGGGCGTGTCGAAGACGTTCAGCGCGACGAAGTGCTGCGTCTCCAGCTCCGCCTGCGGCAGCCCGCAGCCGCCGTACGGCGAGCCGAGACCGTCGAAGTACGTGGCGTTGCCGGTCACCGGCGCGGCCGGCTCCGGCACCGTCGCGCGAGCCATCGGCTGCAGGGCCAGGACGACGAGGGCGGCGCCGGCCGCGGCGATCGCCGGGACGGCGAGCCGCGCCCACCGGGTGCCGCGGTGCGGGCGTGCGGTCATGCCCCGCACGATCGGCCCGCCCCGTCCGCGCGTCAACCACCGCCGGCCCGCCGCCGCGGCCCACGTGCGCCCGGCCGCGAAACTTCCACGCCCGCCGCCGCGGCCGGCGAGCAACCGCGCACGGCCGGGGAGAACGGTTCGCGTCGGGCCGTCGAGCCCCCGGGCCGGTGGCTGCGCGGGATCGGTCTGGCGCTCGACCTCATTACCAGGGACGTCGCGGGCGCCCGGGGGAGTGGGGTGGGCGCCCGCGACGGATCGGGAACGGCTACGCCGTGGTCGGTGACGCGGCCGGCAGGGGTGCCGGGGCCGGGGCGTGCGTGTCGTCGACGATGGTGGACTCGTCGAACGGGTCCTCGCCGGACAGGACCGCTCGGGCGCGGGCGCGGTCGAACTCGCCCGTCCAGGTGCCGATGACGATCGTGGCCACGGCGTTGCCGGCGAAGTTGGTCAGGGCGCGCGCCTCGGACATGAAGCGGTCGATGCCGACGATCAGGCCGACGCCGTCGACCAGGTCCGGGCGGTGGCTCTGCAGGCCGCCGGCCAGGGTGGCCAGGCCGGCGCCGGTGATGCCGGCGGCGCCCTTCGACGCGATGATCATGAAGCCGAGCAGGGAGATCTGCTCGCCCAGGGACAGCGGGTTGTCCATGGCCTGCGCCACGAACAGCGATGCCATCGTCAGGTAGATCGCCGTGCCGTCGAGGTTGAACGAGTACCCGGTCGGGACCGTGATGCCGACGACCGGGCGGCTCACGCCGACGTGCTCCATCTTGGCGATCAGGCGGGGCAGGGCCGACTCCGACGACGAGGTGGAGAGGATCAGCAGGAACTCGCGCCCGAGGTACCGCAGCAGCCTGAACAGGCTGATCCCGGAAACCAGCCTGATCAGCAGGCCGAGCACCACGAAGACGAAGATCGCGCAGGTCACGTAGAAGCCGAGCATGATCTGGGCCAGGCTCTTCAGCGCGTCGACGCCGGTCGCGCCGACCACGGCCGACATGGCGCCGAACGCGCCGATCGGGGCGAGCCACATGATCATTGCGAGGACCTTGAAGACCAGCCGCTGGATGATGCCGACGGCGGCCAGCACCGGCTCCCCGCGCGTGCCCATCGCCTGGACGGCGAAGCCGACGAGCAGCGCCACGAGCAGGGTCTGCAGCACCTCACCGGAGGTGAGCGAGGTCAGCAGCGAGGTCGGGATGATGCCCAGGACGAAGTCGGCGGTGCTCTCGGCCGGCGCGCCGCTGGCGGCCTTCTGGCCGGCCTTGGCGATCGCGTCGTTGAGGTGCAGGCCGGTGCCCGGGTGGACGATGTTGCCGACGGCCAGGCCGATGGCGAGGGCGACGGTCGACATGACCAGGAAGTAGCCCAGGGCGAGGCCGCCGACCCGGCCGACCTTGGCGGCCTGCCGGACCGAGCCGACGCCGAGCACGATGGTGCAGAAGATCAGCGGGCTGATCATCATCTTGATGAGGTTCACGAACCCGGTGCCGACCGGCTTGAGCTCCTGGGCCGTGGCGGGGGCGGCGAACCCGAACGCGATGCCGGCGACGACGGCGGCGATCACCGCGAGGTACAGGTAGTGTGTGCGGTCCCGGCGGCGGGCGGGACTCGCTGGGGGCGAGGTGTCCATGCCGCTGAATGTGGCCTGGGTCTCACCGCCGTGGCACCGTTACGTTCATTCTGTTCACGACCCCGCCTGGACGGACACCGCTATGACCCGCCGCTGGAGCATCGCCGGGCAGTTGTTCGCGCTGCAGGTCCTCGTCGTGTCCCTGCTCGTCGCGGGCGGCACGGCCGGCGCGGTCCTGCTGGCCCGCGACGACGCCGAGGACGCGGCGACCGACATCGTGCTCGCCGTCGCCGAGACGGTGTCCCATTCGCCGTACGTCGTCGACGCCGTGAGCGCGCCCGACCCGGCGGCGCGGCTGCAGCCGTACGCGGAGGCGACCCGGGTCGCCACGCACACCGACTTCGTCGTGATCATGGCCCCCGACCGGACCCGGTTCACGCACCCGACGACGAGCCTGATCGGCAAGCCGTTCAGCGGCACGATCGAGCCGGCGCTGCGGGGCGGCCAGGTGGTGGAGACGTTCACCGGCAGCCTCGGCGAGTCGGTGCGCGCCGTCGTCCCGGTCCGGGCGGCGGACGGGCGGATCACCGGGCTGGTGTCGGTGGGCATCACGACCGAGGCCGTCAACCAGCGGCTGCTGCGCCAGGCGCCTGCGGTCGCCCTGGCAACCGGCGCCGCGCTGCTGCTGGCCGCGGCCGGCGCCTGGCTGCTGAGCCGGCGGCTGCGCCGGCAGACGCACGGGCTCGGGCCGGCCGAGATGACGCGGATGTACGAGTACTACGACGGCGTCCTGCACGCGGTGCGCGAGGGGCTGCTCGTCGTCGACCTCAAGGGCCGCGTCGCCCTCGCCAACGACGAGGCGAAACGCCTGCTGGGCCTCGGGGACGCCGACCTGCCGCCGGCCGTCGCCGAGCTGGTCGCGTCGGGCCGGAACGCCGAGGACGAGCCGGTGCTGGCCGGCGGCCGGGTGCTCGTGGCCAACCAGCGCGCCACCCACTTCGCCGGCCGGCGGCTCGGCACCGTGCTGACCCTGCGTGACCACACCGAGCTGCGCGCGCTCACCGGCGAGCTCGACTCGGTCCGGGGCCTCACCGAGGCGCTGCGGGCACAGGCCCATGAGGCGGCGAACCGCCTGCACACGGTACTGACGCTGGTGGAGCTCGGGCGCACCGACGAGGCCGTGCGGCTGGCCACCGCCGAGCTGGCGATCGCCCAGCGGCTCACCGACCGGGTCGTCGGCGCGGTCACCGAGCCGGCCCTCGCGGCGCTGCTGCTCGGCAAGTCGGCGCAGGCGGCCGAGCGGGGCGTCGAGCTGGTCGTCGACGAGGAGTCGCGGCTGGACGAGGCGGCGCTGCCGAGCCGCGACCTGATCACCGTGGTCGGCAACCTGGTCGACAACGCCCTGGAGGCGGTGGCCGGCACCGACCCGCCGCGCCGGGTCACGGTGCTGGTCCGCCAGGACGACGGCGAGGTGCTGGTCCGCGTCGGCGACACCGGCCCCGGACTGCCGGCCGAGCACGTCACCGACGCGTTCCGCCGCGGCTGGTCCACCAAGCGGGAGGGCCGCGGCCTGGGCCTCGCGCTCGTCGGCCAGGTGGTGCGGCGGTACGGCGGGCAGTACGACGTCGCCCCGGCCGACGGCGGCGGCGCGGTGATCACCGTGCGCCTCCGGAGCGCCTCATGACCGCCGTCCGGGTCCTCGTCGTCGACGACGAGCCGCTCATCGCCGACGCGCACCGGGCCTACACGGAGCGGCTCGACGGTTTCACCGTCGTCGGCGTCGCGCACACGGCCCGCGAGGCGCTCGCGGTGCTGCGCGCCGAGCCGGTCGACCTGGTGCTGCTCGACCTCAACCTGCCTGACAAGCACGGCCTGGAGGTGTGCCGGGCGCTGCGGGCCGCCGGCAGCGGCACCGACGTGCTCGCCGTGACGTCGGCGCGGGACATCGCGATGGTGCGCGCGGCGGTGGCGCTGGGCGTCACGCACTACCTGCTCAAGCCGTTCACGTTCGCGGCGTTCCACGACAAGCTCGCGCGGTACGCGCAGTACCGCAGCCAGGTCGTCGGCGCCGGCGAGGTGGCCGCCCAGCACGAGGTCGACCGCGTCTTCGCGACCCTTCGCGGTACCCCCGACGCCGCATCGCTGCCGAAGGGACTGGACGCGGCCACGCTTGACCACATCCTGGCCGCGCTGCGCGGGACGGCCGGGCTGTCCGCGGCCGAGGCGGCGGCCCGCACCGGCACCTCTCGCGTGACGGCCCGCCGCTACCTGGAGCACCTCGCCGACACCGGCCTGGTGGTCCGCGAACCGCGCTACGGCGGGCCGGGCCGGCCGGAGGTCGAGTATCGCCCGAGGCATCCGTGACGAGCGCGATCATGCCGAACCGGCTCAGGCGCCGTGCGCGTGGTGGGACGCCGCCTGATAGCCCGCGTAGGCGAGGTGCACGGCCATGCCTTTGGCGGCGTGTTTGAGGTTGTGGCAGTGATTCATCCAGACGCCCGGGTTGTCGGCGCGCAGGCCGACCTCCCACACCTCGCCGGGCTGGACGTCGAACGTGTCCATCCACAGTGGACTCCCGGTGAAGGGCCGGCCGTTGTGCCGCAGTGCCAGCACATGGTGGCCGTGCAGGTGCATCGGGTGCGTGTCCCGGCTGCGGTTGACGACCGTGAGGTGCACGAGGTCCCCTTCGCGGACCGTCTGCGTGGTGACGTAGGGGTAGGCTCGGCCGTTGACGGTGAAGGCGTACTTCGGCAGACCGTCCGCCAGGGCCACGCCCCGGTCGAGCACCATCGTGAACCGCCGGTCGAACCGGCTGTGCGCGTCGAACGGCGTCGGGGCCGGCGTTCCGTAGCGGGTCTGGTCGAGCGTCGGCCAGGCCGCGGTGTCGACCGGCGGCGCGGGCGTGTCCGCCGCGGGCGCGAGCCGCACCGTCGCCCGGCCGTCGTCGACGTGCAGGGTCACCGGCGCCGCACCGGCCGTGACCGCGACGTCGACGCGGGCGCCCGCGGGCAGGCGGACCGCCACCCGCTCCAGGACACCCGGCCCGTTGAGGTCGGTGCCGTCGACGGCCACCAGCCGGAACGGCCCGGTGAGCGTGAGCCGGTGCGGCCCGTCGTCGGTGTTGATCACCCGCAGCCGTACCGGCGTGCCCGGCGCGACGGCGTGCGTGGTGGGCTGGTCGCGGTCGCCGACGGCGAGGGCCGTGCCGAACGTGTGCAGCGGCAGCGTGAGGTCGACCCCGTCGGCGGCGGCGCGGGGCCGGACGACCAGCGTGCCGTACAGCCCCAGCCGGACCGCGCGGTCGGACGCCTCGTGGGTGTGGTACCAGTACGTGCCCGCCCGGTCGGCACGGAACCGGTACTCGAAGGACTCGCCCGGCCGTACCGCATCCTGGGTCATGCCGGCGACCCCGTCCTCGCCGACCGGCACGTCGTAGCCGTGCCAGTGCAGCGTGACCCCGGCGGCGATGTCGGCGTTGCGCAGCGTCACCACGACGAGGTCGCCCTGCGTCACCTCGAGGGCGGGCCCAGGTACCCGCCCGTCGAAGGTCCACGCCTGGATGCGCTGTCCCGAGGCGAGGGCGACGGTCGCGGTGCGGGCGGTGAGCGTGAACCGGCGCACCGGAATGCCGGACGCCGCGGCGGCCTCGGGATCCGGTCCGCGCACCGAGCTCACTTGCACGCCGTGCCCGCCGTCGTCCGCGGACGCGGGCGGCGGGACGGCAACGGCGGCGCCGAGCACGATGGGCGCCAGCGCCAGCAGCCACACGAACGGCGCCCGGCGCGGGCGGTGCCCCGCCGCCTGCCAGGTGACGACGCCGGCGAGTGCGACCGTGCCGGCGGTGACCAGCCCGGTGCCCCAGCCGGCCGGATAGCCGGCGAACAGCGCGAGGACCGGCCCGGCGGCCGCGGCGTACCCGGCGACGGCGAGCGCCGGCGCCGTCCACCGGCGCGCCGTGAGCGCCACCAGGCCGGCCGCGACCGCGGTGACCGCCGCCAGCGGCAGCGTCACCGTCAGCTTGTCCTGGACGAACCACCAGCCGGCCCGGCCGAGCGCCACGACGAGGCCGATCCGGGCGAGGAGCGCGAGGACCGCGACGACGGCGAGCACGGCGGCCGGGCGGCGGCGCCGGGCCGCGGCGCAGCCGGCCGCGGCGAGCCAGGCCGCCGCCGACAGGACGCCGGCGAGCACCTCCAGGTCGATGAGCCGGGCGGTCACGCCGTCACCTCGCTCAGCGCCGGTTCGGATCCGGCCGGTGCTTCCTGCGCCCGGTCGGATCGGGCCAAGGTCTTCCCGGTCCGGGGCGGCGCGGTGCGCACGAACCGGCGGGCCCGCACCACGCCCAGCACGGCCACGGACACGATCGCGAGTCCGTTGAGCGCATGGAAGCCGAGGATCCACTGCGCGCCGGGCGTGCTCTGCTCCATGGTCATCTCGGTGACCAGGTGCACCAGCACGAAGATCAGGATCTGCACGACCACCAGCCCGAACGGGGCGGCCGCGAGCCCGACCAGCCGGCCGGGCACCCGGGCCGCCGCGGCGACGGCCGTGGTGAGCAGCGACGCGAGCGGGATCAGGATGACCCCGTTCACGGAGTGCATCTCGAAGGACGCGTGGTCGCGGGGGATGGAGAACGCGCCGAACGCGGCGAAATAGAACTGGGCCAGCACCGCGAGCAGCACCAGCCCGCTCATGCCCAGGTATACCTTGCGCACCGTCTTGCTCCAGTCTGAGAGAGGGCCTTAGCGGTGCCGCCACTGTGCGAGCCGGCGCTTGGCGCGCGCTTGGCGTGCACCGAGGGCGGCCGGGCCCAGTCGGCTCCCAGCGCGCGCCAAGCGGCGGCCCGCAGGCTGCGGAGCATGACTCGCAGCACCAGCTCACCGACCGTCGATCAGGTTCGCCTTCCCGGTCAGGCGGCGGCGCCCGCCGGTCCGCTCGACTTGACCGGCATGTTGGTCATGCACTGGGCGTTCCGCCGGGACCTGGACCGTTTCACGGCCGCGGTGATCCGCACGCCGGTCGAGGACCGGGTGTCGTGGCGCGCGCTGGCGCGCCGATGGGAGCTGTTCCGCCACATCCTGCACGACCACCACGCCGGCGAGGACGCGGGGATCTGGCCGGCGCTGCGGGCCAAGGCCGACGCGGCGGGGGCGACCGTGCTAGACGCCATGGCGGCCGAGCACAACGACATCGACCCGCTGCTCGCCTCCGTCGCCGAAGGGCTGGACCGGATGGCGGCCACCGCCGACCCGGACGCCCGGGCGGCGCTGGAGGTCCGCGTGGTCGCGGCGCGGGAACAGCTCGGCCGGCACCTGGCCCACGAGGAGCGCGACGCGCTGACGCTGGCGCAGCGGCACCTGACGCCCGCCGAGTGGGAGCGGATCACGAAGGTCTTCTTCGAGCGGGCCAAGAGCCCGCGCGAGATCGCCGCACTCGTCGCGTGGATGCTGCACGACCTGCCGGAGTCGGCCGCCACCCGCCTGCTCGCCGGCGCGGCCCCGGTGCGCGTCCTGTGGCGGCTGGTGCTGCGGCGGCCGTTCGCGCGCCGGGAACGCCGAGTCTTCCGCCAGGCGGATTGATCAGAACCCGCCGTCGGCGCGCAGTGCCGCCAGCCACTCGGTCACCACTGGCAGGTCCCACGCCGCGGCGAGGGCCGCCGCGTCGTCGGCGTGGCGGGCGGCCATGGCATGCTCGCCGGCCGCCGCGGCGGCGAGGGCGAGGAACGCGTCGACGGGACCGAGCGCGCCGCCGGACCCCGCCGTGGCGGGCCGGCCCGCGTAGGGGGCCAGCCGCTCGTACACCTCGGCGGCGAACTGCGGCCGTCGTGCCACGTAGGCGGCGTGCGCGCCGATGGCGAGGTCGGACGTCGCCGCCCACGACCCGCCGTCGGGCTCCCACCCGCTGCGGTCCAGCACCGCGGCGGCCTCGTCGCGGTGCCCGGCCCGGACGAGGACGAGCAGGTAGAAGGCGATGCTGAGCGCCGGCGCCGCCTCGTACATCGTGCGGGCCATCGGCAGGAACTCGCCCGCCCTGCCCTGCCAGATGCGCACGAACAGCGAGGACAGGGCGAAGTACTCGCGGGAGGGCAGCGCGGTGCGCGCGGACAGGGCGTCCGCCTCGGCGATCAGCTGCTCGGTCTCGGCGAAGCGGCCCTGCATGGCCCGCCACGGCAGCTCGAGATGGTGGAGGACCACCAGCGGGTACAACAGGCGCAGCCGCTCGGCGCCGGCCCTCGCCTCGGCGACGTCACGCCACATCTCGTCGACGCGGCCCGTCTCCATCCCGACGATCGCCCGGAACGTGAGCAGGTGCGTGCGGGCGGCATCACCACCGGAGCGCTCTTCGGTCAGCGCGAGCGCCTCGTCGACGTGGTGCCACCGCTGCTCGGCGTTGGCCGCCTGCCAGGTGGCGACGAACGCGGTCGCCGCCGCCCAGGCGAGCAGCTCCGGGTCGCCGATCCGCCGGGCCATCGCGAGCCCCTCCTCGGCCAGGGCGTCGCGTTCGCGCGGCGCGTCGGCGTAGTGCAGCTCGCCCGCGAGGGTCAGCAGGGCCCGGCACCGCAGGTCGCTGTCGCCGGCCGGCAGCTCCCGCAGCACCCGGCGCAGCGCGGCGACCGCCGGCTGGTCGACCACGCCGCGGTCCCGCACGGTCCACACCGAGCCGTCGGCGGAACCGACCGCGGCGTGGGCGAGCCGGTCGACGTCGTTGAGCTGCTCGGCCGCACGGCAGGCGTGGGCCAGCGCGTCGAGCTGCGTGTCGCGGTCACCGATCCAGCGGCTGGCCTCGGCGTGGGCCATCAGCAGGTCGTACCGGTCCGCCGGGCCGCACGACCGGTCCTGCGCCTGGGCGGTCCGCGCCGCCGCGAGCAGCGCGGCGCCCTCCTCGTAGCCGTGGATCGAGCGCGCCTGCCGGGCCGCCCGGGCGGCGGTCCGCCACGCGACCCCGGCGTGGGCGGGTCCGGCCGCGAGCCAGTGCCGGGCCGCCTCGGAGAGCCGCTCGTCGCCGTCGTCCCGCAGCGCGGCCGCGACGGCGGCGTGGCGGCGCGCCCGGCGGGTGGCGGTCTGCTCGCGGTACACGACGTCGCGGACCAGGGCGTGCGCGAACCGGAACCGGCCCGGTGCCGCCTCCTCCAGCACGACGCCGTCCGCGAGGGCCGGGTCGAGGTCGTCGAGGACCGTGTCCGCATCGTGAGCGGTCGCGGCCGCGAGCAGGTCCACGTCGTACTGCCGGCCGATCACGGCCGCGGTCCGCAGCAGCTCCTGGGTCGCCTCGGGCAGCCGGGCGACCCGCCGGGCCACGACGTCGGTGACCGCCGCCGGGATGTCCTCGGCGCCGGGCAGGCGCAGCAGCTCGACCAGGAAGAACGGGTTGCCGTCGGTGCGCTCGTGCAACGACGCCGCCCGCGGCGCGGCCGGCGCCTCGCCGGTCACCGCCCGCGCGAGCTCGACGACGCCGGCGGCGGACAGGCCCGTCAGGTCGAGCCGCAGCGCGTGTCGCCGGCCGAGCCCGGCCACCACCTCGGCCAGCACGCCCGCCGGCTCCGGATGGGGCCGGCGGGTCACGACGATGAGCACCCGCGCGTCGGCGAGGTGGCCGGCGAGGTGGTGCAGCAGGCGCAGCGACGACGCGTCGGCCCAGTGCAGGTCGTCGAGCACGACGAGGAGCGGCTGGCGCCCGGCCGCGGCGGCGAGCAGCCGCGCGACGGCGTCGGAGATCCGGAACCGCTCCGCGTCGACCGACGCTCCGTCGGCGCCGTCCTGCGCCGCCGGTGCGCGCCCGCCGCGCCCGGCCACGGCGGGCAGCAGACCCGCCAGCCGGTCCGCGTCGGCACCGGCCAGCTCACGCAGCACGTCGTCGCCGAGCACGGCGGACAGGGAGCGCAGCGCGCCCGCCCACGGCCAGAACGGCGGCGCGCCCTCGTCATCGGAGCAGCGCCCCATGAGCACGGCGAACCCGTTGTCGGCCGAGTGCCGGGCAAGCTCGGCGACGAGCCGTGACTTGCCGATGCCGGGCTCGCCGACGAGCGAGGCCAGCCGGGTGTGACCCTCGCGTGCCGGGGCGAGCAGCTCGATCAGCGCGGCCAGTTCCGCGTCCCTGCCGACGAGCGGCCAGGCGCGCGGATCCGCGGACGCGACGGCCGGCCCGGCCCCGCTCGGCGCGACCGCGGCCGGCGCGGACGGGATCGACACGGGCGCGGCCGCCGGCCCGGCGCTTCGGGCCACCGCCAGGTCCTGCCGGAGGACAGCCAGCTCCACGGCCCGCAGCTCCGGCCCCGGGTCCACCCCCAGCTCCTCGCCGAGCGCACGACGGATCTCCTGCAGCGCCTCCAGCGCGTCGGCCTGCCGGCCCGAGCGGGCAAGGGCGAGCGCGCGCAGCGCCCACAGCCGCTCCCGCAGCGGGTGCCGCTGCGCGAGGGCCGTCAGCTCGGCGGCGACGGTCGCCTGCTCGGCGAACTCCAGCCGGAGCAGTGCGAGGTCCTCGACCGCGACCAGCCGCAGCTCCTCCAGCCGGGCCCGCTCGGCGGCCGCCGCGCCGGCCTCATCGAGCTCGTGGAACGGCGTCCCGCGCCACAGGCCGAGCGCCTCCCTCAGGCGCATCGCCATGGCGGCCAGGTCCGCCGGGCCGGCTTCCAGCGGTACCGCCGGAAGCACCGAACCGTCGGAGACCACCAGCCGGCGGTGCACGTCGTCGACGGCCGCCGCAAACCGGGTCGCGTCGACGTCGTCGTCGGGCAGCCGCAGCGCATACCCGGGCGGCACGGTCACCAGCACCGATGCCCGCTCACGCGCCGCTCGCCGCGGCTCGACGACCCGGCGCAGGCCGGAGACGTAACCGTGCAGCGAGCTCAGCGGCGACGGCGGAGGGTCGTCACCCCAGACGAGATCGATCAGCGCGTCGACGGCGACGGCCCGCGGCCGGTGCAGCACCAGCGCGGCGAGGATCGCACGCTGCTTCGGCGTGCCGGCGTCGACCGGAACGCCGTCGTCGAGGACCTCGACCGGCCCCAGTACCGCCACGTGCACGCGTCGAGAATACGGTCGCGAGCCCGCGCAACGATCCTGCAGTCGGGTTCAAGCCGACTCCAAGCGGTCCGGTGTCCCCTCGACGGGTCAGGCCCCGACAACCCGTCCCCGACATCCCGGAGCCAGCCATGACCACTGTCACCCAGCCGCCCCCGGTCGCGGTCCCGCCGAGCCGATCCGTGCTCTACGGGGTCGTCGCGCTCGCCGTGATCTCCCTGCTCGGCGGCGTCATCTCGGTGGCGAGCGGGCTCAGCCCGAGCCTGCTCGACGCCATGGGCCCCACCGGGCGGCTGTCCATCCCGATCCCGATGATCGCCGGCCAGCTCGTGTTGGCCCTGTGCGCCGGCGCACGCCGCCGCGCCTTGGCGCTGATCGGCTCCGGTCTCGTCGCCGCCGCGCTGTTCACCGGCGTGATTTCGGGCTTCTTCGACGGCGGGTACGCCGACGAGCGGCTCTCCGCCGGGCAGCGTGCCTACCAGGTCCTCCTGGTCGGCACGCTCGTGCTGGTCGGCATGCTCGCTGCCGTGCGGTTCGTGCGCGCCCTGCGCAGCCCGGCGTCCACCGAGGTTGGCCGGCAGGCCCGGCCAGCGTTGGTGGACACCGCACCAGCTCGTTGCCAGGCCCTCGGGAAACTGACCGCTCAATAGTTGTCCGGCGGATAATACGAATTTTCTCCGTAATTCGGACTTTACAGGTCCAAAGTGATCGGGCTAGAGTCTCCGGCAGTTGGGGCCGCTCCCGCGAGGTTTTCGCTGCGGGGCCGGCGCCGACCGCCGCCGCGGAGGTCGGGTGCACTGCGCTGTTGACGCATTGCACGAAGCCGTCGTCCTGCTAGCGCCTCTGCCGCAGCCTCGCGCCCGTGCCCGGTCGACCGGGCCGGCGACGGCCCCTGGGCCGACCTCAGATTCGTGACGCACTCGTCGTGCGGCGATGGCGTGCACTCGTTGCTCCACATCCGATCGTGCCAGCAGTCCAAACACCTGAAGGAGATCCGATGCGCACCCGCAGGCCCGCAGCGTTGACCGCGCTGATGCTGGGCTGCTTGGCGCTCGTCGCCACGGCGGTCGGCGCGTGCGGTTCCGCCAAGCCGGGCCAGACGCAGCTCGTGGTCGAGATCTTCGGCGACCTGGGCTACCGCGACCTGTACACCAAGTACGAGCAGAGCCATCCCGGGGTCAAGATCGTCGAGCACATCGTCTCGTACGACGACCACCACAAGAACCTGCAGGCGCACCTGCTGGGGGGATCGGGAACCGGCGACATCGAGGCCATCGACGGCGGCTACATCGCGCAGTTCAAGGTCATGTCCGACAAGTTCGTCGACTTCCGGGACTACGGCGCCGACCCGGGCCAGTGGCTGCCGTGGAAGTCGCAGCAGGCGACCGGCCCCGACGGCAGCCTGATGGGGCTGGGAGCGGACGTCGGCGGCCTGGCGATGTGCTACCGCCGGGACCTGTTCGCACAGGCCGGCCTGCCGACCGGCCGTGAGCAGGTGGCCGCGCTGTGGCCGGACTGGCAGTCGTACATCGCGACGGGCAAGCGGTTCCAGGCCAACGCGCCCGACGGCGTGGCCTGGTTCGACTCCGGTTCCAACATCTTCAACGCCATCATCAACCAGGCGCCGGTCGGCTACACCGCTCCCGGCAACACGGTGGTGGTGGCGGACAACCCGGCCGTCAAGGACGCGTTCGACCTCGCGGTCGAGGCCGTGCAGGCCGGCCAGTCGGCGAAGCTGGCGACGTTCAGCCAGCAGTGGAACGCCGGGTTCCAGCGGGGGTCGTTCGCCACGGTGGCCTGCCCGGCGTGGATGACCGACACCATCAAGCAGAACGCGCCGCAGACCAGCGGCAAGTGGGACATCGCCACCATCCCCGGCGGCAGCGGCAACTGGGGTGGCTCGTTCCTGACCGTGCCGAAGCAGAGCAAGCACCGGAAGGAGGCCGCGGAGCTCGCCAGGTTCCTGACCGCCCCCGAGCAGGCGAGCTGGATCTTCCGCACCCAGGGCCACCTGCCCAGCCAGGCCGCGCTCTACGACGACCCGGCCGTGCTCGGCAACACCAACGCGTTCTTCAACAACGCCCCGACGGGCCGGATCTTCACCGAGTCGGCGAGAACCCTGCGGCCGCAGTACCAGGGCCCCAAGGACGGCGACATCGGACCGCTGATCGGCCTCGGGATCAACCGGGTCGACAAGGGCAAGCAGCGACCCGACCAGGCGTGGCGCCAGGTGCTCAAAGACGTCGCGAATGCCACCGAGCCGTAGAAAGGAACGACGAGCCAGATGGCAGTAATCGCACCTCCGTCGCCGGTGTTGCCCGAGCAGCGGGACCCCGCACCGGTCAAGGTCGAGCGGTGGTCCCAGCTGCGCCGCAAGTTCGACGTGCGGGGCACGCCGTACCTCTACATCGCACCGTTCTTCGTGGTGTTCGCGGCGTTCGGGCTGTTCCCGCTGCTCTACACCGGCTGGATGGCCATCACCCAGTGGAACCGCGACATCCCCGGCAGCGAACACACCTTCGTCGGGCTGGGCAACTTCGTGCGGCTCCTCCACGACGACTACTTCTGGAACGCGCTGCGCAACACCGCCGCGATCGGCGTGCTGGGCACCGTGCCGCAGCTGCTGCTCGCGATGTGGATCGCCCACCTGCTGCACCGCCGGATGCGCGGCCGCACCCTGCTGCGGATGGGCGTCCTGCTGCCCAACATCACCTCGGTGGCCGCCGTCGGAGTGATCTTCGCCCAGCTGTTCGGGCGGGACCTCGGCCTGATCAACTGGGTGCTCAGCCTGGTCGGCCTGGGCAAGGTCGACTGGCAGGCGGGCACCTGGCAGTCGTGGGTGGCGCTGGCCGTCATCCTGACCTGGCGCTGGACCGGCTACAACGCCCTGATCTACCTCGCCGCGCTGCAGGCCGTGTCGGACGACCTCTACGAGGCGGCGGACCTCGACGGCGCCGGCCAGTTCCGCAAGTTCCGGACCATCACCGTCCCGGCACTGCGCCCGACCATCATCTTCAGCGTGATCATGTCGACCATCGGCACGATCCAGCTGTTCACCGAACCGCTGCTGTTCAACCCGGGTATGAGCCCGACCGGCGGCGACTCCCGCCAGTTCCAGACCCTCGCCATGTACGTGTACGAGCAGTTCTGGACCCACGGCAAGTACTCCTACGCCGCCACGGTCTCCTGGGCCATGTTCATGATCATCGTGCTGGCGGTCGGCGCGAACTACCTGCTGTCCCGACGCATTCGGAGCTCCACATGACGACCCTGATACCGGTCTCCCGGGCCATGACCGGCGCTCGCCGCGGCCGTGGGCGGTCCGCGGCGCCGGGCGCGCGCCGCGCCGGAACGAGGACCTACGTGCTGCTGGGGCTCATCGCCGCGGTGTCGGCGTTCCCGCTGTACTGGTCGCTCGTCGCGGCGTCCAACGACAACTCCGCGGCGGGGAGCTGGCCGCCCCGGCTGCTGCCCGGCAGCCACCTGTGGGAGAACCTGCAGCGGGCGTACACCCAGGCGAACTTCGGCCTCGCCCTGGCCAACTCGATGATCGTCGCGACCGTGGTCACGGTCTCCGTCGTGCTCACCAGCACGCTGGCCGGCTTCGCGTTCGCGAAGCTCAAGTTCCGCGGCCGCAACGCCCTGCTCGGGTTCCTGCTCGTGACGATGATGGTGCCGGCCCAGCTGGGCATCATCCCGCTGTACATCATGATGTCGCAGTGGCTGGGCTGGACCGGGCACCTGCAGGCGGTCATCGTCCCGGCGGCCACCTCCGCGTTCGGCGTCTTCCTGATGCGCCAGTACCTCTCCGAGGCGCTGCCCGACGCGCTGCTGGAGGCCGGCCGGATGGACGGATGCTCGACACACCGGCTGTACTGGCACGTCGTGCTGCCAGCGGCCCGGCCCGTCGCCGCGGTGCTCGCGCTGTTCACCTTCATGAACGCCTGGAACGACTTCTTCTGGCCGCTGCTGGCCCTCGGCCAGGGCAACCCGACCACCCAGGTCGCACTGTCCACACTGGCCGGTGGCTACTACATGGACTACTCGCTCGTGCTCGCGGGAACCCTGATCAGCACGGCGCCCGTGCTGCTGGTGTTCCTCTTCCTCGGCAAGCAGATCATCGGCGGGATCATGCAGGGGGCCGTGAAGGCGTGAACTGGACCGTCTGGCTCATCCCGCACTTCCACTACGACCCGGTGTGGTGGAACACCCAGTCCGCGTACACCCAGACCTGGGATCAACCGCAGGATCAACCGCAGGATCAACCGCAGGATCAACCGCAGGCCCCAGACGCGGGCGAGGCGCGCTACGCCTGGCCCGGGCACAGCGCCTTCAGCCTCGTCAAGGCCCACCTGGCGAAGATCCGCGAGGATCCGCGGTACAGCGTGGTCCTCGCCGAGGTCGACTACCTCAAGCCGTACTGGGACACCTATCCCGAGGACCGCGAGCTCATCCGGCGACTGATCGCGGACGGCCGCCTGGAGCTGGTCGGCGGCACCTACAACGAGCCCAACACCAACCTCACCGGCATCGAGACGACGATCCGCAACGCCGTGCACGGCGCCGGGTTCCAGCGGCACGTCGTCGGAGGCGTCCCGTCCACCGCGTGGCAACTGGACGTGTTCGGCCACGACCCGCAGTTCGCGCAGGTGATGGCCGGCGCCGGGCTGACCTCGATCGCCTTCGCCCGCGGCCCCTACCACCAGTGGGGGCCCATGCTGACGAGCTGGAACATCCGCGAGCATCGCAAGCCGTTCGCGCCGACCCAGTTCCCCACCGAGTTCGAGTGGGTGTCGCCCGGCGGGGACGGCCTGCTCACCCACTACATGGCCGGCCACTACTCGGCCGGCTTCAGCCTCGACGCCGCCCAGGATCCGCAGACCGCGGCGGCGGAGCTGCACGAGCTGTTCACCCAGCTGCGCCCGGCCGCCGCGACCCGCAACGTCATGATCCCGATGGGCAGCGACTTCAGCCCGCCCATGCGCTGGGTCACCGAGCTGCGCGCGGCCTGGGACGAGCGGTACCCGCACGTGCGGCTGCGCTACGGCCTGCCGCGCGACTTCTTCACCGCCGTGCGGGACGAGCTCGCCGCGAGGGGCACGCACCCCACGCCGCAGACCCGCGACATGAACCCGATCTACACCGGCAAGGACGTCACCGCGATCGACACCAAGCAGGCCCACCGCCTGGTGGAGAACCTGCTGCTGGACGCCGAGAAGTGGGCCACCTTCGCCGCGCTGCACGGCGCGGCCTACCCCGCCGCGGCCGTCGACAAGGCGTGGCGGCTGCTGCTGTTCGGCGCGCACCACGACGCGGTCACCGGCACCCAGTCCGACCAGGTCTATCTCGACCTGGTCGCCGGCTGGCGCGAGGCGCACGACCTGGCCGCCGACGTGGACCGGTCGGCCCGCCGGCACCTGGCCCGGCACGTCGACACCCGCGGGGAGGGCGCCGCGGTCGTCGTGTTCAACCCGCTGGCGCACCCCCGGACGGACACCGTCGCCCTGGAGATCGACCTCGACCCGGCCGTGGGTGTCACGCTCACCGACGACCGAGGGGTCCCGGTCCCGTACCTCACCGAGGCCCTCGCGCACGCCGCCGACGGCCGGCCGGGCCGGGCGCTGCTGCGGTGGGTCGCGCGCGACGTGCCGTCGATGGGCTACCGCACCTACCGCCTGCTGCCGGGCACCGCGGAGCCGTCGGCGTCCGCGTGGCAACCCGTCGGGCGACTCGTCGAGGGGCCGAGCATCGCCAACGACCGCTACCGGGTTCGTGCGGATCCCGCGCGGGGCGGCGCCCTGACCGAGATCACCGACCTGGCCGCCGGCCGCGACCTCCTCCCGCCGGGCCGGGTGGGCAACGAGCTGGTCTGCGTCGCCGAGCACCGCGACCATCCCGAGTTCGGCGAGGGCCCGTGGCACCTGCTCCCGCACGCCGTCGCCTGGCGCAGCGCGGACACCGCGGCGGCCGTCACCGTCGAGCGCTGCCCGATCGGCGAGCGCATCACGGCCACCGCGACGATCGACGGATGCCGCTACACGCAGCAGACCACCCTGTGGTACGGCATCGACCGGATCGACTTCGCCACGGGCATCGACGGGTTCGCCGCCACCGACCGGCTCCTGCGGGTGCGCATACCCTGCGACGTCCCCGGCGGCATGCCCGTCAGCGAGACCGCGGCCGCCGTCATCGGCCGCGGCTACGCCCTGCTCGACGCCGACGCGGCGGAGCACCCCCGGACCCTGGACAACACGGCGCACCAATGGTTCGGCCTCGCGGCGGCGCTGACCGTCCACCTGCACGATCCACAGGAGCGCTCCGAGCGCTCGCGAGCCGTGTCCATCGCCGAGATCGTCGTCCCCGACGGCGACGAGGGCCTGCCCTCGACCCGGCGGCTCGCCGTCGGGCTGGCCCGGGCGGGTGTCACCGCCACCGTGACGAGCGCGACGGGAAACCGTTACGGCGCGTTGGACACCGACTCCAACCTCCCCGACTGCCGCGTCGCGGTCGGCGCCCCGCAGCGCAACGGGTTCGTCGCCGAGCTCCTCGACCGGGCGCCGGCGCCGTTCGCCGCCGAACTGGCCGCTCAGCTCGCCGCGACCGGCACGGCCCGCCTCTGGATCCCGGCCGAGCGGCCGCTCGGCGAGGTCTGGCGGCCGGGCGCCGACGTGCGCGCGATCCGGGACCTGCCCGTCCTGCTGATCGCCGGCAACGACGCGGACGACGAGCGGCGGGCCCTCACCGAGTTCCTCGGCGACGTCCGCGACGCGAACGTGCACGTCACGCAGCCGTCCGCGCTGCACCACGGCGAGGGGACCGTCGAGGACTACGCCGTCGCGCTGCTCAACCGCGGTACCCCCGGCTTCGCGGTCGAGCCCGACGGCACGCTGAACATGTCGCTGGCCCGCGCGTGCACCGGCTGGCCCACCGGAACCGCGATCAACTTCCCGGAACTCAACGCGCCGGGCGGGCGCAGCTTCCAGCACCACACCAGCAGGCGCTTCGAGTACCACCTGGTGAGCGGCCCCGGCGGATGGCGCGCCGCCGGGTTCGTCGCCGCCGGGCAGTCCGTCAACCATCCGCTCGCCGCGACCGCCGCGCCGGCCGGCGACGGGGCGCTGCCGGCCACCGGATCCCTGTTGAGCGTCGAGCCCGCCGCGGACTTCGTCGTCACCGCGGTCAAGCCGCGGGGGGAGCCGCTCGCCACCGGCTCCGCGGCGTCCGCCGACGCGTGCGACAGCCTGATCGTCCGCGGCTACGAGCCGCACGGCCGGTCCGGCAGCATCGCGATCCGCCTCGCCGGCGGTATCGCCTCGGCCACGGCCGCCGACCTGCTCGACCGCCCCGGCGCGCCCCTCGAGCACGACGGCCGGGAGCTGCGGCTCGACGTCGAGGGGTACCGGATCACGTCCCTGGCCCTGTCACCGGCGCGCGCCGAGCGGGGCGGGGCAGCGCTCGCGGCGAGCGCCGAACCCGTGCAGCCCGTGTTCACCCGCTACTGGCTGCACAACTGCGGCCCCGCGCCCATGGGCAACCTGCCGGTCGCGCTCACCCTCCGGCCGGACGACGGCGCCGCGGCCGGTGTGCGGCTGTGCGCTCAGATCGTCTGCGACGACACGGACGCCGGCTACGACGGGGAGCTGCTCGTCAGGGCGCCGGAGGGCTGGGTCGCCACCCCCCGGTCGAGGTTCGTGACCGTCGCCGCGGGTGGCCACCTCGGCGTGCCCGTCACCGTCACGGCTCCCGACGACGCCGAACCCGGCTGGTACGCGGTCGCGGCGAGCATCGCCCACCGGGGCCAGGAGCTGCAGGACGCCCTCGTCGTGCCGGTGGGCCGGCCCGCGCCCGGGCCGTTGCTGCACGCGCGCGCCGAGGCCCGGGAGCTCACGCTGACCCCCGGGGCGCGTGGCCACGTCCGCGTGCGGGTGAGCCACGACCTGCGCACCCCGCTGTGGGGGCACGCCCAGCTCATCACCCCGCACTACATCTGGCCGCTGACGAGCGAGCCGACCCGGGGCTTCACCATCGCGCCCGGGTCCACGCAGAGTGTCGAGTTCCCCGTGGCCGTCCCGGTCGGGACGCCACCCGGGGAGTTCTGGGCCCAGCCCAAGATCTGCGCCTTCGGCCGGATCGCGTACTGCGAACCCGTCCGCATCGTCGTCCGCCCCGGCGGCGCCTGACCCCGGACCCGCGTGCGCCGTGCCCGATGGACCACCGCCAGTAGGCCGGGGCATGCCACTCCGCGTGACGGCACCGCGCACCGCCCAGGACCCTGCCTTCGCATGACCTACGCTGCGGTTCGCCGGCTCGCCGGTATCGACGTGCCGCATTAAACATCTGACCGACCAGTATGTGATGTGGGTCACACTGTCCTGGTTCCCGCGGGCCGGGCGTGGGCCGGGGATTAGACATTGTTCATCAAGGCGATCGCAGGGCGCGTATCCGTTGGATATCGAATGCGGTTCCCCTCCATTCACTGGAAGCGGCGCGGCTGATCAATTCGATCGGCGGTCGCCTTGTGCGCGAATGTCGTCGTTCGGCCCCGCCCAGTGGTGCATCGCCGGCACAGGCGTCCAGCCTGTGCGGGAGGGGCATCCCATCGAACGGCGCATCAAGGGACACGTCGAGCAGTGCCGAATCGTACATTTCGGCGACGAATAGGTGTGTCCGGGAACAAGTTGTCGGTTCTTCGCGGATCGCCGCTTGCCGGGTCGGCTGCGGCGCCGGATGCCGTTTGCGTTTCGTCGGAGATCACCGCCGCTCTCGGCGGCCCCGCGCGGCCGGCCTGTTACATCTTCAATCGTCAATGTATTGATTCGCTGAGGACGCCATGAAGGCTCGAGCTGTTCTTCTCGCCGTGAGCATCGCGATGATGGGCGTGCTGTTCACCGCCGCGCCGACGAAGGCCGCGCCACCCGCCGGCTTCCAGACCTCGCTGGTCGTCGGGTCGGGCCTGGACGGCCCGTCCGGCTTCGAGATCGCTCCGGACGGGCGGATCTTCATCCTGGAGCGGGCCGGCAAGATCAAGATCTTCAAGGACGGCCACCTGCTCCCGCAGCCCTTCGCCGACCTGCCCTCGGAGGCGTCGGGGGACCGGGGTCTCATCGGCATCGCGTTCGACCCGGGATTCGGCGTGGCCAACCACTGGGTGTACTTCTACTACACCGGCCATGACCTGATCAATCACCTGGTGCGTTTCGACGCTTCCGGAGATGTCGGCACCGACGGCCCGTACACCATTTTTCAGACCCAGTCGCCGTCGCAGTTGCTGCACGTGGGTGGCAGCATCCGGTTCGGCCCGGACGGAAAGCTGTACTTCGCGGTCGGCGACAACGGCTATCCACCCAACGCGCAGGATCTGTCCAACCCGCACGGCAAGATTCTGCGCATCAATCCCGACGGGACGATTCCGCCGGACAACCCGTTCTACGGCCAGCCGGGCAAGCTCGGCGCGATCTGGGCGTACGGCTTCCGCAACCCGTGGCGGTTCCAGTTCGACAGCGCGACCGGCCGGCTGTACGGCGGTGATGTCGGCGACTACACCTGGGAGGAGCTCAACCTCATCGTCAAGGGCGGCAACTACGGCTGGCCGGTACATGAGGGTAAGTGCACGGCGAACTGCGCCGGCTACATCGACCCGCTGACCGCCTACAACCACGACGGCACCACCGGCGCGGTGACCGCCGGGCCGGTCTACCACGGTAGCCAGTTCCCGGCGGAGTACCAGGGCAGCCTGTTCTTCGGCGACTACTCCCGCGGGTTCATCAAGCAGGCGGTGCTGGACGGCGCCGGGCAGATCAGCCAGGTGAAGGACTTCGACACCGACGCGGGCAGCGTCGTGGATCTCAAGGTCGCGCCGGACGGGTCGCTGTACTACATCACGTACTTCCCAGGGCAGTTGTACCGAATCTCGTACAGTCTCGCCGGCAACGCCCCGGTGGTGCACGCCTCCGCGGACTCGACCGGTGGTGCGGCGCCGCTCACCGTCCACTTCAGCAGTGCCGGCTCCAGCGACCCCGACGGCGACGCCCTGACGTACCGCTGGGACCTCGGCGACGGCAGTACGAGCACCGACGCCAACCCGACGAAGACCTACAACACGGTCGGTGTCTATACGGCGACGTTGACGGTGTCCGATGGGCAGCACACGACGACATCGAGACCGATCGTGATCCAGGTGGGTTCGCCGCCGACAGTGCGGATCGCGACGCCGGTTGACGGGTCGAAGTACAACGCCGGCGACACGATCACGTACAACGCGTTCGGTACCGACGCGGCCGGGTTCGACGTCAGCGACGGCGACATCAAGACCGACGTGTTCCTGCACCACAACACGCACGTCCACCCGTTCGTCGGGCCGCTGACCGGCCGGGTCGGCACGTTCACGATCCCGACGACCGGCGAGGCGTCGGCGAACACCTGGTTCGAGATCAAGGTGACCGTCACCGACCGCAACGGCCTGTCGACCACGAAGTCGGTGTTCATCTACCCGAACACGTCGGTCATGACGTTCGCGACGAACCCGCCCGGCCTGGGCCTGACGCTTGACGGGGTGCCGATCCCTACCCCGGACGCGGTGCAGGGTGTTGTCGGGTTCAAGCGGGAGATCGCAGCCCCGCCGACCGCGGTCGACGCGAACGGGACCGTGTACCACTTCACCGGCT
Source organism: Dactylosporangium sucinum (assembly GCF_014647515.1). Taxonomy (GTDB): domain Bacteria; phylum Actinomycetota; class Actinomycetes; order Mycobacteriales; family Micromonosporaceae; genus Dactylosporangium; species Dactylosporangium sucinum. Next base: position 3,226 of record NZ_BMPI01000019.1, on the reverse strand, counting down.
GGTCCGACGGCGAAGCGATCCGCCACTTCGTCACCACGCCGGCGGCGGACAAGACGTTCACCGCGAACTACGCGCCGTCGCAGCCGTTCACCGCCGAGTTCTTCAACAACCAGAACCTGCAGGGCGCGCCCGTGCTGACCCGCCAGGACCCGCAGGTCGACTTCGTCTGGTCGGTGAACTCGCCCGGGCCGGGAGTGAACGCGGACCACTTCTCGGCGCGCTGGTCGAAGCAGGAGTACTTCGCGGCCGGCCGGTACCGGTTCACGATCGCTTCCGACGACGGTGCGCGGCTCTTCCTCGACGACCAGCTGGTCATCGACCAGTGGCATGACCAGGGCCCGACCGCGTACGACTACGTCGCGGACTTCGCGGCCGGTGAGCACAAGGTCCGGATGGAGTTCTACGACAACGCCGTGGACGCGCTGGCGAAGCTGTCCTGGGAGACGACGCCGGACCAGCCGCGTGACGTGTTCCTGGCCGAGTACTGGAACACGCCGGGCGCCGGCTCCGCGCCCACGATCCCGGCGACGGCGCCGCAGCTGAGCCGGGACGAGGCGGCCGTCGACCACGACTGGGGCCTGGGCTCGCCCGGCCCATCGATCGACGTTGACCACTTCGTGGCGCGGTACACCCGTTCGGTGACGCTGACCGCGGGCTACTACGACTTCACCACGACCAGCGACGACGGCGTCCGGCTGTGGGTCGACGGGCAGAAGGTGATCGACCACTGGACCGACCAGGGTCCCACGGACTACACCACCCGCCTGGCGCTGGGGGGCGGCGCGCACACGGTCGTCATGGAGTACTACGAGAACGCGGCCGGCGCCCTGGCCCGCCTCACCTGGTCGCGGGCCGGTGCTCTGCCGGCGGCGCCGCCGTACGAGGCCCGCTACTGGAACACGCCGGGGGCCGGCAGCGCGCCGGCGATCCCCACCCGGACCCCCGACCTGGTCCAGCAGGAAGCCGCCATCGACCACGACGGGTCTCCGGGCGGCGGGATCGGCGATGATCACTACGTAGCGGTGTACACCCGCACCGACGTGCTGCCGGCCGGGCTCTACCGCTTCAGCGGTACCAGCGACGACGGTGTGCGGGTGTTCGTGGACGGCCAGCCCGTGGTCGACAAGTGGCGGGATCAGAACGAGGCGTTCAGCGCGGACAAGCTGCTGTTCGGCGGTCCGCACACGATCCGGGTCGAGTACTACGAGAACGCGGCCGGCAACCAGCTGCACTTCGGCTACCAGCGGGTCGGTGACGTCACCTCGCCGCCCGGCTGGGACGGCGTGTACTACCCGAATCCGGACCTGGCCGGCACGCCGGCCCTGGTGCGGCAGGACTCGGCGGTCGACTTCGACTGGGGTACCGGTTCGCCCGGCCCCGGCCTGCCCGCCGACGGGTTCTCCGCCCGCTGGACCCGCACCGACAATCTGGCCGCCGGCATCTACACGTTCAAGCTCACCGCCGACGACGGTGTCCGCCTCTACGTGGACGGTGTGCTGGTCCTCGACCAGTGGCGCGACCAGGCTCCGACGACGTTCGTCGTGCAGCGCAACCTCGCCGAGGGCGCCCACGTCATCGTCGCCGAGTACTACGAGAAGGCGGGCGGCGCCATCGCCCGCGTCAGCTACGACAAGACCGCCGACCCGCCACCACCCACCCTGTGGACGGCCTCGTACTACGCCGGCACCAGCCTCGCGGGGCAGCCGCTGCTGACGCGCGAGGAGGCGGCCATCGACTACGACTGGGGCGATGGCGCCCCGGCCGCGGGCGTGCCGGCCGACGGGTTCTCCGCCCGCTGGACCAGGACCGAT
>NZ_BMPI01000019.1:777-1368 GCF_014647515.1 Dactylosporangium sucinum | reverse complement strand
GCCGGCACGTACCGCATCACCGCCACCAGTGACGACGGCATCCGCGTCTCGATCGACGGAGCCGTGGTGATCGACGGGTGGTCCGACCATCCGCCGACCACGTACACGTTCGAAACCGCCCTGACCGAAGGCGACCACACGATCAAGGTCGAGTACTTCGACAGCGGCGGCGGCGCACTCGCGCGCTGTTCGGTCATCCGGTTGTAGCGAAGGAGTTTTCCGCCCGTGACCGCCCCACTGGCCACTGTCCCCGACCACAACGTGACGACGCCTTGGGCGCTGGCCACGATCGTCATCCCGTGCCGGCACGAAGAGGACAACGTAGGAACCCTGATCGAACGCCTGTCGGCGGTACTGACCAATGTCGAGCTGGTCTTCGTCGACGACAGCGACAACGACCGAACCGTCGACGCCATCGCCCTCGCCGCGGCCAAGCTGGAGCGGGACGACCTGCACGTGCGGGTCTTCCACCGCATCGGCGCCCAGCGCGTCGGCGGCCTGGCCGGCGCGGTCGTCGACGGCTACCGCCGGGCGCGGACGACCAAGGTGCTCGTGATGGACGCCGACCTGCAGCACCCGCCCGAGCTCGTG
>NZ_BMPI01000019.1:0-714 GCF_014647515.1 Dactylosporangium sucinum | reverse complement strand
GACATGCTGGCCGCGCTCGACGACCACGACCTGGTGATGGCCAGCCGCTACCGCGAGGGCGGCAGCAGCGGCGGCCTGGACGGCCCGCTGCGCAAGGTCGTCTCGACCGGGTCGACGATCCTGGCCCGGGTCGCCTTCCCGTTCGCCCTGCGCGGCGTCACCGACCCGATGACCGGCTTCTTCGGCGTCCGCCTCGGCATGGTGGACCCGGAGAAGCTGCGCTCCCGCGGGTTCAAGATCCTGCTGGAGATCCTGGCCCGCTACCCGCGGCTGCGCCGTGCCGAGGTGCCGCTCGACTTCGGCCAGCGCCTCGCGGGAACCAGCAAGGGCGATCTGCGCCAAGGCCTGCTGTACCTGCGGCAGCTGCCCTGGCTGCGCCTCGTCACCTGGGCGTTCGGCCCGCTCATGCGCTGGGGTTCCGGGCTGGCGCTCGTCGCCGCGGTCACCGCCGGTCTCGTCGTCTCGTCCCCGTCCCGCACCGCGGTGCTGGTGCTGTTGGTGACCGCGGTCGCGGTGTTCAACACCGTGGTCGGCACCCTTGAGGTGCGGTGGCGGCTGTACGGCTGGCGGACGCCGGAGGCGGTCGACCAGATGCGCTGGCCGGCGCCCGGCGAGGACGAGCACCACGAGCGGTTCTCCATCATCGTGCCGGCGCTGCACGAGGAGTTCGTCATCGCCGGCACCCTGCGCCACCTGCTGGAACAGGACTACGGC
>NZ_BMPI01000018.1:162138-175483 GCF_014647515.1 Dactylosporangium sucinum | reverse complement strand
ACGGCCGGAGACGGCTCGCAGCGCAGGCCACGAGCCCACGCCATGCCACGGCCGGAGACGGCTCGCAGCGCAGGCCAGGAGCCGACGCCCAGCACAGGCGCCCAGAGGCGTCCAGGAGGGCCGCTGGCAGCCGTAACCGCCGTCTGGGCAGCCCGGGCCCCCGCGCCGGGCCGCGCGTAACACGTCTGCAACAAAGCCGCCCCCGGGCCTTCGCAGGCGCCGGGGGCGGGCTTGTCAGGAGTGCGTCAGTGCTGTTCCTCGTAGGTGGCGCCGCCGTCGGCCTCGCGGCTCAGGGGGCGGGCGCCGCCGGCCGGCGGGGCGTCCAGCGAGTGGCCGGGCGCGTGCGCCGGGAAGCGGGCGTCGAAGGCTGGGCGCTCCGAGCGGATGCGCGGCATGCTGTCGAAGTTGCGCAGCGGGGGCGGGCAGCTCGTGGCCCACTCCAGCGACATGCCGTGGCCCCACGGGTCGTTGACCTCGACCACGCGGCCGGTCTTGTACGACTTCCACACGTTCCAGATGAACGGCAGGGTCGACAGGCCGGTGATGAACGAGCCGATCGTGGAGATCGTGTTCAGCGTGGTGAAGCCGTCGGAGGCCAGGTAGTCGGCGTAGCGGCGGGGCATGCCCTGCGTGCCCAGCCAGTGCTGCACCAGGAACGTGGTGTGGAAGCCGATCGTGGTGAGCCAGAAGTGGACCTTGCCCAGGCGGTCGTCGAGCATCCGGCCGGTCATCTTCGGGAACCAGAAGTAGATGCCGGCGTACACCGCGAACACGATCGTGCCGAAGAGCACGTAGTGGAAGTGGGCCACCACGAAATACGTGTCGGAGACGTGGAAGTCGATCGGCGGGCTGGCCAGCAGGACGCCGGAGAGGCCACCGAAGAGGAACGTCACCAGGAAGCCGACCGCGAAGAGCATCGGTGTCTCGAAGGTGATCTGGCCGCGCCACATCGTGCCGATCCAGTTGAAGAACTTCATGCCGGTCGGCACGGCGATGACGAAGCTCAGGAACGAGAAGAACGGCATGAGCACCTGGCCGGTCGCGAACATGTGGTGGGCCCACACGCTCATCGACAGGGCGCCGATCGCGATCGTCGCGCCGACGAGGCCCTTGTAGCCGAAGACCGGCTTGCGGCTGAAGACCGGGATGACCTCGGTGATGATGCCGAAGAACGGCAGCGCCACGATGTAGACCTCGGGGTGGCCGAAGAACCAGAACAGGTGCTGCCAGAGCATCGCGCCGCCGGTGCTGGCGTCGTAGACGTGGGCGCCCAGGCGGCGGTCGGCCTCCAGCGCCAGCAGGGCGGCGGCCAGGATCGGGAAGACCATGATCACCAGGACGCTCGTGACCAGGATGTTCCAGGTGAACATCGGCATCCGGAACATGGTCATGCCGGGCGCGCGCAGGGTCAGGATCGTGGTGATCATGTTGACGGCACCGAGGATGGTGCCCAGGCCGGAGAGGACCAGGCCGACGATCCACAGGTCGGCACCCACGCCGGGCGAGTGGATGATGCTGTTCAGCGGCGCGTAGGCGAACCAGCCGAAGTCGGCGGCGCCACCCGGCGTGATGAACCCGATCAGCGTGATCGAGCCACCGAACGCGTAGAGCCAGTAGGCGAACGAGTTCAGCCGCGGGAACGAGACGTCGGGCGCGCCGATCTGCAGCGGCGTGATGTAGTTCGCGAAGGCGAACACGATCGGCGTCGCGAAGAACAGCAGCATGATCGTGCCGTGCATGGTGAACAGCTGGTTGTACTGCTCCGGCGACAGGAACTGCAGGCCAGGCCGGGCCAGCTCGGCGCGCATCAGCAGCGCCATGAACCCGCCGATCATGAAGAACACGAACGACGTGGTGAGGTACATCAAGCCGATCTGCTTGGCGTCCGTGGTCCGCAACAGCCGAGCGAACGCCGAGCCCTTGACCGGCTGGTGCACCGGCCAAGGCCTGGTGACGATCGGCTTTGGTGCAACGGTGGTCACGAAAGGCCTCCTGAGGCTGTTGAACCCGCTGGCGAGCCAGCTCCGTGAGGCGCCGCGCGATCAACACGTCACCCCGCAGGCAGAATAGTCTCCCCCCGTCTGGGCGAACTCGCAGGGGGCGGGCGATCTCCGCCGCCACCCCGGGAGACACTACGGCGCGCTGGGCGCCGCACCCCCGGATGCGCCGAGGCTGAACGAGATCGCACCGGCCGCGACCGCTGCCAGCACCAACAGGATGATGCCCCAGAAGATCAGCCGGTCGGCCGGCGAGGGGTTCTTCACCGCGTCCACCAGCCGGGTGCGGACGGGTGCAGGGGTGGGGGTCAGGACCGACACGTCGGCCGTGGGGGACTCGTCGGCCGGGGGCACGGCCGGCGCCGGCCGCTCGCCGACGGCGAGGGCGCGCATCACGATGAGGGCGGAGCCGGCCAGGACGAGGAGCACGCCGAGCACCGCGACGATGACGGAAATCCAGTCACGCATGCCCAGCAGGCTAGGAGATCCACGCTGGTCACACCAGTGGCCGCGGCGACCCGGTTCCGAGCGGCCGGAAGATCGGCGGCGCTGAAATTTACAGTCCGAACCCCGGTGGCGAAACCTCTCGGCAATCTCGTGTTGACAGCGCGGAAACGGTGTATGACGCTCCCTATGGAAGCGCTCCCAAAATCGACGACTTGCTATCTGAGGAGGTCGCGATGTCGATTACCGCCGCTCCAGAAGCAATGCCTGAGCCCGCCGAACACCCCACGCTCGCCCACGTCGCCGCCCTCGCCGGTGTTTCTTCCGCCACCGCTTCCCGCGTGCTCAACGGCTCCGCACGCGTCTCGCCGACCGCCCGCCAGCAGGTCCGAGACGCCGTGGACCGGCTCGGCTACGTGCGCCAGCGCGCCGCCCGCGCCGTCGACCGCCGCCCCCGCTCGGTCGCCGCCGTGGTGTGCGAGCCCAACGCACGACTCTTCGCCGATCCGTTTTACTCCCGTGTGCTCGCCGGCGCCAGTGCCGCCTTCGCCGAGCGTGACATGCCGATGCTGCTCGCCGCCGGAGAACGACCGGCGTCACTGCAGCGGTACCTCAGCAGCGGCCACATCGACGGCGTCATGCTGATCTACTGCCGCAGCAGCCACCCCCTCGTCGTCACGCTCCCCGCCCTCGGCGTGCCGGTGACGCTGATCGGCCGGCCGCTGCAGTCCAGCGCCCTCGCGTACGTCGACGCCGACAACCGCGGCGGCGCCCGCCAGGCCGTCGAGTACCTGGCCCGCACCGGCCGCCGCCGGATCGTCACGATCGCCGGCCCGCCCGACGTCTCCGCCGGGGTCGACCGGCTGGCCGGCTTCCGCGAGGGCCTGGAGCGCGCCGGCCTGGAGCCGGGCCCGATCGCCTACGGCGACTTCACCCGCCCGGCCGGCATCCACGCGATGACCCGGCTGCTCGACCACCGGCCCAACCTCGACGCGGTGTTCTGCGCGTCCGACCTCATGGCGGTCGGCGCACTGCACGCGCTGCGCCAGGCCGGGCGCCGGGTGCCGGAGGACGTCGCCCTGGTCGGCTTCGACGACCTGCCGCTCGCCTCGTTCACCCAGCCGCCGCTCACCACGATCAAGCAGCCGGTCGAGGAGATCGGCGCCGCCGCGGCCCGCCAGCTGCTGGCGCTGATGAGCGGCGAGTCGACGGACGAGCCACCGGTCCTGCCGACCACCCTGGTCCGCCGCCAGAGCGCATGACGCCACCGCCGCATCCAAGGGGTGCCCGGGACCGCGAGCGACCGGGTATGCAGCGGCTCCTGGACGCGGCCCGGGCACTTGACAGCACCGCCGTCGCCGGCATCGTGAGCCCGGACGGAAGCCACCGCCGACGTGGACGCCCTGCTCGCGCCGGCCGGCGCGGACCCGGACACCCGGTTCGCGGCGGCCGGCCCGGGCCGGGGCGGACGCTCCCTCCCTCCCGGGATCACCCACCCGACCTCGATCGGCATGGCCGTAACCGCCTGCACGCCGGTGCCCGCGACGCTAGACATGGAGGCATGAAGGCCATCACGGTGACCGAGCCCGGTGACGCCGACGGAGCGTCCGCCGCCGGCTACTCCCTCCGCGACCTCCCCGACCCGCAGATCGCCCCGGACCAGGTCCTCGTCGAGGTCCGCGCCGCCGGGGTCAACCCGCCCGGCTCCGGCCCCGGCAACGGCGACATCCCCGGCTGGGACGTCGCCGGCGTGGTGGTCGCCACCGGCGCCGACGTGGAGGGGTTCGTGGTGGGCGACGAGGTCTACGCGTGCGCCCGGAGCACCTACGCCGAGCGGGCCGCGATCGCCGCCCGGGACGTCGCCCACAAGCCGGCCGGGCTCAGCTTCGCCGAGGCGGCCGCGGTACCGCTGGCCGGCCTCACCGCCCTGCAGGCGCTCCGCGCCGCCGGCACCGGCGAGGGTGACGTGGTCGTCGTCCACGACGCGGCCGGCGGCGTCGGGCACTTCGCGGTGCAGATCGCCCGGGCCCTGGGCGCCGAGCGGGTGCTCGGCACGGCGGCCGAGGCCGACCACGAGTTCCTGCGGGAGCTGGGCGCCGAGCCGGTCCAGCAGGTGCCCGAGCCGGTCGACGTGGCCCTGGACCTGCAGGGCGGCGCGGCGACGGAGTCCGCCGTCGAGGAGGTGAAGGACCCGGCCCGCGCGGTCTCCACCGCCGCGGGCGGCGAGCGGATCGCCGAGCGGGGCGGCCGGTTCCTCGCGCCCCGGCCCGACGCCGGCGACCTGCGCTGGCTGGCCGACCTGGCCGACCAGGGCCGGCTGCGGGTCAACCTGCACCGCGAGCTGCCGCTGGCCGAGGTCGCCGACGCGCACCGCCTGATCGAGTCCGGCCTGGTCCGGGGCAAGGTCGTGCTCACGCCGTAGGGGCGCCGGAAAATCGACACGGCTCACACATCGCGCGGGGTGATCCAGAGGCGATACCGTGCCCGGCATGACCGATGGCCTCGACGTCCCGGACGACTACACCGGACGGCGGCGGGCCGACGCGTATCGGCAGCCACGCATCGCGTTCGTGGTCGTGCTCATCGTCGTCGCGGTGGTGGTCGTGGGGCTGCGCGGGCTGCTGACCGGCGCGCCGGACATCACCCGGTTCGCCTCCGGGGAGGCGGCGGGGCCGGTCGTGCCGACGCTGTCCGGCCTTCCCGCGCCGCTCGCGACGCCGGGGGCCGCGAGCCCGGCCGGCACCACGGCGAGCCCGGCGGCGGGCGTCAGCACGGGTGCGAGCCCGGGCACGAGCGCCGCCCCGACGGATCTCCCGAGCTCCGCCGGGCCGCCGCCCAGCGCGCCCGGCTCGGCGGCGCCGTCCGTCCCGCCACCGTCGCCGTCGCCCAGCCCGTCCGGTACCCCACCCGCATCCACGTCCTACGAGGCGGAGGCGCCGGGGAACGGCCGGCACGGGATGACGGTCCGCGAGGTCAGCGGGGCGTCGGGCGGGCGGGCCGTCGCCAACGTGGGCAACGGGCGGGTGCTGTCGTTCACCGGCGTCGAGGTGGGGCGGCCGGCCGAGGTCACGGTCACGATCGCCTACCTGGCCACGGACACCCGGCGCTGCTACGTGCGGGCGGGCCACGGCGAGTGGCACCTGGTCACCTTCGCGCCGAGCGGCGGCTGGGACCGGGTCGCGACCGTGACGCTGACCCTGCGGCTGGGCGGCGGGAAGAACACGATCGAGGTCGGGAACACCCCCGGCAGATGGTGTCCCGACCTCGACCGCATCACCGTTGCCCCCCGCTGACCACCCCAGCTCGGCAACGTGTTGGGTGAAGCTTTGGCGTGACCGTGCGCCGGTGGACCATCCAGGGAGGCTTCCGGTTTTCCGGCGCCGGTCACATGAACTACGATGACCCCCCGACCTGGGCCGAACCCGTAATCGCGCTGGGAACTTCCTGGTAATAGGGTCGCCCCATGGCCCTCTTCGATCTTCCCCTCGACCGGCTGCGGACCTATCGTTCGGCCTCGAACGAACCGGGCGACTTCGACGAGTTCTGGGCGGCGACGCTCGACGAGGCGCGCTCCCGCGCCACGCCGGCGGTGCTGACCGAGGTGGACACCGGCCTGCGGTCCCTGCACACGATCGACGTGACGTTCAGCGGGTACCACGGACAGCCCGTGAAGGCGTGGCTGATCCGGCCGCGCGACGCCGACGGCCCGCTGCCGGTCGTGGTGGAGTTCATCGGCTACGGCGGCGGCCGCGGGTTCCCCCACGACTTCCTGCTGTGGTCGGCGGCCGGCTACGCCAACCTGGTCATGGACACCCGCGGCCAGGGCGGCCGCTGGCGGGCCGGCGACACGCCCGACCCGGACGGCGCCGGCCCGCAGGCGCCCGGCTTCCTCACCCGCGGCGTGCTCGACCCGCGCACGTACTACTACCGCCGGCTCATCACCGACGCCGTCCGCGCCGTCGAGACCGCCCGCGCGCTGCCGTTCGCGTCGAAGGTCCTGGTCACCGGCATCAGCCAGGGCGGCGGCCTGGCCCTCGCGGCGGGCGGTCTCAGCGGCGACGCGGTCAGCGGGGTGATCGCCGGGGTGCCGTTCCTGTGCGACATCCGGCGCGCCGTCACCATCACCGACAACGACCCCTACGCCGAGTTCGCCCGGTTCGTCCGGCTCAACCCGGCACGGGCCGAGGCCGCCCTGTCCACCGTGGACTACGTCGACGGCGTGCACTTCGCGAAGCGGATCACCGCGCCCGCCCTCGTCTCGGCGGCGCTCATGGACCTCACCTGCCCGCCGTCGACGGTCTTCGCCGCGTACAACGAGATCCCCGGGTGCAAGGAGCTGCAGCTCTACGAGTGGGACGGCCACGACGGCGGCCAGGGCCACTTCGCCCAGCGGGCGGTGCGGTTCGCTAACGCACTCTGAGGGTCTGCCCGAGTACCTCGACGACGTCGCCGCGGTGCAGTTGCCGGCCGCGGCGCGTGTCGACCTCCCCGTTGACCGACACCTCGCCCTCCAGGATGAGCTCCTTGCTCTCCCCGCCCGACTCCAGCACGTCGGCGAGCTTGAGGAACTGGCCGAGGCGGATCATGTCGCCGCGGATCGGGACGTCTCTCACCGGGCACGCTCCAGCAGCTCCAGCATGGCGGGCAGGTCGAAGAACCGGGCCGTGTCGAGCGCCGACGGCCCGCCCGCGTGCGGGTCGGCGCCCGCGTCGAGCAGCGCCGTGACCGACTCGGCCGACTGGCGGAACACGGCCGCGCTCAGGGCGGTCTGACCGCGGTCGTTGACCCGGCCGGCGTCGGCGCCCCGGCCGAGCAGCGCGGCGACCGTGGCCGGGTGGTTGTGGTACGCCGCGAGCATCAGCAGCGAGTCGCCCTTGTCGTTGGTCAGGTTCACCGGCAGGCCGGCGTCAACGCTGGCCGCCAGCTCGTCCGTGGCCCCGGCCCGGGCCAGGTCGAACATCCGGCGGGCGAACGCCAGCACCTCCGGGTCGATCGGTTCACTCACGGTTCGAAGCCTAGCTGTCGGTGACCTGACCTCCGCGCGCCGAACCTTCTTCCGCGGCCGCCCGTGTCTGGAGGCGAAGCTGCGATGAAGGAGAGACCGAGATGCGCAAGTTCGTCCTGACCCTCGCGGTGGCCGCGGCCGCCGCCCTGTCGCTCAGCGCCTGCGGTGCGATCGACCTGACCAAGCAGAACACCGACCAGCCGGCCGCCGCGGCCCCGGCCACCACGGCGGCGGCGCCCGCGAGCCCGGCCCCGGCGGCCGGCGTCGCGGGCCTCAAGGTCGCCCGGAACGACACCCTCGGCACGGTGGTGACGGACTGGAAGGGCTGGACGCTGTACCGCTTCGAGAAGGACGCCCCGAAGCCGTCGAAGTCGAACTGCGAGGGCGAGTGCCTGAAGCAGTGGCCGGCCGTCCCGTACGCCGAGAACATGAAGATCGAGGGCGTCGACCAGAAGCTGATCGGCAAGATCACCCGAGGCGACGGCTCGCTCCAGCTGACGATCAACGGCTGGCCCGCGTACCGCTTCGCCGGCGACGCCAAGCCCGGCGACGCCAAGGGCCAGGGCGTCGGCGGCACCTGGTTCGCCTTCACCCCCGAGGGCAAGAAGGCCCAGGCCGTCGTGGCCGACGCCGGCAACGGCGGCTACTGACCTTCCCCCCGGTGCGGCGCCGGCTCCCGATCCCCCTCGGGCGCCGGCGCCGCCGCTGTTGTGCAGATCTCGTGACGAGGGCGGTACGGCGGCGGCTCCGGGATCTACGCTCCGGCCATGTCCACGCAGCGCAAGATCCGCGTCTGGCTCGTGCTGTTCCTCGTCGGCCTGGTGCTCAGCGGCGTGACCGCGTTCCCGCTGGAGCACGAGGTCCGGTGGCTGCACTCGCTGCTCGACGGCTCGCCCGCCCCGGCCGGCCTCGTCGACTGGATCGCCCGGGTCGACCGGGGCATCACCGAGACCAACGACAAGTATCCGTTCATCATGTACGGCACCGACTGGCTGGCCTTCGCGCACCTGGTCATCGCCGTGGCCTTCTGGGGCGTGTGGCGCGACCCGGTGCGCAACATCTGGGTCGTCGAGTTCGGCATGATCGCCTGCGTCGGCGTCGTCCCGCTCGCAGTGTTCGCCGGGCCGGTGCGCGGGATCCCGTTCTGGTGGACCCTGATCGACATCTCGTTCGGCGTGTTCGGGATCATCCCCCTGCTGATCCTCCACCGCCTCATCCGGCGCCTGCCGGCCGCACCCGAAAAACCGTTGCCGCAGGCCGTCCAGGCTGGCTAAGTTGGGCGTACACGGGAAAGGAGGTGGTCCAAAGTTGTGTAGCAATGGGACTCGTGAGGTGGTTGTCCGCTAGCCGCCGTCCTCTGGACTCGCACTTCGTGCGGCCGCCCGGACGGCGGCCCGGCGAATACGAGACGGCTACCCGGCCCCCGAGGCTGTTCCGGTGCTCGTCCTACCGGACCCACGCTTGTGGGAAACCTCGGGGGCTGTTCCATATCCTGTTCCGGTGAATCTTGACCCGGTGGTCTCCGCCGACCGGCTCGCCGGCCACGTCACCGCGCTGACGGCCCACGGGCCGCGCTGCGGGGACCTGCCCGGGGTGACCGCTGCCCTTCGGTACATGACCGACTCGCTCAAGGCAGAGGGACTGGCGGTGAAGGTCGAGCGGTACGGCGGCGAGCTGCACGACGTGAACCTCGTGGCCGAGATCCCCGGCGCCTCCCCCGACGCCGTCGAGCTGTGCGCGCACTGGGACACCACGCCGGACGGGGTCGGCGCCGACGACAACGCGAGCGGCGTGGCGGGCGTCCTGGAGGCGGCCCGCGCGCTGCGGGGCCTGGAGCTGCCGGCCCGCACCGTCCGGTTCTGCCTGTTCGGCGGCGAGGAGACCGGCTTCCTCGGCAGCACCGCGCACGTGCGCGGCATCACGCCCGGCACCGAGTCGATCGTGTTCGAGATGATCGGGTACACCGCGGCCGGGCAGGGCTTCCCCCCGCAGTTCGCCGAGCTGGTCGACCCGCCCTCCCGCGGCGACTTCATCGCGCTCGTCGGCGAGCCCGACTCGATGCACCTCGTGCACGACTTCGCGCTGCACGCCACCGTGCCCGTGTTCCCGTTCATCGTGCCGGTCGTCGCCCGCGACCTCGTGATGCGCAGCGACCACGTGCCCTACTGGGAGTCGCGGCGGCGCTCGCTGCTGGTGACCGACACGGCCGACTACCGCAACCCGAACTACCACCGGCCGACCGACACCCTCGACACGCTCGACCTGCCGTTCGCGGCCGGCGTCGTCGAGGCGGCCGTCCGCACGATCACGGCCGCCGCCTACGGCACGTGACGCGGATCACGACCCCGTCCGGCGGGCGGCCCGCCGCCGCTCCGCCCGCCGACCACTCCCATGATCATGGGAACCATCCGGTCGTCCCGGGCCGCCAACGGCTCCCATGATCTTGGAGCCGGCGGGGTTGATCGCAGTTGGAGCGCGCCGGCGCGCGTCTGGAGGAGGCGCCGCCCCGAGTCGCCGGCGCTGCCCCGCGGAGTGCCGAGGTGCGGTTTCTCCGTTTGAGCGCTACGGAACCCGGCCGGTGAGACGCTTGGTTACGGGCACGTTACGGGGCGTCCCGAAGGCGGAGGGTGGGCCATGGGTGTCGAGCTGTCCATCGTGGCTGGGACCTGCTACGGGTCGTCCAGCGTCAATGCCGCCGGCACCGACCGGCACCCCGTCAGCGCCGCCGAGTGCGACGCCTTCGGGCTGGACGACCAGAGCCTGATCGAGGCCGTCGCCGCCTGCCTGGGAAGAGCGCCCGACCTCGCCCAGCTCGACGGGTTCCTCCACCGGTCGCACGGCTGGGAGCCCGTCACCACCACGCTCCGGGTGGCCAGCGCGTCCGTCACCGGGGTCGGGTCCGAACCCGTCGCGGTGCCGCTCGGGCTCGCCCCGGCGGCGTCGCTGGGCTGCACGGCGGCCAACCTCTGGTCGCCGGTGGACGGGATCAGCCCGACGGAGCGCCTGCGGTACACCGTTGAGCTCCCCGCCGGGGGAAGACTCGACTATGCCCACGAGTGGGGCGCGGAGGCCGTCGAGTCGTGCGCGCTCGACCTGCCGGCCGGCGCCGCCGCGGACGAGCTCGTCGGGCTGCGGATGGAGCTCGGGGTGCGGGTGATCTACGACGCGTACCTCACGGGGGATGTCGCCGTGCACTACCGCGACGGCCACGAAGGGCATCGATTCTGGGGGATCGACGTCGGGACGGTCCTCGCCGCGGCCGGGCTGCTGAACGGGCGGCACTTCGCGGAGAATATCCGCATTCGATACCTCGCCAGCGCCCGCGTCGTCCACGCCGACCCCGGCGGAGCGCCGACCACCGTCGGCGGTCCCGGCATCCGGGCCGGCGCCGACCTGGCCCTGACCGGCGCCTGACCGCCCGCCCGGCGCCGGGGCAGGAGGCCGCGACCACCGAATCGGCCCTCTCCACCGGCCCGGCCCAGCGGTTACCGTCGTCGCGTGGCCTACCTCCTGTCCGTCAACGTCGGCTCGCCGGCGCCGACCGCGCACTCCGACTTCCCGACCACGAGCATCGACAAGCGCCCCGTCACCGGGCCGGTCGCCGTCGCCGTGCCGGGGCCGCGCGGCACCACGCCGACCGGCCTGCGGGGCGACTCGATCAGCGACGTCAAGCACCACGGCGGGCCGGACCAGGCGGTCTACGCGTACGCGCGGGAGGACCTCGACCGCTGGGAGCGCGAGATCGGCCGGGAGCTGCCCGGCGGGGTCTTCGGCGAGAACCTCACCACCCAGGACCTCGCGGTGACCGACGCGCTGATCGGCGAGCGCTGGCGGATCGGCGAGGAGGTCGTGCTGGAGGTCAGCGCGCCGCGGATCCCGTGCCGGACGTTCGCGGCCTGGCTGGACGAGGCGGCCTGGATCAAGCGGTTCACGGTGCGGGCGACCCCGGGCGCGTACCTGCGGGTCGTCCGGCCCGGGTCCATCCGGGCCGGCGATCCGGTCGAGGTGGTGCACACCCCGGCACACGACGTGACGATCGGCGTCGCGTTCCGCGCGCTGACCCTGGAGCCGGACCTGCTGCCCAGGCTGCTCGCGGCCGACGCGCTGCCCGAGGCGACGAAGGACAAGGTCCGGGCGCGGCTCAGGCCGTCTGGATCGAGCGCTTCGCCAACCCCATGAAGTAGCCGTCGATGACCGCCTTCGTCGGCGCGTCTGGGCGGTCGGCGGCGCCCAGCGTGACGAACAGCGGCGTGTAGTGCTCGACCGTCGGGTGGGCGAACGGCATGCCCGGCGCCTCGGTGGCGAACCGGGCGAGCGTGTCGACGTCGCCGCGCTCGAGCGCCTCGGCGGCCCACGCGTCGAAGTCGGCCGACCAGGCGGGCGGGGTGCCGCCGCCCGTCCAGTGCTCGCGGGTCAGGAACGGCAGGCCGTGGGTCATGAAGCCGGAGCCGACGACGAGCACGCCCTCCTCGCGCAGCGGGCGGAGGCGGCGGCCCAGGTCGAGCAGCCGGTCGGGGTCGTGGGTCGGCAGGCTCAGCTGGAGCACCGGGACGTCGCCCAGGGGGTACATCACCATGAGCGGCACCCAGGCGCCGTGGTCCAGGCCGCGATGGCGGTGCTCGTGCACCGGCTCCGAGTCGGGCATGAGCCCGGCCACGCGCCTGGCCAGCGCGGAGGCGTCGGGCGTTGCATACTGCAGCCGGTAGAAGTGCGGGGCGAAGCCGCCGAAGTCGTACACCAGCGGCGTGCCCGCCGCCGTGCCGGAGACGCTCAGCGGCGCCGACTCCCAGTGCGCGCTGACGATGAGGATCGCCGCCGGCTTGGGCATCCCGTGCGCCCAGTCGAACAGCTGGCGCATCCAGGTGCCGTCCTCCAGCAGCGGCGGCGCGCCGTGGCTGAGGTAGATGCTCGGCAGCGGCCCGTCGGACGGGGTCCAGGTGCGCTGCGCCCGGCTGGCCGGGACGGCGTGGTCGAGGTGACGGTCCAGCAGGGGCAGCGCACTCATACACCCAATGTAGCTAGTAGTTGAGACTTCAACAAGTGCCGCCTACTGCTCCTTCATCGCCAGCTCGGAGGCGCGGTGCAGCGCCTCGGCCACGGCCTTGGTCTCCTCCGCGCCGTAGACGAGCAGCAGGTCCCGCTCGGCGCCGCCCTTGCGGTCGGTCGCGGTGGCGCGCTCGATCACCACCCGCGTGGTGGTCAACTGGTCGTCGACGGAGATGTCCATGTCGGCGACCCCGATGTCGACCTGGCGAACGAAGAGTTCTTCCATGGCACAAAGCGTGACCGAGCCGGTCGGCGCTCGCCCCGCCCCGATCGGGTTATCAGTGGTGGGCGCGCGCGAACGTCGTCACCAGCAGCTTCGCCTCGTGGAGGTGTGCCTGCTCGTCGCCGGTCAGGCTCGGATCCGCCGCCCGGCGGCGCACCGCCGCCTCCAGCTGCGACAGCGGGTTGTCGCGGGTGCAGCCGAGCAGCACCTCGAGGAACGCCTCGGCCTGCCCGGTGAACGGGTGCCCGGGGTCGACCGCCACCTGCGCCACGATGAGCGCGGTCATCGCCACGTCGAGCTCGGGCGGGCCCTCGGTGGTGTTGCGCCAGTCGATCACGACCGGGCCGCCCTCGGTCATCACGACGTTCTCGGGGTGCAGGTCGAGGTGCAGGATGCGGGTGCCGGGATCGGTCGCGGTGCGGGCCCGGATCCTGTGCAGCCGGTCGAGCAGGTCGGCCAGCACGACCCCGCCGTCGCGCAGGTGCATCGTGCCGTCGGCGAGGGCCCCCAGCATCGTCGGGCCGTCGAGCCGCTCCAGCACCAGGTCGGCGCCGGACGCCTCGTAGATGCGCGGGACCGGGAAGCCGTGGTCGGCGACGTACCGCATCACCGTGGCCTCGGCCGTGACGT
>NZ_BMPI01000018.1:104153-162107 GCF_014647515.1 Dactylosporangium sucinum | reverse complement strand
CGCCGCCCTTGCGATACCGCCGCAGCACCCGCCGCTCGTCGAGCGCGTAGACGTCAGCGTCGCGGCCGCTGGCGAGGAGTGCGGTCATGCGTCCTCCGCTTCGCTCCGGCCGCATGCCTTCAAGACTGAGCCCATGATGCCCGGCCTCCTCCGCTGCGCTCCGGAACCGGTCATCCGTCCTCCGCTTCGCTCCGGCCGCATGCCTTCCAAACAGAGCCCATGACGACCGGCCTCCTCCGCTGCGCTCCGGAACCGGTCATACGTCCTCCGCTTCGCTCCGGCCGCATGCCTTCAAGACTGAGCCCATGACGACCGGCCTCCTCCGCTGCGCTCCGGAACCGGTCATGCCGAGACTGTACGTCCGGGATCGAGGCTGTGACATCTAAAGCCAGCCGTTCTCGTCCGCGAGACGGACCGCCTCGGCGCGGGTGCGGGCGCCGGTCTTGCCGATCGCCGACGACAGATGGTTGCGGACCGTGCCCTCGGACAGGCCCAGCTGGCCGGCGATGTCGGCCACGGTGCCGCCGGTGCGGGCCGCCCGCAGCGCGTCGGCCTCGCGCGGGGTCAGCGGGCTCTCGCCGCTGGCCAGGGTCTCGGCGGCGAGCGCCGGGTCGACGACCCGCAGGCCGGACGCGATCCGCCGGACCGCGTCGGCGAGCTGCCGGGCCGGCGTGTCCTTCACGACGAAGCCGGAGGCGCCGGCGGCCATGGCCCGGCGCAGGTAGCCGGGACGGCCGAAGGTCGTCACCATGAGCACCTTGCAGCCCGGCATGGCCTTGCGCAGCGCCGCGGCGGCGGCGATGCCGTCCATCCCGGGCATCTCGACGTCGAGCAGCGCCACGTCGGGCCGTGCCTCCTTCGCCACGGCCACGACCTCGTCGCCGCGGCCGACCTCGGCCACGACCGTCAGGTCGGCCTCCAGGTCGAGCAGCGCCGCGAGTGCCCCACGCACGAGGGCCTGGTCGTCGGCAATGAGCAGTCGGATGGTCACGGAAGGCATGGTTGCACGCCGCGCGGGCGGCCGCGCGCCCCCTACCGGGCCGGCACCGTGCGCAGCGACGGCGCCGGCGCCTCCGGCCGGATCGCCTTGCGCAGCCGCAGCTGCGCGTCGAAGGCCTCGTCGTCGAGGCTGCGCTTCGCGGCCATGGCGAGGTCGGCGGCCTTGGCGGCCAGCCGCTCGACCTCCGACGCCTCCTGGTACGCGTGGAACTTCCGGTCGCGGATCATCCTGCGCAGCGTGAGCTCCTGCTCGAACGGGTGCGCCGCCGGGTCCCAGCCGTGCCGGCCCATGAGGGCGTCGGCGAGCTGGACCGCCGAGATCTCGCCGCGCTGGTGCGCCTGGTTGACGATCCGCACCAGGTGCCGCCGCCGGATCGCCGGGTCGTCCTCGACCAGCGGGAACGCGTTGGCCTGGCGCAGCCGGCGCACGCCCGCCTCGGTCTCCTCGAAGGCCCGCCAGGCCGCCTCCTGGGTGCGCTGGGCGGCCTCCCACTCGCCCCGCCGGCGCTCGGCCATGACGGTCGCGCGACCGGCGGCGACGGCCACCTCCTCGGTGTACCGCTCCAGCTCCGCGATCGCGGCCGCGCTCCGCTCGGCCCTGGCCTGGCGTTCCTTGGCCGCCTCGGGGTCGCGCACGGCCTTGCGCAGCCGCGCCCACCAGGACGGACCGCCGCTGCCGCGGCGCGACAGGAAGGTCAGGATCGCGAACGTGATCAGGACGGCGGCGAGCAGCGCGAGCCAGATGGCCAGCGCCTGGCCCATTCCCTGGGAGAAGTCCATGGCAGCACCTTCGAGGGGGGTCGAACCGGAGGGGGAACTCGTCGACTACGCCGAGGTGCGGGGTGGTGCGCGACCGGCGACGGCGCCGACCGGGCGCCCGCCGGGAATGAGCTGCTCATGATGCACGGGAACGGGCCGCGGCGGGACCTCCTCGACCGCCGGTTCCGCGACCGGCAGCTCCACAGTGGACCGGTGGCCGAGGACGACCCGGACCGGGATGGGCTCCACTGTGGACGGCAGCGCGGGCGTGAACCCGGCGCCGAGGATCAGGGCACAGATCGCGAGCGCCAACCGTCGCGCGCCACGCCGCAGGGGGCTGCGTGGCGAAACGAGGGGCATGCCTCCAACATGCCCCGTCCGGGCCAAGGTCGCAACCGGGGGCGGCACAGCGTGAGATGTCACACGGCTGAACGCACGGCGTCGAGGCGGTAGCGTGTCGCCCGTGGATCTGACCGTCATCCTGGGCCCGATGAAGAGCGGCAAGTCGCTGGAGCTGGTGAGCCTGCTGTCGCCGCTGCAGTACACCGACGCGCGCCACCGCGTGTTCCAGAGCGCCCGGCACGTCCGCGACGCCGGGGTCATGTCGCGCAGCGGCGCCGCCCTCGCCACGGTCAAGACCACGTCGCTGGCCACCGCCCTCGACGAGGAGCTCGACGTGGTCGGCATCGACGAGGTGCACATGTTCGCGCTCGCCGACATGGAGGTGGTGCGCCTGCTGCTCGCCCGGGGCACCCGTGTCGTCGCGGCCGGCATCGACCTCGATCACCGCGGGGAGCTGTTCGCGCCGGTGCGCGCGCTGCTGGAGCTCGGCCCGGCCAGCGTCACGTACCGCCGGGCGGTCTGCGACCGCTGCCGCGGCTTCAGCGCCGTGTACACCCAGGTCCTGGAGCACGGCGAGCCGTTCCTGCGCGAGCTGGCCCCGTCGACCGCCCTGCCCGACGACGGCACCTACACGTACGAGGCCCGCTGCCGCGCCTGCGTCGCCCTCCCCCGCCCGCTCGCCGTCCCGCGTTGATCCGGGTCAGGCGGCCGCGGGCGCCAGGGCGAACTCGGGCTGGGCGACCGGGCGGCCGAAGTGGTACCCCTGCGCGAAGCGGTAACCGAGGCGGTACAGCTCCTGGGCCTGCTCGGCGGTCTCGACGCCCTCGGCGATCGCCTCCAGGTTCAGGCCGTCGCTGACGTTGATCAGTGCGGTGGCGATCACCGAGTGGCGGCCGGCCATCGTGATGTTGTCGACGAAGGACTTGTCGACCTTGAGGATGTCGACCGGGCAGGTCTGCAGCAGGCCCAGCGACGAGTGACCGGTGCCGAAGTCGTCGAGCGCGATGCGCACGCCGAGCGCGTGGACGGCGTCGAGCGCCTCGATCGCGCGGCCGCCGCCGAAGACCGCCGTCTCGGTCACCTCGATCGCGAGGCGCTCGGCGGGGAGGCCGGTCGCCGCCAGTACCGCCGCGACCACCTCGGCGAAGTCGGGCTCGGCCAGCTGCCGGGCCGACACGTTCACGCTCACCTTGCCCGGCGCCGCGTCGCCGAGGGTGGCGAGCCAGGTCGCCGCCTGGGAGCACGCCTCCAGCAGGATCCACGCGCCGAGCTCGACGATCTGGCCGTTGCGCTCGGCGACCGGGATGAACTCCGCGGGGCTCATGAAGCCCAGGGTCGGGTGGTGCCAGCGGATCAGGGCCTCGACGCCGGCCAGGCGCCCGTGCGGCAGGGCGACGATGGGCTGGTACACGAGCTGGAACTGACCCCGGTCGAGCGCCTCGCGCAGCTGCGCGCCCAGCCGGGCGTGCTCGGCGGCGCGCTGGTCCAGCTCGGGCCGGAAGCGCTCCTGGTGGCCGCTGCTCTCCTTGGCCGCGTACATCGCGACGTCGGCGCGGCGCAGCACCTCGAACGGGTCGCGGGTGCCGGCGGCGTCGGCGACGCCGATGCTCGCCTGGACGAGCAGGTGGTGCTCGCCGGCGTAGACGGGCTGCTCCAGGGCCGCGGCCAGCTCGGTGACCAGGGCGTCGGCCGTGGCCGGGCCGGTGCCGGGCATGAGGACGGCGAACTCGTCGCCGCCGAGCCGGACCACCACGTCGCCGGGGCGCAGGACCCCGCCGAGGCGCTTGCCGACGGCCACCAGCAGCTGGTCGCCGACGGCGTGACCGAGGCCGTCGTTGATTCGCTTGAAGTCGTCGAGGTCGATGAAGGCGACCTGCAGCTCGGCGCCCGCGTCGAGCTCGTCGCGGATCAGCTCCTCCAGCAGGCGGCGATTCGGCAGGCCGGTGAGGTCGTCGCGCATGGCCAGCTCGCTGAGCTGGTCGGCCTGCGTCTGGACCTGGCCGACCAGGCCGGCCATCCGGACCACGACCAGGACGAACAGGACGACGGCGACGACACCGATGGCGAGCCAGTCGATGGCGGCGCCGGCGGCGCCCTGCACGAGCAGGAGCGCCGGGGCGATGAGGGAGCTGACCGCCAGTACCGCCAGACGCCACCGGGTCAGGCCCGACACCGCGTCGGCCTCGGTCTCCCCCACCGAGCGCATCGACGGGTGCAGCGCGGCGGCGCCGAGGCAGAGGCCCGCCAGCAGCCAGCCGACGTGCGCGACGGCGCGCGGGTCGCTCAGGCGGTACGCGAGCACCGAGGTCGCGGCGTCGGCCACGACCATGAGCACGACCGCGGCGACCACCAGCCGCAGGCTCCGCGTGCGGGCCGCCCGGGCGCCGAGCAGCCGGGCGAGCAGCACCATGAGCAGCACGTTCGCCGCCGGGTAGGCGATCATGAACATCCGCCGCGGCGCGCTGCCGTCCTCGAAGCGGGCGACGGGCAGCACGACGAAGACGAAGAACAGCAGGCCGGCGCCGGCGCCGATGATGCAGGCGTCGATGACGCCCTTCTGCGAGCGCACCAGCCGCCACAGGCCCACGGCGATCAGGGCGTGCGCGACCAGCAGGAACGCGTCGGCCGGGGACGGGAAGGCATGGCGGTGGTCCAGCACCCGCACGCTGATGTCGTGCACGACGCGGCCGCCAACCCAGACGCCCAGGCCGGCCGCCAGCCAGTACCACACGGAAGGCCGCCCGGGCGCGTTGCGGCGCACCCCGAACAGCACGGCGAGGATCATGACCAGGCCGGCGACCTCGTACAGGAGCGCGGTGCCCAGGGCGTGCCGCGGTAGCACCGGGTAGGCGGCCACCAGCAGGCCACCGACCAACCACCAGGCGCGCATTCCCACGGGTACGTTATCGGCAGCGGCCCGGTCCGGGTTGAGCGTTGTGGCCCCGGCGGGGACTTGATACCCCCTGGGGGTTTATGGTATCGGCGGTATGCTGGACGACATGACGACCGCCACGCCGCGCGGGTACACCGCCACGAAGGACCAGCTGCAGAGCCGCCTCAAGCGTATCGAGGGGCAGGTGCGCGGGGTGGAGAAGATGGTCGAGGAGGACCGGTACTGCATCGACGTGCTGACCCAGATCAGCGCGATCCAGGCGGCCCTCGACAAGGTCGCCCTCGGCCTGCTCGACGACCACGCCCGGCACTGCATGCGGCACGGCGCCGAGGAGGGCAAGGCCGACGAGATGACCGGCGAGATGATGGCCGCCGTGGGCCGGCTGCTGCGCCGCGGCTGATCGTCCGGATCAGCACACGCTTCCGGCACGGGCGACGGTGTGGGATACATGTCCTGCGAAGCCGGCCGGCGCGCGGGCGGTGTGAGGTTCGGGAGGCCAGGTTGGACCTGCACGGGATCCGGCAGACGGACGGCTTCACCTGCGGTCCCACGGTGGCGATGGTGGCCTCCGCCACGCTCGACCCGGCGTACCTGGGGACGATCGCCGACCCGGCGGCCGAGCAGCACCGCATCCACCGCGCGGCCAACGTGCTCTGGCCCCGCAAGCTGGGCACGACCCCGTGGGGCGTGACCGCGGTGATCAACCGCCACGCCGCCGCGCTGGACACCCGCTACCGCTGGCGCTTCCTGCGCGACGACCTCGCCGACGTCATCGCCGCCGTCGAGTCGGACTGGCCGGTGCCGCTGCTGGTCGGCCGGATCGTCCCCCGCCACTGGGTGCTCATCGTCGGCCACGCGGACGGCGTGCTGTCCTGCTACAACCCCGGCCCGGGCCGCGTGGTCGAGGTCCCGGTCGCCGACCTGCGCGCCCGCCAGCTGTCCGGGGTGGGCTTCCCCCGCCCGTTCGCGGTGGTGCTTCCTGCGGCGTGAGATTTTGTCGTACCTCGGTGAGATGCTTCGGGCGTGACTGAGGTGGCGTATGTGCGGGGGGACGCGACCAGCCCCCAGGCGGCCGGCCCGAAGATCATCGCCCACGTCTGCAACGACCTGGGCGGCTGGGGCAAGGGCTTCGTGGTGGCGATCTCGCGCCGCTGGCCGGAGCCCGAGCGGGACTACCGCGACTGGCACCGGCACCGCGCTTCGAACGACTTCGGCTTGGGCGCGGTGCGGGTCGTCCAGGTGCGGCGGGACATCTGGGTGGCGAACATGGTCGGCCAGCACGGGCTGAAGACCGGCTCGTCGGGGCCGCCGATCCGGTATGAGGCGGTGTCGGAGTGCCTGGGGCGCCTGGCGGCGGAGGCGGCGGCGTTGGGGGCGTCGGTGCACATGCCGCGGATCGGGTGCGGGCTGGCCGGGGGGCGCTGGGAGCGGATCGAGCCGCTGATCGCGGCGCAGCTCACTGAGCGGGGGATCCCGGTCACGGTCTACGACTTCGACTAGCGCGGCGCAGCCGCAGGGCGCGGCGCAGCCTGCGGGCCGGTCGTCGGCGTCGGCTGCCCGGCCACTGCGGTGTGCGCCGCTCGACCGTCGGCCGGGCACCCGCAGCGGTTGCCGGGCACGACAGCGCCCAGACACCGCGCCCGTGCGCTGGTTGCTGCGGCGTGCGTTGCCCAACCACGCCCGGCCACGCCCGGCCACGCTCAACCACGAGCCCGACCGTCCGCTGCCCGGTCCGCCGCCAGCGCCGTTCGGCCGGGGTCATCGGCGAGCCGAAGCCGCCGCTGGCCTCGGCCTCGGGGCCGGGTGCTTGCCGGCAACCGGGCCCAACAAGCCGGGCACTTCGGGCAAAGACTTCCGTTCACTGCTCGCCGAGCCGTCGGCCCGGGGGATCAGGCGTGGGGCCGTTCATGATCGCGGACGTTTCTGTGTCGAAAACGAACCAGAAACGTCCGTGATCATGAAGCGGGCGGCGTGGAGTCAGGGGTCTCCGTCGTGGTGGGACGTTGTTTGAGCTTGCGCCAGCCGCCCGCTCGGTTGTCGGCGATGATCTGGCGGAACATGGCCAGCAGCGGCGCGGCCGGGACCGGCTCGCCCTGCCGCACGGCCACCGTGCGGGCGGTCTGGTTGTCGTGGCCGCCGGTGATGATGCCCTGCGGGTCGGGGACGATGCCGCCGTCGTAGAGGAAGACGTTCACGTGGGTCTTGGCGGCCAGCAGGGCGCAGATGTTGCCGTTCAGCACGAAGTAGGGCTGGACGGTGCGCTTGACGGTCTCGACGACCTCCGGGTCGGCGGCGTGGGCCAGGTCGCGGACCTCGCGGCAGACGGTCCGTTGCCACTCGGGGAGGGCGTCGATGTACGCGTCGACCCGGGGATCCACGACATATGCCATGCACCCATGCGTACCACGACCGGGCTGTGACACAACGATGACATTGCGCGGACCCGGCGAGGATATCCGGCGGCGAGCATCGTGCTGATGTATCGGGGGTTGCCCGGCTCGTCCGGGCAGACGAGCGCCACCGGGCGGATGTGCGCCGCCGGTGGCGCGTTGCTGGCCGCGGGGCTCGTGGTGTACGTGCTCATGGTCGGGACCCGCAGCGGGCAGCGGCTCGACCTGTGGCTGCTGCCCCGGTCCGGGAGCTGGGGCGGGTACGAGCAGCAGACCGCGCTGCTCGGGCCCGCGCGGCAGGTGCTGGCGCTCGCCGGGAACCCGGTGCTGCTCGCCGTCGTGCTCGGGGTCGTCCTGCTGGGCGGGGTGCTCGGCGGGCGGGTCCGGGAGGCCGTGGCCGCCGGTGGGGTGGTCGCCGTGACCCTGGGGGTGGCGGGTGCCGCCAAGGAGGTACTGCCGCGGGCCGACTTCGGCGTCAGCGGGTCCATCACGCACAACAGCTTTCCCAGCGGTCACGTCGCCGTCGCGATGGCCGTGGTGGTGGCGGCGCTGCTCGTCGTGCCGGCGCGGGGCCGATGGCTGGTCGCGGTGCCGGGGGCGGCCGGGGTCTGCGTCGTCGCCGGGGCCACGATGGTCGCCGGCTGGCACCGGCTCAGCGACGTGGCCGGGAGCGTGGCGCTGGCCGGGGCGGCGTACTGCTTCGGGGCCGCTCTCGCCGGGGTCCGCGGGGAGGTCGCCCCGCTCGGGGTCGCCGGGGCGGTCGGCGGGCTCGGCGGGGTCGCGGCCCTGCTGGTCGCGTGCGCGGTGACGCCGGGGATGCCGGGCGGCTGGCCGGTCGCCGTGGCGGCGGCGAGCGGGGTCGTGGGGCTGGTCGTCGTCCTGCTGCTCGCCCTCACCCGGCCGGGTGTCGTTGCGGCCGGGCGCGCCGGCGGCCGGGTGGCGGTCGGCGCCGGGCTGGGGACCGGCGAGCGATAGTAGGTGCCATGCCCCGAGTGCTGCTGATCGAGGATCACCCGACGGTCCGTGACGGCCTGCGGCTGGCGTTGAGCCGGCAGGGGCACACCGTCGACGCGGTCGAGAGCGGAGAACAGGGGCTCGAGCGGCTGCGCAGCGCGCCGGCCGACGTCGTCGTGCTCGACCTCATGCTGCCCGGCATGGACGGGTTCGAGGTCACCCGGCGGATCCGGGCCGGTGGCGACCTGCCGATCATCGTGCTGACCGCGCGCAACGACGACATGGACGTGGTCGCGGGGCTGGAGGCCGGGGCCGACGACTACGTCGTGAAGCCCGTGCAGGCGCGCGTGCTGGAGGCGCGGATCCGGGCCGTGCTGCGGCGCGGGGGCGGGCGGCCGGTGGGTGCGGCCGAGCGGTACGGCGACCTCACCATCGACCGGGGGTCGCTCGTCGTCAGCAAGGGGGACACGCCCGTCGGGCTGGCGCCCACCGAGCTGCGGCTGCTGCTGGAGCTGTCCGGCGCGCCCGGGCGGGTGTTCAGCCGCCAGCAGCTGCTGGAGGCGGTGTGGGAGCACGGGTACCTCGGCGACTCGCGGCTCGTCGACGCCTGCGTGCAGCGGCTGCGGGCCAAGATCGAGGAGGAGCCCGCCAACCCGGTGTTCGTGCAGACCGTGCGGGGGTTCGGCTATCGCTTCGGGCCGCTGTGAACCGGCTCGGGTTACGGGTCCGGCTGCTGCTGGCGTTCGCCGCGCTCGGCGCCGTCACGACCGCGCTGGTGGCCGGCGGCGGCTACGTGCAGGCGCGGACCGTGATCCTCCAGCAGGCGCAGGATGCCGCGGTACTGTCGCTGATCGACCGGATCACGAACCTGTTCGCCAGCCGCGGGCTGCCGGCGGGGCAGCACGAGCTGGACGAGGTCGCCGCGCTGCTGTCCGACCGCAACGACACGACGATCGTCGCGTACCAGGAGCGCACGTCGTCCGGCCGCATCACGCTCGACATGCTGCCGGCGCGGCTGCGCGCGCACGTAAGCGCCGGCCGCGTCGTGTGGCAGCGGGTCAGCTGGGAGGGCCGGCCCGGGCTGGTGATCGGCACCCAGCTGACCGTCGCGCGGCCGGACGCGGCCGTCGAGCCGACCGGGCTGGAGATCTACCAGGTCCACAGCCTCGCCGCCGAGCAGCAGAGCATCGACCGGCTGGCCACCATGGCCTGGCTGACCGGCGGGTGCTCGGTCGCCCTGGCGGTGCTGCTCGCGCTGTTCGCGGCCCGCGGGGTGCTGCGGCCGGTGCGCGAGCTCGGCACGGCCGCGCGGCGGCTCGGCGAGGGCGACCTGACGACCCGGCTCACCGTGCGCGGCGCCGACGAGCTGGCCGACCTGGCGCGGACGTTCAACACGACCGCCGGGACGCTGGAGCGGTACGTCGGTGACCTGCGCCGCATGGAGTCCGACGCCCGCCGGTTCGTCGCCGACGTCTCGCACGAGCTGCGCACGCCGCTCGCCGCGATGGCGGCCGTCACCGACGTGCTCGACGAGGAGGCGCCGCACCTGACCGGCGACGCCGGCAAGGCGGCCCGGCTGGTCAGCCAGGAGACGCAGAGCCTCACCCGGCTGGTGAACGACCTCATCGAGGTCAGCCGGTTCGACTCCGGTACCGCCGCGCTCGCCCTCGACCGGGTGGACGTGGCCGCCGCGGTGACCGCCACGCTGCGGGCCCGCGGCTGGTCCGGCCGGGTGGCCGCCGACCTGCCGCCCGGCATCCAGGCCCGGCTCGACCCGCGCCGGCTCGACGTCATCCTGGCCAACCTGGTCGGCAACGCCCTGCACCACGGCGCCGAGCCGGTCGCGGTGCGGCTGCGGGCCGAGCCGGCCGAGCTGACGCTGGAGGTGACCGACCACGGCCCGGGCCTCGACCCGGACGTGCTGCCGCACGTGTTCGACCGCTTCTACAAGGCGGACACCGCCCGCGCCCGGTCCACCGGCAGCGGGCTCGGCCTGGCCATCGCGTGGGAGAACGCCCGGCTGCACCGCGGCACGCTGGTCGCCGGCAACGCGCCGCACGGCGGGGCGGTCTTCACGCTGCGCCTGCCCCGGAGCGAGCCGTGAGCCGCGGGGCACGAGCCGCGACGGTCGCCGCGTTGCTCGCCCTCGCCGGCTGCGGCGTGCGCCCCAGCGGCGTCATCACCGGCGGCCCCGCGCCGCAGGCGTCCGGCGGCTGGGTCCGGCTGTACCTGGTGCGCGACCGGACCCTGACCCCGGTGCTGCGCCGCTCCGACCCGCACACCCGCCCCACCGGGACGCTGGAGCTGCTGCTCGCCGGGCCGGCCGGGGACGAGCGGGCGGACGGCTACACCACCGAGGTACCGCCGGATCTCGGGCTCGTCGAGGTGCAGGTCGGCGAGCTGACCGCGACAGTGACCGTGGCCGGCGACCCGGTCGCGCTGTCCGCCACGGCCGCCGGCCAGATCACGTGCACGGTGGTCGACGCCGTCACCACCGACTCGCAGGTCCGGCCCCGGTTCACGGTCACCCTGACCGGTCCGGCACGGTCCCGCGGGCCCGAACGGTGTCCGCGATACGGCTGACGGCGCGCGGCGTCGCTCGATCCACCTGTGCAAAGCTGCCAACGCGATGTCCGCACCCCCGCCCGCGCCGTGACACAGCCGGGTCACGACTCGTGAGGACCTGATGGCCCCGGTTGTACCGCCACGCCGCGCGTGGACGACCCTCGGCGTGCTCGCGCTCGCCGCGTTCGCGTTCGTCACCACGGAGCTGCTGCCGATCGGCCTGCTGACCCTGATGGCGCCCGACCTCGACCGGTCGCGGTCGCAGATCGGGGTGCTCGTCAGCGGGTACGCCGTCGTGGTCGTCCTCGCGTCCGTGCCGCTGACCCGGCTGACCCGGCGGATTCCCCGCCGCGAGCTGCTCACCGGCACCCTCGTGCTGTTCGCCGTCGCGAACGGCGTCGCCGCGGCCGCCCCGTCCTACGCGGTCCTGGCCGGGTCGCGGCTCGCCACCGCGCTGGCGCAGGCGCTCTTCTGGTCGATCGTCTCGCCGGCGGTGTCCGGCCTGTTCCCGGTCGCCGTGCGCGGCCGGGTCGTCGCGCTGTTCTCCACCGGCGCGGCGCTCGCCCCGGTCCTCGGCGTGCCGCTCGGCACCTGGATCGGCCAGCAGGCCGGCTGGCGGACCGCGTTCGGGGTGCTCGCCGGCCTCGGGCTGGCGACCGCGGTGGCGGCGGCCGCGCTCGTCCCGGCCTACCGCCCGGACGACGGCGGCGCCGCCCTCGGTACCGCACCCAGCCGCCGCCACTTCAACGTCCTGCTGGCGACGACGGCGCTCGGCATCACCGGCTTCCTGACCCTGAACACGTACGTGACGCCGTTCCTGCTCGACGTCAGCGGCTTCACCGACGCCGCCCTCGCCCCGCTGCTGTTCGTCTCCGGCGCCGCCGGCGTGGCCGGCACGATCGCGATCGCCCGCACGCTCGACACCCACCCGATCGGCTCGCTGCTGGCGCCGCTGGGCGTCGGCACCGTCGCCCTGCTGGGCCTGGCCGCCCTGGGCACCGTGCAGGCGGTCGCCGTGCTGTGCCTGGCCGCGATCGGCGCGATCTACGCGTCGTTCGCCACGGCCGTCCAGAGCCGCATGCTCCAGGTGGCCCCGGGCAGCACCGACCTGGCGTCGGCGGGCGTCAGCACGGCCTTCAACGTGGGCATCGCGGCGGGCTCGCTGATCGGCAGCGTCATGCTCCAGCCGTGGGGCGCCCAGTCTCTCGCGCTGACGGGCGCCGTGCTCACGCTGCTGGCGCTCGGCCTGACGGCCGCCGCCGGACGCTGACCGAGCCGGCGGACCGGGTCGGCCTGACCCTCGCCAACCTGTCGGTGCCGAAGAACGGCCGCACCCGGGCCAACCGGGACGTCGGGACCCGGCCGGTCCCGCTCGCGCGGACCTGCGGCTAGGGCAGCGACGGCGGGAGGGCGAAGCGGGCGAACAGGGACGGGTCGAGGAACGAGGTGATCTCGGCGATGCGATCGTCGCGGAGGGTCAGCACGTTGATCGACCACGGCAGGTGCGCCCGCGCGTCCTCGTCCCACAGGTAGCAGGCGATCGCCGGCTGGCCGTTGGCGCCGGTCGGCCGGTGCCGCCAGCTGCCGCAGCTGGTGAGCGGCAGGCGTACCGCGAAGTCCCGCACGGCGGGCAGCCCGCGGTACCAGTGCGGGAGGGGCGGCATCGACCAGGTCACGTCGGCGGTGAGGAGCGCGACCAGCGCGTCGGCGTCGCCGCGCTCCAGCGCCGACGCGTACCCGGCGACGAGCTCCCGGACCCGCCGCTCGGGCACCGGGTGCTCGCTGGCCGGCGGCACCCGCTCCGCCACCAGCCGGCGGGCCCGGGCCAGCGCCGAGTTCACCGACGTGGGTGAGGTGTCCATCAGCTCGGCGATCTCGGCCACCGAGAAGCCCAGCACCTCGAACAGCAGCAGGGCCGCCCGCTGGTTGCCCGGCAGGTGCTGCAGCGCGGCGACGAAGGCCAGCTCCACCGCCTCGCGCTGCTCGTAGGGCTCCAGCCAGGCGACGTCGGTGCGCGGGGCGTAGCCGACGACGGCGTGGTCGCTCGACGGGCCGAGATCCATCGGCAGCGCGCGGCGGCCGCGGGCGGCCACGACGTCCAGGCAGGTGCGGGTGGCCACCGTGTAGAGCCAGGAGCGCAGCGAGCCGCGGCCGGCGAACCCGCCGAGCCCCTGCCACGCCCGCAGCAGCGCGTCCTGCAGCGCGTCGTCGGCGTCGTGGACCGAGCCGAGCATGCGGTAGCAGTGGGCGTGCAGCTCGCGGCGCAGCGGCTCGACCAGCCGGGTGAAGGCCGCCGGGTCCCCCGCGCGGGCCAGGTCGAGGTCGTCCGCCGAAGAAATCCTGGTCACGCGCGACGATTCCTTCCCCTCGCGGGAGTCTCACCGGTGACACCAACCCTACTGCTGCCGTGGAGGTGGCCGAATGCCCCAGCTGTCCGGCTCGGACGCGAAGCTCTACTACGAGGTGCGCGGCGAGGGGCCGCTCGTCGTCCTGGTGGGCGCGCCGATGGACGCCACGTTCTTCGCGCCGCTCGCCGAGCTGCTCGCGAGCGACCACACCGTGCTCACCACCGACCCGCGGGGCGTCAACCGCAGCGTCCTCGACGACCCCGAGCAGGACTCGGAGGTCGGGCAGCGGGCCGACGACCTGGCCCGCCTCATCGAGCACGTCGACGCGGGCCGGGCGATCGTCGTCGGCTCCAGCGGCGGCGCGGTGACCGCGCTGGAGCTGGCCCAGCGCCGCCCGGACCTGCTCAGCACCGTGGTGGCGCACGAGCCGCCGATCATCGACGTGCTCGACGACCGCGACGAGCGGCACGCGGGCGTCGAGGACATGATCGCCACCTACGCGGCCGGCGACCCGCAGGGCGCCTGGATGCGGTTCTTCACCAACGCGAACATCCCGCTGCCGCCGTTCGACGGCCCGCCGCCGGAGCCCGACCCGGTGCAGGCCGCGACCGAGCGGTTCTGGTTCCTGCACGAGATGCGCGCCACGACCCGCTGGACGCCCGACCTCGCGGCCCTGCGCGCGGCGCCGGTCCGGATCGTCGTCGCCGTCGGCGAGGACTCGGCCGGGCAGCTGTGCGACCGCTCGGTGCGGGCGCTGGCCGCCGCGCTCGGCTCGGCCCCGGCGGTCTTCCCGGGCGGGCACATCGCGTTCGTCGAGGACCCGGCCCGGTTCGCCCCACGGCTGCGCGAGCTCATCGGGTAGGCGGCGCTCCGGCCCGTGCGCGGGCTCTCCCTCGCGTCGATCTTGCAGTTGTGGTGCCTGACAAACCCGGATGTTCTGGGAGCGTCCCGGCACCACAACTGCAAGATCGACGCGGATGGGGGGAGGGGGACGGGCGGGGCGGTCAGGCCACCAGTATTGAGCGGTCGGGCTTGGGGGGCTTCGATGCGGGGCGGCGGGTGCGGAAGGCTAGCGCCAGCAGTAGCGCCGCGAAGAACACCACCAGAGCGGCCGACGCGGCCGTGACGTGCATCGCGGCGACGAAGGCGTCGTTCGCCGCGGACGTCAGGTCCGGGCGCTGCAGCGACTCCGCCACCGCGCGCGTGTGCTCGGCCGACGGGGACGCCGCGTCGCGGGCCGGGGACGGGAGGCCGGCCAGGAACGGCGTGATGCGGTCGCGGTAGGCCGTGCTGAGCACCGTGCCGAGCAGGGCGATGCCGAGCACGCTGCCGACCTGGCGGACGGTGTTGTTCACCGCGGAGCCGGCGCCCATCCGGTCGAGCGGCAGCACCGCGATGACCGCGGCCACGGTCGGGGCGATGACCATGCCCATGCCGACGCCGGAGACGAGCCCGAGCAGGCAGAACCACAGCATCGGCGTGTCCAGGCCGAACCACAGGTTGGCCAGGAAGCTCAGCGCCACGACGAGCAGCGCGGAGCCGCTGACCGCGGCGACGCCGTGCCGCCGGGCCAGCCGGGCGCCGAGGCCGGAGCCCACGGCGACGCCGATCGCGCCCGGCAGGAAGTAGAGGCCGGTCTCCAGCGCGCCGAAGCCGCGGGCGCCCTGCAGGTAGAAGTTGCCGTAGAACATCTGGCCGGTGATGCCGAAGAACAGCGCGGCCAGGGCCAGGTTGCCGGCGCTGAACCGGCCGTTGCGGAACAGCCGCGGGTCGAACGACGGCTCGGCCGAGCGCCACTCGACGAGCACGAACAGCGCGAGGATCACGAGGCCGGCGAGCACCGGGCCGCCCACCTCCCAGCGGGCCCAGTCGGTGTTCTGCCCGGCCTCGATCAGGCCGTAGGCGAGCAGGGCCAGGCCGGCCGTGGACAGCGCGAGCCCGAGCGGGTCCGGGCGCCGCCGCGCGGCCAGCCGCGGGTTCGGTACCACGGCCAGCACGCCCACCAGCGCGATCGCCACGACGGGCAGGTTGACCAGGAAGACCGACCCCCACCAGAAGTGGTCGACGAGCACGCCGCCGAGCAGCGGGCCCAGGGCGACGCCGACCCCGCTCGACGCCGACCAGGCGGCGATCGCGCCGGCCCGGCGCTCGGCCGGGAAGGTCGCGCCGATGATCGCCATCGACGTCGGCATCATCATCGCGCCGCCGAGGCCCATGAGTCCGCGGGCGAGGATCAGGCCGGTCGCGTCGCCCGCCCAGGCGGCCCAGATCGAGGCGGCCCCGAAGCAGGCCAGGCCGAGGACGAGGATCGTGCGGTGGCCGTACCGGTCGCCGAGCGCCCCGGCGGCGAACAGCGCGGTGGCGAAGAGCAGCGCGTAGGAGCCGACGGCCCACTGCAGCTCCCCGGGGGTGGCACCGAGCCCGGTGCGCGGGTCGGCGATGCGCTCCAGGGCGATGCCCAGGATGGTGGTGTCGATCCAGATCAGCACCGCGGCGAAGACGAGGACCGAGAGCACGCGCCGCTGTACGCTGATTGACAGGTCCCTGACGGTCATGCGCCCACCCTCGCAAGTACGTCAGGTTCCTGTCAATAGTCTCACCCTGCACAATGGTCGGGTGAGCCCTGAGGACGACTGCTCGACGTTTCTGGTCCGCCACGCCTGGCTGAGCCTGCGCAGCGTGGTCGCCGAGGCCCTCGTGCAGCACGACCTCTCCGTCGCCCAGTTCGCGTCGCTGATGATGCTGGAGGCCTCCCCCGGCCTGTCCGTCGCCGACGTGGCCCGCAAGGTCTCCTCCGCGCGCCAGTCGGCCAACGAGATGCTCGGCGGCCTGGAGCGGGCCGGGCTGGTCGAGCGCCGCCCGCACCCGAACGACCGCCGCGCGCAGCAGATCTTCCTCACCGACGCCGGCCGGGAGCGGCTCGCCGCCGCGCGCCCGACCGTCCGCGCGGTCGAGGAGCGCCTGGCGGCCGGCTTCACCGAGGCAGACCTCGCCGTGGTCCGGCTCTGGCTGGCACGGATGGCGGCCGCGTCCTCACCAACGTTCTGAGCTGCATACTCTTTACAGGAGTGTGTCGCGCGTCACATCATGGTGGAGGGGAACGTACTCGCGGCGGAGGTGCGTTCATGGAACTGCTCGGCGGCATCAGACACGTTGAACACGCCATCCAGACGCCGGTGTGGGACCCGGCGTGGCGGCCCCGGGTGAGCCGCGCGGTGGCTCAGCTCAGGGTGGCATTCGCAGAACACGTGGACCAGACCGAGGGGCCCGGGGGCCTCTACGCCGGCGTGCTCGGCGACGCCCCGCGGCTCGCCCGGCACCTGTCCGGCCTGGTCGACGACCACGAGACGGTCCGCTCGGCGCTCGACGAGCTCTCCGGCCGGCTCGACCACGGCGAGGCGGACGCGCTGCGCTGGGAGGCGGCGCAGCTCATCCAGGCGGTGTGGGAGCACCGCCAGCGCGGGGCCGACCTGCTGTACGAGGCCTACGAGACGGATCTCGGCGGCGAAACCTGACAGAGTGCTTACCGTCCGCCGCCGGGGCGTGGCGGGCGGCGGGTTGCGCTCTAGGCTCGGACCGTGGGGCAGAGCGTGCTGGTCGTGGACGACGATCCGACCGTGAGCGACGTCGTCCGGAGGTACCTGGAGCGTGCGGGCTTCGCCGTGCGCCTGGCCGGCGACGGGCAGGGCGCCCTCGACGCGTACGCGGCGCAGCGCCCCGACCTGCTCGTGCTCGACCTCATGCTGCCCGGGATCGACGGGCTGGAGGTCTGCCGGCGGCTGCGGCAGCAGGACCGGGACCTGCCGATCATCATGCTGACCGCCCTCGGCGAGGAGTCCGACCGGGTGCTCGGCCTGGAGATCGGCGCCGACGACTACGTGACCAAGCCGTTCTCACCCCGCGAGCTCGTCCTGCGGGTGCAGTCGGTGCTGCGCCGCGCCGCCCCGGTCTCGCCGGCCGCGCCGGCCGAGCTCGCCGACGGCGAGCTGCGCATCGACGTCGCCCGGCGGATCGCCACCCTGCGCGGGGCCGAGCTGGCCCTGACCGTGCGCGAGTTCGACCTGCTGGTCTTCCTGATGCGCAACCCCGGGCGGGTGCTGCGCCGGGCCGAGCTGCTCGAACAGGTGTGGGGCTGGACGTTCGGCGACCAGTCGACGGTCACCGTCCACATGCGACGACTCCGGGAGAAGGTCGAGGACGACCCGGCCGAGCCGAGGCGCATCCTCACCGTGTGGGGCGTCGGCTACCGGTACGAGTACGGCAATGCGTGACATCCTGCTCACGTTCCTGATGGCGCTCGGCTGCTCCCTGGTGGTGGCCGGCGCCGGCCTGCTCGTGCTCCGCGGCCCGCTGCGCGGCCGCTCGGTGACCGCCCACATCGTCGTGCTCCTGCTCGTCACCGTCCTCGGGGTGCTCGCCGGCATCCTCGGCGCGGCGATGGAGATGTTCATCTCCGACCACGACCTGCACGTCCTGCTCATCGTCGTCGCCGCCGCCGCCACGGTGAGCCTGGGCGCCGGGCTGTGGGCCGGCCGGCGGCTCGCCCGGGCCAGCATGTGGGCCGACGAGGCCCGCGAGCAGGAGCGGCAGGCCGAGGCCCGGCGGCGCGAGCTGGTCGCCTGGGTCTCCCACGACCTGCGCACGCCCCTGGCCGGGCTGCGGGCGATGGCCGAGGCGCTCGACGACGGGGTCGTCGCCGACCCGGAGACGGTCGCCGAGTACCACCGGCGGATCAGCGCCGAGACCGACCGCATGGCGGGGCTCGTCGACGACCTGTTCGAGCTGTCCCGGATCAGCGCGGGGGCGCTGCGGCTGACGCTGTCCGCGGTACCGCTGGGGGAGATCGTGTCCGATGCCATCGCGTCGGCCGAGCCCCTCGCCGCCGCGGCCCACGTGCGGATCGCCGCGGCGCCGTCCGGCTGGCCGGTCGTCGACGGCTCCGTGCCGGAGCTCTCCCGGGTCGTCGACAACCTGCTCCGCAACGCGATCCGCTACACGCCCCCGGACGGCACCGTGACCGTCACCGGCGGCGCCGCCGACGGCGAGGGCTGGCTCGCGGTCACGGACACGTGCGGGGGGATCGCCGAGGGCGACCTGCCGCGGGTGTTCGACGTGGCGTTCCGCGGCACCCCGGCCCGGACGCCGACCGGCTCGGCCGGCGGCGGGCTGGGCCTCGCCATCGTCCGGGGCCTGGTCGACGCGCACCACGGGGACGTCAGCGCCGAGAACCTCGACGGCGGCTGCCGGTTCGTCGTGCGGCTGCCGCTCAGCGGGTCAGACCGTCCAGGGCGTGCTGGCACGGGTCGTCCGGGTGCTCCGGCAACCGCGGGATGACGTCGAGCAGGACGCCGCGCAGGCGGCCGGTGTTCTCCCCGAAGACCCGGAACACCTCCTCCTGGGTGACCCCGTGGTCACCCTCCACGCCGGCGTCGAGGTCCGTCACCAACGCGATCGAGGTGTAGCAGAGGGCGAGCTCGCGGGCGAGCACGGCCTCCGGGTGGCCGGTCATGTTCACGACCGCGCCGCCGATCGAGGTGTACCAGCGCGACTCCGCCCGGGTGGAGAACCGTGGTCCTTCCACGACGACCATCGTGCCGTCGCCCGCCTCGATGCCGTGCTCGGCGGCCACCTTGCGCACGGTGTCACGGCCCGTCGCACAGTACGGGTCGGCGAAGTTCACGTGCACGGCGCCGTCGTCGTAGTACGTCTGGATGCGCCCCGACGTGCGGTCGACGAGCTGGTCGGGCACCACGAACGTGCCCGGGCCCAGCTCGGGCCGCAGGCCCCCGACCGCGCACGGCGCCAGGACCTGCCGCACCCCGAGCTCCCGGAGCGCCCAGATGTTCGCCCGATAGGGGATCCGGTGCGGCGGGAACCGGTGGTCGCGCCCGTGCCGCGGCAGAAACGCCGTGCGCCGCCCCTGCACCGTCGCGACCGTGATCGGGTCGGAGGGTGGGCCATACGGCGTGTCGACCACGTGCTCCTCGGCGTCGTCGAGCAGTGCGTAGAGCCCGGATCCACCGATGACGGCAACGTCGGCGAGTGAGGTCACGTATCAGACCCTAACCGCGACGCCCGGGTCAGGCTATGGTGCGAGACATGACCCTCGCACCCCGCTTTGCGATGATCGACTCGTCGCGCCCGATCATCGGCCGCGCGGCCGATGATGTTTGCTGGTGGGGCTGATGTCCATGCACGGGGATCTCGGTGGGATGGAAGGGCAACCGTCCGGGCAGACGCCGACCGGCCGCGGCTCACCGCGGCCCGGCGCGTCCGGCCGGGGTACGTCGAGGCAGCGTCGAGGGAGGGCGATGGAGTCGTTGACCGGGCGGCTGCTGGTGGCGACCCCCGCGCTCCGCGACCCGAACTTCGAGCGCACCGTCGTCCTGGTGGTCGCGCACGAGGAGGGCGGCGCCCTGGGCGTGGTGCTCAACCGCGCCACCGAGGTGCAGGTCGCCGACGTCCTCGGCAACTGGGGCGCCCTGGCGGGTGAACCGCCGGTGGTCTTCGAGGGCGGCCCCGTCCAGCCCGAGGCGGCGATCTGCCTCGCCCGCACCCGCCCCGGCGTGGAGGACCTGGCCGGCTTCAACCGCGTCTCCGGCGCCGTGGGCACCGTCGACCTCTCGGGCGACCCGGACCTCCTGGTGGCGGGCGTCCTGGGCGTGCGCGTCTTCGCCGGCTACGCGGGCTGGTCCCCCGGCCAGCTGGAACGCGAGATCGAGGGCGGCTCCTGGTTCGTCTTCGACGCGTTGCCCAGCGACGCCTTCGCCCCGCGCCCGGACGACCTGTGGCAGATGGTCCTGCGCCGCCAGGGCGGCCTGATGGCCGCCGTTGCCCACTACCCGGCTGACCCGACCCAGAACTAGGAACCCGGTGTGAGACCTCCGGCGGGTGTGTGTACTATTCCGTGAGTGCCCGCCGAGAGGCGAGTGCATGAAGGGGCCGTGGCGCAGCTGGTAGCGCACCACACTGGCAGTGTGGGGGTCAGGGGTTCGAGTCCCCTCGGCTCCACCGATGTAGGTGGACCCTGCTCATGGGCGCTCTCCTTGAGAGCGCCCATTTCGCTGTCGCATCGGTGGGTGTTTCGCGCTCGCTTCGCTCGCTCCCCGGCGGGGGCTCCGCCACCCGCACCCCCGATCTCGGTGGGCGCGCCCCGTTTGGCGCTTGCGGCCCGCCACCCGCACCCCCGATCTCGGTGGGCGTTCTCCGTTTGCCGCTTGCGGCTCGCCGCCCGGTGGGCGCGCTCCGTTTGGCGCTTGCGGCCCGCCACCCGCACCCCCGATCTCGGTGGGCGCGCTCCGTTTGGCGCTTGCGGCCCGCCACCCGCACCCCCGATCTCGGCGGGCGCGCTCCGTTTGCCGCTTGCGGCTTCTCCGCTGCACTGCGTTTCCGCTCAGCGGGTGAGGCAGTCCCCATCCGCGCTCGCACCAACCGCCTTCCGTGCTCGTCATGAGTAGTGGTAGCGGCAGGAGATGATCGTGACTTCGTCCGGCGCGACGGCGTAGACCAGGCGGTGCTCGTCGTCGATTCGGCGGGAGCGCAGGCCGGCCAGATTGTTCCTCAGAAGCTCGGGCTTACCGATGCCGGGTCCGTCCGGGTCGCGCTTGATGTCGGCGATCAAGGCGTTGATGCGCCGAAGCGTCTTCCGGTCCTGCGTCTGCCAGTACAGATAGTCGTCCCAGGCGGGGTCGGTCCAACTGGGCTTCACGCCCCAGGATCCAGATCCCGTTCCGTCGCCCGCCCGGAGCGCCACTGCTCGACGCTTTCCATCAGGTGCTTGGCGTTGGCGGGGGACCGCAACAGGTAGTTGGTCTCGACAATCGCGTCCCAGTCCTCCTTGCTGACCAGGACCGCGTTGCCCCGCTTCGACACGATCTCGATCGGCGTATGGTCGTTGTTGACCTGCTCGATGAGTGGGAACAAGCTCTTCCGCGCCTCGCTGGCACTGATCGCCTGTGTCATGCGGCCTCCCCGCGTCGCAACTGGTACCAAATATGGTACCAGTCTCGGAGTCCAAAAGTTACAGCGTTCGCGCCGGGGCCGTGATCGCGGGTGGCGGGGGCGCTGCCTGGTGCGAGCGACGCGAGCCAACGTGCGGATGCTTCAGGGCACCCGCCACCTCTCGTCCGGGGGCCTTGAGCCGCCTGTTGCGTCTGGCACCGAGCCGGCGCGGTCGCTGGAAACGCCCCCACCCCCGAACTCGGTGGTTGTCTTCTGGCTGCCACCTGCGGCTGAATGTTGAGCGTGTGAGGCTCAACTTGGCCGGGGTGCGATGGGTCGGGGTCGTGCGTGGGTCGGTGGCGGCCTGGAAGCGTTCGGACTCCCCATTGAGTGCCGTTGTCGGCGCATTGCAAGTGGGCTGCAACTGCCGCGGCGCAGGATTGGCCGCGGAGGGATTCGATGGCTCACGTTGCGGGTGCGGATCTCGGGTGTGACGCGGAGGAGGACGATCTCGACATCGGGTCGCGGCTGGGCCGGGCGGTCGACGCGCAGCTCGCCGGGGAGTCGCGGGTCGCGCGGCAGCGGTTCGAGCACGCCTACGAGCTCGCCGAGCAGCGCGGCGACGTCCGCGGGATGGCGGTCGCCGTGCTCGGGCAGGCCGGGCTGCGGGTGGCCGAGGTCGCCGGGGTCGACGGCACGGTGATGCTCGACCGGTTGCGCCGGTTGGAACGGCTGGTCGATCCCGCGTCCTCGATCGGGCTGCGGATCAGGGTGCGCCTGGCCGGCGAGCTCGACCACCGGGCGGGCACGTACGACGCGATCCTGGCCGCGCTGGACGAGGCGACCCGGGCCGGAGACACGAAGGCGCGGGCCCTGGCGCTGAGCCTGGCGCACCACTGCCTGCTCGGGCCGGACCACGGTGATACGCGGCGGCGGCTGGCGCTCGAGCTGATCGGCGAGAGCTCGCGCACCCGGCGGCGGGACGACCTGCTCATCGGGATGCTGTGGTACACCCTGGATCTGCTCGTCGACGGCGACCGGCAGACCGAGCGGCAGCTGCTGGAGCTGCGGGCCCTGCTGGCCCAGGCAGAGCACCGCGCGGTCGGCTGTCTGGCCGGCGTCATGGAGGTGACGCTCGCGGTGCGGGCCGGGCGGTTCGAGCACGCGCAGGCGCTGGCGGAGCAGGTGTACGACGCGGGCACCGAGATCGGCGACGACCGCGCCGACGCGTTCTACGCCGCCCATCTTCTCGGGGTCCACTGGTTCCAGGGCCGGCTGACGGAGCTGCTGCCGGTGCTCGAGCAGCAGGTGCACTCGCCGAGCCTGCGCGGCGTCGACAGCTCCCTGTTCGCGGCCCTGGCCGTGGCGGCCGCGACAGCCGGCGACCGGCTGACGGCGGCCGGCGCCGTCGGCACCCTGTGCGGGCGCGACCTGGCCGAGCTGCCGCACTCCAGCGGGTGGCTGCCGGCGATGTTCGGCATCGCTGAGGCCGCTCACCTGCTCGACGACGTCGAGACCAGCGCGCGCGTCTACGAGCTGGTGACGCCGTACGCCCACCTTCCGGCGGTGGCCAGCTTCGGCTCGCTGTGTCTCGGGTCGGCCGAGCACGCGCTGGGCGTCGCCGCTCTGACCATGGGCCGGCTCGACCTGGCGGTCGGCCATTTCGCGGCCGCGATCCGCGCGAACCTCGCCCTGTGGCACCGCCCGGCCGTGCTGGTCTCGCGGGCCCGCTACGCGCAGGCGCTGGCCCGGCGCAACGGCGACGGCGACGGCGAGCTGGCCCGATCGGTGCTCGCGGCGGCGGGAGAACTGGCGGCGGCACTCGGGGTATCCGTGCCGGGGTTTCCCGACGGGGTCTCCGGCGAGGCGCGCACCGCCACCTGCACCCGCACCGGGCAGCAGTGGCTGGTGCAGTACGGCCGGCGCACCGCGCTGATCCCGCACAGTGTGGGCATGTCATATGTCGCGGCACTGCTGGCGAACCCCGGCCGCGACGTGTCCGCCGTCGACCTGGCCGCCGGACCGGACACCCGGCGCCGCGCCGCACGCACCGGCCATGCCGTGCTCGACCGTGCGGCGGTTCAGCAGTACCGGCAACGCGTCGGGCAGCTGAACGAGCATATCGAGCGGCTGGAATCCATGGAGCGCGCCGACGAGCTCGCGTCGATGACCGCCGAGCGGGACTGGATCCTCGGTGAGCTCCGCGCCGCCACCGGTCTCGCGGGCCGGATCCGGTCGTTCACCAACGAGTCCGAACGCGCCCGGATCGCTGTGGGCAAGGCCATCCGCCGCGCCCTCGCGGCCGTCGACGGCGTCGACTCCGTGATCGCCGCGCACCTGCGCGCGAGCATCCACACCGGCACCCGCTGCTCCTACCGGCCGGCCTGAGCGCCGACCGGGGGTCCGCCACCGACGGGCAGGGCCGATGTGAGGGGGGTGACCCTGCCCGCCGGCGACGCCTGTTACCGCGTCAGGCCGAGCAGCTGGTGGTGCTCGTCGTGCTGCTCGTCGTGCTGCAGACCGCGACCAGCAGCTCGCTGGTCTCGACGTGGTCGACGACCTCGAAGGTCTCGATCTCCAGCGCGCGCAGCTCGGTGGTGAGCGCGGCGAGGTTCAGTTCCTCGTTCATTGATCTCTCCTCTCTTCGGCATCCGGCAGGGGCCGGGCGCCGGGCTGGTGGTGGTGCGTCAGGCGCAGCAGCTGCTGCACGTGCTGCTGGTGCTGCTGGTGCTGCTGTCGATGAGCATCTCGGCGTCGTCCGCGTAGTCGTGCAGCTCGAACGTGTCGGACTCGAGCTCCAGAAGCTCACGCGCCAACGTCGCCAGGCTGGTGGATTTCTCCATCGTTGTCTCCGTCTCGATGTGCCGTGGAATCAGGCGCAGGTGCTGGTGGTGCTCGTCGTGCTGCTGCAGGTGCTGCTGGCGCCCACAGCGGGCATCTCGTGCTCGTCGGTGTAGTCGTGCAGCTCGAAGGTCTCGATCTCCAGCGCCCGCAGCTCGTTCGTGAGTGCGGCGAGGCTCAGCTCTTCGTTCACGTCCCTCTCCTGTCTTCGGCTTCCGGCAGGCCGGGCGCCGGGCTGGTGGCACTCAGGCGCAGCAGCTGCAGGCGCTGGTGCTGGTGCTGCTGGTGCTGGCGTAGCCACCGGCGAGCATCTCGATGTCCTCGACGTAGTCCTGCAGCTCGAACGTGTCGGCCTCGAGCTCCTGAAGCTCCTGCGCCAGCGTCACCAGGCTCTTGACGTCTCCCATGGTTCCTCCCCTCGATCACCGGGTGGGCCATGACCGGTACGTCGCGCCCAGTGCAACCAGTAGACCGGGCTGCGGTGGACAAACCCGCGCCATCGCGCTGGCACTTCGCTGGACCGGCCGCGGGTCAACCCGTGACGTGCGGCAGCACCTCGTCGACGAACAACCGCATGCTGCGGGCCATCGTCTCGCGCGGCTGTCCGCCGTAGTCGATGTTCCACAGGCAGACGTCGGCGTGCAGGTACTCCGCCACGGCGCGGATCGTGTCGACGGCGGTCTCGGGCGACCCGACGACCGCGCAGGCACCGGCCCGCAACGACTCCTCCGTGACCGCCGAGAGCCGTTCGCGCATGGACTCGTAGCCGGGGTAGCTGGTCGAGGTGACGTGCGTCCAGGCGTCCGCGGCCTCGATCGTGACGTTGTTGTACTCGAGCAGGTGCGGGATGGCCACCGCACGCGCCTCCGCGTCGGTCGCCGCCACGTAGAGCGGCATGCTCACCGCGACCTGCGGCACACGGCCGGTACCTTGATGGGCCTCCTCGAACGTATCGAGATAGATGCGGATGAGTTTTTTCGTGTACTGCAGGTCCCGCTGCAACAGCGACGGCGACACCAGCAGGCCCATGCCCTGGCGGGCCAGCCACTCGAAGCTCTGCGGCGTGACGATGGCGGCGCCCCAGACGGGCGGGTGCGGCCGCTGCACCACGGCGGGCAACGAGGTCGCGTCCGAGTAGGAGAAGTACTCGCACTCCTCGGTCACCTTGTCCTCGGTCCACAGGCGCAGGACCGCCCGGATCGTCTTCTCGAAGCGGTCCCGGCTGGTGTCCATCGGCACGCCGAGCGCCGCGAACTCGTACGGCAACCAGGCCCGGGCGAAGCCCACGTCGAGCCGGCCGTGGCTGAGCACGTCGACCATCGCCGCGTGCGCGGCGAGCTGGATCGGATGGTGGAACGCGGGCAGCACGCACCCCGTCATCAGCCGGATCCGGCTGGTCCGGGCCGCCACCGCGGCCAGGAAGGTCAGCGGGCTCGGCGAGTAGCCGCCATAGTTGCCCAGGTAGTGCTCGGTCATCTTGACGTAGTGCATGCCGGCCTCGTCGGCGAGCGTCGCCATCGCCAGGACGTCCTCGTAGTACTCGGTGGCGGAGCGGCGCTCGGGCCGGCAGTCCGGCAGCAGCGAGATTCCGTGCTTCATCTGCATCCTTCCGTGGAAACCCTCGCCGTCAGGCGGGGGAGGGAGCGTCGGCGAGCAGGGTCCGCGCACCGGCGAGCAGGGCGGCGGTCGCCGTCCGCAGGGTCGGCACGGGGTCGGGGGCGAACTCCGGTGAGTGGTTGACGGGCAGGCTCCTGAGCTTCTGCGCGAAGCCGGCACCCGGCGCGCGCGTCCAGGCCTCGGCCGACACGGAACCGACCGCCCAGTACACGGTGGGCACCGGCGCGCTCGCGTCCGGGTACGCGCCGAAGAGCGGAAAGTCCTCGGTGGCCATCGACGGCGGAATCGTGAGCACCCGGGCGGCGCCGAAGGTCCGCACGTGGGCCTCGCGGACCCGCCCGGCCGCCCGGGGCTCGTTGACGCCCGGCACGGATCGCGTCGTCACGGTGACCTCGGGCTCGACCGGGCTCCCCGCCCCCGCGCACACGTCGCGCACGGCCGCGTCGACCGTGGCCACCGCGCGGTCCAGCGCGGCGGGGTCCAGGCTGCGCAGGGTCAGCTGGAGCGTGGCGCGGTCGGCCACCACGTTCGCCCGCTCGCCGGCCCGGACCGCGCCGATGGTCAGGACCACGCGCTCCGGCGTGGGCGGACCGTCCGGGAAGAGCTCGACCAGGCGGGTCACGATCGCGGCCGCGACCGGTATCGGGTTCGACGCGGAGCCCGGCAGTCCGGCGTGGCCGCCGCGGCCGAACACGGTGATCGCGAGCCAGGCGCTGCCCGCCGTGACCGTGCCCGGGGCGTGGGCCACCCAGCCGGCCGGGAACGGGCCCAGGTGCTGGGCCAGTGCGGCGTCCGGCCGGCCCCACCGCGTGTAGAGGCCGTCCGCGAGCATCGCCGCGGCTCCGGTCAGCGTCTCCTCCGCCGGCTGGCCGACCGCGACGACCGTGCCGCGCCACCGGTCGCGCGACCGCGACAGCTCCGCGGCCGCCGCGCAGAGCGCGGCCAGATGCAGGTCGTGCCCGCACGCGTGCATGGCCGGGCCGGTGCTGGCGTACGGGAGTCCGGTCCGCTCCCGGACGGGAAGCGCGTCGAGCTCCGCACGCAGCAGTACCACCGGACCGTCGCCGTTGCGCAGCCGTCCGACGACGCCGTGCCCGCCCACGCGGGACGTCACGGCGAAGCCGGCCCGGTCGAGCGCGGCGCCCACCCGCGCCGCCGTCCGCTCCTCCTGGCCGGACAGCTCCGGATGGCGGTGCAGGTCGAGATAGAGCGCCAGCGTCGACGTCAGGTCCGGCCGGCTCTCGTGCGCGGCGGTCACGGGAACGGGTGAGGGACGCGGTGCAGCTCGGCCGCGGTCAGATCGGTCGAGCGCAGGCCCCCTCGGCGCTGGGCGGTGAACGTGCGCGGCATGTGCAGCGCCCGCTGCAGGCTCCAGCCGAAGTCGATCGGCACCAGGCCGGGCACGATCATGCAGACGTTGTGCAGCCCCACCATCCGCTGTTCCGGCGAGGTCTGGTCGACGACGATCACGTCGTGTCCCAGTCCGGTCAGCGCGTCGCGCAGGCACCGCACGTCGTCGAGCAGGTCGGTCGAGTACGGCCGCCGGCCCAGCCAGTCGGCGTACACGGTGTCCTTGGGCAGGCTCCGCGCCGGCTCCAGGTACCGGCGACCGTGCTCGCGCATCGCCGGGACGGTGAACAGCTCGGCGTGGTCGCGCAGCGTCCGCACCAGGCTGAAGTCGCTCGCCATGGCCTCCAGCTCGGCCCGCCGCCGGCCGTGGTGCGCCGACAGGCTCGGGATGTAGCTGCAGATCTCCTCCAGCGCGCCCTCGATGGCGGTGTCGGGGTCGAGGCTCGCGCCGGCCGCGAACCCCAGCAGGCCCGGGCCGCCGTCGAGACGCTCGGCGACCGCGGTCACCGCCGGGATCGGCAGGTCGATCCGGTTGTCGAACAGCCGCACGTGGTAGCCGAGGAACCGGGCCCGGTCGAGCATCGCCCGGGTGGCCGGGGTCGCCGTGCCGGCCAGTTCGATCTCGGTGAGGTCGGCGCCGCCGTACCAGCCGAGCAGGAACGCGTCGCGCTCGACCAGTTCGAGCAGGCCGTAGAGGATCGCCTCCTCGAGACTGCCGCCGCTGGCGCAGCCGTTCGAGCACTCGTCGACGAAGCCGTCGCCGTCGGTGCCGGTGCTGTAGTAGGAGATTCGCCGCGGGACGAGGACCGGGCGCTCGTCGCGCAGCGACCAGCCCCACACCCAGGGGATCGCCCGGTCCGGGTCGAACGGCTCCAGCCGCTCGTT
Source organism: Dactylosporangium sucinum (assembly GCF_014647515.1). Lineage (GTDB taxonomy): Bacteria > Actinomycetota > Actinomycetes > Mycobacteriales > Micromonosporaceae > Dactylosporangium > Dactylosporangium sucinum. Next base: position 134,223 of record NZ_BMPI01000018.1, on the reverse strand, counting down.
CGACGCGTACGTGTCGTCGCTGTACACGCCGCAGTCGCGCGGATCGAGCGCGTCGCCGGCGAGCTCACGGTACGCGCCGACGACCGGCGCGACGTGCTGGCGGGGCAGCGAGCCGGCGTCGCGTTCCAGCCCTTCGAGCAGCCCCACGTCCCGGCTGCGGGCGAAGTTGTTGGTCTGCCCGCTCCAGCCCATGTCGGCCAGGCCGCGCCGCCCGCGGATCCGCCACATGCCGAGCACCGGCGCGGTCGTCGGCGACGACATGTCCACGACGCAGTCCGTCCCGATCGCGCCGCACACGGGGTTGGCGAGCGCGGCCACGGGCAGGCGGTACTCCGCGGGCCGGCGGAGCCGGTACGTGTTCGGGTCCGGCTTGGTCCGCGAGCGCAGCCGCGGGTCGGCCGCGCCCCGATCGGGGGCGTGCTCGGCCGAGCACGCCGGGCAGCGGGCGTCGGCGAGCACCGGCACGGTGGTCGTGACCAGCGTCCGCACGTCGACGGAGGTCACCCGGGCCAGGCCGTCGGCCGGCCGGGCGGCGGCCCCCGACCCCGCCCCGTACACCGCCGCGTACACGGCCCACACCGCGTCGGCGAGGTGCTGGGTGAGCAGCGGCCACTCGCCGGCGGACTCGAACCCGGGTCCGGTCTCCAGGGCGTCCCGCGTCGGGACCGGACGCAGCCGCTGCCAGCGGACGGCGAGGCAGTGCCCGCAGGCCGCGCCGTCCGGTGGACCGCCCCAGGGACCGACGAGGACCGCCTGCGGCGTGAGGTGGACGGTCGCGGCGCGACGGTCGACGCCGTCGGCGACGGCGGTGGCGTCCTCGATGCCGAGCGTCGCGACCTGCGGTGCCGGCAGGCCGCGGTGGGCCGCCCGCTCGGCGAGCGCGTCGCGGAGGAGCTTCTCGGTCATGCGTCCCGGCTCCAGCGGAAGAGCTTCGCGGCGAAGCCGGCCATCAGCAGGGTGAACCCGAGCAGCGCCGCACCCGGCAGGACCGTCGACGCCGGACCGTCGGTGCCGGTCAGGACGCCGGCGATCCCTTCGATCATGTAGTGCAGCGGCAGCACCTTGGCGAACCCCTGCAGCCACCCCGGGGCCTGGTCGAGCGGGTAGAACGTGCCGGACAGGAAGGCCATCGGCACGAGCAGGAAGTTCGCGATGGCGGCGACGGCCTCCGGCGAGGAGACATGGCTGCCGATCACCATGCCGATCGCGAAGAACGCCGTGACGCCGAGCAGCACCACCGGCAGGGCGAAGATCGCCTGTGCGCCCACGTGCAGCCCCAGCGGGGGCAGGGCCGCGATACCGACGAAGAACACCGTCTGGGCGAGCGCGACGCCCACCGCGACGACGAACCGCGCGGAGAGCACCGTCAGCACCGACGTCGGTGTCATCCGGAGCAGTCGCAGCACACCGCTCTCGCGCCAGTGCACGAGCGTGTACGAGACGCCGAACACCGCGCCGTTGGCCACCGCCCAGGAGAGCACCCCCGGGGCGAGGTACTCGATGGGCGCGCGGCCGTCGGGCAGGTCGTCGAAGAGCACACCGAAGACGACCAGGAAGATCAACGGGAAGAGGAACGTGAAGAACAGGGTGATCCGGTCCCGGACGTGGGACCGGGCGACGGCCCCCGACAGCGCGACGTAGGCGTTCACGGTTGGTACTCCCGTCCGGTCAGGCTCAGGTACACGTCCTCGAGGGAGGCCGTGTGGGTGCGGATGTCGTGGGGACCGGCGAGGTCGGTGACCGCGGCGAGGACCCGTCCCGGCACCTGCGTGGTCAGCGACAGCATCGCGGCGTCCAGCGTCACCGCGTCGACGCCCTCGATCCCCCGCGCGGCCTCGGTGGACAGCCGGTCGGCCGGCACCTGCACCACCGTGGGCTGGTTGAGGCCGCTGACCAGTGCCCGCGGCGTGTCCAGCGCGACGAGGCGCCCCTGGTCGACGATCGCGACCCGGTCGCAGAGCGCCTCGGCCTCGTCGATGTGGTGCGTCGTGTAGATGATCGTCTTGCCCATCGCCTTCAGCTCGCGCAGCAGCTCCCAGAGCGAGCGGCGGGCCTGCGGGTCCACCGCGGCGGTCGGCTCGTCGAAGAACAGCAGCTCGGGATCGTGGGTCAGCGCGGCGGCGATGGCCAGCCGCTGCCGCTGCCCGCCGGAGAGGCGGTCGACGCGGGTGCCCGCCTTGGCGGTCAGGCCCACCATGGCCAGCACCTCGTCGGCCCGCCGGGCGCCCACGCCGTAGAGGGCGGTGACGGTCCGCAGGTGCTCGATCGCGGTGAGCCGGGTGAAGAACGCCGAGTGCTGCGTCTGCAGGCCGAGCCGCGGCAACAGGGCGAGGTTCCGCGGCCACGGGGACAGGCCGAGCACCTCGACCTCGCCCTCGTCCGCGCGGCGCAGGCCCTCCAGGATCTCGATGAGCGTGGTCTTGCCGGCACCGTTGGGGCCGATGAGGCCGAAGAACTCGCCGCGGGCGACGGTGAACGAGACCCCGTCCACCGCCTGTACCGCACCGTAGGCCTTGCGTACGCCCCGGGCGGCGACCGCCGGCCCGGCTGACTGCGGTGTGCTCACGCCGCGGATCCCTTCTTCAGCGCCTTCCGCCCGGCGTACCAGCGCCCGGCGATGAACAGTGCGAGGACGCCGGTGAGGCCCGACGCGACGGCGACCGGCAGCACGGCGTACGCGATCAGCACGACGGCGACGACGAACGCGGTCCTGGCCAGCCGGACCCAGGCGTCGAAGCCCAGGTAGCACCGGCGCAGCCAGCGCGGGTAGCCGTCCGGTCCCGGGCGGCGCCCGAGCAGCGCCGTCACCCGCAGGCGGGTGTACCGCCGCGACTCCTCGGCGAGGTTCGACAGCCGCAGCAGGTGGGCCAGCATGTGGTACCCGTCGAGGGTCGGCACCGGCAGGTAGTTGAACAACGCCTGCCCGAGGCCGAGCAACAGCAACGCCCCGATCGCGTCACGGGTCACGTCGTGCGCGGGCAGCGCCAGCCAGAGGGCGAAGAACGGCAGCAGGAACACGTGGTTGGCGACCACGCCGGAGGCGGCGGTGGCGACGCGTGCCCGCCGAGACGGGAACAGCATCACGTCGTCGACGATGCAGAACGCCGCGACGACCGGCCCGGACCAGCGGACGCCGATGGCGGAGGCGTTGCCGCCGTAGTGCCGGCACGTCAACCCGTGGGCGAACTCGTGCCCCGCCGCGCCGGCCCACAGCAGGACAGCCACCACCATGGCCAGCGGTGGCTGGCGGACCAGCGTGGACAGGCCCGACACCAGGGACGGCAGGTGCGCGGCCAGCCAGACGTCCATGCCGGCCAGCACGACCAGCAGCGGACCGAGCACCGGCGCGCGGTACACCCACGAGATCCGGCGGTAGACGCGGGCGACGAGCCCCGACGGGTCGCCGAACACGTACCGGCCGCGCATGGGGCCGATCCGCTCGAACCCCTTGCGCGCCGGCTTCGCCGGGCCGGCCGGCCGGTCGGGCAGGCCGGCGAGCAGGTTCTTGGCGGCCAGCAGGCCGAGCAGCTGCCCCCAGGAGGCGTCGGCGAGACGGCGCTGGAAGGTGGCGGCGTACTCGTCGCCGATCTCCCCCAGCGTGCGCTGCCCGTCCAGCCGGGACAGCACGAAGTACTCGCGCGGCCCGATCTCGAAGCGGTCACCGGTCGCCTGGTTCTTCACCATGTGCGTCACCGCGGGGCCGCGCAGGAAGCCGGGGCCGAGCACCACGTCCGCGCCGCGGGCGACCCGCCGGCCCTCCAGCTGGGCCGAGGTCATCCCGCCGCCTCGACGAGGTGCCGGTCGCGCAGCGCCCTGGTCAGCACGTGGCCCAGGTACGACTCGTCGGCGAGGGTCACGCTCAGCCGGTTGTTGGTCATGTGGAGGTAGGCCCACAGCACCCGGCGCAGCGCGTCGGGGACGTCGGTGACCGGGGCGGACGCGCCGCTCCAGTCCCGCAGGTGCAGCTCGCCCCGCTCGGCCAGCGCGGCGACCCGGTCCCGCAGCTCGACGCAGTGCTCGTACCAGCCGCCCAGCAGCCCGGGCAGCTCGCGCGCGCGACCCCCGGCGCAGATGGCCCGCAGGTCGAGGAACCGGCGGGTCACCCGGTCGCCCATCATCTCGTACGCCTTGTCGTGGGCGCCGGTGCCGTCCATCGGCACGACACCGTCGTAGGTGCGCCGCCAGTACTCGGCGTAGTCCTCGAGGAACGTCGTGATGGAGTCCTCGTCGTCCAGGAACACCGTCGTCATCACCATCATGAGCTGGACGGCGAGGCCCAGCGTCGCCCGGCGCAGGTGCAGGTTCAGCGTCCGGGTCGCCTCGATGACGAGATCCGACGAGTACTCGAAGTGCCACTCGGCGACCGCGACGCCGGCCTCGCCGCCGTACTTGCCGTACTCCGGCTCGTACGGCACGTACTTGTAGGTGTTGTTCCGCTCCATGCGCATGACGCCGTGCTCGTCGACGTACTGCCGGCGTTCGTCGTCGGTGAACTCGAAGCCGAACATCTTGTCGTACATGTCGGAGAAGGCCGAGGCGCTCGGCTCGTAGAGTGCCGGGCGCTCGCGGAGGAACTGCTCGATCGCCGCCTCGGCGCGCCGCAGCACCTCGGCGGTCGCGTCCGGTGTGGACGGTCGCAGCCGCAGCCGCAGGTGCGGTCCCTCCACCCAGTAGTTGATGAAGAAGTAGCCCGCGAGCAGGCCGTCGCCGCGCAGGTGCTCGATCAGCGGCCGAACGCACCCGGTCAGCATCGGGCGGCGGTTGCCGGCGTAGTAGACGTGTATGCCGTGCCAGTCCCCAGGCGTCACTGTGCACCCCTCTCGTACTTGATCATTTCGACGATCATCTCGGCGACGTGGTGGCCCTGGTCCGAGGTGACCGAGAGCTGGTCCTCGGTGGGCAGCATCTCCTCGAACCCGACGTCGCCCCCGGCGTTGCGGGCCAGGTGGTCGAGCACCACGAGCGAGTGGACGCTGCCGAAGTCCACGTAGTGCGGCTTGGACGAGTCCCGCCACGCCCGCTCCCGCGTGCCGGCCGGGTTGCCGAAGCGGGCGAAGACCCGGTCCGGCAGGCCGTGCTCACGCTGCCAGGAGCGCCACGACAGCAGCCAGGTCGCGTCGGAGGCGTCCGGCTCCCGCGCCGGTAGCGCGCCCACCTCGACCTTCCAGCTCCGCCGGCGGATCACGGTGTTGCGGAAGCGGATCCGCGGACGGCCGGTGACACCCGCGGTGCTCTCCGCCTCGGGCACGCCGTCCCACGGCCGCATGGCGCCGACCGACGTCGGCGCGAACAGCGTCAGCACGCGCGGGATCGCCGGCAGCGCCATCGGGATGAGGTAGCCGAGGTACACGGGAACCACCTCCCGGCCGAGGCGCCGGGACCGCAGCACGACCCGGTCGGCGGCCTCGTCGTGCTCGATGTACAGGTCGTCCAGCGCGATCTGCTCCTCGACCGGGACCGAGCCGGTCTCGCCCGGGCAGACCAGCTGGTAGTCGATCAGCCGGCCGTGCAGGTTGAGGTTCGTGGTGAGCACGCCGCCGACGAGCTCGGCGAAGACGGCGCCGCCGGGCTGGCGCAGCCGGTTCTCTTCGCGCACGAGCGTGGCGAGGTCGCCGCCCTCCTCGGTGAAGCAGTGGGTGAAGCGGGAGAACGGGAACGACAGGCTGCCGAAGGACTGGTTGAGGACCGCCAGCGGCCCGTCCGGCGTGCGGGCGAGCTGGATGAAGTGGGCCATCGGGCTGAACGTGCGGGCGGCCGGGGCCAGTTCCCCGGCGACCGCCGCCATGAAGTCGTCGTCGAGGACCAGCTCGGCGGCGCCGGCCGGCAGCGCCGCCCAGGCCCGCCGCATGCCGTCGGTGAACCGCTGCCTGGCCTGTTCGAGCGCGGTGATCTCCGGGCTGTTCAGCCAGTTGTTCAGGCCGGACCGGCGGGTGCTCCCGGCGGAGTTCCACTGCCGCTCGGTGGCCTCGACGTACTGGTCGTAGATGTCTTCCTGGAAGTCGTGCACGAACTTCAACAGGTCGTCGCAGCGGCCGCCGCGACCGTACCGGATCAGGAAGAACGCTCTCAGCAGCAACTGCTGCGGCCGCATGAAGTCGAAGACGGGCTGCACCGAGCCGATCGTCTGCAGATCGGTGCCGACCCGGTCGATCCACTCCGTCCGGCCGGTGACGAGCGAGTCGACCTCCAGCCGCATGTCCTCGTAGAGCAGCGTCTGCGGCAGCGTGGCGTCCTGCGCGCCGAGGCTCTGCTGGGCGGCGGTGAGCTCCGCGCGCAGCCAGCCGAGGATCTCGCGACGCTCGGGCACCTCCGCGTGCACGTACCTGCCGATCCGTGCCGCCACCGCGTCGAGCCGCGCGGCGAGGGCCTCGGCCCACGGTTGGTCGAGCCGGCGCAGGTCGGCCGCGAACCCGCGGACCGGATCGGTCTGGTGGATGTCCAGCCGCGGGGCGGCGACCTCCAGCAGGCCGAGCCGGCTCAGCGCCCGGGCCCATCGTTCGCCCTCCTCCGCGGTCGCCTGCTCGATGACCCGGACGCGATCGACGAAGTCACGGAACCGCAGCCCCGGTTCGCGCTCCAGGACCTCCAGGGTCCGTTCGAGGCTCGTGTTGCGGCTGAGGTAGTAGACGTCGGTCCGGACCAGGTCGAACCCGACGGTCGCGGCGTCGTCGCCGTAGTTCGTCGACTGGCGCACGTACCGGATCCGGTCGAGCTCGGACTTCCAGCCCGGGGTCAGCCGCACCGGCAGGTCGGCGCACAGCTCGTCGTTGGCCACGATGAGGTCGCTCAGGCGGCCGAGCACCGCGACGTTCAGCCGCGGGTTGCTGTGCCACCGCTTGCCGACGTGCCCGGCGAACAGCGTCGCCCGCTCCGAGTCGGCGAACTCACCGACCGCGAGCCCCGTGAAGGTGCTGAACGGGCTGGTCTTGTACGCGATCCGGTACAGGTACTCCAGCAGGGAGCGCTCGATGCGCCGCTCCCGCTTGCTCAGGTTCGGCCGGTCGGCGGTGCGGTACCCGTCCAGGTAGGTGTCGAGCGACGACGACGCGAGCAGCAGGCCGTTTCGCAGGCGCGGATCGCCGGCCAGCTCGCGCAGGACGGCCCGGCTCCGCCGGGTGTCCGCCGCCACGACGTCGGGGCCGGTGGCGGTCAGGACGTCCAGCGCGGCGCGGTCGCGCAGCCAGGCGGCCAGCGCCGCGCCGAGGTCGCCGGCCACGCCGTGCAGGGCGGCCACGTCCCTCGGCATGCGGTTGTTGAAGATCTGCCGGCGAGCGGCGAGGAGCGACCGGCGGGCGTGCTCGTCGAGGTGCTCGCCGATGTACTCGTGCAGCAGGTCGCTCAGCCGCCGCCCGTCGGCGGCGAGGCGGTCGCGCTCCGCGATGACCGAGTCCGCCCACGCGACACTGCCGGAGAACCGCAACCCTGTCAGCAGCTCGACCGGCAGGCTCGCCACGCGCAGCATGTACCACCGGCCGAGCCGCCAGGACACGGGATCCGTCATCATTTGCCTCCGAAGCGAGTGGACGGTCAGATCAGGTCGAAGCGGTAGGTCGCGGCGGGCCTGCGCTGGTGGCCGACCATCATGAGCAGCAGCGGGATCTCGTCGCTGGCCTGAAGTCCGAGCTCCTCGACGTACCCGACGGCGTCGAGGGCGAGGGCGACGCCGCAGCCGGTGCCGATCGCGGCCGACGCGGTGTAGCAGGCCTGCGTCACCGCGCCGGTGACCGCCGTCGCGAGCCGGTATCCGCGGTCACCCAGCGCGTCCAGCAGCGCCGGGACCCGCACCGCGGGCACGATCACGGCGGCGGCCTGCTCGAGGCTGTAGTTGCCCATCGTGTAGTTCGCCTGCAGGAACAGCCCGGGCAGTCCCCGCCGGATCAGGCGCAGCGCACCCCCGGACGGGTCGTACTCGTAGAGGCCCGGATCGACGCCCTGCACGTGGTTGACGAACACGTACTGCTGCACCAGCGTCAGGGCCTCCCCGGCCGGCAGGACGTCGCAGCCGAACCCGGCCGCCGCGGCGGCTCCGGCGCTGAGGACCGCCGCGAGCTGGGCGCCGGTGAAGGTCCAGTGGGCCTCGAACCGGCCGAAGGAGGTGACCCTGGCCCGCAACGCCTGGCGGACGTCGCGGATCGCCGGCGCGGGCGCCGGCAGCGGCACCTCCTCCAGGTCGGGCCGCGGCGCGACCTGCGCGGACTTGACCGCTTCGGGACCGGGCCGCTCGGCGCATCCGGCGACGGTCGCCTCGTGCAGCCGCGTCACCGTGTCGAAGGTCAGCACCCGGCGGGACCGCTCCTGGTCGCGGCCGCGGACGCGGGGCCGGTGCCCGTCGGCCGTGGCCGGCCCGCGGCGCGACGGATCCAGCGGTACCACGGCGAAGACGCCCTCCTGCTCCGGCCGGATGTTCAGCAGCCGGCTGAGGCGTGGCTCGTCGAACCACAGGCTGGGCGTCAGCGTCACGCCGTGGGCGGTGCCGAGCATCCGCCACGTGTGCAGGATCGTGCCGACGTCGAAGCCGGTGGCGTGGTAGCTGAAGGTGTTGTACTTGAACGCGCTCTGCCAGAACTTGATGCCGAGGACGAGGTACTGGTCCGCCGTGGACGGCTCGCCCAGCGCGGCGGCGATCTCCGCCGTCACGTCGCCGGCGATCAGCTGCCGCATCGCGTGCTGGAGCGGGAAGTAGTGGTACAGGCCGGGCACGGCCGCTCCCCGCGCGCCGGTCGCCCAGTAGACGCTGACCGGATAGATGCCTCCGCCCGAGGCGGTGCCCCGTCCCCACTTCGCGACCTCGTACCGCGGGCGCAGGGACTGACCGCTGGCGTCGATCGTCAACCGCCGCCCGAGCTGGGCGTACGAGTGGAACAGCAGGTCACCGAGCACCGGTATCGTCACCACCCCGGCGGTGGGATCCGGTTCGGCGGACGGGCCCGGCAACGCGAAGCCGTCGGCTCCCGGGTAGAACTTCGCATGCCGGGGCTTGTCGCCCCAGTCGATCTCGAAGCCCTCCGGGTCCGTGCCCTCCCGGGCGCGCCGCACGATGGCGTCCAGGTAGTCCTTCGCGACGCTCATGAAACACTCCTCATCAGGGAAACGGGTGTGGGGCAGGGTTGAGCGCGCCGCCCACGCTCTCGCGCAGGCGCGGCATGCTCAGGACCCGTTGCCGCCGCCAGCCGAAGTCGATCGGCACCAGTCCGGGCACGAGCACGCTCACCGTGTGCAGCCCCATCGCCCGCTGCTCGGGGGAGGTCTGGTTGACCACGATCACGTCGAACCCCTCGCCGGCCAGGGCGGCGACGCACCCTCGCAGGTCCTCGGCGAGGTCCGCGCCGGGCTCGATCCACGGTCGCAGGGCGTCCACCGGCACGAGCCGGTCCCGCGGACCGAGCAGGAACTCGGCGTACTTGCGCATCTCCGGGACGCCGTAGACCATCGGGTGGTCGTGCAGCGCCCGCACGAGGTCGAAGTCGGACGCCAGCGCGCGCAGTCGCGGCAGGTCCCGTTCGGTGCGGCGGCGCAGCAGCAACGAGTCGGTGGCGATCTCGTCGAGCGCGCTCGCGAGGGCGTCCTCCGGATCCAGCCCGGCACCCGCGCCGAAGCTGAGCGCGCCCACGCCGCCGTCGACGCGCTCGGCCACGGCCGCCACGACCGGCAGGGGTGTCGTCGCGGTCCGGGCGTCGAAGAACCGGGGCTCGTAGCCGTACATCCGGAGCCGGTCGACCATCATCCGGGTCTCGGCCCGGGTGCTCGTCGCCGGATCGATCTCCGGCAGGGCGACCTCGCCGTACCAGCTCAGCAGGAACGCGTCGCGCTCGACCAGTTCGGACAGGCCGCAGACGACGGCTTCGAGCAGCGACGAGCCCGAGGCGCACCCGTTGGAGCACTCCTGCACGAAACGCTCGGCCTTTGGCGCGTGGTGGTAGTACGTCAGCACCAGCGGCACCAGGACCGCCCGCTCGTCGCGCAGCGACCAGCCCCACACCCAGTCGATCGGCCGGTCCGGGGCGAACGGCCGGACCTGCGGCTCCGCGGCGTAGAACGCGTCGGAGTACACGCCGCAGCCGCGCGGGTCGAGCGCCTCCGCGCCCAGCTCGTCCAGGCTCGCCCGCAGCGGCGCCCGCAGCCCGCGGGGGCTGACGCCGGCGTGGCGCTCCAGCCCTTCGAGGATGCCGACCAGGCGGCTCGCCCCATAGCTGTTGGTGTGGCCGCCCCAGTGCACGTCGTAGAGCTGGTTCACGCCCGAGCGCAGGGCGAAGCTGCCGTTGACCGACGCGGTGCTCGGCAGCACCATGATCGGGACCGCGCCGTCGCCCACCACCCCGCACACCGGGTTGACCAGCGCGTCCACCGGCAGGTCGAGCTCGCCGAGCGTCCGCTGCCGGATCCCGCCGCCCGGCGGCTTCGGCGACGGGACGAGGTCGACGACCGCCGCTTCGGCGGTGTCGGCGCGTGCGGTGCCGCAGGCCGGGCAGTCCGGGTCCGGGACGAGCCGGGTCCGGGTCGTCGCCGCGGTCGCCAGGTCGAGTGCGTACACGAACGGGTACGCACCATCGGCGTCCTGCTGGAGGCCGGCCGCGATGAGCGCGGCCAGCCTCGTGACGGTGAAGGCGGTCAGCAGCGGCGGCTCCCCGGCCGCGACGGCGGGGTCGCCGCACTCCAGGCCGTTGCGCAGGAAGTCGGGGCGGATCAGCTGCCAGCGCCGGGCCAGGCACCGCTGGCACGCCGGGCTCGGGCGGCCCCGGGCGGCGAGCGGCCCGACGATCGCGCTGCGTCCGGTCAGGAGCACCGGCACCGCCGGCGTACCGAAGCCGGCCGGCGGCAGCGTGACCGTGAGCTCGTCGCGGACGCCCAGCGGGGCGACGACCACGAGGCGGTCGCCGGCCCCGGCGGGCAGGTGCCGGGGCAGTTCCCGCCGGATCGACTCGGCCAGCGCGGCGCACGCGCCGGCCCAGGGAAGGGTGTCGGTCGGCATGCTCAGGCGCCGTTCACCAGCAGTACCCGAACCGTGTGCAGGCCCGCCGAGCGCAGGTCCGCGGGCGTGGTCGACACCGCGAGCGCGTCCCGCCCGGCCGCCCGGATCCGGTCGAGCACGTCCGGCCAGGCCCCCGCCGTCGCGGATGCGACCTCGTCGGTCACACCGCCGGCGGGCAGCGTGTACGGGTCGAACGCGCGCAGGAACCCGTCCGCGGCACCCGGCCGCTCGTCCGGGAACTCACGGGTGACCTGGACGACGCCGACGAGGTCGCGGAGCGCGCGCACCACCGCGCGGCGGCGGTCGAGGTCCGCCCCGATCGTCCAGAGCGGAGTGTCGTGGTCGTCGGCCCGGGCCCGGGCGAGCACGGCGTGCACGCCGGAGACCCGGTCCTCGCCGAGGTCGAGGACCTCGAACGCGAGCTCGAGGTTGTCCGCCGACCGGTTGAGGAAGTCCAGCTCCGGATCGGCCGCGAACGCCGACCGGTCCACCGCGGCGACCGCGCCCCCGCGGACGGCCCGGTCGAGCGCGTGGTAGGCGAGCGCCGACGCGAGCCCGGCACCGAGTGCCTCGGCGGCCGTGGGTCCGGAGCCGGTGCCGGCGGTGGTCGTGACGCAGAGCCCGTCCCGGTTGTACGCGCCGGACGGGCGGACCGCCGCCGCCGGTACGGCGAACTCCTCGCCGGACAGCAGTGACGTCGCCGGCACCCAGTGCGCCACGTCCTCGGCGGCCACCCGCGCGCCGCGTCCGATGTCCAGCCGGCCGGGCTCGACCACCGGGCGGTCGCCGGGCTCCCGGGCGACGCCGGGCAGGGGCGCCACGTGCCCGGCGTACGCCTCGGCCGCGGCGAGCAGCGCCGATGAGCGCGCCCCGACGAGGTGATGGACGTCGAAGGTCGTCACGGAGCGCACGGCGCGGGGACCGAGCGACAGGCGCAGGCGCGCGACCTTGAGCGGAATCTGCGTGAACCGCTCGTCGTCGAACTCGGCGAACACCCCGATGTTCGGCTGCACGAGCCGGCTCGCGGTCTCCTGCAGCCGGACCAGCGCGTCGTCGGTGTCCTCGGCGTCCCGGGCCTCGGTCATCGCCGGCGAGCCCGGCACCAGCCCCGCGAGCGGATCGCCGGCCGCGGCTCCGGCCCGGCAGTACGGGCAGGCCGGGTGCGGCAGCAGAGGTTCGGCCACCGCGTCGAGCGAGTCCAGCCGCTGGACGATCACGGTGCCGGCCGCCTCGGCCGGCATCGTGCCGGTGAGCACCCGGAAGGCCTCGTACGCGAGGAGGTTCCCGATCATCGCCGCGTGCGGAGCGCTGAGCGCGGACGTGGGTTCGACGGCCGGAACGACGCTCCGGCTCCACACGCCGGCCGCGGCACCGGTCTCGTCGTTGGCGCCGAACCGCAGGGTCGTGCAGACCCAGCATCCGGGCCGCTCGGCCGTCATGACCGGCCCGACCAGCACCTGGTCGCCGTAGGTGGTCGCGGACAGCAGCACGACGCCGGCGGGGACGCCGGCGGCGAGCAGGCCGGTGACGACGCCCGGCGCGGCACCCGCGTCGGTGACCAGCACGGCGTCGTAACCGGCGAGGCCGGACCAGCCCGCGACCGGCGAGGCCAGCCGGGTCACCTCGACGCCGCAGCCGTCCCGGACGAGCGCGGCGACCTCCTCGGCGACGTCGGCGAACCCGGTCCCGGGCCGGTCCAGCGACGGCAGGACGCCGACGTGCGCGGCGCCGTTGCGCACCAGACCGGCCACGCACCAGCGCGCGACGAGGTCGTCCCCGACGACCGCGATCCGCGCCGCCCGCAGCTTCGCGAACCGGTGCTCGGGGCTGTCGGTGAAGTGGTCGATGTAGCTGATCTGGGACGCGAACCGCGCGGCGACCTCCGGCGGCAGCGGCGTCTGCGGTGGGGTGTCGTCGGTCGTGTCGCGAGCGAACCCCCGTTCGAGCATCTTCGAGACGATGTCGCCGACCATGTCGCGCTGGCCGTCGTTGAGCCCGGCGCACAGCTGGGCCACCGTGTGCTGCCCGTTGAGGTACGGCGCGAGCAGGGACGTCAGGCGGTAGGCCGACGTCGACTTGAGGTGGAAGCCGGTGTCGGCGTTGCGGATCAGGACACCGCTGGGCGTCCTGGAGTAGAGCACGTCCTGCCGGATCCTGGGCCTGGTCTCCGCCACTGGCTGGAAGCTGCCGCTCATTGCGTTGTCTCCAATCGGGTTCGAAAAGGTCACGCGGGCCGCATCGCGAGCGCCGAGGCGGTGGCATAGCTGCTGAACAGCGGATACATCCGGTACTCGCCGCCGCGGCCGGCCTCCAGCAGGCTCGCGTCGACGAGGTCCTCGAGCAGGTCGTCGGCGCTCGCCGGCCGCGGTTCGTCCACGGGCGCGCGGGCCACGGCGTGGAACGCCTCCACGAGCTGCGGTTTCAGCGCGGACAGGTAGCTGTCGAAGAGGTGGAACACCGACATCGCCCGGTCCGGCCCGACGGTCAGCCAGCCCATCGGGTCGGCGGTCAGGCCGGCCACCGATGCCGCGAACGCCCCGGGCCCGGCGACCGACAGCCGTATGGCCGCGATCAGCAGCGCCGCCGGAAAGTGCCCGCACGCCTCGGCGACGGCCAGCGCCGTGCCCGCGTCGACGCGCACCCCGGCACCGAGGTTCGCGGCGAGCAGGCGGACGGAGTCGGCCGGATCGAGCGGGCCCAGGCGCAGGACGACGCTGCCGCGGCGGGTCGCGAGGCCGGCCAGGCTCGACCGGGACGTGACGATCGTCGCGCCGCTCGCACCGGCGTCCAGCAGCGGGCGCAGCTGCGCCGCCCCGGCCACGTCGTCGAACACCAGCAGGGTCCGGGCCGGGTCGGCGGCCGCCGACCGCCGGTGGGCGACCTCGGCCGCGATCTCGGCGGCCGGTCGCGGCGCACCGCCGGCGTCCGTCATGCGCACGACGTGCCGCTGGTCCGGGTAGGTTGCCCGGACCGCGTGCGCCACATGGACCGCCAGCGCGGTCTTGCCGATGCCGGGTGGTCCGGAGATGACGACCAGCGGGGCCGGCTTGTCGGCGGACAGCCAGGAGAGCAGCGCCTCCATCTCGACCGCCCGCCCCGTGAAGTGCGGCGGATCCGGCTCGGCGATCGACGGCGGGCGGCGCTGCGCGGCGCCGGCGCGGGGCTCGGGCGTCTCGCCGCGCAGGATCGCCAGCTCCAGCCGCTGCAGGCCGCTGCCCGGGTCGATCCCGAGCTGATCGCGCAGGTACCGCTTGACGTTGCCGTACTCGTTCAGCGCGTCCGCCTGGCGGCCGGACCGGTACAGCAGCTCGATCAGCTGCTCCCAGAACCGCTCGTAGCCCGGGTGTTCCCGGACGGCCGAACGAAGCTCGGCGATCACCTCGCGGTGCGGCCCGACCTCGAGCTCCAGGTCGAACCGGCGTTCCGCCGCTCGCAGCCACTCCTCGGTCAGGGCGGGAAGGTCGTCGCGCTGCAGCAGGCCGGACTGGATGTTCGCCAACGGCGGCCCCTGCCAGAGCGCCAACGCCCGGCGCAGCAGGTCGAGCTCGGCTCGCGGGCTTGCGCTCAGCGGCGCACCGGCGACCAGTTCCCGGAACTCGACGAGGTCGAGCGTGGCCGCGGTCGCCGGAAACCGGTAGCCCCCGGGCACCGTCTCGATGACGCTCTCCGCGAAGCCGAGGTTGCGGAAGATCCTCCGGAGGCGCAGCACGTAGGTCTGCAACGTCGCCTTGGCGCTGGAGGGTGGCGAGCTCTCCCAGACCACGTGCTGCAGGTACTCGGCCCGGACGGTCTGGTTGGGCCGCAGCAGCAGCGCCGCGAGCAGCGACGTCGGTTTCGAGGACGGCAGGACCACGGTTTCCGTACCGTCGCTGACGCTCACGAGACCAAGCACCGAGAACCGCATCCACACCCTCCCCTGTTGCTCTCACGGCAGGAGGTGTTCCATCCCGGGACACGCCGGGACACGGGGTGTGCCATGACTTGCGCCGGCCGTCTAGCGTGCGTCTCGGTGCAGACTCGGCCGAGGACACGGGCATCCGCCGGCGGTCCTGGTCCAGGGGAGATCGCGGGCAGGCGTTACGGGCGTCGATGTCCGCCGTCAGCGGGCCGGGTCTGTCCGATTGCCGACCGGCGTCACGGCCGGTACGAGCAGTGCGTTCCCGTCCGCACGGTGGCGCGCAGGTGCCGGCCGAGCTCCGCGTCGACGCGGCTGATCGAGTCGATACAGCGGCGGATCGCCTTCGAGACGGTGCTGCGCACCCGGTCCTGCTCGCCCGGCGCGGGGACCTCCCGAGCCGCGGTGCGCAGGGCGTCAACGCCGGCCGCCAGCTCGGCGGCGGTGATGTCGCGGGCGGGATCGGCCAGCAGGACCGCCAGGTACGGCAGGCCGGACCGGGAGGGGACGCGCACCTCGCGCCCGTCGAACCGGAGCAGCCACCACTGGCCCTCGCGGCGGCAGGTGACCGGACCGCGGTCGCCGGCCGCCGGCTCGTCGTGGGGACCGGTGGGCAGGCCGAGCGCGGCGGCCTCCTCGCGCGCGGCCGTCACCTGCTGGTGGGCGAGGGCGGCATCGTCCGCGCCGCGCCGGCGGGTCAGTGCCTGCGCGTACCGCGTCCGCGACCGGATCAGGGCGGGCCAGTGCCGCAGGGCCAGATTGTCCTGCACGGCGAGGCGCAGATGCTCGACCGCCCGGTCCACGTCTCCCGCACCCAGCGCGGCCAGGCCCAGCGCGTGCTGCATCGAGCCGAGGCACACCACGGCCAGCCCGGCCACGGCCGGCTGGTCGGCGTACG
Source organism: Dactylosporangium sucinum (assembly GCF_014647515.1). Lineage (GTDB taxonomy): Bacteria > Actinomycetota > Actinomycetes > Mycobacteriales > Micromonosporaceae > Dactylosporangium > Dactylosporangium sucinum. Next base: position 118,461 of record NZ_BMPI01000018.1, on the reverse strand, counting down.
GGCGCAGCGTCTCGTAGGCGCGGGCGCACGTCTCCGCGTCCCCGAGCAGGACCGCGGCCTCGACCACGAGCAGCATGGACGCGAGCCACCAGCCGGACCTGGGCCGGTCCCGGCCGACCAGCGACGCGATCGCGCTCTCGGCGGCGAACCGGTCGCCGGCGGCCGCCGCGGCCAGCGCGAGCATCGCGTACGGGCCGCTGTCGGCCAGCGCCAGGTGCGGGTCGTGCATGCGCGGCAGCAGCTCCGCGATGCGGCCCTGGTACCAGCGCACGGCCGCCAGCTGCCCCCAGTAGACGGGCGTGGCGTCGTGGTGTTCCAGGGCGGTTGCCCACTCGTACCGGGCCTCGGCGCCGGCCTCGGCCAGGTCGAGCCGTCCCGCCCGGATCGACAGCATGACCTCGATCGCCTGCACGTGGCCGGAGATCGGCGGATGCTGCCGCCGGGCGAGGACCTCCCGCAGCTCGGTGAGGCTCCGCCCGGCATGCCGGTCACCGTCGATGAACAGGTCGACGGTCTGGTACAGCAGTCCCTCCAGCGCGTTCGCGTCCTGACCGGTCCGGGCGCTCTCGGCGACCAGCTCCGCGGCCAGCGCCCTGCGCAGCCGCGGCCGCTGGGGGCAGCCGGGACCCAGCAGGCGGTGGTGGGCGAGCCCGAGGGCCGTGGCCCGGGCCGTGGGATCGCCCGCCTCCGTCGCCTCCCGGACGATCACGAGGAGCGTCCGGTGGTTGCCCTGCTCGCTCGCCAGCCGGGCCCGGATCTGCAGTCCCAGCGACGACCGGGGGTCGATCGACGCCGCCAGCTCCCGCAGCCGCGCGAGCAGCAGCTCGCGGTTGGCGGTGCGCATGCCCGCCAGCCGCGGCCCGCAGTACTCCAGGAGGGCGGAGGCCATCCGGTCCAGGTCGCCGGCCCGCTCGGCCCGTTCGTAGACCCTCTGGAACCGCAGCCAGTCTTCCGGGGCGATGTCGCGGCGAACCTCGGCAGCACGCCTCTGCTTCCCATGCGGCACGCCCCGACGGTAACGACGGGACGCCAGCCGGCGAATCGCTCATCGGCCGCCGCGGTACAGCACCCCGGGCGATCTTGCGGCATGATCAGCGCCGAATCCATCGACATCAAGGAGTGTGCATGCGTATCCATGCCCTTCGGCGGGTGCTGGCCGGTGTGGCGGCGGCGATCATCGCCGTGCTGCCGGTCGGGCCCGCCCACGCCGGCACCGTGGGCGATGCAGGCACGACGGGGACGATCTCGGGCCGTCTCCAGCACCGGGACGGGTCGCCGGCCTGGGCCTACCTGACGGTCTTCACCACCGTCGGGCAGAACTACGCGGGCAGCGCCTACGTGCCGGCCGACGGGTCGTTCACCGTCGATGTGCCGGCCGGCTCCTACAAGCTCGCCTACAGCGTGCGCGGGCGGTTCGAGCAGTGGTCCGGCGGGGCGACCTCGTTCGCGGCGGCCGTGCCCGTGGAGGTGGTCGCCGGGCAGGTGACCGAGGTCACCGAGACCGTGCTCCCCACCGGGTCGATCGCCGGGCGGGTGACGCGGGCCGACGGCAGCGTCGCGGCCGGGGTCCCGGTCTACGCCGGGAGCGGGAGCGCGATGACGGACGGCTCCGGCTCGTACCGGATCGACGACCTGCTGGTCGGCGAGTACACGGTCGCCTTCGCCGGGCCGCGCGGGGTGTCGCAGTACGCCCACGGGACGCTGGACCCGGCCGCGGCCGAGCGGTTCGCGGTCCTCGACGGGCAGGTCACGACCGTGGACGAGACGCTGCTGCCGACCGGGTCGGTCCGGATCGTCGCGCACGACGCCACGACCAGCGAGCCGCTCTCGGGATTCTGCGTGTACGGCGCGGCGAGCGGGTGCGCCGCCGGCGCCGAGCTCGTGCTGGACGGCCTCTTCGCCGGGCAGCGCCACTTCACCGTGAACATCGACGACCAGCTCCACCTCACCGTCCCCGACGCCGCCGTCACCGTGACGGCCGGGCAGACGGCGACCCTCGACGTCGCCATGCGGCGCGGCGCCTCGATCACCGCCACGATGGTCGAGCGGGCCGGCGGCGCGGCCACCGACGGCTGCGTCACCGTCGCGAAGGTCGGCGACCTCTACGGGCTCGACACGCTCGGCTTCTGCTCCGACGTCAGGCCCGGCCCGACCCCGGGCTCGGTCGTGGTCGGACCGCTGGAGCCGGGCACGTACCAGCTGCTCGCCGACCCGCGCGACCCCGCGCTCGGCCTGCAGTGGGCCGGCGCGACCGGCGGCACCGGCGACCGCGCGAAGGCCCGGCGGGTCACGGTGGCGGCCGGCGACCGGGTCACCGCGCCGGCCATCCGGTTCGACCCGGCGACCACGATCCACGGCCGGGTGACGGACGCCGCCACCGGCGCGCCGGTCACCGCCTGCGTATCCGTCGTCGCGCTCGCCTACGACTTCGCGCCGAGGGACAACTGCCCGGGGCACAGCGAGCCCGACGGCACGTACAGCATCCCGGGCGTCGGCCCGTACGCGTGGCCGGTCGAGTTCGTCGGCCACGGCTACCAGTGGCGCTGGTCCGGCGACGCGGTCAACCGCCGGACGGCGACCCCGGTGACGGCCGTGGCCGACGCGCAGCTGCGCACGGGCGGCGGCACGCTCACGGGCACCGTCACCGACGCGTCCGGGCACCCGGTCGGCGCGATCGTGGTGGCGGTCGACGCGGCGACCGGCGAGGCGCTCACGTTCGGCGCCGGCCCCGAGTCCACCTACACCCTCACGAGGATCGCGCCGCAACGGATCAAGGTGTACTACCGGACGACCGACGGCCGGACCGGCTGGGTCGGCGGCGCCGACCTGGCCCACGCCCGCCCCATCCAGATCCGTGACCAACGCACGGTGACGGTGAACATCGTCATCGGCTAGGCCGCGCCGACGACGCCGCTGCCGGGCCCACCGGTCCGGCAGCGGCGGAGGAAGATGACCCACAACCGATCCGGTCCTCGGACCACTCCTAGAAGATCGGGAGGCCGGATTGCGGGACGAACGGGACTACGTCGAGTATGTGCAGGCGCGCATGCCCGCGCTGCGCAGGCTCGCCTATCGGCTGAGCGGCGACTGGCCCGCGGCCGACGATCTGGTGCAGGAGTGCCTCGTGGCGCTCTACCGGCACTGGCGGAAGGCGTGCTCCGCCGGGGGCGGCGGTCGGCCCGGCGGCGGCTGCTCGGCACCGCTGCCGCCTGGGCCGTCGTGGTGCTGGCCGTCGCCGTCCTGGCCGTGCCCTCGCTCTCGCTGCCCGACCGGCCGGCGGCGCCCGCGGCGAAGGCTGCTGGGCTGGCGCTCGGCGACCACGCTCGTCGCGTTGACGCTGCCCATGGGGCTGTCCTCGATCGACCTCGGCACCGGGGCCCGCGAGCGGCTGACGCGCTTCGACACCGGCTCGACCTGCGAGCTGGGCATGCAGACCTGCCAGGTCTTCGACCTGCAGCTCGCCACGGGGCTGCTCGCGGACGTGACGGTCCGGCGGGCGTCGTCGCCCGATCGGGGGCCGTGGCCGTTCGCGCTGACGATCCCGGTCACGGTGGTGCTGCTCGGCGCCACGTTCCTGCTGTGGCGCCGCGCGATGCGCCGGCTCCGCCGCTAGCAAGCACCTGGCGTCGTCAGCGCAGCCTGGCGACGCGGCCGGCGTCGCCGGAGGCCCAGCAGGTGCCGCCGGCGCACTGGACGCTGTCGAAGGAGCCGGTGTCGAAGCGGTGCCAGGTGCGGCCGGCGTCGTAGGTCACGTCGCTGCCGGTGGGGCCGACGGCGTACGCGGTGTCGCCGTGGCCGGAGCGCCAGGCCACGCCGGAGCGGTACTCGCCGGGGACCGTCCTCGCCACCGTCCAGGTGCGGCCGCCGTCGCGCGTGGTGGCCGCCGCGTCCGGGGCGGCGGTCGGGGCGAGGAAGTCGCCGCCCACCGCGAGGCCGCGCCGGCGGTCCTGGAACGCGAGCGAGAAGATGCCGGCCGCCTCGCCGCTCGGGATCGGGCTGGCGGTGACGCTCCAGTGGCGGCCGCCGTCGGCGGAGTGGAAGACCCGCGACCGGTCGCCGCCGCCGGTGGCGAACCAGGCATGCCGGTCAGTGGCTTCGCCGTTGCCAGCGCCGTTGCCAGCGCCGTTGCCGGCGGCTTTGGCGCTGGCTTTGCCGACAGTGACCAGGCAGGTGCCGCTGGCCGCGAACGCGAACTCGCCGGGCAGCGCGTCCGGCATGCCGTCGACCGGCTGGACCGCCCAGTGCCGGCCGCCGTCGTTCGTGGCCAGGATCCGGAACTTGCCGCCGACCGGGTCGGACAGGGCCAGGCCGTGCCGCCGGTCGAGGAACGCCACGCAGTCGTAGAAGGCGGCCGGGTCGGTGTTGCGGAACGTCTCCGTCCAGCTCTTGCCGCCGTCGTCGGTGACGTACACCCGGGAGGCCTCGCCCTCGCCGATCGAGAGCACGACCGCGTGCCAGGCGTCGAACGCCTCGATGTCGCGGAACTGCAGGTCGCTCGCGCCGGGCGGGCCGACCTGCTGCCAGCTGCGCCCGCCGTCGACGGTGCGCAGCACGGTCCCGCCGGTGCCCGAGGCCCAGGCGACCCGCTCGCTGACCGCGGCGAGCCCGCGCAGCCGGGCCGTCGTGCCGGTGTCGAGCACCTGCCACGACGGCGCCGGCCGCCCGAACGCTCCGGCGCCGAGCATGGTGGCGAACGCGAGCGCGAGAACCATCGACATCCGTCTCATAGTTCCGGAACTTACTCCTCCTGCTTCAGGAGTAGAAGTTCCGCTGCCATCGATGCTTGGCCAGCACCGCGAGCTGGTCCGCGCCCAGCCCCCGCCCGTCACTGAGCGCGGTGTTGCGCTCGACGTTGCGCACGCTGCGCATGCCCGGGATGACCGTGGAGACGGCGGGCGCACTGAGCACGAACCGCAGCGCGGTCTCGGCGATGTCGTGGGCTTCGATGCCGAGGTCGGCGACGATCGCCGCGACGCGCTGTTCGACCTGGGCGGGCCGGTCTTCCCTGAAGTACCGCCGGCGAAAATCCCCCTCGGGGAAGGTGCTGTCCTTCGTGATGTTCCCGGTCAGCCCGCCCTCGTCCAGCGCCACCCGGACGATGACGCCCACGCCGTGCTCCTGGCAGGCGGGGAACAGGTCGTCGGCGGGCGCCTGGTCGAAGATGTTGTAGATAACCTGGACGGTGTCGACGACCCCGCTGCGCACGAGCGCGAGCGCGTTGTCCGGCTGGTGGTCGTTGATCGACACCCCGAAGAGCCGGATCTTCCCGTCCCGCTTGAGCCGCTCGACGGCGTCGAGCCAGTCCCCCCGCCCGACCCACTCGTCACTCCAGACGTGAAACTGCAGCACGTCGAAGTGGTCGAGCCCACTGACCCGCAGACTGGTCTCAAGACTCTCCCGGATGTGCTGACCCGGGAACGTCTCAGCCGGGTCCAGCCCATCGGGCGCCGGCCACCGCATGTTCCTGGGCGGCACCTTGGTCGCGACGTAGATCTGCTCGCCGGCCCGCTCCCGGACGACGTTGCCGACGATCCGCTCACTCTCGCCGTATCCCCGGGCGGTATCGATGAAGTTGACGCCGAGGTCGACGGCCCGGTGCAGCGCCCGGACAGACTCGTCCTCGGTGGCCCCGATCCAGGCCGACTCCCCGATCCCCCAGGCCCCGTACCCGATCTCCGAAACATCCGGCCCGTTACGGCCAAGCTTCCGGTACTGCACAGCGCGTCCTCCCCGTCAGGGCTTCTCTTCCGCTGGAAACCCTAGTTCTCGCCCGGCACGCGCGTCGGCGGACCGCGAGCAACGTGTCCGGTGATGTCCACCTGGCCCTTGTCAGGCGGCCTTTCAGTGTTCGGCCGCCGCGCAGATTGCATCCCGGCCGTCGATGATGTAACGGCCGCGGTGTACCGTATGCGCGCCGCTGGCAGCTTGGATCATTCCCGGATGCACGCGCCCCGCCGTGAGGTTCATTCGAGTCGCGTTCGCGAGGAGGCCGAGCAGGCTGTGGACTACCAGGTCGGGTTCGTCCTCGGGGTGCTCCTCGGCAATGCCGTCGGGGGCCTGCTGGCCGTGTTCTGTCTGGTCCGGATGACCGACCAGCGCCGGACAGCGCGCAATCGTCTCCTGCTGGTGCTCGTCGCGTCGTGGGCGCTGGTCGAGACCGCGCGCGACGACATGCTCTTCGTTGCCGCGACCGCCATTCACATGAGCGACTACCAGGTCCATTTCCTGCTCGCCCCGAGCATGGCACTGACCGTGGTCGCCGTGCTGGTCACGACCGGCGTCCTCTGGCTGGTCTCCACGCACCCCGGCCCGCTGTGGACGGTCGGGAGGGGAACGGCGATCGGCCTGCTGCTGGGCGCGGTGAGCCTGCAGGCGGCCTTCGCCGGCCGTACCGGATCGGCCGTGTCGATCGAGCTCGTCAATGCCTTGGTGATCACCGCCGGACTCGGCGCGGCGACCGGGGTCGCCGTGTGGCTGGGCACGGGGGCGACCCGCCGGTCCGCCGTCGCGACCGCCGTCACGGTGCTGGCGATCTGCCTGACGATCGCGCAGTACCGGATCGCGGCGGAGGTGACGACCGATCCGTCCATCACGGTCGACAGCAGCGCCGGGTTCGACCCGATCCAGCTGGGCGTCTTCACCGCGGTGGCCTTCGGGGTCCGAGCCATCGCACTCACCGTGATGAGCATGATCGACGAGGGCCGCCAGGAGCCGCTGGTGGAGGCGGAAGTGGACCAGGTCGGCGGCCGCGACCTCCGATAACGCGGCGGTTCCCGTCCTGCTGAGGACATCAGCCCACTGGAGGTCCCGCTCGACGGCACGATGCGCCGATCTCGGCTGACGATGAATGTCGATCAGCCTCATCGTGCGCCGATTGTCGCTCGATACCGACAACAGCACTGAGCGACCGAAGGCCGCGCGGGGAATCCGGAACCACAGATGGCAAGCGCCCCCCGCCGCGAAGGCGTGGGCCGCCCAGTTGCAGCGGCAACGCCGTCCTATTTGAACCACTCAGGCCTGCACAGAAAAGTACGCCAGGTCGATCTTTATGGATGCATGGAAGTCGGTCAGGGTTCCGGCCTTGATCCACGCCGGACAATGCGAATATCGGACGGCCGGCGGATGATCGAACCCGATGTACGCGCCGGTTGCCGTTCCCAGGGCGGGCCAACCATGGCACCATAGGCGGTCACGTGGAGCCCTCACTGTGGAGAAGGGTGTTCTGGCGAATACTGATCTACCCGGGGGCTCCACGCTTCCGATGCGGGCATCCCCGGCACCGGCCCGATGCGGCCGGCAGCACTCGCCGAGGTCGCGCCGCGAGGCTTGACCACCGCCCGAGCCGCCCGGCCACCGACCATGAAGACGCTGGTCGGCGCGGGGTTTGCAGCGAAACTTTCAAGCTCTTTTCCGATTCCGCACGAGGTAGAGGTCGTACCCGTGATCGGTCTCCTTGACGCGATGCCGTGCCGGTGCGGACCGTCATGACGCATCAACCGTAGTTCGTCAATGTAAGGAGACTCGATGAGGCGCAAGCTCGCCCTCATATCGGCCGCCGCGCTCGCGGCCACCGGCGGTGTCGTCGTGATCACCAACCAGGCGTTCGCGGCGGCCGGATGCTCGGCCAAGTACACGATCACGAACCAGTGGCCCGGTGGTTTCCAGGCCCAGGTGGACGTCACGAACCTCGGCGACGCGCTCACCAGCTGGAACGTCGGCTGGGACTTCGGTAACGCGTCCCAGACGATCACGCAGATCTGGAACGCCAACAAGACGCAGTCCGGGCTGCACGTCAACGCCACGAACATGAGCTACAACGGCAACGTCGCCACCAACGGGACGATCTCGTTCGGGTTCACGGGCAATTGGAGCGGCGCCAACCCCTCCGGCACCAACTTCACGGTGAACGGCACGGCGTGCACCGGCAGTACCTCGTCCCCCTCGGCATCGGCATCGGCGTCCGCGTCGCCCTCCGCGTCGTCGAACCCGACCGCGCCGGTCGTGTCGCTGACGAGCCCGACGTCCGGCTCCACGTTCACCGCACCCGCCACGGTGGGCCTGGCCGCGAGCGCGAGCGCTCCCGGCAGCACGGTCAGCAAGGTCGAGTTCTACAACGGCACGACGCTGCTGGGCACCGACACCAGCTCGCCGTACACGTTCAGCTGGACGAACGTCGCCACGGGCTCGTACTCGCTGACCGCGAAGGCGTACAACGCCGCCAACGTGTCGACCACCAGCACCGCGGTGTCGATCACGGTCACCGGTGGTAACACCGGTGGCACCCACGTCGACAACCCGTACGTCGGCGCCAAGGTCTACGTGAACCCGGACTGGTCGGCCAAGGCCGCCGCCGAGCCCGGCGGCAGCCGGGTCTCCAACCAGCCGACCGGCGTCTGGCTCGACACGATCGCCGCCATCACCGCGCCGTCCGGCTCGGGCTACACCACGAGCATGCGCAAGCACCTCGACAACGCGCTCGCCCAGGGCGCGACGCTCGCCCAGTTCGTGATCTACAACCTGCCCGGCCGGGACTGCGCGGCGCTGGCCTCCAACGGCGAGCTCGGCCCGACAGAGATCAACCGCTACAAGACCGAGTACATCGACCCGATCGCCGCGATCGAGGCCGACCCGAAGTACGCGTCGATCCGGATCGTCAACATCGTCGAGATCGACTCGCTGCCCAACCTCGTGACCAACGCGGGCGGCGAGGCCGGCGCGACTGCGGCCTGCGCGACCATGAAGGCCAACGGCAACTACGTGACGGGTGTGCAGTACGCCCTGAGCAAGCTGCACGCGGCCGGTACCAACATCTACAACTACATCGACGCCGCGCACCACGGCTGGCTCGGCTGGGACAGCAACTTCGGCCCCGCCGCGCAGCTCTTCGCCAGCACGGCGCAGGGTGCCACCGGCGGCTTCAGCACGGTTGACGGCTTCATCACCAACACCGCGAACTACTCGGCGCTGAGCGAGCCGTTCGTCACCATCAACGCCACCGTCGGTGGCCAGTCGATCCGCCAGTCCAAGTGGGTCGACTGGAACTTCTACACCGACGAGCTCACCTTCGCCCAGGCGTTCCGCAACCAGCTGGTCTCGCTGGGCTTCAACTCCAACATCGGCATGCTGATCGACACCTCCCGCAACGGCTGGGGCGGTTCCGCCCGGCCGACCGCGGCGAGCACCTCGACCGACATGAACACCTGGGTCAACGCGTCGCGCATCGACCGGCGCATCCACGCCGGCAACTGGTGCAACCAGAGCGGCGCCGGCCTCGGTGAGCGGCCGCGGGCGACCCCGGCCCCCGGTATCGACGCGTACGTGTGGATCAAGCCTCCGGGCGAGTCCGACGGTTCCAGCTCGCTGATCCCCACCGGCCCGAACAACCCGGGCGGCAAGGGCTTCGACGGGATGTGCGACCCGGCGTACACGGGCAACGGCCGTAACGGCAACAGCATGAGCGGCGCGCTGCCCAACGCCCCGGTCTCCGGTGCGTGGTTCTCCGCCCAGTTCCAGCAGCTCATGCAGAACGCGTACCCGGCGCTGTAACAGGCCGGCCGCACCCCGGAGGGTCCCCGACACGTCGGGGGCCCTCCGGTCATTTCGGCCCCCGCTGTGACGCATGGGCCGCGCTTGCGGCCCTTCAGGGCGTCCTGCCGGATGATGTCCCGTTTGACGGCCGCGCTGCGTGGTATGGAGCCGACCAGGACCGGCGCACGATGAACCGGCATCCTCATCCTCCAACGCCGCCGGAGTGGAGCCATCTCGTGACAGAATCCGGGCCTCACATCGACTTCGCCAACCTCCCGGCGCCTGCCGAGGGCATCCTGGTGACGTTGTTCATCACCGTGCGAGAGATAGCGCGGTCCCGCGACTTCTACTCGCGCGTGCTGGGCGGCACCGTCGTCCTGGCTGAAAATCCCTGCATCGTCAGGCTGTCCAATTCGTGGATCATCATGAACCCCGGCGGACCGCCCACCCCTGACAAGCCGAGCATCTCGGTGGTCGACTACCAGCCCGGCGATACCACGTCGATCTTCATGAACCTGCGGGTCGCTGACATCCATGCCTGCTACGAGGACTGGACGGCCAAGGGCGCACAGTTCGTGACGCCCCCGATCGACCGCGAAGCCGAAATCCGCTGCTACCTGCGCGACCCCGACGGGTACCTCATCGAGGTCGGCCAGTCAACGGGCCTGCTGCGGGGCAAGCTTGCCGCACAGCGCCCGGAGGATCTTCCAGGCTGACTCGGCCGTCTGTCGCCGTCTCCGGATTCATGTCGAGCCGTGCAGGTAGCTGGTCACCGCCGCCGAGAACACCCCGGCGGGCAGTGCCTGCGGCGGGCTCGCCGGTGGCGGCTCGGGCAATGCGGCCAGCCCGGCGCTGAACGTCCCACGGTGCGCCGCCGACGATTGGCCCGCCGCGGTGAGCCAGTACCGGTCAGCGGCAACGTCGAACTCGACCAGCCCGGCCGCCGCCAGCCGGCTGACCGCCGCGGCGAACTCGTCCTCCTGCGGAATCGCATGGTTCAGGTAGTCGGCGGCGGCGATCACCCCACGCAACGGCGACCCCCGAAGCGAGTCCACCCCGCCGATCGACCGCAGGATCCACACGTCCGAGAGCGTCCAGCCTGCTTCCACAGCGATCTCCGTTTCGTCGTGCGGGCTCCAGGAGCGGCTTCCGCTCGCGGAGGCAGCCGGGGTGAGGTGTACGCATCCCGAGCGTTTCCCGCGGATTGACCTGAATGTCCATAAAGGACGGCAGGGCGACGGATTCCACTTCGCTCACCCTACGATGCGGCACGTGTTTTCCCTGAGGAGATTCACCGCATCGGCCGTGGCCGTTGCGTGTGCGGTCAGCGGCTTCGCCGTCGCCACCGCGAGCCCCGCGACCGCCTCGGTTGGCGGCAGTATCCCGGCCGTCGCCTCGGCGTACATCGACGCTGCGACGCCCGCCGCCGCACACGTCAACGAGCCCGGCGGGCTGCCCGTCGGCCTCTGGCGCGACGACGCCGGCCACTTCCACCTCTCCCGCGCCTTCTACACCTTCGATCTGTCGGCGTACGCAGGCGCGACCGTGTCGCGGGCGGCCCTGACAGTAGAAGATCTCTCGGTTGCCGACTGTTCGAAGCCGTCGAGCGTCGCGGCCTTCCGCGCCGCTGCCTTCACTGCACCGACCTGGCTGCAGCCGCCGGCGCAGGAAGCGCTCCTCGACTCGACGCCCGAGTACGTCCAGCCCGCGTGCCCAGGTTACGAATCGTGGGACATCACCGCCGAAATCGCTGCGGCGCTTGCCGCCGGACGATCGTCGCTGACGGTCGAGCTCCGCCTGACCGGGCTGCGCGAGCTCGACCGGCGGTACGCCCGCCGGTACTCCTCAGCAGGTGCCATCCACCTGACGTACAACAAGGCGCCCGCGGTGCCGAGCGAGTTCCGCGTCGACGGCGACCTGTGCGGCCAGGACCCGTTGCCGGTCACCACGGCCACGCCGTCGATCTCCGTGGCGCCGCACGACCCCGAGGGTGACCTCACCGCGGCCACCTTCGCGGTCTGGCCGGAGAGCGACCCGCTCCGGCGCGCCGAGTTCCCTGCCACGGCCAACGGCATCGGGTACTCGATCGCGAGCGTGCCCCCCGGCACGCTCGTCGACGACGGCGTCTACCTGCTGTCGGCACGCTCGGTCGATGGCGACGGCGCGGCGTCCGCATGGGCCGGGCCGTGCCGGCTCTACTTCGACGACCACCCGCCCGCGGCGGCTCCCACCGTCTCGTCCGACGTGTACCCACCCGGCCTGTCGGGCATGGGCTCCGGCCTGCCGCGCGTCCTGGGCAGGTTCACCTTCTCGGCCAACGGCGACACCGACGTCGTGGGCTTTCGGTGGGGCATCGGCGCTGCGGGCACCTACCAGGCGGCCGACCGACCGGGCGGCACCGCCACCATCGAGTGGACGCCGCAACTGACCGGTGATTACCACCTCGTCGTGCTGGGCGTCGACCGCGCCGGCAACACCTCGCCGCAGGCGGACTACGCCTTCCGGGTGGCAAGCGACCAGCCGGTCGTCGAGGACCACGACCCCGACGCCGCGTTCGGTCAGCCCCGGACCATCACGTTCCACCCGGTGGCCAGCGGCGTCGTCGAGTACGTCTACACGTTCAAGGACAACACCGTGCACATCGTCCCGGCCGAGGCCGACGGCACCGCGACCGTGGTGCTGGTGCCCAACATGGCCGGCGGCGGCGAACTGACCGTCTACAGCCGCAGCGCGGACGGTTACCGGTCGACCACGAGCTACTCGACCATCCTCCCGCGGAGCTGGCCGACCATCACCTCGGAGCAGTACCCGACCGGCGGGGTCGTCGGCGCACCCGCGGGCACGCCCGGGGTGTTCGTCGTGACGTCCTACCTGCCGAACGTGGTGTCGTACTCGTACAGGTTCGACAACGGGAAGAAGACCACGGCGGCTACGGACGCCGACGGCAATCTCGTCATCGAGTTCACGCCGACCACACCCGGCCCGCACACGCTGGCCATCGGCTTCGGCTTCCTCGCCGACGGCACGATGATCGACGGTACTGCGTACACGTTCGTCGTCGGGTAGCACACAGCGCTCAGGGCAACCGTGCCAGGGCGCCGCCCGATCGGGCGGCGCCCTGGTCATCCCCAGTGGAGCTGACAATGACCTACTTGAACCCAGTCAGCGAAGCTTGGCGACGCCACGCCCGAAGGCCACCGATAGACAAATGGCCTCATGGCCATATGATGGAAGCGGTCACTCACGACGGCACGTTGCGACCACGGGAGGCCACCTGCAGCCAACCTTTTCTCGGATCATCGACCGCGTTGAGCACGGTGAGGAGATCATCATCAGCCGTGCCGGGACGCCGGTGGCCAGGGTCATCCCGCTGAACCGCCGGGTCAACCGCTCAGGCCCGCGGATCGCTCGCGGACTCGCTCGTTCTGGCCGACGACTGGGACTCCTCCGACGTCAACGACGCCATCGCACGCGACTGGCCGAACACGGCATCGCCGCCGGGCGCCTCCCACTGCTACACCGCGACCCGTTCGACCGCATGCTCATAGCCCAGGCTCAGATCGAGGGCCTGACGCTGCCACGCGCAACACCGAGATCCAGAAATACAACATCAATCTTCTTCCGGTCTGATCCGGTAGTGCCGCCCGCCTTACCTGGCCGCGCCCCAAGCGACCCCGCCGCCGGACCCGAGCACGAACCCGAACAAAGAACACGAACCCGCCGTAGACGGCGCTACGCTCTTCGGGGGGTGCGGGTGGGCGAAGCCCCCACTGGGGAGCAGCCGAAGGCCGCGCGAGGAATCCGGAACCACCAACGGCAAGCGGCCCTCGCCGCGAAGCAGGGGCCGCCCAGTGGTGGAGGTGGCCCTGGCCTGCTTGAACCCCACATAGCGGACACAAGCCACAGGTTCCGATGACGACGGCAGGCGAGTTGGACACGGCAGAGCCCGTGGAGACGCATTGCGAACAGGGGATCGCCAGTAGACTGACGCACAAGGAGCAGGAGGTGGCAGACCATGACGGTTGTTACGGCGGAAGTGCCCAACCGGCCACTCACGCTCGACGACGTCACGCGTATCGCGGCGGCAGACCCCGATCACCGCTTCGAACTCAGCGAGGGGAACCTGCTCATCATGCCGCCGGGCACGTGGCGCCACCAGAAGATCAGCGGCCTGCTCTTCACCTGGTTCCTGACCCACGGCTACCCGGACCAGGTCAACGTCGCACCCGGCGTCCGAACCGCAGCCGACGACCTGAACGGCCGCATCCCGGACTTGGTCGTCACGACCGAACCGATCGCTGATGAGATCGTCTGGCTCCCCCCGGACAAGGTCGCGCTGGCGATAGAGATCGTCTCCAAAGGCTCCGAACGGATGGACCGCTGGCTCAAGCCGGTCGAGTACGCGGAAGCCGGCATCCCCCTGTTCTGGCGCGTCGAGCCCGACGACACTGTCGTGCAGTTCCGCCTCGACGGCAACCGCTACGGCGAGTACGGCTCAGTCCCGCTCAAGGATCTGCTCGACGGAGACGTCCCCAACTTGTCCTAGCGAGCGGACACACCACCGGCACGCCGTACTCACCGCCGCCCAAACCGTCCGACGACGTCGGCTTCGAACCGATCCCCGACCGGGCCCGCAACCGCGCAACCTCAGCGGTCAATGACGCGACTACCGCCTCCTGTTCGGCCGAGGCCCACACGGGCGGCTCCGCATCAGACAGCCGAGAAGCCGCTGTCGTCTAGCACGTCGTCGGTACTTTCGGTGGGTGTGGGTGGGCGGACC
>NZ_BMPI01000018.1:102750-104086 GCF_014647515.1 Dactylosporangium sucinum | reverse complement strand
AGGCGAAGCCTGCGCGAGGAATCCGGAACCACAAAGCGAAGCGCCCCCCGCGCTGAGCAGGGGGCGCCTGTGGTGGACGTAACGATGTCCTACTTGAACCCGAACGGCCAGACATACGGGCATTGGCGGTGCGGATTCACGAATCCTCCCCGTTGAAAATCTCCTCAAGGACCATCCGTGCCCGCGGTGGAACTTCTTCGTCGGGAAAGACATACGCGCAGAGGTCGAGCACCTCCGCCGCCGTACCAAGGCCAAGATGCCGCACCAGGACACGAATGTCATCCGCGTCGCGACGCCTTGCGGCCAGTACCTTCATCGCCAGTAAGTGCTCGGGGGAGGCAGCTGAGACCCGCAATCCCGGATGATCGAACACTCGGGAGGCGGCTGCGTCACCGCCCGGAGCGATGTAGACGCTCGCCTGCTCATTCAGCCACCACTGTGGCAAGCCGAGTTCCTCGGCCACCGACCGGGCTTCTTCCAGCACGACGCCATGTGGGTGGAAGACCGCGTCGATGTCGCGGGTCGCCCGCCGCGAGTCGTAGACCAGCGCCATGGCGGCTCCGCCGAATATGTAAAGATCCGCCACGACGCCACGCCGAACAAGCCGATCACCCAAACGTCGGAATGCATCCTCAATGGCGGCACGGTCGAGCAGCGAACCGTCGGCGTTCATGCAACTTCCAGTTCCTGCCGAGCGACGAACACGCCGCGGCGGCGGAAGGCGGCGGGTGCGTTGACCACAGCATCCACCCGAGCCGCAGGGCCGTCGAACGGAAACCAAAACCGGCGAAGCGACCTTGTCGCCGCCCAAGGTGGTCCATCACGACCATCCCGCGCAGCGACATGCTCGGCCAATGCTGCCAGGAACACATCCCAACGGCTGTCACCGGTCGACGCCGGCTCAGTGGTCAAGAGCCCGGGCCTCACGTCGACCGGTTCCCACCGGTACTCCTCCAGGAACTCGGCGACCAGCCGCCAACGCACCGTCTCCTCAGCGTCGGCTAGCAGCTCGCCCAGCCTGGCGATGGTCATCGGCTGGTACGCCTCACGACGAACACCCACCCCTAGAACGTTAGTCGATCCGCCCAGCACCGCAGGAAAAACAACCTCCGCACAGCATCCGCGCCGGACGGGAGCGACCGCTCCGCGTGGGCTGCTCACGGCCCAGTCGGCAGCAGCCGATCAGCCCAAACCATGAACTACACCGGGGAACGCCACACAGCGCTGGCATGACGGTCGCAGGCCAGCAGACGTCGACACAGCAGCACGACGAACAGCGGAACATACGCAGCCAGCGAACGACGCGGCGGTTTCGGGGGGGTGTGGGTGGGCGGAG
>NZ_BMPI01000018.1:0-102703 GCF_014647515.1 Dactylosporangium sucinum | reverse complement strand
AGGCGAAGCCTGCGCGAGGAATCCGGAACCACAAAGCGAAGCGCCCCCCGCGCTGAGCAGGGGGCGCCTGTGGTGGAGGTGCCGGGAATCGAACCCGGGTCCTTCGTCGCTTTGTTAGGACTTCTCCGAGCGCAGCTCGCTGTGCCTCTACTCGGCCCTACCAATCACGCGAGCGAGTTGGTATGACGGGCCCAGTCACGATTAATCTCGCCGTGCGAGCCCCGTGACGAGACTCGGTTGGCCAGCCTTCTAGCTGATGCCGGCTACCGGGCCGAAGGCGATCCCGGGCCGACAGAGCTTATCTCTTGCTTAGGCAGCGAGAGTAAGCTCGGAGCGCTTCATGTTGGCGCTTATTGTTTTCCGACGACTGATTCACGAGACAACGTCGGCTTCCTCGGCTCGCTTCCCCTAACGCTGCGCACAAAGTCGAAACCAGTCACCCCCGCGCGCGGGAAGTGGTGGCGTGCTGCACCACACAGCCCCACCATGTTACACCCTCCGGGCCCAGAAGATCAGGAAGTAAAGAGCCGCAAACGCGTCACTGGGCGGCGGTGCACGAGCGGCCGTCGATGGTGCAGTTGACCGGTCCGTTGCGGGCGCCCAGGCCCGCCACCTCGAACGTCACCGTCACCGAGCCGCCCGGGCGGACCGTGCGCGTGGCCTCGGTCGGGGTGAAGGTGGCGCGCACGTCCGCGCGGGTCATCACCGCGCCCTGCACGTTGCGTACCGTCAGGTCCAGGATCGGCAGGGTCACGACCACCGTCCAGTCGTTCGCCGGCGTCGCGCCCGGGTTGGCGATGGTGATCGTCACGCGGTACGACGTGAGCTGCAGGTCCTCCGAGCGGTAGCTCGCCGTCAGCTCTGGCGGCGTGGTCGGGGCCGGGACCGCGGAGGTCGCGCCCGGCGACGGCGGGGTGGAGCGGGACGTCGCCGGCACCACCGGCTCCGCCGTCGCCCGGATGGACGGGGCCGTCGACGCGGCCGGCACGGTGGCCTGGGCCGGGCCCTCGGTCGGGCCGCCCACGCGCGGTGGGCTCGCCGGGTGCGGGGTCGTCGCCTTGCCGATGAGCAGGGCGGTCATCGCGATGAGCAGCAGGGCCGCGGCGGCCGCGGCCACCGCGTGGCTGCGGCGGTCGGCGGACCAGTCGCGGAGGCCGACGAGCCGGGCCCATGGGCCACGGGGCGGCGGCAACGGAGCCGTCACGGCGGCCACGCCGCGCGCCCGCAGCGCCGCCGCGGCGAAGCCCGGCATCGACGTCGTGGGGCGGGGGCCGGCCGTTGACCGTACCTCCGAGCTCAGTCCCGGCGCGGAACGGCTGGCGCCGCCGGCCTGGCGCGGCAGACGGCTGAACGGGCCGCCCTCGTTGCGGCGCGCGGGGGGCGGCCCCGCCGGCTCCCCCGGCTGGCCCGGCATGCCCTTCGCGAGCGTCGCGACCAGCGGCCCTTCGAAGAGCGCGGTGTAGGTGCCGAGCAGCACCCGCCGGCGCAGCGTCCCCTGCGGGCCCAGGAACCCGCTCTGCGTCATCGTCAGCCGGCTCCCCGGCCCGCGCTCCTCGACCGCCAGCGCGACGACGGTGTGCAGGTTGCGCGCCTCCCACCGCATGACCAGGCGGTGGGGCGCCTCGATGGTGACGACCTCACCCTCGACCGGGTCCTCGAGGCCCTCCAGCCCCTCGGCCTGGAACGTGAAGGTCCCGTTCTCGCGGATCATGAACCGGGATGTCGGCAGCCAATCGGTGACGAGACGGGCCTCGGTGAGCGCGCGCCAGACCGCCGCGGGCGGGTGTTCCAGGTCGACATCGACCCGAATCTCGGTCACGCACGGACTATATGGCCTTCACCCAACGCTCGCATGATGGCCACGCATTACTCATGCCCGCGGGTCAATTTACTCATCGCGACCCTTGTTCCGGCGGCCCATGACGCGAGCGATCTCGCGGTCGGCGTCACGTTTCGCGAGGGTCTGGCGCTTGTCGTAGGCCTTCTTGCCGCGCGCCAGGCCGAGCTCGACCTTGGCCCAGCCGTCCGAGAAGTACACCGACAGGGGCACGAGCGTGAGGCCGCTCTCCCGCACCTTCACCGCGATGCGGTCGATCTCCTGGCGCTTGAGCAGGAGCTTCCGGATGCGGCGGGGTGGGTGGTTGGTCCAGGTCCCCATCGTGTACTCCGGGATGTGCATCGCGTGCAGGAAGACCTCGCCGTCGGAGAGCTGGCCGAACGCGTCGACGAGCGACGCCCGGCCGGCCCGCAGCGACTTCACCTCGGTGCCGGTGAGCGCGATGCCCGCCTCGAACGTGTCGAGGATGTCGTAGTCGTGGCGCGCCTTCCGGTTGGACGCGACGACCTTGCGTCCCTTTTCGCGCGGCATCGACCCCTCCACAGGTTCCCGTACGGACGCAAAGAAGCGTATCGCGCCCGGCAACCCGGATTCAGCAGAGACAGCCTGGCAGCCAGTTGAGCGGTTGCACGGGCGTCCCGTTCAGCCGTACCTCGAAATGCAGGTGGTTACCCGTCGACGCCCCCGTGGTGCCCACCCGGCCGATGAGCTCCCCGCGGTGCACCTGCTGGCCGACCTTGACCAGGATGGCCGACTGGTGGCCGTAGCACGTGGCCAGGCCCTTGCCCTGGTACGTGCCGTGGTGGATGCACGTGTAGTTGCCGTTGCCGCCGGCCCAGCCGGCCCGCACGACCCGGCCGTCCCCCGCGGCGACGATCGGCTGCCCGCCCCCGGCGGCGACGTCGATCCCGGCGTGCAGTTGATAGACCTTGTACACCGGGTCGAAGCGCATCCCGAAGTTGCTCGACTTCCAGCCGCGCACCGGCATCACGAAGAAGGCGCCGGTCCTGGGCGCGACCGCGGTGTTCGCCGGCGGCGCCGCGGGGCCGCTCTTCGTCGTCTTCGGTCGCGTCTCGGCCGCCGCGGCGGCGCGCAGCTCGGCGCCGATCCGGTCACTGTCGACCTTCAGTTGGCGGTACCGCGCGAGCACGGCCTCCCGCTCCGCGTTCGCCGCCGCCTCGGCCTTCGCGCTGCGGTCGAGCAGCGCCTGCACGTCGGCGGCGGCCCGCTCGGCCGCGGCCTGCGCCGCCCTCGACTCCTCCAGCCGCCGGCGGGCCGCGTCGGTCGCCGCCTCGAGCCGCTGCCGGGCCAGCTCGGCGGCGGCGCCGCGCTGCTTGGCGGCCATGCGCGCGGCGGTCACCGCGTCGACGGCCCGGCGGCTCTCGGCGCCGATCTTGTCGAGGTACGCGATCCGCAGCGCCAGATCGCTCGGCGAGCCCGACTCCAGCACGGAGTTGACCATGACGAAGCCGCTGCCCTTGTACACCGCGGCGACGAACACCGACGCGTCCGCCCGCTCCTGGTCGACCCGCTCCCGCGCCGCCGCGTACTCCCCGTCCGCCTCCGTGACGACCGCGCCCGCCGCGTCCTCGTCCCGCTGTGCCTGCCGGACGGCGGCCTCGGCCCCGATGACCTGGCCCTTGGCGTCGGCGAGGCCGGCCTCCGCGCCCGGCAGCGCCGCCTGGGCCGCCTGCCGTTCGGCCGCGGCCGCCTTCGCCCGGTCGGTGGCAGCCTCGAGCGTCGCCTCGGTCTCCTGGAGCTGCCGGTCGACCCGGCTCTTGTCGTCCTTCGCGTCGGCCGAGGCGGTACCTCCACCGAGCAGCACCATCGCAACGCCGATGACAGCGAGAAGCCGGATCCGGTCCACTGCGTCAACCCTCCAGTACCACTTGAGGGTCACCGTACGCGATACGTCCGCTTTTTTGGGGAAATGCCGGTTGGACGGCGAGCCTGGGAACTCGCTGAAAGCGAAGGCGCGGGCAAGAACGCGAAGGGCGGGCCGGTTGCCCGGCCCGCCCTTCGGTGCGGCTGTGTCCCTCGGCGCGTCAGACGCGAACGTAGAAGCGGAGGGTGACCCACGCCGTGACGGCGCTCACCAGGCCGCCCGCGCCGGCCAGGATCGGGAGCATCAGCAGGATGTTGCCCCAGTCCACCGGGAGCAGGACGTTGGTCAATGCTTTCAGCGAGCCGTCGATGACGAACACCTTGGCTGCCACCAGGACGCCGAAGCGAAGACGGCCTCGAGCACGAACGGGAGCTGGATGAACCAGTTCGAGGCGCCGACGAGTTTCATGACCGCCACCTCGCGGCGCTTGCTGTAGGCCGCCACCTGGATCGTGTTGGCGACCAGGAGCAGGGCCGCGGCGCCCTGGACGATGGCGACCGTCAGCGCGAGCGTCTGCAGGGCGCCGAGCAGGTCGAAGACCCGGGTCAGCAGCTCCTTCTGGTCGACGATGTCGCTGATGCCGTCCTGGCTGCGGATCTCCTCGGAGAACTGCTCGACCGTGTTCGGGTCCTTGAGCTTGATCCGGAAGGACTCCGGCAGGGACTCCTCCTTGGTCGCGCTGACCAGGTCGGGGGCGTCCTTGAACTGGGTCTGGAACCGTTCCCAGGCCTGCTTCTTGCTCTCGTACTCGACGGTCTTGACGAGCGGGCTCGACTCGATCGCAGACTTGAGGTTGTTGCGCTGCTCGTCGGTCACGTCGACCTTGAGGAAGACCGAGACCTCTACCCGCTGGTAGAAGTAGTTCTCCATCTTGTCGACCTGGAAGAAGAGCAGGAGGCTCGCGCCCAGCATCGTCAGCGACACGGTCATCGTGATGATCATCGCGATGGTCATGGTGACGTTGCGCCAGAGCCCGGTCAGGACTTCGGACAGGACGTATCTCACGCGCATCGGGTGGGGTTCCTTCCCAGCGGACCCAGCAAAAGTGACAGGGGCGGACGGCCTAGGGCTGGATCAGCCGTAGACGCCGCGTGGCTGGTCCCGCACGATCCGGCCACTTTCGATTTCGACGACCCGCCGGCGCATCTGGTTCACGATGTTGGAGTCGTGGGTCACCATGACCACCGTCGTGCCGGTCCGGTTGATCCGGTCCAGCAGGCGCATGATCTCGATCGACGTGTCCGGGTCGAGGTTTCCGGTGGGCTCGTCGGCCAGGAGGATCAGCGGACGGTTCACGAAGGCGCGGGCCACGGCCACGCGCTGCTGCTCGCCACCGGACAGCTCATGGGGATACCGGTGCTCCTTGCCGCCCAGGCCGACGAGCTCGAGGACCTCGGGGACGACACGACGGGCGACGCCCTTCGACTTGCCGATCACCTCGAGGGCGAAGGCGACGTTCTCGTACGCGGTGCGGTTGGGCAGCAGCCGGAAGTCCTGGAACACGCAGCCGATCTGCCGGCGGAACGCCGGGATGCGCCAAGAGCGCATGGAGGTCACGTCGCGCTCGTTGACGACGACCTTGCCCCGGTTGGGCGTGACCTCGTGCAGGAGCAGCTTGATGATCGTGGACTTGCCTGAGCCGGAGGGTCCGATGAAGAAGACGAACTCGCCCTTCTCGATGTTGACGGACACATCGTCAAGCGAGGGGCGGGACGCCTTCGGGTACGTCTTCGTCACGTGGTCAAGCCGAATCACGGGACGTGAGTCTACGCGGTGTGACAACCGCGCCAAGCACACGAAGTGCGTCAGGCGCGGTTTGCCGGAAATGCGGACCCGATGTGGGGACCCGAACGACAAGGCAGCGCTCGATTCCGCCCGACAGTGTGACGTACGTCTCATTTTTCAGCGAAGTTCGTCGATCACGATCAGTGACTGACGAACTCCGCTCGGGCGATCATGCGCCGGGGTCGAGCTCGCGCTGCTTCCGCCAGCGGATGCCGGCGTCGATGAACGCGTCGAGGTCGCCGTCGAAGACGGCCGTCGGGTTGCCGGTCTCGTGCTCGGTGCGCAGATCCTTCACCATCTGATACGGGTGCAGCACATACGACCGCATCTGGTCGCCCCACGAGCCGGCGACGTCGCCGCGGAGCGCGTCCATCTTCGCCGCCTCCTCGGCCCGCTTCACGGCCAGCAGCTTCGCCTTCAGCACGCCCATGGCGGTGGCCTTGTTCTGGATCTGCGAGCGCTCGTTCTGGCACGACACGACGATGCCGGTCGGCAGGTGCGTGAGCCGCACCGCGGAGTCGGTCGTGTTGACGCCCTGGCCGCCGGGGCCGCTCGAGCGATACACGTCGACGCGCAGCTCGTCGTCGGGGATCTCCACGTCGTCGGTCTGCTCGACGACCGGCACCACCTCGAGCGCGGCGAACGACGTCTGCCGGCGGCCCTGGTTGTCGAACGGGCTGATCCGGACCAGCCGGTGGGTGCCCGACTCGACCGACAGCGTCCCGTAGGCATAGGGCGCCTTCACCGCGAAGGTCGCCGACTTGATCCCCGCCTCCTCCGCGTAGGAGGTGTCGTAGACGTCGGTCGCGTAGCCGTGCCGCTCGGCCCACCGCAGATACATCCGCATGAGCATGTCGGCGAAGTCGGCCGCGTCGACGCCGCCGGCGCCGGCGCGGATGGTGACCAGGGCCTCCCGCGCGTCGTACTCGCCGGAGAGCAGGGTGCGGACCTCGAGCTCCTCGATCGACTTGCGCAGCCCGGCGATCTCCTCGCCGACCTCGGCGAGCGACGACGCGTCGCCCTCGGCCTCCGCCAGCTCCAGCAGCACCTGGGCGTCGTCGAGCCGGCCGCGGAGGCGCTCCAGCCGGTTGATCTCACCCTGGACGTAGGACAGCCGCGAGGTGACCTTCTGGGCCGCCACCTGGTCGTCCCACAGGTTGGGAGCGGATGCCTGCTCCTCGAGCTCGCCCTTCTCCTTCCGGAGCCGGTCGAGGTCGAGCACCGCCTCGATGTTGCGCAGCGTGCCATCGAGCGACTTGAGCGATTCGGCGTGGTCCAGAGCAGTCACAGTCAAAGACTACGCCGCATCGCCGAACGCTATTTGCTGGGCGCGCTCTTGAGCCAGCTGAGCGCCGCCTTGTGATAACCGACCGCGAAGTCGAGCGACGCGGCGGAGAAGTCGTCGCCCGCCTTCTTCGCCTCCTTCGCCATCTCGCGCGCCTCGGCGAGGGCTACCGTGTGGTACTCGGCGGCCTGCGCGTAGACCTCCTGCAGCTGCTGGGCGGACTGCTGAGCGCCGAACGCCACACGGAGCGCGACCGGGTTGCGCAGGGCCTCCCGGCCGGCCGGCTCGGCCAGCCACCGGGCGAACGCCCGCTTGCCGGCCGGGGTGATCGCGTAGGGCTGGCTGGAGCGCGCCCCCGGCTTGCCGAGCTTGACATAACCCGAGTCGGCGAGCGCGGGAAGCTCACGGTAGACCTGGCTGCGCGTCATCGACCAGTAGGCGCCGAGGCGGCGCTGTGCCGCCGCCATCAACTGGCCCCCGGTCATCGGCCCCTCGTGCAGCAGCCCCAGCAGGGCAGCCGCCGTCGCGTTGACTCCAGAATCCGCCATGAACCCTACGCTGTCACTTTTCGCGGGCTCAGTCCAGGATTTCGGCAAATCCACAGTGAACTGTCGCGCTGCGACTGTCGAGTTAGGACTACCCGAACGACGGCATCGTCGGGAACGCCGGCATCGACGGGAAGGGCGGCATCGGATCACCGATCCCGGGGAGTCCCGTTCCGGACGGGTGCGGCGACGGTACCGAGGACGGCCGCTTCGTCGGCGGCTTGCCCGGCGCCGACGATTCGCCTCCGGGCGTCGGCTCGGCGGAGCCCGGGTCCGGCGTCGGCTCGGCGCTCGGCCCGGCGGAGCCCGCGGGCGACGACGCGGGCGCGGTCCCGTTCACCTGTTCGGGTCGGCGCTCGGCGCCGCCGCCCAGCGCGCCGGACAGCAGCAACCCGCCCACCAGCAGCACCACCAGCACCAGGCCGGCACCGACGGCGGCGAGCACGCGCGGCTGCGGCCGGCGGCCCGGCTCCCGGTGCTCCGTGGTGGCCGGCTCGCCGCTCGCGGGCGCCGTCAACCACTCGGGGTAGTCCTTTTCGTCCGGTTCGTCGGCGGGCGGCGGCGCGGAGGGCACCGCGACGACCGCGGTCGGCTCGGCGGGCGCGGCCTCGGCCGGCGGGGCGACGGCCGGAGTGGCCATAACCTCGGTCGGTGGCTCGTCCACGACCGGCGCGTTGTCGAAGCGGAGCGCGGTCGGCGGTTCGTCGTCCGAGGCGGCCCGCTGCGCGGGGATGACCGGCTCGGCAACCACCAGAGGCGACACGGGCTCGTGTTCCGCCTGCGGCTCGGCCCAGAGGGGCTGCCCCGGCCCGGGAAGCGGCGGCTCCGCGTCGACGATCTCAGGCTCAGCAACCGAGGGCTCAGCAACCGCGGGCTCAGCAACCGCGGGCTCAGCAGCCGCAGGCTCCGAGGCCAGCACCTGCGTCGGCGCCTCCTCGACCGAAGCCGGGACCGCGTCGGGAGCCGGCGCGCCCAACTGCGCGGTCGGCAGGTCGGCCACCCCGTGCGGCTCGGTCGGCAGCTCCCCGATCGGCACCGCCATCATGAGGTGCACGGACGCGGCCGCCGGCGACGTCGGCGCGGTCGGCAGCGGCACCCAGTCGACCCGCCGCACCGGGAACTGCACCGGCGCGGTCTGCTCCGCCGAGCGCTGCCAGAACGTCACGGCCTCCGCGGGCAGCCGCGGCAGCGGCTCGAACCCGTCGAGGGCACCCTCGGCGACCCGCAGCCGGCCGACGATCGCGGCGGCCGCCGGGCGCATGCGCGGGTCGAGCTCCATGCACGCCTCGATGATGGGCCAGAGCGCGGCCGGCATGCCGGGCGGCGGCACCGGGACGCAGTCGGCGTGCCGGCGCAGGACGTCGTTCGGGGAGCCCCCGCGGTACGGGCTGCGACCGCAGATCAGCTCGAAGAGCACGACGCCGAGCGCGTACACGTCGGAGGCCGGGCTGGGCGAGCCGCCGGCGACGACCTCGGGCGCGACGTACTCGGGCGTGGCGTGGGTCGGGCCGGCCGGCCGGTCGGCGCGCCGGGCCACCCCGAAGTCGGCCAGGCGCACCGGCCCGCCGTCGAGCGGCACGAGCAGGTTGCCGGGCTTGACGTCGCCGTGGACGATCCCGTTGGCGTGGACGTAGGCGAGCGCGTCGGCCACCTGGGCGACGACCTCGGCGGCGACGGCCGGGGGCAGCGGGCCGTCGGCGCGCAGCCGGCGGCGCAGGTCGGGGCCGGGGACGAGCTCCATGGCGATGGCCATGACCCCGTCGCCGGTGATCAGGTTCTTGACCCTGATCACGGACGGGTGGTCGAGCCCGGCGAGCAGCTCGGCCTCGCCGAGGAAGCCGTCGACGAGCTCGGGCACCTCGGCCGCCTCGGCACGCAGCAGCTTGACCGCCACGTACTCCTTCGTCTCCTCGTCGAACGCCCGCCAGACCGCACCGATGGCGCCGCGGGCGACCTCCGACTCGAGCCGGTAGCGGTTGCCGAGAACCGTCTTTGCGCCGGTGACCGTCTTCATCGCCGTCCCTCCCCCTCAGCTGCGACGTTAGGCCCGCGTCGATGCCTCCGGCGGACCGGACCGGTGCGTTGGCACAAAGAAGGGAGTCAGACTAAGCCAAGATCTACAGCCGGCTGCGCGGTTCCCACAGTTCGGAGCGAACGCTATAAGGTCACGTGTCGTGACGAGAGGCGCACTGGTTGCCTGGCTTCGGGAACTGGACGCGGACGAGCTCGCGGAGGTGCTCCGCCGTCGCCCCGACGCGGTCGCCCCGCCCGCGCCGGCCGACCTGACCCAGCTCGCGGTCCGGCTCTCGGCCCGCGCCGGGCTCGACGAGGTGGTGGCCCGGCTGCCGCTGCCGGCCCTGCAGGTGGTCGAGGCCCTGGCCCGGCTCGGCGTCCCGGCGGAGCGGACCGCACTCGCGGCCGCGCTGGAGCGGGCGCCCGGCGACGCCGCGCTCGACGCCACGCTGCGGGTGCTCGCCCAGCGCGCCCTGGTCTGGCCGGACGGCGACCGGCTGTGGGCGCCGGAGTACCTGGTGGTGGACGCGAACGCGCGGCGACCTCCTGAGGAGCCGTTCGAGCCGGTACCGCCGGGTCCGCCGCTGGCACCGGCCGACCGCACCGCGATCCGGGCCGCCGCGGTGGAGGCCGCGACCGAGCTGCTGGAGCGGGTCGGCGCGTTCCTCGGCGAGGCCGCGGAGCACCCGCTGGCCCAGCGGTCCGACGGCGGCGTCGCGGCCCGCGAGCTCACCCGCCTCGGCGCCGGCCCGCTGCACGCCGAGCTGGTGCTGGCCGCCGGCCTGCTCGGGCCCGACGGCCTGCGGCTGCGGCCGACCGCCGCGTACGGCGGGTTCGCCGGCGCGCCGGCCGCCGAGCGGCTCACCCGGCTGCTCGAGGCGTGGTGGACCGGCCCGGCGCTGCGGCAGGTCGTGGTCCGGGTGCTCAACGACCTGCCCCCGGACACGGCGCTGCCCGACCCGGGAGCGCTCGCGCCGCTGGTGCGGTGGACCGCGCCGCTGCCGGCCCGGCGCCCGGACGACCTGGCCGCCACGGTCGCCGACGTCGTCGCCGAGGGCGAGGTGCTCGGCGTCTGCGCGCTCGGCGGGATCAGCCCGCTCGGCCGGGCGCTGGCCGACGGCCGGGTCGCCGAGGTGGCCGCCAAGCTCCTGCCGGAGCCGCCCACCGACCTGCGCGTGCGGACCGTCGCCAGCGTGGTGCTCAGCGACGACGTCGCGCTGCTGGACGAGGTCGCCGCCGCGCTGCGCCTGCGCCGGCTCGCCCCGACGGTGGCCGGCTCGGCCAGGTCCGCCCCGGACACGATCACGGCGCTGCGGGCGGCGGGCTACGCGGCCCTGAGCGGCGACGACGTGGTCAGCGTGCGCCGCAACCGGCCGGCCGTGGACGCGGGTGAGCTGGCGCGCCGGCTCTCGGTACCGTCGCCGCGACCTGCCTCGCCGCTGGAGCAGATCCAGCAGCGGGCGCCCCAGCTGCGGTCCGATCAGGCACGGCTGCTCGCCGACGCGGTCGAGCACGGCACGCCGGTGTGGATCCGCTACGTCGACGCGGCCGGCCGCACGTCCGACCGCGTCATCGAGAACGCCGAGCTCGCCGGCTCGGTGATCGAGGCCTTCTGCCGGCTGCGCCGCGACGATCGCGCCTTCACGCTCGACAAGATCGTCGCGGTCGCCCGGCCGCGCTCGGAGTGACGGATCAGCCCATGTGCGGGTAGCGGTGGTCGGTCGGCGGCACGAACGTCTCCTTGATCGTGCGCGGCGACGTCCAGCGCAGCAGGTTGTGCCACGAGCCGGCCTTGTCGTTGGTGCCCGACGCCCGCGCACCGCCGAACGGCTGCTGGCCGACGACGGCCCCGGTCGGCTTGTCGTTGACGTAGAAGTTGCCGGCGGCGAACCGCAGCGCGTGCGTGGCCCGCTCGATCGCCTGCCGGTCGGTGGCGAAGATCGAGCCGGTGAGCGCGTAGGGCGCGACGGACTCGGCCTGCGCGACGACCGCGTCGTAATCGGCGTCGGGGTACACGTGCACGCCGAGGACCGGGCCGAAGTACTCCGTCGTGAAGACCTCGTGCGCCGGGTCCGTGCACTCGACGACGGTCGGGCGGACGAAGAAGCCCTCGGCGTCGTCGGTCGTGCCACCGGCGACGACGGTGCACGACGGCGAGTTCTTGATCCGGTCGAGGGCGCCGGCGATCCGCTCGAAGGCCCGCCGGTCGATCACGGCGCCGCCGAAGTTGCTCAGGTCGGTCACGTCGCCGTAGGCCAGCCCGTCGGCGGTGGCGACGAGGTCGTCCTTGATCACCTTCCACAGGCTGCTCGGCACGTACGCGCGGGAGGCCGCGGAGCACTTCTGCCCCTGGTACTCGAACGCGCCCCGGATCAGGGCGGTGACCAGTGCCTTCGGGTCGGCGGACGGGTGCGCGACGACGAAGTCCTTGCCGCCGGTCTCGCCCACGATGCGCGGGTAGGAGCGGTACCGCTCGAGGTTCTCGGCGACGGCCTTGTTCAGCGTGCGGAACACCGCGGTCGAGCCGGTGAAGTGGATGCCGGCCAGGTCGGCGTCGGCGAGGGCGACCTCGGACACGGCCAGGCCGTCGCCGGTGACCAGGTTGATCACGCCGGGCGGCAGGCCGGCCGCCTCGAACAGCCGCATCGTGAAGTGCGCCGCGAACCCTTGTGTCGGCGAGGGCTTCCAGACGACGGTGTTGCCCATCAGGGCCGGCGCGGTCGGCAGGTTGCCGGCGATGGCCGTGAAGTTGAACGGGGTGATCGCGTAGACGAAGCCCTCCAGCGGCCGGTGGTCGAACCGGTTCCACACGCCGGCCGACGAGCCGGGCTGGTCCTGCAGGATCTTCTGCCCGAAGTACACGTTGAACCGCAGGAAGTCGATCAGCTCGCAGGCCGCGTCGATCTCGGCCTGGATCGCGGTCTTCGACTGCCCGAGCATCGTCGCGGCGTTGAGGGTGTCGCGCCACGGTCCGGACAGCAGGTCGGCGGCCCGCAGGAACACGGCCGCCCGCTCGTCGAAGGGCAGGTCGCGCCAGGCCGGGGCGGCCGCCTTGGCCGCGGCGACGGCCCGGGCGGCGTCGTCGGTGGTGGCGTTGCCGGTGACGCCGAGCACATGGCGGTGGCGGTGGGGCTGGACGACGTCGATCGGTGCGCCGGAGGCCATCCGCTGCTCGCCGCCGATCGTCATGGTCAGGTCGAGCTTGTCGGCGGCCAGCTCGGTCAGCCGGCGCTGCAGTGCGGCCCGCTCGGGGTTGCCGGGGGCGTAACCGTGGACCGGCTCGTTCTTCGGCTCGGGCACGGTGGACAGGCCATCCATGAGGGTCTCCCATGTCATCATCGGCTTGGGGTTCCTCTCATCCTTGCACGCCTGCCCGGTCGCGACCGGGCCTCGGCTACAGTCCATGAGCGTGGGAGCGAAGCGTGCTGAGGTGGCCGAGCCGGTCGTGGGCTCGCCGGACGAGTGGCGGCCGGCGGGCGCCCTGATCGTGGCCGGGCTCGCCCTGTTGTTGCTCCTGCTCACCCTGTTCTCGGCCTGGACCGTCATCTCCGGCGCCTCCAGCGAGTTCCTGATCACGACGCTGGCCGCGCTGGTGCTGCCGAGCATCCTCGTGGCGACGGTGCTGGCCGGCGCGGCGCTCGGTGTCGTGGCGATCGGCCGCTTCGCCGACCCGGCCAGGGTCCGCTCGCGGGTGCTCGCCGGTGCCCTCGGCGGCCTGCCGGCCGGCCTGATGTCGCTGGGCGGGACGGTCGCGGCGTACCACAACGGCCCCTCGGTCGCCTTCGTGGCCGCGGTCGCCGCGGTGACCGGCGTGCTCGGCGGCGCGGTCGCCGCGATCCGCCCGATCAGCTCGGTCGCGGCCGGCGTGGCCGGCGGGGTGACGGTCACCGCCATCGGGCTGCTGGTGGCGTACTTCCAGAACGACCTCGTCGACCTGTTCGGCAACCAGGAGACCGTCGGCACGATGGCCGAGGCCGCGGCGCGGCTGCAGCTGACGACGTCGATCGTGAGCGGCGTGCTGGGCGGCCTCGTGGCGTACGTCTTCCTGCGCCGCACCGGGCTGACCCTGCCCTGGCCGGCCTACCTGCTGGCCGGCGCGATCCCCGGCGGGCTGGAGCTGGCCGCCACCCTGCTGGGCTGGATCGGCCGCCTGCCGCTCACCGGGATCATCAAGGACTACAGCAGCTTCGACGCGCAGATCGTCTTCAACCGCCTGCCGGAGCAGGTCAACCACGGCATGATCGTGTTCTTCGCGGGCGCCTTCACGGCGATGATCGCCGTCGGGCGCACGCTGCGCCGCGCTAGCTGACCAGCTGGTCGATCTCCGACGGGTCGTACCACTCCAGCTCGTGGTCCTCGGCACCGTCCACGGTGAACTGCGCGTCGGGGTCGCCGGCCTCGGCCTCCTCGACCACGTCGGCCGCCGCGGCCACGTCCGCCTCCGCGTCGGCGCCGTCCACGTGGATCGCCGCGACCACCCGCAGCGGCACCTTGCCGCCGACCCCGACCTGGCTGGAGCCGAGGTCGAGCCCGTTCATGGTGACCGCCGCGCCGGGCAGGTCGACGCTCACGACCACCCGGCGGCGCGGCGCCTTGCCGTCGTGGCGCAGCAGCCGCAGGGCCGCCTGCGCGGCCCGGGTGAACGCGACGTACTCCAGCTCCTCCTCGTCGCCCTCCGCGTACCACTCGCGCAGCGCGGGGGTCACGGCGTGCGCCTCGGCGGGCGGCGGCAGCTCGCCGCTCTCCCGGAGCACCGCGAGCTGGGCGAGGGTGGCTGGCAGGTACACGCGCGTGAGGTCCGTCGTCACGTCCCCTGTCCTACACCCTCGGCGGCCCGCTTGTCAGGTCGTCGGAGCCAGTCGGCCGCCGTCGATGGCAAACTGAGGCGATGGAGCCGCGATTCCTGCTCATGGCCGACGTGGCGGAGCAGTTGAACGTGTCGACCTCGCAGGTCTACCACATGGTCCGCAGCGGCGAGCTGCCGGCGATCAAGGTGGGCGGCCGCGGCCAGTGGCGCATCGAGCGCAGCAAGCTCGAGGAGTACATCCAGCGCAAGTACGCCGAGACGGCGGAGTGGGTGCGCGCCAACCCCCTCATCGGGGAGACGGACGACGAGCTCGCCTGAAACGACGTTTCCGGACGATCCGGTCGGGCGGCTTGTGATCGATGCGCCTCCATTTCCACACTGGCTTGGAGGCAATCGAAAGCAAACGCAAGGATTCGGGGGCATCCATGGCATCCGTTGCGACGCTCAGCGCCCGGCCGTCCGTCGTCGTCCGCCCGGTGCCGCCGCTCGACCCGCCGGTCGGCGCGGCCCCGCCCGCGATGCCCGGCCTCGACGAGCTGCCGCTGCCCTGGCCGGCCCCGCCGGACGGACCGCCGCCGCGCCGCCCCGACGACCCCCGCCCGGCGGGCGCCCACGCCGCCTGCCGCCGCTTCGCCGGCCTGTGCGTCGAGGTCCTCAACGGCTTCCGCCCGCCGTCGCAGCTGCGCCCGCTCACCCATCCGCACCGCTTCGCCGACGTCTGCGACCAGCTCATGCGCCGCACGGTCCGGATCCGCATGCGGCCGGCGCAGGCCGCCCGCCACGGCCAGCTGGTCCGGGCCCGGCGGATGCTGCTGACCGAGCCGCTGCCGGGGATCGCCGAGGCCGTCGTGGTGCTGGAGCAGGGCGGCACGGCGTGGGCGATGGCGATCCGCCTGGAGCACGACCCGGCGAAGCTCCAGCCGCCGCAGATGCAGGGCTGGCACTGCACGGTGGTCCAGGTGGTCTGAGGCTTGCACCGCGGACCACGCCCGGCAAAAACAGCACCGCCCGCCCTCGCTGACCAGCAAGGGCGGGCGGTGTCTCACGCGACGATCAGGCGCCGCCCGGGGCGCCGTGGCAGCGCTTGTACTTCTTGCCCGAGCCGCAGGGGCACGGCGCGTTGCGGGACGGCCCGTTGCTCGCCACCGCCTGCCCCGGCGAGGGCTTGCGACCGGACGGGGCCGGCGGGCCGGAGCGGCGCGCGCCGTCACCGGACGGGGACGGGCGGCCGTCGCCGAGGCCGAGGGCGGGGGCCTGCTCCTGCTGGTGCTCGACCACGACGCCGGCCTCGCCGTCGACCGTGGGCGCCGAATACTGCAGGGCGCGCGGCATGCGGTTGCCGCCCAGGCCCTTGGCGCGGATCTCGACGTGCGAGTCCGGCAGCGGCACCGCCAGGCCCGCGTCGCCGTCGACCTCGTCGTCCGCGACCAGGGCCGGCACGGGGGCCTCCTCGACCTGGACCTCAAGGTTGAACAGGAAGCCGACGGCCTCCTCCTTGATGCCCTCCTGCATCTGCTGGAACATGTCGAAGCCCTCGCGCTGATACTCGACCACCGGGTCGCGCTGCGCGTAGGCCCGCAGGCTGATGCCCTCCTGCAGGTAGTCCATCTCGTAGAGGTGCTCGCGCCACTTGCGGTCGATGACGTTGAGCAGCACCTGGCGCTCCAGCTCGCGGACGGCCTCCGCGCCGAGCTCCTCCTCGCGCCGGTCGTAGGCGGCGTGGGCGTCCTCGATGAGCTGGACGCGGAGGAACTCCGGGTCGAGCTGGCCGCCGGCCTCGTCCTCCAGGTCCTCGATGGTGACGCCCACGGGGTACAGCTGCTTGAGGCTCGACCAGAGCTGGTCGAGGTCCCAGTCCTCGGCGGTCTCGCCGGTGGCCGTCGCCCCGACCGCGTAGGCGCCGACGACGTCGTCGATCATGTTGCGGACCTGCTCGCTGAGGTCCTCACCGTCGAGCACGCGCTTGCGCTCGGCGTAGATGACCTTGCGCTGCTTGTTCAGGACCTCGTCGTACTTCAGGACGTTCTTGCGGATCTCCGCGTTCTGCGCCTCGATCTGGGTCTGCGCGCTCTTGATCTGGCGCGTGACCATCTTCGACTCGATCGGCACGTCCTCGGGGATGTTGAACCGGTCCATGACCGCCTCGACCGCGCTGGCGCGGAAGCGGCGCATGAGCTCGTCCTGCAGCGACAGGTAGAACCGGGACTCGCCCGGGTCGCCCTGCCGGCCCGAGCGGCCGCGGAGCTGGTTGTCGATGCGGCGCGACTCGTGCCGCTCGGTGCCCAGCACGTAGAGCCCGCCGGCCTCGACGACCTCCTCGGACTCGGTGTCGCAGAGCTCCTCCCAGCGCGGGAGGGCGTCCTCGAAGGCCTTCGTGTACTCGTCCGGGCTCTCGTCCTCGGTGATGCCCTGCTGGCGCAGCTCGGCGTTGGCGAGATACTCGGCGTTGCCGCCCAGGAGGATGTCGGTGCCGCGGCCGGCCATGTTCGTCGCGACGGTGACCGCGCCCCGGCGGCCCGCCTGCGCGATGATCTCCGCCTCCTTGGCGTGGAACTTCGCGTTGAGGACGGCGTGCGAGACGCCCCGCTTGCGCAGCAGCTGCGAGAGCAGCTCGGACTTCTCGACGGAGACCGTGCCGACCAGGATCGGCTGGCCGAGGGCGTGCCGCTCGACGATGTCGTCGACGACGGCGTTGTACTTCGCCTTCTCCGTCTTGTAGATCACGTCGGGGTGGTCGAGCCGGATCATCGAGCGGTGCGTCGGGATGGACACCACGCCCACGTTGTAGACCTTGTTGAACTCGGCGGCCTCGGTCTGCGCCGTGCCGGTCATGCCGGAGAGCTTGGCGTAGAGGCGGAAGAAGTTCTGCAGGGTGATCGACGCGAGCGTCTGGTTCTCCTGCTTGATCTCCACGCCCTCCTTGGCCTCGATGGCCTGGTGCATGCCCTCGTTGTAGCGGCGGCCGTGGAGGATGCGGCCGGTGAACTCGTCGACGATGAGGACCTCGCCGTCGTTGACGACGTAGTCCTTGTCCTTCTTGTAGAGCTCCTTGGCCTTGATCGCGTTGTTCAGGTAGCCGACCAGCGGGGTGTTCACCGACTCGTAGAGGTTGTCGATGCCGAGCTGGTCCTCGACCCGGGCCACGCCGCGCTCGGTGACCGAGATGGTGCGCTTCGACTCGTCGACGGTGTAGTCGGCGGTGGGGTCGACGTCGCCGGAGTTGGCGGGCTCCTTGCCGCGCTTCATGCGGTTCACCACGCGGGCGAACTCCTGATACCACCGGGCGGACTGCTCGGCCGGGCCGGCGATGATCAGCGGGGTGCGGGCCTCGTCGATGAGGATGGAGTCGACCTCGTCGACGATCGCGAAGTTGTGGCCGCGCTGCACCAGCTCGTCCTTCGACCACGCCATGTTGTCGCGCAGGTAGTCGAAGCCGAACTCGTTGTTCGTGCCGTAGGTGATGTCGCAGTCGTAGGCGGCCCGGTGCGCCGAGGACGGCTGGTTGGGCAGCACGGTGCCGACGGTCAGGCCCAGGAAGCGGTGCACCCGGCCCATCCACTCGGCGTCGCGCTGGGCGAGGTAGTCGTTGGTGGTGACGACGTGCACGCCCTTGCCGGACAGCGCGTTCAGGTAGGCGGGGAGCACACAGGTGAGGGTCTTGCCCTCACCGGTCTTCATCTCGGCGATGTTGCCGTAGTGCAGGGCGGCGCCGCCCATCACCTGCACGTCGTAGTGGCGCTGGCCGAGGACCCGGGAGGCGGCCTCGCGGGCGACCGCGAACGCCTCCGGCAGGATGTCGTCCAGCGTCTGCCCGTCGGCGAGCCGCTCCTTGAACTGCTCGGTCATGCCGCGCAGCTCTTCGTCGGTCAGGTCGGCGAACTCGTCCTCCAGCGAGTTGACGGCGTCGGCGACAGCCTTCAACCGCCGCACCATGCGGCCCTCGCCGGCGCGGAGGATTCTCTCGAAAATCGACACGGGTCAGCGCTCCCTCAAACGTCTGCGACCCATCGTAGGCGGCTTTCCGGCGGAACCGCCGCCCCCGCCCACCCACTGTACGGACAGTAACCACCATATCCGGACAAATCACCTGAGGTACCGAGGAAATATCCGCCTCCTGACGATGCGTGATGGGGCAGGATCGGCGGTCATGGAGCCGATCGAACTGACCACCGGCGACGGGCTCGTCCTGCGCGCCTGGCACGCCGAGGACGCGGAGCGCGTCTTCCAGGCGTGCCAGGATCCGCTGATCCAGCGCTGGACCATGGTTCCGGTCCCCTACCTGCGCGAACACGCGGCGGACTTCGTCCGCGTGCTCTCGCCGGCCTCGTGGGCCGCGGAGACCGCGGCCCCGCTCGGGGTGTTCGACGCCCGCACGGGTGACCTGCTCGGCTCGGCCGGCCTGGTCGCGCTCGACCGGGCCGAGCGCCACGCGGAGCTGGGCACGTGGGTGGCACCGTGGGCGCGCGGGCGGCGGGTCGCCGAGCGGGCCGGGCGCGCGGTGGCGCACTGGGCGTTCGAGGTGCTGCGGCTGCGCCGGCTGGTCTGGCGGGCGGAGGTCGGCAACCACGCCTCCCGGCTGGCGGCGGAGCGCATCGGTTTCACGTTCGACGGAGTGGTGCGGGCGGGGCTGCCGGCCCGCGGCGGCGGGTTCACCGACGGCTGGCTGGGTGTGCTGCTGCCGGGCGAGGTCTGCGACACCCCGCCGGCGTGGGTGGCGCCGGGCGGCCCGGGCGCGCTGCGGGCCCAGGCGTTCAGCCACCCGCCCGAGCGGCTCCCGGCCGGGCCGGTCACCCTGCGCCCGGCCCGCGAGAGCGACCTGGACGACATCGTGGCGACGTTC
Source organism: Dactylosporangium sucinum (assembly GCF_014647515.1). GTDB lineage: Bacteria > Actinomycetota > Actinomycetes > Mycobacteriales > Micromonosporaceae > Dactylosporangium > Dactylosporangium sucinum. The sequence goes on along the minus strand of NZ_BMPI01000018.1, from coordinate 83,706 downwards.
CGCGACCCGGACACGGTCGAGTGGACCTCGGTCCCGCACGACTACGGCCCCGAGCACGCGCACGACTTCATCCAGCACCGGTACCCCGACGGCTGGCTGCGCGGCACCGGCGCGGGGTTCGTGCTGGCCGACGCCGACGACCGGTTCGCCGGCACCGCCGACCTGCGGATCAGCCCGACCGACCCGGTCACCGCCGAGATCGGGTACACATCGGCGCCGTGGGTGCGCGGCAAGGGGTACATGATCGCCGGCGCCCGCGCCATCTGCCACTACGGCTTCGACAGGCTCGCGCTCGGCCGGATCGTCTGGCGGGCGCACGTGGGCAACGACGGATCGCGACGCGTCGCGGAGAGGGTGGGTTTCGTGGTGGAAGGTGTACAGCGGGAAAGCTGCGAGCAGCGGGGTGCCCGCGTCGACGGCTGGGTGGCGACGCTGCTGGCGAAGGACCTCGGCCGATGATCCGGCACGCCGGGCGCGGCGAGGGCGTCGCCGAGGTGTTTGCGGAGGCGGCCGGCCCCGAGGAGCTCGCCCGGTTCGGGGAGGAGCTGTTCGGCAGCGGTCTGCGCCGGTTGTACCTCCAGGCGCCGCTGATCGACGGCCGGACGCAACGGGTCGCGATCGCCGCGGGTTACACCCGCGAGGGGGTCGCCCGCGGGGCCGGCGCCGACGCCTCCGGGGCACGGCTCGACCTGGTCGTCTGGGGCCGGGTGGCCGGCGACCCGGACGGCCCCTCCCCGCGCGCGCTGCCCGACCTGCCCGGCGGCGCGCTCACCGACGGGGTCGTCGTCCTGCGTCCGCTGACCGCCGAGGACAGCGACAGCACGTACACCATGCGCATCCTCCCGGACGTGAGCGGGCGGTCGGTCGTCGGGACGCCCATGGACCCCGCCGTCGTCCGGCGGCAGTGCGCCGAGGCCGAGTCGCGGTGGCTGGAGGGCCGGCGGGCCGAGTGCACGATCCGGCGGGCGGGCGACGGCGCGTACCTCGGCGAGATCGCGCTCTTCTACAACGAGCCTGTGCTGCGCGAGGCGATGATCGGGTACAGCCTGTCGCCGGACGCGCGGGGCAACGGGTACGCCAGCCGGGCGGCCCGGCTGATCACCGACTGGGGCTTCGAGATCGGCATGGCCCGCATGACCGCCGGCACCGCGGAGGACAACGTCGCCTCGCAGCGCGTGCTGGAGCGGGCCGGTTACTTCCGGGAAGGAATCCAGCCCGGCAAACTGCCAGGCCCGGACGGGACTCGCATCGACAACGTTGCGTTCGCCAAACTGCGCCCGGCGGCCACCTAGTCGTCATCCGATGTTGCTGTGCGCCAACTTCCATCAGGCGCATGCGTCGTCGTGCAGTGATTTCCGGCATGGGGGCGGCCGCCGGCGCGGCCGTCCTCCCCGCAACCCTTGTCAGCCCGTCCGCGGCTCACGCCCACGACTCCACGTCGTTGCGCCGTCCGCTGGTCATCGGCCACCGTGGCGCGAGCGGCCACCGCCCGGAGCACACGCTGGCCGCCTACCGGCTGGCCATCGCGATGGGCGCGGACTTCATCGAGCCCGACCTGGTGCCGACCAAGGACGGCCAGCTCGTCGCCCGGCACGAGAACGAGATCTCCGGTACCACGGACGTCGCCTCGAAGCCGCAGTTCGCCTCCCGCAAGGCCACCAAGACGATCGACGGGGTCACGGTCACCGGCTTCTTCACCGAGGACTTCACGCTCGCCGAGCTCAAGACGCTGCGGGCCGTCGAGCGGCTGCCCGCCGTCCGCACGCACAACACGATCTACAACGGGCTCTTCGAGATCCCGACCCTCCAGGAGGTCATCGACCTCGCCCGCACCGAGGGCAAGCGCCTCGGCCGGACCATCGGCGTCTACCCGGAGACGAAGCACCCGACGTACTTCGCCTCGGTCGGCCTCGCCCTGGAGCCGCTCGTCGCCCGGGTGCTCAAGCGCAACGACCTCGCGGGGCGCAACGCGCCGGTCTTCCTGCAGTCGTTCGAGCCGACCAGCATCAAGAAGCTGCGCGCCCTGGTCGACACGCCGTCCGTCGTGCTGCTCGACGCGGTCGGCCAGCCGTACGACTTCCGGGTCAGCGGCGACCCGCGCACCTGGGCCGACCTCGCGAAGCCGGCCGGCCTGGACTGGCTCAAGACGTTCACCAACGGCGTGGGCGCGACGAAGAACCTGGTCATCCCGCGGGACGCGGCCGGCAACCTGCTGGAGCCCTCGCCGCTGATCCGCGACGCGCACGCGCGGGGCCTGAAGGTCCACGCGTGGACGTTCCGCAACGAGAACCAGTTCCTGCCGCTCAACCTGCGCACGGGCACCGACCCGAACGCGTGGGGCGACATCCTGACCGAGATCAGGACGTTCCTGGCCGCGGGGCTGGACGGCGTCTTCGCCGACTACCCGGACACCGCCTACCTGGCCCGGGACCTCTGGAAGTCCTGAGCCGCCGTGCTGACCGACCTGTGGCGCGCCGGTTGTCCGCGCCGTTCGCTCTGACCGACCTGTGGCGCGCCGGCTGTTCGCGCTGTTGCTGAAGGCGGGCCCTGGCACCGGGCCCGCCTTCGTCATCTGCTGTTACATCCCCAGGCTCATGACGCCGTAATCGTAGGCCCGGCGCCGGTAGACCACGCTTGGCCGGCCCGACTCCTTGTCGTTGAACAGGTAGAAGTCGTGGCCGAGCAGCTCCATGTGGAACAGTGCGTCGTCGACGGTCATCGGCTCGCCCGGGTGCTCCTTCTCCCGGACGATGTGCCACGGCTGGTCATCGGCCTCTTCGATCAGGTCGAAGCCGCCGGTTTCGCGCTCCGCGGACTCGGCCGGAACAGCCGCCGCCGCGGTGGAATACCGCTCGGGTGGTGTGAATGCGAGTGACGCGGTCGCCGCGGCGACGGAAACCGGCGCGTGCCGGCCCCGATGGACCCGCCTGCGGTCAGCGGCCCGGCTGAGGCGGCTGTCCAGCTTGTTGATGGCGGTGTCCAATGCGCTGTAGAAGTCCGCGGCGCAAGCCTCCGCCCGGATCACCGGCCCACGCGAGTAGCACGTGATCTCGACGCGCTGGCAGTAGTCCGACTGGCGAGGATTGCGCTCGTGAAACAGCTCGACGTCGACGCGGATGAGCTTGTGGTCGTATCGCTCGACCTTGGCCAGCTTGTCGGCGACATGCTGCCGGTAGTGGTCGGGCACCTCGACGTTGCGGCCCTTGACGACGATGTCCACTCCTGACCTCCCCCACGGGTCTTTCAAAGAAAACAGGGTTCGGGTTTCGGGTTGTGTCTGGACTGCTCGGCCGGAAACGCGCCTCCCCAGAGGCTGAGCCCACGCGGCACGCGACCGAAACTGCGGGTGTCAGCTTCCTCCCTTCGTGGCCTCGGCCACTCAGAGCATTGGTCGTCTCTCGACGTTAAACCGCGGACAGCCGCTAGTCACCCCCGGTTCACAAGAAGAAGGGTGGCGAGTCATGAAACCCTCCTCCGGGATTACCCCACGCAACGCAAGGAGTAACGTTCGGTGCAAACCAACATGAAGCGCAACACCAAACGCTGACGTTGCGTAGCGGCCAGAAGGCCCCGCGGGGGACGGATCGGGATCTCCCCGACCCTCCGGCGCCCGGCCTCCGACGGCCTCCCGCCCGCGCGCCGACGCCGTGCGACGGCGGGTTGGACGGACCGCGACGGCCCGCCCGGCTGACGGGACACACATGACGCGCCGCCGAGCGCGAGGTGGCTCGCGCCCTTTGGTTCGTCCGCTGCCCCGGCCTGTCCGCCGCCCTGGCCCGTCCGGTGCCGTTGGCTCATCCGGTGCCGTTGGCTCATCCGCTGCCGTTGGCTCATCCGCTGCCCCGGCTCGCCCGCCGCCCTGGCCCGTCCGCTGCCCTGGCCCATTCGCTGCTGTTGGCTCATCCGTTGTCCTGGCCCGTCCGTTGCCCTGGCCGACGACCCCGCGCGGCGGCTACATCCCGCGCTGGCGTTGCGTGGCCGCCAGCACCGCCGCGCGCGGCACGGCTCCCCCGACTCGGGCCACCCACGCCGCGGCGGCCGCCAGCGTGGCCCCGGTCGTGACAATGTCGTCGACGACGACCACGGCGGCGCCACCCGCGACCCGCGCCCGCAGCTCGGCCACCCCGCGCGGCCGCAGCGCGAACGCCCCACGCGCCGCCGCCGCCCGCTCACCGGCGGACAACTCGGCGGAGTCCCCACGCTTCGGCAAGGCCCGCAACGGCATGACGACGCCCGCATCGGGCAGCATCCGGGCAGCGGCCCTGGCCAGCCGCACCATGTGATCCCCGTGCCGCTCCCGCACCGCCGCCGCCGTAGCGGGCACCGGCACCAGCACCACCTGCCCGACCCGCCCGGCCCGCCCGACCTGGCCGACCCGCCCGACCTGGCCGACCCGCCCGGCCTGCCCGGCCCGCCCGGCCCGCCCGACCCCAGCCGACCACCGGCCCGCCGCGTTGCTCGCCGGGGCGGCCCATCCCGGTGGCGCTTGGCCCGCCTGCCCCTCGGCCGGAGTGCGCAGGGCGCGGACGACGACCCGGGCCAGCGCCTCGCCGAGGTCCTGGGCCAGCTCGCGGCGGCCCTTCTCCTTGTACTGCAGCAGGGCCGCGCGCATCGACCCCGCGTACGCCGCCAGCGCGTACACCGGCGGCATCCCCGGCGGCTCGGGGTCGGGCCGGGTGCGCTGCGGGACGGCCGCGTGGAAGGCCGCCCGACAGGGGACGCACAGCGGACCGCGGGCCGGCTGCTCGCAACCGGCGCAGGCGGCCGGCAGCACCAAGTCGACGAGATCGGCGAGGAACACGGCTCAGTCCGCGTAGAACGGCGCCTTCGCCACCGGCGGCGCGCCGGCCTGCGCGCTCGGCGAGGCGGACGGCTGCGGGCCGAGCGTGACGGCGCGGATCCCCTCGTTGTCCACCGTGTACGCGATGCCGTTCGACTCGAACATGATCAGCACGCCGCCCTGCGGCCCGAGCGGGTCCGCGGTGCGCACCGACATGTTGTCGATCACGTACGGCGCGGTCGCGAACGGCGAGCGCCCCGGCAGCGGCTTCTCGGCGGTGCCGTCAACCGTGATCGACACCAGCGAATACGCCTGGTCGATCGGCAGGCCCGACCTGACCCCGCCGACGGCGAGCGTCGTCTCGGTGATCCAGCCGACCGACCTGGCCCCGCCGAGCGTGGTGCGGACCTCCTGGAACACGCCGAGACTGATCTTGCCGCTGTCGAACAGCAACGGCGCCACGCTGACGGCCGCACCGGAGACGAAGGCGATCCGCCTCCCCTCGGGCGCGACCGCCAGCGACGTGATGCCGAGGCTGAGACTGGAGTCGGGCTTCGCACCCGCCGGGCCGAGGACCTTTTCGGCCTTTGCCTGGGCCTGGTCGGCGGTCGGCGGTGTGACGGCCCACAGGGACGTGCCGTCGGAGACGAGAAACATCGGTGTCGGACGGTCGATCCATACCGGCCGGCTCAGCGACGCGCCGCTCACCTCGGGCACCGTCGTCACGTACTTCGGCGGGTTCGCGGTGGTGGCATCGGGCGTGCTGACGTACAGCACCTCCTTCTTGTCCACCTTGCGCACGAGCGCGGCCCGGTTCTTCGCTCGGTTGATGGCCGCGGACACCACCGACGTGTTGTCCCCACCGGGCGCGAAGAGGTTCGGCGTCCCGGCCCCGTCGACCGGCCGTGCGGACATGTTGGCGATGCTGAACCGCTCCGGATCGCTGTCGGCGGCGAGGCCGGCCGCCGCGTTGTCGTTCTCGTAGCCGTCGGCCGTGAAGCCCGCATCCCGGCCCTCGATCGTCAACGTGACCTGCGGATGCCCGTCCAGCGACCAGCGGATCTGCCGCGCCGCCCGGCGCACCTCCTCGTCCTTGCCGACGGCCTTGATGCCGAGATTGATGGTGACCGCGTCGCGCCCGGCCGACGGGACGTCCTTGCTGTCGATGTCTGCCGAGAGCGCGCTCGCGACCGGCGCGACCTGATCGGACGGGCCCTTGCGCAGCCAGTCGAGGACCTCCTGGACCCGCTGGGCCCGCGACAGCAGCGTGGACATGTACCGGAGGTCGGGCACCAGCTTCGGGTTGTCGTTGCGCGACTCCCAGAAGTACACCGGTTGCTGCTTGTACCAGTAGTCCAGGCCGGTGCTGCTGATCAGCAGCAGGCCGTCCTGCGGATTGGCGATCAGCAACTGCCCGTTGACCGTCGCGACCTCGGCATCCCACTCGCGGGTCAGCGGCTGGGCGTGCCGCAGGATGCCGGTCGGGGTCAGTATCCCGATCGACTCCATGGTCACCGGCACGATCCACCGGCCGGCGTTCTTCGGATCTGTCGGGTCCTTCGCCTTCTGCGGCTCATAGGTGGCCCGAACCACCTCCAGTTCCTCCCCGGGCTGCCACGTCTTGCGGGCATCGGGCGTCAGGAACTCGCGCATCCGGTTCTGCGTGGTGTTGCGCGCCTCGTCGCCCTCCGCCTGATTGCCCCCGACCGACGCCTCGAGGAAGCGCGAGACCAGCTCCGGCGCGGTCGCCGCGTCCTTCGGCGAGGGCGGCTGCTGGGCGCGGTCGGGGGTCGGGTTGGCGGTGACGGCCGGCTCCAGGTACTTCGGCGGGGTCTCACCCGGCAGCCCGCACCCGGCGACCAGCATCGTGCCGAGCAGCGCCCCGATCGCCAGCGGCCCGATCAGTCGGCGCCGGGTTGCGGGGCGTGGGGCGGTCACGGGGTTTCTCCGATCAGGGCCGCCTCGTCGGCGCGGGCGTCGTCGGGGACGAGGCGCAGGGGCGAGGAGACGAGGCGGTCGCCGTTGCGGGCGGGCAGGGTGAGGCGGAACTGGGCGCCCTTGCCCGGGGCGCCCCACGCCTCCAGCCAGCCGCCGTGCAGGCGGGCGTCCTCCAGGCTGATCGACAGGCCGAGGCCGGTGCCGCCGGTCTGGCGCGCGCGGGACGGGTCGGCCCGCCAGAAGCGGTTGAACACCAGTTTCTCCTCTCCCGTCTTGAGGCCGACGCCGTGGTCGCGGACGGTCACGGCAACCGCGGAGCCGTCTGCGGCCAGCCGGACGATCACCGGCTTGCCCTCGCCGTGCTCGACCGCGTTGCCGACCAGGTTGCGCAGGATCCGCTCGACCCGCCGGGGGTCGACCTCGGCGATGACCTCGGTGTCGGGGGTCTCGATCTTCAGCTCGACCCCGCAGCGCTCGGCGAGCGACTCCAGCCGGTCGCCGACCCGCCGGACGACCGGCACCAGGTCGGTCGGCTCGGCGTCGAGCGCCGCGAACCCGGCGTCGAACCGGCTGATCTCCAGCAGGTCGGCGAGCAGCCCCTCGAACCGGTCCAGCTCGGCCTGCAGCAGCTCGGCGCTGCGTGCCGCGGCCGGGTCGAAGTCCTCGCGGGAGGCGAACAGCAGGTCGGCCGCCATCCGGACGGTGGTCAGGGGCGTGCGCAGCTCGTGCGAGACGTCGGAGGTGAACCGGCGCTGCAGGCGCGACATCTCCTCCAGGCGCACGATCTGGCGCTGCAGGTTGGCCGCCATCTGGTTGAACGCGGCGGCCAGCCGGGCCAGGTCGTCCTCGCCCCTCACCTGCATGCGCTGGTCGAGCAGGCCGGCGGAGAGCCGCTGCGCCGTGCGGGCGGCGACCCGGACCGGCTTGACGACGAGCCGGGTCATCATGGCGGCGATCAGGGCGAGCAGCGCGACGAGGGCGACGCCGGTGACGTTGACGACCAGCGCGACGAACCGGACGAGGTCGTCCTCCGCCTTGAGCGGCAGCAGGTAATACAGCTCGACGGGATCGCCGGCGGTGGCCACCCGGGTGCCCAGCACGAGGTACTTCTGCTGACCCATGCCGACGTCGAGCGTGGCGATCTGCTGGTAGGTGCCCGGGCGGCTGCCGACGACCTGGGAGCGCATCGGCTCCATGGCGCGCGTCGTCATGACGGCGTGAGCGTCCCGCTCCGGCCACGAGGCGGCGAGGTCGGAGCTGCGCCGGAGCAGGATCACCTCGGCGCCGGCCACGTCCATGGAACTGGCCAGCGAGCCGGCGACCGTGCGCAGCTTGGTCGGCAGGCCGGGGTCGTCGGCCTGCGTGAAGCCTTCCAGCTCGTGCGTGGCGTAGTCGGCGCCGTTGGCGATCTGCTCCTTCGACGTGTTGATCTTGCTCTGCAGCACACCTTGGCTGATCAGTGACGCCACCGTGTAGCCGAACGCCAGCACGAGCGTGGCGGACAGCAGCAGGGTGATGCCGACGACCCGGACCTGCAGCGAGCGCCGCCACTGCCGCCGCGCCGCCGCCCAGTAGCGCCGGGTGCGCCGCGCGACGGCGACGGGCACCAGCCGCCGAGGGCGGAGCCGGCGGACCCGGACGATGATCGGATCGATGCGCACCACGAACGACGACCTAACCGGTGCCGGCCTTGTAGCCGACGCCCCGCACGGTAAGGATGATCTCCGGCTTCTCGGGATCCGGCTCGATCTTGGCGCGCAGCCGCTGGACGTGCACGTTGACCAGGCGCGTATCGGCGGCGTGCCGATAGCCCCAGACCTGCTCCAGCAGCACCTCGCGGGTGAAGACCTGGCGTGGCTTGCGCGCGAGCGCCACCAGCAGGTCGAACTCCAGCGGGGTCAGCTTGACCTCGTCGCCGTCGCGCATGACGGTGTGCGCCGGCACGTCGATGGTGATCTGGTTGCCGGGCGGCCCGATGGTCAGCAGCTCGGGTGCCACGTCCTCGCCCCGGCGCAGCCGCGCCCGCATGCGCGCGACGAGCTCCTTGGGCTTGAAGGGCTTCATGACGTAGTCGTCGGCGCCGGACTCGAGGCCGAGGACCACGTCGACCGTGTCGCTCTTGGCGGTGAGCATCACGATCGGCACGCCGGACTCGGCGCGGATGGACCGGCAGACGTCGATCCCGCTCATCCCGGGGAGCATCAGGTCGAGCAGCACGATGTCGGGCCGGGTGTCCCGGAACGCAGCGAGGGCACGCTCACCGTCCGCGACGAACGAGGGGAGGAAACCTTCGCTGCGCAGGACGATGCCGAGCATCTCGGCGAGGGCGGGGTCGTCGTCGACCACCAGGACACGGGCTCTCATGCGGTCCAATATTTCACCTCCTCGCCCGAACGTGGGAACCCGTCGGCCGATCTTGGGCGATCCGTACCCCTCCGTGTCGATCACGTCGACGCTGCGTGACCCAGGTGGCCATCGGCACAAATTTGTCGCTCGGGCCTACTACGGTGTCCGCGTGGAAGACACCCGGGCCGTGATACCGATGCGTCCCCTCACCTTCGGTGAGTTGCTGGACGCCGCGGTGTCGCTGCTGCGCGTGCAGTGGCCCCTGCTCCTGGTGTCAGCCGCCGTGCTGGCGATGTGCGAGCAGGCCGTCCTCTATCCCCTGCGGGCGTGGGCCGGCACGGATCCGCCGCTCCACCTGCCCGGCTTCGACCGGATCGGGCCGACCTGGCTGGCCTTCTGCGCCGGGCTGGCCAGCGAGGGCGCGATCCTCGCGCTGCTCGGCGGGCTGGCCGGCGTGGCCGCCGGACCCGGCCTGCTCGGCCAGCCGGCCGGCTGGCGGCACCTGTTGCGACAGGCGGTGCGCCGGTTGCCGGCGCTGCTGGTGGTGGCGGCGGTGACCGCCGCGATCCTGCTGCCCGCCGCGCTCTTCCTGATGCTGCCCTGGCTGTTCCTCTTCGGTCTGGTCGGCCTGGCGGCGCCGGCGCTCGTGGTCGACCGGATCGGTCCCGCCCGGGCGCTGGGCCGGTCGTTCCGCCTGGCGTCGGTCGGCCTGCGCGGCGCGGCCGTCCGGCTCGGCGGCTACTGCAGCTGGGCCGCCATCCGGCTGGTCCTGGGGTCTACGGCCTACGGACTGCTGCAGGTCGCCGTGCGTCCGGGGACGATCGTGTTCACGCTGCTGATGCTCTCGCTGTGGGTGCTCGTCGACGCGGTGGCCTATGCGACACTCGCGTGCATCGACGCGGTGCTCTACCTGGAGACCCGGATGCGGGTCGAGGGCCTGGACATCGCGATCGGGCGCATCCGCCGGCTCGGCCGGCCCGTCGACCTGGCCGGCTCGGCGATCCTGGGGGCGGCGCGATGACCCGCGAATGGTCCGAGCTGCTGCAGGACGTGTGCAGCGTGCTGTCGCTGGCCTGGCTCCTCTTCATCCTGATCACCGTGTCGGTCGCCTTCGCCGCCCTGCACTTCTTCTATCCCGCCTGGGTGCCGCGGCGGCTGCCCGGCTTCCTGCGCCGGCGCAAGCGGGTGCAGCACGAGGACGCCGAGCTCCCCGTGGTGCCGGCGCCCGAGACCGAGCCGGAGCCCGACGCCGAGCTGCCCGAGCTGCCGGCGCACGCGTTCATGTCGCTGGCCGACCGGCTGGCCGCCGAGGGGCGCTATGCGGAGGCGGTCCGGGAGCGGCTGCGGGCCATCGTCCGCGGGCTCGTCGAGCGCCGGGTGCTGGAGCACCAGCCCGGCATGACCGTCACCGAGCTCGCCCGGGCAGCGGGCGCCGCGCTGCCGGGGCTCGACACCCCGCTGCGCAGCGCGACGGGCATCTTCTCCGAGATCTGGTACGGGCAGCGTCCGGCCACCGCGGAGCACGACGACCGGATGCGCCGGCTCGCCGCGGAGGTCGGGGCATGACGACCGCGATGATCCCGCCGTCGGCACCGGACGCGCCGGCCGAGGCACCGGGGACGACCGCGCCGGACGCGGCGCCGCCGAAGCCGCGGCGGAGCCGGCGGTGGCTGCGACTGGTGCTGCCGCCCGCGATCGTCCTGGTGCTCATCCTGATCGGCACGCTGCTGTATCAGCTGGAGCAGCCGGACGAGGACGACGAGGCATACCTGTCGCCGTCCAGCACGGCCGACATCGGCGCGGCGACGCTCGCCGGCCGCGTGCGTGACGCCGGGGTCCGGATCGAGCGCAGGACGAAGTCGTCCGACGCGCTCGTGTCCGCCCACGACGGCAACGCGACGCTGCTCATCACCACGCCCGAGCTGATGCACCCCTATTACCTGCGCATGCTGAAGCTGCTGCCGTCGTCGACCACCGTGGTCGTGGTCGAACCCCGGTCCAAGACGATGTACGAGGGCTTCCTGCCGATCGTCAGCACCGACCGGCAGTATGCGAGCGTGGTCTCGGAGCCCGGGTGCGGCTTCGCGCCCGCAGCCGAGGCGGGGCGGGCCGCGGTCGGCCGCACGCGGTACGGGCCGGTCGACCCCGACGGGGGGCGCGAGCTGGACCGCTGCTACGACGGCGCGCTCGTGGTGCTGACCCGGGGATCGGGCCGGATCGTCGTCGTCGGGTCGGCCGACCCGTTCCGCAACGACCGGATCGGCGAGCACGGCAACGCCCGGCTCGCGACCGGGCTGCTGACGGGGGCGCCCACCCTGATCTGGCTCGACCTGCACCGCAACGAGCCGCCGCCGCTCGTCGACAAGGACCCGTCCCTCGGCAGCGGCCCGGCCGCGCCGCCGTCGCTACGCCCGCCGGCGTCCGGGGAGCCCGCCGACCCCGAGTTCCCCGTCCGCGACGAGGACAGCGGGTCGGGCGGCCAGCCGCAGGCGGGCGGCGTCGACGGCGACTCCGACGCGCCGCCCAACCCGCTGCTGCAGGCGTTCCCGCCGTGGTCACAGGTGGCGGCGGCGCTGCTCATCGCGATCTTCGTGGCGCTCGCGGCCGCCCAGGCGCGCCGGCTCGGCGGGCCCGTGGTCGAGCCGTTGCCGGTCGTCGTCCGGGCGACGGAGACGGTGTCCGGGCGCGGCCGGCTCTACCTGCGGGCGCGGGCACGCGACGAGTCCCTGCGGACGCTGCGCGAGGCGGCGGTCGCGCGGCTGTCCCGGCTGCTGCGGCTCGAGCCGGAGACCGAGCGCCAGGCGCTCGTCGAGGCGGTCGCCGCGCAGAGCGGCTGGCCGGCCGAGCTGGTCGAGCAGACGCTGTTCGGGCCGCCGCCGCTGGACGACGACCAGCTCGTCGCCGCGGCCACCCGCCTCGAGCGGCTGGCGGACGCGGTCGCCGCGCAACGGCCCGCCGCGTCCCCGTCATCGCCGGCCGACGCCTCGCCGTCGTCGGCCTCGTCACCACCAGCGTCGTCACCACCAGCGCCCTCACCGCCAGCCTCGTCGTCCCCGGCGCCGACGTCACCGGCCACCGCGGCGGGCGGACCGGCCGCACCGGGGCATGACGCCGCGGCACCGACCGCCGGTCCGGCCGCGCCGGCCGGTGGGCCATCCACGACCGAGGCATCAGCCGGCCCGGCAACGCACGCGCCACTCGAAGGAGAGTCACGGTGACCGACACCGCCATTCCGATGACCCAGGGCACCGGGGCCGACGCCGGGACGCAGCAGGCCCGGGCCGCGCTCGGGCGCCTGCGTGCCGAGGTGGGCAAGGTCGTCGTCGGCCAGGACGCTGTGGTGACCGGCATGGTCATCGCGCTGCTGGCACGCGGCCACGTGCTGCTCGAAGGCGTGCCGGGTGTGGCGAAGACGCTGCTCATCCGGACCATCGCGGCCGCGCTCGACCTCGACTCCAAGCGCGTGCAGTTCACGCCCGACCTCATGCCCGGCGACGTCACCGGTTCGCTGATCTTCGACGCGCGCAGCGCCGAGTTCCAGTTCCGCGAGGGGCCGGTGTTCACCAACCTGCTGCTCGCCGACGAGATCAACCGGACGCCGCCGAAGACGCAGGCCTCGCTGCTGGAGGTCATGGAGGAGCGGCAGGTGTCGGTCGAGGGGCGGGCGCGGGCGCTGCCCGATCCGTTCCTGGTCGCCGCCACGCAGAACCCGATCGAGTATGAGGGCACCTATCCGCTGCCCGAGGCGCAGCTCGACCGGTTCCTGCTGAAGCTGACCGTGCCGCTGCCGACCCGCGACGAGGAGCTGGGGGTGCTGCGGGCCCACCACCGGGGGTTCGACCCGCGCCGCCTCCGCGACGCCGGCGTGCAGGCCGTGGCGACCGCGGCCGACCTGGTGGTCGCGCGGGCTGCGGTGCAGCGGGTGGCGGTGGCGGACGGCGTGCTCGCGTACATCGTGGATCTCTGCCGCACGACCCGGGTCTCGCCGTCGCTGGAGCTCGGCGCCTCCCCGCGCGGCGCCACGGCGCTGCTCGCGGCGGCCAAGGCGTGGGCCTGGCTGACCGGCCGCGACTACGTCACGCCCGACGACGTCAAGGCGCTGGCCCGGCCGACGCTGCGGCACCGGGTGCGCCTGCGGCCCGAGGCGGAGCTCGAGGGCGTCACCTCCGACGCCGTCCTCGACTCGGTGCTGGCCACCGTCCCGACGCCGCGATGACCCAGCCGACCAGGCCGACCGGGCCCCTGCCACCCGTGTCCCGAGCGATGGCCCGCGCGTCAGCTGGAGCGGTGAGCCCGGCTCCGGCTCGCAGCGGAGCGGCCGCCGGGCACGCGCCGACGGCGGCGGTGGCGGCGTGATCACCTGGCGGCCGGCGGCGCTGCTCGCGGCGGGCACGGTGCTGCTCTCGATCGTCGGGCTGGTCACGGACGGCGGGATCAGCCCGGCGGTGCTCTGGTCGGTCGCCGGGCTGCTCGTGCTCGGGATCGTCGCCGCCGCGGTGGTCGACGCCCTGAGCGCCCCGTCGCCGAGACAGCTGAAGATGACCCGCACCGGCGACCAGGCCGTCTGGCTCGGCGAGTCGGGCGTCGTGAAGCTGATCGTCCAGAACGGATCCGACCGGATGTTCGCCGGGCAGGTGCGCGACGCGTGGGTGCCCTCCGCCGGGGCCTTGCCAGCGATCCAGGACGTGCGGATCGAGTCGGGGCGGACCGTCGCCCTGACCACCAGGCTCACCCCGACGCGGCGCGGCGACCGGCTGGCCGTGCGGGTGACGGTGCGGGCGTATGGGCCGATGCGCCTGGCGTACCGGCAGAGCACCCGCGCGACCGCGGACGCGTTGACGCCGCCGTGGACGCTGCGGGTGTATCCGCGCTTCAGTTCGCGGCGGCTGCTGCCGGAGAAGCTGGCGCGCCTGCGTGTGCTCGACGGGTCGGTGGTGACGCGCGGGCGCGGGCAGGGGACGGAGTTCGACACGCTGCGGGAGTACGTGCTCGGTGACGACGTGCGCTCCATCGACTGGCGCGGCAGCGCGCGGCGGTCGGACGTCGTGGTGCGGACCTGGCGGCCCGAGCGCGACCGGCGGCTCGTGTGCGTGCTCGACACGGGCCGCACCTCGGCGGCGCGCATCGGTGACGAGCCGCGCCTCGACGCCGCGATGGACGCGGCGATGCTGCTCGCGTCGGTGGCCTCGCGCGCCGACGACCGGGTCGACCTGCTGGCCGTCGACACCGCCGTCCGCGCGTCGGTGACGAACGTCGAGAAGCGCACGCTGCTGTTCCGCCTGGTGACGGCGATGGCCCCGCTGGAGCCGGCGCTGGTCGAGACCGACTTCGGGCTGGTCGCCGGCGAGGTGCTGCGGCGCGAGCGGAAGCGGGCCCTGGTGGTGCTGTTCACGGCGCTGGAGCCGGGCGCGCTCGGCGAGGGGCTCATGCCCGTGTTGCCGCAGCTGGCCGCCCGCCACAAGGTGATCGTCGCGGCCGTCCACGACCCGGAGCTGACCCGGATGGCCCGCGTCGGGCCGGCGGCGAAGCCGGCGGACGTGTACGCCGCCGCAGCCGCCCAGCGCGCCCTCACCGAACGCGACCGCGTGGCCGCCGCCCTGCGACACCACGGGGTCGAGGTCGTCGACGCACCGGTGGACGAGTTCGCCTCCAGGCTGACCGACCATTACTTAGCCCTGAAGCACTCCGGCCGCCTCTGACAGCGGCCGCCTCTCACAGGGGCCGCCGCTGACAAGGGCCGACCCGGTCCTGAGGATTCGAGCGCGGAGGCGACGATCTTGCGAGCAATGGGCGAAGCGACCCCACTCGGGTGCCCGGGCGGGAGCGGCGCGGTGCCGGGCGCGTGGCTGCTGTGGGTCAGGCGGTTGGGAGGGCGGCCTCGGTCTGGTCTTCCGGGAGGGCCGTGGACTCGCCCTTCTGCGACGCCCGGCGGCCGAGGATCACGATGTAGGTCAGGAATGCGCCCCAGACCAGCGCGCCCACCAGGTCCTTCAGGAGCATCGGGATCGGGGCCGGGGTGAGGAAGCCCTCCAGGAGGCCGCTCACGAGGAGTACGACCACCAGGCCCAGGGCCACCAGCATGCCCTCGCGGGCGGTGTCGGCCAGGGCGCGGCCCCTGGTGCGGTACGGGCCGGGGGCTATCCACGACCAGCCGATGCGCAGGCCCACGCCGGCGCCGATGAAGACCGCGGTCAGTTCCAGGAGGCCGTGCGGGATGATCATGCCGAAGAAGACCTCGCTGCGGCCGTACGCGATCATGACGCCGCCCACCAGGCCCGTGTTCAGGGCGTTGAGGAAGAGGATGTAGACGACGGGCACCAGCAGTACACCTGCTGCCAGGACCATGCCGGTCAGCAGGGCGTTGTTGGTCCAGACGCGCAGGGTGGAGTTCTGGGGCTGGAACTCGCTGTAGTAGCCCTCGAACTCGCTGTTGACCAGGGTGGCGATCTCGCGGTCGGAGACGAAGTAGTTCGCCACCTCGGGGTTGGCGGCGATGTACGCCATCATGCCGAACGTGAACAGCGAGAAGGCGGTGGCGACGCCGCACCACCAGGGCCATGCGCGGTACACGGCCAGGGGGAAGGTCGTCGTGAAGAAGCGGCCGATCGTCTGCCACGAGAAGGAGGGCGCGCCCGTGATCGCGTTGCGGGCGGTGAGGACCAGGCGGGACAGGCGGGCCACGAGCGCCGGGTCGGGCGAGCGGCTGCGCACGAGGGACAGGTGCGTCGCCGCGCGCTGGTACAGGGCGACGAGCTCGTCGGCCTCGGCGGCGGTCACGCGACGGCGCCTGCTGAGCTCCTCCAGCCGCCGCCACTCACCGCCGTGCTCGGCGACGTACGCGTCCAGGTCCACCCCGGCAGCGTAGACGGCCCGCGCGACACGCAGGGGGCGCACGGTCCGCGTCGAGGTCGAGGACCCGCGCGGGAGATCAGGCGCCCAAGGGAAGACCACAAACGCGCGGGAAGACCAGAAGCACGGGAAGACCAGAAGCGCGGAAGACCAGAAACGCGCGGGAAGACCACAAGGGCACGGAAACGCGAGGCCGCGCCGCGGGAAGACCGGCAGCGGGCGGGAACACAGGAGTGCGTGCTTGTAGGACACTGGTCGCCATGGCCGTCACGTCCGCCCCCGAGGTTCCCGGCGACCGGCTCGTCAGTGGCGAGGCCGTGGAGCTGGACGTGCGTGTGGCGCGGGCCGGCTCGCGGGTGCTCGCGCTGGTGATCGACATCGCGCTGCAGGTCGTGCTGTACTTCGCGCTCATGATCGTGGCCACGCTGATCATGTGGGCGACGTCGATCGTGGGGCTGCTCGACCTGGGACTGCAGCAGGCGATCTCGCTGGTGTTGATCGCCACGGTACTGCTGGGATACCCCGTCTTCTGGGAAACTCTGCTCCGCGGGCGCACCCCCGGCAAGGCCGCCATGGGGCTGCGCGTCGTGCGTGACGACGGCGGGCCGGTGCGGTTCCGGCACGCGTTCACGCGCGGGCTGGTGGGGCTGGCGCTGGAGTGGCCCGGGCTGCTGATGCCCGTCATCACCTGGCTGGCCAGCCTCGGCACCCTCCTGCTCAACCGGAGCGGCAAGCGCCTCGGCGACCTGGCGGCCGGCACCATCGTCATCCACGAACGTACCCCGGCGAGCTGGGGCTGGGTGCCCGCGATGCCGCCGCCGCTGGCCCGCTGGGCGGCGCTGCTCGACCTGACCGGGCTCGACGACAGCCTGGCCCTCGCGGTGCGGCACTTCCTCGCCCGCAACCGCGAGATCAGCGAGCCGGCCCGCACCCAGCTCGGCCAGGCGCTCGCCCGGGAGGTCGCCGCCTGCACGACCCCGCCGCCGCCGGTCGGGGTGCCGGGCTGGGCGTACCTGGCCGCCGTGCTCGCCGAACGGCACCGCCGGGCGGCCCGGCAGCTGGTGAAGGTCCGGGCCGCGTCGGCGAGCATGTTCCCGAGTCTGGCCGCCGCCCTGAACCCCGCCCCGCCGCCGGCGGTGACGGGAACCATCACGGCGCCGACGTCACCGATGCAGCCGAGCCCGTGGACCCGGCCTTCACGATGCCCCAGACGCCGCCCGGAGCGATGCCCCAGACGCCGCAGGGAACGATGCCGCAGGCGCCGCCCGGAACCATGACGCCGATCCGCCCGGCCGCACCGCACCGCTGATCAGAACAGCGACGCAGCGGCCCGACGCAGCGGCCCCGAGGCAGCAGTGCCCCGGGGCCGCGCGCATCAGACGAGCTTGACCGCCTCCGCGTAGTGGCAGGCGCTCAGGTGGCCCTGGCCGCGGTCGATCAGCGCCGGCTCCTCCGAGACGCAGCGCCGCTGCTCGTCGCCGGAGAGTACGGCGGCGAACTTCGGGCAGCGGGTCCGGAACCGGCAGCCCGACGGCGGGTCCACCGGGCTCGGCACGTCGCCCGTGAGCAGGATGCGCTGCCGCATCCGCTCCTTGCGCGGGTCGGGCAGCGGGATCGCCGAGATGAGGGCCTGCGTGTACGGGTGCGAGGCCTTCGTGAAGAGCTCCTCGACCGAGGCGGTCTCCACGATCTTGCCGAGGTACATCACGGCGACGCGGTGGGCGATGTGCCGTACCACCGAGAGATCGTGCGAGACGAAGAGGTAGGACAGCCCGAGCTCGGTCTGCAGGTCCTCCAGCAGGTTGATCACGCCGGCCTGGATGGAGACGTCCAGGGCCGACACCGGCTCGTCCAGCACGAGGACCTTGGGGCGCAGCGCCAGGGCCCGGGCGATCCCGATCCGCTGGCGCTGGCCGCCGGAGAACTCGTGCGGGTACCGGTTGCCGTGCTCCGCGTTCAGGCCCACGGTCTGCATCAGCTCGCGGACCGCGGAGCGGCCCGAGGAGCCGAACAGGCCGTGGATGCGCAGCGGCTCGGCGACGATCTCGAACACCGTCATGCGCGGGTCGAGCGAGGCGAACGGGTCCTGGAACACGATCTGCAGGTCCCGCCGCAGCGGGCGCATCTGGGCCCGGGACAGCGTCGCCAGGTCCCTGCCGTCGTACTGGATGGAGCCGCTCGTCGGGCGGATCAGGTTGAGCAGCAGGCGGGCCGTGGTCGACTTGCCGCAGCCCGACTCGCCGACGAGCCCGAGGGTCTCGTTGGCGCCGATCTCGAACGACACGTCGCAGACCGCGTGCACCTCGCCGACCCGCCGGCGCAGGATGCCACGCGAGCGGACCGGGAAGTGCTTGACCAGGTTGCGGGCGGAGATGACGGCCTTGGTGCCGACGGTGCCGGCGGCGTCTACGGCGGCGGTCACGCGCCCTCCTCGGTGACGTCGGCCACGTCGGTGGCCAAGGACGTGGACGCCACATCGACCTCGTCGGTGTCGACGTCGATCGAGGTGACCGTGAAGACGTCGGCCGCCGACGCCGACCCCAGCTGGTCGCTGAAGTGGCAGGCCGCGAGGTGACCGTGCTCGACCTGCGCGAGCGGCGGCTCCGACTCGTCGCAGACCTCCTGCGCGAGCGGGCAGCGCGGCCGGAACGGGCAGCCCGGCGGCAGGTTGAGCAGCGACGGCGGGGTGCCGACGATCGGCGTGAGCCGGGCGTCGCGCCCCTCGTCGACGCGGGGCAGGCTGCCGAGCAGGCCGAGCGCGTAGGGCATGCGCGGGCGGTAGAAGATGTCGTCGACCGTGCCCGACTCGACGAGCTTCCCGGCGTACATGACGCAGATCCGGTCCGCGTGCCCGGCGATCACGCCGAGGTCGTGCGTGATGAGCACGAGCGCGGCGCCGATCTCGGTCCGGGCGGCTTCGAGGGCCTCCAGGACCTGCGCCTGCACGGTCACGTCGAGCGCCGTGGTGGGCTCGTCCGCGATCATGACCTCCGGGTTGTTGGCCATGGCGATCGCGATGACGACGCGCTGGCGCATGCCGCCGGACATCTCGTGCGGGTAGTTGTGCACGCGCTGCTCGGCGTGCGGGATGCCGACCACCCGCAGCAGCTCGACGGCCCGGTCCCAGGCGGTGCGTTTGCTGACCTCGTTGTGGACGAGGACGGCCTCCGCGATCTGCTTGCCGATGGGGTACACCGGATTGAGCGACGTCAGCGGGTCCTGGAAGATCATCGCCAGGTGTTTGCCCCGGACGGCGCTCATCTCGCGGTCGTTCTTGCCGAGCAGCTCCTCGCCGCGGAACTTGGCGGAGCCGGTGATCCGGGCGGAGCGCGGCAGCAGGCCCATGAGGGCGAGCGACGTCACCGACTTGCCGGAGCCGGACTCGCCGACGATGCCGAGCGTCTCGCCGCGCTTGAGCGAGTACGAGACCCCGCGCACGGCCTTGACCAGCCCGTCCTCGGTCGGGAAGGCCACGCTGAGGTCGCTGACCTCGAGCACCGTGTCGGTGGCGACAGGTGGGTCCAAAGAGATGCTGGTCATCGGCGCACCAAGGTCTGTCGGGGGTCGAAGGCGTCGCGGAGCCCGTCGCCCACGAAGTTGACGGTGAGCGCGATGAGGATGATGAACAGGCCCGGGAAGTAGAACAGCCAGGGCTGGTCCTGCACGGACAGCTTGGCGTCGTTGATGAGCAGGCCGAGCGAGGTGTCCGGCCGCTGCACGCCGAAGCCGATGAACGACAGGGCGGTCTCGGCGAGGATCGTCGTCGCGATGGTGACGGTGGCCGCGACGATGATCGTGCCGAGCGCGTTGGGCAGCAGGTGCCGCAGGATGATCCGCAGGTCGCTCGCGCCCATCGCCTTGGCCGCCTCGATGAACTCCTGCTCGCGCAGCGAGAGCACGACGCCCCGGACCACGCGGGAGATGCCGGCCCAGGCCAGGAACGACAGCACCAGGGCGAGGCCCCACCAGCTGGCGCCGCCGCGGAAGTTGACCGCGAGGGCCACCGCGATGGCGATGCTGGGGAGGGTCAGGATCACGTCGGCGATGCGCATGAGCACGCCGTCGAGCCAGCCCCGGTAGAAGCCGGCGACGGCGCCCCACAGCGCGCCGAAGGTGGTCGCGATCAGCGCCACCAGCAGCGAGATCTTCAGCGACTGCTGGGTGCCGCGCATGCTCTGGCCGAGCAGGTCGTGGCCGGCCTGGTCGGTGCCGAGCGGGTAGTCCATCGACGGCGGCGAGTAGCTCGGGCCGTCGATGTAGGTGTAGTCGTACTTCCACAGGAGCGGCCCGACGAACGCGAACAGCACGATCAGGAGGAACAGCACCAGGCTGCCGACGGCGAGCTTGTGCCGCAGGAAGCGCCGGACGACGAGCTCGAACTGGGTCCGTTGCCGGGTGGTGATCTCCTGCACGGTCTGCGGCGCCGGGGGCTTGGCGGCGACGGTCGTGTCACTCATAGCGAATCCTCGGGTCGAGCACGGCGTACAGCAGGTCGGCGACGATGTTGAACAGGATGACCACGAGGCCGGAGATGAGCAGCCAGCCCAGGATCGAGTTCACGTCGCGCCGATAGACGGACTCCAGCAGGTACGTCCCCATCCCGGCCCAGTTGAAGACGGTCTCGGTGATGACCGCGCCGCCGAAGATGCCGCCGATGTCGACCGCGGTGATCGTGGTCAGCGGGATGAGCGCGGTGCGCAGCGCGTGGCGGATCATCACCTGCCGGCTGCGCAGGCCCTTGGCCCGGGCCAGGCGGACGTAGTCGCTGTTGAGGACCTCCAGCATGGCGCCGCGCTGGTACCGGCTCCAGGCCGCGTAGGTGATCAGCGTCAACGCGATCGTGGGCAGCACCATGTGCCCGGCGATGTCGGTGATCTTCCCCCACGTGTCGAACCGGTCGTGGTTGTAGTCCTTGTCGCCGAGCGTGTAGAAGGTCTGCGTCCCGGTGCTCTGGTTGTAGGCGATGCCGGCCTCCTTGAGCAGCAGCGCCAGCCAGAAGGACGGGATCGACAGGGCCAGGAAGCCCATGAACGTGAAGCCGTAGTCGACCTTGCTGTACTGCTTGACGGCGCTGATCACGCCGGAGATGACGGCGAGGATCACGGCGAGCAGCATGGCCACGAAGACCAGCCGCAGGGTGACCCAGAGGCGCTCGCCGAGCTGGTCACCGATGTTGATGCTGCGCTCGGTGGACTCGCCGAAGTCGCCGTGCACGACGAGGTCGAACAGCCAGTTGACGTACCGCTCGGGCAGGGACTTGTCCAGGCCGAGCCGGTGGGCCTCGATCTGGCGGGTTTCCAGCGGTACCGGTGGGTTCCGCGCTTCCATGTCGTCGATGGGGTTGCCCGAGAGGGACGCGATGACGAACACGAAGATCGAGGCGGCGAGGAGTACCGGGATTCCGATCAGGAGCCGGCGCACCGCATAGGCAATCATGATCTACCTCCGCTTGACGCAGGACCCCGGACGCCGTCGCCGGCGTCCGGGGTCCCCCGTGTGAGTAAGCCCAGACTCAGGCGGCCTTCTGGCCCCATTCCTGGATGTTGTAGGTCGGGCTCCACTGCGTCGGGTTGTCGCGGAAGTTCACGTAGTCGGAGTACGTGAAGGTGAGCGTCGGCTTCTGCACGAGCGGCAGCACGTACGCGTCCTTGGCCATGATCTCGTTGGCCTGGTTGAGCAGGTCGGCGCCCTTCTTGGGGTCGAGCGCCTGCGCACCCTGCTTGTTGAGGTCGTCGACCTGCGAGTTCGAGTAGTTGCCGTAGTTGCCGCCGCCGCCGGTCACCCAGTTCTGCTCGGCCGAGCCCTGGAAGAGCGGGCTGCCGACCCAGGCGAAGATGATGAAGTCGAAGTCACCGGTGGTGAGCGTCTTGCCGAGGGTCTCGGTGACCTCGATCTTGATGTCGATGCCGAGGTTCTTCAGCGCGGCCTGCACCAGCTCGCCGGTCGTGGCGCGCAGCTGGTTGCCCTTGGTGTGGCGGAAGCGGAAGGCCGGCACGGTCTCGCCCGCCTTGGTGATGAGCTTGCCGCCCTCGATCTTGTAGCCGGCGTCGGTGAGGATCTTCTTCGCCTTCTCGATGTCACCCGAGCCCTGGCCGGTCGACGAGACGACGTCCTTGTAGTTGGGGTCACCGGGGAAGAAGTTGTGGCTGCCGAGCGGCTTGGCCTGCTTGTCGAAGACGCCGTAGGTCTTCTCGATCACCGACTTGACGTTGATCGCCGTGAAGATCGCCTGGCGCAGGGCGGCGTCGGCCAGGTACTTGTTCTTCAGGTTCAGGTCGATGTGCTCCCACGTGTACCCGTGGCCGATGCGGTAGATCACGCCGGGCGTCTCAGCCGCGCCGTTGACGAGCGCCGCGTTCGGCTGCGGCGACATGCCGGTGATCTCCTTGTTCTTCAGCGCCGGGATCACGGAGCCCTGGTCGATGATGAACTTGAAGACGACCTTGTCCAGCGAGGGCTTGACCTTGCCGTACCACTTGTCGTTCTTCTTGAGCACCAGCGACTGGTCCTTGGTGAAGGACTCGATGACCAGCGGGCCGCCGGACCAGGTCGGGACCGTCTCGCTGAACCAGTTGGCGGCGCTGTTGACGCCCTCGGGCTTGTTGAGGTCGAAGCCCTGCTTGGTGGCGAGGTGGGCCGGGTAGAGGCCGTCGGTGGAGTAGAGGCCCTTCCAGTCGGCGTAGGTCTTGCCGTCCTCGAAGGTGAGCGTCACCGTCTTGCCGCCGTCGGAGCCGACGATGCTCTTGATGAGCTCCCAGCCGGACGAGCTCGCCGGCGCGCACTCCGTGCAGTGCTCCTTCTTGCCGGAGTTCTGCTTCCAGGCGAGCGTGAAGTCGTCGATGCCGATCGGCGTGCCGTCGTTCCACACGGCGTCCGGCTTGATCTTGTAGACGACCGTCTGCGGGTTCTGGTTCGTGAGCTCCGCCGAAACGAGCAGGTCGGTGTTGAGCTGTAGCTGACCACCCGGGTCCGACTTGAAGACCTGCGGGATGAGGCCGGACATCGCCTGCGCGGCGACCAGCGTGTTGCCTTCCTCGGTGTTGACGTTCCAGCTCGTGAAGCTCTGCTCCAGGCCGAAGACGTATTCACCACCGGGCTTGGTCTGCCCACTGTTGCAGGTGTTCGGGTTCTTCTCGCAGTCCGCGTAACCGGCGTTGGACGTCGGCGTGTCATTGTTCTTGCTGCCGCCGCCACCGCAAGCGCTCAGGACGAGCACGGTGGCCGCCCCGACCGCAACGAGGCTGGTAAGCCCCTTCGATCTCGTGCGCATGTCCCCTCCAGTCAGAAACGCAGGCCCGGGCCACGACCAGTCCGCGGTCGCGGGCACGACCGTGGGCCAACCGGGCTGCGTTGTGGTGCCTAAAGGAAACGACGCGAGGGGCTACCTGCATAGAGGATGTAGAGATTCGTAACTGTCCCGTTATGCGGACGAATGCGGGACGAATTTGCGGTCCCAACGGACGTTGAGGAGTCGCGAGATTACACATAGTGCAAGTAGATCTTGCCGACCCACGCCCGAAATGCCCCGGAAACAAGCCCCCAAATCTACTCAAACAAGGATCTACCCCAGTAGTCGTCGGCGGCCCTGATGCCCGGCGGGCAGGCGAACAAACCACTTGACACGTGGCGGATGTACTCGTTGAGTGCGTCCTGACGGGAGAGCTGGGTCTGCATGGGGACGAACTGGCGGCGCGGATCCCGTTGGTACGCAATGAAGAACAGGCCCGCGTCGAGCCGTCCGAGGCCGTCGGAGCCATCGACGAAGTTGTAGCCGCGGCGCAGTAACCGGGCGCCGTTGTTGAAGTCCGGGTGCGCCAGCCGTACATGCGAATCCATCGCGATCGTGGACCCGCCCGCGGCGTCCTGCACCGCGAAGGCCGGCTCGTCGAACTCCTTCGTCCCCGTCAGCGGCGCGCCCTCGCCCTTGTTCCGGCCGATGATCGCCTCCTGCTCGCCGAGCGAGGTGCGGTCCCACGTCTCGATGAGCATCCGGATCTTGCGGGTGACCACGTAGGAGCCGCCGGCCATCCACTCCGGACCGTCGCCGGGCTGCACCCAGAGCTGGTCCTGCAGCAGCTTCGTGTCCTCGGCCTTGAGGTTGGCGGTGCCGTCCTTGAAGCCGAACAGGTTGCGGGCCGTGGTCTGGCTGCGCGAGGTCGACGAGGTGCGGCCGAAGCCGAGCTGCGACCAGCGCACGCTCACCGTGCCGAAGCCGATGCGGGCGAGGTTGCGCACCGCGTGCACGGCGACCTGCGGGTCGTGGGCGCAGGCCTGCACGCAGAGGTCGCCGCCGGAGATCTCCGGCAGCAGCGTGTCCTTGGCGAACCGGGGCAGGTCGGTGAGGGCCGGCGGGCGCTTGCCGGCGATGCCGAAGCGGTCCTTGCCGTCGGCGGTGCGGAAGAGGGTCGGCCCGAAGCCGATCGTCAGGGTGAGGCCGGACGGCGGCAGGCCGATCGCCTCGCCGGTGTCGTCGGGCGCGGCCTCGGCCGCGCCGTTCACCGCGCCGATGCTGCCGGCGTCCTTGCCGGCGGTCATCCGCGCGGCGGCCATGGTCCAGCGCTGCAGCAGCTCGACGAGCTCGTCCCGCTTGCTGGTGATGACGTCGAACGCGACGAAGTGCAGGCGGTCCTGGGCCGGGGTGACGATCCCGGCCTGGTGCTCGCCGTAGAAGGGGATGGCGGCGCCCGCGTCGGCGGCCTGCGCGGGCTGTGGGGTGTCGAACACCTGCGCGCCGACGACACCGGCGGCGGCCGCTCCGACGGCTCCGGCCCCGGCGAGGCCGAGCATCTTCCGGCGGTCCATCGCAACCTCCATGGTGGACGGCCGCGGGGGTGCCTCACCCCCGCGGCCGGTGCGTGACTACTTGGTGGCGACCAGCGGGGCGACCTTGCTGATCGGCTCCGCGAGCGCGTTGATCGTGTCGCCGAGCGACTTGAGCTCGGCCTCCGACAGCTCGTTGTGCAGCTTCCAGCCGTCGCCCTTGCGGTGCTTGTCGAGCTCGGCCTGGGCCGCGGCGAACTTCTCGTCGAGGGTCTTGGCCAGCGCGGCGTCCTTCTCCTCGATGACCGGGCGCAGCGCGGCGATCGCCGCCCGCGAGCCCTCGAGGTTGGCCGCGAAGTCCCACAGGTCGGTGTGCGAGTAGCGGTCCTCCTCGCCGGTGATCTTCCCGGTGGCCACCTCGTCGAGCAGCTCCTTGGCGCCGTTGGCCAGGTTCAGCGGGGACAGCTCGACGGTGTTCGCCTTCTCGACGATCGTCTTGACGTCGGTGAGCAGCTTGTCGGCCGTCGGGCCGGACTTGCTGACGTCGTTGTTCACCCAGAGGTCCTGCTCCAGCTTGTGGAAGCCGGTCCACTCCTGGCCGGGCTCCAGGTCGCCGTCGCGGGCGTCGATGGCCGGGTCGAGGTCGCCGAAGCTCTCCGCGACGGGCTCGATGCGCTCCCAGTACGTGCGGGCGATCGGGAAGAGCTCCTTCGCCTTCGCGACGTCGCCGCCCTTGACCGCGTTGACGAATTCGGTGGTCTTGTCGATGAGGGCGCCGGTCTGGCTCTTGACGTACCGCTGGTAGTCGGCCGTCGCCTGCTTGAGCTTGGCGTCGTCGGTGAGCGGCTTGTGCTCGCCGGTCGCCTTGAAGCCGCCCCGGATGCCCTTGCCGATCATGCCGGGCTTGCAGGCCGTCTCGTACGTCCCGGCGGGCAGCTCGACGATGAGCTCGCGGGTCAGGCCGGGCGCGATGTTCTCGACCTCGCCCATGATCCGGTCGCCGCTGGCGTAGACGTAGAACTCGGTGACCTTCCCGCCCTTGTTGCTGACGGTGAACGTCACCGGGCCGGCGACGGCCTCGGTCGTCGCGACGTTGCACTCGGTGTCGGTCGCGGTGACGGTGATCTTGCCGTCGCCCTTGCTCTCCGTGCTCTCGGTCTTGTCGCCGCCGCATGCCGCCGCCAGGCTGCAGGCGACACCGATGACGAGCAGTCGTGAAATGCGCATGGTGCTCCTACACGAAGGGGATTCCGGGGGGGGTACCTCAGGCGTTGGTGCTGGCCGGCTCCGCTGCCGGCGGCGCGTCGGTCTTCGGCTGCCGCCGCAGCAGCGGCAGCAGGAACAGGACGAGGACCGGGATGCCGTAGCCGGCCCACGCGACGGTCTCCAGGACGGACGGCTGCGGCGTGAAGTTGAACATGCCGCGCAGCAGCTCGGCGTACCACGAGTCGGGCGGGAACGCGGTGCTCAGGTCGTACGCGTAGGTGTTGAGGCCGGGGACGATGCCGGCCTCCTGCAGGTCGTGCACGCCGTACTTGAAGATGCCGGCGGCGACCAGCACGAGCAGGGCGCCGGTCCACATGAAGAACTTCGTCAGGTTGATGCGCACGGCGCTCGCGTACAGCAGCCAGC
Organism: Dactylosporangium sucinum; assembly: GCF_014647515.1. Lineage (GTDB taxonomy): Bacteria > Actinomycetota > Actinomycetes > Mycobacteriales > Micromonosporaceae > Dactylosporangium > Dactylosporangium sucinum. The sequence continues at coordinate 57,401 of NZ_BMPI01000018.1, read as the reverse complement.
CGAGCACGACGGCGGTGAGCAGGCCGAGCGAGATGCCGACGAGCGGCTCCGCGGTGTCCTTCGCACCCTGCGCGGCCGCATAGAAGAGGATCGACGTCTCCAGGCCCTCCCGGATCACCGCGAGGAAGGCCATGCCGGCGACGGCGAACGAGCCGACCTGGATCGCCTCTTCGAGCTTGCCACGCAGCTCGGCGGCCATGCGCCGGGCCATGCGGCGCATCCAGAAGATCATCCAGGTGACGAAGATGACGGCCACGAACGAGGCGATGGCCTCGAACAGCTCCTGCTGCTCGAAGCTGAGCTCGGCGGCGCCGATCTCCAGCAGCGTGGTGAAGCCGATCGAGATGAGGGCGGCGAGCGCGACGCCGGACCAGACCCACTTCAGCAGGTGCCGACGGTCGCTCTTGACCAGGAACGCCACGAGGATCGAGACGACGAGCGTGATCTCGAGTCCTTCGCGCAGGCCGATCAGGTAGATGGCGGTCATGCCGAGCTCCGTAGGTTAGCTATACCTAAGTTAGGTCAGCCATACCTTAGACCGCTTCGATGATCCGCTACAAGCTTGTAGAACACAAACGGGGTCCGGTCACACGACCGGACCCCGCCATGCGGAGCGGATGTCAGTAGCGGTAGTGGTCCGACTTGTACGGGCCCTCCACCGGGACGCCGAGATACTCGGCCTGCTTCTTCGTCAGCTCGGTGAGCTTGACGCCCAGCGCGTCGAGGTGCAGGCGGGCGACCTTCTCGTCGAGGTGCTTCGGCAGCGTGTAGACGCCCACCGGATACTGCTCGAGCTTGGTGAACAGCTCGATCTGCGCGATGACCTGGTTGGCGAAGCTGTTCGACATCACGAAGGACGGGTGCCCGGTCGCGTTGCCGAGGTTCAGCAGGCGGCCCTCGGAGAGCACGATGATCGAGTGGCCGTCGTCGAACTTCCACTCGTCGACCTGCGGCTTGATGTTGATCCTCTTGACGTCCGCGCGGCGGGCCAGGCCGGCCATGTCGATCTCGTTGTCGAAGTGGCCGATGTTGCCGACGATCGCCTGGTGCTTCATCCGCGCCATGTGGTCGGCGGTGATGACGTCGAGGCAGCCGGTCGCGGTGACGAAGATGTCCGCGGTCTCGACGACGTCCTCGATCGTGGCGACCTGGTAGCCGTCCATCGCGGCCTGCAGCGCGCAGATCGGGTCGACCTCGGTGACGATGACCCGGGCGCCCTGGCCGCGCAGCGACTCGGCGCAGCCCTTGCCCACGTCGCCGTAGCCGAACACGACCGCGACCTTGCCGCCGATGAGCACGTCGGTGGCCCGGTTGATGCCGTCGATGAGCGAGTGGCGGCAACCGTACTTGTTGTCGAACTTCGACTTCGTCACCGAGTCGTTGACGTTGATCGCCGGGAAGAGCAGCGTGCCCTGCTGCTGCATCTCGTACAGGCGGTGCACGCCCGTCGTGGTCTCCTCCGTCACGCCCTTGATGCCGGCGGCGACGCGGGTCCAGCGGCGGTTGTCCTCCTGCAGCGAGCGCTGCAGCAGGCCCAGGATCACGCCGTACTCCTCCGAGTCGGCCGTGTCCGGCGACGGCACCGCGCCCGCACCCTCGAACTCGGCACCCTTGTGCACGAGCAGGGTGGCGTCACCGCCGTCGTCGAGGATCATGTTGGGGCCCTGACCGTCGGGCCAGACGAGCACCTGCTCGGTGCACCACCAGTACTCCTCCAGCGTCTCGCCCTTCCAGGCATACACCGGGACGCCCTGCGGCTTCTCCGGCGTGCCCTCGGGGCCGACCGCGATGGCGGCGGCCGCGTGGTCCTGGGTGGAGAAGATGTTGCAGCTCGCCCACCGCACCTGCGCGCCGAGGGCGACGAGGGTCTCGATCAGGACCGCGGTCTGGATCGTCATGTGCAGCGATCCGGTGATCCGCGCACCACGCAGCGGCTGCGCGGCGGCGAACTCGCGGCGGATCGCCATCAGACCGGGCATCTCGTGCTCGGCGAGCTGGATTTCCTTGCGCCCGAAGGCCGCGAGGGAGAGATCCGCCACCTTGAAGTCGCCGTCGGCGACGGTCTGCGGGCGGTCCCCCGGCTCGGTCCGCGGCGGCAGCGTGCTGGTCAATGCAATCTCCTGCTTCTTCAGAGGCGTTGCGGCGACCTTTCACGGTACGCGGCGTGAGTTGCCGAGCACCAACCGCCTCGCGGGGCCGTGGATCGGGTTCTGGACAGCGCACGGGGCGGTGAGATCACTCTCACCGCCCCGTGCTTCCCCCCGGTTTGGTTCCCCCGCATGCGGCTTGCGCTCATCGCCAAACCCTGCGTAGCTGAAACACTACTCTCCGCAATGCGAATGTCAAGCAAGTCGCAAAAATCGGTCAAGCCGGACTTGTACCGCGCTCGCGTGCTGCTGTCGGCGAAGGCTTGCCGGCGAAGGGGCTTCGACGGCACGCCGGGTCAGCGAAGCGTTCGAGCGCACGCCCCGCCGACGGCGAGGCTTGACGGCACGCCGAGCCCTCGCCGCGGTCCCGCGCAACAAGGCGTCGCCCGACATTTCGGATATGTCCGGCGCGAGACGCGGCGCCAGATCGTTCCCACGATCATGCAGCGCGACGTGCAACGTCAGCGGCTCGGGGCCGTCCATGATCCATGGAGACTCCTGGTTGCCATGGCAGCCAGCCGGCTCCATCGATCATGAAGGGTTGCGCAGTGCGGCGCGCGCTACGGAGTGGCCGCCTGGTAGGCCTCGCCGACGCCGCTCACCGCGAGCTCCCCGCGCGACGCCGGGGCGAACGCCGCCTGGCCCCGCGTCAGGGTCACCGGGACCACCCCGTCGTCGACGCGCAGGCTGCCCCGGATGCAGAGGACGATGCGGGGGCCGCCGGCCGGGAAGCGGACCGCGGGGGTCTGCGCGTCCACGGCGGCGCGGTGGAGGGTGAAGTCCTCGATGGGCACCGGGTACGACGTCAGGCCCGGAGCCAGCGTCACCGGGCGGGTCACCGGATCCTCCAGGATCTCGAAGCGCAGCACGTGCAGGAGCTCGTCCACGTCCACGTGCTTCGGGGTCAGGCCGCCCCGCAGGACGTTGTCCGAGGCGGCCATGATCTCGACGCCGACGCCCTGCAGGTATGCGTGCAGGTTGCCCGCCGGCATCCAGACCGCCTCGCCGGGGTGGAGGCGGACCCGGTTGAGGAGGGTGGCGACGATGACGCCGGTGTCGCCCGGATACTGCCTGGCCAGGTCGGCGACGAGGTCGCCCCGGCGACTGGCGGCCACCACGTCCGCCACCAGCTCGGGGTCGGGCTGGCCCAGCAGGCCGCGCACCGCGTCGTGCAGGGCCTTGGCCGGGTCGGGCTGGCTCAGGGCGTCGATCGTCGCCTTCAGGCGCGGGACGTTCAGCGCCGCCAGTTCGCGGGCCGTGGCGGCCGGGTCGCGGAAGCCGCACAGGGCGTCGAAGTCGGTGACCGCGACGAGCATCTCCGGCTTGTGCCAGGCGTCGACGTAGGAGGCGTGGCCGGCCGCGAACCGCTCGCGCGCCCGCTGCAGGTCCGGGTGGGCCTGCAGGGACAGCGGCTGGGCCGCGGCCAGCACCTTCAGCAGGAACGGCAGCCGGAGCCCGAACCGCTCGACGTTGCGGGGGCCCAGCAGGGTCTCCGGGGCGGCGGCGACCGCGTCGACGAGCGACGTGCCGCTCACCGCGAGCCGGGACGGGCTCGCCGGGTGGGCGCCCATCCACAGCTCCGCCTCCGGGTCCTCCGTCGGCGCCGGGCGACCCTGCAGGGTGGCGATCGCGGTGTGCGACCCCCACGCGTACTTGCGGATCGGGCTCTCCAGCAGCTCCAAGCTAATGCGCCTCCGCCGTCGAGGGGGCGGCCGTCTCGCGCGCGGCCTTCCCCGCCTGGTAGATGTCGGGCTCCAGATAGATGACGCGGGCGATCGGCACGGCGGCCCGGATGCGGGCCTCGGCCGCGTCGATGCCGCGGGCGATCTCGTCGGCCGTCTCGTTGTGCCGCACCGCGATCTTCGCCGCGACGAGCAGCTCGTCGGGGCCCAGGTGGACGGTGCGCATGTGGATCACGCGCTCGACCTCGGGGCCGTCGACGATGGCCTGCTCGATCGCGTCGATCTGGTCGGGGGCGGCCGACTCGCCGACCAGCAGGCTCTTCATCTCCACCGCGAGGATCGCGGCGACCACGATGAGCAGCACGCCGATCAGGGCGGTGCCGACACCGTCCCAGATGCCGTTGTCCGTGATCAGCGTCAGCCCGACGCCGAACAGCGCGAAGACGAGGCCGAGCAGGGCGGCGAGGTCCTCGAGGAGGATGACCGGCAGCTCGGGCTGCTTGGCGCGGCGGATGAACTGCCACCACGACGCCTCGCCCTTGATCTTCCTGGTCTCGATGATGGCCGTCCGGAAGGACAGGCTCTCCATGACGATCGCGGCGACGAGCACCGCGACCGGCACCCACTTCCACTCCTCGATCGGGTGCGGGTCGGCCAGCTTGTGCCACGCCTCGTACAGCGCGAACACGCCACCGACGAAGAACAGCACGACGGCGACGACGAAGGCGTAGATATACCGGTCGCGACCGTAGCCGAACGGGTGGCGCGCGGTGGCGGGCCGTTCGGCCTGCCGGCCGCCGAAGAGCAGCAGGCCCTGGTTGCCGGAGTCGGCGACCGAGTGGATGGCCTCGGCGAGCATCGACGAGGACCCGGTCAGGGCGAACGCGACGAACTTCGTCACGGCGATGCCGAGGTTCGCGAAGAGCGCCGCGACGACGGCCTTCGTGCCGCCCTCGGTGCTCACGACGCCACCGCTTCGCGGCGGCGGGCGCCACACTGAACCGAACGCGGACCGATCACGGGCTCACCAGCTCCTTCATCTCGGACACGGCGGGCACGGCCATCGGGTCGAAGCCGTGCGCGAGTCCAAGATAGATGGAGGCGAAGTCCGGCACAGCAACGAGCGAGGCCAAGCGCTCCAGCGCCGAGCCACCCTCGGCGGTGATCAGGCTCACTCGGACACCGCGGCGTTCGGCCAGCTCCTGGATCGCCTCGGCGCGCCGCTCCTCCACCACGGTCGGCTCGCCGTCGAGCTCCTCGTCGTCGTTGGCCAGCCCGCCGTCGCGCAGCAGGACCAGCCGCAGCCGGGTCGGGCCGCCGCTCTCCTCGTCGGACGGGTCGGCGAAGATGTCGCGGTCGGCCTCGGCCAGGCCGCCGTAGACGCCGTCGATCAGGCCGACCCGGCCGCGGCCCGCCTCGCCGAGGGCGCCGGCGACGGCGGGGTACCGGGCGTTGGCGGCCAGCGTGTCGCCGAAGCGCCGCGCGGCCACCGTGGCCAGCGGCGACGAGCCCCAGATGACCGGCACCGAGTGGGCCAGGTCGAGCGCGAGGCTCTTGCCCGGGTTGACGAACGACTCCAGGGTCGTCCGGCAGCGGTCGGCGTCGGCGTCGAGGCGCGACGCGGTCTCCGCGAAGTCCGCCTCGTTGACCTTGATCAGGCCGAGCTGGCGGCCGGCGAGCAGCACCGGCACGGCGAGCCCCCACAGGCTGGCCCGGGCCGGGGCGCGGCGGGGCACCGGGATGAACGGCGCCCGGAACCGGTCGGCGAGGGCGTGCAGCTGGGTGTCGGGCGCCCCGATGGCGACCAGCCGGGCGCCGCGGCGGCCGGCCGCCTCGGCCGCGGCGAGCGCCTCCGGGGAGCGGCCCGACGCCGACACCGCGATGACCACGTCGGCGGCGCCGACCCAGCCCGGGATGCCGGCGCTGCGGTGCGCGAGGACCGGCACCGGGCAGCGCGGCCCGGCGACGGTCTCCAGGATGTCGCCGGTGCGCGCGGCGGTGCCGACGCCGGCGACGACCACCGCGCGCGGCCGGCCCTCGTCGGCGAGCTGGCTCAGGTCCGCCTCGGCGGCCAGGGCGGCCGACTCCCGCACCTGGGCGCCGGCCGACGCCGTGGCCCGCAGCATGCCGCCCGGGTCGTTGCGCTCCAGCGACTCGGCGTTGTCGAGCAGCGCCAGGTCGACCTCCCGGTGCCCGCGGACGCCCGCGGTGCCCTCCAGCGGGTTCACTGCTGCTCCCCCTCGGCCGGTGCGGTGCGCGCCTCGTCGAGCAGCAGGACCGGGATGCCGTCGCGGATCTCGTAGATCCGGCCGCACTCGGTGCAGGTCAGCGTCTGCTCGTCCGCGTCGAGCGTGAGCTCGGCGTGGTGCTCGTCGGGGCAGCGCAGGATGGAAAGCAGGGCGGGGTCGACGGACACGCGTGCCATCTCCTTCGTGCGTTCGTCAGCGGCGGATCACACCCAGCATCTCATCGCGCAGGGCCGCCATCCGCTCGGCGGTCGGCGCCTCGACGTTGAGCCGCAGCAGCGGCTCGGTGTTCGACGGCCGCACGTTGGCCCAGCTGCCGTCGGGGAAGTCCAGCGTGATGCCGTCGAGGCGGTCGACCGGCACCGGGAACGCCGCCTCGATCTCCGCCATCTTCGCGGCCTGGTCGGCGACCGTCGAGTTGATCTCTCCCGACGCAGCGTACCGCTCGTAGTCCTTGGCGAGCGCGGACAGCGGCGCGGCCTGCCCGCCGAGCATCGCGAGCGTGTGCATCGCGGCGAGCATGCCGGTGTCGGCGCCCCAGAAGTCGCGGAAGTAGTAGTGCGCCGAGTGCTCGCCGCCGAAGACGGCGCCGGTGCGGGCCATCTCGCCCTTGATGAACGAGTGGCCGACCCGGGTGCGCACCGCGACGCCGCCGTGCTCGGCGACGATCTCCGGCACCACCCGCGAGGTGATCAGGTTGTGGATGATCGTGGCGCCGGGCACCTTGGCCAGCTCGCGGACGGCCACCATCGCGGTGATCGTCGACGGCGAGACGGCCTCGCCGCGCTCGTCGACCACGAAGCAGCGGTCGGCGTCGCCGTCGAAGGCGAGCCCCAGGTCGGCGCCGGTCTCGCGCACCTTGGCCTGCAGGTCGACCAGGTTGGCCGGCTCCAGCGGGTTGGCCTCGTGGTTGGGGAACGAGCCGTCGAGCTCGAAGTACAGCGGGACGATCGTCAGCGGCAGGCCCTCGCCCAGCACCGCCGGCACCGTGTAGCCGCCCATGCCGTTGCCGGCGTCGACGACCACGGTCAGCGGGCGGATGCCGGTCAGGTCGACCAGCGTGCGCAGGTGCGCGGCGTAGTCGGTGAGCAGGCCGCGCCGCTCCAGGCCACCCTTCGGCTCACCCGCGCGGTCACCCGCGTCGAGCAGCGCCTGGGCGCGCGAGCGGATCTCGGCCAGCCCGGTGTCCTGACCGACGGGCTTGGCGCCCTGCTTGCAGAGTTTGATCCCGTTGTACCGCGCGGGATTGTGACTCGCCGTGAACATCGCACCCGGCAGGTCCAGCGAGCCCGACGCATAGTAGAGCAGGTCGGTCGATCCCAGGCCCGCCTCCACGATGTCGGCGCCCTCGGCGCGCGCACCGGCGGCGAACGCGCCCGCCAGCGCCGGACCGGACTCCCGCATGTCGTGCGCGGTGACGATCCGCTCGGCGAACTCGCCGCGGTCGCGCAGCGTCTGCACGAAGGCACGGCCCAGTGCCTCGGCCACCGGCTCGTTGAGCTGGTCCGGCACGGTGCCCCGCACGTCGTACGCCTTGACGATCCGGCTCAGGTCGATCACAGTCCCCTACCCCTGTCGTGGTCGCTGTTCCTAGTGGGGAAGCCTAGTGCCGATGCGTTCCGTGCACGTGTCAGTCCGGAGTTGCGAGGGTGAGATCGCGTAAAGGTTGTGGTACAGGATGAATCATGGCCGAGGAAGGTAACTCCGTCCGGGCGATCGTCGCCGCGCTCGCCGCCAACCTCGGCATCGCGGTCAGCAAGTTCGTCGCGTTCCTGTTCACCGGGTCGTCCTCGCTGCTGGCCGAGGCCGTGCACTCGGTGGCCGACACCGCCAACCAGGTGCTGCTGCTCGTCGGCGGGCGCCGGGCGCAGCAGCGCGCCAGCCAGCTGCACCCGTTCGGCTACGCCCGCTTCCGGTACTTCTACGGCTTCCTCGTCACCCTGGTCATCTTCCTGGTCGGCGGCGTGTTCGCGCTGTTCGAGGGCTACGAGAAGCTGCACGACCCGAAGCCGGTGGAGTCGCCGGTCTGGGCGTTCGCGGTGCTCGGGATCTCGATCGTGCTGGAGGGCTTCTCGCTGCGCACGGCCGTCCACGAGGCCCAGCCGTCCCGCCGCGGCCTGCCCTGGCTGCGGTTCATCCGCACCACCCGCTCCCCCGAGCTGCCGGTCGTGCTGGCCGAGGACTTCGGCGCGCTGACCGGCCTCACGTTCGCCCTCGTGGGCATCACCCTCGCGGTGGTCACCGGGGACGGGCGCTGGGACGCCGCCGGCACCCTGGCGATCGGCGCGCTGCTCGTGGTCATCTCGATCACGCTGTCGCAGCGGATGCGCAGCCTGCTCATCGGCGAGTCGGCCGACAACGCCACGCTGCACCGGATCGAGGCGGCGATCGAGCGGGAGCCGCTGGTCGAGCGCATGATCCACCTGCGGACCATGCACCTCGGCCCCGACCAGCTGCTCATCGCGGCCAAGGTGGCGGTGCGGCCCGACGAGTCGATGGGCCACGTGGCGCGCGCGATCAACCGGGCCGAGGCGCGGGTCCGGGAGGCGCTGAGCTACGAGTGCTTCATCTTCATCGAACCCGACGTGTTCGACCCGTCGCTCAGCGAGGCGAGCCGGCCGCCGGGGTCGGCGGCCGACGAGGCCCGGCCGGGCTGGGAGTAGCCGCCTGGAGTGGCTACAGCTGCAGGCCGGTCAGCACCATCACCCGTTCCTCGGTGTAGTCGGCCATCGCGGACGCCAGGCCCTCGCGGCCGACGCCGCTGGCCTTCGACCCGCCGTACGGCATCTGGTCGGCGCGGTAGCTCGGCACGTCGCCGACGATGACGCCGCCGACGTCGAGCACCCGGTGCGCCTCGAACGCCCGGTCGAGCCGCCGGGTGAAGACGCCCGCCTGCAGGCCGTACTGCGAGTCGTTGACCGCGGCGAAGCCCTCCTCGTCCGAGGTGATCCGCTCCAGGACCAGCACGGGGCCGAAGACCTCCTCGGCGACGACCTTCGTGGCGACGGGGGCGCCGGCGAGGACGGTGGGGGCGTAGGCGGCGCCGTCCCGCGCCCCGCCCGTGAGCAGCTTCGCGCCGGCCGCGACGGCCTCGTTGACCCACGCCTCGACGCGCTCCGCGGCGGCCTCGCTGATGAGCGGGCCGACGTCGGTCGCGTCGTCGGACGGGTCGCCGGTGCGCTGCGCCTCGACGGCGGCGACGAGCTTGTCGGCCACGGCGTCGTAGTGCCGCTCGTGGACGTACACCCGCTGGACGGCGATGCAGCTCTGCCCGGCCTGGTAGTTGGAGAAGGTGGCGATGCGGGTCGCGGCCCAGTCGAGGTCGTCCCAGTCGGCGCAGACGACCACCGCCGCGTTGCCGCCGAGCTCCAGGGTGACGTGCTTGCGCGGCACCGCGTCGCGGATCTGCCAGCCGACCGGGCCCGAGCCGGTGAACGACACGACCGGCAGCCGCGGGTCGGCGACCAGCGCGGACGCCCGGTCGTTGGGCACCGGCACGACCGACCACATGCCCTCGGGCAGCTCGGTCTCGGCCAGGATCTCGCCGAGCAGCAGCGCGCTCAGCGGCGTCGCCGGGGCCGGCTTGAGCACGATCGGCGCGCCGACCGCGATCGCCGGCGCGACCTTGTGCGCGACCAGGTTGAGCGGGAAGTTGAACGGCGAGATGCCGAGCACCGGCCCGCGCGGGACCCGCTTCACGAACGCCATCCGGCCGGTCGCGGCGGGGTCGGTGTCGAGCCGCTGGACGCTGCCGGAGAACCGGCGCGCCTCCTCCGCCGCCCAGCGGAATGTCGAGACCGCGCGGCCGACCTCGCCCCGCGACCACTTCACCGGCTTGCCGTTCTCGGCGGTGATGAGCCGGGCGACCTCCTCGGCGCGCTCCTTGAGGCGGGCGCTCACGTGGTCGAGCGCCGCGGCCCGGGCGCTCGCCGGCAGGGCGGCGGCGACGTTCGCCGCGGCGGTGGCCGCGGCGACGGCCGTCTCGACCTGCTCGGGGGTGGCATACGCCGTCCTGCCGACGACCCGCCCGTCGAAGGGATGCCGGATGTCGACGACGTCGTCGCTGGTGGCCGGGCGACCGGCGATGTAGAACGGGGTCACGATCCCAATCCTATTCCCGTTCACGGCGCGGAAACAGTTGCTCATGGGGTTGTGCACTGCGGATTCGATGGAAAGATGTGGCTGCCGGCACTCAAAGGAGTGGACATGACCAAGCAACTGCAGAATTTCGTCGACGGCGCCCACGTGGCTCCCGCCGACGGCCGCTATTCCGACCTGATCGACCCGACGACCGGCGAGGTCTTCGCGTCCGCGCCGGTGTCCGGCGCCGAGGACGTCGACCGGGCCGTGAAGGCCGCCGCGAAGGCGTTCGAGACCTGGCGCGACGCGACGCCGTCCGAGCGGCAGCGGGCGCTGCTGAAGCTCGCCGACGCCATGGAGGACCGGGCCGCCGAGGTGATCGACGCCGAGGTCCGCAACACCGGCAAGCCCCGGGCGCTCACCGCCAGCGACGAGCTCCCGCCCGCGATCGACCAGATCCGCTTCTTCGCGGGCGCGGCCCGGGTGCTGGAGGGCAAGTCCGCCGGCGAGTACATGAAGGGCCACACGAGCTACGTGCGGCGCGAGCCGATCGGCGTCTGCGCGCAGGTCACGCCCTGGAACTACCCGCTCATGATGGCGGTCTGGAAGATCGCCCCGGCGCTCGCCGCCGGCAACACGGTCGTGCTCAAGCCGTCGGACACGACCCCGGTCTCGACCCTGCTGCTGGCCGAGCTCGCGGCCGAGTTCCTGCCGCCGGGCGTGCTCAACGTCGTCACCGGCGACCGGGAGACCGGCCGGGCGCTGGTCAACCACCCGACGCCGCAGTTCGTCTCGATCACCGGCTCGGTCCGCGCCGGGCGCGAGGTGGCGGCCGCGGCCGCGCCGTCGCTCAAGCGCACCCACCTGGAGCTCGGCGGCAAGGCCCCGGTCGTGGTCTTCGACGACGCCGACCTCGCCGCGGCGGCCGAGGCGATCGCCGTGGCCGGGTACTTCAACGCCGGTCAGGACTGCACCGCCGCCACCCGGGTGCTCGCCGGCCCGGGCATCTACGCCGACTTCGTTGCCGCGCTCAGCGAGCAGGCCGCGGCGACGAAGACCGGCGCGCCGGACGACGAGGACATCCTCTACGGCCCGCTCAACAACGCCAACCAGCTGGCCCGCGTCGGCGGGTTCATCGACCGGCTCCCCGGCCACGCCTCGGTCGACGCCGGCGGCGCCCGGGTCGGCGACCGGGGCTACTTCTACTCGCCGACGGTCGTGTCCGGCCTGCGCCAGGACGACGAGATCATCCAGGACGAGGTGTTCGGCCCGGTCATCACCGTGCAGCGGTTCAGCGACGAGGACGAGGCGGTCCGCTGGGCCAACGGCGTCGAGTACGGGTTGGCGTCGTCGGTCTGGACCCGCGACCACGGCCGCGCGATGCGGATGACCCGCCGCCTCGACTTCGGCTGCGTGTGGGTCAACACGCACATCCCGATCGTCGCCGAGATGCCCCACGGCGGCTTCAAGCAGTCCGGCTACGGCAAGGACCTGTCGATGTACGGGCTGGAGGACTACACCCGGGTCAAGCACGTCATGCACAACATCGAGCTGTGATGTCACAGTCCGCAGACCTGCACAAGCGCCGCACCGCCGCCGTCGCCCGCGGCGTCAGCAGCATGATCTCGTCCTATGTGGACCACGCCGCGGGCGGCACGCTGTCCGATGTGGACGGTCGCGAGTGGATCGACCTGGCGGCCGGCATCGCGGTCACCAACGTCGGCAACTCGGCCCCACGGGTCGTCGAGGCCGTCAAGCGGCAGGCCGAGCGGTTCACCCACACCTGCTTCATGATCGCGCCGTACGAGAGCTACGTCGCCGTCTGCGAGCAGCTGAACGCGCTCACGCCGGGCGCGTTCGAGAAGCGCTCGGCGCTGTTCAACTCGGGCGCCGAGGCGGTCGAGAACGCGGTGAAGATCGCCCGGCACGCCACCGGGCGGCCGGCCGTCGTCGTGTTCGACCACGCCTACCACGGCCGGACCAACCTGACGATGGCCCTGACCGCGAAGGCGATGCCGTACAAGCACCGCTTCGGGCCGTTCGCCGGGGAGGTCTACCGCGTCCCCATGTCGTACCCGTACCGCGACGGCCTGTCCGGACCGGACGCGGCCGCCCTGGCAATCAACACCATCGAGAAGCAGGTCGGCGCCGACCAGGTGGCCGCCGTGCTCATCGAGCCCATCCAGGGCGAGGGCGGCTTCGTGGTCCCGGCGCCGGGCTTCCTGTCGTCGCTGGCGACCTGGGCCCGCGGCGCCGGGGCGCTGTTCGTCGCCGACGAGATCCAGACCGGCTTCTGCCGCACGGGCGACTGGTTCGCCTCGACGTTCGAGGGCGTCGAACCCGACCTGGTCACCACCGCGAAGGGCATCGCGGGCGGGCTTCCCCTGGCCGCCGTCACCGGCCGCGCCACCGTCATGGACGCGGTCCACGCCGGCGGCCTGGGCGGCACCTACGGCGGCAACCCGATCGCCTGCGCCGCCGCCCTGGCCTCGATCGAGACCATGCGGGAGCTGGACCTCGGCGCGGCCGCCCGGCGGATCGAGTCGGTCATGGTCCCCCGCCTGCGCGAGCTCGCCTCGTCCCGTCCGTACATCGGCGACGTCCGCGGCCGCGGCGCCATGCTGGCCATGGAGATCGTGGTCCCGGGCTCGGCGACGCCCGGCACCCTCACCGCGGAGCGCGTCCACGGCCGGGGCGCCCCGCTGGGTGCCACCCCGGACCCGGCCCGCACGGCGGCGATCCAGAAGGCGGCCCACGAGGCGGGCCTGCTGCTGCTCACCTGCGGCACGTATTCGAACGTGATCCGCTTCCTCCCGCCGCTGGTCATGGACGACGAGACCCTCGCCCAGGCACTCGACCGCCTGGAGTCCGCCCTCGCCTGACCCCCTCCCCGTCGATCTTGCAGTTGTGGTGCCGCGACACTCCCGGGATGTCCGGATTTGGGCGGCACCACAACTGCAAGATCAACGCAAGCGGAGGGCATCGTAGACCGTTCGCACCACGTGGCCGGGCGGACCGTACAGGTCTCGGGCCGTGAAATGCCGCATGATCCATCCGTGTGCCGCCAACCAGTTCGCGCGGCGGCGGTCGCGGTGCATCGCGGCCGGATCCAAGTGCGATGCGCCGTCGTACTCGACACCGACCTTCTTGTCCTCGTAAGCGAGATCGAGGCGGTAGACGCCACTGCCCTGCTCCGACCGGGCCCAGACCTGCGTCCTCGGTGCCGGCAACCGGCCGTCGACGAGCAACAACCGCAAGTGGCTCTCCTGCGCGCACTCAGCACCGCCGTCGGCCAGAGGAACCAGCTCACGGGCCTGCCGGACCCCACGGAGCTTGCCGTGCCGGACGACCTCCACGGCGAGCCCGTCGGCGTCCACCAACCCGGTGCGCAGCGCGGCGTCGAGCACCGCGATCCCGTCGAAGCGCCGACCGGACCGCGCCAAATCGATCGCCGCCCGCGCGGGCGGGGTGCAACGGACGCCGAAATGCATCATCGGCGCCCCCACCGGCAGAACCGCCTCGTGGGCGATCACCCCGTCGAGCCTCGGTTTCGCCATGCCGGCCGGGAACGTCACGTGGATCGCCCTCGGCGCGAGCGCGAAACCGAACAGCGCGGCGGCGGACTGATGACTCAGCAACACGTCCGAGGGCAACCGCAGCAGCGTCGCCTGCAGGCGATCGATCTGGTCAACGACGGCCGGACCGTAGACGCTCCTGACCACCGGCTCGACCCGCCCGGCGGCAACCTGGTCGCGCAGTCGCTGACGCGACATCCCGCTCGCCAACATCTCCTGGTAGGTACGCAGCTCGCCATCCACGCCGGCATACGGTTCCCGATTCCGGACGCCTCCGCTCGCCCAACGGCGCCATCCTGTGGACACCGCCCGCGTTGTGGAAACCGCTCCGCGTCGATCTTGCAGTTGTGGTGCCCCCCAAACCCGGACATCGTGGGAGTGTCGCGGCACCACAACTGCAAGATCGACGCGTTGGGGGGTGGGGGCGGGGGGCGGGGTCAGCGGGCGTCGAGGAGGGGCTGGCGGGGGTTCCACTCGTCGCCGCGGCGGCGTCTGGCCAGGGCGGACAGGGCCTCCAGGACCACGCGGTTGGCCAGGTACGCCGTGATCTCGGCGTGGTCGTAGGGCGGGCTGACCTCGACCACGTCCACGCCGACGATCGGCAGCTCGTAGCAGCAGCGACGGACCGCGTCCAGGAGCTGGCGCGACGTCAGCCCGCCCGGCTCCGGCGTGCCGGTGCCGGGGGCCATGCCTGGGTCGACCACGTCGACGTCGACCGACAGGAAGACACCGTCGCACTCGTCGACCGCGATGGCGAACGCCTCGGTCAGGCACTCGTCCAGGCCGCGGGCGACGATCTCGGTCATCTCGTACGAGCGCATCCGCTGCTCGGCCATCCAGGAGAGGGTCTGCGGGCCGGGCCAGTACCCCCGCAGGCCGATCTGCAGGAAGCGGTCGCCGCGCACGGCGCCGGACTCGATCAGGCGGCGCATCGGCTGGCCGTGGCCGATCAGCGAGCCGAACTCGGTGTCACCCGTGTCGGCGTGCGCGTCGAAGTGGACCATCGAGACGCGGCCGAAGCCGAGCTCGCGGGCCACGCCGGTGGCGTCGGGCCAGGCGATCGTGTGGTCGCCGCCGAGGACGATCGGGATCGCGCCGGCGGCGGCCACCCGATGTACCGCATCCTCCAGCGCGGCGACGGAACGGGCCGCGTCGCCGGAGAACATCTCGACGTCGCCGGCGTCGAGCACGCGCAGGTCCTGCAGCGCGTCGACGCGCAGGGCGAGCGACGGGCGGGAGCCGTCGTGCGGCAGGTAGCACGCCTGCCGGATGGCTTGCGGGCCGAAGCGCGTGCCCGGCCGGTGCGAGGTGCCGCCGTCGAAGGGCGCGCCCAGGATGACGACGTCGGCATCCGCGAGGGAGGACAGGTCGCACCGGGGAACGCCCAGGAACGTGATGTCCGGGCCGAACATGGGACCGTATCGGGTCATGCGACCCCCGCTTCGCTCCGGTCACACGGCCTGCACACTGAGCTCATGGTGCCCGGCCCCTCCGCTTCGCTCCGGACCGGTCATTTCTCCTGGATACCCCACGGAGAGCCGTACTCGGTGAGCAGGTCGAGGAACGGCTTGGCCGGCAGCGCCTCCGGGCCGAGCACCCCGCGGCCCGACCAGGCGCCGGCGGCGAGCAGCTCCAGCGCGACGACCGGGTTGATCGCGGTCTGCCAGACGACGGCCTGCGAGCCGTACTCGCGCATCGACCAGGCGTTGTCGACCACGTGGTACAGGTAGGTGGCCCGCGGGCGGCCGTCGCGGCCGAGGCCGGTGACGTAGGTGCCGGCGCAGGTCTTGCCGTGCATCCGGTCGCCGAGCGTCGCCGGGTCGGGCAGGCACGCGGCGACCACGTCGCGCGGCGAGACCTCGACGTCGCCGACACGGACCTTCGCCGTGGCGTCCAGGCCGAGCTTGTGGATGGTCTTGAGGACCTCGATGAACTCGTTGCCCAGGCCGTACTTGAACGTCACGCGCCGGGCGTCGACCCACCGCGGGATCAGCAGCACCTCCTCGTGCTCCACGTTCACGCACTCGACGGGGCCGATGCCGGCCGGGAAGTCGAAGATCTCCGGCTCCGAGAACGGCCGGGTGACGAACCAGCCGCGGTCCTTCTCGTAGACCACCGGCGGGTTCAGGCACTCCTCGATCGTGGTCCAGATCGAGAACGACGGCGCGAAGTCGTAGCCCTCGACGACCAGGTCGGAGCCGTCGCGGACGCCGATGTCGTGCACCTCGGCGAAGAGGTGGTCGGCGGCGTACCGCGCGAAGACGTCCGACAGCCCCGGCTCGACGCCGATGCCGCAGAGGGCGAGCCGGCCGGCGGCGGCCCACGCGTCGGCCGCGGCGAACTGCTCGTCGCCGAGCTTCACCCCGGTCAGCTCGTAGGGCCGGGTCGGGTGCGGCCGCGACAGCGACATCGCCATGTCGAGGTAGTCGACCCCGGCGGCGAAGGCGCCGTCGAAGATCGGCATGACGAACCTCGGGTCGACCGCGTTGAGCACGTGCGTGATCCGCAGCGACGTGCACAGCTCGGCGACCGCGCCGGACGACGACGCGTCCAGCTGGACTGCGCTGAACCGCGCGCCGTCCACCGAGGCGACCGAGGACACCGCCGCCTGGGCGCGGTCGAGCGAGTAGTCGGCCACCACGCAGTGCTCGAAGAACGTGCGGCGGGCGGCGATGCGCACGGCCGCGGTACCGACGCCGCCGGCTCCGACGATAAGCAGTCGCATGTCAGGCCTTCCGGCGCAGGCGGGGCAGCTGTCCGATGAGGACGATCAGGAACGAGATGACGAACATCGCCGTGCCGATCACGTTGATCTGCGGCGGGATGCCGCGCTGCGACGCTCCCCAGACGAACATCGGGAACGTCACGACGGTGCCGGAGTTGAAGTTGGTGACGATGAAGTCGTCGAACGACAGCGAGAACGACAGCAGCGCCGCCGCCACGATGCCCGGCATGACCAGCGGCAGCGTCACGCGCAGGAACGTCTGCGTCTCGTTGGCGTAGAGGTCCATCGCCGCCTCCTGCAGCCGCGGGTCGAGCCCGGCGAGGCGGGCCTTCACCGTGACGACCACGAACGACAGGCAGAACATCACGTGGGCGATGACGATCGTCCAGAAGCCGAGCTGCACGCCCGACGCGACGAACAGCGCCAGCAGCGACGAGCCCATCACGATCTCGGGGGTGGCCATCGGCAGGAAGATGAGGGTGTTGGTGGCGGCCCGGCCGCGGAACCGGTGCCGGGCCAGGGCGAACGACATCAGCGTGCCGAGGATCGTGGCGACCAGGGTGGAGATGAGCGCGATCGCGATGCTCGTCCAGAAGGCGTCGCCGATGCCGGCGGTGCCGAACGGGTGCGCCCAGTGGTCCCAGGTGAACCTGTAGTTCTGCAGCGTGTAGG
Organism: Dactylosporangium sucinum; assembly: GCF_014647515.1. Taxonomy (GTDB): domain Bacteria; phylum Actinomycetota; class Actinomycetes; order Mycobacteriales; family Micromonosporaceae; genus Dactylosporangium; species Dactylosporangium sucinum. Next base: position 40,274 of record NZ_BMPI01000018.1, on the reverse strand, counting down.
GCGCGTTGCGGCCGGCGTCGCGGAACGACATGGCGGCGACCACGGCGATCGGCACGAAGAGGTACAGCAGCACCAGCAGGCCGATCGCCATCACCCAGTGGTCGGCGGCGAAGCGGCGGAGGCGATGGACCATCACAGCACCTCGTCGGTTCCGGCGCGGCGCACGTAGACGAAGACCAGCACGAGGATCGCCGCCATCAGGGTGAACGACAGCGCGGCGGCGGCGGGGTAGTCGCCCACGCGCAGGAACTTCGACTGGATGACGTTGCCGATCATGTACTGCCGGTTCGTCCCGAGCAGCTGCGCGTTGATGTAGTCGCCGGCGGCGGGGATGAACGTCAGCAGCGTGCCGGCCACGACGCCGGGCATCGACAGCGGCAGGATCACCCGGGTGAAGCGGGCCGCCGGCCGGGCGTAGAGGTCGCCGGCCGCCTCGATGAGGCGCGGGTCGAGCTTCTCCAGGCTGGCGTACAGCGGGAGCACCATGAACGGCAGGAAGTTGTAGACCAGCCCGGCGATCACGGCCGGGGTGGTCGCCAGCAGCCGCCCGTCGGGCAGCGGCACGTGCAGCCAGTTGAGCGTCGACACGACCCAGCCGCCGTCGGAGAGGATGACCTTCCAGGCCAGCGTCCGGATCAGGAAGCTGGTGAAGAACGGCGCGATGACGCAGATGAGCAGCACGTTCTTCCACCGGCCGCCCTTGACCGCGATCGCGTAGGCGAGCGGGTAGCCGACGAGCAGCGAGATGGCCGTGGTGAGCGCGGCGTAGCCGATGGAGCGCCCGAAGTGCGGCAGGTACTCCTGGACGGCGTCGGCGTAGTTCGCGAAGTGCCACGTCATCACGTAGCCGTTCTCCAGCGACCCGCCCGGGTCGTAGAGGCTGGTCGCGAACAGCTGGACGGCGGGCACCGCGAAGAACACGATCAGCCAGAGCCCGCCGGGCAGGAGCAGCAGGTAGGGCAGCCAGCTCTTGCGCGGCTTGTGCAGCTCCGGCGCGGGACCCGTCCCCGCGCCCAGTTGCCCGAGCGCGCTCACGCGGGCACTTCCTCGGCGTCCACGACCGGCGCCTGCGTCTCGCCGGCGGGGCGGGCGAGCAGGAACGCGTGCTCGGGCCGCCAGGACACCGTCACCTCGCTCGCCACGGCGAGCGGCGCGGACACGCCCTGGTTCGGCACGAAGACGGTGAGCTCGTCGCCCCATTCGGCGCGCACGAGGTACTGCGTGCTGACGCCCATGTACGACGAGTCGGTGACGATGCCCCGCACGCCCTGCTGCCCGGCCGGCACCTCGGTGCCGACGTGCAGCTTCTCCGGCCGGACGCCGAGCCAGACGGTGCCGTCGGCGGCGCGGGCCCGCCCGGCGGGCACCGAGTAGCGGCCGCCGTACGCCTCGACCAGCAGGTCGTCGCCGTTGCGCCCGGTGACGGCGCCGGCGAGCAGGTTCGACTGGCCGAGGAAGTTCGCGACGAACGCGGTACCGGGGAAGTCGTACATCTCCACGGGCGAGCCGAGCTGCTCGATCTTCCCCGCGTTCATCACCGCGACCGTGTCGGCCATCGTCATGGCCTCCTCCTGGTCGTGCGTGACGTGGACGAACGTGATCCCGACCTCGGTCTGGATCCGCTTGAGCTCGACCTGCATCTGCCGGCGCAGCTTGAGGTCGAGCGCGCCGAGCGGCTCGTCGAGCAGCAGCACCTGCGGGTGGTTGATGAGCGCCCGGGCCAGCGCGACGCGCTGCTGCTGGCCGCCGGAGAGCTGGGCCGGCCGCCGCTTGCCGAAGCCGTCCATCTCGACCAGGTGGAGCATGCGCTCCACCTGGTCGGCGTACTGCCGCACGCCGCGCCGGCGCAGGCCGAACGCCACGTTGTCCGCGATGGAGAGGTGCGGGAACAGCGCGTAGGACTGGAACACCGTGTTCACCGGCCGCTTGTAGGGCCGCAGCCGGGTCACGTCCTGGTCGCCGAGCATCACCCGGCCAGCCGTCGGCTCCTCGAGGCCGGCGATCATCCGCAAGGTGGTCGTCTTGCCGCACCCGGACGCGCCGAGCAGGGCGAAGAACGATCCGCGGGGCACCGTGAGGGTCAGGTCGTCGACCGCCGTGAAGGCCCCGAACCGCTTGGTCACGCCGACCAGGTGGAGGTCGGCGCCGCTGGCACCACTGTGCTGCTCGGCCATCTATCAGGCTCCCGAAACAGACTCGAACTTCTCGGCGTACTTCTTGTCCTCGGCCTCGGTGAGCGCCTTGAAGGAGTGGACCTTCTTGAGCGTCTCCGCGTCGGGGAAGATGAGCGGGTTGTCGGCCAGCTCGGGGTCGACCTGCTGCATGGCCTCCTGCGCGCCCTGCACCGGGCAGATGTAGTTGACCGACGCGGCGACCTGGGCGGCGACCTTCGGGTCGTAGTAGTAGTCGATGAGCTGCTCGACGTTGGCCTTGTGGGTCGCGGTGGCCGGGATCAGCATGTTGTCCGACCAGAGGATCAGGCCCTCCTCGGGCGCGACGAACTTGATGCTCTCGTCCTCGGCGGCCAACTGGATGACGTCGCCGGACCAGGCCACGCACGCGGCGAGGTCGCCCTTGGCGAGGTCCTCCTTGTAGTCGTTGCCGGTGAACTTGCGGATCTGGCCGGAGTCGACGGCCTTCTTGAGCTTCTCGATCGCCGCGTCGAAGTCGGCGTCGGTGACGGTGGCCGGGTCCTTGCCCATCGACAGCAGCAGGAGGCCGACGGTGTCGCGCATCTCGGTGAGCACCGCGACCTTGCCCTTGAGGTCGGGGCGGGTCAGCAGCTCGTCGAGGGTGCGGATCTCCTTGGTCACCTTGGCGTTGTAGGCCAGGCCGGTGAGGCCCGACTGCCAGGGCGCCGCGTGGTTCATGTCCTTGTCCCACGGCCGGTTGCGCAGCGAGGCGAGGACGTTCTTGGTGAAGTTCGGGGTCTTGCCCGGGTCGAACTGCTGGGTCCAGCCGAGGCCGACGACGCGCGAGGCCATCCAGTCGGTGAGGACCATGACGTCACGGTCGATCGACTGGCAGGCCTGCAGCTGGTTGCGGACCTTGCCGAAGAACTCGTTGTTGTCGTTGATGTCCTCGGTGTACGTGACGGCGATGCCGGTCTTCGCGGTGAAGCCGTCGATCGACGGGCGCTTCTTCTCGTCGTTCTCATCGACGTCGATGTAGAGCGGCCAGTTGGACCAGTTGAGCTTCTTCTCGGTCGCGGAGACGTCGGCCGCGCTGCACGCGGGGCTGCTGCTGGCGTCGGGCTTCTTCGCCGGTGCGGTGCCACAGGCCGCGAGTGCGCCGCCGGCCGCCATGAAGGCGCCACCGGCCAGGATGCCGCGCATCAGCGTGCGGCGCGAGAGTCCGGTGGCATTCAGGATCGCGGCCGCTTCTGGGGAGAGCGGGCGGGAGGGGTTTGGCACGGGGACTCCTATGGATCTCGATGCCGGCGCACACTTCTGGGGGGCGGTGAACCGACGACTGATCCTGACACGAGGTGCCATCGCTCACAAGGGATTCCGTTGTCACGATCGAGCCGCACAACGAAAAGCGCTGAGTGATCAAGGAGGGGTTACGGCTGTCACCTCGCCGAAACAGGCCCGGCCAGTCTGGCACGGAAAACCGGCCCTCAGCACCCTAACGATTCCGCAGATCTGTCGTTGACCAGCCATGGAATTAGTTGCCAACCCCCGGGTCTTGGGCAAGAATCCACATGTGACCGACCCCGTCCTCGACGACGTCAACAAGCGCATCATCGAGCAGCTGCAGCGTGACGGCCGGATGTCCTACGCCGCGCTGGCCAAGGTCGTCGGCCTCTCCGAGGCCGCGGTGCGCCAGCGCGTGCAGCGGCTGCTCGACACCGGTGTCATGCAGATCGTGGCGGTCACCGATCCCCTGACGCTGGGCTTCGCGCGGCAGGTGATGGTCGGGATCAAGGTCGAGGGTGATCTGCGGCCGGTCGCGAAGTCCCTGGCCGCGGTGCCCGAGATCGACTACGTGGTGATTTGCGCCGGGGGCTACGACCTGCTCGCCGAGATGGTGTGCACTGACGACGAGCACCTCCTCGACCTTCTCAACGACACGATCCGGAGCATCCCTGGCGTGACCGCCACGGAGACCTTCGTCTATCTCAAGCTCGCCAAGCAGACCTATGCGTGGGGGACCCGATGAACGACCAGCAGCTCGACGACGCTGCTCGCGACCACCTCTGGATGCACTTCACCCGCCTGTCGGCCTACCGGGACGCGCCGGTGCCGGTCATCGTGCGGGGCGACGGGCCCTACATCTACGACAGCAACGGCAAGCGGTACCTCGACGGGCTGGCCGGCCTGTTCGTGGTGCAGACCGGCCACGGCCGGCACGAGCTCGCCGACGCCGCGGCCAAGCAGGCCTCCGAGCTCGCCTACTTCCCGCTCTGGTCGTACGCGCACCCGAAGGCGATCGAGCTGGCCGACCGGCTGGCCGACCTCACCCCGGGCGACCTCAACCGGGTCTTCTTCACCACCGGCGGTTCGGAGGCGGTGGAGAGCGCGTGGAAGCTCGCCCGCTCGTACTTCAAGCGCACCGGCAAGCCGCTGAAGACCAAGGTGCTGTCCCGCTCGATCGCCTACCACGGCACGTCGATGGGCGCCCTGTCGATCACCGGCATCCCGGTGCTGAAGCAGGACTTCGAGCCGCTCGTCCCCGGCGCGTTCCGGGTGCCGAACACCAACTACTACCGGCGCCCCGACGAGTCGATGACGCCGGAGCAGTTCGGCGTCTGGGCCGCCGACCGGATCGCCGAGGCCATCGAGTTCGAGGGCCCGGACACGGTCGCCGCCGTCTACCTGGAGCCGGTGCAGAACGCGGGCGGCTGCTTCCCGCCCCCGCCCGGGTACTTCCAGCGGGTCCGGGAGATCTGCGACCGGTACGACGTGCTGCTCGTCTCCGACGAGGTGATCTGCGCGTTCGGCCGGTTGGGTGAGTACTTCGGGGCGAAGCGGTACGGGTACCAGCCGGACATCATCACCGTCGCGAAGGGACTCACGTCGGGCTACGTGCCGCTCGGCGCGATGCTCGCGTCGGAGAAGCTCGCCGAGCCGTTCCTCGGCGGCACGAACTGGTTCGCGCACGGCATCACCTACGGCGGCCACCCGGTCGGCTCGGCGGTGGCGCTGGCCAACCTCGACATCTTCGAGCGTGAGGGCCTCAACGAGCACGTGCGCAGGAACTCGTCGCTGTTCCGGTCGTACCTCGAGCGCCTCTACGACCTGCCGATCGTCGGCGACGTCCGGGGCGACGGCTACTTCTTCGGCATCGAGCTGGTGAAGGACAAGGCGACCAAGGAGACGTTCAACGACGTCGAGTCCGAGGCGCTGCTGCGCGGCTTCCTGTCGAAGGCGCTGTTCGACGCCGGCCTGTACTGCCGGGCCGACGACCGGGGCGACCCGGTGATCCAGCTGGCCCCGCCGCTGATCTGCGACGAGACCCAGTTCGCCGAGATCGAGCAGATCCTGCGCGCGGTGCTGACCGAGGCATGGACGCGCCTGTAAGCCGCACGCGCATCCGCCGGCTGCCCGAGCTGGCGGTCACCGACCCCGCGGTGCTGCGGGAGGTGCTCGACGCCGGCGTCGCCGGGCACGTGGCGTTCGTCCACGATGGACAGCCGTACGCGGTCCCGGTCGCCTACGGCCGCTCCGGCGACGCCGTGCTGTTCCACGGCTCCACCGGCAGCCGGCTCTTCCGGACGCTGGCGCTCGGGGTGCCGTGCTGCTTCACGGTGACGCACCTCGACGGCCTGGTGCTGGCGCGCAGCGCGTTCGAGACGTCGATGCACTACCGGTCGGCGATGGTGCTCGGCCGCTGCGCGGTGGTCCCCGACAAGCTGCCGGCGCTGCGGGCGATCAGCGAACGCATCGTGCCGGGGCGGTGGGACGTGGTTCGCCCGCCGTCCACGAAGGAGCTGGCGGCCACGCTGGTGCTGTCGCTGCCGCTCGACGAGTGGTCGGTGAAGGTCAGCGCCGGCCCGCCCGACTCGTCGCCGGAGGATTCCGGTTGGGACCCGCCGACCGGGGTAGTGCCGTTCGAGCTGGTGCGCGGTGCACTCACGGAGTCGTCGTGAGCGGTCCGGAGCGTAGCGGGTACTCAGCCGGCCGGAGCGAAGCGGAGGACGCATGAGCTTTTGGATGTCGGTCCTTCCGGAGGCGGGGCCGCGGGCGGCGCTGGCCGGGTCGGCCGAGGCCGACGTGGCGATCGTCGGCGCCGGTTACACCGGACTGTGGACCGCCTACTACCTGGCCCGCGCGGACCCGTCGCTGCGGGTCGTGGTGCTGGAGGCGGAGACCGCCGGGTTCGGCGCCAGCGGCCGCAACGGCGGCTGGTGCTCGGCGCTGTTCCCGAAGTCCGTCGCGGCGCTGGCCCGCGCCTACGGGCGGGACGCCGCGCTCGCCCTCAACGCCGCGATGGAGTCCACTGTGGACGAGGTCGGGCGGGTCGCCGCCGAGGAGGGCATCGACTGCGACTACGCCAAGGGCGGCACGGTCGTGCTGGCGCGCAATGCGGTACAGCTGGAACGCGCGCGGCACGAGGCGGAGGAGGCCGCCGGGTTCGGGATCCACCTCGACCTGCTGTCGGCGGCCGAGGCGACCGAGCGGGTCGGCGCGACCGGCGTGCTGGGCGGCACCTACACGCCGCACTGCGCGGCGATCCAGCCGGCGAAGCTGGTGCGCGGGCTGGCGGCCGCCGCCGAGCGCCGCGGGGTGCGCATCCACGAGCGGACGCCGGCCACGGCCGTCGCCGCCGGCCGGGTCGAGACGCCCTTCGGCACGGTCCGGGCACCGATCGTGGTGCGGGCGACGGAGGGGTTCACGCCCCGGCTGCCGGGGCTGCGCCGGACGATCGCGCCGGTGTACTCGCTCATGGTCGCCACCGAGCCGCTCCCGGAGACGTTCTGGGCGACGGCCGGCCTGGCCGCCCGCGAGACGTTCTCCGACCACCGGCACCTCATCATCTACGGCCAGCGGACGGCCGACGACCGGCTGGCGTTCGGCGGCCGGGGCGCGCCGTACCACTTCGGCTCGGCGGTCGAGCCCTCCTTCGACCGGGAGCCGCGGGTCTTCGCCGAGCTGCACCGGGTGCTGCTCGACCTGTTCCCGGCGCTCGGGGACGCCCGGATCGCGCACGCCTGGGGCGGGCCGCTCGGCATCGCCCGCGACTGGATGGCCTCCGTCGGCCTCGACCCGGCGACGGGGCTGGCCTGGGCGGGCGGGTACGTCGGCGACGGGGTCGGCACCTCGAACCTGGCCGGCCGGACCCTCGCGGACCTGGTCCGCGGGGTGTCGTCGGAGCTGACGGCGCTGCCGTGGGTCGGGCACCGTTCGCCCCGCTGGGAGCCGGAGCCGCTGCGCTGGCTGGGCGTGAACGCGAGCCTGCGGATGATGACGAGCGCCGACGCGGCCGAGGCCCGCTCGGGCCGCCCGTCGCGGCGGGCCGCGCTGATGGCCCGCCTCCTGGGGGCCTGATCAGCCCTCCAGGTCCTCCGGTGACATGCCGAGCAGGTTGGCGACCTGCTCGATGATCACGTCGTGGACCAGGTCGGCCAGGTCGTCGTGGTCGGCGGCGCGGAACTCCAGGGGCCGGCGGTACAGCACGATGCGCGGCGGCACGCCGTGGCGCCCGGGCCGGCCGGGCAGCAGCCGGGCCAGCGGCACCTCACCGTCCTCCAGCACGTCGGAGTCGTAGACGTTGAGCTCCGGCGGCACGTCCTCGACGGCGAACTCGACCCCGGCGAGCTCCTGGGCATACCGCTGCTCCAGCTGCTCGACCGAGTCGAGGACCAGGTCGTCGAACATCTCCGCCCGGGTGCGCGACATCGGCAGGGACGCGGGCACGAGCCGGCCGCGCAGCCCCCGGCCATGCCGGTCGCGGCCGCGCCGCCCCGGTCCGCTGCGTCGTCGGTCTGGGCTCGCCACATAGCCAGCGTACTGCCCGCGGCCCCATCGCCCGAGCGGGCGTGTCGCCCGGGTCACTGCGGCGTGTCGCGAGGCTACGGGGTTGGGCGGAGCCCCGCGGAGCGATACCGTTCGGCCGTGAGGACCCCACGTCGATGCTCGCGCAACGGTTGCCCCCGACAGCCCGTTGCGACGTTGACGTACGTTTATGCCGAATCGACCGCGGTCGTCGGCCCGCTGGCCGCGTTCGCCGAGCCCCACTCGTACGACCTGTGCGAGTCCCATGCCCGCGGCCTCACCGCGCCACGCGGCTGGGACCTGGTCCGCCACGAGGGCGAGTACGGTCCGCCCCCGCCCACCAACGACGACCTCGTCGCGCTCGCCGAGGCGGTCCGCGAGGCGGCCCGGCCGGCCCCGCGCCGGGACCGGGAGGACGCCGACCAGCAGCCTCCGCTCGGCCGGCGTGGGCACCTTCGGGTGATTCCGCCCGATGCGTAACGGAAAAGGGCGCCGGCAGCGCCGGCGCCCTTTTCTTGCATTCACGATCTGCTAGGCAGCGCGTCGTTTGAGCTTCCGGCGCTCCCGCTCGGAGAGCCCGCCCCAAATCCCGAAGCGCTCGTCGTGCCCCAGCGCGTACTCCAGGCAGTCGGCCCGCACCTCGCAGCGCGAGCAGATGCGCTTGGCCTCGCGCGTGGACCCACCCTTCTCCGGAAAGAATGCCTCCGGGTCGGTCTGCGAGCACAGAGCGCGTTCTTGCCACTCCGGAGCGTTACCCAGCAGGTCGGCCACGACTGGTCGGCCGTCCATCAGCGTGCCTCCTTCTTGCGCACCGGCGACAATGCCGGCGCAACCCCCCACGCGGAAGGCGCATGTCCTACAAGGTTGCTGTACCTCGGCGCGGTGTTCCTTATGTCCGCTTGGTGGCTAACTGGAGCCCACCCTGCGAACATCCCCCGTGAAATTACACGCGTGTAATGCGTGCGTCGTCAAGCCGAACCTGCTAAATAGGCCCGCTTGGGCGATCGCCTGCACCCCGTGCCGTACCCATACCGACGCAGCCCCGCCGGAGGTAACGGGCGACACGCCGGACGCGCCGAAACCGGTCCAGAAGTTTGCTCAACCCGGGCCCGCGGCGGCCGAACGGGCGGCCGTGATCCACCGGCTGCTGCTGGGTGTGGCCCTGTCCACCGTCCTCTTCTCCGTGGGCGTCGCCGGTCTCGGCTGGCGGCCCTACGTGGTGACGTCGGAGGCGATGGCGCCCGGCATGCACGCGGGCGACCTGGTGTTCGTCGATCCCCGGGCGCAGACGGTCGCCAACTACGAGGTCGTCGTCTACACCGACTCGCGGGGCCCGGTGACGCACCGGGTGGTGGGCCAGGCCGCCGACGGCCGGCTGACGCTCAAGGCCGACGCCGGCGCGCAGCCCGACCCGGCCGCGGTCGAGCGCGCCGAGCTCGTCGGGCCGGTGCGGCTGGTGCTGCCGAACGTCGGCTGGCCGGTCGTGCAGGTGCGCACCCACCCGCTGCGGATCGCGGGTGGTGCGCTCCTGCTCGCGCTGCTGATCCCCGGGCGGCGGCTGCTGATGCTGCTCCTGCTGGGCGGGATCGTCGCGGCGATCGCGATGGTGCCGACGACGCTTTAGGCCTCCACCTTGTCGTAGACGGTCGTGCGGCGGCGGACCGGGCGGCCGGCCGCGGTGCCGATCGCCTCCAGCTCGGCGGTGGTGCGGGCCGAGCCGTGCTCGGAGCCGGCCATCCGGGAGATGGTCTCCTCCATGAGCGTGCCGCCGAGGTCGTTGGCGCCGCCCTGGAGCATCGCCACGGTGCCCTCGTCGCCCAGTTTCACCCAGGAGCACTGGATGTTGTCGATCCGGCCGTGCAGCAGGATGCGGGCCATCGCGTGCACGGCCCGGTTGTCCCGCCACGTCGGGCCCGGCCGCGCGATGCCGGCGAGGTAGATGGGCGCGCTGTGGTGCACGAACGGGAGCGCCACGAACTCGGTGAAGCCGCCGGTGCGGTCCTGGATGCCGGCGAGCACCCGGAAGTGGCCGAGCCAGTGGCCGGGGTGGTCGACGTGGCCGTACATCATCGTCGAGCTCGACCGGATGCCCAGCTCGTGCGCCGTGGTCACCACCTCGACCCAGGCCGACGTGGGCAGCTTGCCCTTGGTGAGCACCCAGCGGACCTCGTCGTCGAGGATCTCGGCGGCGGTGCCGGGGATCGTGTCGAGCCCGGCCTCCTTGAGCTGCGCCAGCCAGTCGCGGATCGGCACGCCGGCCTTCGACGCGGCGGTCACCACCTCCATCGGGCTGAACGCGTGCACGTGCATGCCGGGGACCCGGGCCTTCACCGCGCGGACCAGGTCGGCGTAGGCGGTGACGGGCAGCTTCGGGTCGATGCCGCCCTGCATGCAGACCTCGGTCGCGCCGGCCTGCCAGGCCTCCTCGGCGCGGTCGGCCACCTGCTCGTAGGACAGGCGGTAGGCGTCGGCATCGCGCTCCCGCTGGGCGAACGCGCAGAACCGGCAGCCGACGTAGCAGACGTTGGAGAAGTTGATGTTCCGGTTGACGACGTAGGTGATGTCGTCGCCGACCGCCTGGCGGCGCAGGTCGTCGGCGATCCGGGTCAGCGCCTCCAGGCCGGGACCGTCCACATTGAACAGCGCGAGCGCCTCCTGCTCGTGCTGCCGCTCCAGGAGGCTGCCGGGGTCCTCCTCGGCCCGCTTCAGTCCACTGTGGACGTCGCGGTCGAGGCGCTCCCCCTTCGTCGTCGAGACGCGTTTCGCGACCTCCTGCCAGTCGCCGTACACCGTGTCGAAGTCGCCGCGGCGGTCCTCCGCGCGGCCCTCGGTGTCGATCGCCGTGTGCAGGTCGGTGCGGCCGCTGTCGGCGTAGCCGCCGTCGGGCTCCTGCCACGGCAGGCCCTGCGGCATCCGCTCCTCGTCCGCCAGGCCCGTCTCCGGGTCCATGAGGGCGGCCACGTGGCCGGCCAGCCGGGCGTCGATCCACGGGACGCCACGCCGGGCGTACTCCGGGTAGATCGTGAGCCGCTCCTTCAGCGTGAAGCCGGCCTCGGCGCTGCGCCGGGCGAGCTCGTCGATGGCCGGCCACGGACGCTCCGGGTTGACGTGGTCGGGCGTGACCGGCGAGACGCCGCCCCAGTCGTCGATGCCGGCGCGGAGGAGGAGGTTGTACTCCTGGTCGATGAGGTTCGGCGGCGCCTGGATCCGCGCCTTCGGGCCGAGCACCAGCCGGGCGACCGCGATCGTCGCCGCCAGGTCCTGGAGCTCCGCGTCGGGCATCCCGCGCATCGCCGTGTCCGGCTTGGCGCGGAAGTTCTGGACGATGACCTCCTGGACGTGGCCGTACTCCCGCATCGTCCGGCGGATCGCGAACAGCGACTCCGCCCGTTCGTCGAGCGTCTCGCCGATGCCGATGAGGATGCCGGTCGTGAACGGCACGCCGACCCGGCCGGCGTCGTCCAGCACCCGCAGGCGGACGGCGGGCTCCTTGTCCGGCGAGCCGTAGTGCGGGCCGCCGGGCTCGGACCACAGGCGGGTCGCGGTCGTCTCCAGCATCATGCCCATGCTCGGCGCGACCGGCTTGAGCCGCTGCAGCTCGGCCCAGGACAGCACGCCCGGGTTGAGGTGGGGCAGCAGGCCGGTCTCCTCCAGCACCGCCACCGCGCAGGCCCGCAGGTAGTCGAGGGTGGAGTCGTAGCCACGCTCGTCGAGCCAGCGCTTGGCCTGGGGCCAGCGCTCCTCGGGGCGGTCGCCGAGGGTGAAGAGGGCTTCCTTGCAGCCCTGCTTGGCGCCCTCGCGGGCGATCTCCAGGACCTCGTCGATCTCCAGGTACTCGCTCGGCAGCCGGTGCGGCACCGTCGCGAACGTGCAGTAGTGGCAGCGGTCCCGGCACAGGCGGGTGAGCGGGATGAAGACCTTCCTGGAGTAGGTCACCACACCCGGGCGTCCCGCGTCGGCCAGGCCCGCGTCGCGCACCTGGCCGGCGATCGCCAGCAGGTCGTCGAGCGCCTGGCCGCGGGCGGTGAGCAGGACGGCCGCCTCGGTCACGTCGAGCGGGCGACCGTCGGCCGCTCGGCGCAGGGCCCGCCGCATCGCGTTGCCCTCGGTACTACTGGCTGGAGACGTCACGCCTTGCAGCGTATGCCGCCGCCGGACGGATCAACGCGCACCTCGGATGTGACTTACTCCCTGTTGCCGCCGGGCGGGCTCCCCCACCCGGCGGCAAACCGGCCGGCCGTCTCAGTCGCGCGGCGGGATGACCTGGGTGCGCTGGGTGTCGTCGCCGTCCTCGGCCGGCCTCGGTGCGGCCTGGGCCGGGGCCTCGAACTTGGCGGTGGCGTCGGGGTCGGCCGCGGGCTGGGCCTGCTGCGGGTTGAACGCCGCGGTCGCGTCGGGATCGGCCGCGGGCTGCGCCGCCTGCGGGCTGAACGCCGCGGTCGCGTCGGGATCGGCCGCGGGCTGCGCCGCCTGCGGGCTGAACGCCGCGGTCGCGTCGGGGCCGGCCTCGGGCTGCGGGTTGAACGCCGCGGTGGCATCGGGATCGGCCGCGGGCTGCGCCGCCTGCGGGCTGAACGCCGCGGTCGCGTCGGGGCCGGCCGCGGGCTGCGGGTTGAACGCCGCGGTGGCATCGGGATCGGCCGCGGGCTGCGCCGCCTGCGGGCTGAACGCCGCGGTCGCGTCGGGGCCGGCCGCGGGCTGCGGGTTGAACGCCGCAGCGGCATCGGGACCGGCCTCGGTCGCTGCGACAGCGGCGGTCGGCTCGCCGGCCTTGGGCCCGGTCTCCGGGAAGGCGCCCGTCTTGCCGAACGGCGAGGCGGCCTCGCCCTCGGCGGCCTCCGCCGGCGCCGGGTGCGTGGAGGTGCCGCCCGGCCAGCCGGCGGCGGCGAAGCCGTGCGGCGGGGTCGACGGGGCGGTGTCGGCCGGCGACGCGGACACCGGCTCGTCGGCGCTCGTCGCGGGCGCCGTGTACGACGCGAACGGCGAGCTCAGCGGGGGCGCCGAGCTTGGCTCGGCCCCGGCCTGCGGCGCGGGGGCCGGCGGGGCGCCGAAGCTCGGCGCGGTGGCCGCCGGCGCCGTATACGCCGGGGCGCCCGTCGACGTGGGCTGCGCGGGCGCCGGGACGCCCGAGATCGGCGCGCTGAAGGCCGGCGCGCCGGTCGACGTCGGCTGGGCCTGCTGCGCCGGGTAGGCGGTCGCGGGGTTGGCCCAGCCACCGGTCGCCGTCTGCTGCTGCGGGTAACCCGCCTGGCCCGGCTGCGGCTGGTACGCCTGCGGGACGACGGTCGTCTGCGCGGCCGCGTAGCCGGGCTGCTGGAAGGCGCCGGTCTGCTGGCCGTAGGGGTAGCCGGGCTGGCCGTACGGATATGCGTACTGGACCGGCTTCGCGGGCGCGTAGGCGCCCAGGTAGATCCGGATGACCAGGAACAGCGCGAGGCCGAGCAGGCCCATCATCCCCAGCCGGCCCAGGAAGCTGGCCAGCACGAAGCCGAACGACACGCCGTCGGTCTGCAGGTCGCCGATGAGGCTGGCCAGGATCAGCACGACGCCGAACAGGGCCGACACCGCATACTCGATCAGGGCACCCAGCACGACGACGCGCGCCCGCGAGACGGCCGGCTCGATGTGCGTGGCGAGCAGCACCGCGATGATCGGCAGGGCCACGGTCTCCAGCGACACGAAGGTGCCGAACGAGCCGCCCGCGTTGAGCAGGAAGTCCTGCGTGAACGAGGTCAGCAGCCGGATGAGCCCGACCAGCAGGAACAGCGCGCCGACGCCGAGCAGCACCAGGGCGGCGAGCTCACGGTAGGGCGCGGTGAACTGGCGGGCCGGCTTCGGCTCGCCAGCCGCGGTCATCGTCGGCTGAGGCTGGACCTGCGGCTGGCCGGGCTGCGCCTGGCCGTAGGCCGGCTGGGCCGACGTCGGCTGCTGGCCCGGCTGGGCGTGGCCGTATGCCTGCTGGGCCTGCGCCGGCTGGACGTGCGCGTAGGCCGGCTGGGCCTGCGCCGGCTGGGCCTGGGCGTAGGCCGGCTGGGCTTGGGCGGGCTGGGCCGGCTGGGCCTGGGGCTGCGCCGCATACGGCGTGGCGCCCGGCTGGGGCGCGAACCCCCCGGTCGACGTCGGGTCGGGTGGCTGGGTGCTCACTGGCTCTCCCGAAATGACACGCATGGAACGCAACAGGTCGCCAGCAGCCTAGTCCCTGCGACCGAATCTCGCGTGCGCAGGAACACCCGGGCGACCCAGGGGAAAGTGTCGTACAGGTGGGGCAGGATTGACGGCATGCGGATCGTGGTTCTGGCCGGCGGCATCGGCGGCGCACGTTTTCTTCTCGGTGTCCGGGCGGTGGCCCGGGAGCTTGGCGCCGAGGTCACGGCGGTCGTCAACGTCGGCGACGACGTCACGCTGCACGGCCTGCGCATCTGCCCCGACCTCGACAGCGTGATGTATACGCTGGGCGGCGGCGCCGATCCCGAGCGTGGCTGGGGCCGCGCCGGCGAGTCCTGGACGGTCAAGGAGGAGCTGGCGGCCTACGGCGCCGAGCCCACCTGGTTCGGCCTCGGCGACAAGGACATCGCGACCCACCTGGTCCGCACCCGCATGCTCGACGCCGGCTATCCGCTGTCCGCCGTCACCGAGGCGCTGAACGCACGCTGGCAGCCGGGCATCCGCGTCCTGCCCGCGAGCGACGACCGCGTCGAGACCCACGCCGTGGCCGAGCTCGACGGCGCGACCCGCGCGATCCACTTCCAGGAGTGGTGGATCCGCTACCGTGCGGAGCTGCCGACCCAGCGCTTCGTGTTCGTGGGCGCCGAGACCGCCAAGCCGGCGGCGGGCGTGCTCGACGCGCTGGCGGCCGCGGACGTGGTGCTGCTGGCGCCGAGCAACCCGGTCGTCAGCATCGCCCCGGTCCTTGCCGTCCCCGCCCTCCGCGAGGCGGTGGCCACCGGCCGGGCCCCGGTGGTCGGCCTCTCCCCCATCATCGGCACGGCCCCGGTGCGCGGCATGGCCGACAAATGCCTGGCCGTCATGGGCGTGGAGTGCACCGCGGCCGGCGTCGGCGCCCTGCTCGGCGCCCGCTCGGCGGGCGGCGTCCTCGACGGCTGGCTGGTCGACTCGACCGACGCGGGCGCGGCCGTCCCCGGCGTCGAGGTGCGCGCCGTCCCGCTCTGGATGACCGACGAGGCCACCACCGCCGCCATGGTGCGCGAGGCCCTGACCCTGGCCGGTGTGGCGTGAGCCCCGCCGCCGCGGACGGCGCGGCCGCGACGCCCGAGCCGGTGACCGCTTCCGGTGGGCTCGAGGTGCTGCCCGTCACCGGGATCGGGGACGTGCGGCCCGGCGACGACCTGGCCGGGCTGATCCGGGCGGCGGCGCCCTGGATCGTGTCGGGGGACGTCCTCCTGGTCACCAGCAAGGTGGTCAGCAAGGCCGAGGGCCAGCTGGTCGAGATCCCGCTCGACGAGCCGGCGCGGGAGGCGGCCCGCGAGGCGGTGCTGCGGGCCGAGACCTCGCGGGTGGTCGCGCGGCGCGGGGCGACGCGGATCGTGCAGACGCACCACGGGTTCGTGCTGGCGGCCGCGGGCATCGACGCGTCCAACGTCGACCCGGCGCGGCTGGTCCTGCTGCCCAAGGATCCGGACGCGTCGGCGCGGTGGTTGCGGGACGAGTTCCGGGAGCGGTTCGGGGTCGACGTGGCGGTCGTGGTCACCGACACGATGGGCCGACCGTGGCGGCTGGGCCTCACCGACGTGGCGATCGGCGCGGCCGGCATCGACGCGCTGACGGACTACCGGGGCCGCCTCGATGCGTATGGCAACGAGCTGCAGCTCACCCAGATGGCCGTCGTCGACGAGCTGGCGGCCGCGGCCGACCTGGTGAAGGGCAAGGTCACGCAGGTGCCGGTGGCGGTGGTCCGGGGGCTGCCGATCCGCGCCCAGGGGCACGGGGCGGGCGCCGCCGAGCTGATCCGCGGGGCGGACGCCGACCTGTTCTCGCTCGGCACCGCCGAGGCGGTCGCGCGCGGGCTGCGGCAGGCGGCCGAGGTCGGCGACGCGCCGGCGTTCCACCCGGGGCCGGTGCACCTGCCCGAGCTGCCGTTCCCGCAGACACGGAGCGTGATCGTTCCGGACCACACGGCGGTGGCGGTCGTCGCCTGGGCGCCGGCCGGCGACCTCGCCGGCGCCGTCCGGGCCGGCATGGAGGTGCAGCGACTGCGGGCCGTTCTGGCTGCTGAGGGCCTTGCGACCGTCTGGCTCGACGCGCCGGGCGATCCGCGGCTGGCGGGCGACGTCCCCGAAGGCGGCGTGCCACTCGGCGTGCTCGCCATCGGGCGCGGTAGCCTGCCGTCACTATGACCCTGCACGATGACGCACTCGCGGTGCTGACGAGCTGGGCGGCGCCGACGGCCGAGGCCGAGTCCACCCGGCAGCGATTCCTGGGATTCGTCCGCTCCGACGCCACCACGGTATGGCGCGAGCACCCCGGCGGCCACGTCACGGCGAGCACGCTGGTCGTCGACGCCGCAGCCGAGCGGGTCCTGCTCTGCCTGCACGGCCGCATCAGGAGCTGGGTGCAGCTCGGGGGCCACTGCGAGCCCGGCGACCGCTCCGTGGCCGACGCCGCCCTGCGCGAGGCGACCGAGGAGTCGGGCATCGCCGGCCTGCGCCTCAGCGAGGCCCCGATCGGACTGGACGTCCACCACGTCCAGTGCTCGGGTGGCTCGTCGCTGCACTACGACGTCCGGTATGCAGCGATCGCCCCACCTGGCGCCGTCGAGAAGGTGAGCGCCGAGTCGAGCGCGCTGGGCTGGTTCACGCCGGACGCCCTGCCGACGCCGCTGGCCGAAGCGACCGAGCCGCTGGTCGCACCCGCGCTGGCCTGGGCCAAGCGCACCTGACCGCCGGCCGCTCGCGCCCGGCGCCGCCGCACCGACCTTTGCGCGCCGGCCTGGGTCAAACGCACCCGACCGCCGGCCGCTCACGCCCGCGGCCGCCCGCACCGGCCTTGCGCGCGCCGTCCCACGCCCGATCCGGAGCGCACCTCACCGCTTGGCGCGCGCCTGGATCGAGCGCACCCCGGCCGCTGAGCGCGCCCGCCCGAGCAAACCCCCGCCGCTGAACGCGCCCGCCCGAGCGGACCCCGCCCGCTGAGCGCGTCGCACGAGCGCACCTCTCCGCGCCGCGGGCGCTCTGTGCCGGGGTCGGCCCGCGTACCCTTCGCAAAGACGTTGGTCGATCTACCCTCGGCTCTTGTGATCAACTTGAGGGTAGATCGACCAACGTCTGTGAAACGGGTCCAGCCGGGCGCGCGTCCGGGCGCCGAGCGGCTACAGCAGCTCGATCGAACCGCGTGCCTTCAGGGAGTCTACGAGCTTCTTCACGTCCTGGGCCTTGTTGCGCGGGCAGACCAGCAGGGCGTCCGGGGTGTCGACGATGATCAGGTCGTTGACGCCGATGGCGGCGACCAGGCGGCCCGAGTGCGGGACGACCACGACGCGCTCCGCGTCCTGCATCAGGACCGTCGGCTTGCCCGGAGAAGGGTTGTCGAGGTTGCCGAGGCCCAGGTCGACGACCACGTTGCCCGCGGTGTCGGTCTCCAGCAGCTCGCCCAGCGTGTGGAAGTCTCCCACGTCGTTCCAGCCGAAGTTGCCGGGCACGGTGCCGACGAGGCCGGCGCGGCCGGCGCCCTCCATGACGCCGAAGTCGACCGAGATCTTGGTCAGGCCCGGCCACAGCTCGGCCAGGACCTCCTCGTGCTCCCGAGTGTGCCAGGCCTCGGCGATGCGCATCAGGCCCTCGTGCAGGGACGGCTGCTGGCGGGCGAGCTCGTCGAGGAAGACGTCGACGCGCCAGACGAACATGCCGGCGTTCCAGAGGTACTCGCCCGAGTCGACGTAGCGCCGCGCGACGTCCAGGGCCGGCTTCTCCGCGAACTCGGCGACCTTGCACACGTCGACGGTGCCGGTGGGCTCGCCCACGTGCAGGTAGCCGTACCCGGTCTCGGGGTGCGTCGGGGTGATGCCGATCGTCATCAGCAGGCCGTCCTCGGCGCCCTGGATCGCGCGCCGCAGCGTCTCGGTGAACGCCGGGACGTCACGGACGAGCTGGTCTGCCGCGAACGCACCCATGACGGCGCGCGGGTCGCGGCGCGAGATGACCGCCGCGGCCAGGCCGATCGCCGCGCAGGAGTCGCGCGGGGTGGGCTCGACGAGGATGTTGCGCTCGGGAAGGCCGGGCAGCTGGCGGGCCACCGCCGCCGCATGGGCCACCCCCGTCACCACGAACGTGGTCGCCGGCGTCGCCAGGCCCTCCAGTCGACCGTACGTCGCCTGGAGCAGCGACAACGGGGTGCCCGTCAGGGCGTGGAGGAACTTGGGATGACCGGCTCGCGACAGCGGCCAGAGCCGCGTGCCACTGCCGCCTGCAGGAATCACCGCGTAGAACACTGGCCCATCATGCCCAGCGGAGGGCACCTTCCAACAACTCGGCGGTGTCGTGTCCATTACGAAAATCGCCCGGAGCGGTTTCAGAGGGTGACGCTGGGTGTGCGCAAGGCGAGAACCCCCGGAAGGCAGACCACCCTGAGGCCTGTTTCATCACTGGGGCCTGTTTCATCACTGGGGCCGGTTTCATCACTGGGGCCGGGCTGCGGCGGGCCCAGATATGAAACAGGCCTAGAAGCGCGGGCCGGCCGCTCGGGACCAGGCGGCGAGGTGGACCTCGGCGCTGGACTCCCAGGTGAACTCCTTGGCCCGCGCGGCACCCGCCTTGGCCAGCGCCGTGCGGCGCTCGGTGTCGTCCAGCAGGGCCGCCAGGTCGCGGGCGATCTCGTCCGGGCTCGGGCCGGTGTAGGCGACCGCGTCGCCGCCGACCTCCGGCAGGGAGAGCCGGGGGGTGGTGAGCACCGGCGCCCCGCAGGCCATCGCCTCCAGGATCGGCAGCCCGAAGCCCTCGCCGAACGACGGGTAGGCGGCCACCGTGGCCCCACCGAGGAAGCCGGGGAGGTCGGCGTACCGGAGATACCCCGGACGCAGCAGCCGCAGGTGCGAGGGGACCTCGCTGATCGCGCCGTCGATCTCGTCGTCGTGGCCCTGGCCGCCGGCGACCACCAGGGCCGGCGGGTCGGTGCGGTCGCGGACGGCGGAGATCCAGCCGCGGATCAGGCTGGGGACGTTCTTGCGGGGCTCCTTGGCGCCGAGGAAGGCGATGTAGGAGGTCGAGCCCAGGCCGAGCCGCGCCCGGACGCGGGCCTTCTCGTCGTCGCTCGGCGCGTGGAAGGCCTCGGAGTCGACGCCGTGGTAGGCGACGTCGATGCGGGTCGGGTCGGCGTCGAGCAGCCGGATGAGCTCGTCGCGGGTCGCCTTGCTGGGCACGATCACCCGGCTGGCGCGGCGCAGCGAGGTCTTGATCGCCGAGCGGAAGAACGTGCGCCGGGACTTGTCGTAGTGCTCCGGCTCGGTGAAGAACGTGGCGTCGTGGACGGTCACGGTGACCGGGCAGCCGGCCCGCAGCGGGCACGTGTAGAACGGCGAGTGGAGCACCTGCGCGCCGACCTGCTGGGCCAGCATGGGCAGGCCGGTCTGCTCCCAGGCGAGGCGGGCCGGGCGGTGGGCCGCGGCGGCGGGCGCGGACATGATCCGCGCGTTGGGCAGCAGCCGCCCGTAGCGCTCCTGGTCGGTCCGCTGGCACACGACGGTCAGGTCGGAGTCCAGCTTGCCCAGGGCGCCGAGCAGCCCGTCAACGTAACGCCCCACCCCGCCTCGGTCGGCTGGGACACTCGTGGCGTCGACGAGCACGCGTGGCGGACGGCCGGGGGTCACTTGGCGACTCCTTCTGGACTCGACGACTCGATGTGACGTTCCGGCCCAAAGCCTACGCCCGATCCCCCGGTGATCGATGTCCACGACGCGACTGCGAGCCGAGTTCCACCCAGGATTCAGCCGAGCGGCATCGGAACGTCGCCGGGCGATCCCACGTCGTAGCTGCCCACGCCGCGGATCTCGAACCGTCCGTCGTGGAAGACCGCCAGATCGGCGCGGCCGTCGCCGTCGTACTGGCCGGGGATCGGCGTGTCGCCCGGATCACCCAGCCGGACGGGCGCCCTGCCCTCCACCGAGAACTGCTGGGTCGTGGGCGACCAGGTGGCCGGGTCCAGCGTGCCGTTGCCGTCGTAGTCGGCGGGCACGGCCACGGCGCCGGGCTCGGCGTCGAGGCGGAACTCGCGCAGCGCGTAGATCGCCCAGGTCTTGGTCGCCGGGCGCCAGATCGCCGGCTCGGCCCGTCCGTCGCCGGTGTAGTCGCCGGGGACGGGCTGGTCCCCGGGCGCGCCGAGCTGGATCTCGCCGACGCCCTTGATGTACCAGTGCCCGGTCGGCGGCCGGAACACCGTGAGCTCGGCCTTGCCGTCGCCGTCGTAGTCGGCCGGTGCCGGAACGTCACCCGGCAGGCCCCACTGCACCACCTCCCGCCCCTGGCCGCTGAGCTGCATCGTCCAGTTGCCGGTGGTCGGCGACCAGGTGGCCACGTCGACCTTGCCGTCGCCGTTGTAGTCGGCCGGCACCGCGATCTCGTTCGGCCCGGTGGTGAAGATGGGCTCGGGGATGCCCTGCAGCCGCACGGTGCCGTCGGCCGGCCGGTAGGCGGCCATGAGCGTGCGCACGGTGTCCGGCTTGACCAGGTCGCCGAGCAGCTCGGTGGCCCGGTTGCGGATCTGCGGCAGCACCTCCATGCCCTTGTCGCCGGGGCACTCGGTGGGGTTGGTCTGCCGGTGCGGGAACACCCGCGGGACGGTGACCGTGGTGCCGACCGGGTAGCGCGAGGTCGATCCGCCCCCGGTGAGCGCGACGGTACCGCGTGGGTCGATGGCCTGGCTGAGTGAAAGTTTCCAGGCGACGTACTGCGACGTGGCCTCGACGACCGCCGCCGGCACCCTGGTGGCGCTGTAGTTGCCGATCATCGCGATGCCCGCGGTACCCGTGTTGAATCCGCCCGCCTGGGCGCCGACGACCGGCCGGGCCAGCCCGCCGGTGCGCCCCTCCCAGAGCCGGCCGAAACGGTCGACCAGCACGTTGTAGCCGATGTCGCCCCAGCCGCGGCTCACCGTCTGGAACTGGTAGATCGAGCGCAGGATCTTCGGTACGTCGGACTCGCTGTAGGCGTTGGACGTCGCGGTGTGATGGACGGCGACGGCCTTGACGTAGGGGGCGTACTGCGGCCGCCAGTCCATCTGCTGCTCGTTGGCGCCCCAGGCGGACCGCCGGTTGATCGGCGGCATGAACGGCCGCAGCCCGACCGGTGCGGCCTCGGTGGACGGCGGCGGGGGCGGCACCGCGTCGCCGGGGACGTCGGTGGGGTCGATGAGGTCGGCGGCGACGTCGTGCGGCGCCGCGCCGCCGACCGAGGTCACCGACACCTGCACGCCGTCGCTCGGCCCGACCCAGAGCAGGTCGGCGCCGCCGCGCCGGGTCTCGCCGCCGTCCGGGGCCGGCGGCTCGACGGCGTCGCGGTCGTTCTCGCCCGCGGCGACCGTCTGCCAGCCGCTCCACGCGCCGCCCGGCACGTGGTGGCGCACGGCGACGCTGACCTCGCCGACGCCCGCCGGCTCGCGCCAGGTGATCCCGACGGCGCTGAACCGGCCGGTGGTCGCGCGGGTCGTGGTGAGCGTGCGGGTCTGGCGGGTGCGGCGGTACCCCTCGGCGAGCGGGACGTCACTCAGCGTCCCGCCCTGGGCGGTGACCCCGGCCGCTGGACGATGGAAGTCGCCGAGCGCGATGCGCGTGACCCGGGGCGTCACCCCGGCCCCGCCGGGTGCCCGCGCGGCCGGGTTGGCCCAGGCGAGCGGTTCGGCGAGGTCGGGCGGGGCGACCGGCCGTGACGGCGGGTCGGCCGTCGCGCCGCCCGCGCCCGCACCGAAGAGCGTCAGGGTGCAGGCGACGACGGCGACCAGCTTGTGGCGCCGGTATCGTCGCGTTGCCCGGAGTTGCATGCCGAGATGCTATGGAAGGGATTTTCCGGACATATGGGGAATACAGTTCCTTCACTCTTTGCGGCGATTGTCGGCCGTGACCCGTCACTTCCGCTGGTGACCTTCTACGACGACGCGAGCGGCGAGCGGGCCGAGCTGTCCGGGGCGACGCTCGCCAACTGGGTGGCGAAGACGGCCAACCTGCTCGTGGACGGCTGCGGCCTCGGCCCGGGCGACCAGGCCACCGTCTGGCTGCCGCCGCACTGGCAGAGCGCCGCGGTGCTGCTGGGCGCCTGGTCGGCCGGGCTCACCGTGGCCTACGGCGAGCCGACCGCCGCCGGCGCGGCCGTCGAGTTCGCGTCGCTGAGCGTGGTCGAGGCCGGGGTGCCGGCCGGGCCGCCGGACCGCTTCGTGCTCGGGCTCGCGCCGATGGGCATGCCGCTGCGCGAGGTGCCCGCGGGCTGGACCGACTTCGTGGCCGACATGCGCCGGCACGGCGACCACTTCCCGGGCGCCCCGGTCGGCGACGACACGGTCGCGCTCGTCGACCCCGACGGCACGCCGTTCACCCACGCCGCGCTCCTCGAGCGGGCCGCGGCCCGGGCCGCCGAGCTCGGCATCGACGGCGGCCGGGTGCTCATCGACGCCGACGTGTACCCCTGGCCGGTCGACTGGCTGCTCGCCCCGCTCGCCGCCGGCGCCAGCCTGGTCCTGAGCACCCACACCGACCTGGCCAAGCTGCCCGGCCGCGCCGAGTCGGAGCAGGCCGCCCAGATCGTCGGCCCGACGGTCTAGCTCAGCGGGACGCGCGGATCGACTCGAAGTACCGCAGCGACTCCGGGTTGGCCAGGGCGCCCTTCGCGGCGGCCTGGTCGACCGGGGTGCCGGTGAGGATGCGCTTGACGGGCACTTCGAGCTTCTTGCCGGACAGCGTGCGCGGCACCGCCTCGACCTGGAAGACCTGGTCGGGCACGTGCCGCGGGGACAGCGCGGTGCGCAGCTCGCGGGCGATCGCGCCGCGCAGGGCGTCGTCGAGCGTCACGCCCGGCCGCAGCACCACGAACAGCAGCAGCTCGCCGGCGCCGCCCTGCGGGTCCTCCAGGTGCACGACCACCGAGTCGGCCACGTCGTCGAGGCCCTCGACCACGGAGTAGAACTCGCTGGTGCCGAGCCGCACGCCGCCCCGGTTGAGGGTGGCGTCGGACCGGCCGGTGATCACGCAGGCGCCCGACTCGTCGATGGTGATCCAGTCGCCGTGCCGCCAGACGCCCGGGTACGTCGAGAAGTAGGCGTCGGCGTAGCGGGAGCCGTCGGCGTCGCCCCAGAACCCGACCGGCATGCTCGGCATCGGGGCGGTGATGACCAGCTCGCCCAGCTCCCCCACGACCGGCGTGCCGTCGGCGGCGAACGCCTCGACGCGCGCGCCGAGCGCCCGGCAGGCGATCTCGCCGGCCCGGACCGGCAGCAGCGGGACACCGCCCACGAAGGCGGTGCACACGTCGGTACCGCCGGAGGCCGACGCCAGCAGGACCCGGTCCGACACCGCCTCGTAGACCCACTCGAAGCCCTCCGGCGGCAGCGGCGCGCCGGTCGAGCCGACCCCGCGCAGCGCGGACAGGTCGGCGATCTCCTTCGGCACGACGCCCGCCTTCCGGCAGGACAGCAGGAACGGCGCGGACGTCCCGAAGTACGACATCCCCGTCTCCTCGGCGACCCGCCACAGCCAGCCGAGGTCCGGGTGCGCCGGGTTGCCGTCGACGAGCACGATCGCGGCGCCCACGGCGGGGCCGGAGACGAGGTAGTTCCACATCATCCAGCCGGTCGTGGTGAACCAGAAGAACCGGTCGCCGGGGCCGAGGTCGTGGTGCAGGGCGAGCATCTTGAGGTGCTCCAGCAGGATGCCGCCGTGCCCGTGCACGATCGGCTTCGGCAGCCCCGTGGTGCCGGAGGAGTAGAGGACGTACAGCGGGTGCCCGAACGGCACCGGCTCGAACGCCAGCGGCTCGTCGGTCCCGGCGGTGAGCTCGGCCCAGCCGGTGCCCTCCTCGTGGAGGTACGGGATGGTGACCAGGGCCTCGACGGAGGGCAGCGCCTCGACGATCGCGGCGACCTCGGCCCGGCGGTCGACGGGCTTGTCCCCGTACCGGTACCCGTCCACGGCCACCAGCACCTTCGGCTCGATCTGCCGCCAGCGGTCGACCACCGAGCGGGTGCCGAACTCCGGCGCGCAGCTGGAGAAGATCGCGCCCAGGCTGGCGGTGGCGAGCATGAGGACGAACGTCTCGGGGATGTTCGGCGCGTAGGCGGCCACCCGGTCGCCCGGCCCGACCCCGAGCCGGCGCAGCCCGGCCCGCGCCCGGCGGACCTGCTCGCGCAGCTCGGCGGCGGTCAGCGTGACCGGGCCACGGGTCTGCGAGCGGGCGAGCACGACCGGCTCGTCGTCGGCGATGCCGGGCATGCGCAGGACGTTCTCGGCGTAGTTGAGCCGCGCGCCGGGGAACCAGTCGGCGCCGGGCATCCGCGCGTCGGCCAGCGCGGCGGCCGGCGGCTTCTGCGCGACGACCCCGAAGTGGTCCCAGACCGCCTGCCAGAACTCGCCCGGCGCGTCGACCGACCAGCGCCACAGCGCCTGGTAGTCACCGCCGAAGTCCAGGCCACGCTCCGCCTCCAGCCAGCGCAGGAACGCTCCGATGCGGGAGCGGTCGAGCACGTCTGCGGGGGGTCGCCACAGCTCCTTCGCCATGAACACATCTTCCTGCACCCCCGAACGATCGCTCAGTGTGGGTCACCCCTACCCCGCGCCCTGTTGCAATGTGGGCCGGCCGGGTGTCCGACGCGGCAATCGACGCAAGGGCGCCGCGATCGGCGCGACCGTCGCCGGAACAGCGCGACGGTCGCACCTCCGTTCCCCAGGTATCGCTAGCTGCGCTGCGTTCGATGGGCCTGGATCGCTTCCCGGCGGGCGAGACGGTGCTCGCGTCGGATTTCCGCCTCTCGCCACCGGCCCTCGTTCTCGGGCGAGTCTGGGACGACCGCCGGCACGCGGCGCGGCTTGCCCTCGGCGTCGACGGCGACGAACACGAGGTACGCCGTCGCGACCACCACCGGCGCGCCCTCGGACACCTCGTCCCAGCGCTCGGCCACCAGCCGCACGCCGACCTCCATCGAGGTGTGGCCGGTCCAGTTGACCTGTGCGAACGCGTGCACGAGATCGCCGACGCGCAACGGCTCCAGGAAGACGATCTCGTCGATCGAGGCGGTCACGGCCGTCCCGCCGCTGTGCCGCGCGGCGGCCGCGCCCGCAACGTCGTCGACGAACTTCATGATGACGCC
Source organism: Dactylosporangium sucinum (assembly GCF_014647515.1). Lineage (GTDB taxonomy): Bacteria > Actinomycetota > Actinomycetes > Mycobacteriales > Micromonosporaceae > Dactylosporangium > Dactylosporangium sucinum. Next base: position 15,042 of record NZ_BMPI01000018.1, on the reverse strand, counting down.
GCCGTGCACGGTCCCGTACAGATTGACGTCGACTGCCGTCATGATCCGACTCAACGTGACGCGCGAGTAACCCGTGGGACGGCTGAGCGATCGGCCGGTGTGCTCGGTCATGGCAAAAACGGTACGGTGCGAGCCATGCGACACGTGGGAAGCCTGATCGCGGGGATGCTGATCGCCCCGATCGCGTGGCTGCTGATCGCCATCGGGCAGCAGAAATCCACGGAGACAGTGGCAAAGTGGGTCGCGCGCGGCGCGTTCGACTCGGTCGACCTGCTGGTCCCGGCCGCTTACCTGGTCGGCGCGGGCCTGCTCATCGGCCTCATCGCCACCCTCCGCATCTCCCCGGTCGGCCCGATCGTCGCCGGCCTGGCCCTCCTGGGCACGTACGTGAGCCTGTTCATCGACCCGCTGTCGACGATGAACAGCCTGCCGGACGACCTGGACCTCGCGGGCCTGAAGGTCGACCTCCGCCTGCCGATCGCCAACGGCACCACGGCGGTCCTCGGCTTCGCCCTGCTGGTCGCCGCGGCGAGCGTGAAGCGCTGGCGCGCCTGGCCCCAGGTCGTGGCGCTGCCGCCGGGGGAGCCGGGCGCACCGGTCGACATCCACGAGTACCCGCTGGGCCAGGGCCCGAAGAACGCCCCGCCCGTGGCCGCCCGCCCGCCGTACGGCCCGCCGAGCCACACGGCCGAGTTCCCGGCGGGCGCCGCGGCGGCGACGTCGGTCCTGCCCCCGCCCGTTGCCGCACCGGCGGCCCCGGCCGGCCTGGGCGCCACGGCGGTCCTGGGCTCCCCGAGCGCCGCGCCGTCATTCGGTACCGCCGGTGCGTACGCCGCCCGCCCCACCGACGAGACGCAGCCGGTGTCGGCCCCGCCGCCCTACGTCCCGTCGGCGTCCTCGGCCCCGCCGCCGGCCGCGCCGAGAACGTTCCAGCCCCCGGTGACCTCGGGCCCGCCCGGCTCGTTCCCGCCCCCGGTGGTGTCGGGTCCGCCGGCCGGGTCGTTCCCGCCGCCGGTCGTCTCCGGGCCGCCCGCCGCCGTCTCGGGGCCGCCGGCCGGGTCGTTCCCGCCGCCGGTCGTCTCGGGGCCGCCCGCGCCGGTGCCGCCCGTGGTGTCGGGGCCGCCGGGTGGCAAGCCCGGGCCGTTCCCGCCGGCGCCTCCCGGGGTGCCGCCCGCGCCCGTGCAGCCCCACGCCTTCCCGGCCGCGGCGCCGCCCTCGTCCGCGCCGCCCTCCTCGGCGCCGCCGTTGCGGCCGGCCGGGGCGCCGGGTGAGCCGGCCTGGCTGACGCCGGAGCCGATCGGGGAGTCGAAGCGTCCCGGATCCGGATACGACGGGCTGACCCAGAACCTTCCCGGGCCGGCCGCCGGCAACCCGCCCGCGGCCTCCGCGGGGCAGCCGCAGCCGCCCGCCGGTGGGCGCCCGTCCATCGACGCCCGGCTGGCGGCCCTCGGCACCTCCGGTCCGGCCGCCGCCGCGCCGGCCGGGCCGGTTTCGCCACCTCCCGTGTCGGCGCCGCCGGTCGCAACACCGCCGGTGACCGCGCCGCCCGTCCCGGCGCCACCGGTCGCGGCGCCGCCCGTCGCCGGCCCACCGGTCGCGGCGCCGCCCGTCGCCGGCCCGCCGGCCGCGCCGCCCGTTGCCAGCCCGCCGGTGGCCACTCCGCCGGTCTCGCCGCCGCCGGTTGCGGCTCCGCCGGTGTCCAAGCCTCCGGTTTCGGCACCGCCGGTCTCGACGCCGCCCGTGTCGACGCCGCCGGTCTCCACACTGCCCGTGTCCACGCCCCCTGTTTCCACGCCCCCTGTTGCCACGCCGCCCGTCTCGCCGCCGCCGGGGGCCACCGGGTACAGCCGTGCGGCCGCGCACGGCAACGACGAGGAGGCCACGCAGGTCATCGGGCGGGCCGCGAGCGCCGCCGGCGGCGCCGACGACGAGCCGACCGCGGCCACCACGGCGGCCGGGCTGCCCTCGCGGGCCGCTCGGGAGAACGTGCCCGCCGAGACCTCCATCCTGGACGGGCCGTCGTTCGACGGGTTCACGCCGGTCAAGCGGGCCGGCGCCGAAGAGGAGACCGAGGCGTTCCACCCCGGGCACCAGTCGCCGGCGACCCCGCGGCCCCGGCATGCGGCGCCCAGCGGCACGGGGCAGTTCCCGGTGGTACCGCCGCCCTCCGACGAAGCGACCACCCGCCTCGGCGGCGCGGCGGACCCCGACGCGACGGCCAAGCTGGGCTTCCCGCCCGCGAGCGTCGACCCCGACGCCACCACGCGGCTCGGGCCCACCGCCCAGGAGCAGGCCGAGCGCCGGGCCGCCTTCGCCCGCGGCGAGGCCGAGCGCCGGGCCGGCGCCCAGGCCGAGCTCGACCGCCTGGCCGCCGAGCGAGCCGCCCGCGAGTCCAGCAGCGAGCCGGCCAGCGAGCCGAGCGGCGACTCGGGCAGCGAACCGGGCAGCGAACCGGGCAGCGACTCGGGCAACGCTGGGCAGCCGGACGCCGACCCGCTCGGCCCGCCGGCCTCACCGTGGTCGGCCCCGCCGCCCAACCGCACCTGACCGATCCGGCAGCGCGCCACCCGCGTCGAGCGCATCGACCCGGGTGGCGCTTTTGCATGATCACCGGAGCCAAGCGCGGTTTAAGGTTGGTGACTCTTACATTTAATAGTGTTAACTGATAACGTCCCGAACCATCGATCCATCGATGTGTTGGGGGTCCCATGAGATCTCGGCGTCGCACATTCGCACTGGTGGCCGGGGCCGCGCTGACCGTCGTGACGGCGCTCGTTCTCGTGCCCACCATCCAGGCGCAGGCCGTCAGCAGTGCCGCCGCCGCGGCCTGCACGGCGCCCACCTGGGCGGAAGGGAACACGTACACGGCGGGCACCCAGGTGACCTACAACGGGCACACCTACCAGGCGCTCGTCACGCACACGGCGTACGTCGGGGCCGGGTGGAACCCGGCGGCCACGCCGTCGCTGTGGAAGGACCTGGGCACCTGCACCGGCGGGACCTCGTCGCCGTCGCCCAGCCCGAGCCGGACCACCTCGCCGTCGGCGAGCCCGAGCCCGAGCGCGTCGGCCAGCCCGAGCCGTAGCCCGTCCAGCTCGCCGACGACCTCGCCGACCGGCGGGACGTGCGGCGTGAAGTCGCGGCCGGCCGCGAAGGTGCTGCAGGGGTACTGGGAGAACTGGGACGGCGCCGCCAACGGCGTGCACCCGGGCCTCGGCTGGATCCCGATCACCGACTCGCGCATGGCGCAGCACGGGTACAACGTCATCAACCTGGCGTTCCCGGTCATCCGCTCCGACGGCACCGTGCTGTGGGAGAACGGCATGGACGCCGGCGTGAAGGTGCCGACGCCCGCCGAGATGTGCCAGGCCAAGGCCAACGGGCTCACGCTGCTGATGTCGATCGGCGGCGCGACCGCGGGCATCGACCTGAGCTCCAGCACCGTCGCGGACCGGTTCGTCGCCACGATCGTGCCGATCCTCAAGGCCAACAACTTCGACGGCATCGACATCGACATCGAGACCGGGCTGTCCGGGTCGGGCAACATCAACACGCTGTCGGCGTCGCAGGCCAACCTGATCCGCATCATCGACGGCGTGCTCGCGCAGATGCCGTCGAACTTCGGCCTCACGATGGCGCCGGAGACGGCCTACGTGACCGGCGGCAGCGTCACCTACGGCTCGATCTGGGGCGCGTACCTGCCGATCGTGAAGAAGTACGCCGACAACGGGCGGCTCTGGTGGCTGAACATGCAGTACTACAACGGCAGCATGTACGGCTGCTCGGGTGACTCGTACTCGGCCGGCACCGTCCAGGGCTTCACGGTCCAGACCCAGTGCCTGAACAACGGCCTGGTCATCCAGGGCACGACGATCCGGGTGCCGTACGACAAGCAGGTCCCCGGCCTGCCCGCGCAGAGCGGCGCCGGCGGCGGGTACATGTCCCCGTCGCTGGTCAGCCAGGGGTACAACTCCTTCAACGGCCAGCTGAAGGGCCTGATGACCTGGTCCATCAACTGGGACGGCTCGAAGGGCTGGACCTTCGGCGACAACGTGAAGTCGCTGCAGGGCCGGTAGGCAGGTAGGCAGCGTCGCGCGGCGGGCCGCTCGGAAGGGCGGCCCGCCGCAGCCGTTCGTCAGCGCGGGCCGCGGGCCGTGTGGGCGCCCTGCGGGAGACCGTCGAGCAGGGCGTCCAGCCGCTTCACCATCGGGTCGTCGACGTCGGCCCGGTAGTCCTCGGGCTGGGTGCGGTCCCGGCCGCCGGGCACGCCCGCGAGGCGGAGCAGCGCGGTGCCCGCCACGGTGACGACGAGGTTGACCAGCAGGGCGAGGAGCCCGGCGTACACCGTGATCCCGGAGTCGCCCAGGGGCCAGCTGGACCCGCCGAAGTGCGCCTTCACGACCTGGCCGGTCGGGGACAGCTGCGGGATGTCCCACAGCAGCGCCACCCCGGCCGCCAGCCCGGCCAGCAGCCCGGCGATCAGCGCGCGGCGGTGGAACCAGCCGGTGGTGAGGCCGAACACGACGGCGGGCGCGGTCTGCAGGATGACGACGCCGCCGATGAGCTGCAGCTCGGCGGAGTACGCCGGGTCGAGCAGCAGGATGCAGGCGACCGCGCCGAACTTCACGGCGAGCGACGCCCAGCGGCTCACCCAGGCCTCGTCGGACGGGCTGGCCGACGGCTTGAGGTACTGCTTGTAGATCGACCGGGTGAACGCGTTGGCCGCGGCGATCGACATGACGGCCGCCGGGATGAGCGCGGCCACCCCGAGCGTCGCGTAGGCGATGCCGGCCGACCAGGACGGGAAGAGGTCGCGGAACATCAGCGGCGTGACGGTGTTGAGGTCGCCGCCGATCGGCACCACGCCGTGGGCGGCGGCGAAGTAGCCGAGCATGCCCATGAGGCCCAGCGCGAGGCAGTAGATCGGCAGGGCCGCCGTGTTGCGCTGGACGGTCGCCCGGTCGCGGGCGGCGATCATGGCCACCACCGCGTGCGGGTAGGCGAACATCGACAGCGCCGACCCGACGATCATCGTCAGGTAGCCCACCTGGGCGTGCTCGCCGAGCAGCAGCCCGTCGGCCGGCGACGGCGTGGCCGCGAACCGGTCCGCCACCTGCCGGAACGTGGCGCCCCAGCCGCCGGACATCGCCACCACCAGCACGCCGGAGACGACAACCCAGACGAGCAGCACGTCCTTGGCGATCGACAGCAGCGCGGGCGCCCGCAGCCCGGAGCGGAACGTGCTCACCGACACCAGCCCGACCGCCACGAGCAGCGGCCACTCCCCGGTGACGCCGAGCACCTTGAACACGGCCTGCAGCGAGAGCAGCTGCACCGCCACGTACGGCATGGTCGCCACGATGCCCGTGACCGCCACCAGCGCGGCCAGGCCGGGCGAGCCGAAGCGGGCCCCGGCGAACTCCCCCGGCGTCACGAACCCGTGCCGGTGCGACACCGACCAGGCGCGCGCGCTGAGCACGAAGGCGACGGGCGTGGTGGCGATCGCGAACGGTACCGCGAAGAATCCCACGGCGCCGATGCCGTAGGTCAGCGCGGGCACGGCGACGAACGTGTAGGCCGTGTACATGCTGCCGCCGAGCAGGAACCAGGTGACCCAATTGCCGAACGCCCGGCCGCCGACGCCCCACTCCTCCAGGCTGTGGATGCTGTGCGGCCGGCGCCAGCGGGCGGCGCCGAACCCGAGCAGCATCATCGCCCCCATGAGCGCGGCGAAGACGGCGATCTCGACGTCGCGGCCGCTCATCGGCGCACCTGCCACACGTCGGGCTTGCGGGTCGCGAGGTACACGACGGAGATGACGACGATGGCCAGCACCGCGCACGCGAGCTGGTACCAGTAGAAGAACGGCACGCCCCAGAGGGTCGGGTCGGCCCGGTTGTAGAGGGGCACCAGCAACGGCGCCACGGTGGGCACGACCAGCAGCGCGTGCCACTTCCGGTTGGATCGCTCGTTCGCCACGGGTCGATCACAGTGCGCGGTCTTCAGGATGACAAAGACCGAATTCCATCGGGCCCATAGACGATCCGTGTGAGTCGGCGGGCGGCCGGGGACAGCTGGCCCGGCCGGTGCAGCAGGCCGAACGGCCGGCTTCGATCCCGCTTGATCGTCGCGCCGCCCCGCTCGGCCGCGACCGCCTGGCGCGCGGAGACGAGCGCGGCGCCGCCACCGGCCAGCACCAGCGGTACCACCGCGTCGGGATGCCCGCAGCGCACCTGGGGTTCGTCCCCCTCGGCGCCCCCGGGCGGCAGCGCGAGCAGCAGCTCCTGCGTGCCGACCTCGCGCACGGCCAGCCCGGGATGGCGCACCGGCAGGTAGCTCAGGCCCAGCTCGCAGTGGCCGTCGACGACGTACCGCACGATCTCGTCCTCGTCGCGCGCGGTGTGCACCCGGACCGGGACCGCCGAGTGGCGGCGGTGGAACGCCGCGAGCGGGCCCGCGAGCCCCACGGCGAGGCCGTCGTGCACGGCCACGTCGAGCCGCCCGGCGGTCAGCCCGATCACGCCGGTCACCGCCGCCTTCGCCGCGGCCAGGTCGGCCAGCACCCGCCGGGCCGGGTCGAGCAGCGCCTTGCCGTCGGGCGTGAGCGCGAGGCGCCGGCCGCGCCGCTCGAACAGCTCGACGCCCAGGTCGCGTTCGAGGCTCTTGATCGACTGCGACAGCGCGGGCTGGGCGACGTGCAGGGCGAGCGCGGCGGCCGTCACGGTGCCGTGGTCGGCGACGGCCAGGAAGTGCTCGAGACGGCGCAGGTCCACGGCGGTTCCCCCTTCGTCTGGTTTGGCCGGGGCCGATCGGCTCTGGACCCGGTTCAGCTGCGTAACGCGTGCTCCACGAATGCGGCGGCGGCGGTGGACAGTTCGGCGGTGCGGTGCACGAGCCCGTACGGCAGGCGCAGGGGCGGGTCGAGCCGGCGGACGACGGCGCCGCGCGCGGCGGCCGCCGGGGCGGCGGCGTCGGTGAGGAAGGCGGGGCCGGCCCCGGCGAGCACCAGCTCGACGAGCAGGTCGCGGCGGCCGGCCTCGATGGCGACGCGGGTGCGCACGCCGGCCGCGCGCAGGGCCGCCTCGACGACGAGCCGGGGCGCGCTGCCCTCGGGCACGCCGAGCAGCGTGGCGCCGTTGAGGGTCCGCAGCTGGATCCGGGGCGGCGGCGTCGTCCTCGGCGGGTAGGCGAGCACGAGCTCGTGCACGCCGAGCTCGACCTCGGTCAGGCCGGGCCGGGCGGCGGGGAGGTACACCAGGCCGACCTCGCTGGCGCCGTCCCGGATCCGCTGCGGGATCTCGTCGTCGCCGGCCAGGTCGAGGTTGACCCGCGCCCCGGGCCGTTCGCGGGCGAACGACCCGGCCAGCCGGGCGCCGGGGCGCGGCGCGGCGCGGTAGCCATGATCGATGGAGCGTTCCGGCTGCCATGACAGCCAGGACGCTCCATCGATCATGGACGGACGTCAGCGCATGTCGCGGTAGGCGCCGCGCAGGCGGTCCAGGCGGCGGCGCTGCTCGTACGTCGCGCCCAGGCTGATGAGCAGGATGCCGGTGCCGGTGTACAGCAGCAGCTGCATCCACCAGGGCAGGTCGATGCGCACCAGCTCGTTGATCGTGGCGATGACCGTCACCGCCGCGCCCACCGCGACCGGGGCCTTCTGCCGGCGGACGGCGCCGATCGCCACCGTGATCACCGCGGCCAGGATCAGCAGCACGCGGCGCAGCTCCGGCGACTCGGTGTCGATGACCGCGATCACCAGGCTGGGTGCGAAGCCGGCGACCAGCGCCGGGCCGTAGGCGAGCCAGCTGCCCAGCTCCGGCCGGTTGCGGATCTCGATCAGGCCGGTGATCAGGGCGAGGGCGGCGAACGGCAGGGTGTACGCCTCGGGGAGGGCGACCTTGACCGTCACCAGCAGCAGCCAGATCGCCAGCAGCTCGGCGACCGACGCGGCGACGACGAGGATCGTGCGCTGCCGGCCGCTGCGCCCCTTCCGGGCCGCGGACAGGCCCAGGACGGCGCCGAGGGCGGTCAGGGCGGCCGCGGTGTGGGCCGGCGAGCCGAGGGTGAGCAGCACGGCGATGACGGCGCCGGCGTACCCGGCGGCCTCGACCGTCATCGCCTCGCGGGTGATGGTCGGGGAAGGCCGCAGGCGGGGCAGCGCCGCGCCCAGCACCAGCAGCAGCGTCGCCATGATGAGCAGCGGGAACGCGCACTGCTTGAGGCTCAGGCCGGCCGCCAGCCCGGCGGCCAGCGCGAAGCCCTGCGCGGTCGACGCGGCCACGTGCCAGCCGAGCATGCGGGCCGTCGCGGTGCGGCCCCAGATGCCGCCGACGGCGCCGACCACGACCGAGCCGGCCAGCCAGGCCAGGGTCTGCGAGCGCGTCGCGAGGCTTCCGGCGCCGCCCGCGCCGGCCGCCAGTACCGCGATCGCGAACACCAGCCGCCGCGCGTTGATCATCAGGGTGGCGTCCGGCCCGCCCCGGTCCGGGGGCACGGTCAGCGCCAGGCCGAGGCCGGCGATCGTGGCCACCAGCAGGGCCAGCGTGGGCTGCACCGGCCACGGCGCGTAGAGCGCGGCCGGGGCGATGAGCAGGGTGAGCGCCGCGCTCGGCACGACGATCGCCACCGCCCGGTTGGCGACCGCCTGGCCGCTGCCGCCGAGCCCGACCGCCATGAGCGCGCCGGCCACGGTGAGCAGGAACGCGCCCAGGACGTGGGTGTTGTTGCCCGCGTAGCGGCTCAGGTCGCCCAGGTCGGACGCGGTCGCGGGGGTGCCGGTCCAGGGATGGAGGACCCAGCGGTACGGGCCGGCGAGCGCCGCGAGCACCGCCGGCGCGATGAAGACGACGACGATGGCGGCCGGGACCCCGGCGGCCATGGCCACCCCGAGCGCGAAGTTGCGCGGCATGCGGGGCCGCTGCCAGCGGCCGGAGAACGCGCCCTCGCGGTCCGGCCGGAACCCGCGCACCGGCTCGTACTCGTCGCCGGGCTCGAACCGGGTCGCCCGCAGCAGCTCGGCGAGCACGCCCAGCAGGGCCGCCGCGGCGGCGTAGACGATCGCGCCGTCACGCTGCACGAACAGGGCGACCACGGCGGTCGCGGTCGCGGAGACGGCGACGCCGGCGGTGACGTACGGCAGGTACCCCGGCGCCTGCTGCGCCCCGGCCGCGGCGGCGGCCAGCCCGACGGCGCTCGTCGCCAGGCCGGCGATGAGGATCGTGCTGGTCCGGTCGGGGTGCAGGCCGCCGACCATGGCCGCGGCCGCGCCCGCGAAGGCGAAGAGCGCGCCGGCGACGGCGGTGCCGCCGACGAGCGTGAGCGGCCCGTCGTCGGTGGTGTCGCCGCGGCGCTGCGCGACGACGCGGGCCAGGACCGCGATGAGGGCGGCGCTGACCCCGAGGGCGGTCAGCGTGCCGGCGGTCGCGCCGGGCCGCACAAGGCTCGCGCCGGCCGCGAACAGGCCCGCGACCAGCGCCGCGCCGAGCCGCGTGGTGGCGCCGCGCCAGCTGCGCGCGAAGCTCGCCCAGGCGGCGATGCCGGTGGCCGCGAGCCAGCCGAGCACCATCGGCGCCTGCCAGCCCAGGCCGAGCCCGATCGGGGCGCCGAGCGCGGCCAGGGCCACGGCGGCCGCGGCGGTGTCGTCGCCGTACGGCTGCGGCAGCGCGATCGCGGACGCCCCGGCCAGCAGGAGCAGCGCGATCGGCACCTGCCAGCCGAACGAGGCCGCGTCGGTGGCGGTGGCCAGCCAGCCGGCGCCGAGGTCGGCCTTCCACGGCGGGCTGGCGGCGCGGATGACGCCGACCGCGCCGATGATCGACAGGGCCCCGGCGTACACGCCGGTGCCGAACCCGACCGCGGCGGCGCCGGCGACCGGGCCGCGGCGCCAGCCCGCGGGCAGCGTCCGGGCGGCGACCGCGACGGCGAAGACGAGCAGGGCGAGGGTCACGACCTCGATGCCGGAGGCGGCGAGGGAGACGGCGCGGGCGACGGCGCCGATGGCCGCGATGGTCACGGCGGCCGCGGCCGCGTCGGCGCCGGTGAACTCGACGCCGAACGTCCGCCGGTCGTCGAGCCGGGGCGCGGCCCAGAGCATCGCCGCGGCGATAAGCATGAGGACGGCGATGACGAGGTCGATGGTGGTGGCGCCCGAGACGACGACGGCCGCGACCGCGACCGCGCCGGCGCCGGCGGTGGCGCCCACCAGCAGCGGCGGGCTCTGCTCGCCCCGGGCCACCTGCGTGATGGCGGCGAACCCGAGGGTGACGGCGAGGGCGAGGTAGCTCAGCACCAGCACGACCGTCGCGCCGCCGGCGAGGCCGCCGAAGACGATCGAGGCGCCGGAGGCGGCGGCGCCGGGGAACGCGAAGAGCGCCCCTCCCGCGGCGGCGTCGGAGACGATGCGGCCGACCCGCGTCGGCTGGGTGCCCTCGGGCTGGTTCAGCCGCGGGAGGACGGCGATCGCGGTACCCGCCACCGCGATGGTCAGCAGCGTGATGGTGGTGGCCGCCGGGCGGGCGAGGCTGGCCGCGGCCGCGTACAGGCCGAGGCCGAGCGCCGCTCCGAGCAGGATCCAGGCGGTGCGGGTCGCGCGCACCCGCAGCGAGTAGGCGCCGGCCGCGACCGCGCCGGACACCGCGAGGGTGGGGACGGTCAGCCAGCCCAGCCCGAGCGCGGCCGGGGCGATGAGCACGGTGAGCGCCGCGCCGACGACCGCGACGTCGGTGCGCAGCGCGATGTCCTCGAGCAGCATGAGCACGCCGGCGCCGGTGAGCAGGACGGCGGCCAGGACGTACTGCCAGCCGAACGGGCCGACGGCGAGGTCGACCCGGGCGCGGTAGTGCTCCTCGGCGGCCCCCCAGACCGGCCAGACCGCCCGCAGCGTGGCCGCGATGCCCGGCGCGACGCCGACGACGAGCAGCAGCCCGCCGACGACCGCGGCGACCGACACGGCGCTGCGCGGGCCGCGGCGCGCGTCGGCCGGCAGCGCGATCACCCCGAGCGCGGCGACCGCCACGGCGAGCGCCAGGAACAGCAGCATGAGGCCCGGGAACGCGACCGCGCCGACGCGGGAGATCGCCGCGATGACGGCAACGGTGGCGATGCCGGCGGCGACGTCGGGCACGCCGCCGCGCCGCCACGACAGCGAGCCGGCGACGCCGACCCCGGCGGCGAGCAGCGTGACGCCCGCGGCCCGCAGGGTCTCCGGCAGCGTGTCGGTGGTCACGAGCGCGACGAGCGCGGCGCCCAGCGCGACCGCGAAGGCGAGGGCGAACAGCGCCCAGGCCATGTCGCGCATGAGGGCGTCGGCGATGCGGTTGGTCTTGCCGGTGTGCGCCGGCTCGTCCTCGGCGGCCGCGTCGTCCTGGTGGGCGTCGAGGCGCCGCTGCACCGACTGCTTCAGCCCGACGGCGAACCCGAGGTCGATGAGGGCCACGCCGGACAGCGCCAGGGAGAGCCCGGTCGGGCCCTTGATCGCGTCGAAGGCGAGCAGCGGCAGGACCGGCTGCAGGGCGATGAGGGTGGCGTACCGCGAGGCGATGAGATGGCTCTGCATGCTGTACACGGCGGCGACGCCGGCCGTGGCGAGGCACACGATGCCGAGATAGACGGTGAACTCGATGCGGTCCGCCCCGAGCAGCCTCTCGGAGCGCACGACGTACCCGTCGAGCAGCACGAGCAGGAGCGCGACCGACGCGACCGTCTCGGCCGTGGCGCTGAGCCCGCGGCGGACCAGCACGAGCGGCAGGGCGAGCGCGACCGCGGTGATGAGGGCCAGCGAGACGACCCGGCCGACGGTGCCGATCGTGCCGAACGCGTCGACGGTCAGCACGATCGCGGCGCCGGCCAGCAGCAGGCCGCCGAGCGCCAGCACCGACGCCTGCATGCTCGACTGGGTGGCCTCGGGCTTGTCGGCGGCCGGACCGGCGCCGTCGTCACCGCCGTGGCGGCGGCGCATCTGGGGCAGCGGCGCGATGCGGGGCCGCTCCGGGGCCAGGACCGGCGGGTGCCCGGCCGCGCCGGTCGGCGTGTCGCTCGCGTGGCCGCTCTCGACCGCGTGCGGTGCGCGGGGCGAGTACCGCTGCTGCTCCCCCGTTGCCGTCGTCGCCGTCGTCGCCGTCGGTGCCGCCGACGCCGCCGACGCCGGAGCCGGAGCCGGTGCCCGGTAGACGGCCGGCGGCGCGCTCTCCACCGGGGGCGTCTTGCGCAGCAGCGGCAGGCGGCGGGTCTTGGCGGCCTGCCCGGCCTGCTCGGCATCGAGCTGGGCCTTGACCTTGCGGCGCAGGCTGTCGCGCTGCGCGGAGGCGTGGGCGAGCTGGAGGCGCAGCGACTTGGTGTCGTCCGTCAGGTCGCGCTTCTTCTGCTCCAGTGAGGCGACCATCCGCTGGAGCATGGCGAGGTTCGCCGCGTCGGGGTCGTGCGGGCGGCCGCAGTTGCGGCAGCCGGCCTCGGTGGCGGGGCCACCACACGCCGGGCACGGATACGGTTCCACGCCACTCCTCCCCCGGGTCACGATCCGGGGCGGCCGCCGTGGGCGGTCACCCCGGGTCGTTCACGCCTTACTGGGAAGAATGCCTTGTTTCGCCGATCGACGAAAGCGAACCGCTCGTTCGGGAGTTTCTAGGCAGATCCGGGGTCGGCTTCAGCTCACGACCGGGCGGCCCATGCCGCGGTACTCCCAGCCGGCCGCCAGCCAGACCGCCGGGTCGAGGCAGTTGCGGCCGTCGATGACCTTCTTGGCGGTCACGAGCGGGCTGAGCGTGTTGGGGTCGGTGTTGCGGAACTCCTCCCACTCGGTCAGCACGCAGACCAGGTCGGCGCCGGTGACCGCATCGGTGAGGGTCTTCGCGTAGGTGACGTCGCCCACGTCGTTGCGGGCGTTGTCCATGCCCTCCGGGTCGTAGACGGTGACGTCGGCGCCGGAGCGGGACAGCTTGCGCACCACCGACAGGGCGGGCGAGTCGCGCACGTCGTCGGAGTTGGGCTTGAAGGTGGCCCCCAGCACGGTGATCCGGGTGCCGACCAGGTCCGGGCCGGCCGGCCCGTACTGCCGGTCGAGCAGCTCGGCGGAGAGCTGGACGATCTTCTGGCGGCGGCGCTGGTTGATCAGGTCGACCTCGTGCAGGAACCGCAGCGCCTCGCCGACGCCGAGCTCCTGGGCGCGGGCCTGGAACGCGCGGATGTCCTTCGGCAGGCAGCCGCCGCCGAAGCCGACGCCGGCCCGGAGGAACTTGTTGCCGATGCGGGCGTCGTAGCCGATCGAGCGGGCCAGCTGCGTGACGTCGGCGCCGGCGGCCTCGCAGACCTCCGCCATCGCGTTGATGAACGAGATCTTGGTGGCGAGGAACGCGTTGGCGGCGACCTTGACCAGCTCGGCCGTGGCGAAGTCGGTGACGACGACCGGGACCTCGCGGTCCTCGGTGAGGGCCAGGTCGAAGACGCCCTTGTGCGCCGAATACAGCATGCCGGTGGCCCAGTCGGACTTGACGCCGAAGATGACCCGGTTGGGGCGCAGCACGTCCTCGACGGCGACGCCCTCCTGCAGGAACTCGGGGCTCCAGGCGACCTCGATGCCGAGGTCCTCGGCGGCGTGCCGGCCGACCAGGTTCTCGATCCACTCGGCGGTGCCGACCGGGACGGTCGACTTGCCGACAATGAGCGCCTTGCGGGTCAGGTGCGGCGCCAGGTTGGTGACGGCGCTCTCGACGTGCGACAGGTCGGCGGCCATGCCGTCGGGGCGCTGCGGGGTGCCCACGCAGATGAAGTGGATGTCGCCGAACTCGGCGACCTCCTCGTACGACGTCGTGAACCGCAGGCGGCCGGCCGACAGGTTCTTGCGCAGCAGCTCGTCCAGGCCGGGCTCGTGGAACGGCACGTCGCCGCCGGCCAGCTTGGCGATCTTGGCCTCATCGATGTCGAAGCCCAGCACCTCATAGCCCAGCTCCGCGAAGCAGATGGCATACGTCGCGCCAAGGTAGCCGGTGCCGAGGAAGGTCAGCCGTGGCCGGGCCGACCCGGACGGCGCCGCTACAACGGGTGGGGTGCTCGGGTACGCGATGGTCACGCCTTGTCTCCGCTCGATCGAGGTCTGCGCCGCCGACCTGCCCGCTTTCCCCGCACGATTTCTCGCAAACACCCGAAAGAACGGACACTTGTGGCGTATAGGACCGGGTCTGGCCGACGTTGCTTCGGCGAGGATAGTCCCTCCTCGGCCGGTGCGCTTCCGGCTCCTTCGTTACTCGCCGGTATGCTCACCCTCGCGGGCGCCTGAACGCCTGCTCAGGTCCTTTGTGACGAGGGGGTTGTCGTGTTCGAGGCGTTCCAGCTGCCCGAGGAGCACGTCGCGATTCGTGAAGCCGTCCGCGCGGTGTGTGACGGCAAGGTCGCGCCCAATGCGGCCGCCGCCGACGAGAACAGCGAGTTCCCGCAGGCGTCCTACGACGCGCTGCGCGCCGGCGACTTCCACGCCCCGCACGTCCCGGTCGAGTACGGCGGCGCCGGGGCGGACGCCCTCGCCACCGCGATCGTCATCGAGGAGGTCGCGCGGGCCTGCGCCTCGTCGTCGCTCATCCCGGCCGTCAACAAGCTGGGGACGATGCCGCTGCTGCTGGCGGGCTCCGAAGAGCTCAAGCAGCGCTACCTCACGCCGGTGGCCCGCGGCGACGCGATGTTCTCGTACTGCCTGTCCGAGCCCGAGGCCGGCAGCGACGCGGCCGGCATGAAGACCCGCGCCGAGCTGGACGGCGACACCTGGGTGCTCAACGGCGTCAAGCGCTGGATCACCAACGCGGGCGTCAGCGAGTACTACACCGTGTTCGCGGTCACCGATCCGTCCGCCCGCTCGCGCGGCATCTCGGCGTTCGTGGTCGAGAAGTCGGACCCTGGTGTGAGCTTCGGCGCACCCGAGAAGAAGCTCGGCATCAAGGGCTCCCCGACGCGCGAGGTTTATCTCGACAATGTGCGCATTCCGGCGAACCGGATCATCGGCGAGCCCGGCACCGGCTTCGGCACGGCGATGCGCACGCTCGACCACACGCGCGTGAC
>NZ_BMPI01000017.1 GCF_014647515.1 Dactylosporangium sucinum | reverse complement strand
TCAGGCACACGTGGGTAGTGACTGTCGATGGGCGGACCGGACGTTATCCATCCCAACCAGAATCAAACGTCCAGTGAGGCCCTGTCTCACAACTGGGGCCGGGCTGCGGCGGGCCCCAGTCATGAAACAGGCCTTAGCTCGTCGTCCGCGTGAAGTAGACGGTCGCCGAGCGCTTGTCGAGCAGCAGGTGGTCGCCGATGTCGACCCAGGTCGGGTCGGGCGGGGCGAACGGGAGCAGGTCGGGCGGCACCTGCTGCGGCGGCGCCGCGGTGCTCGGCAGCGGCCCCGGCGACGGCGACGCCGACGCGCTCGGCCGGACCGTGCCCTGCGCGAGCTCCTCGGCCCGCTCGGCGGTGACGACCGCGAAGCCGTTCATCACGTAGTCCATCGGGCCGATCTCCGGGCAGCTGCGGGCCCGGGCCTCGCGCTCCTGCCAGTGCACGGACTGGACGGGCGCGAGCCGGGGCCACAGCTGCTCGATGCGCACCTTCTGGGTGCTCACGGCGGTCTTTGTCGGTGCGGTGATGTCGGCGCAGCCGGCGAGGCCCGGCACCCAGTCCCGCAGTGCCAGGGCCACGCCGCACGCCGCCACGACGCAGAGCACCACCGCGCCGGTGATGAAGAGCGCCAGCTTGGCAGCACGAGTCACGCGGCCTCCGCTTCGCTCCGGACCGGTCACGCCTAGATCTCTACCACCTCGAGGCCACCGTCCGCGTAGCTGGCCCGGACCCGCTTCTTGTCGAACTTGCCGACGCTCGTCTTCGGTACCGACTCGATGAACGACCAGCGCTCGGGCAGCTGCCAGCGGGCGACCTTGTCGCCCAGGAACTCGCGGAGGGTCTCGGCGTCGGCCGTCGCGCCCTCCCGCAGTACCACCGTGGCCAGCGGACGCTCGCCCCACTTGTCGTCCGGAACGCCGACCACGCAGGCCTCGAGCACCGCCGGGTGGGCCATCAGGGCGTTCTCGAGATCGACCGAGCTGATCCACTCGCCGCCCGACTTGATCACGTCCTTGGCCCGGTCGGTCAGGGTCAGGTAGCCGTTCGGCGTGAGCGTGCCGACGTCGCCGGTGCGCAGCCAGCCGTCCTCGAACTTGTCGGGGTCGGGCCCGTCCTCGCCGATGTACTGCGCGGTGATCCACGGGCCTCTGACCTGCAACTCCCCGACCGCCTTGCCGTCGTTCGGCATGACCTCGCCGACCGGGCCGACGATCCGCGCCTCCACCCCGGCCGGCACGCGGCCCTGGGTGTACCGGTACGCCCACGCCTCCGGGCCCTCGACACCGTACGGCGAGCGGGACACCGAGCCGAGCGGCGACATCTCCGTCATGCCCCAGGCGTGGATGACCTCGATGTCGTACCGGTCCTTGAACGCGTGCATGAGGGCGGGCGGGCAGGCCGAGCCGCCGATGACGACCTCCTTCAGCGAGGAGGTGTCGGTGGGGTTGGCGTCGAGGTACCCGAGCAGGTCGGTGAAGATCGTGGGCACCGCGCCGGCGAAGGTCGGCTTCTCCACAGCGATCATCTGGGCGAGCGGCGCCGCCTGGAGGAAGCGGTCGGGCATGACCAGCGACGCGCCGGACATCATCGCCGCGTAGGGCAGCCCCCACGCCATGGCGTGGAACATGGGCACGATGCACAGGTCGCGGACCTGCGGCCCGAGGCCGAAGCTCTCCGCCATGCACACCTCCATCGAGTGGAGGTAGATCGAGCGGTGGGAGTACGCGACGCCCTTCGGATTCCCGGTGGTACCGCTGGTGTAGCAGAGCGCGGCGGCGTCGTCCTCGTCGACGGCCGGCCAGTCGAACGTCTCGGGCCGCCCGTCGAGCAGCTCGTCCCAGCGGTGCACGGCCACGCCGTCCTTCTGCAGCTTCTCAGTGTCGCCACCGCCGACGACCACGATGTGGCGAATCGTGGTCAGGTGCGGCAGCACGCCGGCGAGCAGCGGGATCAGCGTCGAGTCGACGACGACCACGTGGTCCTCGGCGTGGTTGGCGATGTAGATGAGCTGCTCCGGGAAGAGCCGGAGGTTGAGGGTGTGCAGCACGGCACCCATGCTCGGCACCGCGAGGTACGCGACCAGGTGCTCGGCGTTGTTCCACATCAGCGTGCCGACCCGCTGATCGCCGGTGACCCCGAGGTCGTCACGCAGCGCGTTGGCCAGGCGGGCGGCCTGGCGGCCGATCTCGGCGTAGCTGGTGCGGCGGGCGCCCTCGCCGGTCCAGGTGGCGACCTCGGAGTCGCCGTGGACGGTCGACCCGTGCTGCAGGATGCGGGAGATCAGGAGGGGTGTCTGCATCATCGTGCTGCGCATGTACTGCACGGTAATGTGCGCTGCGCCACATGTGAAGAGCGCGTTGATCTTGCAGTTGTGGTGCCGGTTGCGCAGGGATTCGCCCCACTTTATCCGGCACCACAACTGCAAGATCGGCGAACTAGAAGGCGGCGACCTTGGCCTCCATGTCGGCGGCGGCGTCCTCCTCCGACTCCTTCGGCAGCGGGGTCCCGCCCTGCAGCGGACGGTTCGGCAGCGCGATCGTGACCACCGTGCCGACCAGGGCGACGATCGCCGCCACCAGGAACACCGGGTGCAGCGCGTTGACGAAGACGTGCTCGACCATCGACAGCACCTGGGCGGGCAGCTTGCGCACCTCGGCCGGGGCGTTGATCGAGACGCCGCTCATGCCGTTGCCGCTCATCTGCTCGCTCAGGCGGTTGTTCATCACGGCGCCCAGTGCGGCCACGCCGACCGAGCCGCCCAGCGACCGGAAGAACGTGGCGGCGCTCGTGCCGGCGCCCATGTCACGCAGGTCGACGGCGTTCTGCACGGCCAGGATCAGCGGCTGCATCGCCATGCCGAGGCCAACGCCGATGACGGTCATGTAGATGAACGCCTGCCACAGCGGCGTGTCGACCTCGAGCGTCGTGAACAGCAGCAGGCCGGAGCCCATGATGACCGTGCCGGCGACCGGGAACCACTTGTACCGCCCGATCTTGCTGATGACCCGACCGGCGACGATCGAGGTCACGATCACGCCCGCCATCATCGGCAGCATCAGCAGGCCGGAGCCGGTGGGCGAGGCGCCCTTGACGATCTGCAGGTACAGCGGGACATAGATGATCGAGCCGAACATCGCGAAGCCCAGGATGAACGTCGCGGTGTTGGCCAGCGAGAACGTCGAGCGCTTGAACAGCCGCAGCGGCAGGATGGGCTCCTCGGCGCGCACCTCGGCGACGATGAACAGCGCGGTCAGCACGGCACCGGCGGCGAACAGGCCGAGGATCGTGGGCGAGCCCCAGGAGTACTCGTTGCCGCCCCAGGACAGGGCCAGCAGGATCGCGCTGACGGCGGCCACCATCAGGCCGGCGCCCAGGTAGTCGATGCGGTGGTCGCGGCGCTGATGCGGGACCAGGCGCAGGACGCGGCTGCAGACGTACAGCGCGAAGATGCCGAGCGGCACGTTGATGTAGAAGATCCAGCGCCAGTCGTTCTCGGCGAAGTAGCCGCCGACCAGCGGGCCGGCCACCGAGGAGATGCCGAAGACGGCGCCGAAGAGCCCCTGGTACCGCGCGCGCTCCCGCGGTGCGACCACGTCGGACACGATCGTGAAGGCGAGCGTCATGAGCCCGCCGGCGCCGATGCCCTGCACCGCCCGCGTGATGATCAGCTGGGTCATGTCCTGGGACAGGCCGGCGAGCAGCGAGCCGAGCAGGAAGGTCGAGATCGCGAACAGCAGCACCGGCCGGCGGCCGTAGAGGTCGCTGATCTTCCCGTAGAGCGGGGTCGACGCGGTCGACGCGAGCAGGTACGCCGTGACCACCCACGAGTAGTGGTCGAGGCCGCCCAGGTCACCGACGATCGTGGGCAACGCGGTGCCGACGATGGTCTGGTCGAGCGCGGCCAGCAGCATCCCGGTCATGAGGCCGCCCATGAGCAGCATGATCTGCTTGTGGGCGAGGTTGGGCCGGGCGTGTTCCGGCTTCTGGTCCGGCGGCGCTGTCGTCATCGGGCGTCCCTTTCGGAGATGGTGCCAGGCAACCGTTCGGCAAGCGACTGGTTGAGTTGCGTAAAGAGGGCGGCAAAGATCTGACGTTCCTCGGGCGTCCAGCCCGCGAGCAGCTCCTGCCAGGTGGCGATCCAGCGGTCCCGGTTCTCCGTGAAGACCTCGGTGCCCAGTTCGGTGATCTCGACGAGGCTGGCCCGCCGGTCGGACGGGTCCTGGGCGCGGCGGACCAGGCCCGCCTGCTCCAGCGCGGCGACCTGCCGGCTGACCGTGGAGAGGTCGAGGCACACGTCGGCGGCGAGCGCGCTCATCCGGAAGGGCCCGTCGACCGCGATCCGGCTCAGCAGCACGTACGCGGGCCGTTCGAGCCCCCGCCCGGCCTCGTTCCACCTGAGCGTCGCGAAGAGCCGCTCGGACAGCCGCATGAAGCGCCCGACCTGCCGAGCGATGGCCGCATGCTCGTTGTCCTCGTACACGCCGCGCCTCCCTTCGCCGATACTTGCTTGCCACAAGCATCGGTTCGCGGGGCAGCGATCATCAAACGCTTTACGGGTGATCCGCGTTACTCCGCCTGCACTTCGGCAAGCAGGCCCGTCGCCCGGGCCTCAACCGCGGGGTCGCCCGGCAGTCCGCCGGACCTCGGCGACACGGCCACTAAACCGCGTGGGCAGCAGCCACGCATCCCCACGCAGGCACGCCGAAGGCCGCCGTGGCGGCGATGTCAACCGGGACGGCGGACGGACTACTCCGGCTCGCGGCCGAACTCGAAGCGATCGGCCGGATACGCCTGCTCGCCGACGACCAGGACCGGCACGCCCTCGTTCATGCCGTGTTCCTTCTTCTCGGCCGGCGTGGGCATGCGGGCGGTGACGATCTCGCCCGGATGCAGCCAGATCCGCTCGCGCGGGACGACCGCGCGAACGCGGCTGCGATAGCCGCGTTTGCTCTCGATCAGGCCCTCGCCGCGCAGGTGAGCCATGGCGTCGCGGATCGTGTCCCGGCCGACGTCGTGCTCCTCGGCGAGATACTTCTCGGACGGCAGCAGACTGCCCGGCGCCAGCTCACCGCTGATGATCTGTTGCCGTATCGCGTCCGCGACCTGCCGATAGAGCGACAGGCCGGAACTCCGGGAGATCATGTCCGAGACCTTACGAAGGTCAATCGACCATAGACCTTGTGGCCTTAGGGCCATCATGTCTATAGTAGTGCTCAGCGCGGGGCCGGACTGGGCGGTCCGGCTCCGCGTCACCACGCTTCACCTGCAGAAACACCCGCTCTTCGAGGGCTCCACCGACCGGGGTGCGGCGCCGTCCACATGCTGCGAGCCGCGCGGCGCCGCACCCCTCCCCGTTCCATGCGCGCGTGCTGGGAGGCCGCCACATGACCACCGACCGGGAAGAGCTCACCCCGATCGTCACGCTGGACCTACGGGCGATCAACGCGGTCATCACCGAGGACGAGGGGGACATGATCATGCTCGTCGACGACGGCGACGTGCAGATCGAATTCGGGTCCGGCCTCAACGGCACCTGGGAGCAGGCCATCCTGGGCGCGCAGCGAGTGGCTTCGACGGCGTTGGAGTTCGCCGCGGTACTGCGAAACCTCCGACCACCACGCGAACGCCATCCCGGTTAGCCCGGTTATCCACAGGCCGCGCTTGGCCCTTCCGCGGTTACCGTGGGGTGCCGTACGGTCACCCCGGGAGGGGCGACATGGCGCGGGAGATCGACGAGTCGTGGATCGAAGAGGCGGTGGAGCGTTACCGCCGCATCGACGCGCTGCTCGCCGAGTTCGAGAAGGCGGTCCGGACCGTCGAGGTCACCGTCCGCTCGGCCGACGGCCTGGTCGAGGTCGTGGTCACGGCCGACGGCACGATCCGCGACCTGCACATCGAGCCGCGGCTGCAGGCCCGGACGGCGGCGGACGTCTCCCGCTCGGTCCGCGAGGCCGTCGCCTCCGCCGGGGACGCGGCCGCCTGGGCCCGCCAGAAGCTGCACGCCGAGACGTTCGGCGACTACCGCGCACTGCACGGGGGTCCGGCATGAGACTCGACGACCTGGCCGCGCGCCTGGAGGCCGCCGGCGACGAGCTGGCCGCGACGAGCACCACGATGG
This sequence comes from Dactylosporangium sucinum, assembly GCF_014647515.1. Lineage (GTDB taxonomy): Bacteria > Actinomycetota > Actinomycetes > Mycobacteriales > Micromonosporaceae > Dactylosporangium > Dactylosporangium sucinum. Next base: position 171,597 of record NZ_BMPI01000017.1, on the reverse strand, counting down.
GCCTGATCGACCCCGGCGCCGCGGTGCTGGCGGCCGACGCCCCGGGCGGCCTGGGCGACCTGGCCCGCGACCTGCACCGCGACCTGACCACGGCCCTGGTCGCCCGCGGCCGCGAGTCGGCCGCCCACGGCGCCCGGCTGGCCGACACCGCCCACACCCTCCGTCTGGTGGCCGCCAACTACCGCGAGGCCGACGACTGATGGCGGACGCTCTCGACCGGCTCGCCGAGGTGGGCCACGACCTCCTGCAGCGCGTGGACGGCACGCTGACCGACCGCGGCGCCCCGCCGGGCGACCCCGTCTGGCCGCTGCTCCGGCAGGTGGGCGCCCTCCCCGGCGACGTCCTCCGCTTCGGCCTGCGGCTGGACGAGCGCGCGCTGCGGGCGGCGGCCGGCGAGGTGCGCGCCGTGGCCGACCGCTTCGCCCACGAGCACCGCCTCCTGACCGGCGACGTCGACGCGGGCGCCTGGGAGGGCACTGGCGCCGAGGCCTTCACGACGGTGTGGCGCTCGCTGACGGGCCACCTCGGCACCACGGACGACCCGGCCACCATGTGCGGCCGCCTCATGGCAACGGGGTCCTATGTGGACGCGCTGGCCGACTGGGTGGCCGTCCTGCGCCACGAGCTCGCCGAGGCGATCGCCCGGGTCGCGACCTCGGCGGAGGCGGTGACGCTGCGGTCCCCGCTCACCGGCCGGTCCTCGACGGCCCTGGTGGAGGCCGCGGCCCGCGTCGGCACCCGCTTCCTCCAGCCGGCCGCGGACGCCTTCACGGCGGCGGACGACCTGCGCGCCCGCTGGTCGAGCCGGCTGTCCGAGCTGCGCTACACCCCGCCGGCGGTCCCGTCGGGCCCGGTGGGCGGCGTCACCCGCGTCCAGCTCTGAGCCGGCCATCAGGCCGGATGCCCGCAGGCCCGGAAAACGAGAGACGCCCTCCACCCGGGGGTGGAGGGCGCCTGCCCTGTTGAGCCGCCTGACGGAATCGAACCGTCGACCTATTCATTACGAGTGAATCGCTCTGCCGACTGAGCTAAGGCGGCAACGGTTCATCAGTGTACGGCACGGACCCCGGGGGTGCGCGAGGGGATTCCCGTTCCCGGGTGGCGAGGGTAACGTCCGGCGCGTGATGCCCGACGATATGCCGGCCGCGCCCGGGGAGTTGACGGCACAGCCGGGGGAGCCGCTGCTGCCGCTGCCCGACGAGGGGGACGTGCCGACGGTCGACCGGCGGCCCAGCGGGCTCGACCCGGACCAGATGGGGTTCACGCCCCGCCGGGCGGTGCCGTGGCTGAGTCCCGTGTTGCTGAGCGGCACCGCGGTGCGGGTGGTGCTCGCCGACCTCTTCGGCGCCTACCTCGACAAGCGCGAGCTCCAGGACGCCCTCCCGGGCCGCATCCTGCGCGAGGCGCAGGGGTTCAGCGGCGACGCCGACGGCGGCGACGACTGGCCGGACACCGGGGAGCTGTGGGTCGACTACGTCGCCGACACCGGGGACGGGTTCAACGCGACCTACTCCGTGGCCTACCTGGTCGCCCAGCCGAGCCTGACCGTCGAGGGCCAGGAGCTGCCGCGGGGCGAGGTGCTCGTGCTCGGCGGCGACCAGGTGTACCCGACCGCGAGCGGCCAGCAGTACGAGGACCGCTTCAAGGGGCCGTTCCGCGCCGCCCTGCCGGTGGCCCCGAAGCAGCAGCCGCGCATGTACGCCGTGCCGGGGAACCACGACTGGTACGACGGGCTCACGGCGTTCCTGCGGCTCTTCGTCCGCGGCAACGAGGGGGCGGTCGGCGGGTGGCGCACCCGGCAGACGCGCTCCTACTTCGCCGTCCAACTGCCCAACCGCTGGTGGCTGCTCGGCACGGACGTGCAGCCGGGCGCCTACATCGACGATCCGCAGCTGAGGTACTTCAACCGGGTCGCCGCCCGCATGGGCCCGGGCGACAAGGTGATCATCTGCCCGCCGGCGCCGAGCTGGGTCGAGTCGTCCGACGACCCGAAGGCCTACGACTCGCTCGACTACTTCGTGCGCACCGTCATCGCCCCCACCGGCGCCGACGTCCGGCTGATGATCTCCGGCGACCTGCACCACTACGCGCGGTACGAGCGCCCCGGCCGCCAGCTGATCACCTGCGGCGGCGGTGGCGCGTACCTCTACCCGACGCACGAGCTGCCCGAGGCCATCGAGGTGCCGCCCCGCCGCTCGCTGGTCCGCAACGCCTCGCCGACGCAGGAGTTCGGGCTCGCCGCCACGTACCCGACGAAGGCCCGGTCGCGCGGGCTGGCGCTCGGCGTGTTCTGGCGCCTGCCCTGGCGCAACGCGATGTTCCTGGGGCTGCTGGGGCTGCTGCAGACGCTGACCATGCTCGCCTTCGTCAACGCGGCCGACCGCGTGATCTCCGGCGTCGAGCAGCGCCTGGTCACCGTGCCGGCCGTGCTGATGACCGTGATCGACGTGCTGGGCACCTGCCTGCTGGCCATGCCGCATACCTCCGGCCAGCGCCGCCCCCGGCATTGGATACTCGGCCTGCTGCACGGGGCCGCGTTCGTGGGGCTGGCGCTGCTGGGCACCTGGGCGTGGCTCAGCCTTCCGTTCGCCGAGCTGGCCTGGCCGTTGCCCGTGTTGCTGGCGATCGTGTTGTACTTCCCGTTGTCCGCCGTCGCGGCCGGCGAGCTGTTCGCGCTGTACCTCCTGATCGCCGCGAAGTTCGACGTGAACCTCAACGAGCTGTTCGCGGGCCAGGGCATCACCGGCTACAAGGGCTTCCTGCGCCTGCACTTCCGCGCCGACGGCGGCCTCACCATCTACCCGGTGGGCGTCCGGCAGACCGGCCGCCGCTGGCACGCCTCAGCGGCGACGCGCCCGGACGCGTCCTGGTTCGAGCCGCGGCGGCCACTCGAAGTACACCTGATGGAGAAGCCGATCGAGATCGACTAACCGTGGCGCTCCTCGTAGGCCTGGCGGGAGCCGCACACCGAGGCCCGGCTGCACGAGCAGCGGGAGCCGTCGGCGTCCATGCGCACGATGACCGAGTCGCGCGGGACGCTGTGGCCGACCACGCGGCCGTCGCCCTCGGGGGTGCTCACGCGCGCACGGACGGCCGGGGCCGTGGCCTGAAATTGCTGGTAGAGCGGCGGATGCTCTCACTTTGTGTTGGGCAGCACAAAGAATTAATATGGCCCTATGGCCACCACAACCCGTATCAAGAGCTTCGCCAGGCGCCGCGCCATGAAAGCTTCGTCGCCCGCGGCAACAGCGCTTCGAGCCGTGCTGTATCTGCGCATGAGCATGGATGGGACGAGTGAGGGTGCGGGCCTGGAACGTCAGGAGCAGGCGTGCCGGGCGCTGGCGCGAGGGTGGGAAGTGGTTGCCGTGCTTGACGATACGATTTCGGCAACCACCACGCGGCTCGCCGATCGAGCAGGTTGGCAACGCGTAGTCCGGATGGTTGAGGCGGGCGAGGCGGATTTGATCGTCGCCTGGCACCTTGATCGGGTAACCCGTTCGATGAAGGACCTGGAGTCCCTGATCGAGTTGGCAGTGGAGCGGGACATCGGACTCGCAACAGCCACCGGGGACATCGACCTGACCACGGACATTGGCCGCATGGTCGCTCGGATTCTGGCGGCCGTCGCATCCGCCGAGACCGAACGAAAGGCGGAGCGACAGATCCTTGCCAACGACCAGCGGATAGCCGCTGGCAAGCCTCAGTGGATCCGGCGACCGTTCGGCTACGAGATGGACGGCGCTCTACGCGAGGATGAGGCAGCGGCCGTGCTGACGGCATACCACGCAGTGTTGGACGGCAAGGCCCTCACGACGATCGCTCGCGAGTGGAACGAGGCTGGCTTCACCACGTCGGCGCCGGATCCGGGGACGGCCCGGTCGCGGATCGACCGCAAGCGGAGCTATGACCCTTCAGGTCAATGGACGAATGTGGCCGTACGGCTCTTGCTGCGCTCGCCGCGCAACATGGCGAAGTCGACGCTATATGGAGCGATCATGGTCGAGGGGGCATGGTCGCCGATCGTCGATGAAATGACCTGGCGGGCAGTGGAACGCAAGCTCGCCGATCGGGAGAGGCCAGACTCGTCCTGGGGCAAGCTGGCAAAAGCGGCAAGGGCCGACCACGGCGGGGCGAGTCTGCTTGGAAGGCGGAGCTCATACAGACTGAGTTCACGGCAGGCTGGTCGGCGGAGGCTTTCGCCCGCAATGGTCAACGGCTGTCGTAAGCCTGTCTCGGCCCGCACACAGACGCCCGCGAGCATGAACACCGGGACCCATCGGCGTCGAGCCGGACTACCACTTCATCTCTGGGCACGCTGTGCCCCACCACCCGGCCATCGCCCTCAGGCGTCGTCACGCGGCTTCCAACGGCCGGAGCAGTTGCCTGATATGCGGCGTACAGGGGATGTTCGTATTTGAGGCAGCACATCAGCCGGCCGCAGGCGCCCGAGATGCGCAGCGGGTTGAGCGGGAGGTCCTGGTCCTTCGCCATCCGGATGGTGACCGGCTCGAAGTCGTTGAGGAACGTCGCGCAGCACAGGTCACGCCCGCAGGAGCCGATGCCGCCCTGGACGCGGGCCGAGTCGCGGGCGCTGAGCTGGCGTAGCTCCACCCGGCAGTGCAGGGTCGCGCCGAGGTCGCGGACCAGCGAGCGGAAGTCCACCCGATGGGGTGCGGTGAAGTAGATCGTCGTCCGCGCGCCCTGGCCGCCGGCGGAGTCGAGCACGTGGTCCACTGCGACGACCTTCATGGGCAGCTCGTGCTCGCGGATGAGCTTCTTCGCGGCGACCTTGGCCTCGGCCTTGCGCTTGCGCAGCAGCTCGTCGCGGCGCAGGTCGTCGTCGGCGGCCATCGCCACCAGCCGCGGGAAGCCCTCGGTCTCCTCGGTGACCCACTGGGCCGCCCACACGCACTCGGCCACCTCGGGGCCGTCGTCGGTGGGCACCAGCACCCGGTCGCCCACCTGGGGGCGCAGGTCACCGGGGTCGAAGTAGAACAGCCGGCCGTAGCGGTTGAAGCTCACCGCGCACAGCATGCCCATGGCTGATCACCTTAACGCGCCGCGCGGCAGTTCCATATGGCCCGCCCCAGATGCACCAATAAGTCCGACTAGACACTTTTGGGGGAGCCCGTAGCCATTCCGTCGTTTTCGTCGTTACTAGTGCGGATGAGCCCGCAAACGTGGGCGTAACTCCGGCCGGAAAAGCCTCGTTGGGGGCAGCAGTGGCATGCCCAACGGCTGGCCCACCCCGCACTCCCCGGTCTCGGAGGACCTCACGCAATGACGGACTTTGCCTTCGCGCGCCCAAAAACAGCCCGGAAGATCGCCGCCCTCGCCGCCACGGGGATTCTCGGCGCACTGAGCCCGGTCGCTTTCGCGGCACCCGCAGCGGCGGCACCCTCCAGCGCGGGATGCCCGGAAGGGTTCGGCGCCACCGCCGCGGCCAACACGCTTGCGCTCGGCGGTGTCGACCTGCGGGGCATCGGCCTCAATGCCCCGCCGCTGCCCGAACTGCGGGTCGCGACCACGCACTCCGGCTTCGCTGGTGGGCCGGCCCGCGCCGCGGCCGACGCGCGGTACATCCAGAGCAGCGGCGTCCTGCCGCCCGGCATGCTCGGCCCGGTCGCCTACCAGCAGGCGCCGCCGCGGAACGACCGCCCGTCCGCGGTGTCGGTGGCGGGGGTGAACCTGGGCGCGCTGTCCGTCGGTGTGGGCGAGCTGTCGGCCCACGCCACCTTCGACGATGCCGGCAAGTGCGACCCGAGGTCCGGCCCGCGCGCGACCTCCTCGGCCCGCCTGGCCGGCTTGGCGGTCCTGCCGGGCCGCGGCGACCGGGCGCTGTTGAGGTTGGGCGCGCTGCGGAGCTCGACGGAGACCGCTGTCGACAAGCGCGGCGCGTCGGCCGCGGCGACCGGCAGCATCGCCGACTTCCAGCTGCTCGCGGGCGGCCAGTCCGCGATCGGCGTGCGTGTGGTCAGCCCGCCCACCCTCACGGTCGTGGCCGGCTCGAAGAAGACCGTGGACTACTCGCCGGCGCGCCTGGAGGTGAGGGTCCCCGGCCGCGAGCCGCTGCGGATCTCCTCCGCCGGCTCGCACGTCGACGTCGTCGTGCCGGTCGGCGCCGCGGCCCGTACGGAGGCCGAGGAGCTCGGTCGAGCCGAGGGTCTGCCGGTACTGTCGAGCCTCCCGCTCCTCGACCTGCTCACCGGCATCACCGGCGCGCTCACGGGCGGCCTGACGGGCGGCGGCACGACCCCGGACCTCGGCCTGATCCTGCCCGGCCTGCCCGAGGTCGGGAAGCTGACCGGAGTCCTCGGCGGCGGCTCGTCGGTCCAGCCTCCCGCGGAGGGCTACCCGAAGCACCCGGCGAAGGTCGTGGTGCTGCGGGTCGAGCTGGGCACGGTCGAGCAGCAGACCAGCCCGACGGGCGTCTACGCCAAGGCCGCCGCGGTCCGCGTCAAGCTGATCGTCCGGACGAAGTGGAAGGGCCACGCCTCCGACGACGGCTACGGCGGCTCGTCCGGCGACCACCCGAAGTACGACCAGAAGACCATCTTCGACCTGGGCCTCTGCTCGCTGGAGGCGGCCGCGGCCGCGCCGAAGGGCGACGGCTACGGCGGCGTCGGTGGCGGCGGTGGCGGCGACGACGGCGAGGGCGGCGGCGGTGAGCTGCCGGTGACGGGCTCGAAGGCGGCACTGATCGTGGGCGCGGGCCTGCTCCTGCTGGTCGCCGGGCGCTTCTTCCTGGTGGTCTCGCGCCGGCGCACCGCGGCCTGACCAGCCTCCCTAGGACACCCCCAACCCCTTCGCCGCCCGTGCAGCCACCCCCATCGGCTGCCCGGGCGGCGCCCTCGTTCTAGAGCAGGTCCGCGACCGTCACCGGCACGTGCCGGAACCGCCGGCCGGTCGCGTGGTGGATCGCGTTCAACACCGCGGGAACCACGCCGACCAGCGCCACCTCCCCGAGCCCCTTCACGCCGACCTCGTTGAGCAGCGGGTCCGGCTCCCCGACGAAGTCCACGTCGATCGAGCCCACGTCGGCGTTCACGGTCACCGGGTAGTCCTCCAGCGTCGAGGTGACGAACCCGCCGTAGCGCGGATCCACCTCCACCGCCTCCCGCAGCGCGGCGCCGAGCCCCCACACGACGCCGCCGCGCACCTGGCTGGCCGCCGTCACCGGGCTGGCGACCCGCCCGCAGTCGGCGACGCTCACCACGCGCGGCACCCTGACCCGGCAGGTCGTCGGCTCGACCCGCACCTCGACGAAGTGGGCGGCGAAGCTGTACGTGGTGAAGCCGTCGTACACCGGCCCGACCAGTGCCGGAAGGCCGGCCCGGCTGCGCTCCAGCGCCCCGGGCGGCTGCCCGGGCCCCAGGCCCACGGCCTCCACCTCGACCGACGCGCGCCCGCTGTGCGCGACGGCGGCGGCCACGTCGACCGGCCCGACGCCGGCCGTGCCGAGCTTCTTGCGCAGCTCCTGCAGCGCGTGCTGCACCGCCGGCAGCGCGCTCGCCGTGCCCCACGAGCCGGCCGTGAGGTGCTGCGGCGCGACCGCGGTGTCGCCGATGACCACCGTGACCCGCTCGACGGGCACGTCCAGGTCCTCCGCGACGAGGTATGCGATCGCCGAGCGGATGCCCTGGCCCATCTCGTGCCCGTCGACGGCGACCGTGACCCCGCCGTCGGCGCCGGCCCGCACGTGGGCGACGGCCGGCGAGATGTGCCCCGGGTACGCGCCGATCGCCACGCCGAACCCGACCCCGGTGCCCGGCTGCGCCGGTCGGCGGTCCCAGCCGAACCGCTCGGCCCCGCGGCGCAGGCAGGTGCCGACGTGCCGGGACGAGAACGGCTGCCCGGTGAGCGGGTCGGTCGCGGTGTCGTTGGCGAGCCGGAACTCGACCGGGTCGCGGCCCAGCCGCTCGGCCAGCTCGTCGATCGCCACCTCGAACGCGAACGCGGCCGGCGACTCGTACGGCGCCCGCATGTACCCCGGCGTCTGCGTGTCGTTGCGCACCAGCCACTGCGGGCCGCGGAAGGCCGGCACGCCGTAGAGCCGCGCGGTCAGCTCGGTGTAGCCCGCCGGGAACAGGTCGTGGCGCGACGTCTGCTGCTCCACCTCGTGGATCGCCGCGGTGAGCTTCCCCGACGCGTCGGCCCCGAGGCGCACCCGGTGCCGGGTCGCCGGGCGGAAGCTGCACTGGTGGAAGCCCTGCTGGCGGGTCAGGGTCAGCTTGACCGGCCGGCCGAGCCGCCGGGCGGCGACGGCGAGCGGTGCGATGTGCGACTGCAGCGAGTTCTTCTGGCCGAACCCGCCGCCGGTCACCGTGGCGACCACCCGGATCCGGCTCTGGTCGAGGCCGAGCTGGCGGGCCAGGCCGCCGCGGACCGCCCCGGCGTTCTGGGTGCCCTCGTGCACCAGCAGCTCGTTGCTGGTCCACTCGACGGTGCTGCCGAACAGCTCCATCGGCACCGCGTTCTGCGCCGGGTGCGAGTACACGCCGTCGACCGTCACGGCGCTGGCGGCGAGCGCGGCCTCGGGGTCGCCGACGCTCGGCTCCTCCGGCTGCCGCACCCGTTCGGGGGCGTCGAGCGTGACCTCGACGGGCTCCTCCTCGTAGTCGGCGGTGACCAGGTTGGCCGCCTCCGCCGCCGCATGCGGGGTCTCGGCGACGACCAGCGCGACGGGCTGGCCGCGGTACGCGATCCGGTCGCCGACCAGCGGCTGGATGCTCTGGAACGAGAAGCCGCCGCCCATGATGAACCCGGGCGGCTCGACGTCCACCTGCGTCAGTACGAGCAGCACGCCCGGTACCGCCGACGCCCGGTCGGTGTCCACGCGCACCACCCGGCCGCGCCCGATGGTCGCGCCGGCCAGCGCCGCGTGCGCCTGGGCCGGCCGGTCGGTGCCGTACCGCGCCGCGCCGGTCACCTTGGCGACCGCGTCCACCCGCGTCTTGGTCAGGTCGTCTCCGCTGCGCTCCGGAGTGCTCATGCCGGCTCCTCCCGCTCGGCGGCGATCCGCACCGCGTCGGCGACGGTGCGGACGCCCAGCTCGATCTTGAAGCCGTTCCGGCTGCCCGGCCGCGCGCCGGCGAACGCCAGCTCGCCGGCCCGCCGCACGCCCTCGGCGGTGAGCGGGGCGCCGACCAGCGAGCGCTCGGCCTCTTCGGCGCGCCAGGGCCGGGTCGCCACCCCGCCGAGCCCGATCCGGCAGTCCAGCACCGCGCCGTCGGCGTCGCGGGTCACGCCCACGGCGGCCGAGGCGAGCGCGAACGCGTACGACTCGCGGGGCCTGATCTTCAGGTACGTCGAGGCGCGCATCGCGGGCGTCAGCGGTACCCGGATGCGGCGGATCAGCTCGTCGGGCTCCAGCGTGTGCTCGCGCGCCGGCTCGTCGCCCGGCGTCACGTGCAGGTCCGCGATCGGCACCACGCGCTCGCCCCGCGGCCCGACCACGTCCACCAGGGCGTCGAAGGCGATGAGCGCGACGGCCATGTCGCCGGGGTAGGTGGCGATGCAGGCGTCGCTGCCGCCCAGGACGGCGTGCGCGGTGTCGACGCCTCCGATGGCGTCGCAGCCGCTCCCCGGTTCGCGTTTGTTGCAGCGGTACTGCGGGCCGCCGCGGAAGTACCAGCAGCGCGTCCGCTGCAGCAGGTTCCCGCCCAGCGTCGCCATGTTGCGCAACTGCTGCGACGCCGCCAGCCGGAGCGACTCGGCGAGGGCGGGACACGCCTCCCGCACCACCGGGTGCTCGCCCGCGTCGGCCATGCGGGCGCCTGCTCCCAGTACCACCTGGGAATCGGTCCGGCTGATGTGCTGGATCTCCTCGATGTCATGGATGTCCACGACCGCGGCCGGGGACTCGACCTCCAGCCGCATGAGGTCGTAGAGGGTGGTGCCGCCGGCGATCGGCCGGGCCCCGCGGTCGAGCGCGGCGACGGCCTCGTCGACGGTGGTGGCCGTCTGGTAGGCGAACGGTCGCATTCACGCCACCTCCCGCACGGCTCGGAGGATGCCGGTGTAGGCGCCACAGCGGCAGATGTTGCCGCTCATGTACTCCCGGGCGCTGTCGTCGTCCCCGGCGTGCCCTTCGGCGATGCAGGCGATCCCGGACATGATCTGCCCGGGGGTGCAGTAGCCGCACTGCATGGCGTCGTACTCGACGAACGCCCGCTGCAACGGGTGCGAGACCCCTTCGATCGTGGTCACCTCGTGCCCGGCGACCTGCACGGCCGGCGTCAGGCACGACACCACCCGCCGCCCGTCGAGGTGGACGGTGCAGGCCCCGCACTGCCCCTGATCACACCCCTTCTTGGTGCCGAACAACGCAAGCCGCTCCCGGAGCACGTCGAGCAACGACTCCCGGGGATCGAGGGTGAGCTCTGTCCTCGCGCCGTTGACGCCGAACGCCACGCTCAGTTCATTGGCCACGCCTGTCACGCTCCCTCAGGTGAGCGCGCGGGGAAGGGCAGATCACCCGGGACCTCCTCTGGAAGGTCACCTTCGCGGTCCGGGGTTCGGCGCGGCGGCGATCCCGGCCCGGAGCGCCCCCGGAGGACCGCTGGGCCTGACATCCTGGCGCGGTGAACCCGGTGGTGAGTGAGCCCGAACCGGACTGCTGGCTGCCGCCCGAACGGCTACGGCAACCACGGCTGCGACCCGAACCTGTGGTGGTCCGGCCCGTACTCGTTGACGGCCCGCCGCGACATCGCCGCCGGCGAGGAGCTGACCAACGACTACGCCACCAGCGCGGGTTCGCCGGCCTTCCGGATGGCATGCGCGTGCGCGTCGCGGCTGTGCCGGGGCGTGGTCACCGGCGAGGACCGGCGCCGGGCGGAGCTACGGTCCAGATACGGCGAGCACTGGGTGCCGGTGCTGCTCGCCCGCATCCGCGCCGACGAACGCCGGGGTTAGCGATCGGTGTCGGGTGGCTGCCGGTCGGGCGGTGCTCAGCCGCGCCAGAGGGACAGCATCATGGCCTCGACCGCGATGCGGGGCTTCACGTTGGCCTCGATCGCGGTCCGGCACTCGAGCACGGCCTCCAGCCGGCGCAGGGCGCTCTCCGGCGCCCACTTCTCGGCGGCCGCCGCGGCGAGCTCGTCGGCGTCGCCGTGCACCGGGGCGACGGCCGCGCCGAACGAGTGGGCGAGCACGTCGCGGTAGAAGCCGGCCAGGTCGACGAGGGCCCGGTCGAGCGCGTCGCGCTGGGCCCGGGTCGCGCGGGACTTCTGCCGGCGCTCCAGGTCCTTCAGCTGGCCGGCCGAGCCGCGGGCGGCGCCCGCCGCGCCCTTGCCGGTGCCGCCGGCGCCGAGGGCCGTCTCCAGGGCCTGGCGCTCCTTGACGTCGGTCTCGGCGACCGACGCGGCCGCCTCGGCCTCGGCCGCCTCGATGAGCGCGCTCGCGGCGTCGAACGCGGCGCCGATGCCGGTGAGCCGGCGGGGCACGGCCAGCACCGCGTCGCGCCGGGTGCGGGCCTGCGGGTCGCGGGCCAGCCGGCGAGCCCGGCCGACGTGGCCCTGGGCCGCCGCGGCCGCCCAGGCCGCGGTCTGCTCGTCGGTGCCGTCGCGGCGGTGCAGCACCTCGGCGATGGCGTCGGCCGGGGGCTGCCGCAGCGGCACCACCCGGCAGCGGGAGCGGATCGTGACCGAGATGTCGTCGGGGTGGGTGCTCGGCGTGCACAGCAGGAAGACCGTGCGGGCCGGGGGCTCCTCGACCGCCTTGAGCAGCGCGTTGCCGGCCGCCTCGGTGAGCCGGTCGGCGTCCTCGACGAGCAGCACCTGCCAGCGGCCCTGCGTCGGTGAGCTGGCCGCCCGCAGCACCAGGGCGCGCATCTCGCCGACCGCGATCGACAGCCCCTCGGGCACCACGAACCGCACGTCGGCGTGGGTGCCGGCGAGCGCCGTGTGGCAGGCCTGGCACTCGCCGCAGCCGCCGTTGGGGCACTGCAGCGCGGCGGCGAACGTGCGGGCGGCGACCGACCGGCCGGAGCCGGGCGGGCCGGTGAACAGCCAGGCGTGGGTCATGCCCTGCCCGTCCTGCGGCTCGCCGCGCACGATGGCGTCGGCCGCCGCGACGGCCCGGCTCATCGTCGCCACCGCGTCGGGCTGGCCGACCAGCTCGGCGAAGACGGGTGGGGTCATCCCTTGTCGCCGGTCAGCGTGGTCACCGTCTCGGCGACGTCCTCCAGGATCTCCTCGAGCTCGGTCTCCTCGCCGGGCATGAGGTGCCGCACCCGCTGGAGCACGCCGGCGGCCAGGGCGTCGACCGAGTTGGTGGCGTCGAGGACCAGGTAGCGGCTCGGGTCGGCCGAGGCGAGGTCGAGGAACGCGTAGCGGACCCGCTCGTGGAACGCGAGGGACTCGCTCTCCAGCCGGTCGGCGTCGCCGCGATCCACGGCCCGGGCCAGCCCGACGGACGGCTCGAGATCCAGCAGCACCACCAGGTCCGGCTTCAGCCCGCCGGTCGCCCACTTCGACAGCCAGGAGACCTCCTCGACCGGCAGCGTCCGGCCGGCCCCCTGGTAGGCGAGGGACGAGTCGACATAGCGGTCGCTGATCACCACGGCGCCGCGGTTGAGCGCCGGGCGGACCACCGACGCCACGTGGTGCGCGCGGTCGGCCGCGTAGAGCAGCGCCTCGGCCTTCGGCGTGACCACCTCGCCGGACTCCTGCGGGCGGTCGAGCACCAGGCTGCGGATGCGCGAGCCGACCGGGGTGGCGCCCGGCTCGTGGGTGACCACGACGTCCCGCCCGATCTTGCGCAGCGCGTCGGCGAGCTGCTGGACCTGGGTCGACTTGCCGGCGCCCTCGCCGCCCTCGAACACGATGAACAGCCCCTGCGCGGCCTTCGGCTCGGCCGGGCTCAGCGGACGGCCGCGCACCGAGCCGATGAGGTCGGCCAGGATCGGCACGCCCTTCTTGTCGTCCATCTGGCGCAGGGCGAACACGCCGGCCATCACGCCGAGCACGCCGGCGATCGCGAGCAGCGGGCGGGTGCTGGAGATGTCGTATTCGGACACGCCCAGGTCGATCTTGAACGTGCCGCCGGCGCCGACGATGACGCTCGACAGCGACACGGCAAGCATGAGCACCACGCGGGTGCCCATCTGGACGAACGCGAACGCCCGGCCGCGCATGTCGTCGGCGACCTCGCCGCCGAGCAGCGTGGTGCCGGACAGGAACGCCATGCCGGCGCCGACCCCGACCAGCAGCGCCCCGGCGACCGCGACCGACAGGTGGGTGGCCAGGGCGAGGATCAGCACCGATCCGGCGGCCAGGATGATCGACAGGCCGAACCAGCGGCGGCGGGACAGCGCGCCGATGAGCCGCGGACCGGCCGCGATGCCGATCCCGAGACCGAGGAAGAGCACGCCGAAGAGCAGGTAGAAGGCGGCGTCGCCGGCGCTCAGCGAGACCGCGTAGAAGGGCGCGGTGCCGACCACCACGCCGCCGCCGGCGAAGGCGCCGAAGATGCCCAGGACCAGGCCGCGCACCAGCGGGGTGCGGCTGACGAACGCCCAGCCCTGGGTGAACTCCTTGAGCATGCCGGCCTTGCGCTCGACCCCGGCGGTGCGCCGGCCACTGATCTCCTTGATGCCGAAGAACACGGTCAGCGCGGTCGCCGCGAAGGTCAGCGCGTTGAACCACAGCGCCAGGCTGCTCGCCGCCGCCCAGCGCGGCTCGTCGGGGCCGAAGAGCCCCACGACCAGCCACTGGAGGGAAAGCAGGACGAGCGCGGCGGCGACCGGGGTGATGCCGTAGGTCGTGGCGAGCGTCAGCTGGTTGGCCGTCTCCAGGCGGGCCCGGGGCAGCAGGTTGGGCACCGCCGCCTCCTTGGCCGGCGTCCAGATCATCGCGACCGTCTCGATGATGAAGGTCGCGATCGCCGTCCAGGCGACCACCAGGGCGCCGTCGTCGACGACGAGCGCCGCGGCCGGGATCGAGGCGAAGAAGACGAACCGCAGCACGTCGCAGATGACCATGGTGAGGCGCCGGTCGAACCGATCGGCGAACACGCCCGCCACCGGGCCGAGGACGAGGGCCGGCAGCAGCCGGACGGCGATGACCGTGCCGAAGGCCACACCCTGGGCGGTGGTGTTGGACACCTGGGCCGCCGCGAACGTGGAGGCGGCGAGTAGACCGAGCCAGTCGCCGAGGGACGACAGGCCCAGCACGGCCCACAGCCGGCGGAAGGGCCGGATGCGTAGGACCGCCTTCAGCTCCCCCAGCCCGGACAGGTCACTGCTGGCGATGACGCACCTCCTCCGTGGTTCCTACGGTAATCACGCTACAGGTCCCCCGTACCGCCTCACCCGGCCAGGCACGCCGAGGGACGCGAGGTTCTTTCACTTTTACCCACCGCTCGGTACGGTGAGTCGTGTCCAGCTCCCGTGCCGCCCAGCGGGCCCGCTACGACCGGGCCACGGCCGACCTCGATCCGCCCTTCGCCATCGTCGACCTCGACGCCTTCGACGCCAACAGCGCCGCGCTCGTCGGGCGGGCGGCGGGCAAGCCGCTGCGGGTGCCCAGCAAGTCGGTGCGGGTGCGCGCGCTCATCGACCGGGCGCTGGGCCAGCCGGGCTGGCGGGGCATCATGGCGTTCACCCTGCCGGAGGCCATCTGGCTGGCCGAGAGCGGGCACGACGACGTCCTGGTCGCCTACCCGACGGCCGACCGCGGCGCGCTGCGCCGCCTGGCCGGCGACGAGAAGCTCGCCGCGAGCGTCACCGTGATGGTGGACAGCACCGCCCAGCTCGACCTCGTCGACGCCGTGGTGCCGGCCGGCCGGCGGGCCGCGCCGGTTCGGCTGTGCATCGACCTCGACGCCTCCTGGCGACCGGCCCGCGGGGTGCACGTCGGCGTGCGCCGCTCCCCCGTCCACAGCGCCCGGCAGGCCGGCGAGCTGGCCGCGGCGATCGCCGCCCGGCCCGGGTTCCGGCTGGTCGGCGTGATGTCCTACGAGGCGCAGATCGCCGGGCTCGGCGACGCGCCGCCCGGGCGCCCGGTGCGCGGCGCGCTCATCCGGCTCATCCAGTCCCGGTCGTTCCCCGAGCTGGTGGCGCGCCGCGGCGCGGTCGTCGCCGCGGTGCGGAAGCACGCCGACCTCGAGTTCGTCAACGGCGGCGGGACCGGCAGCGTGGCGGCCACCGCCGGCGACCCCGCGGTCACCGAGGTGGCCGCCGGGTCCGGTCTGCTCGGCCCCTGGCTGTTCGACGGGTACCGCCGGTGGCGCCCCGAGCCGGCCGCGTTCTTCGCGCTCTCGGTGGTGCGCCGGCCCGACCCGCGGCACGCGACCACGCTCGGCGGCGGCTGGATCGCCTCGGGCGAGACGTCGCCGACCCGCCAGCCGCTGCCCTGGCTCCCGGAGGGCCTGCGGCTCATCGGCACCGAGGGCGCCGGCGAGGTGCAGACGCCGCTGACCGGCCCGGGCGCGGCCGGCTTGCGGATCGGCGACCGGGTGTACTTCCGCCACAGCAAGGCGGGCGAGCTCTGCGAGCACGTCAACGAGGTGCATCTCGTCTCGGGCGACACGATCGTGGACGTGGTGCCGACCTACCGCGGTGAGGGCAGAGTGTTCCTGTGATCCGGTGGCGGCAGGCGATGGCGTCGGCGCTCTACGGCCCGTCCGGCTTCTTCGTCCGCTCCGCCCCGGCCGAGCACTTCCGGACCAGCGCGCTCGCCTCGCCGCTGTTCGCCGGCGCGCTGGCCACGCTGCTGGGCCGGCTGGACGAGGCGCTGGAGCACCCGGCCCGGCTCGACCTGGTCGACGTGGGCGCCGGCCGCGGTGAGCTGCTGCTGGGGATCCTGGCCGCACTGCCGGCCGGCGTCGCCGCACGGGTCGCGGCGACCGCCGTCGAGACGGCGCCCCGGCCGTCGGGGCTGCCGGCCTCCGTCGCCTGGGTCGCGGAGCCTCCCGCCGGGATCGTCGGCCTGCTCGTGGCGACGGAGTGGCTCGACAACGTACCGGTGGACATCGTCGAGGTGGATTCGCTGGGCCGGCCGCGGTACCTGCTGGAGGACCTGACGCCGTCCGGCGAGCCGCTCGAACCGGACGACGCCGCCTGGCTGGCGCGCTGGTGGCCGCTGGACGGCCTGCCGCCGGGCGCGCGGGCCGAGATCGGGCGGCCGCGCGACCTCGCCTGGTCGTCCGCCGTCGCCGGAGTGCAGCGCGGGCTGGCCCTCGCCGTGGACTACGGGCACGTGCTGGGCGCGCGGCCGTTACTCGGCACGCTGACCGGGTTCCGGGACGGCCGGGAGGTGGCGCCGGTCGCCGACGGGAGCTGCGACCTGACGGTCTCCGTCGCGCTGGACTCCCTGGAGCACGACCTGCTGCTCGACCAGCGGCAGGCGCTGCACCTGCTGGGCGTCGACGGCCGGCGGCCGCCGCTCGCCCTGGCCTCGTCCGACCCCGCCGGCTACGTGCGCGCGCTGGCCCGGGCCGGTGCCGCGGCGGAGCTGACCGACCCGGCCGGGCTCGGTGGGCACCGGTGGGTCATGCGCTGGGTGTGACAATCGGTCATACCGGCGGTACCGTGGGATCCATGACGGCCAAGGTGACCCTGTCCTTCTCGGACCAGACCATCGCCGACGCCCGCCACTGGGCGGAGCGTGACGGCGTCTCGCTCAGCGCATGGATCGACCGGGCGGCCCAGGAGCGCGCCCTGCGGTCGATCTTCACCGCCCACGCCGAGGCGGTGCGGCGGGCCAAGCTCGACCTTGAGGCGGCCGCGCTGGCCGACGAAGAGGAGATCGCGATCGTTGACGCCGAGGTCTTCCGCGGTCGCCGTCGTGCAGCGCGGTGAGGTCTGGCTCATCAGGGGCGCCCGCGAGCGGCTCGGTCTGATCATCAGCTCCGACGTGTTCAACAGCACCGATGTGCCGGTGGTCATCGTCGCCGAGGTCACCGACCAGGAGGAGCTGCGCGACTCCCCGCTGGCGGTCGAGCTCGACGACCTCGTCGTCATGCCCGACCGGCTCTCGTCGCCGCTGAAGCGGTGGTTCGTCGAGCGGGTCGCGGTGGCGGACACCAGCACGATGCACAACGTCTCGCGGGCGCTGCGGATCCTCCAGGATCTGTAGCCGGACTTGTAGGCTCGGCAGCATGACCACTGAGCTGACGGTCGGGACGGGCACCGGGCTCGACACGGCCGACATGGTGCTCAACATCGGCCCCCAGCACCCGTCGACCCACGGCGTGCTGCGGCTGCGACTGGTCCTGGACGGCGAGCGGGTGGTCAGCGCCGAGCCGATCATCGGGTACATGCACCGCGGCGCGGAGAAGCTCTTCGAGGTCCGCGACTACCGGCAGATCATCATGCTGGCCAACCGGCACGACTGGCTGTCGGCGTTCTGCAACGAGCTCGGCGTGGTGCTGGCCGTCGAGCGGATGATGGGCATCGAGGTGCCGGAGCGGGCGGTCTGGCTGCGCACGGCGCTGGCCGAGCTCAACCGGGTGCTCAACCACCTGATGTTCCTCGGCTCCTACCCGCTGGAGATCGGCGCGATCACGCCGATGTTCTACGCGTTCCGGGAGCGCGAGACGATCCAGGCCGTCCTCGAAGAGGCGTCCGGCGGGCGCATGCACTACATGTACAACCGCGTCGGCGGGCTGAAGGAGGAGGTCCCGGCGGGCTGGACCGACCGGGCCCGGGTCGCGATCGACCAGGTCCGCCGCCGCATGCCCGACCTCGACAACCTGATCCGGCGCAACGAGATCTTCCTGGCCCGCACGGTCGGCGTCGGCGTGCTCACCGCCGCCGAGGCGGCCGCCTACGGCGCCTCCGGCCCGGTCGGCCGCGCCTCGGGCCTCGACTTCGACCTGCGCCGCGACGAGCCGTACCTGGCCTACGGCGAGCTGGACGTCCCCGTCGTCACGCGCACCGCCGGCGACTGCCACTCGCGCTTCGAGGTGCTGCTCGACCAGGTGTACGTGTCGCTGGACCTGGCGCAGGCCTGCCTCGACCGGGTCGACACCCTCACCGGCCCCGTCAACGTCCGGCTGCCGAAGGTGGTCAAGGCGCCGGAGGGCCACACCTACGCCTGGACCGAGAACCCGCTGGGCATCAACGGCTACTACCTGGTGTCGCACGGCGAGAAGACCCCGTGGCGGCTGAAGCTGCGCACGGCGTCGTATTCCAACGTCCAGGCCCTGTCGACGCTGCTCCCGGGCACGCTGGTGCCCGACCTGATCGCCATCCTGGGATCGATGTTCTTCGTCGTCGGCGACATCGACAAGTAGCCGCCGCTCAGCGCCAGCGGTCGTCGCTTCCCTCGAAGTCGACGATCTGCCGGGCCGCGCGGCCGCGCGGCTCGTCGCGGGCGCCGTTCCAGCCGTACTCCTCGTCGTCGTCCCGGGCGCGGCGCGAGACGCGCTCCTCGTCACGGGCCGGGCTGGACAGGTCGGGGGTCCAGCGCGACGCGGGCTCGGCCGGCGCGGCGGGCAGTGCGGCCGGTCCGCCGGGCAGTCCTTGGCGGTCGCGGCGGACCTCGGACCAGCGGGTGCCGCCGCTCTCGTCGCGGCGGGCCTCCTCGTAGCTGCTCTCCGACCAGTGGGCGGCCGGGCGGCCCTCGTCGCGGGCCCGGTCCCAGCCGTTGCCGCGGTCGGCGGCCCGATCGTGGTCCCGGTCTGCGCTGCGGGCCAGCTCGCGGGCGGTGCGCTCGGCCCAGTCGGCGGCGTCGGCGCGGCCCGGGTGGTCGTTCCAATCGTCGCCGTCCGCGGCGCGGCGGCGGCCGACGCGCTCGCTCCGGTCATCGCCCGGTGCGGCGCGGCCGGTGCGGTCCCGCCAGTCGTCGTTGCCTTCCGCGGCACGGCCGGTGCGGTCCCGCCAGTCGTCGCTGCTTTCCGCGGCGCGGCCCGTGCGGTCCCGCCAGTCGTCGCTGCTTTCCGCGGACCGGTCGGCGCGGCGGCGGCCGGGGCGGTCCTCGGCCGGCTCGCGGTCGGACCAGTCCGGGCGCGGGGTCTCGCCGGAGGCCCAGTCGCGCTCGCGCTCGCGGCGGGCAGCCGAGCGGCGCGGGCCGCCGTCGCGGCGGGCGTCGGCGTCCTCGTTGGGGTAGTACTCCTCGTGGCGGACCGTCGCCCACCGGTCCTCGATGCGCACGTGGGTGCCGGTCTCGTCGGCGTGCACCGAGGCGCGGCGCTCGCCCATGCGCAGCTCGCGGCCGCCCCGCTCGTCGCCGTGGACCGACGCCCAGCGGTCCGTCGTGCGGACGCCGGTCACGTTGCCCTCGTCATCCGGGTCATACGCACGCCGCCGTCCACCGCCCCGCGAGCCGTCGGGCTCGCCGCCGGACATCCGCTCCCGCAGCAGATGCTCGGTCCAGGACTCCTGGCCCGGCTCCGGACGAGACTCCTGGCGGGACTCCTGACGGGACTCCTGGCGGGGCGGCTCGGCGCGCTCGACCCATTCCGAGCGCTCGGACCGCTCGGACCGCTCGGACCGCTCGGAGCGCTCGGTCCACTCCGACCGCTCGGTGCGGCTGACCCGCTCCTCGCGGCCGCGCTGCGGCGGCGGGCCGGGCTCGGGGCGGTCGGCGGGCATCCGGTCGGCGACCCGCTCCGAGATCCGCTCCGAGCGGTCGGGGCGGCGCTGCTGGGGTATCTCCGGGCGGGCGCCGTAGACGGTGCCGCCGCGCTGGTCGGTCGGGTCGACGACCATCGTCTTGGTGGTGACCACGGTCTCGGTGTGCCGCAGGACGCCCGGCGGCACGGCGGCCGAGCCGGTGTGGTGCTGCGGCGGGACCGCCTGGTGGGCCTGCGCCTGGGCGCGATCCAGCTGCCCGCGCATCATGTCGACCTGGTTGCGCAGCGCGTCGACGGTCTCGTGCAGCGCGCCGATGCGCTCGTTGAGCTGGCCGTGGGTCTGCCGGGCCGCGTGGGTGATGTCGCCGCGGATGTCGTCGCGCAGCTGGTCGAGCTCGTCGTAGACGAACTCCTCGACCTCGCCGCGCGCGCCGTCGCCCTCGCGGCGCAGCGCGATCGACAGCCCGATGAGCAGCACGACAAGGACGGCCAGCACCGCCGCCACCTGCAGGACGAAACCGTCCCCGATCAGCAGCAACAATGCAGCCAGCGGAGTGAGGCCGACCCCTGACCAGAAGAGGATCTGGAGGAGCTTGGCGCTCCGCAGACCCCCGGGGGATTCCGTGGCCGGCATGAGCACAGACCTTACGCGGTCTTCATCACAAGCGAAATGCCCGCCCATCCCCGGCTCCGGCCAGGGATGGGCGGGCAGTCAGACCTAGCCGAGCGAGCCGTCGGACGAGAACACGAGCACGAGCGAGGCGTTGCCCTTCTTCACGGCGTCCTTGCTCTGGGGACCGCCGGCGTCGAGGCTGAGCACCTTGCCGAACTGGATGCCATAGGTCTTCTCCAGACCCGGCTGGCAGTACGGCCGCTGCGGGCACTCTGCGGGACCGCCCAGGACGGTGTCCTTGCCGGAGCACTTGGTGGCGAAGTCACTCAGCGTCTTGACGCCGTGCTTGGTGGCGAACTCGGAGGTCACCGCGAACGCGTTGCCGTCGAACGCCTTCGACGCCTTGCTGAACGACAGGCCCTGCTTGCCGCCGATGTCCTTCAGCGCCGTGACGGTCGCGTCGACGTCGCCCGAGGCCAGCGACTTGGCGTCCTTGCCGTTGACCGCGCCGTTGATGAAGTCGACCAGCGTCGCCGCGTACTCGGGGACGACCTGCAGGTCGCCCTTGGTCAGCTGGCCGTAGTAGACCTCGCGCTTGCCGATGGTCTGGACCGATGCGTCGTAGCCGGCGGCGTCGAGGACGATTTCGTAGAGGGCGCCGAGCGTGGCGCTTTCCGAGAAGTCGGCGGCACCGATCTTGATCGGACCGCTCTTCGTCTTCTCGATGCCGGCCGTGAGGTTCTCCGCCTTGGCGAAGTCCTCGGCCGCCACCTTCGAGGTCTTGCGGTCGACGTCGACCGCCTTGTTGAGCTGGACGAGCTTCTCCGTCGTCAGGGCGTCGGAGACCTTGTCCAGGGCGGCGACGAGGGCCGGGTCGGCGGCCTTCGTGTTGATCGCCGCAATGATGTTGTCAGCATTCTGGAGCTTCTTGTCATCGTCGAGGACGACCAGTTTCTCTCCGGCGACCGGGGCGCACCCGGTCCCGCTGACGCTCGCCGGCGCTTGCGTGCCCGAGGAGCCCTCCTCGCCGCATGCGGCGAGGCCGACGGCCGAGAGGCCGAGCAGGAGTCCGAGGGTTGCGCGCATGGCTGTTCGCAAAATGGCCCGCCTTCCGTGTCCCGGCGCGATCACGATGACCGGCCGCGTGTCCGACGGACGGCGCTATCGGCATGAAGCCCGCCCGCTCCTCAATACGCAACTCCGCCGATGGAAATTCGGCAACTCCAAGCAGGCACGTTTTCGTAACAACCCGTGGTTTGGGAGCTCAGGAACGGCCGGTGGCCTGGCGAAGGACCTTCGGTGTGATCTTCCGCTCCACCAGTGCCATGAGCCCGTCGATGAGCAGCGCGAGGCCGGCGACCAGGACGGCGCCGGCGAGGATCTGGCCGCCGTGGCCCGGGCCGAGGCCGAAGGCGGCCGAGATGATCATGCCCAGCCCGCCGCCGTTGACCGCGGTCGCCAGGGTGGCCGTGGCCACCACCTGCGTGGTCGCGATCCGCAGGCCGGTCGCCAGGTACGGCACCGCGAGCGGCAGCTCGACCCGCCACAGCCGCTGCGCCGAGGTCATGCCCATCCCCCGGGCCGCGTCGCGCACCTCGGCGTCGATCTGGCGCATCCCGGTGTACGCGTTGGCGAGCAGTGCGGGCAGCGTGAAGACGGCCAGCGACACGACGACCGACGGCTTGCCGAGGCCGAGCGGGCTGATCGACAGGATCGTGAGCAGCGCCATCACCGGCACCGCCTGGGTGAGGTTGGACAGCAGCACGATGACGCCGGACGCGGTGCCGCGCCGGCCCAGCGTTATCCCGAGCGGCCACGCGACCAGGCAGCCGAAGAGCACGGCGAGCACCGAGATCTCGATGTGCTCGCGCAGCCGCTCCAGGATGCCGCCCGGGTTCGTCCAGTTCAGCGGGTCGTTGAACCAGACGAACATGTCCTCGATGGTGTTCACGCGCGGCTCCTCGTCCACGGCGTCAGCAACCGGCTGAGGCCGATCAGCAGCAGGTCGAACACGAGGGCGAGCGCGACGCACAGCACGGCCGCGGTCGCGATCTGGGCCTTGTAGTAGTTGTTGCGGAAGCCGCTGAGGATCAGCCCGCCGAGGCCGCCCTGCGACCCGACGATCGCGCCGACCGTGACCAACGCCACTGTCGAGACCGTCGCCAGGCGCAGCCCGGTGAGGATGCCCGGCAGCGCGAGCGGCAACTCGACCCGCACCAGCCGGGCGAACCGGCTGTAGCCCATCGCGGTCGCGGCTTCCCGCACGTCACCGGGGACCTGCAGCAAACCGGTGAGCGCGTTGCGGATGAGGATGATCAGCGCGTACAGCACCAGCGCCACGATGACCGGGCTGCGGCCGGTGCCCAGGAACGGCGCCAGGAAGGCCAGCAGGGCCAGGGAGGGAATCGTGTAAACCACGCCGGCTGATGTCAGAATCGGCGTGGCGAGCGGGCGCACCCAGTACGCCAGCACCGCCAGCGGGATCGCGATGGCCACCGCGATCGCGACCGACCAGACGGTGATGACCACGTGGTCGACGAGCGCGTCCTGGATGGTCTCGAGGTTGTCCCGGACGTACGACCACGAGAACCAGGGGTTACCGGCCTCACCGCGAGCCAGGAAGGACATGCGTGGACCGTACCGCGAACCCCGGCGCGGCGCCGATCTCCCTCGATCGGCTCCGGAAGGTGTACCCGGACGGCACCGTCGCCGTCGACGAGCTCAGCCTCGACGTCGAGGGCGGCGAGGTGACCGTCCTCATCGGCCCCTCCGGCTGCGGCAAGTCGACGGTGCTGCGGATGGTGAACCGGCTGATCGAGCCGTCGGGCGGGCGCGTGCTCGTCGACGGCGAGGACGTCACGGAGGCCGACCCCGTGCGGCTGCGCCGGACCATCGGCTACGTCATCCAGAACGTCGGGCTCTTCCCGCACCAGACCGTCCGGGCCAACGTCGGCACCGTGCCGCGCATGCTGGGCTGGGACAAGGCGCGGATCGCGGCCCGCACCGACGAGCTGCTGGAGCTGGTCGGGCTGGAGCCGGACCGCTACGCGCAGCGGTATCCGCACGAGCTGTCCGGCGGGCAGCGGCAGCGGGTCGGGTTCGCCCGGGCGCTGGCCGCGGACCCGGTGGTGCTGCTCATGGACGAGCCGTTCTCGGCGGTCGACCCGATCAACCGGGGGCGGCTGCAGGACGAGTTCCGCCGGCTGCACCAGGCGGTCCGCAAGACCACCATCCTGGTGACGCACGACCTGCAGGAGGCGGTCAAGCTGGGCGACCGGATCGCGGTACTGTCGGATCACGCCCATCTGGAGCAGTACGCGACGCCGGCCGAGCTGCTGGCCAAGCCGGCGAACGAGTTCGTCGAGCGCTTCGTGGGCGAGGACCGCGGCATCATGCGGCTGTCGGTGACCCCGATCCCGCGCGACGGGCTGCGGCCGGTCGGCGAGGCCGGCGGGGCCGACGGAGGCGCACCGACCGTGCCGGTGACGGCGACGCTGCGGGAGGCGTTCGGCGCGATGCTGGCGACGGGCCACGGCGCGGTGGTCGTGCTCGACGGCGGCTCCCCGATCGGGGCGCTGACCGCGGCGGACGTGCAGGTGGCGCTGGCGGCCGTCGATCCGGCTGCCTGAAAACCGCGGTCCCCAGGGCGACGCGGGGGGTACGCCGCCCTGGGTGCTCCGGGGGTTCGTGCCTCAGGGCCGGCGGCCTGCCATCGTGGCGAGGCCGATGATCCAGCCGACGATCAGGCCGTAGGAGGCGCCTGCGGTGGCGGCCACGACGGCGGAGCCGACCGACGCGTTGGCCAGCAGAAACGCGGTGAGCAGGGCGGCCAGCGCCGCTGCGAAGATGTATGCGGCCCAACCGGTCAGGATCGCCGAGATGGTGCCGCGCGCGCTGGCGAGCTGCGCGCCGGCGAGCAGTGTGATGAACAGCGCCGTGAAGACGACGAGAAGGATCGCCTTCAGGTCGGCGGCGAGCAGGTCGCGCACCGACGCGTCGGTGTCGAAGCTCCAAGCCGGCCAGGCCAGGGTCTCCAGGAAGATGCCTCGGTTCCCGGCCTGGACCCAGTCGACGTACCACGG
Organism: Dactylosporangium sucinum; assembly: GCF_014647515.1. Lineage (GTDB taxonomy): Bacteria > Actinomycetota > Actinomycetes > Mycobacteriales > Micromonosporaceae > Dactylosporangium > Dactylosporangium sucinum. The sequence continues at coordinate 147,384 of NZ_BMPI01000017.1, read as the reverse complement.
GCTGCCGAAGATCAGCACCAACAGGAAGGCCACCAGGGTGCCGGCGCCTGTCGCGGTGCGGTAGCGCGATCGTCTGATTGCCATGCCCGGATTAGGCCCGGCCGGCGAAAAAACTAAACAGACGCAGGTGCAGCTATGAATGCGACATCAGGTAGTCGATGAACGCCGCCCGGACCAGCGGCTCGGCGTCACCGTACTCATGGTCGTCGTCGGTGGCCTCGCGCCACAGCGCCACCACGTCGTCGATGGTCGCGTCGAGCGAGCCCAGCCAACCGTCCTGGGTGTCGCCGTTGCTGCGCGTGACGTGGCTGAACACGTCCCAGAAGAACTTCACGTCCCGCCGCTGGCGGGCCAGGGCGAAGGCGCGCTCCCGCAGCTCCTCCGTGGGCAGCGCGTCGAACTCAGCCAGGCGGGTGTCGCTCATGAACATCAGCGTAGCGCCTACGGCCCCGGCCTACCGGGTGCCCCAGCGCTCCTCGACCCCCCAGCCGTCGTCGGTGGTGCGGGCCGGCAGCTGGCTGGTCCAGCCGCTGGTGCGCGACGACGGCGACCACTCGTCGTCGTCGGCGGCCGGGCCGACCAGCGGGCTCGGCGGGGTCCAGGAGTCCCCGTCGGCCGGCTCGGTGGTGGAGCGCGGCCGGCCGAACGTTTCCACCAGGCGGGTGACGACCAGGCCGATGACGATCGCGCCGCCGGCGACCGCGAGCGGAGCGATATTCCAGTTCTCGGCGGTCGAGTAGTGGAAGAGCAGCACCATCGCGGCGGCGGCGAGCATCGTGCCGAAGACGCCCCCGCGCCGGCCGTAGGCGGAGGTGCCGCCGAGCAGCGCGGCGCCGAGGGCCAGGCCGCTCATCGCCAGCCCGGCGGCGGCCATGCCGTTCTCGGTCGTGGTGACCTGGCGGACGTCGAGCGCGGTGAGCACGCCCGCGGCGGCCGCGAGCAGCGCCGAGCCGGCGATTGCGAGGCCGGCGATCGTGGCGGCGCCCCCGCCGCGGCGGCGGGCCGGGTCGTGGACCGGGCGGAACCGGCCCAGCGAGCGGCGCAGCGGCCGGATCAGGCCGAGCGCGCCGCCGCCGACCGCGATCACGGCCACTCCGATCAGCCACCAGAGGGCGTCGTCGTGCGGGTTGTAGGCGCCGTTGACGACCTGCTCGTTGTTCTGGTCGGCGATCCACGCCATCAGGGCGAGCGCCACGCCCAGGCTGGCCGCCCAGCCGGGCACGTGGAAGCCGACGACCAGCACGGCGACGACCACGCCGACGCCCAGCGCGATGAGCGCGGTGATGCCGGCGGTCGTGAGCAGCCCGCGGTCGGAGTTGTCGGCGAAGAACAGCGAGGACGCGTAGGCGATCGGCCCGACGGCCAGGTTGACGGCGCCCGCGCGCAGGGTCAGGCCGACCGCGGCCGCGACGAGGCCGAGCTCCGCGATGCCGAGCAGCAGCGTGTCGAGCTCGGCGCCGCGCAGCGCCTCCGGACGGGCGTCGCGCAGCAGGTACAGCAGGGACGCGGTCGCCAGCAGCAGGACCATCTCCCACAGCGCGTGCACGGCCATCCGGTCGCGGCCGGGGTCACCGTGCTCCGGGTCGTCGAAGACGTCGTCGAGCTGGGCGGCGCTGGGCGTGGTGCGGCGGCCGAGGCCGAGGGTGGTCTCGGTCGGTGGCACGCTGTAGTCGGATGACGCCGGGTAGCTGCCGGGCGTGTACACGGACTGGTTCGACACGCCGAGCGTCGGCGCGTCCTCCGGCACGCCGCCGGAGCGGAAATCTGGCTCCTCCCGGAACCCGGGCTCGCCGCGGAACCGCGAGTCGTCGTACGCCATCGCGTGCGCCTCCTGCTAACCGACCGGTACGGGTCGCACAGTAACCGCGGATGGTGACCAGCGACAGTCCCTTGGCTCGGAAGGCGACACTCTTGTTACGCCTGTCGATCCATGGGGCGTCAGGCGACCTGGTCGTCCTCCGCCCGGTCGAGCGGCTCCTGGCGGCCCTGTCTGGGCTGCTCACCGTCCCGCGGGCCGGGTGGCACGCGGCACGCGCGCTCCAGCCAGAGGGCCGCCGCGACCAGCACGATCGAGGCCGCGACGCCGAGCAGCGCCTGGGGCAGGTTCTCGGAAACCTTGGCCAGGACGCCACGCTGCGTGAGCAACCAGGTGGACATACCGATGTAGACCCCGCCGAACAGGGCGGCGACCAGCGCCGAGGCCTTGCCGAGCACCGCATACCGGGCGGTGACCAGCGGGTTCAGCGGACCGGCGCCCTCCTTGCGCAGGATTCGGGCGCGCGTGGAGTACGCCTCGAAGCCCTCGAAGATGGCCAGGCCGATCAGCGTGAGCGGGGGCAGCCACGGCAGCGTGGGCATGCTGTTCCAGAAGTTGCTGATCACGATCCAGGACACGGCCGTCATGGCGAGCGCCGCAATGGCGAGCGTGGCGGGCCGCGTCGGCTCCATCCGGCCCTTCGGACCGTTCGCGTTGGGATCGTCAGGCGGCGGCGTGGCCATCGTCTTCGCTCCAGATCAGGATTCGAGGTGGACGTCTTCGCGCGGTCGCAGGTCGCCGACGTCATCGGCGACCGGGGCGGCGCGCAGCAGGTCGGTGAGCCAGCCGTGACCCGGCAGCTGCCCGTACGGCTCGATGTCGAGCCACGGCCGGAGCACGAAGGCCCGCAGGTGGGCCCGCGGGTGCGGCAGGGTCAGCTCTGGGTCGTCGGTGGTCACCGGCTGGCCATCGGCGTCCCAAACGGCGATCACGTCAACGTCAAGGGTACGCGGGCCGAACCGGCGGTCCGGGTCCCGCACGCGCCCGGCGGCATCCTCCAGCCGCCGGCAGGCCGCCAGCCAGTCCCCGGGACCCGCGCCGGGGTCCTCGGCCAGCACGACGGCGTTGAGGTAGTGCGGCTGGTCCGGATCGCCCCACGGCGGCGTCTCGTACACCCCGGAGACCACGCGGACGCTGGGCCCGAGCCCCGCCAGGGCGCCGCGGAGGTGGGCCTCCCGGTCGCCGAGGTTGCTGCCGAGCGACAGCACCGCCCGGCTCACGGACGGGACCGGCGGATCGTGACGGCGACGTCGGCGAACTGCAGCGGGATCGGGGCCTGGGGCTTGTGGACGGTCACGATGGCCGTGTGTACCCGACCGTCGGCCAGGCACACGTCGGCGAGCCGCTGAGCGAGGGTCTCGATGAGATCGACGGGCTCGCCGGCGACCACGGCCGCGAGCCCTTCGGCCAGCTCACCGTAGTGAACGGTGTCCGCGACGTCGTCCGAGGCGGCGGCCGGGGCGAGGTCCAGCTCCAGGACCACGTCGATCACGAAGTCCTGCCCGTCGCGGCGCTCGAAGTCGAAGACGCCGTGGTGCCCGCGGACGGTCAGCCCCGTGAGCGAGATCCGATCGGTCATGTCGCCGCCCTCGTCGCCTGCCACACCTTGATCGCGTCCACGTTGCCACGGACGTCGTGGACCCGCACGCCCCAGGCGCCGGCGGCGACGGACAGCACGGTGGTGGCGATCGTGGCCGCCTCGCGCTGCGCGGTCGGGCGGGGGGTGCCGTCGGGGTCGGCGAGCAGCCGGCCCAGGTGGGACTTGCGGCTGGAGCCGACCAGCACCGGATACCCCAGCCCGACCAGGTCGGGCAGGTGGGCGGCGAGGCGCCAGGTGTGCTCCGGGGTCTTGGCGAAGCCGAGGCCCGGGTCGAGGATCAGCCGGTCGGGCGACACCCCGGCGGAGACCGCCGCGTCGACGCGTTCCAGCAGCTCGGCGCCGACCTCCTTGACCACGTCGGCGTAGACGGCCAGGTCGGCCATCCGGCGCGAGTGGCCGCGCCAGTGCATGAGCACCCAGGGGCAGCCGGCGTCGGCGACGACCCGGGCCATGTCGGGGTCGGCCAGGCCGCCGGACACGTCGTTGACGATCGCCGCACCGGCGCCGAGCGCGGCGGCGGCGACGGCCGCGCGCGTCGTGTCGATGCTCATCGTCACGCCTTCGTCGGCCAGTGCGGCGATCACCGGCAGCACCCGAGCGCCCTCCGTCTCGGCGTCGACCCGGTCGGCTCCGGGCCGGGTGCTCTCGCCCCCGATGTCGATCACGTCCGCGCCCTCGTCCCGCATCTGGAGGGCGTGCGCCACGGCCGCGTCGAGGTCGGCGTAGCGGCCCCCGTCGCTGAAGCTGTCGGGGGTCACGTTGAGCACGCCCATGACCACCGGAGAGGGACGTCGCAGCAGCATCACTTGAATGAAGGTACTCAACTCAGTCCGGGTGCACCGGAGCGACCTGCGGGGTCGCGGCCGGACCGCCACAGCAGTCACACTGTGCACACTGACCCCGAAGCGGTCAGCTTGTTGGAGAGCGGGCCGAGCCGTACTCTCTGCAAGTGAACGTTATTCGGACCGTTAAACCCGACAATGGGCAATTACCAGGGCAAACGCCCGGATAAGGTTCCGCCGGAGAGCGACACAGCAGCCGGGGTTGTACCACCGGGTCGTCTTTTCGGCGAGGCTTAACGCGCGGCGTGCAACGCGCCCGTCGCGCCTCCGGGGAGGTCTGATGATGTTGTTGGAGATCGGCCAGGCGATGTGGGGCGATGCCACACGCGCCGTGGATGCGATCGCCTACGCGCCGACACCGACGCCGGCTCCGAAGGAGATCAACACCGACGGCATCGTGACCTTCCTCGCGACCAAGATCGTTCCGATCCTGCTCGCGGCGCTGGGCGTGATCTTCATCGGCCGCGCCAGCAAGGGTGAAGTGTCCCGGGTCCTCACCAGCTCGGCGATCGCGATCATCGGGCTGGCCTTCGTGGCCGGCGCCGCCTCGCTGTTCTTCTTCGGTGGATCGCTCGTCGACCTGCTCTTCAAGTAGGCCTGCATGCGGCTGCGGACAGACGACGACATCTACCGGGCCCGCCTGGTCTACCTGGGCCCGCCCGGCTACACGCTGCCGATCCAGTTGCCATACGCGCAGTATGGCGTCTTCGTGCTGGTCGTCCTGCTGTTCATGCTGATCCGCTTCCTGGTCACCGGGCACGTCGACTTCTTCCCGGCCTACGAGATCGCGCTCGCCATCGTCGCGACGTCGCTGATCTTCCGGTACGTGGACCCCGACCGTCCGGCGCGGATGGTCGTTCGCACGGCCCTGACCGACTGGCGCCACACGCGGGAGCCGAGCAGCGAGCAGCGCGACGCGCGCCTCGTCGCGACCCGGATCCGCATCCGCCCGGAAGTCACCGGTGATCTCGCATGAGCAATAACCCGCCGCGGACCGGCGGATACTCCGACCGGCCCGACCTCGATGACGACGCTGCGCAGTCAACCGACTACGATGGCGGGCTGCGCGCCGCGGCCGAGGGCGGGCGCGTCGCCATGTTCCGCGGCACCGGCGGCACCCCCGGCAACGGTTCCGGCCGCGGCGGGCGCCAGGCCGACGTCGACTCGCCGTTCCTGGGGCTGTTCGACGAGCGCACCGGCGCGCCGGTCGAGCGGCCGATCTCCGGCGTCCCCATCTCCGCGGCACCGGCCTCCGGGCCGCCCCGCGCGCCCGAGGACCTGCGAGCGCCGAAGCGCATCGCGCCGCCGCGGGCGCCGATCACGGAGGGTGTCCGCACCAACGGCGCCGGCTCGCGGCCGGCGCTCGGGGCCGGGCCGGCCGCCGAGCGGGCCGTGCGGCAGCCGTCGCGTCCCGTCGGGCGGATCGCCGACGACCGGCGGGTTGCTGACGAACGGCGCGTTGTCGACGACCGGCGGGTTGCTGACGACCGGCGGCAGGCGGCCCGGCCGATCGATGGCGGCACAGCAGGTACACCTGCGAAATCCGCTCGCACGGCACCCGGACGCGACCTCGTCCCGCCCGCTCGGCGCACCTCCCCGCCGCCGCCCCGGCCGCCGCGGATTCAGTCGCCGCCGCCCGCGCGCGGGAGGAAGACGCCGCTCGATCGGGTCGACAAGCCGAGGTACAAGGACCGCTCGGCCGCCGTCGACCTGGCGATCACCGAGATCGCCGGGCACCTGACGTTCACGACGAACACGGTCACCGCGTGGTATTGGCTGCCCGAGGTGCGCTGGGCGTTCCGGCCCGACGCCGAGCGCGAGGCGCTGCTGTCGGCGATCTCCGAGCAGTATGCGGGCCTGGCCGGCTTCCGGCTACACCTGCGGCGCACCACCCGGCCGTTCCCGGCCGACCAGTGGGCGCGGGTGGTCGACGGCAACACGCCACACCCGCTGCCGCCGGTGCCGCACGCCCCCTCCTGGTCCGACCACCTGGTGGCCGCGCAGAAGCACCTGCTGTCGATCAACCACGCCGAGGGTCAGACGTACCTCGGGATCGCCTTCGCCCGGCGCACGCTCGGCGATACGTTCATGGAGCGGATCGGCTCCATGTTCAAGCGGGGCGTCGCCGACGCCGAGCGGCGCCGCATGGCCCGCACCGTCGAGCAGTTCGACGAGGTCCTCGGCGCCTTCGGCATGCGTGGCCGCCGGGTCACCGCGTTCGAGCTGGAGTGGCTGCTGTACCGCTCGGTCGCGCTCGGCATGGCGCCGCCGGTCGGGATCACCACCCTGGAGGGCGGCTGGGACCGCGGCGACCTGCTCGCGCTCACCGAGCAGATCGAGCGGTACCGCACGCCGTACGGCTCGACGGTCAAGCTGGTCAACCGGAACAGCGGCGAGGAGCGGCACGTCGCCGTCCTCACCGTCGGCCGCATGGAGCCGCTGGAGATCCCCGAGCGGCACGAGCCGTGGCTGCACTTCCATGAGCGCCTGCCGTGGCCGATGGAGATCTCGTCGCGGATCGACATCCTCGGCCCAGGCGACTCCTTCCGCAACCTCGAGCACCGGCTCCGCCTGATCCGCTCCCAGCAGGCCGACTACTCCGAGCACGGCATCGACGCGCCGCCCGAGCTGGAGCGCCTGGCCAAGCGGGCCCTGACGATCGGCGACGAGATCAGCACCGGCCTGCCGGTCGACTCGTCCCGCGCCCACGGCTGGCACCGCGTCGCGGTCAGCGGCCGCACCCGCGAGGAGTGCCTGGAGCGGGCCCGCCGGGTCACCCAGATGTACTCGCGCGAGATGCGGCTCGCCCTGCAGCACCCCAAGAACCAGGACTGGCTGGCCCGCGAGTTCATCCCCGGCGAGCCGCTGGCCAACACCGGCTACGTCCGGCGGATGCCCGTCAAGCTGTTCGCGGCCGCCCTGCCGCAGGCCGCGTCCACGGTCGGTGACCGACGCGGCGATCTCATCGGGCGTACCGCGGGCACCTCCCGCCGCCCGGTCTTCCTCGATCTACACTTCCCGATGGAGGTCCGCGAGCGGTCGGGCCTGGCGGTCTTCGTCGCCGAGCCCGGCGGTGGCAAGTCGACGCTCATGGGCGCGCTCGGCTACCTCGCCTCCCGCCGCGGCGTCCAGGTCACGCTGCTCGACCCGTCCGGGCCCCTGGCCCGCCTGTGCTCCATGCCCGAGCTCGCACCCTTCTCCCGGGTGCTCAACCTGACCGGCTCCGAGCAGGGCACCCTGGCCCCGTATGCGCTGATCCCCACCCCGCAGCGCGGCCACTACGCCGCCGGCCCGGCCGGCGACCGCGAGTTCGAGATCGCCGTCTCCAACGCCCGCGCCGAGCGCCGCATGCTGGTCCAGGACATCTGCATGATGCTGGTCCCGCCCCAGGTCGCCCGCGAGGCGTCAACCGCGACGATGCTCCGCCACGCCGTCCGGCAGGTCCCCGCCGAGGAGTCCTCGACGCTGGAGGACGTCATCCGGGCGCTGCGCGACACCGGCGACCACGACGCCCTGGAGCTCGGCAACCTGCTCCTCGACACCGCCGAGATGCCGCTGGCGATGCTGTTCTTCGGCTCCCCGCCCGCCCACCTGCTCGGCGCCGACGCCGCCCTGACGGTCATCACCATGGCCGGCCTCCGGCTGCCCGACCTGAAGATCGAGCGCGAGTACTGGTCGGCCGAGGAGGCCCTCGCCCTGCCGATGCTGCACACCGCCCACCGGCTCGCCGTGCGCCGCTGCTACGGCGGGGACATGTCCCAGCGCAAGCTGGTCGGCCTGGACGAGGCCCACTTCATGGAGGGCTGGCGCTCGGGCCGCTCCTTCCTGGTCCGCCTGGCCCGCGACTCCCGCAAGTGGAACCTCGCGGCGCTGGTCGCCTCCCAGAACCCGAAGGACATCCTCGGCCTCGACGTGCAGAACCTGGTCTCCACGGTCTTCGTGGGCCGGATCGCCGAGGACTCCGAGATCGCGGCCGAGGCGCTGCGTCTCCTTCGCGTGCCCACCGACGTCGGCTACGAGCAGACCCTGGCCGCACTGTCCCAGGTGGACACCGCTTCCTCAGCCCGGCTGGGCTTCCGAGAGTTCGTGATGCGCGACGTCGACGGCCGCGTGCAGAAAGTCCGCGTCGACGTCTCCTACGTCCAGGACCTGCTCCGCTACCTGGACACCACACCGGGGGGTGTACCGACCGGCGGCACCGTCGGCGGCGAGGTCGTGGACCTCCACGACGACGACCCGGAGGATGATCGGTGAGACGCTTGCCCGTGTACACGGCCGTGCTCATCGTGACGGCGATGGCAACGCTGTTCGGCGGGTTCGCAAACCCTTCTGCAGCGGCTCCGGTGGCACGGGCTCCGGGGGATCCGCTGTGCACTGTCGAAGAGTGGCGGGTGCCGACGAACTTCCAGAACTGCGCCAATCGACTGCAGGTGGACGTTCAGTCGCGGATCAGCTGTTTGAACGCCCCAACCCCAAGCGCCCCAGACTCAGGCATGGCGGGGTGGTTCGCTCAAGAGCCGCCTGAGGACCGCGGCTCGCGGGTTCTCTATACGTACAGCGAGTACGGCTACGCGGGATACGACTTCGCAACCTACGACCTCAAGTGCGCCTCGGTAGTAACCAACCCGAGCGCCGAGTTTGAGAATACCGTCGCCAACGGCGAGTTCCTTCTTGCAACGTCGATCACGGGCGCGTCCAACGCACTTCGAGAGCGCGCCTGGGATCCGTCTTATATGTGGGGCTGGGCAGATCCACTTGTAGGGACTGCCACCAGGGCGGTGTACGACAAAGTATTTACTGCATTCGGCGCGATCACACTCGTCGTTGTTGGGCTTTACCTCCTATGGCGTTCAAGGCAATCAGACCTGTCGAACGCCGTAACGACTGCAGGTTGGGCCATCTTCGTCATGGTGCTGGTTACAGCAATCGCGTACTGGCCCAAGTGGTCAGCCAGTTTGGCGGATAGAACTTTGATCAGCAGTCTAGGGGTCATCCATAGCGCTGTTGGGCCGCCCGACGAGACCATCCCCGCCGACCAGTGTCGCAACCTCGACCCTACCGCATGCGTCGACAACCGTCCTCCTGCAGTGCGTGCCAGTGACACCGTCGTCGAGGGTCTGCTCTATCAGAACTGGCTGCGAGGCACACTGGGATCAGCAGACAGCGAGACCGCCAGGAAATACGGTCCAGCGCTGTACGACGCAAAGTCATTCAGCTGGGAGGAAATCCAGCGCATCCGCACGGCAGAACAGCGGGCCCAGAAGGCTGAAGAGGAACGAATTCGCCTGAACCAGCCGGGCCCGCCGATTGAGTCCAATGAACGTAAGGTTCTGACCGAGCAGAAGCAGCAGCGTTGGATGCGAATCGCGGAACAGATTCGGAAGGAAGACCCCGAAGCCTACGAGCATCTTCAGGGCAGTCGGGGGATGGATCGAATCGGGGCTGGATTCCTCGCGATCCTGTCAGCACTATTCTTCGCCCTCTTCGACATCACCGCGTCAATCATGGTTATTCTCGGATTCCTCATCTTCAGGTGGGCAGTAATTGCGGCGCCGATCCTAGGGACCGTCGGGCTTCTACGTCCAGCCAACGCTGGCCTTAAACGCCTCGGAAATGCGGTAATTGCAGCAATCTTCAATATCATTATTTTCGGGACCGGATCAGCAATCTACTTGCTCGCCGTAACGCTCATTCTCGGCACTGCCTCGCTCGCGGGATGGTTGAAGGTCGTGCTGATCTGGCTTACTGGGGTCGTCGGGTGGCTGCTGCTGCGGCCCTATCGGCGGATCACCCAGCTCGGGGGTAAGGACTCCACTCGGGCCATCACCTCGGCTGGTAGTTGGCATCGGCTCTTCCTGCGGGATGTGCGGCAGGCCGCGGCGCTGAAGATTGTTGACGCCGGCGGTACTAATGAGCCCAAGAATTCTCGCGGGAAAGAGTCCGTGCAGACGCAGGTGCGGCCTGAGTCGCGCACCGAAGACTCTGTCGTTGTTGCGGCGAATGGAGTCGGCGGCGGGCAGGAGAGCACTGGGCGGCCTGAGACTGGGGCTAGTCAGCCGCGGCAGCGGCGGCAGCGGGACCCGGTTTGGGAAGAGGCCGATGTGCCTGCCGAGAATGCACCGTCGTATTCGATTTACCGGCCTGATTCGGATCGGAGCAGTCGAGATCAGGCGCCTGCGCGACGGCCGGAGTCGGCCAGTCTGCCGGGGTGACGGGCGATGCGGACGGTCCTGCGACTGCTTGGTACGCGATACGGTATCGCGTTGGTCCTGGTGGTTGTGGTCGTTGCCGTTGTGGCGTTTGGGCGGACCGTTTTTCGGGATCGGGAATCGCGGTCGGCCAACGACGCCTTCGGGCCGACCGTCGCGCCCGTTGAGACTACGCCTGATCCATACAATTCACTCGGGGACGACAGTGTTGTCGAGCCCAGTGCCGCTCCTTCCTTGAGCAAGGGGGCGGCTGATGCCAATACCGTCGCCGCTCGATTCGCCAATGCGTGGTTGCGTAAAACGGGACTGACCGGGGAGCAGTGGCGGGCCGGGCTGAAGGCTGACGCATCGACTGAGCTCATGGCCGAGCTCGCGGAGACCGATCCCGACGATGTACCGGCATCGACGATCACCGGTCCTGTCGCGCTGGAGAACTTCGGAGCGGATACTCGCGCGCGCTTCCCCGCCGACGGAGGGACCATCGTCCTCGGGCTGCAGGTCATCAACGGACGGTGGCAGATCACGTCGCTCGACTGGGAGGCAGCGTGAGCGATCCGGAGGCCATGGAGGGCCTGGAGGGTGGCGAACGGCGGAGGATTCGCCCCGCGTTGGTGGTCGCGCTCGCCACAGTGCTCATCCTCGTGTGCTGCGGCGGTGGGGTGGTATCGCTGTTCATGGATGCTGCCGACAAGGCGGTCGACTACGCGGCCGGGTGCGGCAACGGGCAGCTGGTGGACGCCGCCGGGAAGCTGCCCTCGCATCGGTCCTACGGCCCCGAGCAGGTCCGCAACGCCGCGATCATCGTTCGTGTCGGGCAGGACATGAAGGTGCCGCCGCGGGGATGGATTATTGCGGTCGCGACTGCCATGCAGGAGTCGAATCTGCGCAACCTGCCGAATCTCGGTGCTCGCAATGACCACGATTCGCTCGGGCTGTTCCAGCAGCGGCCCAGCACGGGCTGGGGTACGCCGGCGCAAATTATGGATCCGCAGTACGCCTCCCGGAAATTCTATGAAAAACTGTTGACCATTCCGGGCTGGGAATCGATGGCGCTGACCAGGGCCGCCCAGCGCGTGCAGCGCAGTGCGTACCCGAATGCATATGCGAAGCATGAGGAAACCGCGACGACGATCGTGAACTCGCTGACCGGTGGCGCCGGGCGGGCCGTGGGCAATCAGTTGGAAATGCAGTGCGCCGCTGCTGGGCAGATGGCCGCTTCCGGTTGGACCGCGCCGGTCAAGGGAAAGGTCGGCTCGGGATTCCGGACCGCTTCCCGGCCGGACCACCAGGGCGTCGACCTCATCGTTCCGAAAGGCACGCTCATTCGGGCCGCGGCCGCCGGCATCGTCATCAAGGCCCGCTGCAATGCGGTGGCGCCGAACGGGTCGGACTGGGGCTGCTGGCGGGACGGTTCGCCGTCGGTTCGCGGGTGTGGATGGTACGTCGACATTCGGCACGCGAATGGCATTATCACGCGGTACTGCCACATGGTGAAACAGCCGAGTGTGGTGGTCGGCCAGAGCGTGGCGCCTGGGCAGGAGATCGGGTTCTCCGGCTCGACGGGACACTCGTCGGGGCCGCACGTTCACTTCGAGACGCATATCAACAACGATTCGAGCAAGAACGGTGCAGTGGACCCCGTTCAGTTCATGCAGCGCATGGGTGCGCCGCTGGGAATCGAGCCATGACCGAATTCTCGCCCGACGATCTGCCGGATTGGGATCTCCTCGCCGGTAGTGTCGAGCGCGTGCCGGCGGGAATCGAGTTGGTGGCTGCGGGGATTGTTCGGGAACTACGTGGCCGCCGTGCCGTGATCGGCATGCCGGGCGTGGGATGGCGGCGAGACCTCAGGGTCGATAATCCGGTGGTGCAGGCAAGCCGGACGTACGTGCCGGTATTGCCGGAGCAGGAATGGTATCGGGCCGAGGCGGAGCAGACGGAGGTTTTCGCGCCGCTGGTACCGCTGGAGCGGGTTTGGGTGGAGCGGACGTCTCCGACGGTTCGACCGCCTGAAGATGCGGATATCGTGTCGCGGCTCGTCTCGTTGGATGCGCCGCCGAGTCGGCCACCGCGGCGGGTTCGGGACGTTTCGGGGGTTACTGGGCTGCGGGTGGTCCGGGTGCCTGGGCCTGATGACAAAGCCGGGCGGGATGAGCGGGATCTGCGGGCAGTTACCGAGCCTTACAACTCGGCTGAGGGGGATATTTGCGTGCGTGTTTGTCGGGAGGTGGAGTGGTATCGGTGGGGGTGGAGCGGGCAGATCCCGAAGACTATGGAGGTCCCGACCCACCTGTTGTGGGTAGAGTAATTACGGAACCCTCGTCGCACTGCAGATCAACCAACTGCCCCCATGTCTAAGCCGAAAGTCCCAATTCTGTCGAGACGTAGTTTTTCGACCGCTCGTTTCCGGAACAATAAAGTTGAGGACGGCCTGGACATTAGCGTCATCACCGTGGACAGATACATCGAAGCTTGCCGGTGTGATCGATACCGACGTCGAAAAACGCGCTTCCAGGTCCTTCGCGTCCTTCAGGGTCTGCTCAACAGCAGCGAGATCGGCCGACGGGCACTCGAAAAGCTTCGCTCGGGATTCATTCCTCATGTTGAATTTGGCTTCAATGTACTGCTCAAGCACGCCCTCTGGCGTGCTTCGGTCCGGAGTTGTGGCTTGGTCGTAAATCACATAGGCGATCAGCGAGCCGGCTAGACAGACCAACGCCGCTGCGCTTACGACTGCGAGCAGCACCATCCTCCGAGTGTTGGATGGCGGCTTTGGTGGGGTTGTCGGGCGAGGAGTTGATGGGACCCGCCGGAGGGGAACATCCTTGCCAATGACCTCGCCTTCAAGGACCTCGCCGCCGTCCTGGCGTGATCGTGGAATCGACCTAGACTGATCGATTTCGGAGTCGTTCGGCTTCGAAGGGTCCACGCTCCTGAGGCTATCCGCCCGAAGCTAATCCGCCATACTCCCACACCGGCTCCCCGAGCCGAAACCGAGCCGACCGTCGCCACCTGGAGGCGGTCGATGAGGGGGCGAGGGCTAGCGAAGCCAGTGGAGGAGCTACGAGCGAGGGCAATCACCTGCGGGAACGTGAGAGCGGCAGTGTGGTTGCTGACTGTGTCTCGCGTCTGCGTTACCGTTCCCGCATCTGGCTTGGAAGGGAAGGGGCACGTCGGTGGCACGCCTTCGGGCACGGATCGAGCGGGCGGCTGCGCAGCATCGGCATACCGCTGCGCTGGTTGCCGCCGCTGGGCCGATCCTCGACGCCTACTCGCCTACCGCCGCGCCCGTCGAACAGTATGCCGAGCAGCACGATCTTGCCGCCAGCCTTCGGTCCGATGCTGCCATGCTCGCGCCCGGGTGGCTCGGGGCGCAGCTTGACGCTCTTACGCCTGCCACGCCGCTCGGGGGGCCGTTGCCGCCGACCTTTGTCAGGGTGGGGCAGGCGCACCCGCTCGACGATGCCCGGTTCCCCGTCATCGTGCCGCTGCTGCGGGCCGGGCACATCGCCGTCGACGCCGACGCTCGGGATGATCGCGTGGCCGGGCTGTTGCGGAGCCTTGTCCTGCGGCTGCTGGCGTCGTCGCCGCCCGGGTCGGTCCGGATCAGGGCCGTGGATGCCGAAGGGGCGACGTTCGGGCGGTTCACCGGCATCGAGACGATCATGCCGCCGCCGGTCACCGACGCTGACGGGCTGCGGGCGGTGCTCGGCGAGGGAGAGCGGTGGCTGGCCGCGCGGGCTGACGGGCCGGGGCCGACGCTGCTCATCGTCATCGCGTCGCTGCCCGAGCTGACCGAGGGGCGGGACCTGGCGCGGATCGCCGGGCTCGCCCACGCGGGGCCGGCGGGGCGGCTGCACCTCATCGCGGCCGGGTGGCCACCGCCCCCGCTGACCGCGGAGACCACGCAGGCGCCGCTGCCGCACGCGACCCAGATCGCGATCCGCAACCCGCACGCCTGGGTCGGCGACCCGCCCGGCACCACGTTCTCCGGCACGGGCGTCGGGCCCGCTCGGCTCAACGCGCCCGTGTACCTCGACGCCGATCCCCCGGCCGAGCTCGTCCGGCAGGTCTGCGCCCAACTCAGCGGGCCGTGGACGGCGCCGCCGACCGCCGTCGGGGAGCCGAGCCGCACGGCCTGGCTGGAGTACGTAGGGGCCGCGCAGCGCCTCGACGCCGTCCGGCGCGAGGTCATCGCGGTCGTCGCCGAGCACAAGGCCGCCTTGAAGGCCGCCAAGGACGATCTGGTGGCGATACGGGCGAAGCTCGCGCAGCACCAGGCATTTCTGACCGACATCGCGGGCGAGGCCGGCGGCCGGCCCGTCGACTGCACCCCGTCGTGGCAGGAGATCCAGGCCGCGCACGCCGCCCTGACCGGCCCTCCGCGGCCGCCCGTCCGTCCCCGGGGCATCCCGATGGCGCCGCCCCCGGCGCCGTCGAGCGGTATCCCGCAGGGCGCCTGGGCGCCGGGCCGCGGGCCGGTCAACGCCCCGCCGATCAGCGCGCCGCCGCTGCCCCCAGGCACCCCGGCCGTGCCCAGGGTGTCTGCGCCGCCGCACACCGGCGCCATCCTGACCGGCGGCGGCCAGCACACGGGGGTGCTCCCCGGCGCCGCCCCGCGCCACGCCGCACCGCAGTCGGGACCGCCGCACCCGACCAGCGCCATGCCCGGCACCCCGGCCGCCATGCGAGTCGGCGCGCCCAACGCGCACACGACCGGCAACATCCCGCGCGTGCCGGTCAGCGGCGCCCCGCCCCGGCCCCCCGTCAGCGGAATGCCCGCCACCGTCGGAGCCGGAGCCGTCGGGACCGGCGTCGTGAGCCCTGTAATCGCCCCAGCGCCCGAATCGGTGCCCGGCAGGACATCGACTGCCCTCCGCGTCGCCGCAGTCGGTCTCAAGCAGTCTCAGGCCGCTCTCTCGGCGCCCGGCCGGCAGGCGGCGTCGACCCGGCGGATCTGGGTGAACGCCGCGATCTACTTCGGCTTCGCGCTCCTGGCCGCGATCGTGCAGATCCCGACCCTGCTCGCCGGGGAACGCTTCAGCGAGATCAGCATCATCGCTCTGCCGTGCGCGCTGGTACTGCCGGCGATCGCCTTCGGCCTCGGCTGGCTCACGATCGGCGCGATGACCCGGCGCACCACCTCGCGAACACCGGTCCTGGGGCTGGTGATCAGCCTGCTCGCGCTGATCCCGCTCCTGGTGTTCGGGGGCGTCCTGCTCCTGGCCTGACAAACCCGGAGCCGAGGCAGGACGCCACCCGCGAGCAGCGGCGTCAGCCGCGCAGGATCAGCGACATCGCCTCGGCGCGCGACTTCGCGTCGTCGCGAAGCAGCCCGCGGACAGCCGACGTGATGGTGCGCGAGCCGCCCTTCTGGATGCCCCGCATGGACATGCACAGGTGCTCACACTCGATCACCACGATGACGCCGCGCGGGTTGAGCTGCGACATCAGCAGGTCGGCGATCTGGGAGGTGAGCCGCTCCTGCACCTGTGGCCGCCGCGCATACACCTCGACCAGCCGGGCCAGCTTCGACAGCCCGGTGATCCGCCCGTCGTGCCCGGGGATGTACCCGATGTGGGCCACCCCGTGGAACGGCAGCAAGTGGTGCTCGCACATCGACATGACCTCGATGTCGCGGACGAGCACGAGCTCCTCGTGGTCGGCCTCGAAGGTCGTGAGCAGCACGTGCGCCGGGTCGACCCGCAGGCCGGCGAACAGCTCGGCGTAGGCGCGGGCCACCCGGGAGGGCGTCTTGCGCAGGCCGTCGCGGTCGGGATCCTCGCCGACGGCGAGCAGGATCTCGCGGACGGCGGCCTCGATCCGCTTCAGGTCGACGTTGCGCTCGACCTCGACGCCGCCGAGCTTTCCGCTGACCAGGCGGGCGGCGACATGGTCCAGTTCAGCACCGAGCCCGGCGCCAAGATCTTCGGCGTCGGGCTCGGTGCTGCTGATCTCGCTCAGCGGTTGCCGTCCGGGTTGTCGCCGCCGCTCACGATGCGCACGGCTTCGGCCTCGCCGGCAAGGCTGACCGGCTGGGTGACCTCGGAGCCGTTCGCGCCGGGCTCGCCGCGCCGGCGGCGGCCGTTGCCGCTGTACGGCGCCATCGGCGGCCGCTTCACGACGCGGGCGCAGATCCGGGCCATGTCGTTCTGGGAGATGGTCTCCTTCTCCATCAGCTCGTCGACGATGTTGTCGAGGACGTCCCGATACTCGACCAGGATCTCCCAGGCTTCGTCGTGCGCGATCTCGATCAGCGAGCGCATCTCGGCGTCGATCTCGGCGGCGACCTTCTCGGAGTAGTCGCGCTCGTGGCCCATGGTGCGGCCGAGGAACGGCTCGCCCTCGCCGGTGCCGTACTTGACGGCGCCCAGCTTGGCGCTCATGCCGTACTCCGTGATCATCGCGCGGGCGAGGGCGGTCGCCTTCTCGATGTCGTTGCCGGCGCCCGTGGTCGGCTCGTGGAACACCAGTTCCTCGGCTGCCCGGCCGCCCAGCGCGTAGGCCAGCGTGTCGATCATCTCGGAGCGGGTCTGCGTGTACTTGTCCTCGGTCGGCAGCACCAGCGTGTGCCCGAGCGAACGACCGCGGGAAAGGATGGTCACCTTGTGGACGGGCGCCGAGTGGGGCAGCGCCCAGGCGACCAGCGCGTGGCCACCCTCGTGGTAAGCGGTGACCTTCTTCTCGTGCTCGCTCATGACGCGCGTGCGGCGCTCCGGGCCGGCGATGACCCGGTCGATGGCCTCTTCGAGGTAGTCGTTGGTGATCGCGCGCTTGTCGTTGCGCGCGGCCAGCAGCGCCGACTCGTTGATCACGTTGGCCAGGTCGGCACCCGTGAAGCCTGGCGTGCGGCGGGCGACCGCGTCGAGGTCGACGTCGGGCGTGAACGGCTTACCCTTCGCGTGGACCCGCAGGATCGCCTTGCGGCCCTCCATGTCCGGCCGGTCGACGGCGATCTGCCGGTCGAAGCGGCCGGGGCGCAGCAGCGCGGGGTCGAGGATGTCGGGCCGGTTGGTGGCCGCGATCAGGATGACGCCGCCCTTGGTGTCGAAGCCGTCCATCTCGACGAGCAACTGGTTGAGCGTCTGCTCGCGCTCGTCGTGACCGCCGCCCATGCCGGCGCCGCGGTGACGGCCGACGGCGTCGATCTCGTCGACGAAGACGATGGCGGGCGCGTTGGCCTTGGCCTGCTCGAACAGGTCGCGGACCCGGGAGGCGCCGACACCGACGAACATCTCGACGAAGTCGGAGCCGGAGATCGAGTAGAACGGCACGCCGGCCTCACCGGCGACGGCGCGGGCCAGCAGCGTCTTACCGGTGCCGGGCGGGCCGTAGAGCAGGACGCCCTTCGGGATCTTCGCGCCGAGCGCCTGGTACTTCGCGGGCGCCTGCAGGAAGTCCTTGATCTCGTGGAGCTCCTCGACGGCCTCGTCCGAGCCGGCGACGTCGGCGAACGTCGTCTTGGGCGTGTCCTTGGAGATGAGTTTCGCCTTGGACTTGCCGAAGTTGAGCACGCGGGAGCCGCCGCCCTGCATCTGGGACATGAACAGCAGCAACAGCACCACGAGCACCGCGATGGGCAACAGGTTGATCAGCAGGCTGATGAAGATGTTGTCCTGGGTGACGTTGACGTTGTAATCCTGGAGCTTGCCGTCCGCCTTGAGCCGGGCGAGCTCGTTCTGCAGCTCGTCGGCGCTCTGGGCGGAGAACTGCCCCTGGATCTTGTTCGTCTTGGTGCCCTTGATGTCGATCTTGTTCTTCAGATCGAGGTTGAGCGTCTGTTCCTTGTCCTGGATCACAGCCTTGGTGGCGTTGCCCGACTGCAATTCCTGCATGACGCGAGACGTGTCCGCCTTCGTGTAGCTCGGGCCGGACGTGAAGAAGGAACTCAGCACGATGGCACCGATGATCACCAGGAGGATCCAGACCACCGGCCGCCGGAACAAACGGGTACGTTCCATGTTGTCGTCGGGCGCACGCGGCGCCCGGCCCCTCCATCCGTAAGGCCGTCAACCGCGCCGGACCCACTGTGCCGACGCGATGCCGAAAAGCGTCCGCGAAGACGCTCGCGACCATTTGACGGTACACCGTGGCACCGACAGTCGCGGATCGGCGTCGGGCCGCCAGGAAGGGCTCTCAGCA
Source organism: Dactylosporangium sucinum (assembly GCF_014647515.1). Lineage (GTDB taxonomy): Bacteria > Actinomycetota > Actinomycetes > Mycobacteriales > Micromonosporaceae > Dactylosporangium > Dactylosporangium sucinum. Next base: position 128,775 of record NZ_BMPI01000017.1, on the reverse strand, counting down.
GACTCTCAGGAAAAACCCGGTCAACCGCGCCCGTACACAGAGGGTTTGAGCACTCCGACGAAGGGCAGTTCGCGGTACCGCTCTGCGTAGTCCAAGCCGTATCCGACCACGAACTCGCTGGGAATGTCGAATCCGACATACCGCACCGGAATGGACACGCGCAGGGCGTCGGGCTTGCGCAGGAGCGCGACGACGTCGACCCGCGCCGCCGAGCGGCTCTCGAGGTACTTCAGCAGCCAGGACAGCGTGAGCCCCGAGTCGACGATGTCCTCGACGACGACCACGTGGCGTCCGGCGATGTCCCGGTCGAGGTCCTTGAGGATCCGCACCACACCCGACGAGGTCGTGCCCTGCCCGTACGACGAGACGGCCATGAACTCGAGCTCCACCGGCGGCCCGACCCGCCCGAGCGCCCGGGCGAAGTCCGCCATGAACATGACGGCGCCCTTCAGGACCCCCACCAGCAGCACGGAATCGGCATCGGCGTAGTCGGCGGCGACCTGCTTCGCGAGGTCCGCCGTCTTCTCCCGGATCTGCTCCTCGGTGACGATGATGTGGTCGATGTCGGACGAGTGCCAGGTGGTGCCGTCGGCCATGCCGTTAGCCTGCCGCATCGGCGGAACCGGATCGACGCCGGGTCGCCCGACTGTGGCCTAATACCCGAGCGCGGCGCCGTCGGCCCGCGGCTCCGAACCAGCCACATATCCGACATCCGTCCGCCAGATAGCCTGTCCGTAACCGAACGCCCCCGGAGCGTCGACGACGGTGACCTCGTGCCCGCGCCGCCGCAGCTCGTCGATCTCGCCGGCCAGCCCCGGCTCGACCTGCACCTGCCGGCCCGTGTGCCAGTACCAGCGCGGCCGGTCGAGGGCGGCCTGCGGGTCCAGCCCGTCGTCGACGGTCGACAGCACGACCTGGAGGTGCCCCTGGGGCTGCATGTGGCCGCCCATCACGCCGAACGGCCCGACCGGCGCCCCGCCGCGGGTCAGGAAGCCCGGGATGATCGTGTGGAACGGCCGCTTGCCGGGCGCGACCACGTTCGGGTGGCCGGCGTCGAGCACGAACCCGGCGCCTCGGTTCTGCAGCGAGAAGCCGGTGCCCGGGACCACGACGTGGGAGCCGAATCCCATGTAGTTGGACTGGATGAGGCTGACCATGCGCCCGTCGGCGTCGGCCGTGCACAAATAGACCGTGCCGCCCCGCTGCGGCCGCCCGGCCGGGTGCTCGCCGGCCGTCTCGCCGATGAGCTGGCGGCGGATGCTCATGTACCGCGGGTCGAGCAGTTCCGGCACCGGGTGGAACGCCGGGTCGGCCACGTACGCGTGCGCGTCGGCGAATCCAAGCTTGATCGCCTCGATCCGCTGGTGGAGGCCCGCCGGCCCGTCGAGCCCGTCGAGCAGGCCGAGGGCGATCAGCGCCGCGATGCCCTGCCCGTTCGGCGGCAGCTCCCAGGCCTCGTGCCCGCGGTACGACATGGAAATCGGCTCGACCCAGGTCGATTCGTGGCCGGTCAGGTCGGCCTCCCTGAGCAGCCCGCCGGTGCGCTCGGCGTGGCGGACGAGCGCCTCCGCCAGCTCTCCCGAGTAGAAGGAGGATCCGGCGGTACCGCTGATGGAGCGCAACGAGCGGGCGGCGTCCGGGTTGCGGAAGCGTTCGCCGGCGCGTGGCGCTCGGCCACCGGGCGTGAAGACGCGGGTCCACTCGGTGAACTCCGGCCCGTCGAGCGCCGCGTGCACGACGTCGGCGGCCCGGCTCCAGTGATGCGCGACGATCGGCGAGACCGGGTACCCGTGCTCGGCGTAGGCGATCGCGTCCTCGAACAGGTCGGCGAAGGGCAGGTTGCCGAAGCGTTCGTGCAGGTCACGCCAGCCGGCCGGGGCGCCCGGGACGGTCACGGGCAGCCAGCCGCGGGCCGGCATGACCCGTTCCGCGGTGGCCTGCGCGCCGCCGAGCGCGCCCGTGGCCCGCGCTTCCGGCGCGCGTTCGAGGACGAGCTCGCGCGTGAGCAGGGCCGGCGAGCGGCCGGACGCGTTCAGGCCGTGCAGCCTGGAACCGTCCCAGACCAGGGCGAACAGGTCGCTGCCGATGTCGTTCGACCCCGGCTGGAGGACGGTCAGGGCGACGGCCGTGGCGATCGCCGCATCGATGGCGTTCCCGCCGCGGCGCAGCACGGCCAGCCCGGCGGACGCGGCCAGCGGCTGCGTGGTGGCCACGGCGCCGCGCGGAGCGAACAGCGCCTGGCGCGGATGAGCATCTTTCGACACCGAATGATCTTAGGTGTACCGCGGGCGCTGCGCATCCGCAGTTGTCGATACTTATTCGGCTTTGGCGCTTCGGCGGGCGGCCCAGGCGACGAGTGCGGCGCAGACGACGGTGAGCGCCAGGGTCGCGACGGTGACGGCGTTCTCGAAGGTGCGGACGCCGGCCGCGCTGGCGCCGACGTTCGCGAGCGAGCCGGTGAGCGCGGCGGCGACGATGGTGCCGGTGACGGCCATGCCGACGCTGGTGGCGACCTCCTGGCTGGTGTCGGTGAGGGCGGCGCCGATGGCGGTCCGGTCCTCGGGCAGGCCGCGCATGACGCCCACCGTCGCGATGATCATGACGACGCGCATGCCGGCGGAGGCGAGGACGAGGGCGACGGCGATCCACGCGTAGTGGTACCGGCCGAGGAGGGCGTAGCTGAGCAGGCCGGCGATGACCGCGGCCGCGCCGATCGGGCCGGCGCGGCCGGCGCCGAACCGCTCCACGAACTTCTCCACGAACGGCCCGATCGCGATCATGGTGATGACCTGCGGGAGGTTGCCGAGCGCGGCCTCGGCCGGCGACCAGCCCCAGACGAGCTGCAGCTGGAGCGAGACGCTGTAGGCGAGGGCGGCCATGCCGAGGCCGAGCGCGGCCTGGTACGCGAGGCTGGCCGCGACCCGCGGGCGCTTGATCAGGGCGAAGTCGAACATCGGGTGGGCCGTGCGCCGCTCGCGCACGACGAAGCCGACGGCGCTGACGACGGCGGCGGCGCCGGCCAGCCACGGCGTGGCCCGGCTCCAGCCGTCCTCGACGACCAGGGTGGCCGTCCACAGGGCCAGGATGATCGTCGCCGTTCCGAGCAGGGCGCCGGGCAGGTCGAGCGGTGCGCGGTTGCGGTGCGCCGGGTCGTCGGCCGGGATGCCGAAGCGGATGCACATCGCCGCGAGCGCGGCGACGGGCACGTTGAGCACCAGGAGCGCCTGCCAGGGCAGGACCTGGAGGACCAGGCCGCCCAGGGTCGGCCCCACGGCCAGGCCGACGAGGCCGACCGTGGAGATCAGGGCGGTCGCGCGCATCAGCAGGTTGTCGGCGTCGAACAGCCGGAAGCACAGGGCCATGGTCCCGGGCGCGGTCATGGCGGCGGCGACGCCGATCGCGGCCCGGACGGCGACGAGCCCGCCCGGCGTCCGCACCGCGAGGACGGCGAGGCTGGCCAGCGCGAACAGGCTCAGCCCGATCAGCATCACCCGGCGCGTCCCGTAGCGGTCGGCGACGGCGCCGAACGCGATCATCAGGCCGCCGAAGAGCAGCGAGTACCCGGAGGCGATCCACTGCAGGTCCGAGGCCGACGCGTTCAGGTCGCGGGCGATGGTCGGCAGGGCGACGTTCAGCACGGAGTTGTCGAGCATCTCCACCAGGAAGACGACCGACAGCCCGAGGATCGCGGGCCACACGGCCCGCAGCGAGGTGGCGCGCGCCTGCTCGCGCACGTCCAGTACGTCGGCACTCATCGGGCCCCCCTTTCGCCGCTTTACCGTCTTGTTGGACATATCTCTGGAATGGCGTTCCATGATTAGTTTGGAATGACGTTCCAGACATGTCAAGATGGGTGCATGACAACCAGGACGCGGCACACAGAGCGACGCGAGGAGGCTCTGTCCCGGGAGCGCATCGCCGAGGCCGCCGTCGAGCTGCTCGACGTCGCGGGCGAGGGGGGTTTGACCTTCCGGGCGCTCAGCGCGCAGTTGCGGACCGGCCCCGGCGCGATCTACTGGCACGTGGCGAACAAGGACGAGCTGCTGGCCGCCGCCACGGACGCGGTCCTGACCGATGCGTTGACGGCTGACACCGCCGCGCTCGCGGGCGACGCCCCCGGGACGCCGGAGAACGCGGTCAGGGCGGTGGCACTCGGCGTGTTCGACGCGATCGATGCCCACCCGTGGCTCGGCGCGCAGCTGGCCCGGGTCGCGTCCATGTCGACGACGCTGCGGCTCTTCGAATGCATCGGACGGCAGGTCCAGGCGCTCGGCGTCCCGGAGAACGCCCAGTTCGACTCGGCGTCGGCGCTGCTGAACTACATCCTGGGGGTAGCGGGCCAGAACGCGGCGAACGCCCGCACCCAGCCACCGGGCACAAGCCGCGCCGACGTCCTCAGCGCCGAGTCGGCCGTGTGGGCGAACCTCGACCCCGAGGATTACCCGTTCATCCGCAACGTCGCCGCCCAGCTGCGCGACCACGACGACCGGGCCCAGTTCCTCGCCGGCGTCGACCTCATCCTGGCCGGGATCGCGAGCCTCCGGTAGCCGCCTGCCCGTTGTTCGTGGCCCGGCCCTGGTCAGTGGTCGTGGCGGAGGCGGCCCGCGGACCGCGCGATGCTCACGCCGCCGGGCAGGGCGGCCGGTCCCTGGCCGTGCCAGTCGGTGACGAGCGCGTCGAGCGCGGCCACGTGCCGGTGCGACAGCAGGCCGCCCGGCACGCCGAGGCGCCGCGCCCAGGCGTGCAGGACCCGGGTGCGCACCGGCCCGGGTAAGCGCTCCAGCTCCGCGACCGACAGCGCCGCCGGGCCGTCGAGGGCCTTCTCCAGGGCGTCGGCGGCCAGCTCGTCGAGATACTCCGTGTCGGCCGCCACCAGCCGCGCCGTGCGGGCGAGGTTGTCGACGACCCGTTCGCCGAGGGCGTCGACCACCGGGCGGAGGCGCGAGCGGGCATACGCCGGGTCGCTGTTGTGCGGGTCCTCCCACCAGGTCAGGCCGTCGGCCTCGCAGGCCAGCCGGGTGACGGCCCGGCTGACGTCGAGCAGCGGGCGCACGAACGTCACGCCGTGCCACGCCCGTTGTGGCGGCATGCCCGACAGGCCGCGCGGCCCGGAGCCGCGGGTGAGGGCGAGCAGCACGGTCTCCGCCTGGTCGTCGCGGGTGTGGCCGAGCAGCACCAGCGCCGCCCGGTGGGCCTTGGCCGAGGCGACCAGCGCCGCATACCGCGCATCGCGCGCCGACGCCTCCGGCCCGCCCGGCCCGGACACCGTCACGCTCCGCACGTCCACCGGCGCGAACTCGCGCTCGCGCGCCCACCCGGCCAGCCGCGCCGCCCGGTCGGCGGAGCCGTCCTGCAGCCCGTGGTCGACGGTCACCAGACCGCACCGCACGCGCATCCGGTGCGTCACGAACCGCGCCGCAACCGCCAGCGCCAGCGAGTCGGCTCCGCCGGAGCAGGCGACGAGCACGACGTCACCCGGATCGAGCCTCGGCTCGGCCGCGCCCAGGCTCCGCCGGACGGCGTTGCGCACGGCCGCCACGGCGGGCGCCAACGCTGCCATTCCCGGCCTCGTCCGGCCGGGATCAGCCGGTGCCGGCCGGCTTGTCCGGCCGCTCGCCGTCCCCGCCCTCGCCGTCGGTCGCGTGCCCGGCCTGCGCCGAAACGCCCTCGTCGAACGCCCCGACAGGCTCCGGCACCTCCCCGGCATCCGCCGCGGCCGCCTCCACGGCCGGCTCGACGACGACCTTCCCGTCAGTGGCACCGGGGGCAGCGGCGGGCTCGGCCAGCGGCTCGACCTCCGCCGGAGGGTCCTCGGCGACCGGCGGGCCGGCCGGCTCCACGTCGACCGGCGCCGGCGCGTCGGCGGCTGGCTCGACGTCGGCGACCACCTCCGTGGTGGCCGGCGTGATCGGGGCGGCGGCGGACTCGGCGGGCGACAGGCCCGCCACCTCGGTCGTCTCGGCGACGCCGGCCTCCGCGGGGGCCTCGTCGACCGGATCGGGCACGGTCGGCACCGGCGCGGGCGGCACCTCGGTGGCCGGCGCGGCGGCCGACACGGGCGCGGGCGGCATCGGCACCGGCCGGGTCAGGGCGCGCGAACCCAGCACCCGGACGATCCAGGCCTCCGGATCGCCCAGCTCGTCGAGGCGCGGAATGGTCAGCGGCGACTGCCAGAGCTTGTTGAACCCGTCCATGCCGACCCGCTCGACCACGGCGTGGACGAACTTGCGGCCCTCCGCGTATTGGCGGAGCTTGACGTCGACACCCAGCAGCTTGCGCAGGACGCGGTCGAGCGGGTTGCCGGCCTCGCGGCGGCGGTTGAACTTGGCGCGGATCTCCTCGACGCTCGGGATCACCTCGGGGCCGACGCCGTCCATGACGAACTCGGCGTGCCCCTCCAGCACCGTCATGAGCGCGGTCAGCCGGTCGAGCACGGCCTTCTGCCCGGGGGTCTGCACGAGGTCGAGGACGGACACCCGGCTGTTGGGGTCGCGGACCACGTCGGCGAGCGCTCCGATGCCGCGGCGGACGCGCTCGGCGAGCTGGTCCTGATTGAGCTGCGAGGCGTCGACGAAGGCGCCCACCTCACCCAGGAAGTAACCCCGCATCCACGGCACGGCGGTGAACTGCACCCGGTGGGTCACCTCGTGCAGGCACACCCACAGCCGGAAGTCACGGGAGTCGGCGTTCAGCCGGCGCTCGGCCTCGACGATGTTCGGCGCGACGAGCAGCAACTGCCCGGGGTCGGCGGCAAACACCTCATATTGCCCGAGGACCTTCCCCGACAGGTAGGCCAGCACGGTGCCCGCCTGCACGCCGGTGAACCGCGAGCCGATGGCGCTGACGACGGCGCCCGGCTGCTTGCCGCCCGCCAGCCGCTCGGCGAGGGGCTGGATGACCTGCCGGAGACCCTCGATGTTGGTGGCGGCCCAGTCGCGCCGGTCGACGACCCGCACCGGCGGCCCTTGGACCATGGCGCGGAGACCCGTGAAGGCCGTGACGTGGTCGGCCGCCTCGTCCGCCAGACCCCGCAGGTCGGCGACGGCAGCGGCGGCTTCTTCGTAGGAAACGGCGGGGCCGCTCTTGCCCAACGCCGCTGCGGTCGCTGCGGCCAGATCCCAATCGACGAACTGCGCCATGAACCAACCGTACCCGCGTCCGACCACCGGCGGCGGACTCCGCTACCCCGAGTAAACCCTGATGACGCTCCGCGGTCGTGTCATCTACAACCGCAGGCCGCGAGGGCAGCGGCCACCCGGTCGAGGGCGATCACGGCCTGGTTGCCGTTGGTCGTCTGGTCCGCCATGAACGCGAACGCAAGCGTGCGGCCGTCGGCGTCCACGACGATCCCGGTGAGCGAGTTGACCCCCGTCAGGGTTCCGGTCTTCGCGCGGACCAGCCCGGCCGCCGCGGCGCCTTCCTGGGCCTTGACATAACGGGAGGCGAGGGTGCCGCTGTACCCCGCGACGGGCAGGCCGCTGAAGATGCCGCGCAGGTCGGCGTGGTCGGCCCGCGCGGCCATCGCCAGGATGCTGGTCAGCAGCGCCGGGGAGAGGCGGTCGTTGCGCGAGAAGCCGCTGCCGTCCACCAGGCCGTAGCCGGTGACGGGGAGGTTGAGCTCCTCCAGGACCATCTTCATCGCGGCGGCGCCGCCCTCGAACGACGCCGGCTGCCCCTTCGCGATCGCCACCTGGCGGGCGAGCGCGTCGGCGAGCACGTTGTCGCTCTCCTGCAGCATGAACTCGACCATCCGCACCATCGGCGGCGACTCGACCTTGCCCAGCTCCTTGGCGCCCTGCGGGGCGGTGCCAGCGGCGATCGCGCTGTTCGGCAGCCCGAGCAGTCGCGCGAACTGCTGCGCGGCCTGCACGTCCGGCTGTGGATACCGGCCGCTGTACTTCTCCGGCTTGGTCCGGCCACCCTCGGTCATCAGCGCCGTGATCACCGCGCCCGAGCCGTTGGTGATCGAGTCGTCGTCCCAGGCCGGCCCCACGCCGGGCCCGGTGTACACCGACTGGTCGTAGATCACCCGGGTCGGCGGCGTGCCCCCCAGCGCCTCCTTGACCTGCGCCGCGAGGGCGTCCAGCCGGGGCGCGCCGGGGTAGTACGCCGTCGGGAACACGCCCAGCGTCGGATCGCCCGCCCCGATGATCACGACCTCGCCGGGTTGGGCGCCCTGGACGACGCGGGTGGTGATCCGGTACGCCGGGCCTCGCGCGCCCAGCGCCGCCGCTGCGGTGACGACCTTCGTCGTGGACGCGGGGGTCATGGCGGCGTCGGGCTCGGACGAGTACAACACCTGACCCGTGGCGACGTCGACCACCGACGCGGTGATGTGCGGGCCCAGCGCCGGCACCGCCAGCAGCGGACCGAGCGCCGCCGCGAGGGCCGCCTCGGCCGGCATGGGCGCCTGGGTGTCCATCGCCGGCAGCACCGCGAGAGGCGCCTCGGGCGGTTTTCCCGCCTGCCACGCCGTCGACTGGCCGCCGCCCGCCCCGAACGCCCGGACGATGCCGGGCCCGGCGAGGACAGCGCTCAGCGCCGCGACGAGCGCGACGACCACCGCGACGACACCGGCGATCCTGCCGCCGCGGCCGCCGCCCTGTGGTGTTTCCCTCCCCACCCGACCCTCCCCGTTCCACGCCGAGTTGCTGTACGCGAGACTAATGGTCGGCGCAGCGGTGCGAGGGTGAGGAGTCATCAGATGGACTTCGACGTCACGGTCGAAATCCCGAAGGGTCAACGCAACAAGTACGAGGTTGACCATGCCACAGGCCGCATCCGGCTGGACCGGACGCTGTTCACCTCCACGCAGTACCCGGCCGACTACGGCTACATCGAGGGCACACTGGGTCAGGACGAGGACCCCTTGGACGCGCTGGTGCTGGTCCAGTCCCCGACCTTCCCCGGCTGCCTGATCCGCTCCCGGGCCATCGGCATGTTCCGCATGACCGACGAGAAGGGCGGCGACGACAAGGTCCTGTGCGTCCCGGCCGACGACCCGCGGCTGGAACACCTCCGCGACATCCACCACCTCGGCGAGTTCGACCGGCTGGAGATCCAGCACTTCTTCGAGGTATACAAGGACCTGGAGCCCGGCAAGAGCGTCGAGGGCGCCACCTGGGTCGGCCGCGTCGAGGCCGAGGCGGAGATCGTCGAGTCCCGGCGCCGCTACCAGCAGGCGATCGCCGACGGCACGTACCACGACCCGGGCGTCGCTCCCAACGCCCGCCCGACGGAGTAACCCACCGTTACCTACGAGCCGGCCGGGCCGTTTCGCGGCCCGGCCGCGCACGGACTCCGGTCCGCTTTGTCCGCCAACTCCCGCCGTGGGCGACCTGCACCGCGACCCGACCGCGGCCCTGGTCACCCGCGGCCGCTCGTCGGCCGCCCACTGTTCGGCCCGTTCGTTCCGGGCCCCTCGTTTCCGGGCCCCTCGTTTCCGGGCGTTCGTTTCCGGGCGTTCGTTTCCGGCGCCTGGCCTTCCCTTCCGGTTCTGGGCCGGTTCCTGGTTGTTCTCTGTCCCTGAACCCTCCCCCTCCCGGTGCGGTCAGGACAGCAGCCCGTAGAGGCCGAGCACCGCGCAGGCCAGCGGCACCACGGACACGACGCAGAGGATGTCGAGCACGTCCGCGGCCCGGCTGACGTACGGCGACGGTTGCCTGACCGCCGCCCGCGTCCCCGCGACGACGATCACGAGCCCGGCCACCGCGACCCCCGCGGCGAACGTCAGCCCGCCGCCGAGCGGCCCCGGCCCGAACACGGCCAGCGCGACGAACCCGGCCAGCCCCGCACCGATCAGCGGTAATCGGTGCCGGACCGTCACGAACGTCCGCACCCGCAGGAGCATGGCGACGGCCACGACGCCGGCCAGGACCATCCCCGACACGTCACCGGACCGGGCCAGCACGAACGCCGCCCCGCCGGTCGCGACCGCCCATCCGATCAGCAGTCCGGCGAGCATCTCGTCGGCCCGGGCCACCGCGGCGAACACCCGCGCCCGCTCCGGCCCACCCGCGGCCCGCCCGCCGCTGGCCAGGTCGGCCGGCAGCGCGGCGATCGGAACGGGCAGCCTGCCGAGCCGGATGGCCAGCAGCGGCACCGCGGCGACCCCCGGGACGAGCACCGCCAGCACGACGGCGGCGCCCGCGGCGGGGCGGGTCAGCATCGCAAGCCCCGCCCCGGCGGTGCCGAGGACGCCGGCCGCCGCTCCCGCGGCGAAGAGTCTCAGGAAGTGCGCGGCCGCGATCGCTCCGGCGACCGCGGCCAGCAGCAGTGCGGCGCCGCCGACGAGCGCCCGCTCGGCGCCGGTGGCCCGGTCGGGCGTCGACAGCCAGCCGGCGACCGCCGCGAACGGCATCCCGTACGCGGCGACGACCGCGCCGACCTCCGCGTCGCCATACGCCCGGGACGCGAGCGCGCCCGCCAGGACGAGCACCACCGCCGCGACGGCGCCGACCGCGGGAACGCCGAAGCGCAGCGTCGCGAGCAGCGCGACGCTCAAGGCCACGCCGCCCGCCGCGAGCGCGGTGACCCTGGTCGCCGCCGGGCTCCACGGCGCGCCCTGCCGACGGGCGGCGGCCGTGATGGCCTCGACCATGTCGTCGAACTCGAGCTCGGGCCATCCGGTCCGGGCCGGCACGAGATGCAGGACGGTGCCGTCGCGGATGCCCTGCGTGGCCAGTCCCACGGCCGCCGAAAGGGTGGTGCCGTCGGCGCGGCGCAGCAGCCATCCGCCGTGCCGCTCCCCTTCGTCGGCGAGGCCGGGGCCCGCGTGTTGGAGCAGGTCGGGAAGCAGCTCGGCCAGCGGAACAGCATCGGGGAGCGTGACGTCGACGCGCCGGTGCGGGGCGTTGATCGTCACGCGGGCCAGGCCGGCCGCCGCGGTCATGGCCTAGAGGTACCACGCCGATCCGATCCGCGTCGTCCCGACCCCCATCTATCTCACGTCAAGTAGCCAAATCATCACCATCTGAGAACCGGGTCCAAAAACTGTCGGACCCGGCCCATAGAGTTCCCCGCGTGAACACGGTCGTCATCAATCGATCGCCACGGCGCCCCGCCCCGGAGATCCCGAGCGGCGAGCTGCCGGTGCCCGCGCCTCCGGAGGTCCCGCAGGCGCCGGCTTCGCGCTGGCAGCAGCTGATCCAGGTGGTGCCGATGCTCACCGGCACGATCGCGACGGCGTTCCTGTTCGCGGGCCGCGACGGCGGCACCTATGCATATGTGGTGGGCGCGATCTTCGGCTTCTCCACACTCGGCATGCTCCTGACCGGCGGCACCGGCGGGCCGCGCAAGTCCGAGATGACGGCCGCCCGCCGCGCCTACCTGCGACAGCTCGCCGCCCTGCGCGACCGCGTCCGCGAGACGGCGACGAAGCAGCGCACCGGCCTGCACTACCGCCATCCCGACCCGCACTCGCTGTGGTCCACAGTGGACAGCTATCGGCTGTGGGAGCGGCGCCCGTCCGACGGTGACTTCGCGGTCGTGCGCGTGGCGGCCGGCCCGCAGACCCTGGCCACGCCCCTGATCCCGCCGCCGGCCCGGCCGCCGGAGGAGCTGGAGCCGACGACCGCGGCCGCGCTGCGCCGGTTCCTCGATGCCTACTCGGTCGTGCCCGACCTGCCGGTGGCGATCTCGCTGCGCAGCTTCGCCCGGATCCACGTGCTCAACGTGGCCGTCGACCTGGTCGATCCGACGGGAGTGACGAGTTTTCAGGATCCGGGACGCGCTTTGGTGCGGGCGATGGTCGCGCAGCTCATCGCCTTCCACGCCGCCGAGGATCTCCTGATCGCGGTCTGTGCGGCGCCACGCCGGCGAGCGCAGTGGGAGTGGACGAAGTGGCTGCCCCACGCGCAGCACCCGGCCCGCACCGACGCGCTCGGGCCGGTCCGGCTGTTCGCGGAGTCCGCCAAGGAGCTGGAGGAGCGCCTCGACGACCTGCTCGGCAGCCGGGGCCGGTTCGACGGGGAGCCGAGCGGCGACCGCGCGGCCGGTCCGCACATCGTCGTCGTGCTCGACGGCGGCGACCTGTCCGGCAGTCGCCACCTCGTCACGCCGGGCGGGCTCGCCGGCGTGACGGTGATCGACCTCGACGGGCCGCCGCCGCGGCTGCTCGACCGTTCGGCGATCGTGCTGGAGCCGTCCGGCGGCCGGCTGACGACAGTTTCCGCCGACTCGGAGCCGGCCGACGTGCGGACCTCGGTCGGCGTGCCCGACCAGCTGGAGTTCGCCGAGGTGGAGGCGATCGCCCGCCGGCTCGCGCCGGTGCGGCTGGCGGCGCCGGCGGGCGACAAGGACAAGGCCGGCGCGCGCGACCTCAGCGCGACGGTCGACCTCGCCGAGCTGCTTGGCCTGGGCGACCCGCGGGCGTTCGACGTCGCCACCGCTTGGGCGCCGCGCCCGCACCGCGACCGCCTGCGGGTCACGATCGGCATCGGCCAGCAGGGACAGCCGGTCGACGTCGACCTCAAGGAGTCGGCGCAGGACGGCATGGGCCCGCACGGCCTGCTCATCGGCGCCACCGGCTCGGGCAAGTCCGAGCTGCTGCGCACGCTCGTGCTCGGGCTCGCCGCGACCCACTCGTCCGAGACGCTCAACTTCGTGCTGATCGACTTCAAGGGCGGGGCGACGTTCGCCCGGATGGACCGGCTGCCGCACGTGGCCGCGTTCATCACCAACCTGCGCAAGGAGCTGCCGCTCGTCGACCGGATGACCGACGCCATCAACGGCGAGGTCGTCCGCCGGCAGGAGGTGCTGCGGCGGGCGGGCGACTTCGACTCCGTCCTCGACTACGAGCGCGCCCGGGCCGGCGGCGCGGCCCTCGCCCCGCTCCCGACCCTGCTCATCGTCTGCGACGAGTTCAGCGAGCTGCTGGAGGCCAAGCCCGACTTCATCGACCTGTTCGTGCAGATCGGCCGGGTCGGCCGGTCGCTGGGCATGCACCTGCTGCTGGCCTCGCAGCGGCTCGAGGAGGGGCGGCTGCGCGGGCTCGACACCCACCTCTCATATCGGCTCGGCCTGCGCACGTTCTCGTCGCTGGAGTCGCGCACCGTGCTCGGCGTGCCCGATGCGTATGAGCTGCCGCGCACGCCCGGTCACGGCTACCTGAAGGCGGGCACCGAGCCGCTGACGCGCTTCAAGGCGGCATATGTGTCGGGGCGCCACCGCCGGGCCGGCGAGGCGTCCGCGCCGCTCAGCTCGGGCGGGGAGCTGCGCGTGCGGGAGTTCGGCACCCGGTTCGTCCCTCCCCCGCCGCAGGCGGTCGCCGACCCGCCGCCGGTCGAGGCGCCGGCGGGCGACAGCCTGCTCGACATCATCGTCGAGCGGCTGGCCGGCCGGGGCGCGCCGGCGCACCAGGTCTGGCTGCCGCCGCTGTCGGGCTCCGCGTCGCTCAACGAGCTGCTCGGGCCGCTGGTCGCCGACCCGGCGCGCGGGCTGACCGTCGCCGATCCGGACCTGCGGGGTTCGCTGCGGGTGCCGGTCGCGCTCGTGGACAAGCCGCTGGAGCAGCGCCGCGACGTGCTGTGGATGCACCTCGACAGCGCCGACGGGCACGTCGCCGTCGTCGGCGGCACGCAGAGCGGCAAGTCGGTCGCCCTGCGCACGCTGATCGCCGGGCTGGCGCTGACCCATACGCCGACCGAGGTCCAGGTGTATTGCCTGGACTTCGGCGGCGGCCAGCTCGCCGGGCTGCGCGGGCTCCCCCACGTCGGCGGGGTGGCCGGCCGCCTGGACGCGACCGCGGTCCGGCGCACGGTCGGCGAGGTGGCGACGCTGCTGGCCGACCGGGAGCGACGCTTCGCAGGCGAGGGCATCGACAGCGTGGCGACCTACCGACGGCGCCGCGCCGCCGCCGCGGCCCGCGGTGCCGTCGACAACGCTTCGGCCGTGGACCCGTGGGGCGACGTGTTCCTGGTGGTCGACGGGTGGGCGACGGTCCACGGGGAGTACGAGGACCTGGAGGGTGTCATCACGGACATCGCGACACGCGGGCTCTCCTACGGAATTCATGTGGCCGCCTCGGCGTCGAGATGGATGGACTTCCGGCCGGCGCTGCGCGACCTGCTGGGCTCCCGGCTGGAGCTGCGGCTCGGCGACGAGATCGACTCGACGGTGTCCCGCAAGGCCGCGGCCAACGTCCCGAAGGGCACACCCGGCCGGGGCATCACGCAGGAGGGCCTGCACCTGCTGGTCGCCCAGCCCCGGCTGGCGAGCGGCGACACGCCGGGGCTCGTCAGCGCGGTCGCCGACGCCTGGGCCGGCGCCCGGGCACCGCGGGTGCGTCTCCTGCCGGCGCGCGTGCCGTTCGCGACGATCGCCGAGGACGCCGACCCGGCGAACCGGATGGCGCTGCCGATCGGCATCGCAGAGAGCGACCTGCGGCCGGTCCGCGTCGACTTCGCCGCCGAGCCACACTTCGTGGTGTTCGGCGACGCCGAGTCGGGCAAGTCGACCGTGCTGCGCGGCCTCGCCACCTCGATCAGCGCCCGGTTCGCGCCCGAGGAGGCGCGGATCGTGCTCGTGGACTACCGTCGCAGCCTGCTCGGCGCGATCGAGACCGAGCACCTGATCGGCTACGGCACCGGGGCAGCGCAGACCGAGGACCTCATCGCCTCGGTCGCCGACTACATGGAGCGCCGCCTGCCCGGCCCCGACGTCACCCAGGACCAGCTCCGCACCCGCGGCTGGTGGACCGGCGCGGAGTGCTTCGTGCTGGTGGACGACTACGACCTGGTGGCCACCGGCTCGTCGAACCCGCTGCAACCGCTGCTGCCGTACCTGGCCCAGGCCCGCGACATCGGCCTGCACCTGATCCTGACCCGGCGCACGGGCGGCGCCTCCCGGGCGCTGTATGAGCCCATCCTCCAGCGCCTCCGCGAACTCTCGTCGGCCGGCCTCCAACTCTCCGGCGATCCCGACGAGGGCACCCTGCTCGGCGCCGTCCGCCCGGGACCGCTACCTCCGGGGCGGGGTTGGCTCACCACCCGCCGCGCCCCGGCCCGCCTCATCCAGGTGGCGAGCCCTCCGTCCACGTAGCCCGCGACGCGCGGACCTGCCACGCCGACAGGCACGAACGCGAGAACGGACGTACGGACGGAGACGTGCGGACGGAGACGTGCGGACGGAGACGTGCGGACGGAGACGTGCGGACGGAGACGGGCGCGAGCACGGCGCACGGAGGGAGGGACGCGGGGACAAGCGCGGCGCGACGACGGGCGGCGCAGGAGCACGAACGCGCGGCGCGGGATCAGCGCGGCGCGAGCGCGAACGCCAGGGACAGCGTGGCGTGAGGGTTGGTGGTGCTGGGTGGGTGTGCTCGAAACGGCGAGGTGGGGGGAAGCGGACTGACAAGGGGGGCCGTACGGGACAGAATGGTCGGCATCGTGCCTGCCGCCCTCGTCCGCGCCGCCGTTCGGGTCCTTGTTGTTGGGCTGTCGGCGGCGTTGAGCTGTGCGGTGATCGTGCTCGGTGGGGGGACCGCGGCCGGTGCGGATCAGGTGCGGCGGGAGCAGTGGCAGCTCAGTGCGCTCGATGTGCGGGACGCCTGGAAGTTGTCGACCGGGAAGGGTGTCGTCGTCGCGGTCGTTGACAGCGGGGTCGATGCGCAGCATCCGGATCTTGTCGGGCAGGTGTTGCCCGGCATTGACCTTGTTGGCGACCCGGAACGGTCCGAGGCCGGCGCCGGGGTTGTGCAAACCGATCCGGTTGGGCATGGGACCACCGTCGCCGGGTTGATCGCCGGGAGTGACGACGACAGCGCCGGGGTTGTCGGGATTGCGCCCGGGGCCAAGATTTTGCCGGTTCGGGTGCTCGATCAGCTGAACAAGTACGACGATCCCGAGGTCGTGGCCGCCGGGATTCGGTGGGCGGTCGAGCATGGGGCCGGCGTCATCAACCTCTCGCTCGGGGGTGCGCTGCGCAGTGAGGCGATCGCGGCGGCGTTACGGTACGCGGCGGCGGCCGATGTCGTTGTCGTTGCCTGCACCGGGAACATCGCCACCGACCCCTCCGTGCATCAGGTCTGGTACCCGGCCCGGGAGCCCGGGGTGGTCGCCGTCGCCGGGCTCAACCGGTCGGCTGCGGGAGGCTCCATCAAGTCGACCGGGGACGCACTGTGGGCCGGGTCGCTCACGGGGCCCGAGACCGTGCTCACCGCGCCCGCGGACCGGTTGACCGGGGCGCGGCCGGGTGGTGGGTACTGGGAGGTGCAGGGCACCAGCTTCGCCGCGCCGCTCGTGGCCGGGGTGGCCTCGTTGATTCGTGCGCGGTACCCGGAGATGAGTGCGGCCAACGTCATCAACCGGATGATCGAGACCGCTCGGGATCTTGGGCCCGTGGGGCGCGACGACCGGTTCGGGTTCGGGGAGGTTGATCCGGTCGCGGCCTTGCGGGAGCGGGTGCCCGAGGTGGCGGCGAACCCGCTGGCCACGGTGCCGCCGCGGCCCGGGCCGTCGGGCGGGCGGGTGCCGGTGGCCAGCGCGAGTGCGGCACCGCGGGAGGGTGGGGCGGCGCCGATGCCCGAGGCGGAGACGAGCGTGGCGCTCGTGGAGCCGGTGGCGGATGGGCGGCGGCTCGGGTCCAGCGTCGCGGTCGGGATGGCGGCGACCATTCTGATCATGGTCGGCGGGGCCGCCGGGGTGCTGCTGCACCACCGGCGACGGCACCGTGGGCGATCAACCTTCTAGATCAAGAGCCGTCCCGCCCGCTCACAGCGAACCCGCCCACCACGGCCCGTCAGCCGGACACCGCAAGCAACGGTCACAGCGAGCAACCAGCACCGCGAGCAACCAGCACCGCGAGCAGCGGTCAGGCGCACTTGCCCGTGCTTGTCGGGTCGTTGTGGGTCTTGCCCGCCTCAGCCACCACCGCGGCCTCGTCGGCCGTCACCGCGAAGCCCGTCTGCGGGTCGTCCGCCGCGGCGGCGAAGATGATGCCCAGGACCTGGCCGTCCGTGGCCACCAGGGGGCCGCCCGAGTTGCCGCTGCGGACCCAGGCGCGGATGGTGTAGATCTCCCGCGTCACCTTGCCGTCCTCGTAGATGTCCGGGCCGGTGATGTCGCGGTGGTCGCGGATGCGGGCGGACTGGGCGTCGTACGGGCCGTCGAGCGGGTAGCCGATCACGATCGCGTCCGCGTTCGTCTCGGCCTTCTTCGTGGCGAAGGGCATGACCGGGGCGTTGAGATCCTTCACGTACAGGACGGCCAGGTCGCGCTCCGGGTCGTAGGCCACGACCACGGCCTTCTTCTGCGAGCCGTTGACCTCCACGCTCACGCTCTTGGTGCCGGCCACCACGTGGGCGTTGGTCATCACGCGGTTCGGCGCGTAGACGAAGCCGGAGCCCTCGATGCGGCGGGAGCAGCTCGGGGCCGTGCCGAGGACCTTCACGACCGACTTCTTCGAGTTCTTGACGACCTCCGAACCGGCCAGCTTCGGGTCGGGCGGCGAGACCTCCTTGACCCGGGTGGGCGAGAGGCCGTCGAAGACGTCGGGGAAGCCGCGGGTGTCGACGGTGTCGCGCAGCGCCTGGGAGAGGGCGTCGGCCTGGGCCGGCATCGCGTCGTCGACGACGTTCAGGATGATCGAGTTGCTGACCGCGCGGGCCAGCCAGGGGAGCGATGAGGCGCTCAGCGGGGTGGCGACCAGCCAGACGACGGCCAGCACCGCGACGACGGAGACGACGGCGCCGCCGGCGTTGTCGACGGCCTGGGCCTTGCGGTTGACGATCGCGCTGCGCAGCCGGTTGCCCACGAAGCTCGCGAGCGCCTGGCCGGCCACGGCGAGGCCGAACACGCAGGACAACGAGATGACGACCCGGACCGGGTCGCCCTCGAACTGGTCGGCGATCAGCGGACCCAACTGCAGGCCGAGCAGGGCACCGCCGAAGAAGCCGATGAATGACAGCAGACCAACGAGGAACCCCTGGCGGTAGCCGTTGATGGCGAACATCACCACGAGGAGCAGGAGGACGATATCGATCACGCTGCCAAACACGCCTTCAGGGTACGGGTGCGGCACCAGGTGCCGGCAGTTCCTCGACTCGGCCGGTCGGCCAGTCCACCGCCCAACCACCGAGTTCCAGCAGCGTAGACAGCACGCCGGCGGTGAAACCCCACACCAACATGTCGTGTATCCGAAATGCCGGGCCGATCCACCCGCTGGGGTGCCGCAGCCGCAGGCGGTGCGCCGGGTCGGCCAGGTCGCGGATCGGCAGGCGCTCGACGCGGGCGACCTCGGCCGGGTCGGCGGGGCCGACCGGGTGCGGCGCGCGCCACCAGGCGAGCACGGGCGTGACCAGGAAGTTACTCACCGGGATCCACAGCGTCGGCAGGGTCGCGACGACCTCGACCGTGCTCGGGTCGAGCCCGACCTCCTCCTCCGCCTCGCGGAGCGCGCACGCGATCGTGTCGGCGTCGCCGGGGTCGACGGCGCCGCCCGGAAACGCCGGCTGCCCGGCGTGGTTGCGCATCGTCGCCGCGCGCTGCAGGACGAGCACGTCGGGGCCGGATGCGGGCTGCTCACCGAAGAGAATGAGCACGGCGCTCTGCCGCCGGCCCTCGCCGTCGGGCGTCGGCAGCCGGGTGAAGTCGGCCGCCTCCGTGTCGTGCAACCGGCTGAGCAGGGGTTCGAACCAGGCGGGCAGGCCCGCGGGCGTTCCGGGATCGGTCACAGGGCCTCCCGCACCATTTTGATCATGACGGTACCGCCACGCCGAGATACTGCTGGGTGAGCTCACGCAGCTCGGCCTCGTCGAGCGCGGGCCCCTGGTACGCGTGCGCGATGCGCCCGTCGGCGGTGACGAAGAGGGTCACCGGCAGGTTGATCAGGGCCTTGCCGACGAGCGGGCTGACGGCGACGGCGAAATGCTGGTCCGGGTCCTCCAGCATCGGGAAGGTCAGCTGCTGCCGCTCGATCACCGACTTGGCCCACTCGTGGCGGTCCTTGGTGACGATGCCGACGACCCGCACCTTGCCCGCGCCGACGGTCGCGACCCGCTGGACGGCCGGCAGCTCGGTCTTGCACGGCTCGCACCACGACGCCCACAGGTTGACGATCGTGGGAGCGCCGCCGAGGTCGGAGACCGGGGTCCAGCGGCCGCCCTCGAAGCACTGCAGCGCCATCGCGGGCAGCGCCGGGCCCTTCGACGGGGCGGCGGAGGCGGCCGGCGACGCGGCCGGCTCGATGCAGCGCGGCCCCGACGGCACGGCGGTCGGCGCCGGGTCCGGCGATGGGGTCGCCGCCGTGCAGCCGGCCAGCGCGAGGAGTGCGGCCACCAGCAGTACCGTGGCCGCGGCGGGACGACGGGTCACGAGGCCAGCGCCAGTTCGGCCAGCTCGTGGGCGCGCGGGCCCTTGAGCAGCGAGATCGCCGTCTCGAGGTCGGTCGGGCCGATGCCGTACGACGGGCAGTCCCTCCGCAGGGTGCAGGCGCCGCAGGCGGGCTTGCGGGCGTGGCACACCCGGCGGCCGTGGAAGATCACGCGGTGGGAGAGCATCGTCCAGTCGCGCGGCTCGATGAGCGCGGCGACGGCGAACTCGATCTTCACCGCGTCGCTCTCCGTGGTCCACGCCCACCGCTGGGTCAGCCGCGCGAAGTGGGTGTCGACGGTGATGCCCGGGACGTCGAACGCGTTGCCGAGGATGACGTTGGCGGTCTTGCGCCCGATGCCGGGCAGCGCGACGAGCTCGGTGAGGGTCCCCGGCACCTCCCCGTCGTGCTGCTCGACGAGGGCCCGACCCAGCCGGATCAGTGAGTCGGTCTTGTTCCGGAAGAATCCGGTCGGCCGGATGAGCTCCTCCATCTCCATCCGGTCGGCGCCGGCGTATGCGGCCGCGTCCGGATAGCGGGCGAACAGCTTCGGCGTCACCTGGTTGACCCGCTCGTCCGTGCACTGGGCCGAAAGGATGGTCGCGACGGCCAGCTCGAGCGGCGTGGTGTAGTCAAGCTCGCAGTGCGCGTCGGGATGGATCGCGGCGAGCGCGCGCCCCATGCGTCGCGCCCGCCGCTTCAGTCCCAGCGCTGTCTCGGTCACGCACCGACAATACGTCGGGGCGCAGGCGGGCCCGATCGAGCGACCCGCCGTCCGCGCCGTGCCGATGGCTATCCGGCCGCCGGCGGTGTGATCGTGCCGTCGGCCGCGATCTTCGGGCCGGTGGTCGGAAAGTCCTGTTTGGTGAGGTTCGAGACCATCGGGATGGCCTGCTTCTTCGGGTCGGGCTTCGGCAGACCTGGGGCGACCATGTACGTCGCGGTGAGCGAGCCGCTCTTCCACGTGCCGTCGCCCGCGAGCTGCACCTTCAGCACGCCGCCGACGCCGACCACGCCGTTGTAGCTCAGGGCGCGGTAGCCGGCGAAGTTGCCCAGGCTGTAGGCGATCAGCCGGCCCTTGTAGAACTCCATCGCGCGCATGACGTGCGGGCCGTGGCCGACGACCAGGTCGGCGCCGGCGTCGATGACCGTGTGGGCGAACGCGATCGTGTCGCAGCGGTTCTCGCCCAGGAAGTACTCCGTGCCCGGTTTCGTGCGGGTCTTGTCGGAGCCCTCGGCGCCCTGGTGGACCTGCACCACGACGAGGTCGGCCTGCCCGGCCGCCTCCTTGATGATCTTGCTCGCGCCGTCGAGGTCGCTGCAGAGGTTCGACCACTTGTAGGACGAGAAGCCCACGACGGCGATCTTGACGCCCTTGACCTCGGCGATCGAGATCATGCCCGGCCAGCCGGTGTACTTGATGCTGGCCCCGTCGAGCGCCTTCTGCGAGTTCTTGTACCCCTGCTCGCCGAAGTCGTAGGCGTGGTTGTTCGCCATCGTCATCATCATGAACCCGGCGTCCTTGAGGTTGTTCACGTACGACGGGGGCGTCCGGAAGGCGAAACAGGTCTTGCCGGCCGACTCGGCCGAGCACTTCCCGACGCCGGTGTCGTCGGTCAGCGTCTGCTCCAGGTTGCCCATCTGGAAGTCGGCGACGAGGAACTCCTTGACCGGGTCGAAGAAGCCCTTGCCCCCGTTCGGCGGCAGGCCGTTGGGGGCCATGCCCATGACGATGTCGCCGGTGGCGGTCATCGTGATGCCCTCGGCCGGCCCGGGCACGCCCTGCGCGGCCGGCGATCCGTTCGGCGAGCCGGAGGCCCCGGCCGCCTGCTGCTGGCGGGACGGGGAGCTGGCGGTCGGCTTCGGGTCCCCGTCGCCGCCGAGCAGCGTCGCGGCGCCGGCCGTGCCCGCGCCCACCACGAGCACGGCGATCACGCCGATGAGGATGGCGGTCCGGCGGCGGCCGCCCCGGCCCTCGGGCGGGGGCTCGCCGGGCAGGGGCAGCTTGCGGCGGCCGGCTCGTTCCTCGGGCTGGTAGGCCTGGGCCGCATACAGGTCCTCGGGCCGCGCCGGGCCGGGAATGGGGTCGCGAGAGCCGCCGTACAGCGGGCCGGACGCGTCGGCGCCGCGCTGACCGAAGACCGAGCCGGTGGCGTCGCGGCCGCCGTAGGGGCCGGTGGCGTCGTCGCGGCCGTAGAGCGGGCCGGTGGCGTCGCCGCGACCGTACACGGGGCCGGTCGAGTCGCCGCGACCGTAGACGGGGCCGGTCGCATCGCCTCGTCCGGAGGCGGGGCCGTGCGGCTCGAAGCCGCCACGGGCCGAAGCGGGTCCGGTGGGCTCGAAGCCGCCGCGGCCGAAGCCCGGACCGGCCGGCGGTTCCGCACCGAACCCTCCGCCGAACGCCGGACCGCTGGACGCGCGCCCGCCGAACGCCGGGCCGTCCGGTGGCGGCGCGCCCGGACCACCCGACGCGGGGCCGCCAAACGCCGGACCACCCGACGCCGGGCCGCCGAACGACGGGCCGCCAAAGGCTGGGCCGCCTGGAGGTTGGGTCGGCGGCACGGGTGCGCCGCCGTACACCGGGCCGGTGGCGTCGCGCGGGACGCTGCCGAACGAGCCGGTGCCGCCCACCCGGGCCCGGCCCGAGGACGCGCGGCCCGGCGGCGGACCGGCCGGCGGTGCGCCGAACGAGCCGGTGGGCTCGGCCGGCGGTGGCGGAGGAGAATAGGAAGGGGGCCGGGCGTAACCCTGAGCGTCCCGGGCCGGTTGATCCGGTGACGGGGTGCCCGAGCCGGTCCGGTCGTCGCGGTCGGCCGGTTCGTCCGGCCAGCGCGACGGGCCGCCGTATACCGTCATGCGATCTCTCCACCCCAACGCGGTCGGCATCACCGTGCCCCGGCAACATATCGCACCTCCGCGACTTCGTTGCCGGCCGAATCCGGAATGGGGCTTGCGCAGGTCGCAGGGTACTGTCAGCATCCCGCCCGACGCTCATCGAACGCCCCTGTGTGCATAAACTGGCGTTCGCGCGATCGCTCAAGAGCGGGCGGAGCGCCGACGATGCGAGGTGGATGCGATGGATGAGGTACTGGCACGGAGCGGCATCTTCCAAGGGGTCGAGCCCGAGGCCGCGGAATCCCTCGCCAAAGAGATGGAAACGATCGACCTCCGCAAGGGCGAGATCGTGTTCAGCGAGGGCGAGCCGGGTGACAGCCTGTACATCGTGCTGTCCGGCAAGATCAAGGTTGGCCGCCGCGCTGCCGACGGGCGGCAGAACCTCATCGCTGTGATGGGGCCCAGCGACATGGTCGGCGAGCTGTCGCTGTTCGACCCCGGTCCGCGCACGGCCACGGCCACGGCCGTGCTGGACACGCGCCTGGCCCGGCTGCGCAAGCAGGCCCTGCGTCCCTGGCTGACCAACCGCCCGGAGATCGCCGAGCAGCTGCTGCGCGTGCTGGCCCGCCGCCTGCGCCGCACCAACGACTCGCTGGCCGACCTGATCTTCACCGACGTCCCCGGCCGTGTCGCCAAGACGCTGCTGCAGATGGCGGGCCGGTTCGGCACCCGCGACGGCGGCGTGCTGCGGGTCAACCACGACCTGACCCAGGAGGAGATGGCCCAGCTCGTCGGCGCGTCGCGCGAGACGGTCAACAAGGCCCTCGCCGACTTCGCCTCGCGCGGCTGGCTCCGCCTCGACGGCAAGAGCGTGATCATCATGGACCCCGAGCGCCTGGCCCGCCGCGCCCGAGTCTGAACCGCCGGAAAAGAACCACCGGAAAAGAACCACCGAAGACCGCGAGAAAAGAACCCCCGAGACACCCCTGAGCTGCTCCTGGACAAGGACAGCTCAGTCCACGAGCGAAAAAATCAGTCTTGACTGTTTGTTTCTGAAGGGCGCAAGCTGGCGTGGTGGCAGCGGAGCGGGGATCGGCAACGGGGCCGCGGGTGGTCGAGGTGACCACGGCACGCGGACCGGAAGAGCACCGCGGCGGCAGGAGGTTGAGCGGCACGATCACCGGCCGCGGATCAGACGGGGACGGCGGCGCGACAGGTCGCCGGGCGAGCGCAACCCCCGAGCCGGACGCACCGCACAGCCGGCACACGAGCGCCCCCACGGCCGTCAAGGACGCGCCGCACGGCCGGCAGCCCAGCGCCGCCGCCGGGCGGGAGCCGCAGCAGGATCGCAGCCGGGCCACGCAGCAGCGGCTGCTGGAGGCGACCGTCGACTGCCTGTACCGCTACGGATGGTCCGGCGCCACCACCACCGTCATCGCCGAGCGGGCGGGCGTCTCCCGCGGCGCCCAGCTGCACCACTACCCCACCCGGGCCGCCCTCGTGCTCGCCGCCGTCCAGCATCTCGCCGAGCGGCGGGCGGAGGAGATCCGGGCCGAGGCCGCCAACCTCGCGGCCGGACTCGACCGGACCGAGCGGGTCGACCAGGTCATCGACCTGCTCGCCGCCGCGTTCACCGGGCCCCTGTTCGTCGCGGCGCTCGAGGTCTGGGTCGCCGCGCGCACCGATCCGGAGTTGCGCGACGCGCTGGTACCCCTGGAAGCCCGCGTCGGCCGCGAGATGCACCGCCTGACCGTGGACGTGCTCGGCGCCGACGAGTCGAAGCCCGGCGTCCGCGAGGCGGTCCAGGCGACCCTCGATCTCCTTCGCGGGCTCGGCGTCGCCAACCTGCTCACCGACGACACCCCGCGACGCAACCAGCTCCTCGCCGCCTGGAAGCAGCAGCTCGCAACCCACCTGTAAGGGACAACGCCGATGGCAACGCTGCCCGAAGTGCTCGCCGACCTCGACGCGGAGTCGGCCGCGCTCGACCGCCTGGTCAGCGCGCTGCCGGTCGAGGACTGGAGCCGGCCGACCCCGGCCCCCGGCTGGACCGTCGCCCACCAGATCTCGCACCTGCACTGGACCGACTCGGTCGCCACGCTCGCCGCCACCGGCCCCGAGGCGTTCCTGCGGAAACTGGGCGCGGTCGACGACCCGTACCACCTGGTGGACCACGCCGCCGCCGAAGGCCTCGCGCCGCCGGCCGAGCTGCTGGCGAAGTGGCGGCGAGGCCGGGCGGAGCTGGCGAAGGCGCTGATCGACGTTCCCGAGGGGCGGAAGCTGCCCTGGTTCGGCACCGCCATGTCGCCGCTGTCCAGCGCCACCGGCCGAATGATGGAGACCTGGGCGCACGGCCGGGACGTCGCCGAGACGCTCGACGGTCCGACGGCCGAGGAGCACCTGCGACCCACGGCGAGGCTGCGACACGTGGCGTACCTGGGGTACCGCACCATCGCCCACAGCTTCGCCATGCACGGCCGCGCGGAGCCGACGCAGCCGTTCCGCGTCGAACTGTCCACGGCGGACGGCGAGCTGTGGACCTTCGGCCCCGAGGACGCGCCGAACCGGGTCACCGGCCCGGTGCTCGACTTCTGCCTGCTCGTCACCCAGCGGCGCAACCCGGTCGACCTCGCCCTGCAGGTCACCGGCGACGAGGCCGGCGAGTGGACCACGGTCGCCCAGGCGTTCGCCGGCCCGCCGGGAGCGAAGCGAGAGCCGAAGCGATGATCAGGATCGGCAACGCCTCCGGCTTCTACGGCGACCGCGCCACCGCCTGGCAGGAGATGCTCGACGGCGGCGACCTCGACGTCCTCACCGGCGACTACCTCGCCGAGCTGACCATGCTCATCCTCGGCCGCGACCGCATGAAGGACCCGTCGACCGGCTACGCCAAGACGTTCCTCCGCCAGCTGGAGGGCATCCTCGCCAAAGCCCTCGACAAGGGCACCAAGATCGTCACCAACGCCGGCGGTCTCAACCCCGCGGGCCTCGCCGCGGCGATCGGCAAGATCGCGGGTGCGGAGCAGGTCAAGGTCGCCTACGTGACCGGCGACCAGGTTGACGACCCGACCGCCCTCACCGCCAACGCCTACCTGGGCGCGTTCGGCATCGCCGAGTGCCTCCGTGCCGGCGCCGACATCGTCGTCACCGGCCGGGTCACGGACGCCAGCCTCGTCGTCGGCCCCGCCATCGCCCACTACGGCTGGACGCACGCCGACCTCGACGCCCTCGCGGGCGCCACCGTCGCCGGCCACATCCTCGAGTGCGGCGCGCAGGCGACCGGCGGCAACTTCGCCTTCTTCACCGAGCTGCCCGACGGCGGCCGCCGCCCCGGCTTCCCCATCGCCGAGCTGCACCCCGACGGCAGCGCCGTGATCACCAAGCACCCCGGCACCGGCGGCGCGGTCACCGTGGAGACCGTCACCGCCCAGTTGCTCTACGAGATCGGCGCACCGCAGTACCTCGGCCCCGACGTCGTCGCGCACTTCGACACCATCCGGCTCAGCCAGGAGGGCCCCGACCGGGTGCTCGTCGGCGGCGTGACGGGCACACCGCCGCCGCCCACGCTGAAGGTCGGCACCAACCGGCTCGGCGGCTTCCGCAACAGCATGACGTTCGTGCTCTGCGGCCTGCAGATCGAGGAGAAGGCCGCCCTGGTGCGCGCCCAGCTGGAGGACGCGATCGGCCCCGACGGCCTGGAGTTCGTCCTGGCGCGCACCGACCACCCCGACGCCGAGGACGAGCAGGCGGCGAGCGCGCTGCTGGCGGTACACCTGAAAGCGCCGGATCAGAAGCGGGCCGGACGCGCGTTCTCCCAGGCGGCGGTGGAGCTGGCGCTGGCGTCCTACCCCGGCCTGACGCTGACCGCCCCGCCCGGCGACGCCACGCCCTTCGGCTTCTTTGCTCATCATCCGGTACCCCAGGAGGCCGTCGAACACGTGGCGGTCCTGCCCGACGGCACGCGCCGCCGCATCGCGCCGCCGCCGACGACGGCCGAGCCGACGACCACCCAGACGCCGGAGCGGCCGCGAGGCGCAGCCCCGACCACGAAACAGCCGTTCGGGACGCGGTTCGGCGCCCGGTCGGGCGACAAGGGCGGCGACGCCAACCTCGGCGTCTGGGCCCGCGACGACGACGGCTTTGCCTGGCTGCGCGGCTTCGGCACCGCCGAGCTCACAGCGCTGCTGCCGGAGACCCGCGACCTGGAGATCGAGCGGTACGAGCTGGCCAACCTGCGCGCGGTGAACTTCGTGATCCGCGGCATCCTCGGCCAGGGCGTCGCGGCGAGCACCCGCTTCGACCCCCAGGGCAAGGCGCTCGGCGAGTGGCTGCGATCCAGGGTGGTCGACCTTCCGTGATCGACGAATTCCAGACCGAGGAGCGGCGGCGGCTGCGCGAGCTGACCCGTGCGTTCGTGACCCGCGAGGTGCTGCCGCACCTCAACGCCTGGGAGGACGCCGGCGAGGTGCCCCGCGCGCTGCACCGCACGGCGGCCGAGCTGGGACTGCTCGGCGTCGGCTTCCCGGAGGAGGTCGGCGGCTCCGGCGGCGACCTGATCGACACCATCGTCGTCACCGAGGAGCTGATTCAGGCCGGCGGCTCGTCCGGCCTGGTCGCCGCGCTGTTCACGCACGGCATCGCGCTGCCACACATCGTCGCCCACGGCGACCGGGAGCTGATCGAGCGGTACGTGATGCCCACCCTCGCCGGCGAGAAGATCGGCTGCCTGGCGATCACCGAGCCGGACGGCGGCTCCGACGTCGCCGGCATCCGGACGAGCGCGCAACCCGACGGCGACCACTACCTGGTCAACGGCGCCAAGACGTACATCACCAGCGGCACCCGCGCCGACTTCGCGACGACCGCCGTGCAGACGCCGGATGGGTTCGCCCTGCTGGTCACCGAGGGGTTCACCGTCACCCGAAGGTTGGACAAGATGGGCTGGCGCTGCTCGGACACGGCCGAGCTGTCCTTCGTGGACGTTCGCGTCCCGGCACACCACAGGGTCGGCGGGTTCGCCGAGCTGATGACCCACTTCGCCACCGAGCGGATCTCGTTGGCGGTACAGGCGTACGCGACCGCGCAGCGCTGCCTCGACCTGACGCTGGCCTGGGTGCGCAACCGGCACACGTTCGGCCGGCCGCTCGCCGGCCGGCAGCTCGTGCGGCACCGGCTGGCCGAGATGGCCCGGCAGGTCGACGCCGCCCGCGCCTACGTCCGGCACGTGGCGCTGCGTGTCGCAAGCGGCGAGCGACTCGTTACGGAGGTGGCGATGGCGAAGAACACCGCCGTCCTGGCCTGCGACCACGTCGTCGACCAGGCCGTGCAGCTGCACGGTGGCCTCGGCTACATGCGGGACGCCGAGGTCGAGCGCCACTACCGAGACGCCCGCATCCTGGGCATCGGGGGCGGGACCACGGAGATCATGAACGAGATCATCGCGAAGCAGTTGGGGGTCTGAGGCATGCCGGTGTTGACGAGCAACCTCGACCCGCGGAGCACGGCCTACCGCGAGAACCGCGAGGCGATGCTGGAGCGGCTGACCGAGCTGGAGTCGGCGCTGCGGCAGGCGCGCGGCGGCGGTGGCGAGAAGTACGTGACCCGCCACCACGCGCGCGGCAAGCTCCTCCCCCGCGAGCGGATCGAGCTGCTGATCGACCGCGACGCGCCGTTCCTGGAGGTGTGCCCGGTGGCCGCC
Source organism: Dactylosporangium sucinum (assembly GCF_014647515.1). Lineage (GTDB taxonomy): Bacteria > Actinomycetota > Actinomycetes > Mycobacteriales > Micromonosporaceae > Dactylosporangium > Dactylosporangium sucinum. The sequence continues at coordinate 100,934 of NZ_BMPI01000017.1, read as the reverse complement.
TGGGGCACCGACTACCCGGTCGGGGCGAGCGTGGTGACCGGCATCGGCATCGTCGAGGGCCAGCCGTGCGTGATCGTCGCCAACGACCCGACGGTGCGGGGCGGGGCCGTGAACCCGTACTCGCTGAAGAAGACCCAGCGGGCCCACCAGATCGCCCGCGAGAACCGGCTACCGATGATCAACCTGGTCGAGTCGGGCGGCGCCGACCTGCCGCAGCAGGCGGAGATCTTCATTCCGGGCGGCGCGGCGTTCCGCGACCTGACCCGGCTGTCGGCGCAGAACATCCCGACCGTCGCCGTGGTGTTCGGCAACGCGACGGCCGGCGGCGCGTACGTGCCGGGCATGTCCGACTACACGATCTTCGTGCGCGACCGGGCCAAGGTGTTCCTGGCCGGCCCGCCGCTGGTGAAGATGGCCACCGGCGAGACGGTCGACGACGAGACGCTCGGCGGCGCGCTCATGCACGCGACCCGCTCGGGCCTGGCCGACTTCGTCGCCGAGGACGAGCGCGACGCGCTGCGGCTGGCCCGCTCATGCGTGAAGAACTTCGCCGGCTTCGCCGGCCGCAGCTACGGCGCCGAGCCCAAGCTCGACCCCGAGGACCTGCTCGGCATCCCGTCGGCCGACCTGCGGGTGCCGTTCGACCCGCGCGAGATCCTGGCCCGGGTGCTCGACGGCAGCGAGTTCGACGAGTTCAAGCCGGCCTACGGCACGGCGCTGTGCACCGGCTGGGGCGCGGTGCACGGCCACCGGGTCGGGGTGCTGGCCAACGTCCGCGGCATCCTGTTCTCCCAGGAGGCGCAGAAGGCGGCGCAGTTCATCCAGCTCGCCAACGCGAGCGGGACGCCGCTGATCTTCCTGCAGAACACCACCGGCTACATGGTCGGCAGCGAGTACGAGCAGGGCGGCATCATCAAGCACGGCGCACTGATGATCAACGCGGTGGCCAACTCGCGGGTGCCGCACCTGACGATCAACATCGGCGCCTCCTACGGCGCCGGCAACTACGGCATGTGCGGCCGGGCCTTCGAGCCCCGGTTCCTGTTCACCTGGCCCAACGCGAAGTCGGCGGTGATGGGGCCGCAGCAGCTGGCCGGCGTGCTGTCGATCGTCGCCCGCCAGGCGGCCGAGGCGAAGGGCCACACCTACGACGAGGAGCAGGACCGCACGATGCGGTTCATGGTCGAGCACAAGGTCGAGCAGGAGTCGGCGGCGCTGTTCCTGTCCGGGCGCCTGTACGACGACGGCGTCATCGACCCGCGCGACACCCGCACGGTCCTCGGCATGTGCCTGGCGTTGGTCGACGCCGCGGGCGCCGACGGTCCGGCTCACTTCGGCGTCTTCCGACACTAGGGGTACAACGTGATTCGCAGGCTGCTGGTCGCCAACCGCGGCGAGATCGCGCGCCGGGTCTTCGCCACCTGCCGGTCCATGGGCATCGAGACGGTCGCGGTGTACTCCGACGCGGATGCCGACTCGCCGCACGTCGGCGAGGCCGACTACGCGGTACACCTGCCGGGAAGCGCGCCGAACGCCACCTATCTGCGCGGTGACCTGCTGATCGCGGCCGCGCGCAAGTGCGGCGCCGACGCGGTGCACCCGGGGTACGGCTTCCTCTCGGAGAACGCCGACTTCGCGCGGGCCGTCATCGACGCCGGCCTCACCTGGGTCGGGCCATCGCCGAAGGCCATCGCCATGATGGGCTCGAAGCTGGAGGCGAAGCAGCTGCTCGCCGACGTCGGCGTGCCGATGCTGCCGACCGCCGTCGAGCCGGAGCAGGTCGACACGTTCCCGGTGCTGGTCAAGGCGTCGGCCGGCGGTGGCGGGCGGGGCATGCGGGTGGTCCGCGACCGCGAGGCGCTGGCCGAGGCCGTGGCCGCCGCGCGGCGGGAGGCGGCGTCGGCGTTCGGCGACGGGACGGTGTTCTGCGAGCGGTACATCGAGCGCGCCCGCCACATCGAAGTGCAGATCATGGCCGACTCGCACGGTAACGTCGTGCCGCTCGGCGAGCGCGAGTGCTCCATCCAGCGGCGCCACCAGAAGATCGTCGAGGAGACCCCGTCGCCGGCGGTCGACGCGACGCTGCGCGAGAAGCTCTGCCAGGCCGCCATCGCCGCCGCCCGCGCGGTCTCCTACGTCGGCGCCGGCACCGTCGAGTTCCTGCTCGCGCCGTCCGGCGAGTTCTTCTTCCTGGAGATGAACACCCGCCTGCAGGTCGAGCACCCGGTGACCGAGTGCGTGATCGGGGTCGACATCGTCCGGCTCCAGCTGCACGTCGCCGAGGGCGGCACGCTGCCGTTCAACGGGTCGCCGCCGCTGCGCGGCCACGCGATCGAGGTCCGCCTCTACGCGGAGGATCCGGCGTACGCCTGGATGCCGTCGACCGGCACGCTGCACCGCTTCGACGTGCCGGGCGCCGGGCACGCCTTCGGCCCGCTGACCGCACCCGGCCTGCGGCTCGACTCGGGCGTCACCGACGGCTCGGTCATCGGCGTGCACTACGACCCGATGCTCGCCAAGCTCATCGCCTGGGCGCCCACCCGCGCCGAGGCCGCCCGGATGCTGTCCAACGCGCTGGCCCGGGCCCGCATCCACGGCGTCACGACCAACCGCGACCTGCTGGTCCGGGTGCTGCGCCACTCGGCGTTCCTGTCCGGCGGCACCGACACCGGCTTCCTCGACCGGCACCCGGAGGTGTTCGCGCCGCTGCTGTCGTCGGTCGACGCGGTGCGGCTGTCGTGCCTCGCGGTCGCGCTGGCCGGCGCCGCGCGGCGGGGCAAGTCGGCCGCGCTGCCGGGCCTGCCGTCCGGCTGGCGCAACGTTCCCAGCGCCCTGCAGACGGTGGTGTACGAGGGGCCGACCGGCACGATCGAGGTCGGCTACCGGCTGGACCGCAGCAACGACCTGGCCGCCTGGGCGGTGCGCCGGATCGACCCGGAGGACATCGGCCTGCCCGGCGCCGCCCTCGACCCGACCGGCGCGCCCGACCACCCGCCGGCGGCGATCCTCTCCGCCACCGGCGAGCGGGTCGTGCTCGACGTCGCCGGGGTGCGCCTGCAGTTCGCGGTGCACGAGGTCGACGGGGTGTCGTTCGTGGACAGTCCCGAGGGGTCGATGACGCTCACGGAGCTCCCGCGGTACCCGCTGCCCGTCGCCGAGCAGCCCGAGGGCTCACTGGTCGCGCCGCTGCCCGGCGCGGTCGGGCGGGTCCTCGTCGTCCCCGGCCAGCGGGTCGCCGCCGGCGAGCTCCTGCTGACCGTGGAGGCGATGAAGCTCGAACACCCCGTGCACGCCCCCACCGACGGTGTCATCAGCGACCTGCGGGTCGCGGCCGGCTCGCAGGTCGAGTCCGGCGCACTGCTGGCGGTGCTCACCCCCTCGTAGTTCGTTCTTCTTTGGAGCCTTCGTTGGACTTCGACTACACCCCTCAACAGCAAGACCTCCGCGACGCCGTCGCCAAGCTCGGCAAGCGCTACGGTCACGAGTACTTCGTGCGCAAGGCCAAGGCGGGCGAACACTCCGACGAGCTGTGGCAGGACGCCGGCCGGCTCGGCTACCTCGGCGTCAGCGTCCCGGAGGAGTTCGGCGGCGGCGGTGGCGGGATCACCGAGCTGGCGATCGTGTGCGAGGAGCTGGCGGCGGCGGGGTCGCCGCTGCTGCTGCTCGTGGTGTCGCCGGCCATCGTCTCGACGATCGTCAACCGCCACGGCACGCCCGCGCAGCGCTCGGCGCTGCTGCCGGGCTTCGCCGACGGCTCGCTGAAGATGTGCTTCGCCATCACGGAGCCCGATGCCGGCTCCAACTTCCACAAGCTGTCGACGGTCGCGCGGGCTTCTTCCGACGGCTACGTCCTGACCGGCCGGAAGGTGTACATCTCGGGCGTCGACGAGTGCTCCCACGTGCTCGTCGTCGCCCGGCTCGCGGACGAGCGGACCGGGAAACTGAAGCCGGCCCTGTTCCTGGTGCCCTGTGACGCGCCCGGTCTGACCGCGTCGAAGCTGGAGATGGAGATCGTCTCCCCCGAGAACCAGTTCCTGCTGTTCCTGGACGACGTGGAGGTACCGGCGTCGGCCCTGATCGGCGAGGACGTGGAGGCCGGCCTGCCGGCGCTGTTCGCCGGGCTGAACCCGGAGCGCATCACGGTCGCCGCGATGGCGTGCGGGGTCGCCCGGTACGCGCTGGAGCGGGCGTCGACCTACGCCGCGACCCGCTCGGTGTGGGGCCGCCCGATCGGCAGCCACCAGGGCGTGGCCCACCCGCTCGCCCACGCGCACATCCAGGTGGAGCTGGCCCGCCTGATGGTGGCCAAGGCGGCCGCGCTGTACGACGCGGGCCGCGACCTGGAGGCGGGCGTGGCCGCGAACATGGCCAAGTACGCCTCCGCGGACGCGGCCGCCCTGGCCGTGGACACGGCGATCCAGGCGCTGGGCGGCAACGGCATGACGACGGAGTACGGCGTGGCAACCCTGCTGGGCTCGGTCCGCGCGGGCCGGATCGCCCCGGTGTCACGGGAGATGATCCTCAACTTCGTCGCCCAGCACCTCCTGGGCCAGGAGAAGTCCTACTGAGCCGGCGCCGGCCGCGCGCCGGCGTGGCGGGACGAGGCTGCTGCCCACCTGGTCCGACTGTTTTCCTCTAAGGAAAGTATCTGCTACTTTCCTTAGAGGAAAGCAGTCCAACGATCAAGGATGGGTCCATGCACCCTCGCGATGCGCAGTCTTCGCTCGACGACATCCGACGCCTCCAGGACAGGACTCGGGAGCAGGTCGTCCGCCAGGGCTTCGCCCTCCCGTACGTCCTGCTCGCAGCCTTGGGCCTTCTTGTCGGGCTGGCGTCCATCGATCTCCGGAACCCTTGGCGCACCGCCGCGGTCCTGCTTGGGTTCGGACTCTTCGTCGCAGTGGGGATCGTGCGCGAGCGGCGGGCCCTGGTGCGGCGAAAGCCCACCAGCCCGGAGTGGCTGTTCTGGGTGGGACTGCCGGCCGGGCTGATGCTGCTGTTCGGCGCCTTCCGAATCGCCGCCTGGGCGTTGTTCAGTCTTCCGTCGCACGGACTGATGTCACAGGGCACGATCGCCGCTACGGCCACGGCTGCCACCTACGTCGCCATGACGCCATTGACCCGCCGGGCCTTCAAGAAGATCGTGCTGCGCGACGGCGGACGGGCCTGATGGACCCCCGCTTTGACGAGTTTCTGCACGTCCCGGCACGGTTGTCGATCGTCGCCCTGCTGGCACCGGCCGCCTGGGTGGACTTCGGTTTCCTGAGGGACGCGATCGGGACGAGCGATTCGGCCCTGTCCAAGCATGTCTCAGCATTGGCCGAGGCCGGGTACGTCACGGTTCGCAAAGACCAGCAAAGCCGGGCACGGCGCACCTCCGTGCAGCTCACCCCGCAAGGACGGCAAGCGTTTCAGCGACACGCGGCCGCGCTGGAGCTCATCGTCGCGGCCGCCGCCACGGAGCCACCGGGGCCGGACGGTTCGATTCCCCATTCCTAGACCGTGCGTGGTGCCCCCGGTCCACTCCCGAACGGTGCCAGAGACGGTTCAGGGCCGATCTCCTCGTCTGAGGAAACCGGCCCTGGCCTGGTGTTTCACGTGGTCGGGGTAGCCGGATTTGAACCGACGACCTCTTCGTCCCGAACGAAGCGCGCTACCAAGCTGCGCTATACCCCGAGCGTGCCGAGTAATCGTAGCCCACCCGCGCCGAGCCTCCAACTCGGTATCCCCCACCCGGCGCGACCTGCCCTTACAGGGACTTCAGGAAGTTGCGCAGGTTGGTCTCGTAGGCGGACGGGTCCAGGTTCCAGCCGCGGCAGTGGCCGGCCTCACGCGTCTCGACCAGAGTGACGTGCGTTGAGGACTGGGCGAACTCGATCGTCGGCCACGGGGCCACCGTGCGGTCGTCGTGGTCCACGTAGATCAGCGTCGGGACGTCCAGGCGGCCGGCCACCGGGCGGTAGTCCAGGTCGGCCGCGCGCACGCCCAGGCGGTGCTGGATGAGCTTCAGCGCCGTCCAGGTCCACGGCGGGGGCACGTTGAGCTGGCGGGCGTTCATCTGCAGGGTGGCCACCCAGTCGACGACCGGGCAGTCGAGGACCATGCCGCGGAGGAAGCCCTCGTGGTCCCAGTTGCGCAGCAGGTTGAGGATGGCGGCGCCGCCCATCGACCAGCCCATCAGGATGACCTGGCGGGCGCCGCGGGAGCGGGCGTAGGTCAGGGCGGACCGGATGTCGTGCCACTCGGTGTGGCCCAGGTGGAAGCGGTTGTCGGAGGACGGCGGGGCCTCGGGGTCGTTGCGGTATGTGACCACGAGGGTCGGGTGGCCGCTCTCGGCCAGGGTCGGCAGGGCGCGCAGGGCCTCCCCGCGCGGGGCGCCCCGGCCGTGGACGGCGATGATCCAGGTGTCGTCGGCCGTCTCCGTCGTCGGCGGCACCAGCCAGGCGGGCAGGTCGCCGAGCTCGCCCGGCACCGTGACCTCCTCGAATGGTAGGCCGCGGGCCGACAGCGGGTCGCCCTCGAACACGTAACCGGACGTGTATCCACGGATGCCGGGCAGGAGCGTGCCCCGGGTGACTTCCGTCACCTCCCGGGTGACCGAGGCCCGGTCGAGCGAGATCACCTCGCCCAGCCGGGCGTGGCCGGCGGCCCAGACGAACGACAGCGGCATCGAGCGGGCCGTGTCCGGGGTGCGGGTCAGGGTGACCTGACCGCGCAGGTACGAGCGGACGCGCACCGGGTAGACCCGAGCACCGCCGACGTTCAGCACCTGGCCGGCCAGGAACCAGCCGGCTCCGGCGGTACCGGTGGGCAGCAGCACCGCCAGGCCGGCGGCGCCCGCGATGCCCGCGTAGGCGGCGCGCCGGGGCCAGCTCCGGATCGTCGGCAGCGGGGCCGGCGGTGTGGTGGTCATCGCGGGATGAGCGTCAGGATCGACGCCTCCGGCGGGCAGGCGAACCGGACCGGCGCGGTCGGATGGGTGCCCAGGCCGGCGGACACGTGCAGGAACGCCGACGAGTACGGCCAGCGGTGCAGGCCCTTGGCCATCCGGCGGTCGAGGCCGCAGTTGGTCACCAGCGCGCCGTAGAACGGGACCGCCACCTGGCCGCCGTGGGTGTGCCCGGCCAGCAGCAGGTCGAAGCCGTCGTCGGCCATCCGGTCGAGGATGCGCGGCTCGGGCGAGTGGGTCAGGCCGATGCGGACGTCGACGTCCGGGGACGCCGGGCCGGCGACCGCGTCGTAGTCGTCGCGGTCGACGTGCGGGTCGTCGACGCCGACCAGCTCGATCGTGCGCCCGCCGGCCTTCAGCGTGGTGCGGGCGTTGTTCAGGTCGGCCCAGCCGGAGCCGGTCAGCAGGTCGCGCAGCTCCTCGGTCGGCAGGACGGCGCCCTGCACGTATGGCCTGTTCTTGTTGAAGTAGCCGAACGGGTTCTTGAGCCTGGGGCCGCGGTAGTCGTTCGACCCGAACACGAAGGCGCCGGGGCGGTCGAGGAGCGGGGTCAGGGCCCGCACCACGGCCGGGACGGCGTCGACGTGCGCCATGTTGTCGCCGGTCACCACGACCAGGTCGGGGTCGGTGCCGGCCAGCTCAGCGATCCAGCGCTGCTTGCGGTGCTGCTCCGGGGTCAGGTGAAAGTCGCTGAGGTGCAGGATGCGCAGCGGCTCGGCGTCGGGGGCCAGCACCGGCACGTCGAACCTGCGCAGGGTGAACATGTTGCGCTCGACGAGCGAGGCGTAGGCAAGGGCAGCGGCGCCGGCCGCGACGGTGCCGGTCGCGAGGCGCAGTACGGTCTTCGAGCGCATTGACTCAGCCTACCGGCCGCTTTGCAAGCCAATATGGACAAGATCCGACGGATAGACTTCGTTCATGTTGAAGGAACGCCTGGAGTCCGACCTCCGCGACGCCATGAAGGCGCGTGACGAGCTCGTGACGTCGACCCTGCGGATGGCGATCGCCGCGGTACGCAATGCGGAGGTCGCCGGGAAGTCCGCCCGTGAGCTGTCCGACGACGAGATCCTCGGGGTGCTCACCAAGGAGGCCAAGAAGCGCCGAGAGGCGGCGGAGGCGTTCGCCGAGGCCGGCCGCGAGGCGCAGGCCGCGAAGGAGCGCGCCGAGGAGGAGGTCATCGCCGGCTACCTGCCGAAGCAGTTGTCGGACGAGGAGCTCAACGGGATCGTGCGCGACGCGCTGGCGGCCGCCGGGCTCAGCGGCATGGGCAGCATGGGTCCGGCCATGAAGGCCGCTCAGGCGGCTGTCGCGGGCCGGGCCGAGGGCGGCCGGGTCGCGGCCGCGGTGAAGGCCCAGCTGGCCGCCTGAGCAAGGCACCGGCTACCGCGAATCACAACGGCGGGCGACCTCCCGGAGGAGGCGCCCGCCGTTCGTCGTTCCGCGGACCTCAGCAGACCCAGGGCAGCGGACACTCGCCGTTGCGGCGTCCGGGTGGGTTGTCGCCGTTGTTGCCGTTGTTCGTGTACGGCGGGGCGCCCGCCCCCGGGCCCTTGCTGATGACCAGCGAGACGGGGCCGCCGCGGACCGTCGCACCGCCGGGCTCGGTGCGCGCGACCGTGCCGGCCGGGCAGTCCGACGCCACCTGCTGCGACGACACCGAGACGTTGAACCCGGCGTTGCGGATCTTGTTGCGGGCCTGGTCGACGGAGAGGCACTTCACCGACGGAATGTCGACGAGCTTGCCCTGCGACTTGTCCCTGGTCGGCGCGATGAAGCCGACCACCGGCTTGCCGTTGAGGCCGTCGCGCAGCGTGGCCAGCGCGGCGTTGTTGATCGGAGGGTGCTTCATGTCCTTGTTGGTCTCGGGCCAGTCCGGGTCGGTGAGGAAGCCGGAGACCGCGAGTTGCTTCGTCATGACGACGAACGTCGCGCTCTTCTCCGAGTCGGTGGTGCCGGTCTTGCCGGCGATCGGCCGCTTCACGAAGCTGCGGGCGTAACCGGCGGTCGCGCCGGCGCACTTGCCGTTGGCGGACTGGTCGCCCATCGGGCAGCGGGCCATGTCGACGGCGGCGCGGGCCACCTCGGGGTCGACGACCTGCTTGCACTTGGGCTCGACACCGGCGACCTTGTTGCCCTTGTTGTCCTTGAGCTCCAGGATCGGCGTGGGGTCGCAGTAGACGCCGTCGGCCGCGAGCGTGCCGTAGGCGTTGGCCAGCTGCAGCGGCGTCGTCGCGCTGACGCCGAGCGTGAAGGCGCCCCAGCCCTTGGCGTTGGCCGCGTTGTCCTTGTCGACCTGCGTGTTGAACTGGATGCCGAGCCGCTTGGCCACGTCGACCACCTTGTCGGCGCCGACCTGCTGCTCCAGCGGCACGAAGTACGTGTTGATCGAGCTGCCGAAGGCGGTCCACATGTTGTACGGACCGGACTGCCCACCGGCGTTCTTCGGGCAGTAGTAGGGGCCGTTGCAGGCCGCCGGGCTCTTCGGGTCGATGCGGTAGTTCGACTGGAACTGTTTCTCGGTGTTGATCGTGGTGGCGAGCGGCAGGCCCGACTCCAGCGCCGCGACGGCGGTGAACATCTTGAACGTCGACCCGGCCTGATAGCCCGGGATGTCGGCGTCACCCGTCACGATCGGGACCGTCGTGTTGGGCCAGTTGCCCTTCTGGCCCTTCTTACCCGGGTTGGTGTTGTTGCCGTTGGCGGTCTGGTCGTTACTGAACTTGCGGTTCGTGGCGATCGCCTGGACCCGGCCGGTGCCGGGCTCGATCGCGGCCAGCATCAGCGCCTGCGACTGGCCCAGCTTGACCTGCTGGTCCTTCGAGACGTTGGGTTGCTGCTGCGCGTACTTGAACGCGGCCGTCTGGGTCTGGATGTCCAGCGACGACACCACGGTGTAGCCGCCGGACCGCAACCGGTTGGCCCGCTGGTAGGTGTCCTCGCCGAACAGCGGCTGGTCGAGCCACCAGCGGCGCAGGTAGTCGCAGAAGAAGCCGGCGCCGAGCGTGGGCTGCTGCACGTACTCGCAGCCCTCCGGCGTGCGCTTGCCGATGATGTTGAGCTTCACCGCGGCGGCCTCGTCGGCCTGCTGCTTGTTGATATACCCCATCGCGACCATCTGGTTGAGCACGTACTTCTGCCGGTTGAGCGCCACCGGCAGGCCCTCGGCCGTCGCCGGGTCGCTCGTGCCGGGCGCCTTGACCAGGCCGGCGATGAGGGCGGCCTCGGGCAGCGTCAGGTCCTTCGGGTCCTTCTCGAAGTAGACGTGCGAGGCGGCGAAGATGCCGTATGACCCGTGACCGTAGGAGGCGATGTTGAGGTACCGCTCGAGAATCTCGTCCTTGCTGAGCTTCTTCTCCAGGTCGATCGCGTACTTCATCTCGCGCAGCTTGCGCGTCGGGGTCTTGTCGGTGGCGTCCACGACCTCCTGCGGCGTCTTGGCCGAGTAGGAGATCGCCTGCCGCACATACTGCATCGTGAGGGTCGAGGCACCCTGCTCCGTCTGGCCGCCGGCGTTCTGGTTCGCCACGAACGCGCGGGCGACACCCTTCACGTCAACACCGCGGTGCTGGTAGAAGCGGTTGTCCTCGGCCGCGACGATGGCCTTGCGCATAACGTCGGCGACGTCCGCCAGCGGAACATCGCGCCGATTCTCGTCGTACATCATCGCCAGCAGCGTCTTGCCGTCGGATGCGTAAACGTAAGAGATCTGCGGCGAAGGCAGCACATCGATGTCGGTCGGAAGATTGTCGAACGTGTCGGCGCCGGCCTTCGCGGCCAGGCCCGACATCGCGACCGCAGGGAACGCGGCCGCAGCGACCACAAGGCCCGCCAAGAGCCCACACAGCAGTAAAGAAGCCGCGTTGGGCAGCAGGCCGTGCTCGCGTTTGCGCATCCAGGTCACCGCCTCAGACTACGTGACGACGTCATAAGGCCGCGTCCTGACGGTGCGGCCCTCGTTGTCTAAGACGCGTGACACTGAGCGTGAGGTTGACCCGTAGCCGAGTCTGATCCATGAATCTCTGACGTGCGGGCATTTTGGGTAAATCGCACCCGGTCGTGACGCCGCGGTTGCACGCTTCGGCCCTTTGGGGGATCGCAATGGGCCGGTTAACCTGGTGCAACAACGTTGCGTAACTGGACGACTACAGAGCATGATGTTCCGGAAAGCTCCTCTCGGGGTTCCCGTGGCCGGGGACCCTGCCGTCGCGCCGCACGAATCGGCGAACTGCACCCGAATGCCATGGGGGACGTGGTTTGGGCGCTTTTCGCCGGGGCAACAGCGGCGGATGGACCCGGGGGGAGTCCAAGGGGGGAAGAGGAAATATGAGCATGGTCGTCGACTGGCCCAGCATCGCCGCGTGTCGCAATGGCGACCCGGACGCATTGTTCGTCCAGGGCGCCGAGCAGAACGTGGCGAAGCGGATCTGCCGCAGCTGTCCTGTGCGGTACGAGTGCCTGGCGGACGCCCTGGACAACCGTATCGAGTTCGGCGTCTGGGGCGGTATGACCGAGCGCGAACGCCGTGCGCTGCTGCGCCGTCACCCGCAGGTGCCCAGCTGGCGCAAGATGTTCGAAGCGGCCATGGACCGCAACTCGAAGGATGCCACCAAGGAGCTGGTCCCGACCGGCTGAGGCGCCGGAAACAGCTCAGATGCGGCGCGCAGCGCCGCATGGGGGGTGTGGGGTGGGAACCCCCCACAAAAACCGTGGGCGCCAGCCCGCGGAGCCGGAAACAGCTCGAGTGCGGCGCGCAGCGCCGCATGGGGGGTGTGGGGTGGGAACCCCCCACAAAACCGTGGGCGCCAGCCCGCGGAGCCGGAAACAGCTACGCGAAGGTCAAACCAATAGAGCGCAGCCCGTCGAGGTCGTGGACGTCGGCGGGCTGTGCGGGGACCCGGGCCACCGCAACGCCCGGGTGCGCGTTGAAGAAACGGCCGGAGACCTCGGCCTGGCGATCGTGCTGATCGGCCAGCTCAGCATGGACGCGGAGCACGTCAGCGGTCGAAGCGTGGGTGCCCAGCTCGTCGAGCCGGGCCGCGGCCGCGCGCGCGTCGGCGGCGGCCAGCTGCGGCGCCGCCACCGGCACGACCCGGTTGAGCACCAGGCCGGCCAGCGGCATGCGGTCGGCGGCGAGCCGGCCGGCGAAGTACACCGCTTCCCGCACCGCGTCCGGCTCGGGAGCCGCAACCACGAGGAAGGCGGTCTCGGGGGCCTGCAGCACGCGGTACGTCTGCTCGGCCCGCTCGCGGAAGCCGCCGAACATGGAGTCGAGCGCGCCGACGAAGCCGGACAGATCAGTCAGCAGCTGCGCGCCGAGAATCTTGGTGACGGTGCGGCTGAACAGGCCGAACGAGGCGGAGACCAGGTTGAACACGCTGCGCCCGCCGGCCCGGGCCGGGGCGAGCAGCAGCCGCAGCATCTTGCCGTCGAGGAACCGCGACAGCCGGGCCGGCGCGTCGAGGAAGTCCAGCGCGGAGCGGGACGGCGGCGTGTCGACCACGATGAGGTCCCACTCGTCGCGGGCGCGCAGCTGGCCCAGCTTCTCCATCGCCATGTACTCCTGGGTGCCGGAGAACGTCGAGCTCATGGCCTGGTAGAAGGGGTTGGCGAAGATCTCCTCGGCCTTCTTCGGGTCGGTGTGCGTGAGCACGACCTCGTCGAAGGTCCGCTTCATGTCGAGCATCATGGCCTGCAGCTCGGCCGAGTCGGGCTGGAGGCCCTTGACCTGCCGCGGGGTGTTGTCGAGCTCGGTGAGGCCGAGCGCCTGGGCGAGCCGGCGGGCCGGGTCGATGGTCAGGACGACCGTGCGCCGGCCGTGCTCCTCGGCCGCCCGCAGCGCGAGCGCGGCCGCGGTTGTCGTCTTTCCGACACCGCCGGAGCCGCAGCACACCACGATCCGGATCGCGGGGTCGGCGAGGAGCGCGTCGACGTCCAGGTCCGGCGGCTCAGCGTTCACTCGCACCTAGCGAGCGTATCCGCTCCGTACCCGCGTCAGCAGACGTGAGCAGCAGATCACCGAGTGACTCCAGCGACGCGGCCGTGACGCCCTCCGGAACGATCGGCAGCTCGACCACCGGCCGGCCAAGACCCTGCAGGTCGGCGCGCAGCGAGGCCTCGGCGGCGACCCGGGTCTGGTAGGCCTTCGCCTCGCCGACCAGGCCCGCCAGCGTCTCCTTGTCGGGCGCGAGGCCGGCGGCGGTCAGCCCTTTGCGCAGGTCGGCCTGGGTGACCTTGGCCCCCGCCAGCATGGGTGGCCGGGTGGCGTTCACGATGACGGTACCGATGGGAATCCCCAGCCGGGTCAGCTCCTCGATCGCGTCGGCGGTCTCCTGGACGGGCATCTCCTCCAGCAGGGTGACCACGTGCACCGCGGTCATCGGCGAGCGCAGGATCGCCGCCACGCCCTCGCTCTGCGTCTTGATCGGCCCGACCTTGGCCAGCCGCGCGGTCTCGGCCGTCACGTTGAGGAACCGGCCGATCCGCCCGGTCGGCGGCGCGTCGAGCACGACGGCGTCGTAGACCCGCCGGCCGTCGACGGTGCGCGTCACCGCCTCCTTGATCTTGCCGGTGAGCAGCACGTCACGCAGGCCGGGCGCGATCGTGGTGGCGAAGTCGACGGCGCCGACCTTGCGCAGCGCCCGCCCGGCGACGCCCAGCCGGTAGAACATCTCGAGGTACTCCAGGAGCGCCTCCTCGACGTCGACCGCCAGCGCCCGCAGCTCCCCGCCGCCCTGGGCGGTGGCGATCCGGGTCTCCCGGTAGGGCAGCGGGTCGCGTTCGAACAGCTGAGCGATGCCCTGCCGCGCCTCGACCTCGATGAGCAGCGTGCGCCGGCCGTCCCGCGCGAGCGCCAGGGCCAGCGCCGCGGCGACCGTCGTCTTGCCGGTCCCACCCTTGCCGGTGACCACATGCAGACGGGCAGGCCAGCCGTAGCTGCCCCGCCCGTCCGAAGACTCGCGTGCCGTCACGCCTTCGACGCTACCTGGTCCTCGCCGGGGATCACGTAAGGCCAAGAGCCGAAGGCCGCAGCCCAAGAAATCAGGCGGCAGTGATCTCGCACACGAACCAACCATTGTCGTTCGTGGCGAGGAACTTGTACTTCGTTTCTGCGACCTTCTCGTCACTCGTGGCAACCTTCACCGGCACCGTGAGCGTGGCGGTGGAGCCCTCCTGCTTGTCGACGGTCGGCGTCGGCCAGGTGTACTCGGGGCTGCTGAGGCCCGCGTCGTACTTGCGGATGTCGTCGACCCGCTGGGCCAGCTTCTCCTTGTTGCGCGCCGACGCGCACACGAACTTGAGCGCCTCGTCCGTGTTCTTGTCCTTGTAGACGGCCTTGAGGAACCCGTTGACCGCCTCGACCGCGCTGGTCTGGCCCTTGCCGGAGTTGCCCTTGACGACGAAGTAGGCCGCCGCGCCACCGCCGCCGCAGAGCACCAGGACCGCGGCGAGCACGATGAGGGTGATCGTCAGGCCGCGGTTCTTCTTCGGCGGGGGCATCGGCTGGTACCCCGGGAAGCCCGACGTCGGCGCCGGCGGCCCGGAGAACGGGGGCGCCATCCCGCCCTGCATCGGCCCGGTGGGGAACTGGCCGGTGGGCGGCGGCGGGAACTGGCTGGTCGGGGGCCCGAAGTGGCCGGTCGGCGGCGGCCCGCCGGGGAACTGGCCGGTCGGCGCCGCATACTGCTGCGCGGGGTCCTGGTAGGGCTGCGGCGCCGGTGGGTAGTACGGCTGGCCGGAGGTCGGCGGGGCGGACGTGGGCGGCGCCGCGTAGGGGTCGTGCACCGGCGGGGACGGCGGCCAACCCTGCCCCGGCGGCGGGGCCTGCGGCGGCTGGCCGGGCATGGCGTAAGGGTCGCCCGGCTGGCCTGGGTACTCCGGTTGACCCGGGTACTGCGGCGGTTGCGTCATCTCTCCCACCTCTGTGCGACACCTCTATGCCCCGGCAGTGTGCGGCGGCGGCCATCACAGTAGCGGCACAAAGCACATCGCGGGGTACACCGATATCAGGCTGTGCCCACCGATACTGTCGCCACATGCAGAAATGGGAGTACCTGACCGCGCCGCTGCTGGTGCACAACACCAAGATGATCCTCGACAACTTCGGCGAGGAGGGCTGGGAGCTCGTGGCGATCGTCCCCGGCCCCAACCCGGAGAACCTCGTCGCGTATTTCAAGCGGCCGAAGGCGGGCTGACATGGCCGACGTCCACGCCCGCCTCGCCGAGCTCGGGCTGCAGATCCCGCCGGTCGTGCCGCCGGTCGCCGCCTACGTGCCGGCCGTACAGACGGGCAACTACGTCTACGTCTCCGGCCAGGTCCCGCTGGCCGACGGCAAGCTGCTCGCCGAGGGCCTGGTGGGCGCCGACGTCACCGCCGAGCAGGCCAAGGAGGCGGCCCGCCAGTGCGGCATCAACGCGCTCGCCGCCGTCGAGGGGCTGGTCGGGCTGGGCCGGGTCGTGCGGGTCGTGAAGATCGTCGGGTTCGTCGCCTCGGCGCCGGGCTTCACCGGCCAGCCGGGCGTCGTCAACGGCGCCAGCGAGCTCTTCGGCGAGGTGTTCGGCGAGGCCGGCAAGCACGCGCGCAGCGCCGTCGGCGTCGCCGCGCTCCCACTCAATGCGCCGGTCGAGGTCGAGGCCATCTTCGAGATCGCCTGAGCGCTGTCGTCCGACCGGCTGTGCGGAGCCGTCCCATGGCCGGTCGGGTGACGTGTCGGGGGAACCGGCCCGCCGTACGATCGCATCGTGGTAAGCCACGTCACCGCCCCCACCGCCCAGGTGCTCGACGCGTTGCCCGGCTGGGTGACGCTCGTCCGCGCCCCCAACCCGGGTCCGATGACGCTCGACGGCACCAACACCTGGCTCCTCCGCGCGCCCGGGAAGAGTTGCGTGGTGGTCGACCCAGGCCCGCTCGACGAGGGCCACCTGCGGGCCGTCGCCGAGCACGCGCCGGTGGCCGCCATCCTGCTCACCCACGGCCACATCGACCATACGGAGGGTGTCGAGCGCCTCGCCGAGCTCACCGGCGCGCCGATCCACCACCCGCCCGTGCGCGCGGACTTCGAGGTCGACGGGCTGACGGTGACGTCGCTGGCCACGCCGGGGCACACCAGCGACTCGGTCTGCTTCGTGGCGAGCTACCGGGGCGAGGAGCTGGTCCTCACCGGCGACACCATCCTCGGCCGCGGGACGACCGTCGTGGCCTGGCCCGACGGCGACCTCGGCGACTACCTGAGCAGCCTGGGGACCCTCGCGGGGCTCGACGGCCGCCCGGCGCTGCCCGGGCACGGGCCGGCGCTCACCGACACCGCGGTCGCCGCCCGCTACTACCACCAGCATCGCGAGGCCCGGCTCGAGCAGGTCCGCGCCGCCGTCGCGGCCGGCGCCACCGACGCGCCGGAGGTCGTGGCGATGGTCTACGCCGACGTCGACCGGGTCCTGTGGCCGGCGGCCGAGTCGTCCGTGCGCGCACAGCTGGACTTTCTGAGGCGGGAATCACATCCCACCCCGAGCGAGTTGGGGTAGGACGTGGGCGGTCCGGAGCGAAGCGGAGGGGCCGGCCACCAGAGGCTCAGTTCGGCGAGGTCACGACGGCGCCGGAGCGAAGCGGAGGTGGCGGCGTGACGTGTTCGGTGTGCGGGACCGTGGCCGTTCCCGGCGCGCGGTTCTGCCACCATTGCGGCTCCGCGCTCGCGGCCGCGGCCACCCTGCCGGCCGCCGAGCGGCGGATCGTCACCGTGCTCTTCGGCGACCTCTCCGACTTCACCGCCTGGTCCGAGGACCTCGACCCGGAACGGGTCGGCGCCGTCACCGACCGGGTGCTGGCCGCGCTGGCCGGCGCGGTCAAGACCTTCGGCGGGCACGTCGACAAGCTCACCGGTGACGGCATCATGGCCGTCTTCGGCGCGCCCGTCGCCCACGAGGACGACGCCGAGCGTGCGGTGCGGGCCGCCCTGTCGATGCAGCGCGCCGTGCGCCGGGTGCTCGACGACGAGCGCGGCGGCGGCGCCCCGCTCGGCCTGCGCATCGGGCTGAACACCGGCACGGTCGTCGCCGGGGTGCAGGCCGGGATCGAGTACACGGTCATCGGCGACACGGTGAACACCGCGGCCCGGCTGGCCGACGCCGCCGCGATCGGCGCCGTCTACGCGGGCGACCGGACCGCCTCGTCCACCCGCCGGCTCGCCTCCTGGCGGGCGCTGCGGCCGCTGCGACTCAAGGGCAAGCGGGAGCCGGTCGACGCGTTCGAGCTGCTCGGCCTGCTCGACGCCCCCGGCACCCGGTCGGGCCTGGGCGACGAGGCGCCGTTCGTCGGGCGCGACGCCGAGCTGGCCCGCGTCTCCGGCCGGCTGGCCGAGATCGCCGACCGGCAGGAGCCGCGCGTGCTGGTCTTCACCGGCGAGGCCGGGCTCGGCAAGAGCCGGCTGGCCGGCGAGATCGAGCGGTTCGCGGCCGGGTACCTCGGCGGCGCCGGCTACACCCCGAGCGCCGGCTTCGCCCCCGGCGGCGGCGCCCGCGTGCTGTCGGTGCACTGCGCCGCGTTCGGCGAGCGACGCCGGCTGGCCCCGCTGGCCGACCTGGTCCGCGGCGCGATCGGCCTGCCCGCCGACGTCGCGCTGACCCGCGAGGCCGTCGAGGAGCGCCTGCGCCGGATGGCCCAGCGGCTCGCCCGGGCCGCCCGCGGCCGGCCCGAGCCGCCCCGGTTCGCCAGCGACCTGCTGCTCAGCCTGATCGGCTACACGGAGACGGTCGGCGACACCGGCTGGGTCGCGCCCGGCGGCAAGCCGGACGAGCTCGACCTCAACGCCATCCCCAACGCGGTCGCCGAGCTGCTGTCCGGCCTCGCGGCCGAGACGCCGCTCGTGGTCATCGTCGACGACCTGCACGACGCCACCCCGGAGACCCTGGACGGGCTCGGCGCGACGATCGAGGAGCTCACCGGCCCGGTGCTCATCGTGTTGCTCGGCCGCCCGGAGCTGGTCCGCTCGGCCGGCGTGCTCACGCACATCTCCGACGCCGAGGTGGTGCCGATCCCGCCGTTGCGCGGCGCCGACGCGGCCCGCCTGCTCACCGCCTACCTCGGCGGCGGGCGCCTCGCCGCGCCCGACGAGGACCGGCTGCTCGCCACCGCCCAGGGCAACCCGTTCTACCTGGCCGAGCTGGTCACCCTGCTGCAGGAGCGGGGCGCCCTGACCACCGTCGCCGGCGCCGACCCGCCCGGCTGGCGGCTCACGCCCGGCTCGCTCGGCGGCCGGCTGCTCTCCCGCGACCTGGCCGCCGTCCTGGCGGCGCGCATCGACGCGCTGCCCGTCGACACCCGCGCCGTGCTGCGCGACGCGGCCGTCATCGGCGACACGGTGCCGGCCCGCGCGCTGGAGGCGCTGCGGTTCAACCCGCCCGGCCAGCCGGCCCGGCCGGCGGTCGTCGCCGCGGTCGAGCTGGAGCGGGCCGTCGAGGAGCTGCTGCAGCGCCGCATGCTGCGCCGCGGCCGAGGCGGGTTCGCGTTCGCGACCCCGCTGCTGCGCGAGGCCGCATACGCCGGGATCGGCAAGGCCGACCTCGCCGAGCGGCACGCCGCGCTGTCCCGGTGGGCGGCCGCCGCCGTCTCGGCCTACCTCGCCTCAGGCGGCACCGGCAACGTGCCCGGCCTCAACATGACCCTCGGCGCGGCCGACGCGTTCATCGCCGAGCACGCCGAGAGCGCCGGCCGGCTCGCCGACGTGGTCGGCCTGCGGCCCGACTCGCTGGCCCGCTCGGCCGCGCCGCTCGGCGTGCAGGCGCTCGGCCGGGCCGCCCGCGCCGCGCTGGCGACCGGGGAGCCGGCCCAGGCCGCACAGGCCGCCGACCGGGCCGCGGCGCTGAGCGGCGGTGCGCTGCCGGCCGCCGACCGGCTCGTGCACGCACGCGCCTTGCTGCAGCTCGGCCGTACCGCTGAAGCCCTCGCCCACGCGGAGAAGGTGTCCGCCAACGCGGGCGACGACGCCGCGGTGCGCGTCGGCGCGCTCCTCGTCGCCGGCCGGGCCTACCGGGCGGCCGGCGACCACCGGCGCAGCTACCAGACGTTGACCGAGGCCCTGGAGGCGGCGACGGCGGCCGGCCTGACCTACGAGCGCGGCGACGCGATGCGCCGGCTCGGCATGGCCGACTTCCTGGAGGGGCGGCTCGCCGAGGCGGGCGGCCGGTTCGCCGAGTCGTTCCAGGTCGCGGTCATGTCCGGCGACCGGCGGGCCCAGGCCTGGTCGCTGCAGCACCTCGCCTGGGTGAGCACCACCCGCGGCGACTTCGCCGGCGCCGACGCCGCCCTCGGGCGGGCCGCGCGCCGCTTCGCCGAGCTCGGCGACCCCGTCGGGCGGGCCTGGCTGCGCGGCACCACGGCGTTCGTGCGGCTGCTCGCCGGCCGGCTCGGCGAGGCGCGGCGGCTGGCCAAGGCGTTCCTGCCGTTCGGCGAGCGGGTCGGCGACGCGTGGGCGGTCGGCACGCTGCGCGCCGTCGAGGCGTTCGCCGCGGCCGAGAGCGGCGACCTGGCCGAGGCCGACCGCGAGGCCCGCCGGGCATACCGCGAGTTCGCCGCCGCCGGCGACGACTGGGGCCGCGGCCTCGCGCTCGTCGTGCGGGGCGTGGTCGCCCGCGGCCTCGACGAGCCGGCGCACGCCTACGACCTGCTCTCCGACGCCACCGAGTACGGCGAGAAGACCGGCCACCCGCTGCTCATCGGCATGTCCCGGACGCTGCGCGGATTCGTCAGCCTCGACCGGGGCGACGCGGCGGCGGCCGAGGCCGACGCGCGGGCCGTGCTCAACGTCGTCGAGACCCACGACGTGCTCGACGCGGCCAAGGTCGGGCCGAAGGTGCTCTTCGGGCTGGCCCGGCTGGCCCAGGGCGACGTCGAGGCGGCCCTGGACGTGCTCGGGTGCGTCGCCGCCGAGCGCCCGGCCCCGTCGGTGATCTTCTCCCGGCGACACGCCGTGGCCGCCTACGCCGGCGCGCTGCTGGCCGCCGGGCGCAACGCCGAGGCCCTCGACTGGGCCCGCCAGGCGCAGACCCTGGCTGGTGAGGACGTGCGCAGCCGGATCTACGCGGAGACGGTACTGGCGGAGGCGCTCGACGCGAACGGACAGTGTGCCCCGGCTGTGGCCGATGCGTGACGGCGAATGCCGGGCGGCTGTCGTACCGTTCTTGCCGTGACCGCATCGGCCCCTATCCCCACGGTCCCCGGCCTCACCGGGTTCGCCGTGCTGGCCCGCGGCGGCTACGCCACGGTCTACCGGGCCGTGCAGGAGTCCGTCGGCCGCGACGTCGCCGTGAAGGTGGAGAACCGCACGCTGGAGACCGAGCGCGACCGCCGGCGGTTCCTGCGCGAGGCCCGGGCCGCCGGCCGGATGTCGAGCCACCCGCACGTCGTCGACCTCTTCGACGCGGGTGTGACCACCGACGGCCACCCGTACCTGATCATGGAGCTGTGTGACGGCTCGTATGCCGAGCGCATGCGCAGCGCCCCGCTGTCGGCGGCCGAGGTCCGGGAGGTCGGGTTCAAGATCGCCGATGCGCTCGCCGACGCCCACTCGCTCGGCGTGCTGCACCGCGACGTGAAGCCGGCCAACATCCTGTTCAGCCGCTTCGGCGAGCCGGCGCTGGCCGACTTCGGCCTGGCCATCCTGGCCGAGTGGCGCGACGTGTCGATCACGCTCGACGTCCTCACCCCGGCCTATGCGCCGCCGGAGACGTTCCGGCACGCACCGCCCGCGCCGGCCGCCGACGTCTACGCACTGTGCGCGACGCTCTACGCGCTGATGCGGGGCAAGCCGCCGCGCTGGCGCGAGGACCAGATGCCGAGCCTGATGTCGCTGGTCGACATGTTCCACGAGCACATCCCCGACCTGCCCGGCTGCCCGGCCGAGCTGATGGAGATCCTGCGGGCCGGCATGTCCAACGACGAGTCGGCCCGGCCGAGCGCGATCGAGCTGCGCGACCGGCTCATCGCCGTGCGCCTCGACCCGGTGCCGCAGGTCATCGTGCCACCGCTGGGCTCGCCCCCGGTCGAACCGGTCTACACGCCGCCCCCGGTGGACCCGGCGCACACTCCCCCGACTCCGAACCGCCTGCTCGCGTCGCCGTTCATGTCCGGGGGCGACCCGGAGCAGACGGTGCCACACGGGCCGTTGGCGCCGCCGGCCGACCCGTTCGTGCCGCCCGTGCGGCCGACGCCGCCGGTCAACCGGCGCGGCATCGCCCTGCTCGTGACCGGCGCCGTCCTGGTCGTCGCCGCGCTGGTCAGCGTCGGCATCGCCTACGGGCTGCACGGCGGGACGCCCACGGACGGCCCGACGACCGGCCCGACGGCGACCGCGACGGCGGCCCTGCCGGCGATCGACTGCGGCTTCGACGCGCCGGCGGAGGCCCGGTGCACGAGCGCCGTCGAGTGCTACGACGCCGACCACAACGCGGTGTCCTGCGCCGGCAAGCACACCTGGGAGCTGTTCGCGTTCGGCGAGCTCAACAAGGGCAGCCGGGTCAGCAGCACGTCGCAGTCGCCGGTGCGCGAGGTGTGCGGCCGCGGCGTGCTCATCCTCGTCGACATCAACGCCACGGCCTGGAAGACGGACGTGATCCTGCCGACCCTGGAGGCGCAGCAGGCCGGCCCGACGACGTTCCGCTGCCTGGCCGGCAAGGGCCCCGACGCGCTGACCGGCCAGCAGTTGCGGAAGCCCAAGAAGTAGGCCCTGTGTCACCCGGCCGGTGGCGGGTATGTCCAACCGTATGTCGGCTGAGGAGTACGTCCCGGAGGGCGCCGACCTCGACGAGCTACGCGAGGCCGTGCAGCGCTGCCGCGGGTGCCCGCTGTACCGGGACGCCACGCAGGCCGTCTTCGGCGCGGGCGCGGCCGGGGCCCGGATCCTGGTCGTCGGCGAGCAGCCCGGCGACGTCGAGGACCGCCGCGGCGAGCCGTTCGTCGGGCCGGCCGGGAAGCTGCTGGACCGCGCGTTCGACGCGGCCGGGCTGGACCGCGGGCTGATGTACGTCACCAACGCCGTCAAACACTTCAAGTACCGCGCGTCGGCGCCCGGCAAGCGGCGCATCCACCAGACGCCCGACCAGCGCGAGATCACCGCCTGCCGGCCCTGGCTGGTCGAGGAGTTCCGGCAGCTGCGCCCGGCCCAGGTGGTCGCGCTCGGGGCCACCGCCGGCAAGGCGCTGTTGGGCCCGTCGTTCCGGGTGACGCAGCAGCGGGGCGTACCGCTGGCCGTGCCGGAGGAGTTCCCGGCCGCGCCCGGCGCGGTGCTGGTCGCGACCATCCACCCGTCGGCGGTGCTGCGCGCCGACGACCGGGACGCAGCGTTCGACGGCCTCGTCAGAGACCTCGAGACGCTGCGGAGCCCGGCCGCCTGAACCCGTTACTTCCAGCGCTTGGCGGACCAGGTGCGGGAGCTCCAGTAGTGACCGCTCCAGTAATGGCCGGACCAGGTGCCGCCGGACCAGTAGTGCCCGGACCACGTGTCGTCGTACCAGGCCTCGACCGCGCGCCGCCCTCGACGACCTGCTGCACCGCGACGGCACCCTGGACGCCGCCAGGCTGCTCCTGTTCGACGTCGACCACTTCAAGACGGTCAACGACGCCTTCGGCCACCAGCGCGGCGACGTCCTGCTGCGCCAGCTCGCCGAGCGGATCCAGGAGCTGATCCGCTCCGACGACCTGCTGTGCCGCTACGGCGGCGACGAGTTCGTGCTGCTGCTGCCGCACACCGGGCCGGAGGAGGCACTCCGGCTGGCGATCCGGCTCGCTGACGAGGTCCGGGCCCGCGAGTTCCCGGGGACCCCGCCGCTGCATCTCTCGATCAGCCTCGGAGTGGCGAGCAGCCCCGCCGACGGCGCCGACGCCGAGGCCCTCGTCGCAGCCGCCGACCGCCGCAACTACCTGGCCAAACGGCGCGGGCGCGGGCAGGCCGTGGGCGACACGTCGAGGCGACCGCCGCGGACGGGTCGTCGCGGCTGTGGGAGCGCGACGGCCAGCTCACCGTCGCGCAGGAGTTCCTGACCCGGGTCGCGGCCGGGCTGCCGGGCGCGCTGCGCGTCGCCGGCCCGACGGGTGCCGGGCACACCCGGTTCCTGGCCGAGGTGCGCAAGATCGCCCGGATGCGGGGCGTCGAGGCGCAGCTCGCGTTCGCCGACGTCGGCGAGCCTCGACCGGCCGGGCCGGCGGTCGTCTACGCCACCACCGACCTCCCGGGGCGGTGCGGCGCCGGAGGTCGGGCTGGCCGGGCCGGAGCAGGTGGAGTGGACCGGCCGGGTGGAGGCCGACTACCTGAACGTCCGGGCCGCGTTCGAGCACGCCGACGGGCGGACGAAGGCTCGCGTGTGTCTCGGGCTCTGGCGGTACTGGCGAAATGGCGCCCACATCGGCGAGGGGCGGGACTGGCTGGCCCTCGTGCTGGCGGCGCCCGACGAGCTGGGCGACGACGTGCGGGCGCGGCTGCTGCACGGCGCCGCGATCCTGGCCGCCACGCAGGACGAGCACGAGACCGCCTACGGGTTCGCTGTCGACAGTCTCGGCCGGGCCACCGCGGCCGGCGACCGGGCGACGATCGGCCACGCGCACAACGCGCTCGGCATCGCGGCGATCGGCGGCGGCGACCACGAGGCCGCCGTCGCGCACTTCGAGCAGAGCCTGGTCGTCTGGCGGGAGCTGGGTGTGCCGCCGGGGGTGGCGGCGGCGCTGGGCAACCTGAGCAAGGTGTCGCTGAGCCGCGGCGAGCTGGCGGCGGCCGAGCGCTACGCGGGCGAGTGCCTCGACCTGGAGCGGGCGAACGGCAACACCCGCGGGATCCTGCTCGCGCTGGAGTGCCGCGGGCAGATCATGCTCGCGCGGGGCGACGTGGCGGCGGCCCGCGCCGCGCTCGGCGAGAGCCTGGCGCTGAGCCGGCAGATCGGCGACGCGTTCGGCGCCGCGATGGCCCAGCACCAGCTCGGCCTGGCCGCCCGGGCCGACGGCGACCCGGCCGAGGCGCTGCGGCTGCTGGTGGCGGCGCTGGTCACCCGGCACGAGGTGGGCGACCGGCTGGACCTGGCGATCTCGCTCGACGTGGTGGCCGCCCTGCTGGCGCCCGATGACCCGGCCCACGCGGCCCGGCTGGTCGGCGCCGCCGACAACCTGCGCGCCAAGCACCGGCTCACGGAGCCGCCCGACGAACAGACGCTACGGTCCGCGACGCTGCCGATGCTCTCGGCCTACCCCAGGGACCGCGCGGCCGGTCGCGCCGCCAGCCTCGACCACATCGTCGCGACCCTCAAGGATCTAGGCTCGTCGGTGTGATCGAGCAGTGGCTCTTCCCGGGCGACTCCGTCGTCGGACCGGACCTGATCGCGCGGTACTCGGAGCCGCACCGGCGGTACCACACCCTGGAACACCTGGCGGCGATGCTTCGCGTCATCGATGAGCACTCGGTTCTGGCCGACGATGCCGACGCCGTTCGGCTGGCGGCCTGGTTCCACGACGCGGTCTACGTCCCGTTCGCGCAGGACAACGAGGAGCAGAGCGCCCAACTGGCACTCGACCGCCTTTCGCGGCTGGGGTGGCCCGCATCCCGCGCCGAGGAGGTCGCGCGGCTGGTGCGGCTCACCGCGGGGCACCGGGTGGCGCCCGGCGACCGCAACGGCGCCCTGCTCGCGGACGCCGACCTGGCGATCCTGGCGGCGGACCGGCCCGACTACGAGCGGTATGCGGCGGCGGTACGGGAGGAGTACGCGGCCGTGCCGGACGAGGTGTTCCGGCCGGGCCGGGCGGCGATCCTCCAGCAGCTGCTGGAGCTGCCCGAGCTCTATCGCGCCGTTCCTTCGCGGGCGGCCTGGACCGCCCGCGCACACGCGAACCTGCGGACGGAGATCAGGACGCTTCTGGGTGCTCGGTGACGTTCTGGAGGTACAACGCCTCCCCCAGCTTCTCGATCAGCCCGAGCTGGGTCTCCAGGTAGTCGACGTGGTGCTCCTCGTCGGCCAGGATGTCCTCGAAGATGTTCGCCGAGGTGACGTCGCCGATCGAGCGCATGTACTCGATCCCCCGGCGCAGCCGGTCGATGGCCTCCATCTCGACCTGCATGTCGCACCTGAACTGCTCCGGGACCGTCTCGCCGATGCGCAGCGCGAACAGGCGCTGGTAGTTCGGCAGGGCCTCCAGGAACAGGATCCGATCGGTGAGCACCTCCGCGTGCTTCATCTCGTCGATCGACTCGTGCCTGGTGTGCTTGGCGAGAATCGTGTAGCCCCAGTTCTCCTGCATCTTGGCGTGCAGGAAGTACTGGTTGATGGCGGTGAGCTCGGCGGTGAGCTGTTCGTTCAAGAACTCGATGACGCGTGCATCCCCTTGCATGTGGGCAGGGTAACGCCTTTTTTAGGCCAAAGCGGGCAACACGGCATTTGTCGCTTCCGCGTCGATCAGGTCGGCGATGCGGTCGAGGCAGGTGCCGCAGCCGGTGCCGGCACCGCACTCGTCACCGACGGCGTCCTCACTGTGCGCACCGGCGCGGATGGCCTGCCGGACCTCGCACTCCCTGACCCGGTGGCAGATGCAGACATACACGGCCGTACTCCTTGCTTAGGCTTGCCTAAGCAAGGGTGTCCTAACGTTCTCGTTTCCACAAGGCCTGAGCTGCTATTTTGCGGTTGTCGATCTGGACAAATGCCGCGGGCGGCGCAGCCCGGCCGCATGCAGGCGCTCGATGATCTCCCTGGACGACGTCAACCGGGCGCCCAGCCAGATCGCCGCCTGCACGCGGTCGGCGGGTATGTCGTAGTGGTCGCGCTCGAACCCGCGCCGCGGCGCGCCGATCAGCTCCGCGAAGGCGTGGAGCTCGGCCGGCGACACGTCACTGACGAGGTGTGACCAAAGTCGACCATGAGCGGGCCACCGCGGCGTGTCTATGTAGAGCACACCCACTAGCGTGCCAGGTATGGATCTCGTTGAGGAACTTCGCGCGGCGCTGCCTCACGAGGGTGGCGTGCTGACCGACCCCGACCTCGTCATGTCGTACCGGCATGACGAGGCCGACCTGGTGCCCTACGGCACGCCCTCGGTCGTCGTGCGGCCGCGCACGACGGGGCAGGTCTCGGCGGTCCTGCGCGCAGCGAGCCGGCACCGGGTGCCCGTGATCCCGCAGGGCGCCCGCTCCGGCCTGGCCGGCGGCGCGAACGCGATCGAGGGCGCGATCGTCCTGTCACTGACCGCGATGAACGAGATCGTGGACATCGACACGGAGAACCACATCGCGGTCGTCCAGCCGGGCGTCGTCAACGCGCAGCTGCACCGGGCCGTGGCCGAGAAGGGCCTGTACTACCCGCCGGACCCGGGCTCATGGGAGCAGTCGACCATCGGCGGGAACGTGTCGACGGACGCGGGCGGCATGTGCTGCGTGAAGTACGGCGTGACGAGCGAATACGTCATCGGCCTGGAGGTCGTGCTGGCCAGCGGCGAGGTCCTGCACTGCGGCCGCCGCACCGCGAAGGGCGTCGCCGGCTACGACCTGACCAGCCTGTTCGTCGGCTCCGAGGGCACGCTCGGCGTCATCACCGAGGTCACCGTCCGGCTCCGCCCGGCGCCGGAGCCGGCCCTGACCCTGGTCGCCGTCTTCGACACGTTCGCCGCCGCCGGCGCGGCCGTGTCCGGAATCGTCCGCTCCGGCCTGCAGCCGAGCATGCTGGAGGTCATCGACCGGGTCACGTTGAGCGCGATCGAGGCGTACCGCCCGATGGACCTCCCGACGACCGCCGCCGCCCTGCTCATCGCGGCGGTCGACTCCGGCAGCCGCGCCCCGGACGACCTGGCCCGGCTGGCGGCGACGTGCCACGAGGCCCGCGCGGCCGACGTGTACGTGGCCTCGGACGCGGCGGAGGCCGACGCGCTGCTGGCGGCGCGCCGCCTGGCCCACCCGGCGCTGGAGCAGTTCGCGGCGAACCTGTTCCCGGCCGGCGGCGGCGTCATGGTGGACGACGTGGCCGTCCCGCGCACGCGGCTGGTGGAGCTGATCGAGGGCATCGAGCGCATCTCCACCGAACACGGCATGGTGGTGGCCACGGTGGGCCACGCGGGCGACGGCAACCTGCACCCGATCATCGTGATCGACCGGTCGGACCCGGTGAGCATCGCGCAGGGCCAGAAGGTCTTCGACGCGATCATGTCCCTCGGGCTGTCCCTGGGCGGCACGTCGACGGGTGAGCACGGCGTGGGGCTGTTGAAGCGCGACTGGCTGGCGCGGGAGATCGGCCCGACGGGCCTGAAGGCGCACCGCTCGATCAAGGCAGCGCTGGATCCGGACAACATCCTGAACCCGGGCAAGATCTTCTAGCCTCCGCCCGGCCATGATCAAGGGAACCATCTGGCTGCCGGGCAGCCAAATGGTTCCCACGATCATGGGGCGCGGCTAGACGGAGGCGCGGTCGGCCATGAAGCCGCGGACGTCCGGGGCGCCCAGCCGGGCCGCGTCCGCGGTCAGGTCGTCCGGCATGCGCTGCGACTCCTGCTCGGCCGCCACCCGCGCCAGGTAGTGGTCCACCTCCCGGGACCGGGTCGCGCGGTCCCAGCCCAGCACGTCACCCATCACCTGGGCCGCGTCCGTCGCCGAGGCCACGCCGCGGTGGTCCGTCTCGAACGAGATCCGGGTGCGGCGGGTCAGCACGTCCTCCAGGTGCAGGGCGCCCTCCGCGAGCGCGGCGTAGGCCACCTCGGCCGCCAGGTACTCCGGCGCGCCCGGCAGCGAGCGGCGCAGCGCCGGGTCGAGGGAGAGCACCTCGAAGGCCAGCGAACCGTAGCGCTCCAGCAGGTGCTCCAGGACGCCCGCCGAGACGCCCTGGCGGCGGGCCAGGTCGGCGCGGTTCGTCCACAGCTGGTGGTAGCCGTCGGCGCCCAGCAGGGGGAGGTCGGCCGTGCGGGACGCCGGGACCAGGCCGCCGTGGCGGCGCAGGCCGCCCAGGCGGTGGGCCACGCGGTCGATGACGTCGGCGGCCATCACCCGGTACGTCGTGTACTTGCCGCCGGCGATCAGCATCAGGCCCAGCATCGGCTCGACGACCGCGTGCGTGCGGGAGAGGGCCGAGGTCTGCTCGTCGCGGCTGTGCGGCTGGCGTTGCTTGGCCTCGCGGGACAGCAGCGGGCGCAGGCCGGCGTAGACGCCCTCGATGTCCTCGGTGGTGAGCGGGCGTTCGAGGACGGCGTTGACCTGACCCAGCAGGTATGAGATGTCGGTCGCGGAGGCCGCCGGATGGCCGCGGTCGAGGGTCCAGTCGGTGTCGGTGGTGCCGATGATCCAGTGGCCGCCCCACGGGATGACGAAGAGGACCGACGTCGGGGTGCGCAGGATCAGGCCGGCCTCGCCGGTGATGGCGCTCCGCGGTACCACCAGGTGCACACCCTTGGAGGCGCGCACCTGCATGCCGGCCGACTCGCGCGGGCCCTCGCCGGACAGCAGGCCGGCGATGTCGTCCATCCACACGCCGGTGGCCGCGACCACGGTGCGGGCGTGGACCTCGAACTCCTCGCGGGACTCCAGGTCGCGGACCCGCACGCCGGTGACCTCGCGGGCGTCGCGCAGCAGGCCCACGGCCCGGGCGCTGGGCACCACGGCGGCGCCGAGGCTCGCGGCCGTGCGGGCGAGCGTCGCGACCAGGCGGGCGTCGTCGACCTGGCCGTCGAAGTACTGGATCGCGCCGCTGATCGCATCCTCGCGCAGCGACGGGAAGCGCCGGTGGGTCTCCGTGCGGGACAGGTGGCGGTGCAGCGGCATGCCACGGGGCGCCGAGCCACGCAGCTGGGCGGCGGCCGCGAAGGCGTCGTAGAGCCCGACGCCGGTGCCGTAGTACGCACGCTGCCAGGCCCGCTGCGCGAGCCCGGTCAGGCCGCGGTGCGCCGGGAGGGGCACCAGGATGGGCACCGGGCGGACCAGGTGCGGCGCCAGGCGGGTCGCCAGCAGGCCGCGCTCCTGGAGGGCCTCGGCGACCAGGCCGAACTCGAGCTGTTCGAGGTACCGCAGGCCCCCGTGAATCAGCTTGGAGGATCGGCTCGACGTCCCGGAGGCCAGGTCACGGGCCTCGACCAGGGCCACTGACAGCCCGCGGGAGGCGGCGTCGAGCGCGGCGCCCGCCCCGGTGACGCCACCGCCGATGATCAGGACGTCGAAGCGTTCCCGGCGCAGGCGGGCGACGTCCGCGGCGCGGCGGGCAGGTGAGAGACGGCTCGCCTCGAAACGGGACGTGGAGGGTTCACGACGCACACCAACACGGTAGCCGCGCGTGTCCCGGGATTGTGTGCGATGCGGCGCGCGGGGAATCAGGATGAGGTGTCCATCACCGAACGCATCGTCCGCGCGCCCGCCGACCGGGTCTATGGCGTCCTGTCCGACGGCTGGACGTACAGCGACTGGGTCGTCGGCACGACGCACGTCCGCGACGTCGACGAGGGCTGGCCGCGGGCCGGCACCCGGCTCCACCACAAGGCCGGCCCCTGGCCGGCGTCGGTCAAGGACCGCAGCGAGTCGCTGGAGTGCGAGCCGGGGCGGATGCTGCGGCTGAAGGTGCACCTGTGGCCGCTGGGTGCCGGCGAGGTGCGCTTCACGCTGGACGAGCTCGACGCCGGCGCCACGCGGGTGACCATGCAGGAGCAATTCACCGACGGGCCGATGATCGGCGCGCGGAACAAGGTCGGTGACGTCTTCCTGCACTACCGCAACGCGGAGGTACTGCGGCGCCTCGCCGACCTGGCGGAGCGCCGTCAGCGGTAGATCGCGCGCATGGCGGCGCCGATGCCCAGCCGGTACGCGTCGCCGAGCAGCGGCCGGTGCCGGGCCAGCGCCGCCCGCGCCGCGTTGGCGCCGGGCGCCCCGTGCACGCCGCCGCCCGGGTGCGCGCTGGAGCTGGCCAGGAACAGCCGGTCGATCGGCGTGTCGGCCCGCCCGAGCCCCGGCAGCGGACGCCACACGAGCTGCTGGAACGCGGCCGCCGTGCCGCCGTTGATCGCCCCGTCGACCAGCGACGGGTTCTTCGCCGCGAGCTCGGCGGGGCCGGCCACGTGCCGGCCGAGCACCAGGTCGTCGAAGCCCGGGGCATGCGCGCGCATCGCCCGCTCGACCCGCGCCACCTGGGCGTCCACGTCGTCCGGCTTGCTGCCGCGGGGGAGGTGGGTGTACGCCCAGAGCGTCTCCGTCCCGGCCGGCGAACGGGTCGGGTCCGTCGTGGTCATCTGCCCCACGAGCAGGAACGGGTCCTCCGGCGGCCGGCCCAGCGCGAGGTCCGCCGCGTAGCGGTGCGGGTCGGCGCCGAGGTGGATCGTGCCGGCCCCGCTCACCTCGGGAGCGAGCCACGGCACCGGCCCGGAGAGCGCCCAGTCGACCTTCAGCGTCGGGTTGTCCCAGCGGAAGCCGGCGAGATCCTCCAGCAGCCGCGCGGGCAGCTCCCCGGCGTCGACGAGGCTGCGGTACAGCGTGGGCGCCGCGACGTCGGCGAGCACCGCCTTGCGGGCCCGGAACAGGCGGCCGTCCGAGCAGCGCACGCCCAGCGCCCGGCCGGCGCCGACGATCACCCGCTCGACCGGCGACCGGCGGTGGATCACCCCGTCGAACCGGCGGACCAGCGCGTCGGTGAGCTCCTGTGCCCCGCCGACCGGCACCGGGAAGCCGTACTGCTGGCCCAGCATGGCGAGCAGCCAGCCGTACGCGCCGCTGGCCGCGTCGTCGGGGGCCAGGTCGGTGTGCAGGGCGAGGCCTTCGAGCAGCATCCGGGCGCCCTCGCCGCGGAACAGCTCCTCGCCGAGCACCCGCGCGGGGGCCAGGAACCGCCGGCCCAGCCGCAGCGCTCCGCCGAGGCCCGCGCGGGCCGCCAGCCGGGCGCCGGAGCGGACGGGTGGGAACGGGGTGAGCAGTGCGGGGACCAGGTCGTCGGACAGTGCGCGCCACTCGCGGTACAGCCGCTTGAACCGCTCGCCGTCCCCCGGCGCGAAGCCGTCCAGCGACTCCGCCGTGAGGTCCAGCTCGCGGCTGAGCACCGCCCCGCGGCCGTCGGGGAAGAGGTGCGCCACGACCTCGGGGGCGTGGGTCCAGCGCAGCCCGTGCGCCTCGAGATCGAGGGCGGTGAACACCGGGGACGCGGCACCCAGCGGGTAGAACGAGCTGCACACGTCGCTGCGGAACCCGGGCCTGACCAGCTCGGCCGAGCGGACCGCGCCGCCGACGTGCTCGGTCGCCTCCAGCACGGCCACGTCCCAGCCCGCGTCGGCCAGCAGATTGGCCGCCACGAGTCCGTTGTGACCGGCGCCGACGACGACCGCGTCCACCGTCTCCGTCATAACCCCCAGTCTGCTCCCCCGGGATTGTCGTACGCACGCCGTAGAGTCCGAGCATGGTTCAGGTCCCGCCGGTGCCGTTTGCCGCGCCGCCGCCCCGGCCGCCGAGTCGCGGTTGGGCGATCGCCCTCACCATCCTGGTGGGGTTGTGGACGGTCGCCCTCGTCGTGGTGGTCAACGCCGTGCTGTGGCTGGTGGGCGACACGCTGACGATCAGCGGGCTGTCGATGCCGCGGGCGTTCTGGTTGCTCGCCGCGGTGCTCGTCACCCTGTTCGCGGGGGTGCCGGCGCTGCTGCTCGGGCTGCTGTCGCGGGTGCCGTTCGCCCGCACGGCCGGCCGGCAGTGGGCGTTCGCCGCGCTGTTCGGCGGCGTGCTGAGCGCGGTGCGGCTGGTCCCGGAGACCTATCACGAGCTCTATCTGGCGATCGTCGCCGTCGTGGCGGCGATCGGCGCGGCCATCCACACGAGCGTCACCGGCCGCCGCGAGCGGGCCGACGGCTGGCTGTTCTGGCTCAGCCTCGCGGCCGGCCTGGTGCTGCTGCTCCCGTGGTTGTGGGTCGGCGCGCTCGGCGGCCTCCTGGAGACCGTCCTCGCCCTGCTCGCCGCGCTCGCGGTGAGCTGGCTCGCCGCGCGCCCGGTGACCGCCCTCGCCTCGATCGGCATGGGCTTCCGCAGCAACTGGGGCGGCGCGGTCGTCGGCGGGCTGGCGATCGGGGTCGGGCTGGCCTCGATCGCGGGCGGGGTCGGCGAGCCGGCCGTGCAGTTGCTCGCGCTGCTGTGCGTGCCGCCGGCGGCGTTCGCGATCGCCGCGCTGCACCGGCGGGGCCGCCCCTCGGTGGTGGCCCTGCTGACGCCGACGCTGTTCGGGCCGCTGGGGTTCGTCGACCCGGAGGAGACCTCGCTCATCCTGGGCCTGCGCGACGGGCTGTTCTGGGGCCTCGTGGGCGCCGCGGCGGCGCTCGTGCTCGCCCTGCTCGTCGCCGCGCTCGTGCTGGTCGTCTTCCGGCGGGTGCGCTGGCACGCGTGGCTCGCCGGGGTGGCGGCCGCCGTCGTCGCGGTCGGCGCCGCGGTGGTCTACACGGCGCTGGGCCAGCCGGGGTTCGCCGGCGAGCGGCTGTTCGTGGTCATGAAGGAGCAGGCCGACCTGAGCGGGTTGAGCGGCGTCAGCGACCAGACGGCGCGGGTCCGGCAGACCTACGAGCGGCTGGTCGCCACCGCCGAGCGGTCCCAGGCCTCGCTGCGCAAGGCGCTGCGCGACAAGCGCGTCGGCTACACGCCGTTCTACCTCGTCAACGGGATCGAGGTCGACGCCGGGCCGGTGGCGCGGCAGTGGCTGGAGAGCCGCTCCGACGTCGCCAAGGTGCTGCTCAACCCGCACCTGCGGCCGCTGCCGGCCACGGCCGAGCCGATGCGCGGCACGGTCGACGCGCCGCCGTCCACGCCGTGGAACCTGACGCTGATCCAGGCGGATGCGGTCTGGAAGAGCTATGGGGACGGGAAGGGCATCGTCGTCGGCAGTTCCGACTCCGGCGTCGACGGCAACCACCCGGCGCTGCGCGGCAACTTCCGCGGCGGCGACGACTCGTGGCTCGACCCGTTCGGCCACGCCAGGACCCCCACCGACAACAACGGCCACGGCACCCACACGCTCGCCACCGCCGTGGGCAAGGGCGTCGGCGTGGCCCCGGGCGCGCAGTGGATCGCCTGCGAAAACCTCCCCCGCAACCTGGGCAGCATGGCCAACTACCTGAGCTGCCTGCAGTTCATGCTCGCGCCCTATCCGGCGGGCGCCGACCCCTGGCACGCCGGCCGCCCCGATCGGGCCCCGCAGGTCCTGACGAACTCGTGGGGCTGCCCGGAGGTCGAGGGCTGCGACCTGACCTCGCTGCGCCCGGCCATCGACGCCTTCGCCGCCGCCGGCATCTTCTTCGTGGCCGCGGCCGGCAACACGGGCCCCAACTGCGAGACCATCACGGACCCACCGTCCAACTTCGCCGCCACGTTCACGGTCGGCGCCGTCGACCGAGCGTCGGAGGTGGCCGAGTTCTCCAGCCGCGGCCCGACCCCCGCCGGCCTGACGAAGCCCAACATCATGGCCCCCGGCGTCAACGTGCTGTCCGCACTGCCGGGCGGCCGCTACGGCTACCTGAGCGGCACGTCGATGGCCACCCCACACGTGGCCGGCGTCGTGGCCCTGATGTGGTCGGCCAACCCGTCCCTGATCGGCAAGGTGGAGGAGACCCGGGCGATCCTGGAACGCACGGCCCGCCCGCTGACCCCGCTGACCTCCCCGTGCGCCACCCCGGCCGACGTGGTGGGCTCCGGCTTGGTGGACGCCTTGGCCGCGGTGGCCGCAACGCCGCGCCCCACGCCGTAACCCGCCGCTCCGCACGCCCCGGCCGACGTCACACCCTGGCCCGCCGCCACCAGGTCGGCCGGGTGTGACGTCGCCGCGGGGCCCAGGCGCCCGACCCTCCGCAGAGGTGGCGCCCCAACCCGTTCCAGCACCGCGACTCGACCCGCCGCCATGCCCGGATCTCGCGCCGCGCGTGGACCTGGCGCCATGCCCGGATCCGGCGCCGCGACTCGACCTGCCGCCGCGCCGGGATCTCGTGCCGCGTCTCGACCTGGCGCCACGACTGGATTCGGCGCCGTGACTCGACTCGTCGTCGCTGGTCGCTGCCCGTGCTCGCACCTCGGCACGCAACGGGGACAGTCTCCGCCGCATCGTTGCCCGATAAATCGGAAATGTCGGGTAAGAGCCTTCCGTGGCCGGTCAAGTAGGTGGCAATCTCGGCCGGAGACGGCCACGGCCAGCAAGCACCCAGGGGAGCCGAGCCCTCCGCGCCCACCCAACCCTGCCCAACCTCACGCAAACCCCGGACCAACCACGCCCGATCCCGACCCGGCTCGGCCCTGCCCGATCCGGC
Organism: Dactylosporangium sucinum; assembly: GCF_014647515.1. Lineage (GTDB taxonomy): Bacteria > Actinomycetota > Actinomycetes > Mycobacteriales > Micromonosporaceae > Dactylosporangium > Dactylosporangium sucinum. Next base: position 66,744 of record NZ_BMPI01000017.1, on the reverse strand, counting down.
CCGACCCGGCCCTGCCCGATCCGGCTCGACCCGGCCCCGCCCATGATCGTGGGCGAGTTCTGGTTGCTGGGGCTCAATGGCTCCCTTGATCATGGGGTGCTGCGCGGCTGGGAGTTGCGTTCGGGTGTGGCCGTGATCGATGGAGAGTTCTGGTTGCCATGGCAGCCAGGGGGCTCCATTGATCATGGGGTTCCACTGTGGCGTGGGTGGGTGGCTGGCAGCATGGGGCGTGTAACAGCGTTTGTTACATCGTGGTGACGGTCTGGGCGGCCGGGGCCCGTTTTGTCCCAGGGCGCGGTAACAGTTAGGTATGTTTACCAAATGATCGTGGACCTTGAGGAGCTGGATACCGCTGCGCGGATCGCGGCCGGGGCGCTTGATCTTGACGATGACGGCGCCGAGGCCGGGGTGCTGGTGCGGCGGCTGGCTCGGCCGCCGGCCGGGCGGGTCGGGTTTCGGCTCGTTGACGACCGCGGCCACGGGGTTCTCTTTGGCTCCGTCAGCGATCGGGACTCCCGGCTCGGGCATGTCGAGCTGCTCGCCGTACGAGAACAGGCGCGGCGGCGGGGAGTCGGGAGTGAGCTGCTTGCCGCGGCCGAGGAGCGGTTGCGGGGGCTCGGGTGTGAGCGGGTTCGGATCGGGGGGAATCCGCCCTGCTATGCGTGGCCGGGGATCGACGTGCGGTACACCGGCGCGATCTGCCTGGCGAAGCGAGCGGGATACGACCTCGAGAACACCGCCTGGAACATGACCGCCGATCTGCGCCGGGCCGGTGACGACGCCGAGCGGGACGAGCAGCGGCTGGCCGGCAGCGGGGTCAAGGTCGTCGACGGCGGGCCGGACACCGTCGAGTGGGTGCGGAACATCTGGGGGGACGGCTGGGCCTGGGAGGTCGGCCAGTCGATCGGGCGGGACGGCGCCGGGTGCTACGTCGCCGTGCGGGACGGGGAGATCCTCGGGTTCGCGGCGTACGGGGCGAACCGGCCCAGCTGGTTCGGGCCGATGGGCACCGCGCCCGCGGCGGAAGGGCTCGGGGTCGGGCGGGTGCTGCTGCGGCGGTGCCTCGCCGACCAGCGAGCGAACCGCCACGATACCGCCCAGATCGGGTGGGCCGGGCCGATCGCGTTCTACTCCAAGGCCGTCGGCGCTCGCATCGAGCGGATCTTCTGGATCTACGGTAAGGCGTTGTAGCGGCATGCGAGGCGGGCCGATGGGTTCGCCATCCGGTCCCGCCCCGCACACCTGCCGCCGGTACCCCGTGATCCCCCGTCATGCCACGAGGAGCCGACGTCTCCCGTTCACCTACCGATCGGGCTGATTGCCGCGCTTGTCCTGCAGCGACGTCTGCCGGCCGCCTTCACCATATGAGGACGGTTCGGATCACCGCGGCAAAACGCGCATATCGCACCGGGCGCCGAGCACGCTGCGGGAGGGGCTGCGGGCGCCGCGGGAGCGGCTTCAGCAACCGGCGCGAGCGGCTTAAGGTCGAGTCATGAGCGCGGCCGTACCGGTCATCGACGGACACAACGACCTTCCGTGGCGCCTGCGCGTACGCGACCCGCAGGAACGGCTCGACGCCGGGGCCGATCTCGCCGGGCACGGCCTCCACACCGACCTGCCGCGGCTGCGCAAGGGCGGCGTCGGGGCGCAGTTCTGGTCCGTGTACGTGCCCGTCGACCGGCCCGGGGCAACCGCCGCGGTCCAGGTGCTGGAACAGATCGACCTCGTGCGGCGGCTGGCCGACAAGCACCCCGCCGACCTGGCCATCGCGACGAGCGCCGACGACGTCGAACGGATCGCGGCCACGGGCCGGGTCGCGTCACTGCTCGGCGCGGAGGGCGGTCACTGCCTGGACAATTCCCTGGGTGTACTGCGGGCGCTGCACCGCCTCGGCGTGCGGTACCTGACGCTGACGCACTCGCGGAACACCGCCTGGGCGGACAGTGCGACCGACGGGCCGGGCGTCGGGGGCCTGTCGCCGTTCGGGCACGAGGTGGTCCGCGAGATGAACCGCCTCGGCATGCTCGTCGACCTCTCGCACGTGGCCCCGAGCACGATGCACGCCGCTCTGGACACATCGACGAAGCCGGCGTTCTTCTCGCACTCGTCCGCCCGGGCGCTGTGCGACCACCCGCGCAACGTCCCCGACGACGTCCTCACCCGGGTCCGCGACACGGGCGGCGTGGTCATGGTGACCTTCGTACCGTTCTTCCTGAACGAGGCCTGCCGGCAGTGGGGCGACGAGCTGTACCGCGTGGAGGACGCCATCGCCGCCCCGTGGGACACCGAGGAGTTCGAGCGGGAACGAGCCGCCTGGATCGCGGCCAACCCGTGCCCGCCGTCGAGCATCAAGGATGTCGCCGACCACATCGAGCACGTCCGCGAGGTGGCCGGACCGGGCTCGGTGGGCCTGGGCGGCGACTTCGACGGCACCGAGGTGCTGCCCGACGGCCTCCACGACGTGAGCACGTACCCGGCCCTGTTCGAGGAGCTGCGCTCCCGCAGCTGGTCGGAGCCGGAGCTGCGAGCCCTCGGCTGGGACAACACGCTGCGCGTCCTGCGCGAAACCTGCGGATAGCCGGCGCGAACAGCGGGGCCGGAAAAGCGAAGCGGGCCGGGCACCTCGCGGTGCCCGGCCCGTTCAAGAAGTCACGGACTCAGAAGTCCATGTCGCCGCCGCCGGGGGCGCCGGCCGGGGCCTTCTCCTTCTCCGGCTTGTCCGCCACCACGGCCTCCGTGGTGAGGAACAGGGCCGCGATGGAAGCGGCGTTCTGCAGCGCGGAGCGGGTCACCTTGGCCGGGTCGATGATGCCCTCGGCCAGCAGGTTGACGTAGTCGCCCGTCGCGGCGTTGAGGCCGTGACCGGCCTCCAGGTTGCGCACGCGCTCGACGACGACGCCGCCCTCGAGGCCCGCGTTGACCGCGATCTGACGCAGCGGGGCGTCGAGCGCGACCTTCACGATCTGCGCGCCGGTCGCCTCGTCGCCGACCAGGTCGAGCTTGTCGAAGGCGGTCTTGCCGGCCTGGACCAGCGCGACGCCACCACCCGGGACGATGCCCTCCTCGACGGCCGCCTTCGCGTTGCGAACGGCGTCCTCGATGCGGTGCTTGCGCTCCTTGAGCTCGACCTCGGTCGCGGCGCCGACCTTGATGACCGCAACACCGCCGGCCAGCTTGGCCAGGCGCTCCTGCAGCTTCTCGCGGTCGTAGTCGCTGTCGCTCTTCTCGATCTCGGCGCGGATCTGCGCGACGCGGCCGTTGATCGCCTCGGAGTCGCCGGCGCCGTCCACAACCGTGGTCTCGTCCTTGGTCACGACGACCTTGCGGGCGCGGCCGAGCAGGCTGAGGTCGGCGTTCTCCAGCTTGAGGCCGACGGTCTCGCTGATGACCTGACCGCCGGTCAGGATCGCGATGTCGGTCAGCATGGCCTTGCGGCGGTCACCGAAGCCGGGGGCCTTGACGGCGACCGACTTGAAGGTGCCGCGGATCTTGTTCACCACGAGGGTCGCCAGGGCCTCGGCCTCGACGTCCTCGGAGATGATCGCGAGCGGCTTGCCCGACTGCATGACCTTCTCCAGCACCGGGAGGAGGTCCTTCACCGCGGAGATCTTCGACTCGACGATGAGGATGTAGGGGTCGTCGAGGACGGCCTCCATCCGCTCGGTGTCGGTCACGAAGTACGGCGAGATGTAGCCCTTGTCGAAGCGCATGCCCTCGGTGAGCTCCAGCTCGAGCCCGAAGGTGTTGCTCTCCTCGACGGTGATGACGCCTTCCTTGCCGACCTTGTCCATCGCCTCGGCGATGATCTCGCCGACCGTGGAGTCACCGGCGGAGATCGAGGCGGTGGAGGCGATCTGCTCCTTGGTCTCGACGTCCTTGGCCAGGTTGGCGAGCTCGTCGGCGACGGACGCGACCGCCGCCTCGATGCCGCGCTTCAGGGCCATCGGGTTGGCGCCGGCCGCGACGTTGCGCAGGCCTTCGCGCACGAGCGCCTGGGCGAGGACGGTCGCCGTCGTCGTGCCGTCACCGGCGACGTCGTCGGTCTTCTTGGCGACCTCCTTGACCAGCTCGGCGCCGATCTTCTCGTACGGGTCCTCGAGCTCGATCTCCTTGGCGATGCTCACACCATCGTTGGTGATGGTGGGGGCGCCCCACTTCTTCTCGAGGACGACGTTGCGGCCCTTCGGGCCCAGCGTCACCTTGACGGCGTCGGCGAGGGTGTTCATGCCCCGCTCAAGACCGCGGCGGGCTTCCTCGTCGAACGCGATAATCTTGGCCATTCGGCGTTGTCCTCCTGGACGCTCACGATTCGCCTGCGACCCGCGTGGGGCCGGCGGCTCACCGCCTGCTTTCGCACCTTCGGGGATCCACCGGATCCTCCGTTGGTCGGGCCGGAATAGCCCGCGACGACCAGCCTCTCGGTGTTTGCGCACCGGAGGACTGCACCGCCCCGACCGTTGGCACTCACCAGATGGGAGTGCCAACACCTTGTTTAGCACTCTGCCCCGTCGAGTGCAAGCAAAGCCCGGGTGACGCGGGAGGTGGCCGGCCACGCAGCGCGACGACCGGCCGGTCACGGAGCGCAACCGCCACAGGAGCCCCAAGAGCCGACAAAAAGGGCCGAGACGGGCCGACCAGGGCCGGATAAAGATCAGAAACGTCCCGAAGAAGCGACCAACGCGTTAATTCGGGCGAATGGCTCCGCTCACCCCGAATCGCCCCGGGAAAAGACGCAGGGCACCGATCCTCATCGATGAGGACGGTGCCCCGGCGGGGTGTTTGCGGACGTTTCGTCAGGCGAGGAGCCGGACCCCCTCAGCCTGGGGGCCCTTCTGACCCTGCGCGATCTCGAACTCGACGCGCTGTCCGTCTTCCAGCGACTTGTAGCCGTCCATCTGGATCGCGGAGAAGTGGACGAACACGTCCTGTCCCCCGTCGACCGCGATGAAGCCATAGCCCTTCTCGCTGTTGAACCACTTGACGGTGCCCTGTGCCACGGTGCACTTCCTCTACTTCGGTCCTTCTGCGTCACTCGGCTGGCTGTGGGGACCAGCCTGCGGATCTTCGGCCCAGCACGCCGGGTCCGGGGGTGGCACCGGCGAAGGACGACGACCGAAACGCACGGTACACGAGTTAAGGCAACCCCCGACAGGCCCAAATCGGACAGCAAGGTCACGAATCAAGCAGGTGGAAAAGGTCGCCGAGCATGCCTTCTCGGCAGTTTTCTTTGCCAAGTGAAGCATCGCCCGGCGACTACGTGTTGGTAACTAGACGTGGCGGCGGGACTGGACCACCCGGAACCGGTTGGCCACGTACGCACCGTCCGTGAGCGCCGCATTGGCCGCTGGATTGGCCCCGCTGGCATGGAAGTCGGAAAACGCGGCCGACTGGTTCACGAAGACCCCACCGGTCAGGTTGACTGACAAATGCACGCCCGCGTCCAACGCCGCCTCTTCCATCGCGTCGAGCACATCCGGGGAAGTGGAATAGACCGAAGCGGTCAATGCGCCCTTCCGGCCGACGGTGGCCGCGAAGATCCGCAAACTGCCCGCAGTGGAATCGGTGGCGACAACGAACGAAATGGGGCCGAACCACTCGGTGCCATACGTCTCGGCATCGTCCGCACCGAGTTTCCGGATGAGTGGTGTACGGACCGTGGCGCCTTCGTACGCCGGGTGTGAAACGTCTGAGGATTCGAGCACCGGCGCACCGACGCGGGACGCTTTCTCAATGCGGGAGAGAACGTTGTCGTTCACGATCGCGCCGGTGAGTTCGACGCCGCGGGCCGGGTCCTGCGTGAGCTTCCCGACCGCCCCCGCAATGCCGGCCGCCACCTCGTCGAGGCTCTTGTGCCCCTCGTCGGTCGCGATACCGGCCAACGGCACGAGGATGTTCTGCGGTGTCGTGCACATCTGCCCGGAGTACAGGACGAGCGAGAAACCGATGTTGCGGCACATCCCGGCGAAATCGTCGGTCGAGTCCACCACGATGGTGTTGACGCCGGCCTTCTCGGTGTAGACGGCGGCCTGCCGCGCGTTGCCCTCCAGCCAGTCACCGAACTCGGTCGAGCCGGTGAAGTCGATGATGCGCACCTCGGGGCGCAGGGCGAGCGTCTTGGCCAGGCCCTCGCCGGGCGCCTCGGCGGCGAGCACGACCAGGTTGGGGTCGAAGCCGGCCTCCGCGAGCACCTCACGGGCGATCTTCACGGTGATGGCGAGCGGCAGCACGGCGCGCGGGTGCGGCTTGACGACGACCGGGTTGCCGGTGGCCAGGGAGGCGAAGAAGCCCGGGTACGAGTTCCAGGTCGGGAACGTGTTGCAGCCGATGACGAGGGCGATGCCCCGCGGCACCACATGGAATGTCTTGCTCATGTGCAGCGTCTGGCCCTTGCCCGCCGGCTTCTCCCAGTCGGCCGTGGCGGGCGTGCGGGTCATCTCGCGGTACGCGTAGGCGATAGCTTCCAGGGCACGGTCGAACGCGTGCGGGGCGCCGGCCTGGAAGGCCATGACGAAGGCCTGGCCGGTGGTGGCGTGCACCGCGTTGGCCAGCTCGAACGAGGCGGCGTGCAGGCGGGTGAGGATCTCCAGGCAGACGCCGGTGCGGGTCTGCGGGCCGGCCGCGCGCCAGGCGGGCATCGCCGCGGCCATGGCGTCGAGGAAGGAAAGGTCGAGGTGGGGGTATCGCACGTCGAGCGCGATGCCGAACGGGGACGTCTCGGTCGCGACCCAGTCGGTCACGCCGGGCTGGTCCTTGAGGGGGAAGTCGGCGCCGAGGTAGGCCCGGAACGCCGCCTCGCCGTCGGCCGCCGCGGTCTCGCCGTAGACGCGGGGACTGGGCGACTCGGGGAACGCGGACCAGTACGACCGCTCGGCGATCGCGGTCAGCGCCCGCTCCAGCGTGTCGGTGTGCCTGGTGAACATGGGGTGTGAGTTCTCCATGCCGCCATCCTGCCACCGGGAGAGCGCCGATCTTGCGGTTGTGTCGAGCTTCAGCGACTGGAGGCGGCACCGCCCGGCACAACCACAAGATCGGCTATTTCCGCACCGCCTCCGTGCCCGCGGAGACGGCGGGAGTCAGTTCCCGCATCGAACGCAAGGGTGACACGAGAATGGGGACGACGGCGACCAACCCGGCGGCCGAGGCGACCCAGAGCGCCTCGTGCACGCCGATCACCGAGGCGAGCACGCCACCGGCCAGGCCGCCGAGCGGGAGCGTGCCCCAGACGATGAACCGCATCGTCGCGTTCATCCGGCCGAGCAGGGCGTCGGGGGTGATGCCCTGCCGGAAGCTCACCTGGTTGACGTTGTAGACGATCACCCCGATGCCGTAGACGACGCTGCCGGCCGCGGCCAGCCAGAGTCGCCAGCCCGGCGCCGCGAGCGGGACGAGCAGGCCGCCGAGGCCGCCGACCAGGATGCCGAGCCAGATCGCCGGACCCGCGCCGACCAGCTGGGTGATCGGGCGGACCAGGAAGGCACCCGCCAGCGCGCCGAGGCCGCCGACCGTGAAGAACAGGCCGATGAGGGCCGGCGACAGGGCCAGCTCACGGGCGAGGAACACGACCAGGGTCGCCTGGACGATGGCGCCGAAGAAGTTGGAGGTGCCGGTGCAGGCCGCGATGGCCCGCAGCAGCCGGTTGCCGACGACGAACCGCAGCCCCTCGAGGATCTCGCGGCCGAGGTGCGCGTCGGGGCGCCGCTCCGGCCGATCCTCGATCCGGCGGATCCGGCCCAGGAAGAGCGCCGAGACCAGGTAGCTGACCGCGTCGAGCAGCATCGCGACCGGCGCGCCGACCGCCTTGACGAGCAGGCCGGCCACGGTCGGGCCGCCGATCTGCGCGGTGGAGCGCACGAGCTCGAGCCGGGAGTTGCCCTCGACCAGGCGCTCCTTGCCGACCAGGAACGGCAGGTAGCTCTGATACGAAACATCGAAGAAGACCGTGCAGACGCCGGCGAGCAGGCCCACGAGGTACAACTGGGGCATCGAAAGGGCGTCGAGCCACCAGGCGATCGGGACCGAGACCAGCAGCAACGCCCGCAGCAGGTCGGCCACGACCATCGCGCCGCGCCGCCGCAGCCGGTCGACCAGGGCGCCCGCCGGCAGGCCCACGAGCAGGAACGCCGCGGTCTCGGCGGCGGTGAGCACGCCCACCTCCAGCGGCGAGGCGTGCAGGGTGAGCACCGCGACAAGTGGCAGCGCCAGCACGCTCACCTGGGTGCCGACCTGACTGATCGTGTCGGCGGTGAACAGCTGGCGAAAATCATGGTCCCGCAGCAGTCCGGCCCTCACGAGCCCACTGTCGGCGACTGATTGGGAAAAGTCAATCGGTAAGATTTACGCCGTGGGCAGACAACTGCGGCCGGCCACGGAGGCCGAGGCCAAGGCGCTCGCGTCGGCGACGCGGCTGCGCATCATCCGGGTCTGCCTGGACCGCGCCCTGACCAACAAGGAGATCGCGCACCGGCTCGATCTCAACCCGGCCACCGCGCTGCACCACGTGCGCACGCTGGTCGCGACCGGCTTCCTGGAGCCACAGGAGGAGCGGCGCGGCCCGCGCGGGTCGCGGGAGGTGCCCTACCTGTCGACGGGCAAGTCCTGGGATCTCGACATGGGCGGCGGCCACCAGGCGGTGCTCGAAGCGTTTCAGGAGGAGCTGGCGATCGCCGAGCAGCCCGCACGGTTCGCCCGGCTGGGGCTGCGGCTCACCGAGGAGGAGTGGGAGGAGCTGCACGACCGCTTCGTCGACCTGCTCGACGAGTACGCGGCCCGGGACCGCAAGGGTCCGGGCCGGCCGTATTCGATCTTCCTGGCCCTCTACGAGGACCGCTCACGCGATTGAGCCCTGCCAGTTCGCCCACAGCTCGCGCCGCTGGAACCCCATCGCCTCGTTGATCGCGATCATGTGCGAGTTGACCTCGGCGTTGAACGTGTCGATCACGCGGACGGCCGGCGCTTCTTCGCGCAGGTAGCGAAGATTCTCGACCTTCGTTATCGCGCCGAGCCGATGACCGCGGTGCTGCGGGTGCACCAGCGTGATCTGCTGCCAGGCGTGCCAGTCGACGGTCTTCGACTTCCGGATCGCGCTCCAGGCGACGAGGCGGCCGCTCGCGTCGTGGATCACGCCCGTGTTGTAGGTGCGCTTGCCGTGCCGTGATCGAACCTCTTCGTTCTGCCGGACCCGGTTGGCGTCGAGCTTCTCGGCCTCGTAGTCGAGGTCGCCCATCGGCGTCTCGTCGATGAACGAGCTGTCCAGCGCGGCCACGTCCGCGAGCAGCTCGTCGGGCGTGCGGTCGCCCCACCGCACCACGGAGTAGCCGGCGGCCTTGGCCAGGCCCTCGGCGTACAGCCGGTCGAGCACCGCCTCGTCCACGGTCGACAGGTCGAGACGGCGGCGGACATCGGTCAGCTTCGACTCAAGGCCCAGCGCCTGGGCGAAGCCCTCCGCGTGGAAGGTGCTGAAGCCGAGGGCCGACCGGCGGCCCTGCTCGCGGGCGAACGCCGCCGCGTGCGCGTAGAGGGCGCGGCCGACGCCCAGGCGCCGCGCCGCGGGCACCACGGAGACGTCGAACATCGCCTTGTCGAGGTTGTCCCAGAGCGGCAGGTCGACCACCACCGCGCCGACGGGCACGCCGTCGCGGTGGCCGAGGAAGGTGTGCCGCGCCAGGCCGGGCATCGGCACCAGCAGGCGCTGGTCGTGCTCGTAGCGACAGCTCGGCGGGAGCTCGGGATAGTCCGCGAGCATCGCCTCGTTGCCCACCTGGAACGCCGCGTCGACCGCCGCCGGATCATCGGCGCGCACCTCGACGATCTCGAGCGTGGAGAGGTCCTGGGTCATTGGGCCAGCCTGACCGACCGTTCATCGACCGGCAACAAATTTTCCCGCCGATGCGGCCCTGGCCAGGAAATGGTCGAGAGGACGCTCGCCAACACCTCCGGTGTTGTGGTCGCGGACTTTGGGGCCAGGGCCCGGGTCTCGCGGCGACACGTCCTCCCGCACCGAGCATCCTGGACCCCCCGAGAAAGGGCGTCAAGTCCCTCGCGCAGCGGACCGCGCGAGAGTGATCACGCTGCGTTGCGACCGGATCCTCCGATCGGACGAGCGCGCCCTCGTCCAAGCGTGGAAGCGCTCTCTCTCCGTGAACGGACAGTAGCGAAATCACCCCTGGGTGGGCGGAAAAATCATCCCAGCAGCCCGGCCTCGCGGGCCGACTTCAGCGAGGGCTTGACGCGGTGCGTGAAGCCCACCCGGTCGGCAACGGCATCGAGGGTCTTCAGTCCGTCGCCGGTGTTGAAGACGACGGTCTCGGCGGCCGGGTCGAGCTTGCCGGTCTGGACGAGCTTCTGCAGTACCGCCGTGGTCACACCGCCCGCGGTCTCGGCGAAGACGCCCGTCGTGCGAGCCAGCAGCTGGATGCCGGCGCGGATCTCGTCGTCGTCGGCGTACTCCATCCAGCCGCCCGTGCGGCGCACCGACTCCAGCGCGTAGACGCCCGCGGCCGGGTCGCCGATGTTCAGCGACTTCGCGATGCCCGTCGGCTTGACCGGGACAATCTCGTCGACGCCCTTGTGCAGCGCCGTCGCGATGGGGTTGCAGCCGGCCGACTGCGCGCCGAACACCTTCCACTCGGTCGGCGGCACCAGCCCGATCTCGACCAGCTCGCTGAATGCCTTGTCGACCTTGGTGAGCAGCTCGCCGCTGGCCATCGGGATGACCACCTGGGCCGGGATGCGCCAGCCGAGCTGCTCGGCCACCTCATACCCGAGCGTCTTGGAGCCCTCGGCGTAGAACGGGCGGACGTTGACGTTGACGAACGCCGTGTCCTCGAACTCGTCGGTCTCGGTGAGCTCCGAGCAGAGCCGGTTGACCTCGTCGTAGGAGCCCTCGATCGCGACCACCTCGCCGCCGTACACCGCGGTCATGAGAACCTTGCCGGGCTCCAGGTCGGCCGGGATGAACACGGTCGAGCGGACGCCGGCGCGGGCCGCGTGCGCGGCGACCGAGTTGGCGAGGTTGCCGGTAGATGCGCAGGAGTAGCGCGTAAAGCCCAGCGCCTTGGCCGCGGTCAGCGCGACCGAGACGACGCGGTCCTTGAACGAGTGGGTCGGGTTGGCCGAGTCGTCCTTGACCCACAGCGGGGCGGTGAAGCCGAGCTCGGCGCCCAGAACGTCGGCCTTGACCAGCGGGGTGAGCCCCGGGTCGAGCGTCACGCGGCCGGCCGGGTCCTTGCCCACCGGCAGCAGCGGCGCGTAGCGCCAGATGTTCTTCGGCCCCGCCTCGATCTCCGCCCGGGTGACCTTGGCCAGCGCCGCGGCGTCGTAGCCCACCTCGAGCGGGCCGAAACACTCGTAACAGGCGTGCTGCGCGGCGAGCGGGAACGTGGCGCCACAGCCCCGGCACACGAGGTGGCGGGCGGGCGAGCCGGCTTCGGTGAAGACGCTGAGCGTCGACGTCATGCGAGGATTTCCTCTCATCTTTCCCGGGTCTCACCGGGACGGAATTGGCACCTACCGCGCGCGACTCGTCATCGAGTCGTCCGCGCAGGGGTTGCCGGGGCTTCATCGGGCCGTATCCCTCTGCCCCTCTGGATGAGGTATGCAGTTGTAGCTTCAGTGTAAGGGGCACCACGGCACCCGCTGTATGAGTCATCTCACGACATGGACCTGACTACGGTTTCATTCATGCACCCTTCCGCGGCCGCCTGGTTCGCCGCCCGCACCGCCTCCTGGCTGGACTTCTCCCTCGCCTCGCTGGCCGCGGCGAAGGGCGGGGCCCGCGTCTCGGTGGTCCTGCCGGCGCTCGACGAGGAGCCGACCGTCGGCGAGATCGTCACCGGCGTGCTCACCCTCGGCTCACTCGTGGACGAGGTCGTCGTGGTCGACTCGGGCTCCGTGGACCGCACGGCCGAGGTGGCCGCCGCGGCCGGCGCCGTCGTGCACCACCGCGACGACATCCTGCCGTGGACCGGCTCGCGGCCTGGCAAGGGCGAGGTCCTGTGGAAGGCCCTGGCGGTCACGACGGGGGACATCCTGGTGTACGTCGACGCCGACCTGACCGACTTCCGACCCCACTTCGTGACCGGCCTGCTGGGGCCGCTGTTCGCCGACCCGTCAACGCTGATGGTGAAGGCGTTCTATGACCGGCCATTGTTGGACGTCTCGGCCTCCGGCGGCGGGCGGGTCACCGAGCTGGCCGCGCGCCCGCTGCTGAACGCCTACTTCCCGGAGCTGGCGGGGGTCGTGCAGCCGCTCGCGGGCGAGTACGCGGCTCGGCGGTCGCTGCTGGAGCGCCTGCCGTTCGCGTACGGCTACGGCGTCGAGACCGGGCTGCTCATCGACACGTATCGCACTGCCGGGCTGTCCGCGCTGGCCCAGGTCGACCTGGGTCAGCGCACGCACGGCCACCAGGACACGGCGGCGCTGGGCCGGATGGCGGCGACGATCGTCCACACGATCAACGATCGCGTGGCACCCGCGCACAAGCTGTGGCCGACGTTGACGCAGTTCCGGCGCGATGGAGAAGGTGTTGTACCGCACGTGACCGACGTGTCGCTCCCGGACCGCCCACCGATGGTGACCGTCGACGGCTATCAGGCGTAGTGCTCTTCGGCGCTGTCTTCGGCGGGGGTGAATCGCCAGAGATTCACGGTCGTCATGCCGGCCCCGAGCACGGCGACCATCAATGCGCCGATCTCGGCCGTGAGCAGCCATCCGGGCGTGTCGATAATGGCGGCGGGCTCGTCCCCGGTGAGCGCTCCGACCGCGAGCGCGGCGGCGACGAGCAGGAGCAGAACCAGGATGAGCACGGCGGCGACCCGCAGCATCCAGTGCCCGATACGCCCACCGACGGCCGCGAGGATGGCGCTGCCGCCGGAGATCACCGCTCCGAACCCGGCGGCGATGGCTCCGATGAGGGTGAAGACCTGGGCGGTGAGGGCTTCGGCGGGCCCGTTGATGGCGTTGGCATGCTCGGCGTACGTGGTCCACTCTGCGGCGTGGGCCTGGTCGTAGTAGAGCGCACCGGCGAGGCCGGCGAGGCCGAGCACCAGGAGCGACGCGCCGCTGAGGGCCGAGATCCGCATGGACGGGCACCTTACCGCCCGGTAACCGCTCCGTCCCGCCACCCCCGCCGCCCACCTCGCCGCCGCCCACCACCACCCCCGCCGCGCACCGCGCACCGCCCGCGCACCGTCCGCGCACCGCGCACCGCCGAGCACCGCCGCGATCTTGGAGTTGTGGTCCCGGATATTTGCTACATGTCGGACAAATTCGGGACCACAAGTCCAAGATCGCGGGCGGGAGCGGAGGCGGGCGGCGAGAGCGGGGGCGGGCGGCGAGAGCTACCGCGGCCGAGAGTCCAGGCAGGCGGCGAGAGCGACCGCGGCGGGGAGTGGAGGTGGGTGAGGAATGGAGGTGCCTGCCGCCCGACGCCGAGTGGGCGGCAGGCGGCGGGCGGCGACGGTCACGGCGGGCGGGGAGTGACGGGCACCGCGCGACACACGACGGGCACCGCGCGACGGGCGACGAGCGACGAGCGTTAGCTGACCACGTCCTTGCGGAGGAAGCGCCACCACGCCAGCGAGAAGAACACCGTCGCGTACGCCAGCGCCGCGATGCTCCCCTTCACCAGGTCGTCGGTCTGCATCGGCGTCGACAGCAGGCCCAGCCAGGCGTCGTTGTAATGCGTCGGCAGGACGCTGCGCAGGCTGCCCAGCGCGGTGATCTGGTCCAGGATGTTCGACAGGATCTGGAGGAGCACCGCGCCGCCCACGGCGCCCAGCGGGGCGTCCGTCAGGACCGACAGCAGGAAGGCCAGGGAGGCGACGACCAGGAGGGAGATGCAGAGGTACCCGACGATCTCCAGCAGGCGCAGGACCGTCTGGCCGCCGGTGATCTCGCCGCCGATCGGGCCGCTCAGCGGGGACCAACCGTAGCGGAGCGTGCCGGCCAGCAGCGCCGTGCCCACCAGGGTCAAGATTGCCAACAGGCTGTACAGCAGGGCCACCGTCACCTTGACGCCCAGCAGGCGGGCGCGCGGGACCGGCATCGCCAAGAGGTACCGGAGGCTTCCCCAGCTTGCCTCGCTCGCCACCGTGTCGCCGCAGAACAGCGCCACCACGACCACCAGCAGGAAGCCGGCCGAGACCAGCAGGGTGAACAGGGTGAAGTTCGGGCCGCCCGAGGTGGCCAGCTCGGACAGGCGGGCGAACTCGCCGCCACCGCCGCCGTCGTCGCCGTTGCCGCTGTCGAGCTGGAACGCCACCAGGATGATCAGCGGCAGCAGCACCATGAAGCCCAGTGCGAGCTGGGTGCGGCGGCGGGCCGCCTGGCGGCGGATCTCCGTCCACAGGGACAGGGTCGCGCCCGGGCGGTAGCCGACCGCGCCGCCCACCACGTCGGTCGTCATCAGCGCTCTCCGCTCGCCTTGGTGTCCCCGCCGACGAGCGACAGGAACGCGTCCTCCAACCGCCGGCGCGGGGTGACCCGGTCGATGCCGACCCCCGCCTGCACGAGTGCCGCGACCACCTCGGCGCGCGGCCGCCCGTCGATGTCGACCACCAGGCCGCGCCCGCCGGACCAGGCCACCGAGCGCACGCCGGTCAGCTCCTCCAGCACCTTCTCGGCGGCATCCACATCGGACACATCGAGCTGGACGGTCGGCGAGTCGCCGACGATGTCGTCGACGGGGCCGGCCGCGACGACCTCGCCCTTGTGCATGACGACGACGTCGGTGCAGGTCTGCTCGACCTCGGCGAGCAGGTGGCTGGAGACCAGCACGGCCCGGCCGCCGGTCGCATACCGGCGCAGCACCTTGCGCATCTCGGCGATCTGCGGCGGGTCGAGCCCGTCCGTCGGCTCGTCGAGCACCAGCAGCTCGGGCAGGCCGAGCATGGCCTGGGCGATGGCCAGGCGCTGCTTCATGCCGTGGCTGTAGGTCTTGACCCGGCGGGTGACGGCGGTGCCGAGGCCGGCGATGTCATACGCCTCCTCGAAGTGCGCGTCCTCGAGCGGGCGGCCGGTCGCCTTCCAGTACAGCTCCAGGTTTTGCGCGCCGGTGAGGTGCGGCAGGAAGCCCGGCCCCTCGACGAGCGCGCCGACCCGGGAAAGCACCGGGGCACCGGGCAGCAGCCGGTGGCCGAAGACCAGGATCTCGCCCGCGGTCGGGCGGGTCAGGCCCATCAGCACCCGCAGCGACGTGGTCTTGCCGGCGCCGTTCGGGCCGAGCAGGCCGACCACCTGCCCGCGCTGGACGGTGAAGTCCACCTTGGACACGGCCACGAAGTCGGCGTACTCCTTGCGCAGCCCGCGCACGACCAGCGGGGTGTCGACGAGGTCGGCGTCGACGCTGCGGTCGATGCGCCGGGTCCGGCGGCGCGCGACCACCAGGACGATCGCCAGCCCGAGCAGGATCGCGGCGATCAGCCCGGCCAGCACGTACCGCCAGATCACGTTCGGGTTGGCGATCGGCGTCCCGGCGATGGTGGGCAGCGTGACCGCACCGTCGACGGCGACCTGGTAGACGGCCGGCTCGGGTGGCGACCAGTAGGCGGTGTCGGCCGTCGCGACGGTGACGCGCACCCGGCTGCCGGCCTCGAAGCGGTGCACGACCGCCGGCAGGGTCACCGTCACCGGCTGGGCGTCGGCGAGGCTCTTGGGCAGGCCGGTGAGCCGGATCGGCGCGATGAGCCCGTCGGGGATCGACGCCGCGCCCTTGGCCGGCACGTCGTAGAGCTTGACGAACAGCACCGCCTCGCCGGTCTCCGACGCGGCCCGGATGCGGACCGTCGGGGCGCCGGCGGCGTCATACGCCTCGGTGAGCGGCGCCGAGACGAAGTCGGCGTGCTGGCCCGGGATCTCCGCCGAGACGCCCTCGTTGAGCAGGCTGGCGATGTTGGCGATCGGCAGCGACGAGATCGCCGCCGGGGTGCCGTCCGGCGGGTTGGCGATCGACTGCGGCGGGCCCTGCAGGTCGAACGACCGGCCGGTGCCGCCGAGGCCCGGGTAGTCGTCGACCGAGGACGCGCTGGTGACCAGCCCGCGGCCCTGCGCGTTGAGGCCGGACACCCGCGCGTAGGTGAAGCTGCCGGACGGCGCGTCGCCGTTGCCCTTCACGTAGTGGTCGAGCCACTGCGCCGTGAGGTACCGCAGGCGATCCACCTCCGACTGCGGACCCGTGCCCCCGTCGTGCCCGCCCGTGAACCAGGCGACGCGGACCGGCGTGCCGTTGGCGGCGATCCCGCGCGCGTTGGCGTCGCCCTCGCTCAGCGGGAACAGGGTGTCGACCTGGCCCTGGATCAGCAGCGTGGGCGCCTTGATCCGGTCGAGGACCGGCGCCGGGCTGGACTCCTTCAGCCGCGCGATCTCGCCCGGTCCGGCCTGCCCGCTCGTGGCGATCTTGAGGTACGCCTGGCAGATGTCCTTGGCGAAGCGCCCGCACTGCGGGTCGCCCGGGCTGCCCTGCGGTGCCGCGTTGAGCGGGTCGGCGCTGCCGTTGCCGAAGAACAGGCCGGCCCACTGCTTCTTGAACACGCCGTTGGGCAGGAACGCGGTCGACAGGTCGTTCCAGGTGATCATCGGCACGATCGCGTCGACGCGCTTGTCCTGGGCGGCGAGCAGCAGGGCGAGCGCGCCGCCGTAGGAGCCGCCGACCGCGGCCACCTTCGGGTCGCCGCCGTCCTTGGCGATGTCCGGGCGGGCCGCCAGCCAGTCGATCAGCCGCTGGGCGTCCTTGACCTCCCAGTCGGGGTGGTCGAGGTGGATCTCGCCGGTCGAGCGGCCGAAGCCCTGGGCGGTCCAGGTCAGCACCGCATACCCGAGATCGGCGAAGTCCTCGGCGTCGCCGCGCACGCTCTGCTTCGTGCCGCCGAAGCCGTGCGCGAGCAGGATCGCCGGGACAGGCTTGTCCGCGGTCGCCGACTTCGGCAGGTAGAGCGTGGTGTCGAGCTGGACCTCGGTGGCGTCGTCGGGCCCGGTGCGGACCGAGATGCGCTGCTCCGACGTCCGATAGCTGGCCGGCGAGGGCAGCGCCGCCCAGCCGACCAGGCCGGCCACCAGCACGGTGACCAGGGAGCCGGCGATGAGCTGGCGGCGGGTGACGCGCAATCGCATTGCTAAACGGTACGCATCGCATGTTGCGCGTCGGCGAATCCCTCAGGCCCTTCACAGCAACGGCTACGCTCGGGTGCGTGTCGGCGACCTTGACGCTCACTGCCAGCCTCCGCCCGGCCGCGCTCGACGCCCGCCGAGGCGTGGTCCGGCTGCACCCCGAGGTGCTCACCGCGCTCGGGCTGCGCCCGGGCGACCCGATCTCGCTCACCGGCCGCCGCGCGTCGGCGGGCATCGTCGCCGTCGCCGAGCCGGGCGCCAGCCGCGCCCTGCTCTACGCGGACGATCTGGTGCTCGGCAACCTCGGCCTGCGCGACGGCGGCCAGGTCACCGTGGCCGCCGCGCCGCTGCGGGCCGCGCAGACCGTGACGCTCGCCGGGCCGCCCGAGATCGTCGCCGTCGTCTCGCCCGAGATGCTGCGGCTCGCCCTGCTCGGCAAGGTCGTGACGGTCGGCGACAACGTCTCGCTGCTGCCGCAGGACGTCTCGCTCGGCACGCTGCCGACCGCCCCGGCCACCGCGACCGTCATGGTCGACCGGGGGCTGGTCGAGGCCGCCCGCAAGAGCCTGTCGAACACGGTCGGTTACGCCTGGACGAGCGCGCTGCTCACCGTCGTCGCCGCCGACCCCGGCCCGGGCGCCCTGGTGACCATGGACACGGCCGTCGGCTGGCAGCACGGCCAGCAGACCCACGCGCCGGGCTCGGTCGTGGCACCCACCGCCGCGTCCACGCCCGCCGGCCCCGCCGGTCCCGCCGTGAGCCTGGACGACCTGCCCGGGCTGCGGGCCCAGGCGGAACAGCTGATCGAGCTGCTCGACCTCGGCTTCCACCACGCCGAGGTGCTGTCGAAGCTGGGCACCACCATGTCGCTCGGCGTGCTCGTCACCGGCCCCGCCGGCTCCGGCAAGTCGGCCCTCGTCCACGCCGTCGCCGCGCAGGTCGAGGCCCAGGTCGTCGCGCTCTGGGCGCCGGAGATCGCGGCCCTGACCAACAACGACGCGGCCGCCCGGCTGCGCAAGGCCGCCGACGAGATGCGCGCCCCCGGCCCGGCCGTCCTGCTCATCTCCGACGTCGACGCGCTCGCCCCGCGCGACCAGCCCGGCCCGCTGTCGACGGTCTTCCGCCAGCTGCTCGGCGAGCTGATCCGCGAGGGCGAGGCCGTCGTCTGCACCACCAGCCGGCCCGAGTCGGTCGACCCAGCGCTGCACTCCCCCGAGCTGCTCGCACACGAGATCGCGCTGCCGCTGCCCGACGCGGCGCTGCGCCGCGAGCAGCTGGGCGTGCTGACCCGGGGCATGCCGCTGGACGACGACGTCAAGCTCGACGACGTGGCCGGGCGCACGCCCGGCTTCGTCGCCGCGGACCTCGCCGCGCTGGCCAGGGAGGCAGGTGTACGGGCAGCGCTGCGCCACCGCCGCGAGGGCGAGCCGCCGCGGGTCGTGATGGCCGACTTCGAGGCCGCCCTGGAGGTGGTCCGGCCGACCTCGATGGCGGAGTCGTCGCTGGAGCTGGCCAAGGTCACCCTCGACGACGTCGGCGACATGGTCGAGGTCAAGCAGACGCTCACCGAGTCGGTGCTGTGGCCCCTGTCGTACCCCGACGCCTTCTCCCGGCTGGGCATCGAACCGCCGCGCGGCGTGCTGCTCTACGGCCCGCCCGGCTGCGGCAAGACCTACCTCGTCAAGGCGATCGCCGGCACCGGCAAGGCCAACGTGCTCTCGGTGAAGGGCGCCGAGCTGCTCTCCAAGTGGGTCGGCGAGTCCGAGCGCGCGGTCCGCGAGCTGTTCCGCCGGGCCCGCGAGGCCGCGCCCACGCTCGTCTTCCTCGACGAGGTCGACGCGCTCGCCCCGCCCCGCGGCCAGGGCACCGACGGCGGCACGACCGACCGCGTGGTCGCCGCCCTGCTCACCGAGCTCGACGGCGTCGAGGCCCTGCGCAACGTGGTCGTCATCGGCGCGACCAACCGCCCCGACCTGGTCGACCCGGCCCTGCTGCGCCCGGGCCGCCTGGAGCGCCTGGTGTTCGTGCCGCCTCCGGACGCGGACGCACGCGCCGAGATCCTCCGGGCCGCGGCAAAGTCGGTGCCGCTGGCCGCGGACGTCGACCTGAAGACGCTGGCCGCGGACCTGGAGCGCTTCTCGGCGGCCGACTGCGCCGCCCTGGTCCGCGAGTCGGCCCTGGCCGCGATGCGCGAGTCCCTGGACGCGACCGAGGTGACGGCGGAGCACGTGGCCCTGGCCCGCGAGCGGGTCCGCCCGTCGCTCGACCCGGCCCAGGTCACGTGGCTCGCCAACTACGCCGAACAGCAGAAGGCCCGCTGAGCACGGCCTTGCGGACTCAGCGGCGACGGGCGCGGGAGACTCGCAGGCGGCGCAGCCGCTGGACCACGACCGGCTCGTGCGCCAGCGCCAGCGGGTTGTCGAGCAGGGCGTTGAGCAGCTGGTAGTAGCGGGTCGCGGACAGGCCGAACGTGTCGCGGATGGCCTGCTCCTTGGCGCCCGCCTGCCGCCACCAGCGCTTCTCGAAGGCCAGGATGCTCTTGCTCCGCTCGTCGAGCTCGGCCGGCTCCTCCTCGACCGCGAGGTCCGCGGCCGGCGCCGCCTCGGCCAGGTCGCCGTCGACGAAGTCGTCGGCGTCCTGCGGGGACGGCTGACCGGGGACGTGCGCGACTTCCTCGCGCTTCATCGCGAACTCCAGCGGGGTCGGGGGGTGGCTCCACCCTAACGGCCCGGCCCCACGATCGCGCCCCGCAGCGCGGTCAGGCGGTGACGATCTTCACGCCCGCCTCGGCGAAGGCGTTGAGCGTGTCCTGGGTGGCGTTGGAGTCCGTGACCAGGGTGTCGATGCGGTCGATCGGGCAGATGCGGGCGAACGCGTGGCCGCCCAGCTTGGAGCTGTCGGCGATGATCACCACGCGCCGGGCGCGGGCGACCATCAGGCTGTTCATCGCCGCCTCGCCCTCGTGATGGGCCGCGGCGCCCAGCGTCACGTCCAGCGCGTCGACGCCGAGCAGGGCGATGTCCAGGGTGACGTCGCGCAGGATGTTGCCGCCCAGCGGGCCGACCAGCTCGAACGACTGGGGGCGGACCACGCCGCCGGTCACCACGATCTTCATCCGCGAGCGGACGAGCAGCTCGTTGGCGATGTTCAGGGCGTTGGTGACCACCGTGAGCTGGGCGTCGTCCACGCCGCCGGTCAGCTCCGGACGCACCGCCAGGGCCCGGGCCACCTCCGTCGTGGTGGTGCCGCCGTTGAGCGCCACGACCATGCCGGGCGACACCAGCGCCGCGGCCGCCGCGCCGATCCGCTGCTTCTCCGGCGCGTGCTTGGCCGTCTTGTACCGCAGGGGCAGGTCGTACGACACGCCGTTGGCAACCGCGCCGCCGCGCGTGCGGGTGATCATCTGCTGCTGCGCCAGCTGGTCGAAGTCGCGGCGGATCGTGGCCTGCGACACGTCGAGGCGGTCGGCGGCGTCCTCGACGCTGATCCGTCCGCTGTCGGTGAGGATCTCCAGGAGCGCGTTCCAGCGCGCATAGCGGTCCACGGTGACCCTCCTTTGCGCGTACGGTGCGAGATGTGTGCACAATAATGCGCGAAACAGTGGGTAAACGCAAAGGCAACTGCTCGAACTAACCAAAGCGGGTACGGTTGCCAGCCGACCGGCCGGTGCGCAATGATGCGCGAACGAGCGGGGTTTGCTGCCGTAACGAACAGCCGAGGACGAAGAGCACATGACGCAGACCGTGATCGCCCTCGATGTCGGCGGCACCGGGATCAAGTGTGCGCTGGTCGGCTTGGACGGCACCGTCCAGCACGCCGAGCGGCACGCGACCGGGCGCGAGCGCGGCGCCGACGCGGTCGTCGCGACCATCCTCGACATCGCCGACGGGCTCGCCGCGACGGCGCGGGCCAAGGGCCTCGAACCGGTCGGGGCCGGCCTCGTGGTCCCAGGCGTGATCGACGAGGTCAACGGCGTCGCCGTCTGGGCCGCGAATGTCGGATTCCGCGATGTACCACTGAAAGCCAAGCTCGAAGAGCGCCTCGGCCTGCCGGCCGCCCTCGGCCACGACGTGCGCGCCGGCGGTCTCGCCGAGGCCCGGCTGGGCGCCGGCCGGGGCCACGACTACGTGCTCGTCATCCCGATCGGCACCGGCATCGCGGCCGCCAACGTCGTGCACGGGCAGGTGTACACGGGCGCGCACGGCGCCGCCGGCGAGATCGGCCACATCGTCGTGCGACCCGACGGCCCGCAGTGCCAGTGCGGCCAGCGGGGCTGCCTGGAGTCGATCGCCTCGGCGTCGGCGGTCGGCCGGCGGTACTCCGAGCAGGCTGGCCGACCGGCCACCGCCGAGGAGGTCGCCAAGCTGGCCGCCGACGGCGATCCGACCGCGGCCGCGGTCTGGCAGGAGACGATCGACGCCCTGGCCGACGGCCTGCTCGTCGGCATGGCGCTGTTCGACCCGGCGGTGATCGTGCTCGGCGGCGGGCTGGCCGAGGCCGGCGAGGCGCTGCTGGCCCCGCTGCGGGACGGCGTCCGGGCCCGGAAGACGTTCCACCGCGAGCCGGCGATCACCCGGGCGGCGCTCGGCGATGAGGCGGGCTGCCAGGGTGCGGCGCTGATAGCACTGGACAAGATGAACAGGAGCACGCGATGACGGTGGTGTCCGGGGTCCGGGTCGTGGCGGGTGACCGCGTCATCGACAACGGCTTCGTCCGGATAGAAGGGGACCGCATCGCCGAGGTGGACGCATCCGACAAATCGGAAAACGATGGCCACACCGTCGTCCCCGGATTCGTCGACATCCACGTCCACGGGGGCGGCGGCGCCACCTTCACCACCGGGGACCCGGTCGACGCGCGGAGGGCCGCGCGGTACCACCTCGGGCACGGCACCACGACCATGCTCGCCAGCCTGGTCACCTCGCCGCCCGAGCTGATGATGAGCGCCACCAAGGCGTTCGCGCCGCTGGTCGCCGAGGGGCTGCTGGCCGGCGTGCACTTCGAGGGGCCGTACCTCTCCCAGGCCCGCTGCGGCGCCCAGAACCCGGCGCACCTGCGCCACCCCTCCCTCGACGAGCTGAGCGCGCTCATCGAGGCGGGTGAGGGTGCGGTGCGCCTGGTGACCGTCGCCCCCGAGCTCCCCGGCGCGCTGGCGGCGATCCGGCTGCTGGTCGACCGGGGCGTGGTCGTCGCGCTCGGGCACACGGACGCGACCTGGGAGGAGACGCTCGCCGGCATCGAAGCCGGCGCCACCGTCGGCACGCACGTCTTCAACGGCATGCGCCCGCCGCACCACCGCCAGCCCGGCCCGGTGTTCGCGCTGCTCGGCGCCGCGACCGTGACCTGCGAGTTCGTCGCCGACGGGGTGCACCTGCACGACGGCACGCTGGCGTTCGCGGCGTCGGTGACCGGCCCCGGGCGGGCCGCGCTCATCACCGACGCGATGGCGGCGGCCGGCATGCCCGACGGCGAGTACGAGCTCGGCGGGCAGACCGTCGAGGTCGCCGGCGGCGTCGCCCGGCTCACCAAGGACGGCTCGATCGCCGGCAGCACGCTGACGATGGACAAGGCGTTGCGCCGGGCCGTCGGTGCCGGGCTGTCGCTGGTGGACGCCTCGCGGATGGCGAGCGGCACCCCGGCGGCGGCGATCGGGCTCGGCGACGAGCTGGGCACCCTGCGCGCGGGGCAGCGGGCCGACCTGGTCGTGCTCGACGAGGACCTGAACGTTCAGCGGGTGATGCGGGCCGGCGCCTGGGTCTGACCGGCGCCCGGTGCACCGAAGAACGGGACGCCCCAGCCCGCCCGGTCGATCCGGCCGAGCGGGACGGCGTCCCAGGGCACCCGCTGCAGCACGCGGTCGAGGAACAGGCCGAGCAGGATCGCGGCCAGCCCGTCGCTCAGCCAGTGGAAGCTGAGATACGTGGTGGTGAACAGCAGCACCACCGGGACCGTGTAGCGGATCGCGAGCACGAGCCCGGGCCGCAGCACGCCGGTGAGCAGGGCGGCGAGCACCCCATACCAGACGATGGCGTTGACCACGTGCCCGGACGGGTAGGACATCCCCTGCTCGGCGTGGAACAGCAGCTCGGGATGCGGGTCGGTGGGCTCGCTGGCGGCCAGCCGGTCGGTCCACAGCTTCAGCGGGCCGATCGTCACGTAGGTCAGCGCGAACGCCCCCACGACCAGCAGAAACGGCCGGACCGTGTGCCGCCGCCGGGCCATGACGAAGGCGGCGATCAGGGCCAGCGGGGTGAGCACCTGGCCGCCCTGGCCGAGCCGGTTGCACCAGCGCAGCGTGGTGTCGAGCCAGCCGGGGCGGTGCGCGTCGACGAGGTCCCGCACCGCGAGGTCCAGGTCGAGCAGCGGGGTGCGCCAGACCAGGGCGAGTGTCACGGCGGCGAAGCCGGCCAGCAGGACGGCGTCGAACCACCAGCCGGACGGGCGGACGGGGCGTAGCACGGCACCGACGGTACCCGAAAACGGAGCAGGGCCCGGGCGTCTGCCCAGGCCCTTCACAAAAGCTCTCAGACAAGTCCACGCAGCTGGGCCGCGATGCGGTCCATCCTGACGCCGGAGTTCGGGCAGCCGCCGAAGTGGTGCAGCGCGATCACCTTGTTGGTCTTGCGCGAGATCACCGGCGAGCCGGACGAGCCGCCGTCGGTGTCGCAGTAGTACGAGATGTCCGTGTCCCTGGCGTAGCCGTCGTACGCCGGGTTCGACACCGCGCAGTTGCCGTTGCGCTCGGTGTTGTCCTGCACGGTGATCACGGTCGGGGCGCCGCGCGGGTGCTGCGGGATGTACAGCTCCTCGCCGCGCACCGGCGCCCGGTCGTCGATCTGCAGGTAGCCGAAGCGCTGGATCGCGTCGAAGTTGCGCACGCTGAACAGCGTGTAGTCGAGGATGTCGTCGGTGGCGAGCACCTGGTCGCCCATGACCTTGGTCGGGCGCAGGACCGCGCCGCCCTCGCACCGGGCACACTCGTAGTTGAACCAGACCTCGGTGCTGCGCGCCTCGCGCGTCGAGGTGAGGCAGTGGGCGTTGGTCAGCATCCGGTTCTGCGAGCCGACCCGCCAGGCGGTGCACAGCTCGACGCCGTCGATGAGGATGCGGGCCACCGGCTTGGAGTTGGCGTACGCCACCGGGTCGGACGACTTGTAGCAGGCCGCGTTCTCGGTCTCGTTGCTCCGCCCGCAGATGCTCTCCTCGTGCGGCAGCCGCGCCTTCGCCTCCAGTGCGGCCGTCCGCTCGGCCGGGGTCTGGCCGCGGGCGATCCTGTCGACGGTGATGCCGAGGCCGGCCAGGCGCGACCTGATCCCGAGCGGGTCGCCGTCGGCCTTCTCGACGCTGACGACGGCCCGGTCGCCGGAGACCGACATCGACCAGTTGTCGAGGTTCTGCAGCTCGGCGGCGGTGTACGAGTAGTGCTCCGCCCCGCTCGCGTCGCTCACCCGGACCCGGTCGCCCGCGTCGAGCCGCAGCTGGGCGAAGTGCACCTTGACGTAGTCGGCGCCGGGGTAGGTGAACGTGCGGCTCGCGGCGCGCTCGATCGTGCCGCCGGTGACCGCCTCCAGCACGCCGGCGGTCTCGGCGCCGGGCTCGATCCGCTCCGGCCGGTCAGGGGCGGCGACTGAGGCCGGTCGTGCGGGGCCGAAGGTCGTCGCCGCCGCGACCCCCGCCCCGGTGATTGCGAGCAGGGTACAGACCCCTGCCGTCAACAACGCCCTACGCCGCATGCGCGCGTCCTCCCAAAGGTCTGCAGAAGGGAACGCCCGGACTGTTAGGGGTAAATCGGGCGATCCGCCCATTTAACGACCGACGACGCGGCGAGGCGCGCGGAACTCAGCGGGATCCGTCGACCGTCCCGCCGGTTTGCGCCAACAGGTTGCCGAGACCCGTCCGGGTGGTCACCACGGTGAGCAGATCGTCGGCACGCAGGACATATGTGGCCGGCGGGGCCCAGACCGTCTGGCGGCCCTCCTCGGTCGTGACCGAGAGCACCCGCACCTCGCCGACGTCCTGGGCGACCGCGACCGGGCGACCGTCGAGCTCCGAGGCGGCGATCACCGGTACCTCGGCGAGCAACAGGACCCGCCGGTCCACCGGGATCGTCCCGATCACCTCGCGCTCCAGCAACGCGGCCGCGAACGCCGGCGCCGCCAGGTAGGAGACGCTGCGCGACGCGGTGATGCCGAACGCCCGCTGCACCCGGGAGGCGAACCCGCCGTCGAACAGCCGCAGGATCACCCGCAGGTCGGGGTTCAGCTCCCGGCCCTCGATCGCCGCCTCCAGGTTGGCCTGGTCGTCGGTGGAGACGACAACCAGGGCGCGGCACGTGTCGACCGAGGCGGCGCGCAGCGTCTCGACGTTGCTCGCGTCGCCCACGATGAACGGCACGTTGCGCTCCCGGGCCGACTGCGCGCCGCGGGCGTTGTCGTCGCGGTCGATGGCCACGACCGGCACGCCCAGGTCGACGAACGAGTGCATGACCCGGGTGCCGACGTTGCCGAGCCCGACGACCACGACGTGGTCGGAGAGCGGCTCGCGGAGCCGGCCGAGCGCGATCGCCAGCCGCGCCTTGACGACGGCGTCGACCACGGCCGCGGTGATCACCGGGATCAGCGCAATGCTCACCAGGCTCAGCAGGGTCGTGACCAGCTTCTCCAGCCAGTGCGCCTGCAGGTCGGGGCTGGCCCCGATGAGCTCCGACAGCAGCGTCACGTAGGCGGCGTCCCACCAGCTGATGTGCCGGTGGTACGCGATGATCGCGGTGCCGGCCGCGAGCAGCCCGACCAGCAGCAGCGCGGTCACCCACAGCTTGCGGCTGATCAGGCTGCGCAGGGTGGCGAAGGGCCGGTGCCGCTGCCGGCGCAACCAGCGGCGCAGCCGGCCCCGGTTGCGCCGCGGCAGCTCGCCCCGCTCGTCGCGGGGCAGCACCGTGGCGGCCCGCTCGCCGGTCGCCACCGCCAGCACCAGGTCGGCGCGTTCCTGGTCGGCGGGCAGCAGGTCGGGCTCCCCCGCGCCGACCGTACGGGCCAGACCGCAGACGACGTCGTCGGCGCGCACCTCCGCCCGGCGGGCCACGAAGAGCGTGCGACCCGCGACCCGGACGTGCACCGGGGCGACCTCGCCCAGCGCCTCCGACACGAACGCGGGCGCCGCCATCTGCGCGTCCGACAGCACCCGCACGTCGGCGAAGTTGCGCCGGACCCGCTGGCCGAGGCGCAGGTTGAACATCCGGATGACCAGCCGCAGGCCGGGGTGGATCTCCTGGGCCTGCAGGGCCGCGTCGAGGTTGCCGATGTCGTCCTGCCGGACCAGGGCCAGCGCGTCGGCCGAGCCGAGCTCGGCCTTGCGGAATGCGTCGATGTCGGGCTTGTCGGCCTCGACGACCCGGCCGCCGTGGTCGGCCAGCAGCTGCGCGATCTCCGGCCCGTGCCGGCCGCGGACGCTGGGCATGATCGCGGTGACCTGCACGCCGTACTGCTGGATCAGCTCCGCGATCAGCCGGTGGGCCAGCGGGTCGTCGCCGCACACCACCACGCGCTTGGCCGGGGCGTGCACGACGTGCCGATGCTCCTGCCCGGGCGACTCGATCGACCACGGACGGGTGATCGCCTGGACCCGGGGCAACCCGCCGCGAAGCCGCCTCATCAGCCAAGACTCGGAGGTCACCGGGCGATCCTAGCGAAGATCACCAGTACCCGATGTCCCGCGACCTCGTTGAACCCGGCGATCGGATTTTGTCGACCAGATGGGTATTCGAGGATGAACACGTGGTTTCGCCGGGCGGTAGGCACCGCCGGTGTGGCCGGCGGCATGCTGCTGCTCGGCGCCGGTGTCGCACACGCGGCCGATGAAACGGCTTCCGGCCAGCTGGACGATCCACTCGTGCCCGGGGACCTGCAGCTCGACGCGCGCGGCTCCAACATCGACCTGCCGCTGAGCGAGTGGCTGCCGACGAACGGCCTGGCCCTGCCCCGCACGATGTCCAGCCGCCTGCCGAGCCTGCCCGCCCTGCCGACCGACGCCGTCGCGGTGAACAGCCTGAACACCGGCAAGAAGGAGGACTCGCTCGCCGCGCTGCCGCTCGTCGGCGGACTCCCGGTCGTCGGCAGCCTGCCGCTGGTGGGCAACGGCGGCCTGCCGGTGCGCGGCAACCTGCGGCCGGTGGACAACTACGCGATCCCGGTCGGCGGCGCGGGCACCGAGGCCGGCGGGCTGCCGATCGTCGGCGACGTCCCGCTGGGCGGCAGCGACGTGCTGAAGAACGACTCGGTCACCGGCATCCCGGTCATCGGCGGCATCGGCCCGACGCCCGGCGTGAGCACCACGGCCGTGGCCAACCGGCTCGTCCCGACGACCGGCGCCCTGCCGTACGCGGCCAGCCAGCTGCCGCTGGTCACCGAGAAGACCTACGCGCCGAAGCACGCGACCGAGTACAGCCCGCGCCACGCGCAGGACGAGGAGGCCCTGCCGGTCGTCGGCGGCCTTCCGCTGCTAGGCGGCGGCCAGCTGCCGCTGATCGGCAACCTCCTGGGCTGACCTCCTCCCCGTCGATCTTGCAGTTGTGGTGGCGACAAATCGGGGCATTCACGGAGTGTCCTGGCACCACAACTGCAAGATCGACGCATTTGGGGTCAGTGGTAGGTCATCTCCCCCGCGCGGATCGGGGCATCCAGGCGGTTCTCGTAGGGCGCCAGCGGGCAGGCCCAGGCGTCGTCGTAGGCGCAGCTCGGGTTGTACGCGTAGTTGAAGTCCAGCCGGACCCGGCCGTCGGGCAGCGGCTCGACGCCCCGGCCGTGGGTGCCCTTGACGGTGTCGGTGAGGTACCGCCCGGCGCCGTACGACTCGTGACCGCAGGTCGCGTCGCGGAACGGCAGGAACAGCCCGCCGCCGTAGGCCTGGAGCCAGAAGAGGGTCAGGCGGCCCCAGGGCGTCGGCAGGTGGGCGATGCGGGTGTACCGCAGCACGCCGTCCTCGCCTCCGGTCGCGATCTCCAGGGCGCCCTCAGCGGGCTCGGGACGTACGACCGTGACGAATGCCTGATCAACCGGGAAGTAGCGCAGCGGGCCGGGCGCCGCGGACTGGGCATGGGTCGCGAACAGGTCGTCGCGAAGGGCCCGGAACCCCGCCATGTCCACGTCGGACAGGTACATGGCGGCGACCCGGGCCCGGAAGTCGGCGAGGGAGAGAGCGTCCACGCGTCCCGAACCTACCCGCGCAGCGGCGCTCCGGCGGCATGCAGGTGGCGCAGGGCCTGGGCGTAGGAGTCGACGAACGTGGCCGACTCGTAGTGAACGCCGATCTCCCGGCAGTGTGCCTCGACGATCGGCTGGGCCTTGCGCAGGTTCGGCGTCGGCATGTTCGGGAACAGGTGGTGCTCGATCTGGTAGTTGAGCCCGCCGAGCACCACGTCGACCCAGACCCCGCCGCGCACGTTGCGTGAGGTCAGGACCTGCTTGCGGAGGAAGTCGAGCTCGTCCTCGGCGGTCAGCATCGGCATGCCCTTGTGGTTGGGCGCGAACGTGCAGCCGAGGTACAGGCCGAACAGCGCCTGGTGGACCAGGATGAACGCGATCGCCATGCCGGGCGGCAGCAGCAGGAACGCCGCGGCCAGATACAGGGCGATGTGCCCGTACAGCAGGATCCCCTCGAGCCAACGGCGCTTGACGCCGGGGATCGCGCGGGCGCTCGACACGTGGAGGTTGAAGCCCTCCAGCAGCAGCAGCGGGAAGAACAGCTGCGCCTGGTGCCCGCCGATCAGCCGGGCCAGACCCTTGGCGTTCTCGGCCTGCCGGGTCGACCACACGAGGATGTCCGGCGCGACGTCGGGGTCGTGGTCCTCGTGGTTCGGGTTGGCGTGGTGGCGGGTGTGCTTGTTCATCCACCAGCCGTAGCTCATGCCGATGCCGAGGTTGCCGACCAGCATGCCCAGCGCCTCGGACCAGCGGCGGCCCTTGAACACCTGCTTGTGGGCGAGGTCGTGGGCGACGAGGGCGACCTGGGC
Source organism: Dactylosporangium sucinum (assembly GCF_014647515.1). GTDB lineage: Bacteria > Actinomycetota > Actinomycetes > Mycobacteriales > Micromonosporaceae > Dactylosporangium > Dactylosporangium sucinum. The sequence goes on along the minus strand of NZ_BMPI01000017.1, from coordinate 37,634 downwards.
GTAGGCGACCGCGAGCACGGCGGCGATCGCGAGGACCCACCAGCTGGCGCCGACCGTTGCGAATGCCACCCAGCCGCCGACGTAGAGGGCGGCGACCAGGGTGAGCCGGACCGCGTAGTACCCAGGGCGCCGGTCGAGCAGGCCGGCGGCTTTGATGCGCTGGGACAACGTGGTGAAGTCGCTGGTTCGCTCGGCCGTGATTGTCATGCCGATCAGTGTCCCGGTCGAGCAACTCGAGATCGAACCGGGCAGCCCCGCCCTTTCTTGGTGGGGCTGGCCCCACCCTTACGGGCCGTAAGGGTCCGAAATCCATCTCGTCGGGGTCGCCGTGAACCACGCGTCGTCCAGGGAGCAGACGCTCGTCGGCCGCACCCGGGCGTCCGCGGTGCACGCCCATGGGCGGCCGCCTAGGCTTTGACGGGTGCCCGTGCTCATCGGCTCCTACGCAGACCACTACTCGACCTTCGACGACGACGGCAAGCCGCTGGGCGCGCCCGTCCACGCCACCGCGCCGAGCTACGTCGTCGTCGGCCCCGCCGGCGTGCGGTACGCGGTGGGCGAGCTCGACGAGGGCAGCGTCTCGGCCTTCACGCCCGACGGCGAGCTGCTCAACACCCTGCCGACGGGCGGCGCCAGCCCGTGCCACCTGGCCCTGACCGACGGCTTCCTGCTGGCCGCGAACTACGGCGGCGGCAGCGTCGCGGTGTTCGCCCTGCGCCCGGACGGTTCGCTGGACCGCCGGACGGACCTGGCCCAGCACGTCGGGGGCAGCGTGCACCCGTCGCGGCAGGAGGCCGCCCACGCGCATCAGGTGACGGTCCGTGACCATATGGTGCACGTGGTGGACCTGGGGATGGACTCACTGGTCCACTACCGCCTGACTCCCGCCGGCGAGCTGGAGCACGTCCGCACGACGACCGTCCAGCCGCTCGGCTCGGGCCCGCGCCACCTGGTGTTCCACCCGTCGGGCCGGGTGTTCGTGGCCAACGAGCTGACGTCGACGGTGGCCACGTACACGTCGGGATTCGAGCTGCTCGACGTGCGGCCATCGGTGCTGGTCGAGCCGATGGGCGACAACCTGCCGAGCGAGCTGGCGCTGTCGCGGGACGGCCGCCACCTGTACGTCGCGAATCGCGGCAACGACACCATCACCACGTTCGCGGTGGAGGAGTCGGGCCTGCTGCCGGTGGACGAGGTCTCGACGGGCGGCACGTGGCCGCGGCACTTCGCCGTGCTGGACGGCATGCTGTGCGTGGCCAACCAGCACTCCGACACGGTGACGACGCTGGACCTGGACCCGGACTCGGGGGTGCCGCACCCGGCCCGCCCCTTCATCGAGCACCCATCGCCGAGCGTCGTCGTCCCCCTCCGATAGCACCGTCGCCGAGCTCCCATGATCAGGGGAGACTTTGGCTGCCAGGACAGCCGTTCGGTTCCCTTGATCATGGGCTCGGCCTCGGATTTCGGGGGCGGCGCGAGCTACGACCCCCGGGGGAGGTCGCGGGGGAGCTCGGGGCGAACGCTTGTCGAACGAGCGTTCAGTGGCGCAGCATAACTGCATGGGTGAGCTGGTGGCGCTGCCCAAGTCGGGCGACGTGTTCGAAGACGTGCGTGGGCACGATCGGACCATGCGGGTGACCTGTCATCCGCAGCACGGGACCGTTGTCGTGTCGCTGTGGGTGGACAAGATCTGCCGGGCCTCGTTTCAGCTTCCCGAGGCCGATCTTCCGCGGCTGCGGTCCGCGCTGGACGGGATGGCCGTCGCGGAAGCCGAGGCCGAGGCCATCACCGAAGGCATACCGCTGCCGCTACCAGAGCAGGAAGCCAGCTGAGGCCGCCAGGCCTTAGGCCTCGGTCAGGGCCGGGTTCTCGGTGCGGGCCGGGGCGGCCGGGCTCTCCGAGCGGGCGTTGGCCGGCTTCGAGCGCTGGCGGGGGACGCGCGGTGCGCGCGTCCGTGCGGTCAGCGACGCCGCCGTGATGCCGGCCTCGCGCGCCGCGTCGAGCGTGTCGCGCAGCTCGGCCGCCTCCTCCGCCACCTCGGCGGCCTCCTCGGCCAGCGCCTGGGCCGCGACCACGGCCACGTCGGCCGCCTTCACCGCGTTGCGCTCGGCCGCCGCGGCGGCCTCGTAGAGGCGGCGGGCCCGGCTCTCGGCCGAGCGGCGCAGCTCGACCTCGCGGGCCTGCAGCTCCACCAGCGGGTCGGCGCCGCTCACGCCCTTGAACACCTGCTCCAGCGCGTCGACCGTGATGTCGCCGCGCTTGAAGGCGTCGAGGGCGGCTCGGGACAGCTCGCGCTTGCCGTCCTCGTCCACGTCGGCCGCGGCCTCGACGGAGGCCGCGTGCGTGCTCGCGGCGCTGAGGGCGTCCTGGTAGGCCTTCTGGGCCACGTCGAACGCCGCCCAGGCCACCTCGCGGGCCTGCTGGGCCGCGTCGCGGCGGGCCTGCGCCTCGACGACGGTGATCTGCGCGCGCTTGGCGGCGGCGGCCGTCGCGGCGGCCTGGCGGATCAGCTCGCCGGCCTCGGTGCGCAGCCGGGCTCGCTCGGCCGGGCTCAGGCTCGCCTCGGCCTCCTCCGCCTGCGCGCGGCGGTCGGCGCGGTCGAGGCGGTGCAGATTCCACCGGGAGAGCACGCCGGCGAGCAGGATGAACAGGAGAATGAAGAGCATCAGGCCGACCCACAGCACCACCGCGCCCTTGACCGGGTCGAGCCCGAGGATGCCCCGGCCTCCGTCGAGGGTCCACGGGAGATCCACTGACGACGAACCCAGGGTGGCGGGTGCAGAGAGAGCCACGGCGCGACACCTCCGGCTGTGCTGTGGAGCTACAGCGTAGTGGCCACCGGCCACCCCCGGCATCCCATAGAAGAGTGACAATCCCATGAAAGCTTGGGCACCCAGCGCGATCGGCGGCCAAGAAACCGCAGGTCAGCGACGTGCGCCCGAAACGTTGCCGCACTGCGATGTCGGAGACTTGTCACCACATCGTGATCAGCACCTCGATATTCGGATGTACCTCCGCCGAGCGATCGCTATCGTGCGCGCCATGTGCCTTCGTGTCGTGCTGTCGCCACCCGTTCGCTAGCGGGCAGGCGACGCCCTCGAACCTGACACCCTGACGATCCCGTCGGGGCGGTGACGGCTGCCCGCGTTCCTCGCGTCCTTCGACACGACCGATCTCGGGAGATCCGTTCACATGGCACAGACTCGTGCCCTGCCGGTCAGGTGGGGCCTCTTCTTCATCGCGTTCGCGGCGGCGTCATGGGGCGTCGGCGGGTTCGTCGCCGCGATCCTCTACCGGCACAGCGGGCTCGGCCCGATCGCCGTGACCTGCTGGCGGTACCTCGGCGGCCTCGCCCTGCTGGCCGCGCTCCGGCCGCTGCTCAAAAAGGGAAAATTCCACGCAAAGCCCCGATGGCTGATCGTCAACGGGCTCGGCATGGCGCTGTATCAGACCGCCTACTACGTCGCCATCGACCTCGCCGGCGTCGCGATCGTCACCGTCGTCACGCTCGGCTCGGGCCCGGTGCTGATCGCGATCGGCGCCCGGCTGTTCCTCGGCGAGCGGTTCGGCCTCATGACGCTGGGCGTCTCGCTGGTCGGCCTGGTCCTCCTGGTCACCCAGAGCGGCGCCGTCGGCCGGCACCCGCTGGCCGGCATCGCGGTCGCGCTGGTGTCGGCGGCCGGGTACGCGGCGGTGACGCTGCTCAACCGGGCGAGCGACGCCGACGCGTTCGACTCGGCGCTCGGCGGCTTCGCGGTCGGCGCGGTGGTGCTCCTGCCGCTGGCCGCCGCCGAGGGGCTGCTGCCGGCCCGGGACGGGCTGGCCGGCACGATCGGCCTGCTGGTGTTCCTCGGTGTCGTGCCGACCGCCCTGGCGTACGCGATGTTCTTCAGCGGCCTGACGGTCGTGAGGGCGACCACCGCGTCGGTGGTCGCCCTCGTCGAGCCGCTCGCCGCGGTCGCCCTCGGCGTGCTGGTGCTGCATGAGCCGCTGACCCCGTGGTCAGCGCTCGGTGCCCTCCTGCTCCTCTCCGCCGTGGTCGCCCTGACCAGGACGGAGAAGGATCACGGCGACGAGCGGCGGAGGCGGACCACCGCCGCCACCGCGAACGCCGCCGCCGCTGCCGCGGCCACGAGCCCCCACACCCACAACCGGGACGGTGCGGGCTGCGGGGCCGGAGCCGCGACGGCCGCGGGAGACGGCGGTGTCTGCGCGGTCCGCGCCTCCACCACCGACTCCGCACGGGCCGTGCTCGGCGACGGCGCGGTCACCACCACCGTCCAGGTGCCCGGCGTGAGCACCGGGCCGGAGGAGTAGAAGCCCCGCCCCTCCCCCGCCGGGTTGAGCTGGATCGGGCCGACGGTCCGCCCGCCCACACCGGTCGCGGTGAGGACGAGGCGAACGTCGTACTCGACCGGGCGGCCGTCCGCGCGCAGGGCGCGGACGGTCACCCCGGTGGCGCCGTCCCCGGCGACCTCGATCTTGAGGTCGCCGGGAACTTCACCGAACGCCGCGGACGGCGTCAGGAGGATCAGCAGCCCACAGAGGGCGGCCAACATGAACTTCACAGTTTGCCGTTCTTCTTCAGCCGGTTCGGGTCCTCGTCCAGCCGGCCGGTGCCCTTCAGCGACTTGCCGGCGTTGGCCTTGACCCCGGCGTTGTTCGGCGGCGTGCCGCCGAGCCGGATCGTCATGGCGTCGGCGTCACGGATCAGCGTGTCGCGGACCTCGGCCTCGGGCACGAGCTTCGCGGTCAGCAGGTCGCGGAACGCCGCCAGCTCCTTGAGGGCCTTCTTGTCGTTGCCGCTGGCCTCCGCCTTGCGGGCCTTCGACAACTGGTCCGAGAGCTGGGTGTACGCCTTGCTGGTCAGCCGGCTGGTCGCCTTGAACCGGTCCAGCAGGTTCTGCATGTCCCGGAACGAGGTGGTGACGAAGAACGTCACCGTGCTCGTCGTGGCGTTGCCGGCGTTGTCGGTGCCGACCACGACGAGCTGGTGCATGCCGAGGTCGAGCTCGTACATCGCCTGGAGCGTCCCGGTCTGGTACGCCCCGCCGTCGAGCGAGCCGGTCACCGACTTGATGCCGGAGACCGGGTCGATCGCCTGCCAGGTGACCCGGACGTCCTGGCTGTCGCCGTACAGCTGCCCGTCGGCCAGGCCGGCGACGATGACCGTCGGCGCGGTGCCGTCGATCTTCAGGATCGCCGACTTGAGCGTCTCCACGTTGCCGGCCGCGTCGGTCGACTTGTAGAGCAGCTCGTGCTGGCCGTTGCCGGTCACGTTCACCGGCGCGGTGTACGCGGTCCAGGGGCCGCCGTCGAGCGACCACTCCACCTTCGACACGCCGGAGCCGGCGTCCGTGGCCGCGAGGGTCACGGGCGTGGCGCCCTGGTGCCAGCCGGCGTCCGAGGCCGGGGCGAAGGAGGCGGTGGTGACCGGCGCCGTGGCGTCGATCTTCACCTCCTGGGTGCCCGGCATGGAGACGTTGCCGGCCTTGTCGGAGGCCCGGAACCGCACCTGGTGGGTGCCGTCACCGCTGACCGCGATCGGGGCGGTGTAGGCCGTCCAGGTGCTGTCGGCGTCGAGCTGGTACTCCACCTTGTCGACGCCCGAGCCACCCGCGTTGTCGGTGGCCGTGAGCGTGACCTCGACCGGGCCGGTGTAGAAGCCACCCGTCGCCGTGCCGCTCACCGCGGCCGTCACGGACGGCGCCACGTTGTCCACCACCGCCGTGGTCAGGCGGAAGTAGTCGAACGTCGCCGGCTTGGACGCCTGCTGCCCGGCCCCCAGGGTGTAGAGGCCGACCTTCGCGTTGGCCGCGACCGCCGCGTTCGTCAGCGTGGCGATCACCGTCCAGTTCGTGCCGTCGGCGGAGTAGCTGCCGGTGTAGGCGTTACCGACCTTGGCGATGCGGAAGTACCACACGCCCGAGGTCAGGTTGCTCACGCTCGGCTGCGGATCCTGCACCACGCCGCCGATCTCGCTGCGGAACTCGATCCGCCGCACCAGGGTCGAGCCGGGTGCGTTGTCGGCGATGTAGTCCACCTTCAGGTAGTTGTCGTCGTCCAGGTAGACGATCGGACCGGCCTGCTGGTACTGCTCGTTGAACAGCGAGCCGTCGACCTTGGTCTCGATGGTCCAGTCACCGGCCGGGGCCTTCTGCAGGATGAAGTTCGACGGCCCGGAGTTGCCCGTGCCGTAGATGTCCCCGCTGGGAACGTCGATCTGCAGACCGCCGTTCACGATGCGGTACTTCGTGGAGTCCTCCCGCACGATCGCGTTCCACCGGCAGTGGTCCAGCGTCGGGCCGGTGAACTCGTCGCTCGGCAGGATGCCGGCCGGCGGCTCGTCGGGCGAGAGCTGGAACCAGTCGAACGCCGCGTTGACGACGGGCGCCGTGGTGTTGCCGTTCAGCGCGAACAGCCCCACTCGCGGGTTGGCGATGCCGGCCAGCGCGGCCGAGCGCCCGACCGGGACGAACGTCGTGCCGTCGGCCGAGTAGGCCCCCGTCAGGTTCGTGCCGTCCGAGCTGAGCCGCACGTAGAACGTGTCGCCGGCCTGGGCCGCGATCGAGTCGGAGCCCTCGTTGCGCGGGGTGCCGGCCGTCTCGCGGATGAACTCCACCCGCCGCGTGGTCGAGTGCAGCAGGTCCAGCTTGGCGTAGTTGTCGTCGTCGCCGTACAGGATGATGCCCGCCTGCTGGTAGTTCGCCGTCGTCGGCAGGGTCACCTTCGCGGTGGCCTGCCAGGCGCCGGCCGGCGCGGGCTGGACGACGAGGTTCGTCGCCCCGTTGGTGGCGCCGTAGAGGTCACCGACCGCGGTCGGCAGCAGCAGCGAACCGCCGCTGACGGAGAACGTCTGGTTCTCCCGGATGACCGTCCACTTCGTACGGTCCAACGTGGACCCGAGGAAGTCGTCCGACCGTGCCCCGAAGCAGGACGTGTTCGGCGCCTCGACCCGCACGTTGACGGTGGCGTACCCCTTGGCGCCGCGCGCGTCGGTGACCGTCAGCGTCGCCGTGAAGTTGCCCGGCGCCGTGTAGGTGTGGGTGGCGTTGGCGGTCGCCGCCGTGCCCCCGTCACCGAAGTCCCACGCGTAGGTCAGCGGGTTGTCGCCCTCGGCGTCGGTCGCCGAGCCGGTGAACGACACCGCGAACGGCGCCGTGCCCGACGTCGCCGCCGCGGAGGCGGTGACCACCGGCGGCGCGTTGTCGGTCACGCCGCGGCCGATGAAGTCGACCCAGTTGATGTTGTATCCGGCGCCCGAGCCCGTCGCGATGAAGAACAGAGGCCCAGATGTGGTACTGCTGGTGATCGGCACGTCGAGGTTGACGTACTGCTGCCAGCCACCCGTGCCGGGGACCGCCACCGAGCCGACGACCGGCCCGTCGAGCGCGCCGGTGCGGATCTGGATCGTCCCGCCGCTGGCGTTGTTCGTCGCGGCCCGGATCCGCAGGCTGGTGATGCCGGTCAGGTTCGTCGGGTTGAACGAGAACCAGTCACCCTCCTCGACGAACCCGATGTTCTGGAAGCCGCCCTGCGAGTCGCCCGTGGTCTCCCGCTGCACGCCCGGGTCACCGCCGGACGTCGAGCCGGGCACCCGGCCGGTCGCCGAGAAGTACTCGGCCTGCTTGCGCTTCGGCTGGAGCTGGATCAGCGAGCGCCCCGTGAGCGGCGCGGCGCCACCGGCACCGCCGTTGTCCACGTAGGCCGCCTCGATGACCGCGAACACGTTCGCCTCGGCACCGTGGCCGCTGGCCAGCGACGTCTGGATCGAGCCGCTGCAGCCGGTCAGCTGGTTGAGCGGGTGGGCGTGCTCGTCGTGGCCCAGGAGGTACTGCACCTGGACGCGCGAGCAGTCGACCTGACCGTCCTCCGGGTCGGTGACCGTGACCGTGAAGTTGATCTGGTCGCCCCACTCGTAGAAGCCACCGCTCGGCGGCACCGTGATGGTGACCGTCGGCGCCGTGTTGCCCACGGTGACCAGCACGTTCGCCGTCCCGCTGCGGCCCTCCGTGTCCGTCACGGTGAGCTGCGCGGTGAAGTTGCCGTTCGTCGTGTAGGTGTGCGTCGGGTTGGGCGAGGTGGAGGTACCACCGTCACCGAACGTCCACGCGTAGGTGATGGCCTGCCCGTCCGGGTCGCGGGAGCCCTGGCTGGAGAACTGCACCGCCAGCGGGGCCGGGCCGCTGGTCGGCTGGGCGCTCGCCTGCGCGATCGGGGCGCGGTCGCCCGCGATGTAGTCGATGCGGTACACGCCGGAGTCGTCGTTGTTGCCGCCGAAGCCGGTGCCCCACTCGATGAGGTACAGCGCGCCGTCCGGGCCGAACTCCATGTCCATCGGCCGGATGGTGCTCATCCCCGCGAGCAGCTGGTTGATGTCCACAAGGGACTTGCCGTCCGGGCTGACCTGCATCGTGTACAGCTTGTTCTGGTTCCACTCACCGAAGATGGCCTTGCCGTCGTAGTACGCCGGCCACTTCGTCTCCGAGGTGGAGTTCGCGTCGTAGCGGTACACCGGACCACCCATCGGCGCCCCGCCGCCCCCGATCTCGGGGAAGCGCGGGTTGCCGTCGTAGTCGTAGTCCACCGTGGCCGGCTGGGCCGGCGGCAGGTTGGTCAGGCCGGTGTTGTTCGGCGAGTTGTTCACCGGCGCCGCGCAGTCGAACGCGGGGCCGGACGGGCCGGACGGGAAGGTGAAGTCCCGGTACGGCGCGTTGTTGCCGGTGCAGTACGGCCAGCCGTAGTTGCCGGGCTGGACGATGTTCCACTCCACCGTGTTGCCGGGGCCGCGGTTCGGGTCGGCCGTGCTCGCGTCGGGGCCGTAGTCGCCGACGTAGAGCGTGTTGGTCAGCGGGTCGACGCCGATGCGGAACGGGTTGCGGAAGCCCATCGCGAAGATCTCGGGGCGGGTCTTCGCGGTACCGACGGGGAACAGGTTCCCGTTCGGGATCGTGTAGGTCCCGTTGTCCTGCGGCGTGATCCGCAGCACCTTGCCGCGCAGGTCGTTGGTGTTGGCCGAGCTGCGCTGGGCGTCGTAGTCCTGGCGACCCGACCGCTCGTCGATCGGCGAGTACCCGTTGGACTCGAACGGGTTGGTGTTGTCGCCCGTCGCGAGGTACAGGTTGCCGTTGCTGTCGAACGTCATCGTGCCGCCGGCGTGGCAGCACGTGTTGCGCTGCGTGTCGACCTGCAGGAGCTGCTTCTCGCTGGCCAGGTCGAGGGTGTCCCCGACGGCCGTGAAGCGGCTCAGCACGTTGCGCGGGCCGCCGCCGTTGGGTGCGTAGTAGAGGTACACCCAGTGGTTCTGCGCGAAGCCCGGGTCGAGCGTGATGCCCAGCAGGCCGTCCTCGTTGCCGGTGAACACCGGGACCGTGGCCGCCGTGACGGTCGTGTGCGTGTCGGGCTTGACGATCTGCACGCGCCCGTCGCGCTCGATGTAGAACACCCGCCCGTCCGGAGCGATGTCCAGCTCCATCGGGTTGTTGGTGTTGCTGTCCAGCGTCACCTTCTCGAAGCTGCTGGTCAGCGTGGCGCTGCAGTCGGACTTGACGACGCCGGCCGCGGACTGGATGCCGCCGAGGAGGTGGCTCAGGAACTGCGGGTCGGTGTAGGACGCCTGGGTGTGCCCGGCGCCCGTGTACCAGGACCGGCCGCCGTCGTAGTCACGGCACCAGGAGAAGGGGTGGTCGGCGCCCATCGCGCCGGTGCCCGGTGTGTAGCTGGTCTCGTCGAGACTGGCCAGCACGTGGACCTTCCCGCGCGGGTTGGCGCGGAAGTTGTACCACTCGTCGAACCGGCTCCACTTCTGCGGAAGGTCCTTCGTCGACGGGTGGGCCGGGTCCTCGACCTTGATGGTGGCCTGCTGCTGCTCGGGGTGGCTGGTGAAGTACGCGCCCACGAGCTCGCCGTACCACGCCCAGTCGTACTCGGTGTCCGACGCCGCGTGGACGCCCGCGTAGCCGCCACCCGCGCGGATGTACCGCTCGAAGGCCGCCTGCTGGTCGGCGTTGAGCACGTCGCCGGTCGTCGAGAGGAAGATGACGACCTCATACTTGGCGAGGTTCGCGTCGGTGAAGACCGCCGCGTCCTCGGTGGTGTCGACGGTGAAGTTGTTGGCCGCGCCGAGTTGCTGGATGGCGGTGATACCGGCCGGGATGGAATCGTGGCGGAACCCGGCGGTCTTGGAGAAGACCAGGGCGTCGAACGGATCGGCCGCGACCTGCACCTGCGGAATGCCGGGCGCGGCGGGGGCTTGGGCTGGCGCTGCCTGAGCTGAGGCGGGCAGCGCGACCGCCGCTCCCGCTGCGAGCAGGAGGACGGCACTGCTGAGCAAGGCGCGGGACGCGCGCCTTCGGACCTTGAACACGGAGCTCCTTGTGCGGGGTGAAGACACGAGGTCGCTTCGCGCAGACGGTCGCCGATACCGCTGAGCATTTTCAGTTGTGTCTCGTGGTGCCCGGCTTGGACCCTCCCGCCGAGGAGCGTCCGAGCCGCAGGGTGGTTCGTTGTGTTGCCTAACAAACTAACGCCCCAGCTTCGCCCACGGAAGGCCCTACCGTGTCCGACTGCCCGGTTCTTCGCTCAGGTGGAAGATATGTCCCAGTTAGGGGAAACGTCGCGCTCGCGGCGCACGATCATGGATCACGCGGGCGTCGTTGTCGCGGCGCCGGCCGGGCTCAGAAGGCGATCAGGTTCCAGCGTTGGTTGGGGGCGCCCGAGCAGTCCCAGATGATCAGGCGGGTGCCGGCGCCGGTGCCGCCGTTCTCGGCGTCCAGGCAGCGGCCCGAGTTGGGGTTCAGCCAGGTCTTGTCGGCACGGATGACCCACTTCTGGGCCGGGGTGCCGTTGCAGCCGTACACCTGGACGAGCGTGCGGTTGGCCGTGCCCGCGTTCTGGACGTCCAGGCAGAGGCCGTCGGCGCGGACCGTGCCGTCCGGCCGGACCTCCCAGTGCTGGTTGCTGCGGCCGTCGCAGGTGTCCAGCACCACGCGGCGGTTGTCGCCGGACCGGTACTCGACGCATTTGTTCGAGCCCACGCCGACCAGCCGGCCCGTCGTCGAGGGCGGCGGGGGCGGCGGCGAGGTCGTCGTGCTCACGCGCGGGGACGGGGAGGGGGAGGCGCCGGTCGAGGCGGACGGCAGCGGCGAGGCCGCGCCGCCCGGCGAGCGGGTGGCCGACGGGCTGGCCGCCGGGGAACCGGTCGTCGTCTCGGTCGCCGACGACGTCGGGGACTCGGACGGGTCGCCGGCCGGGCCGCCCGGGAGGGCGCCCACGCCGGGGACCTTCTGCGGGAGACGGTCACTCGGCGGGTCGCTCGGGCCGTCGTCGCGGACCAGCTGGAAGACCACGGCGCCGGTGACGAGCAGGATCAGGACCGCCACCGCCACGGCACCCACCGGAATGCGGCGCCAACGGGCCAGCTTGCGGCGGCTGCCCCGGTAGTCGGGGCCGTCCTCCTCGTGCGGCTCGTCGGTGACGATGGCGAAGGCCGGCGGGACGTAGTCGGCGACCGTCGGGGAGTCGTCCGCCGACACGAACGGCGGCGCGGGCACCGGGACGGGCTCCGCCGGTGGAGCCGGCTCGAGCAGGACCGGCGACGCCGACACGGGAGCGGCCGACACCGGCGCGACGGCGGTCTGCTCCTCCACGCCCGGCAGGCTGACCACGAACTCGAGGTGCTGCGGCTGGTCGATCTCGACGGCGGACGCCGCGCGGACCTCACCCGCGAACGTCCCGACCGTCGCCGGATCCGCGGCCGGCACCGACGCCGTCGCGATGGCGGTCGGGCCCTCGCGGCGCTGCTGGCGGGGAATCGCCGGGAAGGTCGGCTTCGCCGGGTTGAACGGCTCCGGCAGCACCGGGACCGACGCCGCACCGGAGGCGGTCGGCGGCACACGGTGACGGGCCCGCCGGGCGGACGAGGCTGCGTCCCGCTCCGGTTCCTGCTCGTCTCCAGAGACCGACATTTCCCGCCCTACCCCCTTGTTGGCCAGTACCGCCCGGAGCACCGTAGCTTGCGCAAGCAACAAACCTCTACCGTCCAAGCGTCCGATGCCCGTCAGATAAAGGGACGGCGGGAAACCAGTGGCACGAAACGGGCGCCACAAGGGCGTTGCGTTGCGATCGGCCGGTAAGTTTGCCCGCATGGTGCCAGAAGGCTGGGAAACGATCGCGGCGGAGCACTCGGTGTGGAGCCGCGTCCAGGATGCGGACGCGCCCCGTGCGCACACGGTCGCCCTCGCCCGGCGCCTCGCGGAGCACCGCCGAAAAGCCGTGCTCGCCGCGGACCCGTGGCAGGACCCGCAGTTCGCCGCGCGGATGTCCGCGCAGGTCGCGACCCTCGTCGACGCGCTGCCCGCGGACGTGACGTTCACGGGCGCGGAGGCGGAGCTGCTCGTGGCGGTACCGCTGCTGCATGACGCCCTCTGGGCGAGCATCGCCACCGCGGAGCGCGTCGTGGAGCCGGGTGACCTGGAGCCGTCGCAGGACGCGACCAGCGACCGGGCCGCGTTCGAGCGCTTCACCCAGACCTACGCCCAGCCTTACCGCCGGGCGCTCGCGGCCACCCGGGCCGGCAAGCGGGAGACCGCCGCCGAGCTGGGCTGGTGGCTGCTGCACCGGTGGATCGGGCGGCGCCCGGCCGCGTACCAGCCGGCGACCATCGAGGCGCTGACCGGCCGGGAGAGCGAGGCCCGCACGGCCGAGTTCATCCGGGCGGTGCGCGCCGACCCGGCCTTCCTCAACCGGCACGACCGGCCCGAGGCCCTCGTCAGCGACAACACCGGCGTGCGCGAGCGGCTGGTGGCGTTCCTGCTGACCATCGCCCGGGGCCTGGCCATCGAGGTCACGGTGCTGCCGGAGGTCGTCGGCGAGCACCTGGGCATCGGCGATCCCGTCACCGCCCGCCAGGTGCTCGACACCGTGCGCGCGAGCCACTGGGAGCCGCGCGGGGCGACGCTGGTGCTCAGCGCCGCCTGCGCCCACCCGTCCATCGAGGTCGCGCTGCGCGCCCACATCGACACGCTGAACCAGCTGCTGGCCGAGGCGCAGCGGGCCGCCGCCCGCGACGAGTCCCTGCAGCCGCTGCGCCACCTGCCCAACCGGGCGGCGACCGACGACGTCGGGCCGGCGATGCAGGACGGCGTGCCCGCGTACCAGTCGGCCGGGGTCCGCTTCCGGCTGGCCGAGGACCGGGTCCGGGAGCTGCTCATGGGTGAGCAGCTCTACGGCGACCCCGCCCTCGCCATCCGCGAGCTGTACCAGAACGCCCTCGACGCCTGCCGCTACCGGGAGGCGCGCACGGAGTACCTCACCCGCGCCCACGACCGCAAGCTGCCGTGGGACGGGCGGATCCGCTTCGAGCAGGGCGTGGACGTGGACGGCCGCGCCTACCTCGACTGCGTCGACAACGGCATCGGCATGGGCGTGCGCGAGCTCAGCGAGGTCTTCTCCCAGGCCGGCGTGCGCCTGGCCGACCTGCCGGAGTTCCTGGAGGAGCAGGCCGAGTGGGCCCGGCTCGACCCGCCGGTGCAGCTGTTCCCCAACAGCCGGTTCGGCATCGGCGTGCTGAGCTACTTCATGCTCGCCGACGAGCTGACCGTGGAGACCTGCCGGATGGGCCGCGACGGCCAGGCCGGCGAGCGGCTGCGGGTCTCGATCGCCGGCCCGGGCAGCCTGTTCCGCATCCAGGATCTCGGCCCCGGCACCGAGTCGGGCACGACCGTCCGGCTGCACCTGCGCGAGGGCGTGACCGTCTCCTCCGTCGAGGAGCTGCGCAAGCTGCTGTGGGTCGCCGAGTTCGCGACCGAGGCCACCGACGGCGTGCAGAGCCAGCACTGGGCGCCCGGCGAGCTGTCCGAGGCGGCCGTCTCGGAGGACGACGACGAGGATGACGAGGACCTCGTCGGCTCGGGCGTCGTGGCGGCCGAGGGCGCGCGGGTCTGGTGGTGCAAGGGCACCGGCGCGCTGCTCGCCGACGGCCTCTACGCCGGCAAGGAGATCTTCGGCGCGGTCGTCAACCTCAACCGCGACCTCGCGCCGCGCCTGTCCGTCGATCGGACCAAGATTCTCGCGTACCGCGAGGAGGACGTCGACCGCCTGCTGTGGGAGGCCGTGCCGGCGTTGACGGCGCCGGGGACGACCCTGCTCGGCTACGACTGGCTGTGCCGGCTCGCCCCGACCCGACCGCTGGTGGCGGACCTCATCTTCGAGCAGGCCATCGAGCGCGGCCACGGCAAGTGGGACATGGACGGCGAAACCGTCGACGCGGCCGTGACCGGCTGCTTCGTGGCCAACGACGGCCCGGTCGGCGGCCCCGACGAGCTGGTGGAGTGGCGCCTGACCGCGCTGGCCGCCGGCGGTCGCTACCGCAAGGTGCTCAAGCCCGGCGCGGACTGGAGGCGGGCGATGCGGGCCCGGCCGTCGGACGCGCTCCTGCTGAGCGTGGACGTCGACGGCACCGGCCCGTGGCTGGACCCGGTCGACATCGTGCCCCTGGTGCACCTGGTGCGGGCCGCCCGCAAGACCGGCCGGAGCGCGCCGGAGGTGGCCGTCCGGCTGGAGGCCCTGGGCTTCGAGCCGTCGGTGGGCGCCGCGACCGTGGGCGTCGACCCCGACGACCTCATCTTCACCAGCCGCGACGTGGACGGGACGCGGCCGTGGCTGCAGCCCGATCAGCCGGTACACCTTGTGCATCTGCTGCGGGCAGCACATCGGTCCGGCCGTCCCGTCGCCCAGATCGTCGAACGCCTCCGGCAACTGGGCTTCGACGTGGACGTGGACGTCGACGTGCTGCCGATCGAGCAGTTCGGGCCGAAGGACCTCACCATCGCCAGCCGCGACCTCGACGGCTCGCACCCGTGGCTGGACCCGCGGGAGCCGGTGACCCTGCTGCACCTGCTCCGGGCCGCCCACAAGGTGAACCTGCCGGCCGACGAGACGGCGGCGCGGCTTGCGCTGCTCGGGTATCCGCTGGAGCCCGGCTGGGAGACGCTGGTCACCGAGCCCGACGACCTGGTGCTCATCTCGCGCGACCTGGACAGCACCTCGCCGTGGCTGGAGCTCGCCGAGGAGGTGGCGCCGGTGCACGTCCTGCGCGCCGCCGAGCGCACCTCCCGGCCGGTGTCCGAGGTGGCGGCCCGGCTGCGGTCGTTCGGCTTCCGGCTGGGCGGCGACCTCGACGCCATCGAGGTGGTGAAGCTCGAGCCGGAGGACCTGCAGCTGGCCAGCCGAGACCTCGACGGCTCGCAGCCCTGGCTCGACTCGTCCCGTCCGGTACCGCTGATCCACCTGCTCCGCGCCGCCGAGTCGACCGGCCGCGAGGTCGGCGACGTGGCCGCCCGGCTGGCCGCGTGCGGGTATCGCGTCGACGTCGACCCGGACGCGATCCTCATCGACCACCTGGAGCCCGACGACCTCACCATCACCAGCGAGGACCTCGACGGCTCCGACCCGTGGCTCGACCCGATGAAGCCGATCCCGACCATCCGCGTCCTGCGCGCGGCCCAGCGCACCCGGCGCAGCGTGCACGACATCGCTGCGCGGCTGACCTTCCTCGGGTATGCGGTGAGCCTGCACGGCGCCGGCCCCTCCCTCGACCAGGTGGAGCCCGACGACCTGCTCATCACCAGCCGCGACCTGGACGGCTCACAGCCCTGGCTGGACCTGGACGAGCAGGTGCCGCTCCCCCACCTGCTGCAGGCGGCCCGGCGGGTCCGCCGCCCGGTGCACGAGATCGCGGCCCGGCTGGAGACGCTCGGCTACAACGTGGATGTGGACCTGACCTCGATCGCGGTCGACTCGGTGAAGCCGAACGACCTCCTGCTGGCCAGCACCGACCTCGACGGCTCCCGGCCGTGGCTGGACGCCTCGCAGCCGGTACCGCTGAACCACCTGCTGGCCGCGGCGCAGAAGACCCGCAAGCCGATCGAGGACGTGAGCGCCCGCCTGCGAGCACTGGGCTACTCCGTCCCGGACGTGGACACCCGCCTCCCCCGCCTCCGCCCCGGCGGCGTGTAGGCCCGGCTTCATGATCGATGGAGACTTCCGGCTGCCATGGCAACCAGAAGTCTCCATCGATCATGGACGACGCCCGGGGGGTCGGTGCCGCGATCACCCGCGGCACCGCGGAACGGGATGCCGACGGCTCCTCCTGGCACCCTCCAGGCGGCCACGCACTCCCGCCGCCGCCCGCCACACCCACGGCCTGCCACACCCACCCTCCCCCGCGCCGCCCGCCACGACGGCGCCCTGCCCGCGGCACGCACCCTCCCCGCGCCGATCTTGGGGTTGTGGTCCCGGATTTGTCGGATTTGTGGGCATAAAGTCGGGACCACAACTCCAAGATCGCGGCAAAGGGGGCGGCGCGGGAGACGCCAACGCGAGGGGGCGACGCGCGGGGCGGCGGCGGGCGCGGCAGAGGCGGCGGCGCGACGCCAGCGGGACGAGGACGGGCGGCGGGGCGAGGACGGGCGTGAGGGCAGTGGTGGTCAGGAGGCGCGTAGGGCTGGGAGGAGCTGCGACTCGGACCAGTCGAGGAAGTCGTGCTGGTTGCCGCCGCCGATCTGCAGCAACGCGATGTGCGTGAAGCCGGCGTCGATGAAGGCGCGGATCGCCGTCACGTGACGGTCCAGGTCCGGGCCGCACGGGATCGACGATGCCACGTCGTCCTCCGTGACGAACGACGACGCCGCGTCGAAGGCACGTGGGTCCGGCAGCTCGGCCATCACCGGCCACTGCAGGCCGAACCAGCGGAACTGGTCCAGGGCCCGCTTGCGGCACTCCGACTCGTCCGGACCGTAGCAGAGGGCCACCTGACCGTAGAACGGCTTGTCCGGAATGCGCAGCGACGGGTCCGGCTGCACCGCCACGACGCCGTCGGAGAGGGAGGCCGCCACCTCCAGGGAGTCGTGGCCCGAGACGGCCATGACCACGGGGACGCCCTCGTCGGGGCGGTCCCACAGGCGGGCCTCCGGTACCTCGTAATAGGTCCCGGAATGGCGCACCGTCTCGCCGTCGAGCAGCGGGTTGATGATCTCCAGCGCCTCGGCCAGCATCTCGTGCCGCTGGGTGCGGTGCGGCCAGGCGCCGGCGACGTGCTCGTTGAGGTTCTCCCCCGCGCCGACGCCCAGGGTGAACCGGCCCTGGGACATGACGCCGATCGTCGCCGCCTGCTGCGCGACGACCGCCGGGTGGTAGCGGCGGGTCGGGCAGGTGACCATGGTCATCAGCTCGAGGCTCTCGGTCGCGTAGGCCGCCGCGCCCAGCACCGACCAGGCGAACGGTGAGTGCCCCTGCTCGGTCAGCCAGGGGCTGAAGTGGTCGGAGACGGCCGCGAAGTCGTAGCCGGCCTCTTCCGCCCGCACCGCGTCGTCGACGAGCTCGTTGGGGCCGGACTGTTCACACATGAGTGTGTAGCCGAAGTTCACCATGCGGCTCGGATACCCGCTGCGGGGCCGGTTACGCCGATTTGGGATGCGTCGGAACATTCTTGGGAAAGGCGCAGCACATAGGGGAGAATCAATTGATGTCTCCCTATCGGCCGGTGGTTCGGCACCCCGTCTTCGGCCGTGTGCTGCCGGCGCTGGTGCTCTCGGCGGTCGGCGACGGGATGAGCGCCGTGGCGGTGGGCTGGCTCGCGCTGGAGCTGGCGCCACCGCCGGCCCGGGGGCTGTGGGTCGGGCTCGCGGTGGCCGCCTACGCGCTGCCCGGCGCGGTCGGCGCGGTCGTGCTGGCCCCGGCCCTGCGCGGGCGCAGCGGCGCGCACCTGGCCGGGCTCGACGCGACCCTGCGGGCGGTGTTCCTGGGCGCGATCGGGCTGCTGTCGGCCCTCGATGCGCTGACGATCGGGCGGTACATCGGGCTGCTCGCCCTGTCGGCGCTGCTCACCGCCTGGGGCACGGCGGGGCGGTACACCCTGGTGGCCCAACTGCTCCCTAAGGAACTCCACCTGGCGGCGAACGCGCTGCTCACAGCCATCGCCGAAGCGTCCACAGTGGCCGGTCCAGCGCTCGCCGGGCTGCTCATCGCGGTGCTCGGCGCGCCGGCGGTGCTGGCCGTCGACGCGGCAACGTTCGCGGTGCTGGCGCTGTCGTTCCGGCTGGTCCGGCCGATGCCGCGGGCCGGGCCGGGCGCCGGGCGCGCCGCGGGGCTGGCGGTGATCCGGCACGACCGGCAGCTGCTCGGCCTGACCGCGCTCTCGGCCGGGTTCTTCCTGCTCTTCGGGCCGATTCCGGTGGCGGTACCGCTGTTCGCCGGCTCCGCGGCCGAGGTCGGCCTGTTGTACTCGGCGTTCGGCGTCGGCGCGGTCATCGGTGCGGTCGCCGTCGGCCACCTGCGGCGGCTCCCGCTGTGGCCGGTGACCATCGGCGCGGTCCTGTGCTTCGGCCTGCTCGTGGTGCCGCTCGGCCTGGGCCTGCCGCTGTGGGTGGACCTGCTCACGCTGGCCCTGGCCGGCCTGGCCTGGGCGCCGTTCCCGGCGACGAGCACGACCCTCTTCCAGCGCGCGGTGCCGGCCGAGCGGATCTCGCCGGTGCTGGCCGCCCGCGGCGCGGTGCTGGTGCTGGCCACGCCGGTGGGCACGCTGCTCGGCGCGCCGCTGGTGCACACGGCCGGGCCGGCGGCGACGTTCGTGCTGTGCGGCGCGGGGACGGTGGCGGTCGGCTGCGTGGCGCTGGTCGTGCACCTGCGCGGCCGGGTCACCCCGGAGCTTCAGGCCACCTCGTCCAGCACGTTGCGGTAGGCGCACAGGCGGGCGGTGTACTCGCGCAGGACGCGGATCGCCTCGTCGAGGTCGTCGGTGAGCACGTCCGGCAGGTCGACGAGGAGCCGGCGGCCGTCGATCGTGCCGTAGCCGCTGATCTCGAACGCACCCTCGCGGACCCACAGGTCGACGCCCAGGTCGACGGTGGTGCGGTCGTAGCGCAGGACGACACCGACGAGCGCGAAGGGCGCCTCGCCGGGGCCGATGCGGCCGATGAGCTCCCAGTGGATCGGCCCGTGGGTGGCGGCGATCTGCTGGCCGTACCGCTGGAAGTCCTCACAGCTGGCGTTGAGCGCGGCCAGCAGCGTGGCGGCACCGGTCGAACGTGGGTCCATCGTCATCCTCCTGCTGCTCGGTATGCGGCACCGACCGAGGTCGGGGTCGTGCCGCTGCTGTAGAGGCCGGTGTCGCCGGACTTGCTGCTGGGCAGCGAGAACCAGGCATAGCGCTCGACGTAGGAGAGGCCCTGCAGCATGGCCGTCGAGTTCTTCACGAACGTCACCTGCTGGTCCGTCGTCGGATAGACCGTCCCGTTGTCGAAGCGCATCAGCGCGTACTCGGTGAGCCAGATCGGCAGCTTGTAGCGGTTGTAGACGTTCTGGATGTAGTTCTTGAGCTGGTTGGTGGCGGCGGTGGAGAAGTCGCCGCCGTACCAGTGCAGTGCGATGAAATCGACCTTGTAGCCGCGGGCCTGGATGCCGCTCATGAACTGGTCGAACCAGCCGCCGGGCGTGTCGGCGCCGTAGGCGGGGGCCGGGCTGCCCAGCCGCAGGCCGGTCGCCTGCAGCTGCGGCCACAGGTCGAGCGCCTGCTGCACCGACATGTTGGCCTGTTCCTTGAGGTCGGGCTCGTTGAAGCCGAGCAGCACCTTCCCGCCGGCCTTGGCCTTGTTCAGGTTGGCGGTGGTGACCGAGGCGCCGCCCCAGATCATCGGGACGTACTCGACGCCGGAGATCGCCGAGACGCTCGGGTCGGCCGACCAGTTGTAGTACCAGGACGCCTTGACGTCGCGCAGGGCCTGGCCGTTGCCCGAGAAGTTGTAGGTGCTCACGCCCTTCTTCGCCGTCTTCACCGCGGGCGGTGCGGCCACCACGCTCTTCGATGCCGGCGGCGAGGACGACGGCGGCGCGCTGGACGGCGGGGGTGCGGCCGAGGACGGCGGCTCCGCGGAGGGGGTCTCCGAAGCGGCGGCCGCGACCTGCTGCTCGGGCTGCTCCTCGCCCTGCGTCGTGAGGTAGACGGCGCCGGCCGCGCCGGCGATCGCGACCGTGGCGGCCACGCCGACCATGGCCGGCTTCAGCGCGGCGAACCAACCGGCGATCACCGCCTTGATCCCGCCGGCCTTCACCCCGGCCGCGCCGGCGCCCACCGACAGCGCGCCCGTCTTGGTCGCCATCGCGCTGAACACGAACGGCACCGGCACCAGCGCGACCCCGGCGAGCAGGCGCTCGGCGGCGACCATGTCGGTCCAGGCCTGGTCGCAGCGCTGGCACTCGCGGGTGTGCCGGGCCAGCCGCTTGCGCCACAGCACGCTCGGCCGGCCGTCCCAGCGGGTGACGATCGCGTGCAGCTCCGGGCAGCGCGGCCGCACGGCCAGCGCCCGCACCACCGCCCGGGCCGCGTCGAGCTGGGCCTTCATCCGCTGGATCCGCACCGCGGCGTGCTGCCGGGTGATGTGCAGCGCCTCGACGACCTCGTCGCGGTCGAGCTGGCCGGCCGCCTCCAGCCACCACAGCGACAGCAGCTCGCGGTCGTCGTGGTCGAGCCAGCGGGTCGCCTCGGCGACCTCCTGCCGCTGGCCGGACAGGCGCAGCCGGGTGATCGCCAGGTCGGCGAAGTCGGCGCCCGGGTCGGCGGTGTCGGTGGGGTCGGCCCAGTCGCCGACCAGCGGCGCCTGGACCTGGCGGCGGTGGCGGTCGCGCACCTGGGACATGGCGATCGCGACCGCCCAGGAGCGGAAGCTCTCCGGCTCGCGCAGCCGCGGCAGGCCGTCGACGATGCGCAGCATCGTCTCCTGGACCACGTCGTCGACGTCGGCGTGCCCCTGCAGCGCCCGCCCGACGATGTTGTAGATCAACGGCAGGTACTCACCGACCAGGGCATCGAGTGCCCGCTGGTCGCCGGCGCGCGCCGCGATCACCGTGGCCGTGCTCATCCGCGTCCTCCTGTCGAACCTATTCAGGAGACGCGGACACGCAGGGTCAATAACAGGTTCCGGAAAACTACTTTTGGCGACGGCCCCGCAACAGCGAGACGCCGAAGAGGCCCAGCCCGATCGCCGCGGCGAAGCACACCGCGATGAGGATGCCCGAGCCGGCGTCGAACGGGACGTCGAGCTCGGGGTCGCTGTTGTCGGCGACCACCCAGGTCCAGCTGCCGCCGCAGCACAGCGCGATGGTGGCCGCGACCAGCGCGAGGATGCCGCCGACGAGCCGGCCGGTGCCCGGCGGCTGCCGGTCGCCCGCCGCCCGCTTGGCGTCCGGCTGCTGCGGCTTCGGGATGCTCGCCGGGTCGCGGGCGGGCTGCCAGACGGTGACCTCGGCGACGGCCGCGTCGATCCGCCGCAGGGCTTCCGGCGGTACCGGATGAACCGTGGGCTCGATGCGGATCGTGATGCCGTCGTGGCCGATCAGCTGGCGGCCGCCGTCCGGGAACGCGACGGCGATCGCGCACTCCTTGAACAGCACCGTCGCCGCGCCGTCGCCGAACTTGGCGCTGACGCCCTCCGCGCTGACGATCAGGTTGCCGAACCGCTCGCCGGTGACCGCCGTCGGCGACGAGGTCGGCGCCGCCGTGTAGCCGGCCCAGTCCGCGCCGTGGCCGTCGGGCACCTGCAGCAGGCCGCTGCCGTGCACCTCCAGGAACGCGGCGTGCACGTCGGCGGCGGTCACCGCGTGCAGCTCGGCCCGCAGCTCCTCGACGCCCAGCAGCGGCTGGCCGGTGAGCAGGTTGATCGCCCGGCCCGGCAGCATGCCGACCTCGACGGCCGGGTCGGCGAACGAGTCCTCGGCCTTGGCCCGGACGGCGTCGACGTCGGCCTGGTCGATCCGGCCGACCTTGAGCTTGGCCAGCACGTCGACGAACCCGCCGAGCACGGCGTCGGCCTTGCCGGGCACCACGTCGGCGAAGGCCGTCACGACCGCGAAGCCGTCGCCGCGCGGGTCGTAGGAGGCGCTGGCGGTGTACGAGTTGCCGTCCTCCTGGCGCAGGCCGCGGAAGAGCTCGCGCTCCAGGACGCCGGCCAGGACGCTGCCCGTGACGCTGCGGCGCATGACGCCGTCGAAGACGACCGTGCCCTCGTCACCCTGGAAGTACGCCGGCGTGACCGGCAGCGCCGAGGACGGAGCCGGCACCGGGCGGCGCACGCCGTCGCGCAGCGGCAGGCGCAGGCCCTCGGGGATGCGGTCGCCGGCGATCCACAGCACGGCGTTCTGCCGCGTGAACCAGGTCTCCGCCCATTGCCGCACGTCGTCGCCGGTGATCCGGGGCAGGCCCATCTCGCGGTACGTGAGCAGGCCGTAGTCGCGGGAGCCGTAGCGCCACAGGGGCAGCGCCTCGTTGACCCCGCCGCTGCGGCCGGCCGCCTCGGCGCGCAGGATCGAGCGCTCCGCCTCCAGGCGGTCGATCGGCGGGTCGAGCAGCGCCGCGCAGACGCCGCCGAGGAAGGCGACGATGTCGTCCTCGCCGCCCTGCAGCGTGAAGGTGGTGGCGATCGGGCCGGTGGAGCCGTTGTAGTGGTAGTCGGTGAGGCCGCGGCCGTGCAGGGCGAGGTGCTCCAGCAGGTGGGTGATGCCGCGGTACGGCAGGGTCTCGTCGACCTGGCCGACGCGGAACGTCAGGCCGGCGATCATCGGTCCGTTGTACGGGGCGAGCAGCGCCGGGACGCCGTCGACCTCCTGCTGCCGCATGCTCATGCCTTCAACGCCCTCGATCGCAGTGCCGAGAAGACGATCTTCTCGTCGCCGAAGTAGCCCCAGAAGAAGCCGCCGCCGTGGTTGCCGATGAACTCGAAGTGCGGCCGGGCCGCGGCGAGGTCGCCCATCTTGGCGTAGAGCAGGGCGAAGTTGTTGTGGGCGGTGATCGCCCGGTAGCCGCTGGCGCGGAAGTCCGGGTGGCCGACCGAGCGGGCCCGCGCCTCGTCGATCTCCGTCCGCACCTCGGGACGGCGCAGATAGGCGACCGTGTTGGCCTCGTTCTGCCAGTCCATGCCGATCTCGAGGTGCGCCTCGAGCAGGCTGATCGGCGCGAGCGAGCCCCCGGGGGCGCCCCGCAGGCACTCCAACGCGAACGCGTGCAGCTTCTCGTCCGTGCCGCCCCACTTCTGGCAGAACTGCTGCACGACCTGGGCCTGGCCGATGTAGAGGTGCGGCACGTGCCGGCTGAGCCGGTCGTAGCGGCGCCGGACCTCCGCTTGGCCGAGCTGCAGGCCGCGGTTGATCTTCAGTCGCTGGACCCACGCCGAGGAGTTGCCGGGCTCCAGTGCGGTGACGTCGATCAGGATCCGCTCGGCCCGGCGCAGGTGGTCGTGGAAGCCGGCGAACTGCTCGGCGCTGACCCGGTTGGCCCGGGCGCCGCTGCGGATGTCCCAGCCCACGCTGATCAGCCGGGCGGCGTGGAGCACCTGGGCCAGCGTGCCGGGCTCACGCTGGGCGGCGGCCTGCAGGAACGCGTCGCTGCCGGGGACGTCCGCGACCAGCCGTACGGCGTACTCATGATCGTCCGGATCGGTCACGCCGGCGAAGAATGCCGCCACGGCCGGCCAGTCGCTCCGCCGCACCGCGGCGACCAGTTGCCGCAGCTCCGGGAAGGGCGCCGCGGGGTCGAAGTCGATCACGACGCGAGAGCATAGGTGAATTCGGCTCGGATCGGTGTCCCGCTTGCTGTCACTCTCAGGCGCCCGTCCCATACAGTCGCCGCGCTCAGTCACGCGGCGAAGTTTTGGCATGTGGCTGGTGAGGCACAGCGCGGCTGGTGGGGCAGAATGCAGGATCGTGACGACCTCCATTCATCAGCGCATCGCGGAAGAGCTCGGCGTCAGGGAGCGGCAGGTGACGGCCGCGGTCGAGCTGCTCGATGGCGGGGCGACCGTGCCGTTCATCGCGCGGTACCGCAAAGAGGCGACCGAGATGCTCGACGACGCCCAGCTCCGCACGCTGGAGGAGCGGCTGCGCTACCTGCGCGAGATGGAGGAGCGGCGGGCCGCGATCCTCGAGTCGATCCGCAGCCAGGGCAAGCTCGACGAGGCGCTCGAGGCGCAGATCATGGCGGCCGACTCGAAGGCCCGCCTGGAGGACATCTACCTGCCGTACAAGCCGAAGCGGCGGACCAAGGCGATGATCGCCCGCGAGGCCGGCCTGGAGCCGCTCGCCGACGGGCTGCTCGCCGACCCGAGCGTCGACCCGCAGGCCGCCGCCGCGGTCTTCGTCGACCCGGAGAAGGGCGTCAACGACGCCGCCGCCGCGCTCGACGGCGCGCGGGCGATCCTGGTCGAGCGGATGTCGGAGGACGCCGACCTGATCGGCGAGCTGCGCGAGAGGATGTGGGCGCAGGGCCGGCTGGTCTCGCGGGTCCGCGCCGGCAAGGAGAGCGACGGCGCCAAGTTCGCCGACTACTTCGACTTCAGCGAGCCGTACACCAAGCTGCCCTCCCACCGCATCCTCGCCATGTTCCGCGGCGAGAAGGAGGAGATGCTCGACCTCGTCATGGAGCCGCTGGCCTCCGACGACGACGTCTCGCTGTACGAGCCGGCGATCGCGTCCCGGTTCGGCATCCGCGACGAGGGCCGGCCGGCCGACAAGTGGCTCAACGACACCGTCCGCTGGGCCTGGCGCACGCGCGTCCTCGTCCACCTCGGCATCGACCTGCGGATGCGGCTGTGGCAGGCGGCCGAGGAGGAGGCCGTCCGGGTCTTCGCGGCCAACCTGCGCGACCTGCTGCTGGCCGCGCCGGCCGGCACCCGCGCCACGATGGGGCTCGACCCGGGCTTCCGCACGGGCGTCAAGGTCGCCGTCGTCGACGCCACCGGCAAGGTGGTCGACACCCACACGATCTACCCGCACGTGCCGCAGAACCGCTGGAAGGAGTCGGTCGCGGTCCTGGCCGCGCTGTGCCAGAAGCACGACGTCGAGCTGATCGCGATCGGCAACGGCACCGCCTCCCGCGAGACCGACAAGCTCGCCGCCGACCTGGTCAAGGAGTTCCCGCAGCTCAAGGTGACCAAGGTGATGGTGTCGGAGGCCGGCGCGTCGGTGTACTCCGCCTCCGCCTTCGCCTCACAGGAGCTGCCCGGCCTCGACGTCTCGCTGCGCGGCGCGGTGTCGATCGCCCGGCGCCTGCAGGACCCGCTGGCCGAGCTGGTGAAGATCGACCCGAAGTCGATCGGCGTCGGGCAGTATCAGCACGATCTCTCGGAGACGAAGCTGAGCCGCTCGCTCGACGCGGTGGTCGAGGACTGCGTCAACGGCGTCGGCGTCGACGTGAACACCGCCTCGGCGCCGCTGCTGACCCGCGTGTCGGGCATCGGCGGCAGCCTGGCCGACGCGATCGTGGCCCACCGTGACGCCAACGGCCCGTTCCGCAACCGCAGCGCGCTCAAGAGCGTGGCCCGCCTCGGCCCGAAGGCCTTCGAGCAGTGCGCGGGCTTCCTGCGCATCCCCGACGGCGACGACCCGCTCGACGCGTCCTCGGTGCACCCGGAGTCGTACCCGGTGGTCCGCCGCATCCTGGCCACGACCGAGGGCGACGTGAAGTCCCTGATCGGCAACTCCCGGGTGCTGTCGAAGGTCAAGCCGGCCGACTTCGTCGACGACCAGTTCGGCCTGCCGACCGTCACCGACATCCTCAAGGAGCTGGAGAAGCCGGGCCGCGACCCGCGCCCGGCGTTCCGCACGGCCGAGTTCGCCGACGGCGTCGAGACCCTCGCCGACCTGAAGCCGGGCATGCTGCTGGAGGGCGTGGTCACCAACGTGGCGGCGTTCGGCGCGTTCGTCGACATCGGCGTCCACCAGGACGGCCTGGTGCACGTGTCGGCGCTGTCCCGCACGTTCGTGAAGGACCCGCGCGAGGTGGTGAAGCCGGGCGACATCGTGCGGGTGAAGGTGCTCGACGTCGACATCCCGCGCAAGCGCATCTCGCTGACCCTGCGCCTGGAGGACGAGGCCACGCAGCAGCGCGACCCGTCGGCCCCGCGCGGCGAACGCGGGGGCCAGCGCGGGGGCGGCGCCCAGGGCGGCGGCGGCCAGCGTGGCCAGGGTGGCCAGGGTGGCGGCGGCCGGGGCGGCCAGGGTGGTCAGCGCGGCCAGTCGCGCGACGGTCGTGGCGGCAGCCGGGACTCGTTCCAGGGCGGCGGCGCCCTCGCCGACGCCCTGCGCCGGGCCGGCCTCGACAAGGGCCTGGACGCCCTCAACAAGAAGAAGTAGCCCGCAGGCGCCAGACCGTCGTCCGCATCCGGCCCGTGGACTCCAGGGCCGGGCGGACGGGGACGTCGTAGGTGGCGAGCGGCTCGAAGAGCCGTTCGGGGAGGTAGCCGCGGCCGGGATCGCCGACGAGGACGGTTCCGGTCGCGGAGCGCAGCACCGGCAGTACACCTGCCACCACCGTCGGGCTGTAGAACACGTCCCCCGCCAGCAGGACGTCCGCGGGCACGACCGCCGGCGCGGTGGCGATCGGGACGCCGTTGAGCGCCGCGTTGCGCACGGCGGCCGCGAGCGCGGCCGGGTCGCTGTCCACGGCCGTCGCCGCCGCGGCGCCCGCCTTGGCCGCCGCGATCGCCACCAGGCCGGAGCCGGCGCCCAGGTCGACCACCGTCCGCCCGGCGACGAGCTCCGGGCGGTCGAGCACGAACCGGGCCAGCGCGATCCCGCCCGGCCAGGCGAAGGACCAGAACGGCGGCGGGGTGTCGCTGCGGTAGCCGCCGGTCGCGTCGAACAGCCCGACGTCCTCGTGGGCGAGGTCCAGCGTCACCTCGGGAAGGAGCGGGACGGCCACGGCCCCGACGGTACCTTCGGAACCATGCGAGCGGTGGCATACCGGAAGGCCGGGGATCCGGCGGTACTGCAGGATCTCGAGCTGCCGGACCCGGTTCCCGGCCCGCGCGACCTGCTGGTGCGGGTCGAGGCGGTCTCGGTGAACCCGGTCGACGTGAAGGTGCGCGCGAGCAGCGAGCCGGGCCGCGAGCCGAAGGTCCTCGGCTACGACGCGGCCGGGACCGTGGCCGCGGTCGGCGCCGAGGTCAGCCTGTTCCGGGTGGGTGACGAGGTGTACTACGCCGGCTCGATCGACCGGCCCGGCACCAACTCGCGGCTGCACCTGGTCGACGAGCGCATCGCCGGGCACAAGCCGCGCTCGCTGACGTTCGCCGAGGCGTCCTCCCTGCCGCTGACCACAATCACGGCGTGGGAGTCGCTGTTCGACCGCTTCCGGCTGGGCCCGGAGAGCACCGGCACGCTGCTGGTGCTCGGCGCCGCCGGCGGGGTCGGCTCGATGGTCGTCCAGCTCGCCCGGGCGCTGACCCGGCTGACCGTGGTCGGGACGGCGTCGCGGCCCGAGTCGCGCGAGTGGGCGCTCGGGCTCGGCGCGCACGACGTCGTCGACCACGCCCACCTCCCCGAAGGGGTGGACTTCGTCTTCTCGCCGCACACCGCCGGGCAGATCGAGACGTTCGCCCGGATCCTCCGGCCGGGCGGCGAGATCACCGCGATCGACGAGCCGCCGGGGCTCGACCTGCTCCCGCTGAAGGAGAAAAGCATCACCTTCCACTGGGAGCTCATGTTCACCCGGCCGCTGTTCGAGACGCCGGACATGGGCGTGCAGCACGAGCTGCTCGACCGGGTCGCCGGGCTGGTCGACGCGGGGACCGTCCGGCCCACGATGACCCGGCAGGTGGGCCCGATCTCCGCGGTACGCCTGCGTGAGGCCCACCAGCTCGTGGAGGAGGGCCACATGACGGGCAAGGTGGTGGTCGCCGGATGGTGACGCCGGGCCAGTAGGGTGGTTGCCGAACTTTCCAACCGCCCCGCTGGAAGGGACCGTCCGTGTTGCTGGACTACAGCGCGCTGATCGCGCTGGCCATCTGGATCGCCTTCGCGGCGGTCGGCCTCTGGCGGTCCCGCGCCCGGCTGCCGGAGGCGGGGCCCGCCCGGACCGACCCGCCGGGCGACGAGCCGCCGGCCGTGGTCAGCCTCATGATCAACCGCTGGCGGGCCGACGAGGACGCGATCGACGCCACCCTGCTCGACCTGGCCGCGCGCGGCTTCCTCGAGCTGCGCCAGCCGGGTGACGACCCGGACGAGACGACAGTGCGGCTGCGCAAGGGCGACGGCCGCAGCCTCACGCCCTACGAGCAGCAGATCCTCGATCGCGTCCACCACCTGTCGGTCAACGGCGAGACCTCGCTGCGCAGCCTGGCGTTCGGCAGCTGGTCGGAGGCTCGGCGCTGGCGCGGCGCGTTCTACCGGGCGGTCGTCGAGGAGGCGCGCAACCGCGGTTTGTCCCGCCGCCGGCTCTCCCGGAAGACCACCCAGGCGCTCCTGCTGGGCGCGGTCGGCCCGGTCCTGCTGACCTGGTTCAGCTGGTGGTGGGTGGCCCGGGACCTCGGCGCCAACCTGGCCGACCAGCTCACCGGCGCGACCATCGCCACGATCGGCCTGAGCATCGCGCTGTACCTCGTGGTCGACTTCGGCTGGAGCGACCAGAACACGCCGGAGGGGCAGCTGGCCGCCGCCGAGTGGCTCGCCTACCGGGCGCACCTCGAGGCGGTCGACGGCGTGGCCGACCTGGCCCCGGCGGACATCGCCTCATGGGGCCGGGACATGGCGTTCGCCTCGGCGCTGGGGGTGCTGTCGACGGACGAGGCGCTCGTCCGCCTCACCCCGCAGGCCCGCCTCCGGGGCCGTCAGGCCTGACCGCGGAGCAGCAGGGTCAGGAACTCCGCGTTCGACTGCGTCCGCACGAGGCGGTCGAGCAGCTGCTCGGTCGACGCCTGCCCGTTGAGGGCCTTCCGCAGCCGCTGCACGGCGAGCAGCTCGTCCGGGTGGAGGATGACGTCGTCGCGCCGGGTGCTGGAGCCGTCGACGTCGATCGCCGGGAAGACGCGCTTGTCGGCGAGCTTCCGGTCGAGCTTGAGCTCCGCGTTGCCGGTGCCCTTGAACTCCTCGAAGATCACCGTGTCACCGGCCGAGCCGGTCTCCACCAGCGCGGAGGCGATGATCGTCAGCGAGCCGCCGTTCTCGATGTTGCGGGCCGCGCCCAGCAGGCGCTTCGGCGGGTAGAGCGCGTTGGCGTCGATGCCACCGGTCAGGATGCGGCCGGAGGCGGGCGCCGCGTTGTTGTAGGCCCGGCCGAGCCGGGTGATGGAGTCGAGCAGCAGGACCACGTCGTGCCCCAGCTCGACGAGGCGCTTGGCGCGCTCGATGGCGAGCTCCGCCACGCCGGTGTGCTCGTTGGCCGGCCGGTCGAAGGTCGAGGCGATGACCTCACCCTGCACCGACCGCTGCATCTCGGTGACCTCCTCGGGCCGCTCGTCGACGAGCAGGACCATGAGGTGACACTCGGGGTTGTTGGTGGCGATGGCGTTGGCGATCGCCTGGAGCACCATCGTCTTGCCCGCCTTGGGCGGCGAGACGATGAGCGCGCGCTGACCCTTGCCGATCGGCATGACCAGGTCGATGAGGCGGGTGGTCAGCTGCCGCGGGCCGGTCTCCAGCCGCAGGCGCTCCTGCGGGAACAGCGCGGTGAGCTTGCTGAACTCGGGCCGGTTGCGGGCCCACTCCGGGTCGGTGCCGTGGACGGTGTCGAGCCGGGTGAGGGTCGAGCCGTTGGCGCTGCCGGTGATGGCGTCGCCGTGCCGCAGGCCGTACTTGCGGACCATGGCCGCCGGGATGGCGACGTCCTCGGGGCTGGGCAGGTAGCTCTCGACGCGGAGGATCATCTTGTCGCGGTGGACGTCGACGATGCCGGCGACGTCGCGGGCCTCGGACGAGCTCGGCGGCTGCGGCTGGTTGGCCGGGCGGCTGTGGTCGCGGTTGCGCGAGCGCGTGCGACGGGTCTTGTTCTGTGCGCTTTGTTTGGGGGTGGTGCGATCCAACACTTCGGTTGGGGCCATGGGCGTCCTCCTAAGGGACTCGCGGCCGGTGTTCGGTGGTGCCTGGTTGGGTTCGCGTGACCGGCTGTGCGCGATGGGCGCTGCGTGTGCGGTGGCCGCTGACTTGGCTGGCTTCCTGCGAGAGCGTGACACGCGGTGGCGAAGGTCGTCCCCGGGCGGCCAGATTGCCGACATCCGCGGGACTGGCTCGACGGTAACGCGTGCCGGTGCCCTGAGCAAGCCCTGGCGCTCCAGCGTGCGGTGCGTGTCGCGGCCCGGCGCGCTACCGTCCGGCACCCGAAAGGGTGCCTGACCGGCACCGGGGCGCCGGTTCTCTGGATGGTGTCATGGAGCACAGCAACCGGGGGGTTGACATGAACACGACGTTCGACACGGTCCGGGCCGAGGCCCTCTTCGCCTCCGTTCTGCAGGCCTCACAGCAGCCGACGCCGCTCCAGATCCGCACCGCGGTCACCCAGACCCTGCGCCGGCTCGGCGTCAACGGCTGCACCGCCCGTGTCGCCGGCGAGTTCGGCGAGCACCCGGAGACCGCCGCCGCCCGCATGTCGTGGGCGCTGGAGATGATCCGGTCGGCCTACGAGGACCTCGCCTCCCAAGAGTTCGCGTACGCGGGCTGACGCCTGACGTTTCCGGCGGCGCCCCAGCGGTAACAGTGAAGATGTGGACCTTCGCCTGACCGTCGACCTGCCACGGGACCTCGACCGGATGAACACGCTCCGGCACGTGCTGGACGGTGCCCTGGACGGCCTCGGCGTCGCCGCGCAGGCACGCGAGGACGTCGGCCTGATCATCAGCGAGACCTGGGCGAACGTGATCGCCCACGTCAGGGTCGGGGCCGCCTTTCAGGTGCGGGCGACCGTCGACGAGGACCAGTGTGTGATTGAAGTCACGCATCCCGGGGACCAGGCTTCTGAGGTCATCAACGCGCTGACCACCTCCGGGCATTCCCTCCGGATCGTCGCCGCCCTCGCCGACGCCGTCGACGTGGACAGCGACGGCCTGCTCGTGAAAGTCACGAAGAAGCTATGACCGCCTTCGCCGCCTTGGCCACCCCCGCCGCGGACGGCACGGTGACCGTGACCGCCACCGGAGACCTGGACATGACCAGCGCCCCCGAGCTGATCACGGTCCTCCGCGACGCCATCCGGCGATACCGGCCGGAACGGGTCGATCTCGACCTGTCCGGCGTGCCGTTCCTGGACTCGACGGGTATCCAGGTGCTCGTCGCCGCGAAAGCAGACGTCAAGGGAGGGGTACGCATCACCGGTACCAGCCCGGCCGTGCACCGGCTGCTCCGGATGACGGGCCTGCTCGGTGAGTTCGGTGTCGCGGACAACCAGTTGGCAACCGAACAATGATCACCCCGGCACCCGGATCGGAGTTAGCTGGACCACAGCAGGGATTGTCAGCAGGAGGTGCACGATGGAGTCCACGTTCGAAGCGGTACGCGCCGAAGCGCTCTTCGCCTCCACGTTGCAGATGTCCCAGTCCCCGGCCGACGCGGACGTGCGCGCGGCGGTGACCATGACCCTGCGCGGGATTGGCGTGCAGGGCTGTGTGGCGCGCGTCGCGACCGAGTTCGGCGACCACCCCGAGACGGCCAGCCCGCGGATGCACTGGGCGCTGCGCATGATCCATCACGCCTACGCCGAGTCCTGCACGCCGGAGGTCTTCAACGCACCCCGGGCGGCGCTGGCCTGAAACTTGCACGGTTGGTGGCGGTTGGTGGCTGGCGGTTGGTGGCCGACGGTTGGCGATTGGTCGGGTGTCGCGTCGGGGAATCGCTCCGGGAACCGCTCGTGGGAACTGCCCGGGCGGCTGCCCGGGGGGGGTCCCCGGGGCTGCCCGGGAGAACCGTTCGTGGGAACTGCGAAGCCCCCGCCCGGTCGGGCGGGGGCTTGCGAATCCTTCGGCCGTGAAGCGGGTCTCGGCCTACGACTTGGGGTGTGTCAGACCGCGCGGATGTTGTCGGCCTGCGGCCCCTTCTGGCCCTGCGTGATCTCGAACTCGACCTTCTGACCCTCGGTCAGCTCGCGGTAGCCGGTGGCCTGGATCGCCGAGTAGTGCGCGAACACGTCGGGGCCGCCGTTGTCCTGCGAGATGAAGCCGTAGCCCTTCTCCGAGTTGAACCACTTCACCGTGCCTGATGCCACGTGTAACTCCTTAGCGACGGCGCCCCGACCCGCACCTCACGAGTCAATGTTGAAACAGGCGCACGCCACGGTGAGACGGTAGCTTGCGCGCTGCCAAAACGCAGCCCCGGTATCGGGATACGGACCTGATCGACTACAAACTGAAATGCACCACCAATAGTTGTGAACACTCAGCGTATTGAACTACTGAACGGTCAGTGATATAGCGACCTGCTTCAACCTCATGGGAGCGCTCATCTCGCGTTCGTCGGCGGGATCTAGTACAGTCGGCTCCGTTCACATCGTCCGAACGGTCAAATCAACCGGCCACGGGCTGTGGGACCCCGTCCAGCAGCGGCGGATCGTCCCCGGTGAACCTCGCAGGTCTTGCACCGGCGCTCAAGAAACGGGCGCCGAGAGCGACTCCGACCGGCGCCAGCGCTCCCTCGCTGGCCGGTGACGTCACCCAACCCCTTCGCGCGGGCGTTCGCCCTGCGTGCCCGTCACCGTCGCCCGGTCACCCGCACCAGAAGGGTCTGACCAGTGACCATCTCCGTCGACCACGCCATCGACCGCGCACTCGCCGCCGCCGGACCGGCCGGCCAGCAGGAGCACTCCGGCAACACCCGCGCGACCGACGCACAGGCCAAGGCGCTGCTGTCCTTGATGGCCGACCTCCCCGCCGGCCCCGACCGCGACCGCGTCCGGGCCCGGTTCATCGAGCTCTACATCCCGCTCGCCGAGTACCTCGCCCGCCGCTTCCGCAACCGCGGCGAGCACTTCGACGACCTGGTCCAGGTCGCGAACCTGGGCCTCATCAAGTCCGTCGACGGCTACGACCCCGCGCGGGGCGCCGCCTTCACCAGCTACGCGATCCCGATGATCGTGGGCGAGCTCAAGCGCCACTTCCGCGACAAGGGCTGGGACGTCCGCGTCCCGCGGCGGCTGCAGGAGCTGCGCCTGGAGATCAGCAAGGTCTCCGGCGACCTGGCCCAGGACCTGGGCCGCTCACCGACGGTCGCCGACCTGGCCGCGCGCCTGAACGTCTCCGAGGAGGAGATCATCGAGGGCCTGGACTGCGGCCAGGCGTACCGCGCACTGTCACTGGACGCCCCCGCGGGCGACAACGCCGACTCGTCCGCCGCCGGCCTCGGCGACCTGCTGGGCGGCGAGGACCCCGACATGCAGAACGTCGAGAACCGCGAGGCCCTGCGGCCGCTGCTGGCCAAGCTGCCGGAGCGCGAGCAGAAGATCATCGCGATGCGCTTCCACGGCAACCTGACCCAGTCGCAGATCGCGGCCGAGCTGGGCATCTCGCAGATGCACGTGTCGCGCCTGCTGGCGGGCGCGCTGCGCACCCTGCGCACGGAACTGTCCGCCATCACGGACTGACGCGCGGCCTCCCCGGTCGCGGACCCATCCGCTCCCCGACTGCCGCAGTCGACGACAGCGCACCGGCTCGCGCACCCTTCCGCGAGCCGGTGCGCTGTCCATTTCCCACCCGCTGCCTCCCTGCCGGAATGCGTCGCAAATCACAATTCCGACTTGTGCGAAATGGCGCACTACGACCAACGCCTTCGCGGCCCTGCGGCGTCCATGACGCTTCTGTAGAGGTGGCGATCGAGCCCGGGGTTTCGTGATCGATGGAGAGTTCTGGTCGTCCGGGCAGCCAGAAGTCTCCATCGATCATGGGGCCGGTCGACTCGGTTGCGCCGCGAGAGGCTGGGGCGGCGCCACACCTGGGACGCCGGACGCCCGGATCGGACATTTCGGAACCGGACTGGCGAGGGGCGGCTACCTGCCGGGCACCGGTCGACCCGGCTGCCGCCTGGCGAGCCCGACCCCACGTCGACGCGCGCCCGGCCCCCCACCCACAGACGTTGGTCGATCTACCCTCGATCCGGAAGATCAAGACGAGGGTAGATCGACCAACGTCTGTGAAACAGCGGACCGCCGGCGCCCCGGGTGAAGTGCCCGCGGGCGCCGCCGACGCGCCGACGCCCAGCGCTCACTGCGGCTGCCAGCCCGCCGGTGCCCAGCCCACAGCACGGCGACCAGCCATCAGTGCACAACATCCGCTGCGGCGCGGCCGGCGCGGCGGCGACCCCAGCCCGCCGGCGCCCAGCTCACAGCACGGCGGCCAGCCCGTCGGTACACAGCCCCGCTGCGGCACGGCCGGCGCGGCGGCGACCCCGGCCCGGGGTGGGTCAGCTGGAGCTGACGATGCTTGGGTTGGCCGTCACGAACGCCGGGACGTTCTTGTCGCGCACCGCCGCCAGCAGGTCCAGCGTCGTCTGGTCCAGGGCCTCGGCGCCCGGGTGCTCCGTCGAGGCGTGGAAGCCGCCGTTGTTCGTCTTCAGGGTCAGCAGGCGGTCGCCGTCGATGCCGCGCATCGCGAAGATCCAGTCGTCCAGGCCGATCGGGCCCGTGTCGATGGTCATGGCGCTGCCGACCACGCTCAGGACGCTGTTGAGCTTGCTCGGGTTGCCCAGGACCTCTTTGCTGGCGATCTTCTTCAGCAGCGCCTTGATGAACTGCTGCTGGTGCCGCTGGCGGTCGTAGTCCGAGTTTGGCAGCGTCTCGCGCTGGCGGACGAAGTCCAGCGCCTCCCAGGCGGCCAGGTGCTGGTAGCCGACCTCGTAGACCTTCGGGGTCACGCCCTTGATCGCGATGAGGTCCGTGCCGCCGCGGCCGTTGTCGCGCTGCTCGAACGGGACCTTGTGGTTCCCCTGCGCGTCCGTGCCGTTGTGCACCGAGACCGTGCGCTGGTCGACGTACATGTCCACGCCGCCCAGCACCTTCACGACCTCCTGGAAGCCCACGAAGTCGATGATCGCGGCCGCGTCGAAGGTGACGCCCCAGTTCTGCTTGATCGTCGAGGCGAGCAGCGTCGTGCCGTGCTTGCGCTGGTCCTTGCCGGTCAGGCCGTTGCCGCCGGCGGCGAAGGCACCGTTGATCTTGTCCTTGCCGCCGTTGAAGGCCTGCTTCCCGTTGTTGTACTTCGGGATCGACACCCAGGTGTCACGCGGGATGGAGATGAGGAACGCCATGTCGTGACTGGCCGGGATGTGCAGGATGAGAATCGAGTCCGAGCGGATCGAGTCGGTGGGGTTCTGGTTCGGGCGGGGGTCGATGCCGATCAGCAGGAGGTTCTTGGCGCCGCTGACCGAGGCGCGCTTGCCGTCCTCGACGGGGAGCAGATCTTCCTTGTGGACGCTCCGGGTGGCATACCCGAACACGACGTCCTTCAGGACGAACGTGGTGCCCGCGCTGATCATCAACAGCGAGCCGACCACGACGAGAATGCGAGCCCACAACGGGTCCCGCCGGCCACGGCCCGTGCGCCGCGCCACGCCGCCCTTCGCCAACGCCTCCACTCCCCGATAGTCCCCGACAGTCCCCGAAGTCCCACGGGGGCCATCTCCGAACAGTTGATTACGGTGAGTCAGCATTGCCGACCCCCGGAAGCCAAATGCACCGTACCCGGACAACGCGATATCGTCACGTCCCGGCGGAGCGGTGCCCTGACCGATACGGAGCGTGCTGTGGTGACGGTGATCCCGAAGGGGACCAGCGAGATCCCGGCGGCGACCGGGCAGCGAGGCATGTGGATCGCCGGCGGGATTGCCCTGGCCTGGCTGCTGCCGCTCGCCACGCACGCCGTCCACCTCGACGTGCTCCTGCCGTTCGTGGTGCTGGCCGGGACGATGGCCGTGCAGCGCGGCTGCGTGGGCCTGTTCGACCGGTTCGTCGTTTCTTGCGCCCAGCTCTTCGGCGCCGCGTGCCTGTTCGGGCTGGCGATCACGTACTGGCCGGGGCACCTGCACCCGACGCTCGTCGCCGGCGTCGCGCTGACCGTCCTGGTGCTCGTCGCGGCGGCCACGAAGCGGCTGACCAAGCCGCCGAAGCCGCGCGTCGAGCGGCTGCTCGCCCTCGCGGCCGCCGGCGTCTCGGCCGTCACGCTCGTCCCGTACGTCGCCCGCGACCTCGGCGGCCGGCTCGGCCTGCCGCTCGCCGGGGAGGACATCACCCGCCACTTCCTGCTGTACGACGTGATCGGCCGCATCGGCGGATATCCCTTCCTCCGGCCGGAGGCGCTGCGGCCCTTCGTGCCCGACGAGGAGTGGCAGGGCATCGCGAACTACCCGCAGGGCCTGCACTTCGCGTACGCGGTGCTCGACCGGTTCGTGCGCTCGTCCGGGCACAACGGCGCGCCGGCGACCTCCGTGGACGTGCTGGTGTGGCTGCTCGTCGGGACGTTCCTGCTGCTGGCGCTCGCGGTGCTGTGGGCCGCGCGGCGCATCGCCGGGCCCGGCGCGAGCCCCGCCCGCCTGCTGCCGGTGCTGTTCGTCATCGCCGCCTGGCTCGTGCTCGGCGACCCGGTCACCGTGCTGTCCCGTGGCTACCCGAACGAGATGGCCGGGCTCGCCTGCGCCGTGGTGCTCACCGGGCTGGTCGCCCGCCCGCTCACGCGCGGCGGCGAGCAGCTCGTGACGGTGGCGTTGCTGCTGGTGGGGGTGTCGTTCAGCTATCCGCTCTTCCTGCCGTACGCCGGGATCGTGGCCGCCTGGTGGGCGTGGCGCGCGCGGCTGTGGCGGCACTGGTGGGCCTGGCTAGTGGCGATCGTCACACTCGCCGTCGCCGCGATCGGGCCGCTGACCGCCGCCGCGGCGTCGACCGGCGAGCAGCTGCTGCTGAACGGGACC
Organism: Dactylosporangium sucinum; assembly: GCF_014647515.1. Taxonomy (GTDB): domain Bacteria; phylum Actinomycetota; class Actinomycetes; order Mycobacteriales; family Micromonosporaceae; genus Dactylosporangium; species Dactylosporangium sucinum. The sequence continues at coordinate 935 of NZ_BMPI01000017.1, read as the reverse complement.
GCGCGGGTCGTGGACCGGCCGGCGACGCTGGCACTGGCGGTACTGGCGACGCTCGGGCTGCTCGCGAACCGGCGGGCGCCGAGCCAGCGGGCCGCGCTGTTCGCCGTGGGCGTCGCGCTCGCGATGGCGGCCGGGCTGGGCCTGTATCAGATCGCCACCATCGGTCGGCCGGTCTACTACTTCGACAAGCTGCTCCACCTGCTCATCGTGGTCGGCCTGGCCGGGCTGGGCGGCCTGGCGCGGGTGCTGCCCCGGCGAGGCCTGCCGCTGCGGGCGGCGGTGGCTTTCCCGGTGGTACTGGCAATGGCCGTCGCCGGCGGCAAATGGCACGCGACGCCGGTCGCACCGGGCGTCAAACTCGCCCTCGGGAAGGATCGTGGCTCTCCGGAGGCGGCCCGCGACGCCCTGCTGATGGCGCGGATGTACCCCGACGGCGGAAACGCGATCAACGTCGACCTCATGGGGAACCCGTGGCGTAACTGGTCGGCGACGCTCGGTGCATCGACACTGCAGCGGCAGTACCGGCACGTCCCCGGCTGGTCACGGCTGCTGTACCCCGGCGGCAAGGGCGGCACGTACGCCGACCTGGAGCGCCTGGTCGTGGACAGCCCCGTGACCGTGCGGTTCTTCGTCCACGACCCCGAGGCGAGCATGCTCGTTGTCGATGTGGAGCATCCGAACCGACCCGCCGTGCGGGCCGGACAGCCGTTGCCGGTAGCGTTCGGTGACCCGCTCGCACCGTCGAATATCGAGGCCGCACGGCTGCTAGCTGCGAAATATCCGACGAAAGTGCAGGTCGTGTACGCTACGCCAGCAAACCCGTAAGTACTCGGTGTCATGGCACCGGCTCCAAGCACTGAAACAGCTCTTGTGCGGCGCGAAGCGACGCATGGGGGGTGTGGGGTGGGAACCCCCCACAAAACCGCGGCCGTCAG
>NZ_BMPI01000016.1:37178-187040 GCF_014647515.1 Dactylosporangium sucinum | reverse complement strand
AGTTGAACGCTCAGGCGTCCGGAGCGCAGCGGAGGGCGCATGAGCGGCTCGGAGCGAAGCGGAGAGGCCGCGAATCAAGGCGTCCGGAGCGCAGCGGAGGGCGCATGAGCGATCCTGTCGAAATGGTCGACCGGCTGGGCGCGGCCTTCCTGACCCAGGACGTGGAGGCGGTGCTGGCCTGCTTCCTGCCCGACGACGACATCACGTACGTGGGCTCGGAGGCGGGCGAGTCGGCCACCGGCCGCGACGGCGTCCGGGCGCTGCTGACCAAGCTGTTCGAGCGCCCGGAGGCGTACTCCTGGCAGGCCACGGCGGCCACGATCCACGCCCTGCCGGGCGCGGCCTTCGTGATCGCCGAGGCCGACGGCGCGGCCCACGCCGCGGACGGGACGGTCGAGCGGTTCCCCTACCGGGTGACCGGCCTGCTGTCCCGCCGCTCCTCGGGCGCCTGGCTCTGGCGCGCCGTCCAGGGCGCCGAGCCGACCTGACCTTGGTGACTTTCCGTCGCCGGGACCGCGGAAATCCACCAAGGTCAACTCCCGGCGTGGTGAACCGCACTGCCGTACGGACAACTAACGGTGTTAGTTTCTAGGCATGCGAAGTGTGTACTTTGTGGCTGCCCGGCGCACGGCGATCGGGAAGTTGCGTGGGGCTCTCTCACACGTGCGGCCCGACGATCTCGCCGCCGCCGTGGTCAGGGACCTGGTCCGCACCGCCGGGCTCGACGGCGCGCAGGTCGACGAGGTGTACTGGGGCGCGGCCAACCAGGCCGGCGAGGACAACCGGAACGTGGCCCGCATGGCCGTGCTGCTCGCGGGGCTGCCCGAGTCGGTGCCGGGCGCGACCGTCAACCGGCTGTGCGCGTCCGGGATGGAGGCCGTCACCGTCGCCGCCCGGACCATCGCGTCGGGCGAGGCCGAGATCGTCGTCGCCGGCGGGTCCGAGTCGATGAGCCGGGCGCCGTTCGTGCTGCCCCGGCCCGAGGACGGGCTGCCCAACAGCATGAGCATCGCCGACACGCGGCTCGGCTGGCGGCTGGTCAACCCGCGCATGCAGGAGCTGCACGGGCTGCTGAGCATGGGCGAGACGGCCGAGGAGGTCGCCCAGCGGTACCGCATCGGGCGGGACCGGCAGGACGCGTTCGCGCTGCGCAGCCACCGCAACGCGGCCGCCGCGCGGGACGCCGGGCAATTCGCGGACGAGATCGTCGAGGTCGACGGCGTCCGGCACGACGAGGGAATCCGGGCCGACACCAGCCTGGAGAAGCTCGCCAAGCTCAAGACCGTCTTCAAGCCGGACGGCACCGTCACCGCCGGGAACTCCTCGCCGCTCAACGACGGCGCGGCCGGGCTGGTGCTCATGAGCGAGGAAGCGCTGCGCAGGAGCGGGCTGGAGCCGTTGGGCCGGTACGTGGCCGGGGCGTCCGCCGGCGTGCACCCCGACGTCATGGGCATCGGGCCCGTCCCCGCCACGCAGAAGGTGCTCGAGCGGGCCGGGTGGAAGGTCGGCGACCTCCAGCAGGCCGAGCTCAACGAGGCGTTCGCCGCGCAGGCGCTCGCCGTGGTCGACCACCTGGGCCTCGATCCCGAGATCGTCAACCCGTCCGGCGGGGCGATCGCGATCGGGCACCCGCTCGGCTGCTCCGGCGCCCGCATCCTCACGACGCTGCTGCACCGCATGCGGCGCACCGGGGACACGCGGGGGCTGGCGACCATGTGTGTCGGTGTGGGTCAGGGTTCCGCGGTACTGGTGGAAAGGTGAACGGCATGCGATTTGCGGGCAGGACCGCCGTCGTCACCGGCGGCGCGCAGGGCATCGGGGCGGCCACCGCGCGGCTGCTGGCCGAGCAGGGCGCCCGGGTCGTCGTGCTCGACCTCGACGCGGCGAAGGCGCAGAAGGTCGCCGACGAGCTGCCCGGCGGGCTCGCGCTCGGCTGCGACGTGACCGACAAGGACCAGGTCGACACCGTCTTCGCCGAGATCGGCGCGGTGCACGTGCTGGTCAACAACGCCGGCATCACGCGGGACAACCTGCTGTTCAAGATGCCGGTCGACGAGTGGAACGCGGTCCTGGGCACCAACCTGACCAGCATGTTCCTGTGTACGCAGGCGGCGCAGAAGAGCATGGTGCAGCAGCGGTACGGACGGATCGTCAACCTCAGCAGCCGCTCCGCGCTCGGCGCCCGCGGCCAGGTCAACTACGCCGCGGCGAAGGCCGGCGTGCAGGGGCTCACCGCGACGCTCGCGATCGAGCTCGGGCCGTTCAACATCACCGTCAACGCGGTCGCCCCCGGCTACATCGCCACCGCGATGACGGCCGCCACGGCCGAGCGGGTCGGCAGCACCCCGGAGGAGCACCAGGCGCAGGCCGCGGAGCGCACCCCACTACGCCGGGTGGGCCGCCCCGAGGAGGTGGCCGCCGTCATCGCCTTCCTGGCCAGCGACGAGGCCTCCTACGTCTCCGGCCAGACCCTGTACGTCAACGGCGGCGCCCGCTAGCCCCACCGCGTCGATCTTGCAGTTGTGGTGCCTGACAAACCGGGACATCGACGGCGCGTCCCGGCACCACAACTGCAAGATCGGCGCGGTTATTTGATCACGAGGTCGACCTCGACCACGTCGGCCGCGGTCCTGGTCTTGTCGTGCACGTCGACGAGGCGCAGCTTGTACGTGCCGGAGGCGTCCTGCTTGATCTGGAAGCCCAGATCGGTGCCGACCGCGACCTTGCCGTCGGACAGCGCCTCGTTCGGCGCGACCGTCGGACCGACCTCGGTGCCGTCTGGCTGCCCGAGCCGGAAGTTGTCGCCGCCGACGTAGTGGCTGCTCCCGCCGGTGTACTGGATGTCGACCTTGCACGTGACCGTGCGATAGCCCTTCTTCGCCTGGCCGTTGTAGTCGAAGAAGCCGCCGCGGATGTCGCACGTGGTGAACGTGACCGAGAGGTCGCGCACGGCGAGCTTCTTGTCCTTGAGGACGTTCACCGGCTCGAAGGCGATCACCGCACCGGTGCCCGACAGCGGGATCTTCGCCTGGGACTCGTCGCCGTCGCCGATGATCAGCTCACCCGACGCGATGGTGCCCTTGAGCTTGTCGTAGATCGGGAAGTCGACGTTGTAGCTGCTCTTCTGGCCGGCGGCGACGGTGGTGTTCTCCCGGAACGAACCGTTGAACTGCTGGCCGCCGACGCTGAGGACGATGTTGACGTATGGCGTCTGGTCCCGGTAGCCGAGGTTCTCGACCAGGACCTCGGTCGAGAGCTTGTGGTCCTCGGCGGCGAAGTCGTAGGTGACCTTGCTGAAGGTCAGCTTGTAGGGCCCGTACCAGACCGTCTTGTTCACGTCGACGGTCTGCTTGTCGGCGCCCGGCTGCGCGTTCTTGGTGTTCGCGGGTCCGGTCGCGCCGCCACCACCGGTGTTGCCGGCGTTGTCGCCCGTGGCGCCGCGGTTGCCGGCGGCACTGTTGTTGCCGGCCTTGTCCGGGTCGTCCTTGCTGACCGCCCGCCAGGCGGCCACGCCACCGGCGCCGAGCAGGAGCACCAGCACCACGACCACGCCGAGGACGAGGGCGAGCTTGCCGCCCGACCCGCCGGTGGTCGGCCGCGCGGTCACGACGCCCGGCGGAGGCATCGGCGCGCCCGGCGCCCCGAATGCGGCGGTGGAGGGCGGCCCGCCGACGGACGGCGCGCCCGGCGGTCCGAACGCCGGCGGCGGCGCACCGAAGGCCGCCGTCGACGGCGGGCCGGCCGCGCCGAACGCGGCGGTCGCCGGCGTGGGGAACGCGGCCGGGCCACCGGAGACCGGCGGGACGCCGGGCGGCGCCGACACCGGCGGCGCGGACGACGGCCCGACCGGCGGCGACACGGGCGACGCCCCGCCGATCGGTGCGGACATCGACGCCGGCGGCCCCGAGACCGGCCCGCCGATGCCGGAGACCGGCATCTGCGGCCCCACCCCGGACACGGGTGCGGCCATCGGCGCGCCGAAGCCCGGCGGGCGCGGCGGCATCGGACCCGGCGGGCCGGGCGGGAACGGCGGGCGCGGCGGCATGGCGGCCAGCACGCTGCCCAGCGCCACCACCAGCTCCGGCTGCTCGATCAGCGTCGGCGCGATGCCGAGCCGCTGGTGCAGCAGCGTGCTGACCATCGGGATCCGGCTCGAGCCGCCGACCAGGAAGAGCCCGCCGATCTGGTCCGGCCGCACGCCGGCCCGCTGGAGGGTGCCGACGGTGAGGTCGACGGTCCGCTCCAGGTACGACCGGGAGAGCTGCTCGAACTCCGACCGGGTCAGGTGCACGTCGATGTCGAAGAGCGGCACGTGGATGCCGGCCGACGAGGTGCGCGACAGCTGCTCCTTGGCCTGCCGCACGTCCTCGCGCAGCAGCAGGCTGCGCCGCCGCCCGGTCTCGTCGGACGGCTCCATGAGCTGGCGCCACTTGCCCCCGTCGGTGAGCGTCAGCGACTGCCCGACGTGGCCGACGATGGCCGCGTCGAGGTCGACGCCGCCGACGTCGGGCAGGCCGTCGCTGGCCAGCACGTCCCAGCCGCCGTCGGGCCGGCGGCGCAGCACGGTCGTGTCGAACGTGCCGCCGCCGAAGTCGTAGACGACGAGGTGGCCGCCGGGGGCGATGCCGCGCCCGAGCACACTCGTGAAGTACGCGGCGGCCGCGATGGGCTCCGGCACGAGGATCGGCGACGGCATGCCGGCCCGGGACGCCGCGTCGGCCAGCACCGACCGGCGGTGGGTCGCCCAGTTCGCCGGATAGGTCAGCACCGTGCGCACCGGCATGATCCCGAGCACCCGCGACGCCTCGTCGGCCGTGCGCCGCAGCAGCGCGGCGAGCAGGTCGGAGACCGCGTACTCCCGGCTGCCGAGCAGCACCGTGCCGTCGTCGATCCGACGCTTCGGGTTGGGCTCATACCGGCTGGGATCGAGCCGGGCGCTGCGCTCGGCGTCCTTGCCGACGAGCAGGTGCCCGTCGACCTCGGCGTAGATCGACGACGGCAGCAGGAAGCTGGCGTCGAACAGCAGCGGCTGGCTGCGACCGTCGGCGGCGGTCAGTGCGGCGACGGTGTGCGTGGTGCCAAGGTCGACGCCCAGCTGCGACTCGTTATGCCTCGTCACGCCGACACGGTAGCGCCTTCAATCAACGCCTGCCGTTGGCCCCGGCCTTCACGGGTTCGTCGGCGCGCACGAGCGGCGTTTCGACCAGATGTTCGGCGAGGAACCAGGCCTGCAGCTCGCCGGTGCGGATGATGTCGGACACCAGCAGGTCGTTGGTGCCGTCGTCACCCATCTCGGCGGCCCGGGCGGCGGCGTCGTGCGACTCGCTGAGCACGATCTCGTGCGCCTCCAGGAGGCGGGACAGCATCGCCGGCACCTCCTCGGCACCGTCCGGCGGCCGGGGCACCCGGGTCAGCTCGGCGACGTGCCGCGGGTCGCCGACGGCGATCCCGCCCAGCGTCTGGACCCGTTCGGCGAGGGAGTCGACGAGCTCGATCTGCTCGTCGGCGTGTTTGTCCAGCAGCAGGTGGAGCTGGTAGAACGTCGGCCCGCGCATGAGCCAGTGATGCTTCTTGTACAGCGAGTAGAGAATCTGCGTGTCGGCGAGAACCTGGTTGAGCCGCTCACAGGAGTACATGCGGGCGTCCATGGACAGCGCGACCGGGAACTGCCGGATCGTGCCGAACCGCTGGATCTCCCGGCCCTGCTGGTGCAGCCACGGCTGGCTCTCGGTGTCGGCGGGGCCGGTGGCCTTCTGCTTTTTCGCTGGCATGGCGGCGGCTCTTCCCGATCCGGACGGCTTCAATCCTGTCGGGAACCCGGCGCCGGCCAGGCACGTCAGATCGTCATGAAGCTGTCCCGCCTGCTGCTGGCCACCGCCCTGCTGGCCGCCGGTTGCGCCGAGCCCGCCGGCCCGTCCGCGCCGTCCCCGTCGTTCGCGCCCGACGACATCGTCCTCCAGGTCCGCGTGACCGGTGGTTTCGTCCCCGTCGAGTCGCTGGTGACGTCGTTCCCGGTGCTGACCGTCTACGGCGACGGCCGTGCGATCACGATCGGCCCGATCCCGGCCGTCTATCCCGGCCCGGCCCTGCCCAACGTGCAGGTCCAGCGGGTCGGCGCCGACGGCGTGGCCAAGCTGACCGACCTGGCGGTCGACGCCGGCGTCGGCCAGGAGCAGGACTTCGGCATGCCGGCCGTCGCCGACGCCCCGTCGACCGAGATCACCGTGCGGACCAACGCCGGCCTCCAGCGCACGACGGTCGAGGCACTGGGCGCGGGCGGCACCGAGATGCTCACCGACGCCCAGCGCGCGGCCCGCGGCCGCATGCAGCAGTTGGTCGACGCGCTGACCGACCTGCCGGGCACGCTCAAGACGAAGGACCAGCCGCAGCCCTACGAGCCGAAGCAGCTGGCCGTGGTGGCCGGCCCGTGGATCGCGACGAGCGACCCGGTGCTCAAGGACCCGCCTGCGGTCGCCTGGCCCGGCCCGGCGCTCCCGGGCGCCCCGGTCGGCGATCTCCCCGACGTCCACTGCGTGACGTCGGAGCCCGGCCAGACAACGGCGATCCTGGCCGCGGCCCGGTCGGCCAACGCCCGCACCCCGTGGACCTCGGATGGCACCTCCTGGTCGGTGGCCTTCCGCCCGCTCCTGCCCCACGAGTCGTCCTGCGCCGACCTCGGTTGACCCCGTGATCCGCGCCGTCCGGCCCCGGTGGATGCGGGGCCGGACGGCGCCGAAGCCGTTACGCCGCGGCCATCCCGCCGCGCGGCGACCCGACGCCGGGCAGGGTCGGCACCGCCATCAGCGGCCGGGCGGCCGCCCCCATCGTCGCCGCCAGCACGGCGAAGATCGTCACCCCGGTCAGCGTCGCCAACAGCGGCGGCAGCGGCCCGAGCAGCGGCTGCCAGGCCCCCGCGAACGGGTCGAGCGGCGCGCCCGGCCCGGCCTGGAACCGGGTCATGGCCACGACCAGCATGTACACGTGGATCAACCCGGCCACCACGGTCAGGCCGCCGCAGAACGCGCGCAGCCGGCGCCGGGCGGCGAGCCACCGCTCGAACCGCCCGTCGCTTGCCACGCACAGCACCACGCCGACCGCGGCCGGCATCGCGTAGCGGCCCTGGGCGAACCAGCCGACCACCGGCAGGTAGTAGATCTCCAGCGCGACGAGCAGGCCGATCGAGGCCGCGCCGAGGCCGGCCGCGACCAGGGTGAGCCGCCGCCCGCCGAAGATCAGGCTCGGCACCGTGAGCGCGGCCAGTAGCAGGTACCAGACGGCCGCGACCACCGCCGACGGGCTGGTCTCGCCGTAGCCGAACTGGCCGACGAACTGCTTGAGGTAGAAGGGCACGCGCCAGGTGAGCAGCAGCCGGGCCGCCTCCGCCACGCCGTAGTGCCGGGCGTCGCGGGCCACCGTCGCCACGTCGGCCAGGCCGGAGTACGCCATCCAGCCCGCCGATGCCGCGAGCCCGGCCACCCACGAGCCGACGACCAGCCACACGGCGCCGTGGTGGCGCCACATCCCGGCGATGCGCCCCGGCCGGGCCAGGGCCGCGCACGCGGCCACGATGAGCAGAAGGAGCAGCGGGCCCAACTGCCGGACCGTCAGCAGGACGAACGACGCGGCGCCGACCAGCAGGAGCAGGCGCCGGACGGTACCGTCGCCGAGCCGGCCCTCGGGCGCCCGCAGCAGCGCGAGCAGCCCGCAGCACACGGCGGCGCCGGCGGCGATCTCGACGCCGTTGGGGTTCACGGAGCCGGCCAGGTTCGCGGCCATCGGCGTCGCGGTGAGCACGACCCCGATGGCGAGCAGCCGGCTGCCGAGCCGCAGCGCCGCGCCGATCGCGCCGGCCAGCAGGGCGGCCGTCACGAGCACGGACAGGAGCCGGGCCAGGACGATGCCGGTCAGGTCGGGCGCGGCGAGCAGCGGCCCGCCGACGAGCAGGTAGTAGACCGGGCTGTACTTCGCGGCGCCGCTCGGCGTGAGCGTGAGCGCCCGGCTGGTGGTCCAGGTCTGGCAGGCCGCCGAGCGGGCCGGGCGCGGCGACCACGTGCAGTCGACGTTGCTGTTCGGCGGCAGCAGGCTGGCCGGCACCAGGAACGCCGGCCGCACGTCGTCGCGCCGGTCGACGACCGTCTGCCGGGTGGTGAGCTGACCGCTGACGACGGCGTACGCCCGGGCGATGTGGTCCTTCTCGTCGTAGGTGCCGTTGGCCGGCAGCGCCATCGCCCAGCCGCCGGCGACGAGGAAGAAGGCCACGAAGTACGCCCACCACCAGCCCCACAGCCGCGAACGCGGTTCAGGCGGCGACATCGACGGTCTCCGGCAAGGGTGTCACGCGGGGCGGCGCGGGGGCCGGCGGCCGCAGGCTGCGCCCGGTGAGCACCGCCGCGGCGACGATCCCGAGGAGCAGCAGCGCGGCCGGAACGGCGATGCCGCCGGGCGGCAGCCACTCCAGCACCGTCGGCGGCGAGCCCGCCGGGCGCGGCCGCCGGCCGGCGGCGTAGCCGATGATGCCGATGGTGAGCGACGCCGTGTGGACCAGCGCCCACACCGTCACCGCCGCCGCGTAGGAGCGGTGCACCAGCGGCCGGTCGCCGACGTCGCCGATCGCCCAGGCCGCGAGCAGGAACGCGCCGGCCCACAGGGGCAGGAAGTACCGGCCCTGCATCCAGTACCCGACGATGCCGGACATCACCAGGTCGGCGGCGATGCCGCCGGCCACGCAGACCAGCGGGATGCCGGCGATCACCAGCGCCGTGCGCCGGCCGGCCCGGACGAACCCGGCGGCGAGCAGCCCGCCGAGCACGGCCGCCCAGGCCAGGTACAGCCACAGCGGCAGCCCGATCGTGCCGTAGCCGAACAGCGCGATCGTCTGGCGCATCCAGTAGTCGATGTTCGACTCGACGATCGTCCGCAGGATGTTGCGCATCGGCGCGTCGACCGGGGTCGGTGCGGCGCCGAACTCGGCGACGCGGGAGATCCAGGACCAGCCGAGGGCGAGGGCGGTGGCCCCGGCGACGATCAACGCGGCGGGCGGGATCCGGCGCGGCCGCGGTACACCCAACGCCACCCAGGCGACGGCGACCACCGCGCCGACGAGGACGAACCCCTCGGGGCGGGACAGCACGACCAGCGCCCCGGCCAGCGCGCCCACCCACGCGAGCCGCCGCCGGACCGGCTCGTCGGGCTCCTCGTCGTCACCGTAGCGGCGCAGCAGCACCACCCACAGCAGGACGGCCGCGGTGATCGCCAGCCCGCTCGGGTTCACCAGCGCGTCGAGTGCGGTGAGCATCGGCGAGGCCGCGAAGAGCACGGCGAGCGGCAGGAAGCGGCGCTGCTTCAGCGACAGCGCGAGGGTCCACGCGGTGGCGAGCAGCGCCGCGCACAGCAGCGCGCTGAGGAGCCGGGCGGCGATGACGCCGCCCATCGTGGGCCACGGCAGCAGCGGCCAGCCGACGATGGCGTAGTAGGCCGGGTTGTACCGCGCGGCCCGGCTGTGGACGGGCGCGGCGCTGCGGTCGTCGGGCGGGGTGCCCAGGCAGCTGGCCGGCGGCGGGTTGACGATCATCATGCAGGTCGCGTTCGGCGGCACGAGGCTTCGGGGCACGACCGGATAGCCCCCGTCGTTGACCCCCCGCGCCGGCGTGACCAGCACTTGACCGCGCACCACGCCGGCCGCCCGGACGACGTGGTCGTGCTCGTCGTAGGCGCCGTTGTACGGCGTGGCGACCGCCCAGGCGGCGCTGATCAAGAAGAAGGCGAGCAGGCCGATCCACCAGATCTGGCGAGTGCGCACAGCTCAAGGACTCTGCCGGGTCGAGATGCCAACCATAACCACCAATGGCTGACAACTGCGTGAACCTCCAGGGGGACGTTGCTGTGCCGGCCGCCCGATTCCCGCTCATGCTCTTCGACGAGGCCGACGCACACGAAATCAAGGATCGCGTCATGTCGTGTCGACGATCGCGACATGACGCGAGTGCGCGCCCGCCCCTGGCGGACGGCTCAGCCCAACAGCCGCCGGACCTGCTCGACAGCCGTCTCCACGACCACGGTCGCCGCGCGCAACGCCTCCGGGCTGACGCCTTCGGCGCGGGCCATCCGGCGGGCCTCGGCGACGAACTCGTCGAGCCGGTCGTCGAACTCGAGCACGGCGGGCGGCTCCTGCGGCCGGGCGGCCTCGATCTCCCCCGCGGCGGCCCGCGGGTAGCCCTGCCTGGCCTCCTTGCGGGCCTGCCGCAGCTCGCGCTTGAGGTCGCGGATCGAGCCGCGGACGCCCTGTTCGACGTGGTTGGCCAGGGCCGTGAGGTCGGCGACCGACTCGCGGATCTCCTGCTCCAGCTCGGCGAGCTCGCCGAACCGGGCCACCAGCTCGGCCCGGCCGGCGTCGGTGATCTCGTAGGTCTTGCGGCCGCCGGCCGCCGAGTGCCCGATCAGACCGTCGGCCTCCATGCGGGCCAGGCGCGGGTAGATCGTCCCGGCCGAGGGCGCATACAGCCCGTGGAAGCGGTGCTCCAGCAGCCGGATCAGCTCGTACCCGTGCTTCGGCCCCTCGGCCAGCAGCTTCAGCAGGTACAGGCGTAACCGGCCGTGGCTGAAGACCGCCGTCACCGGGCCACGCCCGGATGGTCCTGGGACGACCGGGCGAGCAGCGCGACGTCGCCGGAGACCACGACGGCCCGCAGCCGGCCCGCGCCCGTGCCCAGCACCCCGGCGACCGACCCGTCGCCGGCCCGGTCGGTCGCCACCAGCCCGGGGAAGCCACCGGTCACCCGGCCGCTGACCGCGCGCAGGTGCACGTCGAGGTCGCAGTCCTGCGGGATGCGCGCCACGATCCCGCCGGAGGTGGCCTCCAGGCGGATGTCGGCGCCGCCCGGATCGTCCAGGTCGCAGGTGATCGTGCCGGAGATGACCCGTGCCTCGGCCCGGTGCGGCGCGGAGCCGCCGATGCTGATGTCGCCGGAGATCGCCGCGACGGCGAGCTCGCCGCCCAGGCCCAGGGCCTCGGTGGTGCCGGACACGATCGTGACCGCCGTGCGGCCGCCCAGGCCCTGGAGCGTCACACGCCCGCTCACCACGTCCACCGACGCACCCTCCTTCAGGCCCGACACGACTACGGAGCCGTACCGTACCGTCAAGTCGGCCGCGGCGACCTGCGGCGGCACCGCGATCGCGACATCCGTGCGGAACCGGCGCCCGAACAGGGCGGCCAGCCGGCCCCGGCGGCGCAGGGCCGGGCCCGGATGCCCGACGTGGAGGGTGCCCGCGTCGTGACGGACCGTGAGCGGCTTCCGGCCGATCGCCGTGACCTCGACCCGCGGCGGCCCCTCGGTGGCGACGACGTTGAGCCGCCCGGCCACGATCGTCACCTCGAGCCGCTCCACCGGACCGTCGAGCATGACCCGCTCCGGCTGCCTGATCACCCGGTCGCCCATCACGTCCTCCATCCCGCTCGCCCAGCTTCGACGATCCGGCCCCGGTCGTCACGCTTGACGCGTATCGACGGTCGCTGCTTTACTCCGCTCACGATACATCGCGATATAGGGAGGACGCGATCATCATGGGTCGGGTGTCGAAGTGGATCGTGCTCGCGCTCTGGCTGGGCGGGGTCATCGCGCTCTCACCAGTGGCCGCGAGACTGGGCGACCACCAGCAGAACGACAGCGCCGCATGGCTGCCGCACAGCGCCGAGGCGACGCGGCACTACGAACGGGCGAAGACGGCGTTTCCGGGCAGCGAGGCCGTGCCGGCCGTGCTCGTGTACTCCCGCGACGGCGGGCTGACCTCGGCGGACACCGACAAGATCAACGACGATCGCGACGCGGTGGCCCGGTGGGCGCAGGACCGGCAGGTCAGCGACGTGATCACCAGCGACGACCGGAAGGCGGCGCTGTTCTCGCTGCCGGTGGCGGCCGCGCCGGGCGACGACGCCGCGCTCGCGGACGCGCTCAAGCACGTCAGGGAGGTCGTCGAGGCCAACCCGCCCGCCGGGCTGGCCGTGCACATCACCGGCCCCGCCGGCGCGTCCGCGGACCTCGACGAGGCCTTCGCCGGGCTCGACACCACCGTGCTGCTCATCACGATCATCGCGGTCGCCGTGATCCTGCTCCTGACGTACCGCAGCCCCGTCCTGTGGATCGTCCCGCTGCTCGCCGTCGGCCTGGCCAACCAGGTCGCGACCGCGGTGGTGGACCTGCTCGCCGAGCACGCCGGCATCGTCGTGAACGGCCAGTCGGCCCAGATCCTCACCGTGCTCGTCTTCGGCACCGGCACCGACTACGCGCTGCTGCTCATCGCGCGGTACCGCGAGGAGCTGCGCCGCAACGACGACCGGCACAAGGCGATGCGCATCGCGTGGCGGGCGGTCCTGCCGGCGGTGCTGGCGTCGGCCGGCACGATCATCGTGTCGCTGATGTGCCTGCTCGCGACGGAGATGAACCCGACCCGCGCGCTCGGCCCGATCGGCGCGGCCGCGGTCGGCGCGGCGATGCTGGCCATGCTGACGCTGCTGCCGGCCGTGCTGCTCGTCCTCGGCCGGTGGGTGTTCTGGCCGCGGGTGCCGCGGTTCAACCCCGGCGCCGTCGGCCGCGAGGCCACCGAGGACCACGGCGTGTGGACCCGCATCGCCCGCGGCGCCGGCCGCCGCCCGGCCCTGATCTGGGTGTTCACGGCGATCGCACTGGCGGCGCTCTCCCTGGGCACGCTCGGCCTGCGGACCGGCCTGACGCTCAGCGACATCTACGTCAAGGAGGTCGGCTCGATCGAGGGCCAGCGGATCGTCGCCGCGCACTTCCCGCCGGGCGAGTCGTCGCCGGCCACGGTCATCGCGCGGGCCGACCGCATCTACGCGGTGGTCGCCGCCGCCCGGATCGACGGCGTGGCGACGGTCGGCCCGCCCGAGCGGTCGGCGGACGGGCAGTGGGCCCAGTTCTCGGCGATCCTGTCCGACCCGCCCGACAGCCGCGCGGCGGAGCGCACCATCGAACGGCTCCGCACCGCCGTCCACGGCGTGCCGGGCGCCGACGCGCTCGTCGGCGGGGCCACGGCGACGCAGCTCGACACCCGCGTGGCCGCCGACCGCGACAACTACCTGGGCATACCGCTGGTCCTGGGCGTCATCTTCCTGGTGCTGATCCTGCTCTTGCGGGCCCTGGTCGCGCCGCTGCTGCTGACGCTGAGCGTGGCGCTGTCGTACCTCGCGGGCATGGGCATCGCCTCGCTGGTCTTCCAGGCCATCGGCCACCCCCGGATCGACCCCAGCATGCTGCTCATCGGCTTCGTGTTCCTCTCGGCGCTGGGCGTCGACTACACGATCTTCCTGGTGACCCGCACCCGGGAGGAGGCGGTGCGGCTCGGACACCGGGAGGGTGCGCAGTACGCCCTGGCGGTCACCGGCGGCGTCATCACCAGCGCCGGGCTGGTGCTGGCCGCCACGTTCTCCGTCCTGACGGTGATCCCACTGGTCAGCCCGCTGCAGCTGGGCACGATCGTGGCCGTCGGCGTCCTGCTCGACACGCTGATCGTCCGCACCCTGCTCATCCCGGCCCTGACGATGAGCGTGGGCCCGGCGTTCTGGTGGCCGTCGAAGGTGACGAAACCCCGGCCCACCCCCAGACCGGCGGACCGGGTGGTCGCGTAGGGTCGCGGCATGCGTCTTCATGTCGGCTGCGCGATGTGGACGCACAAGGCGTGGCGGTTCCCGGCGCCGGCCCTGCGCACGTATGCCGGCTGGTGCAACGCCGTCGAGGGCAACACGACCTTCTACGCGACCCCGGCCCGATCGTCCGTGGCGGCCTGGGCGGAGCAGACCCCGCCCGGCTTCCGGTTCGTGCTGAAACTTCCGCGGACCGTGACCCACGAACGCCGACTGACGGGCGGCGCCGAGGAGCTGCACGCGTTCCTCGACGCGATCGAGCCGCTGGGCCCGCGGACCCACGCACTGTGGATCCAGCTCCCCGGCTCGTTCGGCCCCGCCGACACCGGCGCGCTCGCGGCGTTCCTGCGCCGCCTGCCGGCGAACCACCGGTATGCCGTCGAGGTCCGCCACCCGGCCTTCTTCACCGAGCCGCAGGCAACGGCCCAGCTGGCGGCGGTGCTGACCGGGGCGGGCGCCGAGTGGGTCCCGTTCGACACGACGGCGTTCTTCCAGACCCCGCCGACGAGCGACGCCGAGCGGGACGCCTGGACCAAGAAGCCGCGCCTCCCGCTGCGCTCCGAGGCCCTCACGGGCCACCCGATCATCCGGTACCTCGGCCGCGACGACCAGGCCCGCACCGTCGCGGGCTGGCAGCCCTGGGTCGCCCGGGTCGCGGCCTGGCTGCGCGAGGGCCGCTCCCCGACGGTGTTCATCCACACCCCGGACAACGCCGACGCCCCGGAGCTGGCCCGCCGCTTCCACGGCGAGGTCCGCGCCGCCGTCCCCGACCTGCCCGCACTCCCCGAGCCGGAACCGGCCGGCCAGCCGACCCTGTTCTGAGCTCTCCCCGAGCGCCTCCGGGGAATGGCGCCGGGTCCGGGTCGCGGTAGCATCGACGCAGCGCGATGCCGTGGGAGCCCGGCCGGCGCACTGCGTCGGCGGACCACGCCTGTCCGTCTCCATGAGGAGTCTCCCCGTGCTTCGCAGATCGATCCTTCCTGCCCTGATCGCGGCGTTCCTGGTCGCGGTCGCCCTCGTCCTCGTCCAGCCCGCCCGGCCCGCCCGCTCCGCGGCGGCGCCCGTGCGCATCATGCCGCTCGGCGACTCCATCACCGCCGGCCCCGGCTGCTGGCGGGCCAAGCTCTGGCACCGGCTGCAGACCAGCGGCTACACGAACATCGACTTCGTCGGCGGCGTCTCCGACGGCGGCGGCTGCAATCCGGGCTACACCTACGACTTCGACCACGAGGGTCACGGCGGCTACTCGGCGACCGGCATCGCCGACAACAACCAGCTGCCGCCGTGGCTGGCCGCGGCCAGGCCCGACGTCATCCTCATGCACCTCGGCACGAACGACATGTGGGGCGGCTACATCCCCCTCGCCACCAAGCTGACGGCGTTCACGAAGCTGGTCGGTCAGATGCGCGCCCAGAACCCGGCGGTCAAGATCATCGTGGCGCAGATCATCCCGATGAGCCAGGCCGCCTGCGCCACCTGCCCGGCCGACGTGATCGCGCTGAACAACGCCATCCCGGGCTGGGCGGCCGGCCTCACCACGGCCCAGTCGCCGATCACCGTCGCGGACCTGTGGACGGGGTTCGACGCGGTCGCCGACACCGGTGACGGGGTACACCCGAATGACGCGGGCTTCCAGAAGATGGCCGACCGCTGGTACCCGGCGCTGACCCAGGCCCTGGGCGCCACACCTCCGTCGCCGTCCACGTCACCGTCCGCGTCGCCGTCCGTGTCCCCGTCCCGGTCCGCCTCGCCGTCGGCGTCGCCGTCCTCGTCCCGCTCCCCCTCAGCCTCGGCGTCCCCCTCGTCCGGCGGGTCCCGGTGCACGGCGACCTACCGGGTCATCTCCCAGTGGGGCGGCGCGTTCCAAGCCGAGGTGACGGTGACGAACACCTCGGCCACCGCCTCGTCGGCCTGGACGACGACCTTCACCTTCGCCAACGGCCAGCAGGTCAGTCAGGCGTGGAACACCACGCTGACCCAGTCGGGGGCGACCGTCACGGCCCGCAACGTGACGTACAACGGCACCGTCGCCCCCGGCGCCTCCACCTCGCTCGGCTTCCTGGCCTCCTGGAACAACACCACCAACACGGCACCCGCTGTGACCTGCACACTCACCTGACCCGGCGGCGCCCGACCGGCCGGCGACGCCAACCGGTGCGTCGGCGCGGGCCCTGGCCCGGCAACGGCCCCGCTCGCGCACGCGCCGGCGGCCGTTGCCGGGTCCCGGCCGGAGCCAATGAGCCGCTGGTCAGTCGCCGGTGTTCGTCAGCACGACCCGGCGGCGCCGGAACAGCACCAGCAGGGCGATCCCGGCCGCGATCAGGGCCGCGCCGATCCCGGCGAGGAGCGGCATGTTCGTCCCCGTGACCGGGAGAGGACCGCCGGGGGCCCCGCTCGCCGAGGGGCTGACCGAAGGGCTGACCGAGGGGCTGGCCGAGGGGCTCGCGGCGGGCAGCACCTCGACGGTGATGGGCGTCGTCTTGTTCCGCACGGTCACGCCGCCGGTTCCGGGCGTGGGCGACGTGATCTTGACGTGCAGCGTCACCTTTCCGGTCTCCGTGCCGGGCATGAACGGACGGCCGTCGAGGACGGCGCATTCCTGCGTGTTCGGCGGCAGATCGCCGAACTGGCGGCAGCTCGGGTTCTCCGGGTCCGCGGGCTCCAGTTTCACCAGCTCGGTGCCGGCCGGGACGGCGATGCGATACCTGAACATCGGCGAGTCGCTGGGCGGGAGAATCGCGGCCGGGCCGAGGTTACGGATGCCGACCTCCAGCGGCACCACGTCCCCGCGCTTGCCCCGGATGGTTCCGCCGATTCCCTCCACGTTCTCCTGTGCGCCGGTCTTGACGGTGAAGTACCAGCTCGGTACCGGGGATGAGGTCGGACCCGGAGTGCCGGCCACCCACGCGAACGCGGGCCCACCCGTCTGCTCGACCGCCCCCGCGTCCGGGGCGCCGATCGAGACGGCCAGGTCGGCGTTGGGCACGACATACGACTCCACGGCCATCCGCAGGCCGTCGGTGCGTGCCCCGTCCTGGATGGTGACGAACGTCAGGACCTGACCGGGGCGCAGCTCCTGGTTCAGGGGACAGTACTGCCGGTTCGTGAAGAAGCCCGAATCGGCCAGGCGGCAGCCCTGGTAGGCGACCGCGGTCAGGCCGAAGTCAGCGGTGACGGCCACCCAGCCGGAGCTGATCGGCGCCGTGCCGGTGTTGGTGATCTGCAGCGGAATGGTGAGCTTCTGCCCGTCCAGGCGGTAGGACTCGGCCTGCGGCAGGCCGAGGACCTTCAGGTCGCCGTCGGCGGCGGCCGCCGGCTCGGCGAGGGCCGGAACGCCGATCGCCGCCGCGACGAACCCGGCCAGTACCGCACGAATCACGCGACGCATCGCCGCACGCTCCCCCGCCGTATTGACGACAATCGAGCGAGCCTAGATCACCGGCCGATCGCAGAAAAGCCCGTGCAAGTATTCCCGGCATAGGCGGCCCATCGCAACAAATCGCCCAGTTGACATCGCTCCAACGATCCTGGTCGATCCCCTAGCGCACCCGGCCTCGCCCAAGAGTTCGATGTTTGTCTATTGAAAATTTCCGACGATCGTGAACTAATCGGCGAAGTTCTTTGCCGATCCGGCTGGAGCCACCCCGGCGCACGGCACGGCCGGACCGGTCGTGCCGGTGCCGATCACCTCGAGGAGGCGCACCGTGACCCATCGACGACTTGGCGCACTGGCGGCACTGTCCCTGGCGGCCGCGCTGGTCACCACGGTTCTGACCGGCAGCCCGGCATCTGCTGCCACCGTCACCTACGGCCAGGACGTGTCCAGCCACCAGGGCAACGTGAACTGGACCGCGCAGTGGAACGCCGGTTCACGCTTCGCCTACGTGAAGGCGACCGAGGGGACGTCCTACACCAACCCGTACTTCGCCCAGCAGTACAACGGCTCGTACAACATCGGCATGATCCGCGGCGCGTACCACTTCGCGCTCCCGAACAACTCCGGCGGAGCGGCGCAGGCCGACTACTTCGTCGCGCACGGCGGCGGCTGGTCGAAGGACGGCAAGACCCTGCCCGGCGCCCTGGACATCGAGTACAACCCCTACGGCGCCACCTGCTACGGCCTCTCGCAGTCCGCGATGGTGAGCTGGATCCGGGCGTTCCTCAACCAGTACCACACGCGGACCGGCCGCTGGGCCGTCATCTACACGACCACCGACTGGTGGACGACGTGCACCGGCAACTACAGCGGTTTCTGGGCCAACAGCCCGCTCTGGCTCGCCCGCTACAGCAGCTCCCCCGGCACCCTGCCGGCCGGCGCCCCGACCTGGTCGTTCTGGCAGTACTCCAGCAGCGGCCCGTTCGCCGGCGACTCCAACCAGTGGAACGGCGCGCTGGACCGGCTCAAGGTCCTGGCCTGCAACGGCGCCTGCTGAAATCAGCTTCGCGACGATGCGGGGCTGACGGCGGCGCAGGTCGTGCACTTGCGGTAGCCGTAGCGGCCGGCGAAGCGGGCCGCGTAGGGCACGGTCATCACGATCTCCGGCGCCTTGTCGAACATCGCCCGCACGACGATCTTCCGATCGTCCGCCCGACCGGGATGCAGCCCGGTCGACTGCCACCGCCCGGTCATATCGATCCGGGCGGTGGCCTTGTCGAACCCCGGCGGCAGGCTCCGCTCGCCGTCGGCGAGCGCCGCGTAGGGCCCGTTCGTCGCGGCGAAGGTGCCGTCGGCGGCGAACGTGATCGTCCCGTCGAACTGCTCGTTGTGCCAGCATCGTCCGCAGGTTGTGGCGGGCCTCGCGCGCGCCGTCGTCCACGGTCGTCGAGGGCCCGAGCGATCGGATGTGACGTAGCCGACAACGGCCGACACCCGGGTCGTTCCGTCGCTCCAGGGGCGATAAAACAATCAAGGCCGCCCTCCCATCGGGAAGACGGCCCTTGACCTTACTGCGTTTGTAGCGGGGACAGGATTTGAACCTGCGACCTCTGGGTTATGAGCCCAGCGAGCTACCGAGCTGCTCCACCCCGCGTCGGCTTGTTCACATTAGCGCACGCTCGTCCCGACTTCCAAATCGTCAGGCAGGGCCGTGGCGGCGGTCACTCTGGAGCCGGAGCGGGCGGCCCGGCCCGGCGCATCGGAGATCACCCACGAGCGGGAGGGCGCCCGCAGGTCAGGCCCCGCGAGCCCGGACCAAGGACCGGTGGCACGAGGTTCACCCGCAAGCGGGACAGGATCCACGGTCGGGCCGATGCGCACTGTGCAGGCGGCTGAGGGCCGCCCACGACCGTATCCGGCGGCAGGAGGGCGAAACGCCGGCCCCGCAAGCTCAGGCCACGGACCGCCGCCGGCGCCCGAAGAAGCCGACCTTCACGACGCCGCTGCCGTAGCCCCACGCAGGCTCACGCCACGGGCTGACCCGCAGGCTCACGCCACGGACCGACCCTCAGGCTCAAGCCACGGGCCGGGCAGCGCGGCTTCAAGCCACGGACCGGGCGGCGCCGGCCGACCGACAGAAGCGCGGCGCGGACGGGCGGCAGCAGACCGAGCGCGGATCGGGGAGAGCCGGCACCGGCGGCTCGATACAGGTCGGGCGGGGCCGGCTTCGCGCCGACCCCGCCCGAACCGTGGCGGTACGGAGGTCAGCCCGACGGGGCGACGCTGACCGTCGGGGTGGCGCCCGGCGCGGGCGACGCCCCCGGCGAGGCCCCGGTGCTCGGCGACGCGGACGGGGACGCCGACGCGCCGGCCGCCTTCACGGCCTCCTCGTAGCGGGCGATCGCGTCCTGCAGGGCCTTGAGGGCCTTGCCGTAGGCCTCGAAGTCGCCCGACTGCTGGGCGGCCTTGAGGTCGGCGATCGCCTTGTTCATCGCCACGATCGCCTCTTGGACCGCGGGCGTGGACGGGGCGCCGGTCGTCGGGTTCGACGGCTGCGGGTCGCCTTCCGCCGACGGGACCGGGGCCTGGCCGCTCACCTGCTTGACGAGCTGCTCGAGGCCGGCCTCGAGATTGTCGGCGTACGCCATGAACTTCGGGCCGTAGGCGACCAGCACCTTCTGTAGCTGCGGAAACGCCTTGTCGTTCTTCGTCCGCAGGTAGATCGGCTCGACGTAGAGCATGCCGTCGGCGACCGGGAGCGAGAGCAGGTTGCCGTAGATCACGTCAGAGTTGCTCGACGCGAACTGGGTCAGGTCTCTTCGCGCGTCGGCGATGGCCGTCATGCTGCTGTGCGTCTGGTTGGGGCCCTGGATCGCCGTGTTCGGTGGCAGTTCCAGGACCTCGAACCGTGGCTTTCCGTCGACGTACGACGCGGACATCAGCGCGGCCAGGTTGCCCCGCTTCTGCGGCGCCACCGCCGCCGTGAGCTGGAACCGGGCGGTCTCCTGGTTCGGCAGCTTGGCCACGATGTAATACGGCGGCTGGTCGGCCGACGGGTTGGCCGGGTCCTTCGGCACCTCCCAGAAGTCCTGGCCCGAGAAGAAACCCTCCGGCGAGGTCACGTGGAAGCGGCTGAGCAGGTCGCGCTGGACCTTGAACTGGTCCTCCGGGTAGCGGAGGTGGTCCATGAGCTCCTTGGAGATCTCCGAGCGCGGCTTGACGAGCTTGCCGCCGAACGCCTTGTTCCACGTCTTGAGCACCGGGTCGGACTCGTCGAACGCGTAGAGCTTCACCTCACCGGTGTAGGCGTCGACGGTGGCCTTGACCGAGTTCCTGAGGTACGTGACGTCCTGCCGCGGCTCCGGGAACAGCCGGCCGCTCGTGGAGGAGTCCTGGATCGCGGTGTTCCAGTCGATCCGCTGGGCGTAGGGGTAGGTGGCCGACGTGGTGTAGCCGTCGATGATCCACTGGATCTTGCCGTCGACGACCGCCGGGTAGGGGTCGGAGTCGAGGGTCAGGAACGGCGCCACCTTGCGCACCCGGGACTCGGGGTCACGGACGTACAGCACCTTCGAGTTGTCGTTGAGCACGCCCGACAGCACGAAGTTGGTCTCGCGGAAGTAGGCCGCGTAGAGCAGCCGGCGCCCGAAGGAGCCGACCTTCACGCCGCCGCTGCCGTCATACGTCGAGTACTGGTCCTGGCCGCCCGCCGGACGGTCGAACTCGGCGTTGCGGTCGTTGGGGTTGGCCCGCCCGACGACCGCGTAGACGTCGCCCATCTGCTCGCCGTAGTAGATCTGCGGGTTGTCGACCGGGATGCGGTCGGTGTCCGACGCGCACTTCTGGCCGCCCTCCTCCGTGGGCTTGTCCTGCTCGCTGAGGAAGCCCGAGACGTAGAACGGCTGGCCGCTGCAGACCACCTCGTTGGCCGGCGCCGCCACGAACCCGTAGCCGTGGGTGTAGACGCTGTGCCGGTTCTGCCAGTTGTTCTGCTGCAGCTGGTCGTAGCGGATCTCGCGCACGCCGACGACGTAGTCCTGGGTCTTGCCGTCGACGGTGTAGCGGTCGATGTCGAGCTTGGGGTTGAACTCGTAGAAGCCGCGGACCTGCTGCTGCTGGGTGTAGGTCTCGCCGACGACGTTGGGGTCGAGGAGCCGGATGTTGGTGACCGTCTCGTCCTTGCCGGACGTCAGGCTGGCCGGCGGGTTCTGGTTCTGGGCCTTGTACTCCTTGACCTCGACGCCGTTGAGCCCGTAGGCGTCTCTTGTCGCCTTGATCGCGCGGTCGAAGTACAACTGCTCCTTCTGCAGCTGGCTCGGCTTGACGGTGAACGACTGCACCGCCGCCGGGTAGATGCCGCCGACCGCCACCGCGGACAGCGCCAGCAGCCCCAGCGCGAGCCCCGGCCAGACCAGGTTGCGCATGAAGGCGTTGGAGAAGACGATGATCGCGATCGCCACGACGATCGAGATCCAGGCGAGGATCTCCTTGGCCGGCAGCAGCGCGTTGATGTTCGTGTAACCGGCGCCGTAGAGGTTCTGCGTCGGGAACTTGTCGAGCAGCAGGCCCCGCCGGTCGAGGAAGTACGCCGCGGCCTTGAGCAGCACGAACGCCGCCACGAGCGCGGTCAGGTGGGCCCGGGCGGCGGCCGTCATGCGCTCGCCGGCGCCCTGCAGGCGCACGCCGCCGAACAGGTAGTGCAGCGCCAGCGCGCCCAGCAGCGAGAAGACGACCGTGGTGAACGCGACGCCCAGCAGGTATCGCCAGAAGGGGTATTCGAACACGTAGAACGACAGGTCGACGTTGAACTGCGGGTCGGTCTGGTTGAAGGGCGTGCTGTTGCTGAACAGCATCCACTCCTGCCAGTGCCCCTGCGCCGACAGGCCGGAGAACAGCCCGATGAGCCCGGCGACCAGCACGATCCAGCCGGTCATGTGCGGCAGCAGGAAGAGCCGGTAACGGTCCAGCGCGTGCTGCTCCGCGGAGTGCGGCCGCAGCAGCGGCCGGGTGCGGTAGGCGAGGTAGAGGTTGGCGGCGATGATCAGACCGACGGCCACGCCGAAGATCACGAACATCCAGAGGCGGGTCGTGAGCACCCCGGTGAAGACCTGGGTGTACTTGACCTCGGAAAACCAGAGGTAGTCGGCCCACGCCCCGACGACGCGGTCGAACACGGTGAACAACAGGAAGACGACGACCAGGACGGCGATCGTGACTCGTCCACGACGGCTCACCCTGGTCATCGGGTTGCGCATTACCACGGTCGGCTCCGCCCGTTCGCGTATGGAAACTCGTCCAGCGTAGTCATCGGCTACACAGCGTCGGCGTCCGACCGGCCCGGACCTGCTCCAGCGCGTTCAGCGCGTCGTCCAGAGTGCTCACCTTGACCAGCGGCAACCCGGGCTGCGAGTTGTCCATCGCCTCGGCACAGTTGGCCGCGGGGGTCAGGAAGAACTTGGCCTTGACGGCCTTCGCGGCGACCAGCTTCTGCGGGATGCCGCCGATCGGGCCGACGTTGCCCTCGTCGTCGATCGTGCCGGTGCCGGCGATGATGTAGCCGCCGGTGAGATCCTCGGGCTTGATCGTGTCGATGATGCCGAGCGTGAACATCAGCCCGGCCGACGGCCCGCCGATCCGGTCGAGCTGGATGCTCAGGTCGAACGGGTGCGGCTGCTTGGCCTCCACGACGACGCCGAGCCGCGGGTTGCCGTCGTCGCCCTTCTTCGTCGTCAGGCTGACCGTCTTCGTCTCGGAGCCGCGCTTGAACTCGACCTGCCGTGGCGTGTCGGCCGGCTTGGCCCGGACCAGCTCGGTGAGCTTGCTGACCGAGGTCACGGCGGTGCCGTCGATCGCGGTGATCACGTCGTCCTTCTGCAGTTGCCCGGCGGCCGGGTATCCCTCGGTGACCTCGCCGACCGTGATCTGCACCGGATAGCCCAGCTCGCGCAGCGCGACGGTCTCGGCCGAGGTCTGCGACTCCTTGAAGTCGCGGGCGTTGTCGTCCTGCACCTGCTGCTCGGTGCGGTCGGGCGGATAGATCAGCTCGCGGGGGACGACCGCCCGGTCGTCCCTGAACCAGCCGATCATGGCGTCGAGCAGCGTCATGTCCGGTTGGACCGACACCGTCGTCATCCGCAGCTCGCCGGCCGACTTGGTCACCGGCACGCCGCTCACGTTGATGATCGGCTTGCCGTCCGGCTTGCCGGTGTCCGTGCCCAGCGTGTTGTAGGTCGGTCCCGGGCCCATCTCGACATACGGCACCTTGACCACGGTCGCCTGCCAGGACAGCACCAACAGCAACAGCGCCCCGAACAACACGGTGAGGCCACGACGTCTCATGGCGGCGAGCCTAGCGCTCCCGACCGACAAGAACCGGAAGCGAGTACCGTTGTGGAATGCCCGCAGACATCCCGTTCGGCTTCGGTCCGCCCGGCGGCGACGTGCCGGATCCCAACGATCCGCGCCAGATGCAGCAGTTCCTGAGCCAGCTGCAGCAGCTGTTCGCCACGCCTGGTGGCGGCCCGGTCAACTGGGATCTGGCCCGCCAACTGGCGCAGGCCCACCTTACCGGGGGCGGCCCGACCGGTGCGCAGTTCCCGGTCGGCTTCGCCATGCCCGGCGCGCCGGTGCCGGCACCCGACGCGGCGGCCGACGTGCCCAAGCCGGTCGGCGACCCCGCGGTCACCGCGGTCGAGCGCGCCGCCGTCATCGAGGCGCTGCGCCTGGCCGACCTGTGGCTGGAGCCCGAGTCCGCCCTGCCGTCGGGCGTGCGGTCGACGAACGCCTGGAGCCGCGGCGAGTGGCTCAACCAGACCCTGCCCATCTGGAAGAAGCTGTGCGACCCGGTCGCCGCCCGGATGGTCTCCGCCATGACCGAGCTGGTGCCCGAGGAGATGCGCGCCCAGATGGGCCCGATGACCTCGATGGTCGCCTCGCTCGGCGGCGCGCTGCTCGGCGGGCAGCTCGGCACCGCGCTCGGCTCCCTCGCCGCCGAGGTGCTCTCGGTCGGCGACATCGGCCTGCCGCTCGGCCCCACGGGCACGGCGGCGCTGGTCCCGGCCAACATCGCCGAATACGGCAAGGGCCTGGAGATCCCCGACGACCAGGTCCGCCTCTACGTCGCGCTGCGCGAGGCCGCCCACCAGCGGCTCTTCGGTCACGTTCCGTGGCTGCGCGGCCACGTGTTCGCCGCCGTCGAGGCCTACGCGGCCGGGATCCACGTCGACCGCGAGGCGATCGAGGAGGCGATGAGCCGGATCGACCCGGCGACGCTGGGCAACGACCCGCAGGAGCTCGTCCTGGAGGGCATCTTCACGCCCGAGGACACGCCGCAGCAGCGCGCCGCGCTGGCCCGCCTGGAGACCGCGCTCGCGCTGGTCGAGGGCTGGGTCTGCCACGTGGTCGACCGGGCCGCCGGCGACCGCCTGCCCGACGTGGTCCGCCTCTCCGAGGCCTTCCGCCGCCGCCGCGCGGCCGGCGGCCCGGCCGAGCAGACCTTCGCCGCGCTGGTCGGCCTGGAGCTGCGCCCGCGCCGGCTCCGCGAGGCCACGGCGCTGTGGAACGCGCTGACCGAGCACCGCGGCATCAGCGGTCGCGACGCCCTCTGGGGCCACCCCGACCTGCTGCCGGACGAGGAGGCGTTCGCCGACCCCGACCTGTTCGCCCGCACCCAGCTCGACCTGGGCGATCTCGGCTTCAACGACGAGACCGGCAGCGACGACAAGGGCTAAGGCCCGTTTCACAGCCGGGCCCGCCGCGGCCCGGCCCTAGCTGTGCAACCGGCCCTAGGTCAGCAGCGAGCGGGTGGCGTCCCAGCCGTCCAGGCCCAGATCCAGGCGGCGCAGGTCGTCCGGGCCGCGGAGCCGGTGCCAGCCCGGGGCCGACACGACCTGGCTCGGGTCCGGGCTGGGGCGGCGGGCCGACGCCACGTCGCCGCTGTCGGCGTCGAGATCGGGCAGCCACTCGGGCACGGGCAGCCGGGTGGCCACGGCCAGGATGCCGCCGGTGTGCGAGGGCGCCACGGCCACGGTCTTCGACGAGAGCGGGCGGATGAGCTTGCCGATCAGCATGGCCGGCAGGTCGGGCGCATCGGCCAGCACCACCACCGCTCGATCATGACCGTCGGCCTCGGCGGCGCGGAGGGCGGCGCCGATGGTCGGGCTCGCGACCGGGTAGATCCTGGTCGACGGCCACGCGATCTTGGTCGCCAGCGGCAGGTCGGCCGCCACGGCGGCGATCGCCGGCTGGATCTGCGGCAGCGGGGCGAGCAGGTCGACGACGTCCTCGGCCAGGGCGGCGCGCCAGGTCTCGAGGTCGACGCCCGGCGGTGACCAGGTCACCGGGGCGAGCAGCGTCACGACCGCAGCGACGGTCATTCGGTGATCCCGAGTCCGGCCGCCGCTGACACCCCCTCAAGATACCCGCGCGCCCGCTCGGACTTCGGATAGCGTGCCACGAGCGCCCAGAACGCGCTGCTGTGGCTCGGGATCACGAGGTGTGACAGCTCGTGCAGCAGGACGTAGTCGATGACCCAGTCGGGCATCTCCTGTACGCGGTGCGAGATCCGGATGGTACCGTCTGCCGGCGTGCAAGATCCCCAGCGCCCGTTCTGGTTCTGCACCCAGCGTACGCTGGTCGGCCGGGACGCCGCGGGATGATCGGGCAGGTAGCGGGCCGCCAGGCGATGCGCACGGGCGGTCAGCTCGGTGTCGGTGCGGCGTGCGCGCTGCTCGCGGGCGGCGAGGCGCTCCAGCATCCGATCGACCCACTCGCGCTCCTCCGCCCGGGAGAACTGCGCGGGGATCAGCACGACGACCCGCTCACCGTCGCGGTAGGCAGACACCGTGCGTCGGCGGCGCTTGCTGCGCCGCACCTCGATGACCGGCTTTCGCGTCATGCCGGCCCCTCTGGGGTACCGCTCACGGAGGAACGCTAGCCGGAGGCGGCCATGCCTTCGCAAGGCCCAATCTCGCGGAGCACGCCCGTAAGTCACCCATTCGTGGCAGCTCGCCGGAAAGATTCCACCGGATGTCCGGCCTGCTTACGGCCGCTCGGCGCATTTCATCCACGGCTACCCACAGGGTTGCCCACACAGTTATCCCCAGCCTGTGCATAGTGTGTAGCGTGCGGTTGGAGGAAGATCTTCCGATTACGCTCGGCGTGTCCCGTCTAACCGCACTTTCCCCGAGTGTCCGACAAGGCACACTCACCACGTTGGCCTAGCTGGTCAGCACCGGTGCGCGGCGCGTGCGCCGGACCGAGATGAGGAGGGCATCGTGGCCGAGACGTACAACGGCTACTGCGTCAAGTGCAAGGAGAAGCGGGACTTCGAGGGCGAGATAGCGATCTCGAAGACCGGCATGAAGATGGCCAAGGGCGCCTGCCCGGTCTGCGGCACGACGGTCAACCGGATCCTCGGCAAGGCCTGACCCGGGCACCGGCGGCTCCGCCGCCCCCGACCCGGGCGGAAACCGGCAGCCCGGCCACCCTGACCGGGACGCTCCGGCGCCTCCGTCGTCCCGGTAGCCACGGGAGTCGGCGACCCGCCCGGCCCGGCCCCGGTCGTGCCGGCAGCTCCGCCTGCCGGGAAGGGACCGAAGCCCAGCGGTTCCGGGACGACCACGAGCCGATCCGGCCCGGGACGGACCACGAGCCAGCCGGCCCGGCCACGACGAAAGCCCCGCCGAGTAGGGGCCACTCACATCCGGCACCCGCGCCGCCCCCCGCCCGGCGCGTGAGCCCCGACATCGTCGCGCACAACTGCCCGCGCGGTTTGCGGCCTTCGTGCAGTTCGCTGTGGATAACTCGGCGGCAAGCTGTGGATAACACCGGCCGACGGTGGACGGTCCTGTGGACAACCACCGCGGCCGGTGCCCACGCTCTGCCAGCCTTGCTCGTATGCGACCGACGCTTCTGCCCAACCTGCGGCGTCTCTGGCGCGACGAGCGCACGGTCCAGCTGGGCACCGACCCGGCCACCGCGATCATCCTCGAGCTGCGCCGCCCGGAGCTGGCCCGGATCCTCGACCTGCTCGACGGCTCGCACACCGAGCGCGCCGTGCTCAACGCGGCCGAGGCGCTCGGGCTCGGGCGTCAGGACGCGCTCGACCTGATCGGCGTCCTGCACGACGCCGGCCTCGTGGTCGGCGCCCATGCGCTCGTCCCGGTCGGCCTGCCACGGCGGACGCACCGGCGGCTCAGCATCGAGGCGGCCGCGATCGGCCTGCGGCTGCGCACCGAGCCGGGGCCCGGGCGGCGCACTCCCGCCGACATCCTCCGGCGCCGTAATGCGGCCAAGGTCATGGTCGCGGGCGACGGGCCGCTCGTCGCCCCGCTGGCGGCCGTGCTGGCCGCGGCCGGGGTCGGGCACGTCGACCCGGCCGTCGACGGGCTCACCGGCCCACCGGACGTCCTGGTGGGCGGCCTGAGCAGCGCGGACGTCGACTCGTCGCGGGCCATCGCCACCGCGACGGCGATCGTGCGGTTCGCTCCGGACGCGGAGGTTTCAGCGGTACGGGCGGATGCCGTCGACTTCGTGGTCCGCGTCGGCGACCGGCAGCCGCCGGCGCTGGCGCGCCGGGGTGTGCGGCTGAACGCGCTGCCCCGGCTGGACGTCACCGTGCGCCTCGGCACCGTTCTCGTCGGACCGCTGGTCCGCCCGTCCGGCTCGCCCTGCCGGGCCTGCCTCGACCTGCACCGGCTCGACCGCGATCCGGCCTGGCCCGCGCTCGCCGCCCAGCTGGCCACGACGCCGATCCGCGACGGGGAGCCGTGCGCGTCCACCACGGCCCTCGCCGGGGCCGCGTTCGCCGCCGACGAGGTGCTGTCGTACCTCGACGGCACCACCCCGCGGACCGAGGCGGCGATCGTCGAGATACCCCGCGCGGGCGAGTTTCGGCGGCGAGAATGGGGCGCTCATCCACGCTGTGACTGCCGTCGCCGTCGTCGGAGCGCTCCGACCGGGTAAGAATGACGTGTGACCGAGATCCCCAGGGGCGCAGTCGCCCGCACCGCACGGCTGGCGTCACTGCCCCTAGGGCTCGCCGGGCGGGCGGCGCTCGGCCTCGGCAAGCGCGTCACCGGCATGGCCGCCGACGTCGTCTCCGCCGATGTCCAGCGACGCACCGCCGAGCATCTGTTCAGCGTCCTCGGCCAGCTCAAGGGCGGTGCGATGAAGATGGGGCAGGCGCTGTCCGTCTTCGAGGCCGCGCTGCCCGAGGAGCTCGCAGGTCCCTACCGTGCCGCCCTCACCAAGCTGCAGGAGGCCGCGCCGCCGCTGCCGGCCGCCAGCGTGCACAAGGTGCTCGCCGAGTCGCTGGGCGACGACTGGCGCGAGCTGTTCGCCGAGTTCGACGACAAGCCGGCCGCCGCGGCGAGCATCGGCCAGGTGCACCGCGGGGTCTGGGCCGACGGTCGCCAGGTGGCGATCAAGGTGCAGTATCCGGGGGCCGGCGACGCCCTGCGCGCCGACCTCAACCAGCTCGCCCGGTTCGCCGGCCTGTTCAAGGCCATCCAGCCCGGGCTGGACGTGAAGCCGCTGGTGCAGGAGATCCGCGACCGGGTCACCGAGGAGCTCGACTACGAGCTGGAGGCCCGCTCACAGACCGCCTTCGCGGCGGCGTTCGCCGACGACCCCCACATCTACGTGCCCGGGGTGCTTCGCGCGTCGCCGCGCGTCCTGGTCACCGAGTGGGTCGACGGCACCCCGCTGTCGACGATCATCGCCTCGGGCACCGAGGAGGAGCGCGACCACGCCGGCGAGCGCATGGCGCTGCTCCACTTCTCCGCGCCGGCCCGCGCCGAGATGCTCCACGCCGACCCGCATCCGGGAAACTTTCGCCTCCTGCCCGACGGCCGGCTCGGCGTCCTCGACTTCGGCGCGGTGGCCCACCTGCCCGGCGGCCACCCCGAGGTGATCGGCCGCCTGACCCGCCTGGCCCTGGCCGGCGACGCCCGGGCGGTGCTGGAGGGCCTGCAGGGCGAGGGCTTCCTCAAGGGCGACGCGAAGATCGACGCCGAGGCGGTGCTCGCGTACATCAGGCCGATGCTCGACCCCCTCGCCGAGCCCGAGTTCCGGTTCAGCCGGGCCTGGCTGCGGGCCGAGGCTGGGCGGCTGGCCAACCCGAAGAGCCCGGCCTACACGATGAGCCGGCAGCTCAACCTCCCGCCGTCGTACATGCTGACCCACCGGGTGACGCTCGGCTCGATCGGCGTCCTGTGCCAGCTCGAGGCCAAGGCGCCGTACCGCTCGATCCTCGAACGCTGGCTCCCCGGCTTCGCCGAGCCCGAGCCCGAGCCGGAGGCGACCGACGAGCAGGTCCCGCGGGCCGTCGTGAAGCGGGCGACCAAGTCGACCCGCCGCCGCAAGCCCGCCGACGACGCGGCTTAGGCGCGCTCCCGCACAGGGCGCCGCCCGCATCGCCGATCCAGCACCGCGCCCACCCCGCCCGGCCCGCGCCCACCCCGCCCCACGCCGCGCCGCCTGACCCGACCTGGCACCGCGCCCAGTCCCGGCACCCGGCCCGACCTGGCCGCGCCGCCCCGACCTGGCACCGCACCCAGTCCCGGCACCCGGCCCGACCTGGCCGCGCCGCCCCACCCCGACCTGGCACCGCACCCAGTCCCGGCACCCGGCCCCACGCAGCGCCGCCCCACCCCGACCGGCGCCGCCCCACCCCGACCTGGCACCACGCCGCGCCGCCCGGCACCGCGCCGCCCGTGCACCCCGCTCGCGCACCGCGCCACACAAACAGACATTGGT
Organism: Dactylosporangium sucinum; assembly: GCF_014647515.1. Classification (GTDB taxonomy): domain Bacteria; phylum Actinomycetota; class Actinomycetes; order Mycobacteriales; family Micromonosporaceae; genus Dactylosporangium; species Dactylosporangium sucinum. The sequence continues at coordinate 157,248 of NZ_BMPI01000016.1, read as the reverse complement.
CGATCTACCCTCCATCCGATCTCGGATCGTGAGGGTAGATCGACCAACGTTTATGAAAGAGAGAGGGGCCCTCCCCAACCGAAGCCGGGGAGGGCGACACCATCAGCGCAGGCTCAGCTGCCGCTCCTGCTCGCGACGGGCGCGCATGGCGATCTGACGGGCGGACGAGTGAGCCTCAGCGTGCTGTACCGACTGAGGCCGACGCATTCGTGCGCGTGACAGTGCTTCATGGAGAAGTTGCAAGGACATGGCGAGACTCCTGGGTCGGTTGGTGCGAACGTCGTTGGACGGCGTGCTGAGAAGAAGCCGGGTCGGCTGCGGGTTTCGCAGTCCTCGGCTGGCTGGCAACAGATGTGCGTTCATTTCAGGCCGCCACCCCCGCGGCAACCGCCGCGGCACGAGCAGCAACTTCGACCCGCAGGACGGCGTCGCGCGCGACGTCCTCCTTGCGCGGACGACCCCGCGGACGCTTCCGCGGCACCACGGCACCGCGCTCGAAGATCTCGCCACCCCAGACACCCCAGGGCTCGGCGCGCTCGATCGCGCCCGCCAGGCACTCGACACGGAGCGGGCACTCCGCGCAGAGCGACTTGGCCAGCTCGAGCTCGGCCGGCGAGTCGGCGAACCACAGGTCCGGGTCGAAGGTACGGCAGGGCAGGTCGGACTTGACGCCTCGCGCAGCGACACGGAGGCGCTCGTCGGCGGCCGACTCGACACGCACGTCGATCGATGCCAAAGCCAGGCTCATCCCGGTCACCCCTTTCTGTTTCTCGATCGTTTGGTGTGATCGTCGGTACAAAATGAATGAGGCCGCGGATCCCGGTGTCGGGTTCCGCGGCCTCGAGGTGAGCCGGAGAGTCGGTCTGTTAGACCGGCCTGCCTCGAGGTGGTATGCCGCGGACTCCGCCATTGGGCTTCGGAGCCGTCATGCCGTGCTTGGCGGTGAACCCACTGGTCCCCTGAACCTGGATCCCACGCCGGTCGAGCTGAATGACCTGCTGCGGCTGGTCCGCAACCGGGCGCTCAGCGCCGACTTTGCCGTCGCCGACCAGTCCGTCGATCCGGCGCGCCCCGCCAACCCGGACCGACTCGGTAGCCAGTGCCGTGACAGTGCTGACGGCAGCCGGAACCAGGACGGAGACCAGAGCGGAGACAGCCGGGACCGCGGCCGGAGCCGGGACGACCGCCGCAACCGGGGCCTGCGCGACGGCGACGCCGCCAAGGACAGACTCCTGCCACGGAGCGAGAACGGACGGCGGCGAGACGCGGCGGGCCAGCACGGTTGACGGCAAGCAGGCAGCGAACGTCGCCGATGGGCGCTCGTTGGTTAGATAGAGCTTCACCGGGACTCACCGCCTCTCCGCACTCATCAGCCGTCGACCGCCGGTCGTCCGGCGTCGTGTTCGCAGGCTATGCCGTCCCTCGACGGTAGGGCAATCGAATTATTGGAGAAAAGTCCTTGTCACTTTTCAGCCATCGACGTGAGCAAGATCCTCTACGGTCGCGCCGCTGACCAGAGCCAGGACGTCGTCGCCGTAGAGGCCCAGCTTGCGGGGCCCGATGCCGGCGATGACGGCCAGCTCCTCGCGTCGGCCGGGGCGCCGCTCGGCGATCGCCGCGAGGGTGACGTCGGTGAAAACCACGAACGGTGGGACGCGCTGGACCTGGGCCAGCCGCGCCCGCCAGTCGACGAGCCGGCCGAGCAGCTCCTCGTCGAGGTCGGACGGGCAGGAGGCGCAGCGGCCGAGCTTGCGGTCGACGCCGTTGATCAGCCCGGTGCCGCAGACCCGGCAGGACACCGCCATCACCCGCTTGACCCGCCCGGCGACCGCCCCCTTCGGCGCGGGCGCGGTGCGCGCGGGCTCCGCCGAGGGCAGGAACCGGCTGGCCCGCCGCGCGCGGCCGCCGGGGCTGCGGGCCGAGGCATACGACAGCCAGAGCGTGTGCCGCGCGCGGGTGATCCCGACGTACAGCAGGCGCCGCTCCTCCTCGACCGCGTCGGCCGATCGCGCATGGATCACCGGCAGCGTGCCCTCGGTCAGTCCGACCAGGAACACCGCGTCCCACTCCAGGCCCTTCGCCGAGTGCAGGGACGAGAGGGTGACCCCGTCGACGGTCGGCACGTGCTGCAGCGCCGCGCGCCGCGACAGCTCCTCGTTGAACTCCTCCAGGGTGCGGTCGGGCATGCCCTCGGCGAGCGCCACGAGCGCGGCCACGGCCTCCCAGCGCTCCCGCAACGCGCCGCCGGCCGGCGCCTCGCCGGGCCGCCACCCCATCCCCTCCAGGGCCTGGACGACGACCTCGGGCAGCGTCTCGCCCGCCGGGGGCGTCCGGGTCGCGGCGCGCAGGACGATCATCGCCTGGCGGACCTCGGCCCGCTCGAAGAAGCGGTCGGCACCGTGCACCACGTACGGCACGCCCGCCTCGGCGAGGGCCTCCTGATACACCTCGGACTGCGCGTTGATCCGGAACAGCACCGCGATCTCGCGCGCCGGCGTGCCGCCCGCGATGAGCTCGGCACAGCGCGCCGCCACGGCCGCGGCCTCCCCCGGCTCGTCGGCGAAGACCCGGGTGGCCGGCTCCGGGCCGGCGGGCCGCTGGCCGACCAGCTCCAGCCGCAGCCGGGCCAGGTCGCCGCGGGCCCGGGAGATGACCGAGTTGGCCAGGCCGACGACCTGCGGGGTCGAGCGGTAGTCGCGGATCAGCCGGACGACGCGGGCGTCGGGGTGGCGACGCTTGAAGCCCACCAGGTAGGTCGCGCTGGCGCCGGTGAACGAGTAGATCGTCTGGCTCGCGTCGCCGACCACCGTCAGGTCGTCACGCCCGCCGAGCCAGGCGTCGAGCAGCCGCTGCTGCATCGGGTTGACGTCCTGATACTCGTCGACGACGAAGTGCCGATATTGCGAGCGGATCTGCTCGGCGACGTCGGCGTGCTCCTCCAGCGCCCAGATGGCGGCCCGGATCATGTCCTCGAAGTCGATCACGCCCTGGGCCCGCTTGATCCGCTCGTAGTGCGCGTAGACCTGGGCGATCCGGCCGACCTCGAACGGCGGCTCGCGCATCGCCTTGCCGGCCACCGCGGCGTAGTCGTCGGGCTCGACCAGCGACGCCTTGGCCCACTCGATCTCGCCGGCGAGGTCGCGCGCGCCGGTGCCGTCGATCTTCAGGCCGGCCCGGGTGGCGGCCAGCCCGACCAGCCGGGCCTTGCTCTCCAGCAGCTCCGGCATCTCGCGCCCGTCGAAGAGCCGCTGGGCGAAGTAGCGCACCTGGCGCAGTGCCGCCGAGTGGAACGTGCGCGCCTGGACCCCGTCGGCGCCGAGCTGCCCGAGCCGGGCCCGCATCTCGGCGGCGGCGCGGGCGGTGAACGTGACGGCGAGGACGTGCTGGGACCGGACCTGCCCGGACCGGACGCGGTGCGCGATGCGGTGGGTGATCGCCCGGGTCTTGCCGGTGCCGGCGCCGGCCAGGATGCACAGCGGACCGGCGGGCGCGGTCACCGCCGCCGCCTGCTCCGGATCCAGGCCCGTCAAGATGTCTGAGGAATCCGCCACAACTAGGCATCATCTCAGCCGGGTATGACGTTATGGCGAGCGCTACTTCGTGCCTCGACGATCCGCCGGGAGGGAACACACCTCATGATCACCATGTACTCGACGACCTGGTGCGGCTACTGCCACCGCCTCAAGTCGCAGCTGGACCGCGAGGGCATCCAGTACCAGGTCGTCGACATCGAGCGGGACCCGGCGGCGGCGAAGTACGTCGAGAGCGTCAACGGCGGCAACCAGACCGTGCCGACCGTGCGGTTCGACGACGGCACCGCCCTGACCAACCCGACGATCAAGCAGGTGAAGTCGAAGCTGGAGAGCGCGCTCAGTAGCTGACCCTTCACGAAGCGGCGTCAAGTCGCTACCGTGTGACTCCAGGGACACCTGGGGAGGTCGCCACCATGCGGGTAGCGCGCGACTTCGCCGTCCGCGGCCCGGTGCCGTATCACGCGCCCGAACGGCCGCGCGTGGCGGACCTGGACCGCCGGCGGCAGATCGCCGACTACCTGGCCGGTGGCACCACGATCGGACACGGCTCAGGCCCCGCGGTGCTGCACACCGACGGGGTCTGGCTGTGGCCGGAGCGGTTCGTCGAGGAGATCCTCGACCACGGCCTCGCGCCGGAGCCCGACCTCGTCGACCAGATGGAGGCCCGCGGGTTCCGGGCGCCCGTCCCGGCGCAGGACGACCGGCTGGTCGCGGAGGCCCTGGCCGCCTGGCGGTCGGGCCCGCCCAAGCCGCCGCGCCTCTTGATCACGTACTTCGTGCGCGTCGACGAGGACTCCTCCCCCGACGCCCCGGTGTCGCTGCTGCGCCGGACGGTCACGCCGGACGGGCGGATCGACGAGGAGGCCCTCTGGCGGGACATGGCCTGGCATCCGACCTACGCCCTGTCCAGCCCGAAGATCGACTACGACATCCGCGAGGCGAGCCCGGCGCAGGCCGCCCGCGTGCTCGACACCTGGTGCGCCAAGTGGCACGCGGAGCAGCTCAGGCGCCGAGCCACGACGTGATGAGGTAGTGCGCGATCGACGCCGGGAACGGCAGCCCGAAGTCGCGCGACGACCCGTCGAGCACCGCGGCGATCTCGCGCCGGGTGAACCAGCGGGCCTCCTGGATCTCCTGCTGGTCGACGTGGATCTCCGCGCCGGCCGGGGCCGTCGCGTGGAAGCCGAGCATCAGCGAGCCCGGGAAGGGCCAGGGCTGGCTCGACGAATACCGCACGTCGGTGACCCGCACGCCGACCTCTTCGAGCACCTCGCGGGCGACCGCCATCTCGGCCGACTCGCCCGGCTCGACGAACCCGGCGAGCGTCGAATACCGCCGGACGCTGCCGACGTTCGCCCACTGCGCGTTGCTGCCGAGCAGGCAGCGGCCGTCGAGGCCGGCGACGTCGTCGTGCACGAGCATGATCACCGCGGGGTCGGTGCGCGGCCAGAGCGTCTCCGCGCCGTCCTCGGTCTGCCGCACCCAGCCGCCCTGCGCCGGCACCGTCAGCTTGCCGCTGAGCGGGCTGTAGGGGTGCCGGGAGTGCCAGTTGGCCAGCGCGACCCCGGTGATGAACAGCCCGGCGGGCAGGTCGGCCAGCGCGTGGCCGACCTGCCGCAGGGTGACCCGGCGCGTGCCGGGCGGGGCCGTCACGTCGGCGGCCACGGCGAAGTACACCGTGCCGTCCGGCTCCTCGCCCAGGAAGAACCGCTCGCCCGGCGGCGCCTCGTCGGGGCCGACGAGGACCAGCTCCGGCGGGTCGTCGCCGCGGACCAGCACGTGCCCGTCGTCGACGACCACCACGCGGGCGTGCAGCCACGCCTTGCCGAGCCACTCCTCGTCGGTTCGGCGGTGCGCCGCCCGATCCAGCGTGCCCCGCGCCAGCGGCGGCCCTTCCATGGGGCTCATGCGCCCTCCGCTCCGCTCCGGCCGCACGAGTCTGCAACTGAGCCCATGATGAGCGGCCTCCTCCGCTCCGCTCCGGAACCGCTCATCCCCGGATCACGGTCGTGAGCGCGCTGAGCGGCTTCTCGATCTGCTCGGCGTCGCCGAGGACCACGGCGGCGGCCTTGGCCGGCGCGAGGTACTCCGCGGCGGCCGCGGCCACCTGCTCCCGGGTTGCCCTGCCCAGCCGGGCCGCGTGCTCGGCGAGGTAGTCGAGCCGCAGCCCGAAGCCGGCGTAGGTGGAGACCAGACCGGCCAGGCCCGCCTGGGTGGACATCCCGAGCTGCAGGGTGCCGAGCGCATACTGCCGGGCCTGCTCCAGCTCGTCCTCCTTGGGCGGGAGGCTGGCCAGCCGGCCCAGCTCGTAGAGCGTCTCGAGCAGCGCCGGCCCGGTCACCTCGGTCGCCACCTCGGCCGCGACCACCAGGGCCGATCCGGCGACGGCATGCTCCACGAGGGAGTGGGGGCCATAGGTGTACCCCTTGTCTTCGCGGATGTTCTCGACCCAGCGGGACGAGAAGTAGCCGCCGAAGACGAGGTTGGCCAGCTGCAGCGCGGCGTGGTCCGGGTGCTGCCGGGTGACCGCCGGCAGCGCGATGCGCAGCGACGACTGCACCGAGCCGGGTCGGTCGACCAGGGTCAGCGGCCCGGGCGTCAGGGCCGGGACTGTCGGCAGCTCGATCGCGACGCCGTTGCCGTCCCACTTGGTGAGCATCTTCTCGGCGGCGGCGATCGCCTTCTCCGGCGCGATGTCGCCGACGATGACCAGCGTGGCGCCGGCCGGGTGGACCCGCTCGCCGTGCAGTGTGCGCAGGCCGGCCGGGGTGACCGCCTCCACCTGCTCCGGCGTCGGGGTCTGGACGGCGTAGGGGTGCTTGCCGTACATCCGCTTCAGCAGGGCCACCCGGGCGAGGTGGCTCGGCTGGCTCTGCGCCACGCGGATCCGGTCGACGAGCCGTGCCCGCTCGGTGGCGACCTCGTCGGTCGGGTAGCTGGCGTCGGTGAGCACCTCGGCGAGGATGTCGAGCAGCCGCTCCAGGCCGCCGACGAGGGCGTTGCCCGAGATGAGCAGCCGGTCGGGGTCGGCGCCCGCGGACAGCCCGCCGCCGACCTTCTGCAGCTCGGCGGCGATGTCCACGGTCGACATCGCCGACGTGCCCGAGAGCACGGTCTGGGTGAGCATGGCCGCCTTGGCCAGATTCGCCTTGGCGAACGGCACGCGCAGCCGGATCTCGACCAGCGGCACCGACGAGCGGCGCAGCGCGATCACGGTCAGCCCGTTGGACAGCGTCTGCTCGACGGTCTTCGGCAGCTTCAGCGGGCGGTTGGGCCCGAGCACCGGCAGGGTCCGCTCGGGAAGCGGGGTTTCGACAGTCACTTGGCTCCTCCGGCGATGACCTCGACCGCGGCGCGGCGGGACGGGACCAGCTGCGCGGCCGCGGCGACGATCTCGTCCTCGGTGACCTCGCCGATCAGCGTGTGCAGCTGGTTGAGCAGCTCCGGCTCGCCCCGCTGCTGCTCCAGGACGGCCATCTGCAGCGCCCGGCCGAGCACGGCGTCGGTGTCGCGCAGCAGGTGGGTGGCCATGCGGGCCTGGGTGCGGCTGAGCTCGTCGGCCGCGAGGCCGTCGGAGGCGATGCGGGCGCACTCCTCCTCGACCGAGCGCAGCACCTTGTCGACGTCGCCGCCCGGAGGCAGGTGCGCCTGCAGGACGAGCGCCGTGGGGTCGCGCACCGCGAACGGCTCGCCCATGAAGCCGACGTAGCCGCCCACGCTCGTCACCGAGCGGTCGCGCAGCACGAGACGCTCGACGAGGCGCGAGGCGTCCCCGTCGGTGAGCACCTCAGCCAGTACCACAAATGGCAGGTAACCGCGGAGATCGTTGATCGGGTCGGGCACCCGCCAGGCCGCGGCGACCGCGGGCAGGGGCGCCAGCCGGTCTTCGTAGGACGACCGGCGCTCCGCGGTGAGGTCGGGCTCGGCGAAGTCGGGCCGCACCGGGGCGGGCCGGGCCGGCACGTCGCCGAAGTGCCGCTCGACCAGCGCCGTCGCCGTCGCCACGTCGAAGTCGCCGGAGATCGCCAGCACGGCGTTGCCGCAGGCGTAGTAGCGGTCGAAGAAGTCGGCGGCGTCGGCGACGGTCGCCGACTCCAGGTCGTCGAACGAGCCGTAGCCGTCGTGGGCGTTGGGGAACGTGTCGAACATGACCGGGGGCAGGCGCAGCCAGGGGAACCCGCCATACGGCCGGTTCAGCACGTTGACCCGGATCTCCTCCTTGACCACGTCCACCTGGTTGCGCAGGTTCTCCTCGGTCAGCCGCGGCGCACGCATCCGGTCGGCCTCCAGGAAGAGGGCCCGCTCCAGCGCGTTCGACGGCAGCGTCTCGAAGTAGTCGGTGTAGTCGAAATGGGTCGATCCGTTGAACGTGCCGCCCGAGCCCTGCACGTAGCGGAAGTGCGCCAGCTTCTCCAGGCTCTCCGAGCCCTGGAACATCAGGTGCTCGAACAGGTGGGCGAAGCCGGTCCGGCCTTGCGGCTCGGATCTGATGCCGACGTCGTACACCACGGCCACGCCGACGACCGGCGCGGCGCGATCGGGGGTCAGCACCACCCGCAGGCCATTGGGCAGGGTGAGGCGCTCGGCGGGATACTTTGAGGCCGGAATTCGCACGGCGGGACTACGACGAGGCACGCTCCGAATCTATCCCGTCCGTCGAGGAAACCCGGATTCGACGTTCGGCCCGCACCGCATTGGCGGCCAGAACGCCGATCACCACGACCAGCGGCAGCCCCAGCAGCCACCCGTAGGGCTCCCGCGAGCGGGGGTCCCGGGCCGCGATCGGCGCCGCGGGCTGCGCGGTGGCGCTCGGCACCGCGCTCCGCGACGGGCTCGCGCTCGGCGACGGCACCGGCAGGCTCTTGGTCAGGGCGGGCACGAGGTCGAGGCGGCCCTGCCCGTACTCCCGGTCCAGGCCCTTCTCGCCGGCGTCCGCCGCGGTCAGCGTCATCCGGCGGACGATGTCGCCGGCCTTGAGCGCCGGGTACGCCGAGCGGAGCAGCGCGACCGCCCCGGCGAGCAGGCCGGGCGACGCGCTGCCGTCGTCGACCCGGTAGCCGCCGCCGCTGTTGGTGGTCATGATCTGGTCGCCGGGCACGCCGAAGCCCAGGCGCCGCCCGCTCGTGGACTGCACCCGCACGTCACCCGCACGAGTCAGCGGTACCGCGGCGAGCACGCCGTCGTAGCCCGCCGGGAACGGCTCGAAATCCTGGGTCGGCTGGTTGCCGTCGGCGGCGATCACGATCGCGTCGCTCTCCTGCGCGTCGCGGACGGCCCGCATGAGCCGCTCGCTGCCGCCCACCGAGTATCCGACGACGATGATCTTGGCGCCGCGGCTCACCGCCAGGTCGATGCCGTCCGCCAACTGGTCCGGCGTCACCGCGCCGGACGGGTCGGGGCTGGCCGGCTGACCGATCACCACCGGCAGGATCCGGGAGCCCGGGGCCACCCCGATGACGCCGGCGCCGTGCTCGTCGCCGGTCCGCTCGTCCTTGTGGCCCTGGCCGGCGACCAGGCCGGCGAGCGCGGTGCCGTGACCGTTCTGGTCGACGCCGGTCGCGTTCGGGGTCTCGGTGACGAACACCGGGTCGAGGATCGCGCCGACCAGGTCGGGGTGGCTGCGGTCGACACCCGTGTCGACGATCGCGACCGTCACCCCGTCGCCGCGGCTCTTCTGGTTGGCCTCCGCCACCATCAGGTACCGCAGATGCCACTGATCGTCGCGAATGACGTCAGCGTGTGCGGATCCGGCGGTGCCGAGCGCGACACCGATCCCCAGGGCCACCGCTAAGGCCACCGGCTGCTTCATGCGCGATAGCGTGCCGGATCGACGCAAGCAACGCCACTTACAGAGGTCGGACGCTTTCGACGGCCTCGTCCGCGACCTTGTCGTACTGACGGTGCGTGTCGGGGATGGACACGTAGAGGATCGCGGCCTCGACCTTGCCGACGTCGATCAGCGCGATCGAGACCAGCTCGCTCTTGGCCTTGAGCCCCGGCTGGGAGAAGTGCAGCCGGAACTTGATCAGCCGCGCCGGCCGGCCGCCGAGCTCCAGGTCGCGGGCCTCGATGTCCTCGCGCTGGTTGCTGTCGGGGTAGAAGCTCACCCGCACGTCGGCGGCGATCTGGTCGCCGATGCACTTCAGGTCGAGCACCAGCCCGTCGTTGACCGCGGCGGGCACGTGGCCGGACAGGATCGTCGCGTGGTAGTCCGAGCCATTGCCGTCGTAGTTGGGCTCGGTGACGAAGTGCTGGCCCACCCGGTAGGTCACCTTGAGCTCGCCCCGGTCGACCCAGGCCGCGTCCCAGGGCTCCCAGGGCGATCCGTACTCCTTGTACGAGATGCCCGCCTCCGGGTCGGATGTCCGCGGCCCGGCCGGCACGTCCGGCGCGGCCTGGCTCGGCCGCTCCGGCGGGATGCTGGGCGGCGGGCAGCGGCGGGCCAGCTCGGGCCGCGTGTCGCTGGGCCCCTTGGGCCGGTCCCCGAACAGTCCCCCCGGCGTGGTGGCGTTGTTGGTCATGACCGACCCGAGCACGATCACGAGCCCGATGACCACGACGGCGACCGCCCCGCCGAGCAGCCACTTCATGATCTTCTTGTTGCGCTTGATCGGGTCGTCGTCGTCACCCGGCCCACCGCCGCCCACGTCGGGCGGCGGCTCGATCGGCGGAACCCCGAGCCCGGAGACTCGCCCGGAGCCATACCCTTCCGCCGCGCGCGGCTGCGCCGCCGGCCGTTGAACGGTCGGCGAGGGGCGTGGTGGCTCGACAACAACCTGGGTGTCGGGCTCCGCCCACGGCGAACGGTGCTCGGTCATCTCCCCGCAAGTGTCGCAGCCCGACGCCCGGGTTGCCAAAGACGCCCCGCGGGTGGTCACGGCCCGGTTGCGGTCCCTTCGCCCGGCATCCGCCCGGCGTCCGCTCGCCCCGGCCCCCGCGCTACTCCGCCCGGCGCCCGCTCGCCCCGGCCCCGCGCTACTCCGCCCGGCGTCCGGCCGCCCGCCACGGTGTGGCCGACCTCACCGACCTGGCGCCTTTTCCGCCCGACGTCCGGCCGCCCCGCCGGCGGCGCGCTCCCGCGGGCCAGCCTCGTGCGGGCCTCCGTCAGGCGCGGCCGACGCCCCCGCGCAACCCTTCGATGCGGCCGGGCTCCGCCGGCCGTTCAGGCAGACCCTACGGCTGCGGCTGCTGGGACGGGGTGTGCAGCTGGGTAATCTGTGGATACCTGGGATCGTCGGCGGCCGCCACCGGACCGATGACGATCAGCGCCACGGTCAGCACACCCGCGGTCGCGACGCCGACGACTAAGGCGACCTCTCTCATCTGCGATCCCTGCATGGTGCGGACTCCCCCTCGCATGCCCCCCTTGACAGCTTCGGCGACAATCCGGCCCGCGCGACAGCGAGCTGTCGGAACCTTGCCAATTCATTGAGGTTCATCCCGCGGGCAGCGCGGTGATCAATCCCAGCAGTCCCGCCTCGTCCAGCAGGTCGGCGGGCCGGACGGTGACGCCGTCCCGCACGTAGAAGAACGCCGCCCCGACCTGCTCCAGCGGCACGCCGCGCAGCTCCGCCCAGGCCAGCCGGTACGCTGCGAGCTGCACCGCCGCCGCCGTCGCGTCGCTGCTGCCGGGCCGGCCCCCGGTCTTCCAGTCGACGACGTCGTAGCGCCCGTCCGCGTACCGGTACACCGCGTCCATCCGCCCGCGCACCACCACCCCGGCGACGACGGACGCGAACGGCACCTCCACGTCGAACGGCACCCGGTCGGCCCACTCGCTGGCCAGGAACCGCGCCTGAAGATCGGCGAGCGCCTCGTCGGGCGCGGCGCCCTCGTCGGCGGCTCCCGGCAGCTCGTCGATGTCGATCAGCCGCTCGGCGTTGAACCGCTGCTCGAGCCAGTGATGGAAGGCGGTGCCGCGCCGCGCGTAGGGGTCGGGCCGCGCGGGCAGTGGCCGCCGTAACGCCCGCGCCAGCCGCTGCGGGTCCCGCCGGAGCGCGACGAGCTGCGAGACCGACAGGTGCCCGGGCAGCGACACCTCGACGACCCCGTCCTGCCGCGGCGCGAGCCGGGCCCGCTCCGCGAGCAGCAGGTCGGCCTCGGACGCCCACCGCCGCCCGGCCGCATCCCGGACCACGGCCGCCACCCACCCGGCGCGACCGTCGACCCCGTCGACCCCGTCGATCTGGTCGGCCTCGCCGTCTCCGTCGCCGGCCGCAATGCCGCCCTCCGCCGGGCGATCCTCGCCGCCGGCCTGTCGTGTTCCGGTCCCGCCGCCGACCTCCTCCGGGCCGCTCCCGGCCCGCTCCTCGCTCGCCGTTTGCGCACCTACCGCGCCGCGGTCCTCCTCCTCGGCGCCGGCCGCAATCTCGCCACGTTCAGCCATGGCCGCGCGGACCATCGCCGCGGCCGACTCCAGCAGCGGCCGGCGGGGGCCGAGCGGGTCGGCCGGCCAGCTCGCGCTCGGGATGTCGGCAGCCGTCGGGTTCTGCGCGTCCTGCGCCGGCTGCTCCGCCCACGCGTCGACCACCCCGGCGCCGGCCAGGCAGCGCTCGCGGATCTCCTCCAGGAACACCGACGGGCCACGGGCGCGCTTCACGCCCTCGCCCCACCAGTACCCGCTTGCCAGCAGCAGCCGGCGCGGCCGCGTGACGGCGACGTAGGCCAGGCGGCGCTCCTCGCGTACGTCGTGATCGCGCCAGTCGCGGTTGAACGTCTCCAGCCGGGCGACCACGCCCTTGACGTCCGTGATGCCCGAAAGGTCCAGCACCGGCAGGCCGGCGTGGTCGCCCCGCAGCGGGAACGGCAGCACGCCCAGGCCGCGCAGCCAGTGGTCACCGGCGTTGCTCGCGCCCGGGAACACGTCGGCGGTCAGGCCGGCCACCGCGACCACGTCCCACTCCAGGCCCTTCGCCGCGTGGGCGGTGAGGATCTGCACGGCGCCCTCGACGACCTCGACCTCGCCGGGCGCCAGGCCCCGCTCCTCGTTCTCCGCCGCGGCGAGGAACGCCAGGAACGCGCTGAGCGTCGCCCCCTCCGACTCCGCCGCGAACCGGGCCGCGATGTTGCTGAACGCGTCGAGGTGCCCGCGGGCCAGGCCGGCGTCGCCGGGCCGGGCCGCGACCTCGACGTCGAGGCCGATCACCCGCTCGATGTCGGCCACCAGGTCGGGCAGCGGCTGGTCGAGCCGGCGGCGCAGGCGGCGCAGCTCGGCGCCGAGGGCGGTGAAGCGGCGGTGCCCCTCGGCGGAGTACTGCTCGGGGTCGCCCGGCGCGTCCAGCGCCTCGACCAGCACCGCCTCGTCGAGCCGGTCGGCGAGGGCGGGCTCCTCGTCCGGCCCGGCGCGCCGCTCGGCGGCGATGCGGCGGGCCCGACGGTACAGCGCGACGAGGTCACGCGGGCCGATCCGCCACCGCGGGCCGGTCAGGATGCGCAGCAGCGCGGCGCCCTCGGCCGGGTCGGCGAGCACGCGCATGGTGCTCACCACGTCGCGGACCTCGGGCGTGTCGAGCAGCCCGCCCAGGCCGACGACCTCGACCGGCAGCCCGCGCGAGCGCAGCGCGTTCTCCAGGGCGGGGATCTGCGCGCGGGTGCGCACCAGGATCGCGGTCGACGGACGGTCCTCGACCGGAATGTCGTAGGGGAACGTGTCCGGATCGACCTTGGCCGCCAGCCGCCACGACGCCACCACCCGGTCGGCGATCCAGGCGGCCTCCTGCGCGAACGTGTCGAGGAGCGCACAGTGGACGGTGGCGGTCGACGCGGGCTCGGCGAGCCGGTCGGCCGGCGCCAGCTCCTGGACCCGGGCGCCGTGTGCCCGCAGCGGCCGGGACAGCGTGTTGGCGACGTCGAGGATCTCCGGCCGGTTGCGCCAGCTCGTGGTCAGCGACAGCTCGGGCGCCGGCCGGTCGGTCGCGATCGGGAACTCCAGCGGGAACCGGTCCAGCGTGCCGGCCGACGCGCCCCGCCAGCCGTAGATCGACTGGCAGGGGTCCCCGACCGCGGTGACCGGGTGCCCGTCGCCGAACAGCGCGCGCAGCAGCACGACCTGGGCGTGGCTCGTGTCCTGATACTCATCGAGCAGCACCACCCGGAACCGGTCGCGCTCGACCGCCCCCACCTCCGGATGGGCGCGCGCCACCGTGGCCGCCCGCGCGAGCTGGTCGCCGAAGTCCATGGCTTCCAGCAGGCCTTTTCGTTCCTGATACTGCCGGATCAACGGCAACAGCTGCAGCCGCGCCTGCTGGCGGGCCAGCACGTCACGCACCGGCTTGGCCATCTTGCCCGTCTTGCCGCCGACCTCGGCGAAGAAGCGCCCGGTCCAGGCGGCCACGTCCGCCGGCTCGCGAAGGTGCTCGGCGAGGTCGCCGGCGAGGTGCAGCACGGCGTCGACGACCGTCGAGGGGGCCGACGACACGGCGGTCATGTCGCCGTCATAGGCCCGCACGACCGCGTCGGCGAGCTGCCAGCACGCGGCCTCGGTGAGGAGCCGGGTCGACGGCTCATACCCCGCTCGCACCCCGTGCTCGCGAACCACGCGCGCGGCATACGAGTGATACGTGGCCACGGTCGGCTCGCCGGCGATGAGGTCGTCGCGGCCGAGCCGCCGGACGAGCTGCCCGAGCCGCTGCCGGATGCGGTGGGACAGCTCGCCGGCCGCCTTGCGGGTGAAGGTGAGGCCGAGGATCTGCTCGGGCCGCACGTGCCCGTTGGCGACCAGCCAGACCACCCGGGCGGCCATCGTCTCGGTCTTGCCAGACCCGGCCCCGGCCACGACCAGCAGCGGCCGGACGGGCGCGGCGATGACGGCGGCCTGCTGGATGGTCGGCGCCGGCAGCCGCAGCAGCTTGGCCAGCTCGACCGGCGTGTAGCTGGGCGGGGCCGCGCCCCCGCGCGCACGCTCCGCAGCGCCCGCCGTCATGCGTCCGGGCCCGTCACGTGGCGGCCCTTGCCGGAGACCGGGCACGAGGTCTTCACCGGGCACACGCGGCACTTGTTGTTGACCACGGCGCTGAAGGTCGACGCGGCCATCGTCTTCGCCGTGCGCTGGACCAGCGCGCGGGCCCAGTTGGGGTCGTCGGTCTCGGCGAGCGGCGGCTGGACCTGCTCGCGGGCGGTGTTGGTCTCGCCGCCCAGCTGCACCAGAGAGGCCCCACCAGCGATGGAGGACTCCTCGAACGCGCCCAGCTCGATCGCCGCCTGGTAGGCCGCGAGCTGCGGGTGCTCGGCCAGGTTGGCGTTGGCGGGGATGGTCTTGCCGGTCTTGAGGTCGACGACCACGAGCCGCCCCTGGTCGTCGAGCTCCAGCCGGTCGACGCGGCCCTTGATCTCGACCGGCGCCTCGGGGTCGGCCAGCTCGACGAGGAAGTCCTGCTCGATGGCGACGAGCCGGCGCGGGTTGCCGGCCAGCCAGCCGATCAGCTTGTCGAGCATGTGCTCGGCGCGGTCGCGCTCGCGGCCGGCGAGCCAGCGCGCGGACAGCTCGATCGCGTCGAAGCGATCGGCGACATACGCCACCAGCTGCGCCCGGTCGGCCGTCGCGTCGGAGGCCAGCATCGCCGCCGCGTGCACCAGGTTGCCGATCGACTGCTCGGGCGACGGGGTGAGCGCGCCGCCGTGCCGCTCCAGCAGCCAGCGCAGGCTGCACCGGTCGACGCTCTCCACGGTCGACGGCGTGACCTGGACCGGGTCGCCGGGGTCGACGAGCGGCCGGTCGTCGGAGAGCGCCGGCAGGCCCCACCAGCCGTCGGGGTCGGCGCCGGGCACGCCCTCGGCGGCCAGCCGGGCGAGCACCGCGGCGGCGGCCGACCGCTCGGCGGCGGTGGCGTCGGGGTCGACGAGCGCCACCCGCAGCTCGGCGACCAGGGTCGGCAGGGTCAGCGCCCGCGGCGTCTCGAACGAGAGCTGGCCGTCGAGCTCGGCGTCGCTGGACAGCTCGGTGAGGAACCGGCTGGGCTGCTCCTCGCCGTCGCCGGACGCGACCGCGGTGACGAGCACCTGCTCGCGGGCCCGGGTCACGGCGACGTAGAAGAGGCGGCGCTCCTCGTCGAGCATCGCGGCGAGGCGGCCCGTCGTCTCCATCGTGCGGCCGGCGAGGACCTCGACCAGCAGCTCGGAGCCGAGCACGCTGCCACGCAGCCGCAGGTCGGGCCAGACGCCCTCCTGGACGCCGGCGACCGCGACGACGTCCCATTCCAGGCCCTTGGCGGCGTGGGCGGTGAGGATGCGCACGGCGTCGCCCCGGTCGGCGGACGGGGCGAGCGAGTCGGCCGGCAGGTCCTGGCCCTCGACGTGGTCGAGGAACACGGCGGTGCCCGCGCCGGGCAGCCGGTCGGTGAACCGGGCCGCCGCGTCGAACAGTGACACGACCGCGTCGAGGTCACGGTCGGCGGCGGAGCCGCGGTGGCCGCCCCGGGCGCTGACCGCGGACCAGCGGTCGGCCAGGCCACTGGCGTGCCAGACGGCCCACAGCACCTCCTCGGCGGTGGCGCCGGGCCGGGCCGCGGCGTCGCGGGCCTCCTGCAGCAGGCGGGCCACGGCGCGGGCCGGCGAGGCCCAGCGCCGCTCCACCATCGCCAGCTCGGCGGGGTCGCGCAGCGCGCGGACCAGCAGCACCCCGGACGGGCGCCGGTCGCCGGCGGCCAGCGCGAGCGCCCGCAGCCCCTGGCGCAGCCGCCGCTCGGCCAGCGGATCGGCCCCGCCGAGTTGCGAGTGGAGCAGGGCGACGGCGGCGTCCTCGTCCAGCCGGGCGTCGTCGAGCGCGCACCGCAGGAGCAGCAGCAGCGGCGCGATCGCCGGCTGCAGGTGCAGCGGCAGGTCCTCGGCCTCGGTCACGGTGGGCACGCCGGCCGAGTGCAGGGCCCGCTGCAGCGGCGCGAGCTGGCGCGCGGTCGACCGCACGATCACGGCCATGCGCGACCACGGCACGCCGCGCAACAGGTGCGCCTCGCGCAGCCGGTGGGACAGGAACGCCGCCTCCGAGGTCTCCGACGGGAACGTGCGGGTCTCGACCGTGCCGCCGGGGCGCAGCGACTCCAGCCGGCGGTGCCGGGACGGGCCGCGCAGGCGGGCCGCCACCCGCTGGGTCGCCGCGAGCAGGCCCCCGCCGATGCGGCGCGAGTGCGGCAGCGTCACCTGGGGCGAAGGGTCACCGGAGGGCGTCGGGAACCGGCTCGGGAAGTCGCCGACGATCGACGGGTCGGCGCCCCGGAACGCGAACGTCGACGAGTCGGGATCGGCGAACGCCACCAGGTGGGCGCCGTTGCCGGCGATGAGCTCCAGCAGCTCGACCTGCGCCGGGTCGGTGTCGGGCAGCTCGTCGACGTAGACGAACGAGAGCCGTCGCCGCTCCGCCTCCAGCCGCTCGGGCTCGTCGGCGAGCAGGCCGGACGCGGAGCGCACCAGCTCGGCGTAGTCATAGGCCACCGAGCCGCGGGTCGTCGCGTCGCGCAGGGCGAGCACCTGCAGGTATTCGTCGAAGAAGCGCGCCGCGGCGGCCCAGTCGGCACGCCGGTGGATCCGGGCCAGCTCGGCCAGCCCGGACGGCGGGACGCCCCGCTCGACGGCGCGCAGCAGCAGGTCACGCAGCTCGGTCGCGAACGCTCGGGTGGCCAGCGCGCCCTTGAGCGACTCGGGCCAGGGCGCGGGCGACTCGGCCAGCAGCTCCCGGATCACGAGGTCCTGCTCGGGGCCGGTGAGCAGGCGCGGCGACGGCTCGCCCCGCTCGACCGCGGCCCGGCGCAGCAGCCCGAACGCGTAGCCGTGGAGCGTCCGCACCATCGGCTCGGCGGTCGTGCGCAGCCCGCTCGACCGCCCCAGCCGGGCCTCGATCCGGTCGCGCAGCCGCACGGCACCCCGGCGGCCGAACGTGAGCACGAGGATCCGCTCGGGGTCGACGCCCTCGCCCACACGGGCGGCCACCGCCTCGACCAGCGTGCTGGTCTTGCCGGTGCCGGGGCCGCCGATCACCAGCAGCGGCCCGGTGGTGTGCTCGACCACCAGCCGCTGCCACGGATCGGCGCCGACCGGGACAGCCTTGACGAGGGGCCGGCGCACGAGCCGATAGGCACGGCGGGACCCCGCTGGGGAAGCTGTCGCGGTCACGCCGCTATGGAATCACGACCGACCGACAAAACCGCTCAGCCGCCACCCAGCAGTGACGCTTCGAGCAGATCCAGTGACTCGTTGATGTCCCGCGAGACCAGGAGCATGCCCAGCGCCTCCCGCCGGACGAACTCCTGCGCGGCCAGCGAGCGCAGCCAGTCGAGCAGGCCGCCGTAGAAGCCCTCGGCGTCGAGCAGCAGCATCGGCTTGCGGTGCAGGTTGAGCATGCCCGTCGTCCACACCTCGAAGAGCTCGTCGAGGGTGCCCAGGCCGCCGGGGAGCGTGATGAACGCGTCCGACTTCTCGATCATGAGCGTCTTCCGCGACGCCATGCCGTCCGTGACGACCAGCTCGTCGGACTTGGTGTCGGCGACCTCCAGGTCGACGAGCGACTGGGGGATCACGCCGTACGTGCGGGCGCCGCCCTCCCGGGCGCCATCGGCGACGGCACCCATCATCCCGACGCAGCCGCCGCCGGAGACCAGCTCGTGGCCCCGCCGCCCGATCTCGACGCCCAGGTCGTGCGCGAGGTCGAGCCAGCGGCCGTCGAGCCGCTGCGACGACGCGCAGAACACGCCGATCGACGCCATCAGCTGTTGCCCGTCTCGCGGGCGAGCCGCCGCGCCGACGCCGCCTGCACGTCGTCGAGGTGCTCCCCGGCATCGACGATGTGCTGTACCGCCTCATCGACATCGTCCGTCACGAGCAGGAGTTGCAGGTCCTCCGGACCGATCTTGCCGTCCGCCTGCATCGTGTCGCGCATCCAGTCCAGCAGCCCCTGCCAGTACGACTTCCCCATCAGCACCACGGGGAACCGGGTCACCTTCCGGGTCTGGACCAGGGTGACGGCCTCGAAGAGCTCGTCGAGCGTGCCGAAGCCGCCCGGCAGCACGACGAACGCCTGCGCGTACTTCACGAACATCGTCTTGCGCGCGAAGAAATACCGGAAGTCGATGCCGATGTCGACCCACTCGTTGAGCCCCTGCTCGAACGGCAGCTCGATGCCGAGGCCGATCGACAGGCCGCCCGCCTCCGAGCAGCCCTTGTTGGCGGCCTCCATGACGCCGGGCCCGCCGCCGGTGATGACCGCGTAGCCGGCTCGGGCCAGCGCGCCGCCGACCTCCTCGCCCAGCTTCCACTCGGGGCTGTCGGGCTTGCTGCGCGCGGATCCGAACACTGAGACCGCGCTCGGAAGATCGGCGAGCGTGTCGAAGCCCTCGACGAACTCGCTGAGGATGCGCAGCGCCCGCCACGCGTCCTTGGTCTTCCACTCGTGGCGCAGGTGGGAGTCGAGCAGCCGCTGGTCGGCGGTGCTCAACGGAATCGCGTCACGCCGCAGCGTCACCATTCCGCGGTGGCGCTCCCGAGGCTGGTCACTCTTGGCGTCGGTCATGCCCGCTACGGTACGTGGATCTCGCCAGACGGGACGGACCAGGCCGGTGAACTCGTGATAGCAATGCACCCATGGCACGGGGGCGGCTACTGATCATTGCGGCAGCCTGCGCGGTGCTCGTCACGATTTCGACGCTTGTGTACTGGCTGAGCGCGCCCTCCCCGGCCCAACCGCCCGCGGCGGCACCGTCGTCGCCGGCGCCGTCCCCGTCGGACTCCCCGTCACCAACCCTGTCCCCGCCGCTGCCGCCCTCGCCGTCGCCGTCCCCCACGCCGATCGTGGTGCCGCCCAGGGGCAACGGCACGTTCTCGTTCTCCACGACGGGCGCCGATCGGGTGGGCGAGCGCGGCCACGTGGTCCGGTACATCGTGGCGACCGAGGACGGCTCCGGCATCGACCCGGAGACGTTCGCCGCGGCGGTCCACGCGACGCTGGCCGACGGCCGGAGCTGGATCGCGGGCGGCCGCTTCTCGTTTCAGCGGGTCCCGGCCGGCACCCCGAGCGAGCTGACGGTGCACCTGGCCACCCCGTCGACCACCGACACGATGTGCGGCCGCCGCGGCGTCCGCACCAGGGGCGAGGTCTCCTGCCGCGGCGGCCGAGACGTGATCATCAACCTGAAGCGCTGGCTGCTGGGCGTGGCGTGGTACCCGCAGCTGGAGGACTACCGGGACATGGTGGTGAACCACGAGGTCGGCCACTTCCTGGGCAACGGCCACGTGGTGTGCCCCCGCGCCGGGGCTCCGGCTCCGGTGATGGCGCGGCAGACGTTCGGGCTGGAGGGCTGCGTGCGCAACCCGTGGCCGTATCCGGACGGCAAGACGTACGTCACCGGCCCCGCCGCCCCTCGCTGACCACGCGGCTCTCCCCGGCCCGGCCCCGCCGCCCTCCCGGCCCGCGACCGACCTGCCGTTTCGCACCCGCCGACCCTCGCACCCGCCGGCCCTCGCACGAGTCCCGCTGCGCGAGCCGACCGTCCGCTGCTCGGGCACGAGCCGTAAGACGTTGGTCGATCTACCCTCGCTTTTCGTGATCAACACGAGGGTAGATCGACCAACGTCGGTACGCGACGCCGCCACGGGAGAGCGCGGCCACGGGGCGGGTCGGTCGAATGTCGCGGTTCGGTAAGAAAACAGGTGCAGACGGCAACGTTTCACCCTGCCACCGCGTCGTACCCGGTATACCGGGGTGCAAGGTGTGGGGGGTGACCGCGATGACGCGAACCGAGCACGATCGCCGCAAGCGGCAGATGAACCGGCGGATCCGTGAAGTGCTGGCGGTCCGGCGGATGATGGCCAGCCAGCCGGACGCGCCGCCCGTAGAGGACCAACAGCGATAACCGGCGACGGCGGCCTCGGAGAGCACCGAGGCCGCCGTCGTCGCGGAAGCCGGCGTCAGGCCGTCAGCCAGCGGCGCACGACCACGGCACACTCGCGGATCTTGTCGATCTCGACGTGCTCGTCCTGCTTGTGGGCCAGGTTGGGGTCGCCGGGGCCGAAGTTCAGGCCCGGGATGCCCAGCGTCGCGAAGCGGGCCACGTCCGTCCAGCCCAGCTTGGCCCGCGGCGGCTGGCCGATGGCGGCCAGGAACTCCTGGGCCGGCCGCTCGTCCAGGCCCGGCAGCGCGCCCGGAGCCGAGTCGACGACGTCCAGCTCGAAGCCGTCGAGCACCTCGCGCACGTGGTCCTGCGCGTCCCGCTCGGAGCGGTCGGGGGCGAAGCGGAAGTTGACCTCGACGACGCACTCGTCGGGGATGACGTTGCCGGCGACGCCGCCGCTGATCCGCACGGCGTTCAGCCCCTCGTGGAACTCGCAGCCGTCGATGGTGACCAGGCGCTCTCGGTACTGCTGCAACCTCTGGAGAATCGGGGCGGCCTTGTGGATGGCGTTCTCGCCCAGCCATGACCGCGCGGAGTGGGCCCGCTTGCCGCTCGTGCGCGCGAGCACCCGCAGCGTTCCCTGGCAGCCGGCTTCGACCAGGCCGTGGGTGGGCTCCAGGAGTACCGCGAAACTCGCGTCCGTCAGCAGCTGCGGATGGCTGTCGGCCAGGATGCGCAGGCCGTTCAGCGCCGAGTCGACCTCTTCGTTGTCGTAGAAGACGTAGGTGACGTCGTGCCGGGGCGCGGGCTCGGTGACCGCGAGGTGCAGGGCGATCGCGGTGCCGGACTTCATGTCGGAGGTGCCGCACCCGTGCATGATGTTCCCGTCCACTGTGGACGGCCAGTTGTCGTGCAGCGGCACGGTGTCGAGGTGCCCGGCGAGCACGACCCGCTGCGGCCGGCCGAGCTCGGTGCGCGCGACGATCGTGTTGCCGAAGCGCTCGATCTTGAGCCGCGTCGGGAGCACCTCCTCGACCCGGTCGGCGATCTCCGCCTCGTTGCCGGACACCGACTCGATGTCGACGAGGGCACGGGTCAGGGCGACAGGATCGGCGAGCACATCACGGGTGAGCATGGAGTAGACACTAGATGGGGTAGCGTTCGGTCACGTGACGACCGCCTACATCGACTCGCCCGCCTGGGGCTTCGGCCTGGCCACCGTGACGTCCTCCGGGCAGGTGCTCGACGCCTGGTTCCCGACCGGCCAGCTGGGCCTGGGCCCGACACCTTCGGACATTTCCGACATTTCCGGTACTGCGGACGGCCCGCTCCCCGGCCTCCGCGTCGAGCCGGTCCGGGTCGAGATCGCGTCGCTCGGCGACGCGCCGGTGAGCACCGCCGACGTGTACCTGCGGCTCCACCTGCTCTCGCACCGCCTCGTCCAGCCCCACCAGGCCAACCTCGACGGCCAGTTCGGCCTGCTGGCCAACGTCGCCTGGACGTCGGCCGGCCCCTGCCCGCCGGAGCGCGTGGACGAGCTGCGCCTCGTCGAGCGGGCCGCGGGACGGCGGCTCAACGTGTACGGGATCGACAAGTTCCCGCGCATGGTCGACTACGTGACGCCGTCGGGCGTGCGGATCGCCGACGCCGACCGCGTGCGCCTCGGCGCCCACCTGGCGGCCGGCACCACGGTCATGCACGAGGGATTCGTGAACTTCAACGCGGGCACGCTCGGCACCTCGATGGTCGAGGGCCGCATCTCCGCCGGCGTGGTGGTCGGCGACGGCACCGACGTGGGCGGCGGCTCGTCGATCATGGGCACCCTCTCCGGCGGCGGTAAGGAGACCATCCGCCTCGGCGAGCGCTGCCTGCTGGGCGCGAACGCGGGCATCGGCATCTCGCTCGGCGACGACTGCGTCGTCGAGGCCGGCTGCTACATCACGGCCGGCGCCAAGCTGACCCTCCCGGACGGCCGCGTGGTCAAGGCGCGCGAGCTGTCGGGCGTGAGCAACCTGCTGTACCTGCGCAACTCGGTGACGGGCCGCCTGGAGGTCCGCGAGCGCCAGGGCCGCGGCATCGAGCTCAACGCCGCCCTGCACGCCAACTGACGCACCGGCGATGCCGGGGCCGTTTCGTGTCCGGCCCCGGCATCGCGACGACTTGGCCAGGTCCACTTCGTTACCGCGCCACTACAGCCGTGCGGCGGCCGCCTCGACGCGTTCGTCGGTCACCGTCAGGGCCACCCGCACGTGGCGCTCGCCCGCGGGGCCGTAGAAAGCCCCAGGAGCGGCCAGGATGCCGCGCTCGGCCAGCCAGTCGGCCGTCGCCCACGAGTCCTCGTCGCGGGTCAGCCAGAGGTACAGGCCGGCCTCCGAGTGTTCGACCGTGAACCCGGCCCGCTCGAAGGCGGCGCGCAGGGCGACCCGGCGTTCGCGGTACCGCCGGCGCTGCTGCTCGACGTGGACCTCGTCCCCGAGCGCCGCGATCATGGCGGCCTGCACCGGCGCCGGCACGATCATGCCGGCGTGCTTGCGCACCTGCAGGAGCTCGTCGACGAGCGCGGGATCGCCGGCGACGAACCCGGCGCGATATCCGGCCAGGTTTGACCGTTTTGACAGCGAATGTACCGCGAGCACGTTGTCGAACACCCCGTCGCAGACCGACAGGATCGACACCGGCTCCGACTCCCACGACAGCGGGAGGTAGCACTCGTCGCTCGCCACGATCGCGCCGCGCTCACGCGCCCAGTCGACGACCTTGCGCAGGTGAGCGGGCGGCAGCACGCGACCCGTCGGGTTGCCCGGCGAGTTGATCCAGACCAGCCGCACGCGCGCCGGGCCGACCGACGTCAGCGAGTCGGCGCGGACGACCGTGGCGCCGGCGAGCTGGACGCCGACCTCGTACGTCGGGTAGCACACCTGCGGGATCACCACGGTGTCGCCGGGGCCGAGGCCGAGCAGGGTCGGCAGCCAGGCGACCAGCTCCTTCGAGCCGATCGTCGGCAGGACGCCGAACGCGTCGGACGCCGGGCCGCACCAGCGGGTCACCCAGTCGCGGATCGCGCCGCGTAACCGGGGGGTGCCGGCGGTCAGCGGATACCCCGGCGCGTCGGACGCCTGCGCCAGCGCCTCCCGGATGACGTCCGGCACCGAGTCGACGGGCGTGCCGATCGACAGGTCGACGAGGCCGTCGGGGTGGGCGGCGGCCTTCGCTTTGACCGGCTCCAGCCGGTCCCACGGGAAGTCGGGAAGCCCGGCCGCGAGCGCGCGCCGGGCTCCAGCCGAGACGGTGCCGGTCAGTGGTCGTGCTCCTGCGGCGGCAGGGCGGCGACGAACGGCGCGTCCTTCTCCACCTTGCCCACCTTCGAAGCGCCACCCGGCGAGCCGAGCTCGTCGAAGAACGTGTAGTTGGCGCCGACGAAGTCCTTCCACTTCTCCGGGACGTCGTCCTCGTAGAAGATCGCCTCGACCGGGCACACCGGCTCGCAGGCACCGCAGTCCACGCACTCGTCGGGGTGGATGTAGAGCATGCGGTTGCCCTCGTAGATGCAGTCGACAGGGCACTCCTCGATGCAGGCCTTGTCGAGCAGGTCCACGCAAGGTTCGGCGATGATGTATGTCACGGGTCGCCCTCTTTCGCGCCTGAGGCTGCCAACGTGGTTGGCGGGCCCCGCCGCATCCCTACTGCGGCGGTACGAGCCTAGTATCCAGGTTCACGGGAGGTCGATTGTGCTCGGGCCACAACATGTGGGACAACGCGTTGTGGTGCGCCGTTTCGTGGGAATCCGGGACGAACGACCGGTGTTTTCCGACGTCCTGGGCGAGCTGATCGAGGTCGGCGAGACACATTTCACAGTGCGTGCACGAACGGGCGCGGTACGGGTACCAAGGAGTGAGATCGCCCTCGCCAAGACCGTGCCCCAGCGGCGCCGCTTCACACCTACCGAGGCAATTGAGGACGCCGCCGCGGCCGGCTGGCCCGCGCCCGAGACGGCGCGCCTCGGCGACTGGCTCCTGCGGGCGACCGACGGCTGGACCCAGCGCGGGAACTCGGCCCTGGTGATCGGCTCCCCCGATCTCCCCGAGGCCGAGGCGATCGATTTCGTGGAGCAGTGGTACCGCGAGCGCGGCCTGCCACCCGCGATGAGCATCCCGGTGCCGCTCTTCCAGCGCCTGGACGACGCCCTGGAGCGGCGCGGCTGGACCGCCAAGCCGCTCACGGTCGTGATGACGGCCCGCCTGTTGGACCTGCGCCTTCCCGCGGCGGGCGCGGTCACCCTGACCGAAGCCCCGTCCGCCGAGTGGCTGGCCGCGGTCGGCGGCCGCAAGGGCCCGCTGCCCGACTGCGCACTCGGCGTGCTGACGGGCGTGCCCGAGGTCCGTTTCGCACAGTGGTACTGCGAGAGCGGCGCCCTGCGCGCCACCGCCCGAGGCTGCGTGGCCGACCCGGCGGGTCGCTGGCTGGGGCTGTCCCTGATCGGCGTCGACGAGCAGTACCGCCGCCGCGGCCTGGCCCAGCAGACGATCGCGGCCCTGGTGGCGTGGGCGCTCGACCTGGGCGCGACCGACTGCTATCTGCAGGTGGAGCAGCACAACGAGCCGGCGGTGGCGCTCTACGCGGGGCTGGGCTTCACCCCGCACCACGTCTACTCGTCGCGCCGCCTGCTTCCGGGTGCGTGAGCCTTCGGCTCGCTGCCGCCGCGTCCATGATCAAGGGAAGGATCTGGTCGTCCTGGCAGCCAGATCTCTCCTTTGATCATGGATCCCGATCAGCCTCGGCCACCGGCGGGCCGGTCAGCGCTTGACGACGCGGCGCGGCTTGCTGTCGGTCCGCTCGATGTACCGCTTCCACGACTGCGACTTGTAGTCCAGCCCCATGGTCATCAGCCCGAGCAGCCCGAGCACGGCGCCGATCGCGGACAGCCCGACGAAGTAGAAGAACTGCCGGAAGACCAGCCCGACCCCGTTGCTGAGCGGCGACACGCCCGACACGAACGGCCCGACCAGCACCGCCAGCAGGCAGGCCACGACGACGGCGATCCCGAGGTCACCGACGACCCGGATCATCGGGTGCCGCCGGGCATACCAGAACGCGACCGGGATCATCACCGCACCGACCGCGACCAGCGCCCAAAGGCCGATCGTGATCTGCTTGTCGTCGTCGCTGCCGGCCCCAAACCGCACCACGAGCCGCGCGATCACGTTGACCAGGAAGAGGCCTCCCGCGATGAGGCCAACTGGCAGCCACCGTTCCTTCACCGCACGCCTCCGTCTGTTCCACTCGCTCGCCGTACCCCCGGCCGCGCCCCGACGATCGGCCAACCGGTCAACGGCTGGCTCGCATCAGGCACGCGCTGCGATTCGCGGAAACGTGTCTACCCGTCCACACTCCGTGGCGCAAGAGCCCCCGGCTTGGAGTTGGCTGGACGCTGCCGCAGCGCCGAGACGTAGATGCCGACCGCGAACGCCAACGGCCCGGCGAACAGCGTCAGCAGCCCCACCCAGTTTCCGTCAGTGAGCAGGAGGTCACCCTCCGTCGTGCGCCCGGCGGCCAGAATCCACACCGCGCACCAGGCCCCGGCGGGTAAGAGCGCCGCCAGCCGCCGTCCGGTCGTCGTGAACGCGAACCACCCGAGCAGCGGATTGGTCACCACGGCCAGCACGAGCGAGATCGGGATCCGCGCACCCGTCCCGTGCAGCCGGAACGGCGCGAAGAACGCCTCGATCAACGCCAGCACGAGCGCCAGCAGCGTCACCACGACCAGCCCACCGACCGTGATCCACAGGTTGAGCCGCCGCTCCAGCTCCGGCGACATTCGCCGCACGGGCTCGGCGACCGCCCCGTCGAGGACGACCTCCACCGCACTGTCCTGAGCCACGTCTTCCTGCCCCGCCTCACTCGCTCCCGCGCCGCTCGCAGCCGCGCCGTCCGCCGCCACGTCGCCTGGCCGCTCACGGCCGGCTTCGCGATCCGGCCCGGCCACGTCAGCCCCGCCGGTCTTGTCAACTCTGCCAGCACTGTCGGCGCCGCCGGGCCCGCCAGCCGCGCCACGCCCGCCGGTGACCGTGGCGCCGGCGGCCCGCTCAGGCTCGTGGACGCCGCCGGCCCCGGTGGACTCCGCCGCCTGGTCGACCTCGTCGACCCTGTTGAGCCCGGGCGCCTGGTCGATCTTGCCGGGGTGGTTGAGCCCGGGCGCCTGGTCGGTCTCGCCGGCGCCGTTGGTCGCAGCGGGCCGACGGGTGCCGGCCCCGCGGGATGCGGGGCTCGGACGCGGCGGACCCTTGCGCTTCGTGGTCACGGCGCCGCGCTCTCCACAGCCACGCCCTCCCGGTCGCTCCGCGGCCCCGGCGTGCGGGGCGGGTCGACGTCGAGCCCGGCGAACAGGTCTTCCTCCCAGCCGAACGGCCCGACCCCCGGCCCCTTTTCACCCAACGCCAGCTGGTAGAACTCCACGCCCATGAACTCGGCGCCGAAGTTGCCCGCGATCGAGAACAGCCACGACGTCGGCGGGATCTGCGTCGCGTGCGCGCGCAGGGCGGCCGTCTTCTCCTCGGCGAACTCGTGCGCGTCGATCCGCGCCGCGATGTCCTTGTCGTCGGTGCCGAACGGCAGGTCCTCGGGCCGCTCGACGTCCGCGAACGGGTTGTCGGAGGAGCCGCGGAACTCGCGCATGCCGGCTTCGAGGACGCTGCGGGGCACCGCCGTCCAGTACACCTTCGCGGGCGCGATCCCCTCCTCCTCGGCCAGCTCGACCGCGCGCATCAGCACCCGGTGGGCCTGGATGTGGTCGGGGTGCCCGTAGAAGCCGTTGGCGTCGTAGGTGACGGCCACCTGCGGTCGCACCTCGCGGATCACGTCGAGCAGCTCGGCGGCGGCCCGGTCGAGGTCGGCACCCCAGAACGCCCGCGGGTGCTTGTTGGCCGGAGTGTCCATCATGCCCGAATCGCGATACCGCCCCGCACCGCCGAGGAACCGGTGGTCGCTCACCCCCAGCGCGCGACACGCCTCCGCCAGCTCCGCGATCCGGTAGCCGCCGAGCTGGTCGCCCTCGGCGGCGGCGATCCCGGCCAACGCCGGCACGTGGATCTCACCCTCCTCACCGAGGGTGCAGGTGACCAGGATGACGTGGGCGCCGCCGGCCGCGTAGCGGGCCATGGTGGCACCGGTCCCCATCGACTCGTCGTCGGGGTGTGCATGGACGAAAAGGATGCTCCGAGCACTCACGCGAGCCACTGTACGGCGTCCCACCGACACTTCTTCCCACCGCCACGGTCCGCGTGGCCATGCGAACACTCCCCGTCACCTTCCCGCCGTTTGACATGACAATCCGGCGCGGGCGAGTCAACATTCCGGGGTGGACTATCCGGAGTTGGCCGCGCGTACCCGACGTTTCTCCTATGGCGCGCCCCGGGCCGTCACGGTGAGCCCGGACGGTGCGCGGGTGGTGTTCCTGCGCTCCTCCGGCCCGGAGGACCCCACCGATGCCCTGTGGCTGTATGACGTCGCCGCCCGCACCGAGCGGCGGATCGCCGACCCGGCCGCGCTGCTGCAGGGCGACAAGGACGACACCGACCTGCCGGCCGCCGAGCGCGCGCTGCGCGAGCGGCTGCGCCTGTCGGCGGGCGGCATCGGCTCGTTCGCCCTCGACGGCGCCGGTGTAATGGCCGCCTTCGCGCTGGGTGGCCGGCTGTTCCGTGCCGACCTGCTCACCGGCGACGTGGTCGAGCTGCGGGCCGCCGGGCCTGTCGTCGACCCGAGGCCCGACCCGACCGGGCGGCGCATCGCCTACGTGACCGGCGGCGTGCTGCACGTGATCGACGCCGACGGCACCGACGCGCTGCTCGCCGGCGAGGCGGGCGTCACCTGGGGGATGGCCGAGTTCATCGGTGCGGAGGAGTTCCACCGCTTCCGGGGGTACTGGTGGTCCCCCGACGGCCGCAGCATCCTCACGGCCCGCGTGGACGAGTCGCGGGTGCCCCGCTGGCATCTCCACGACCCGTCGCAGCCCGACCAGGACCCCACCACGGTGGCCTATCCGCACGCCGGCGCCGACAACGCCAAGGTCACCCTGCACGTGCTCGACCTCGACGGCGGCTGGGTGGACGTGCACTGGGACCGGGAGACGTATCCGTACCTCGTGTCGGCCTCCTGGTCGGAGCAGGGCGGCCCGCTGCTGGCCGTCCTGCGCCGCCTGCAGCAGCACGGGCTGGTGATCGCCGTCGACCCGCGCACCGGCGAGACGCAGGTCCACGCCGAGCTCGCCGATCCGCGCTGGGTGGAGCCGGTGCCGGGCACTCCCGTGCACCTCGCCGACGGCCGCGTGCTCGTCGGCGGCGAACTCGCGCACGACGGCTACGACTCGCGCTGCCTCTTCGCCGACGGGAGCCTGATCACTCCCCCGCACCTGTATGTCCGCCGCGTCGTCGGCCGGCTCGACGGCGACCTCGTCGTCGAGGCCAGCGACGGCGAGCCCAGCGAGCAGCACATCTTCCGCATCCCGATCACCCATTCGAGTGCCCAGGCGCAGCGCCTCACGTCCGAGCCGGGCTGGCACATCGCGCAGGCCGGTGGGCGCACGATCGTCATCGGGGCGCAGACGCTGGAGCACGGCGGCGCGCAGTACGCCATCCACCACAACGGCGACGTGATCGGCGAGATCGCCTCGCACGCCGCCGAGCCACCGTATGCGGCGAGGCCCGTGCTCGAACGGGTGACGGACCGCCGCCTGCCAACCGGCGTGCTCTATCCGCGCGGGCACGTGTCCGGGCGCCGGCTGCCCGTGCTCGTCGCGATCTACGGCGGCCCCGGCCACCAGGAGGTCGTCGCCGCGCGCGCCCGCTGGCAGGAGAAGCAGTGGTGGGCCGACGCCGGCTTCGCGGTCGTGTCCATCGACAACCGTGGCACTCCCGGCGTGGCGCCGAGCTTCGACAAGGCGATCCACCGGCGGTTCTCCGACGTCATCCTCACCGACCAGGTCGACGCCCTGGAGGCCCTCGCCGAGAAGCACCCCGACCTCGACCTGGACCGCGTCGCGATCCGCGGCTGGTCGTTCGGCGGGTGGCTGTCGGCGCTGGGCGTGCTGCGCCGGCCCGACGTCTACCGCTGCGCCGTCGTCGGCGCGCCCGTCACCGACTGGAGCCTCTACGACACCGCATACACCGAGCGGTACCTCGGGCTGCCCGCCGAGGCGCCGGAGGTGTACTCGCACAACTCGCTGATCGAGCTGGCCGCCGAGCCGCCGGTACGCCCCGACGAGGCCCGCCCGATGCTGCTCATCCACGGCCTCGTCGACGACAACGTGGTGGCCGCGCACACGCTCCGCCTGTCCGCGGCGCTGCTCGGCGCCGGCCGCCCGCACTCAATGATCCCGCTGACCGGCGCCACGCACATGGCCGCGGGCGGCCTGGCCGAGAAATTACTGCGCATCGAGCTCGACTTCATCCGCCGCTCAATCGGATGACGACGTCACCCCCGAGCCGTCCCGACTCGGGGGTCCTGGTCACGGCGCCGGCGTGCAGCAGCGCCGTGACCACCTTCTGCGCGTCGGCCGCCCGATAAACGGTGTCGGTGAGCGCGAACCGCTTCAGTTCCGTCACCGTCATCGGCCCGCCGCGCAGCACGTCGAGCAGTTCCCGCCGCAGCGCGCCCGGATTCGGTTCGAGCGAGATATCCATGAGGTGCCCTTCGGGATCCTCGGGATCGCGATACCGCACGCCGGCGTACTCGTCGAGCGCCCACATCTCGTTCTTGAACGCTTCGAGCGCCTTCCCCGACCGCGTCCCGAACGCGACGAGCACCTCGCCCGCGTCGTCGATCAGCTCCACCCCGGCGGTCAGCTCGAAGCCGTGCGCGTGCAATTCCCGTCGCTGGTCCGGCCAGGTGCCCACGCGAGCGGTCACCAGAACGTCAGCGGCTTTTGCGGTGAGGTTTTTGGAAACGCTGTCGTCCACCATCGCGAACAGTGGCCCGCTACCCGCGCCGACCGCCTTGAGCACGGCATCCACGGCCGTCCCGGCAACCACGTGCACCCCGAAGTCCCCGGGCGTCTGCATTTCCAGCAGCACCGCACGAAGCCGCGCTTCGAGCCCGTCGACGCCGGGCGCCACAAACAACAACGACAGCCGCCGCCCGCGCAGCCGATCCGCGAATTCACCCAGGGCCCGCACGGCCGCCTCCGCCGCCTCCTGATCGACGCTCGACCCCGAGGCGAGCAGGAATGTGGCACCGTGCGCGGAGTGCAACCCGCCGGGCGCCCAGTTGTCAAGGCACCGCACCAGCAATTCCCGGGAGACCGCACCAATGGACATACCGTTCTTTGTACTGCCCCGCCGGGCCTGCGCTCCACACCCCCACTCCGCTACCGTTGATTGTCGTCGATACGGGAGGTCGCCATGGCGGACGGCTTCGAGATCAACCCAGCGGGCGTCCGCGACTTCGGCACACAACTACGGTCCGCGGTGGACCGCGAGGTCATACCGGCAGCGGACCGCATCCGCGGCTACTTGACGTGGTACCCGTCGTTCGGCGCCCGCAGCGGGAGCCCGGCGGTCCAGGCCGCTGCGCTGCGCTACAACACGGAACTGAACGCCGCCCTGACCTTCCTGGACACCCTGATCCACAACGCACAGGTGATGGCCCGTGCGGCCGAGGACGTCGTCAAGGCCTACGAGCTGGGCGACCAGCTGTCAGCAGCGAAGATGCAGACAATCCTGGGCGGCGCCGCAACGGCCGCCGCGGAGGCGGAGGAGGCCCGCGTGAAGGCAGAGCAGGCGGCACTGGACGCCGACGAGGCTTTCATGCGCAAGCACAACGGAACGATCCAATGACCGGCCCCTACGACCGCTGGCGCCTACCCGAGTTGTACGCCATGGTCGCCAACGAAAGCGACGCCGCCGCAGTGGCGCACCTACAGGCGTGGGAGCAGCAACATCACTTGCTGGTGACTCAGAAGCAACGCCTTGAGTCATTGATCGCCGAGCTCGAAAACTATTGGAGCCCGACCCGAAGCGAGGCCTCCCTCGCCTTCATAGACCGGCTGAAGCAGATGGTGCGCACGATCGATCTCGCCAGCATCTCGGCAGCCCGCATCTGGGGCGGACTCGGCCACATCGCCGACGCACTCAACGACACCAAGCGTGATTTGGGAGAACTTCGCGCCCAATACGACGACCCGACCGCCGCAGCGAAAGCGTTCAACAAACGTGCGCTTCCCCAACTCCCCGAGAACTTGGCGCCGAGCCAGTCCGTGATCCCCGGTCTCGACAAGCTCATGACACGTGAGCATCAGGAACGCTTGGACGAGAAAGC
The DNA here is from genome assembly GCF_014647515.1 of Dactylosporangium sucinum. Lineage (GTDB taxonomy): Bacteria > Actinomycetota > Actinomycetes > Mycobacteriales > Micromonosporaceae > Dactylosporangium > Dactylosporangium sucinum. The sequence continues at coordinate 125,594 of NZ_BMPI01000016.1, read as the reverse complement.
CCGCGCGATCATGGTGTCAGCCGATCAACGCGTGGCCGAAGCCACGGAGACGATGGGAACGATGCCCGAGTTGGGTCGAATCGACGAAGGATTGCGCCTCAATCCAGGCGAACCGACCAGCACCGCGAGCCAAAGCGGAAGTCCGTACAGGTACGTGCCTACTCCGACGTTCGAGCCCCCGCAGCCAACGTCAATCGGACAACCAATCTTGGCCGAAGGCCCCAGCGTCGCCAGTGGACCGCCGACCACTCCTCATATCGAACCCGTGCAAGTACCGCTCAACGATGGGCCGAACATCACTTCATCCTTCGTAGTGTTGCCAGGGTCGTCCCGAACTCCGGTCGAGTCCCAAGCTTTTCGCACGGGCGTTCTGGGTGAACCTCCAGGACAGGCCGCGATGCGCGGCACACCAGCGAAGACAGCCGCTTCACCAAGCGCTCTTCCGTATCCGGGTGTCATCGGTGGCGGCGCGCCGCCACCAGCGGGGGCTCAAGCACGTCATAGGGGTGTACGCGACGGCAGCGCGGTCTTGCGTCCGCCACGGATTCGCGAAGAACGATCGGAGGGTGGGGGCCGAAGTGCGGACGGCGGTTGGTTCGACCGTTCGTTCGCACAGTACGCAGAACGGCGACAGGACAGGCAGCAAAGCGATCAGGGAACCATGTGGGACGTAGAGGAGGGTGTACCACCGATTCTCGAAGCCCCGCACCTGCCGGCAGCTCACGATCCCGGGCCAGGTGTGATCGGCATCGACCGGTGAGTCCACAGATTCGCGTTGCCTCGATAGCGACAGTCCTGGTCGCCACGTTGCTTACGGCATCACCAGCCCAAGCTGACGCTATTCGTGACCAACAGTGGCACCTGCGTATGCTCCACGTCGCTGATGCACAACAGATCAGCCAAGGCGACGGAGTCCTCGTTGCTGTTACGGACACCGGTGTCGACCCGCGAACCACAGAGCTAGCATCCGCAGTCCTACCTGGCGTAACAACGGCCGGGACAGAGGGCGGCGACGGGCGAATCGACAGTGACGGTCATGGCACCGCTATGGCGGCCCTGATCGCGGCACGAGGCAAAGCAGATAACGGCGGCGCCCTCGGCATTGCCCCTCGGGCATCTATCCTTCCTGTGCGAGTTACGCTCGGCGGCGACATGGGCAATCCTCCCGACCTAGCAAAGGGCATCGACTGGGCAATTACACATCGCGCGAAGATCGTTTCAATTTCGTTCAGCGCGAGCGAAGATCGATTACTCAAAGACGCAATCGAGAGGGCAATAGCGGCTGACGTCGTCGTTGTCGCTGGCGTCGGAAATGCCCCCAAGGACAAGCGGGTTGCCTATCCAGCGAGGCAGCCAGGTGTGCTGGCCGTGGGCGGAGTGGACAGAGATGGCAACCACGCGGCCATCTCGACCACTGGCCCCGAGGTGATGTTGTCTGCTCCTGCTGTCGACATCCTTTCAATCGGCCCGTCACAGACGTATCGGACCGCGTCTGGGACCAGCGACGCCACCGCGATCGTGGCGGGGGCCGTTGCGCTTGTCAGGGCGAAATTCCCTCAGCTCAGCGCGCCCGAGGTCATTCGGCGGCTCACCCTCACCGCGCAGGACAGAGGGGCGCCCGGGCGAGATGACGAGTATGGCTACGGGGTGCTCGACATCGTCAAGGCGCTCACCGCCGAGATCCCCCCGGCCTCACCCAGTGTTTCGCCATCGGCGGCAGCGACGCCTCGGGACGGGCAAGGAAGCAGCAACGTGTCGGTGGTCATCGGGGTTGGGATGGCCGCCCTCGTCGTCGTGCTCATCGCGGTCGTGCAGGGGGTCGTGCGGAGTCGGCGGCGGCGGTACCGGTGAGGGAGTAGCGTGCGTGTATGGCTGATGTGCTCGGTGCGGAGCAGGTTGCGGCTGCTCTCGGCGATCTTCGTGGGTGGGCCGGGGACGCCTCGGCCATCGAGCGGTCGGTGACCGCCGAGTCCTTTCTGGACGGTATCCGGCTCGTGGCCGAGGTGGCGCACGTGGCCGAGCAGGCGGATCACCATCCTGACATCGACATCCGGTGGCGGACGGTGACCTTCCGGCTGAGCACCCACTCTGCGGGTGGGGTCACGGAGAAGGATCTCGCCCTGGCGCGGCAGATCAACGAGTTGATCGGGTAGATCCGGCATCAACCGAGGGTCGACTCGCCAGATTTCGTCGTACCCCCTCGGTAATGTCCCTCCCATGACCCACTTCGACGTTGCCAGCGCGGCGGTCGAGGCGGCGCTGGCCGCTGGGGCTCGCTATGCCGACGCTCGCGTCATGCACCGGCGTTCCGAGTCGATGACCGCACGAAACGGGGAGATCGAGGAGCTGAGCCAGGACGAGGACGCCGGTGTCGGTGTCCGGGCGCTGGTCGGTTCGAGCTGGGGGTTCTTCGCGGTTCCCGATCTAGGGCGGGACGCGGCCAGGCGGGCCGGGGAGCGGGCGACGGCGATCGCCAAGGCGTCGGCGACGGTGCCGGGGCCGCAGGTCGATCTCGTGGACGTCGAGGCGCGGGTGGACTCGTGGGCGAGTGCGTGCGAGGTGGACCCGCTCGGGGTGGCGCTGTCCACGAAGGGTGACCTGCTGACGGCCGCGACGGCCGAGTCGCACAAGGCCGGGGCCGACATCGCCGAGGGGCTTTACCAGATCTGGGACACGCGGAAGTGGTTCGTGTCGTCGCAGGGGCACCGCATCGACCAGCACATCCGCGAGTCCGGGGCGGGCATCTCGGCCACGGTCATCGGCGACGGCGAGACGCAGCGGCGTTCCTACCCGTCGTATCGCGGGCAGTACGGTACGCGCGGCTGGGAGCTGGTCGACGAGCTGGACCTGCAGGCGCACGCCGCCCGGATCGCGGAGGAGGCGCGGGCGCTGCTCACGGCGCCGCACTGCCCCGCAGGCGAGACGACGCTCATCCTGGGCAGCGAGCAGATGGCGTTGCAGATCCACGAGTCGGTGGGGCACGCGATCGAGCTCGACCGGATCCTCGGCTGGGAGGCGGCGTTCGCGGGGACGTCGTGGCTGGAGCTTTCGAAGCTCAATCAGCTGCGGTACGGGTCGGAGCTGATGAACATCACCATCGATCCGACGATCGCGGGTGCGCTGGGGTCGTTCGGCTACGACGACGAGGGCACGCCGGCGCAGCCGAGGTATGCGGTCCGTGACGGGATCTGGGTCGGGACGCTCGCCGGGCGAGACTCGGCGGCGGTCGCCGGGCTCGACTACGCGGGCAGCGTGCGCGCCGACGGGTGGGCGCGGCTGCCGATGGTTCGGATGACCAACGTCGGGCTGGTGCCGGGGCCGCACACGCTGGACGAGATGATCGCGGCGACCGACGACGGCGTGCTGATGGACTTCAACCGCTCCTGGTCGATCGATGACAAGCGGCTCAACTTCCAGTTCGGCTGCGAGATCGGCTGGGAGATCAAGAACGGCAAGCTCGGCCGGATGCTGCGCAACCCGACGTATACCGGCATCGGCCCGCGGTTCTGGGGCTCGATGGACATGCTGTCGTCGGACGTGACGGCCTGGGGCACGCCGAATTGCGGCAAGGGGCAGCCGGGCCAGATCGGGCACACCGGCCATCCGGCCGCGGCGGCCCGGTTCACCAACGTGCGCGTGGGGGTGCGGGGATGAGCACGACGTTGTCCGAGACCGACCTGGCCCAGCGGGTGCTGGAGCTCGTCGGCAGCGGCGTCGAGGCCGAGGTGGTCGTCGAGCGCGCGGCGCTGGCGTTGACGCGTTTCGCCAACTCGTACGTGCATCAGAACGTGGCCGACGAGTCCACGACGATCCGGCTCCGGCTGCACGCGGACGGGAGGACCGCCACCACGTCCACGACAGTGCTCGACGGGCTCGATGACCTGGTCAGGCGCACGCTGGAGTCGATGCGGCTCGCGCCCGCCGACCCGACGTGGCCCGGGCTGGCGCCGCCGTCGCCGGTGACGTTCGGCGGCAACGTCGACGAGGAGACCGCGGCGGCGTCGCCGGACGACCGGGCGTCGCGCGTGCGAGCGTTCGTCGACCAGGCGGCGGGGATGGACACGGCCGGCTACTGCCGCACCGCCTCCACTCGGGCCGTCTACGCGAACTCGGCCGGCCAGCACGTCAGCGGCACCAAGACCAGCGCCGCCATGGACGGCATCGCGCGCACGGCAACCTCCGACGGGCTGGCCCGGCTGGCCGCGGTGCGGATCGCCGACCTCGACGGGGCGGTGCTGGGAGCCCGCGCGGCGGCGAAGGCGCGCTCCGGCGAGAACCCGGTCGAGCTCCCGCCCGGCCGCTACGAAGTGGTGCTCGAGCCGACGGCGGTGGCCGATGTACTGCAGATGCTGGCCGTCTACGGCTTCAACGCCAAGATGGTGCTGGACCGGCAGTCGTTCCTGGAGCTGGGCAAGGCACAGTTCGACCCGTCGGTGACCGTGGTCGAGGACGCTACGGCGCCCGACTCGACGGCGATCCCGTTCGACGTCGAGGGCACTCCGCGGCAGCGGGTCGTGCTGGTCGACGGCGGGGTCTCGGCGGCGGTGGTGCACGACCGGCGCACCGCGGCCCGGGCCGGCGGCGACGCCCGCTCGACCGGACACGCGATCCCGGGCGGCGCGAGCTTCGGCGCCATCCCGTCCAGCTTGCGGCTCCTGCCGACCGGCGGCCCGGCGCCGGTCGAGGTCGAGGGGCCGGCTGCCGACTCCAGCGTCGCCGCGCTGGTCGCCGGGGTCGAGCGCGGGCTGCTCGTGACCGACAACCACTACACGCGCGTGCTCGACCCGCGGACGCTCGTCGTGACCGGCCTGACCCGCAACGGCGTCTGGCTCATCGAGGACGGCCTGGTCACGACGCCGGTCAGGAACTTCCGCTTCACGCAGTCCTACCCGCAGGCGCTCCAGCCCGGCGCGGTGCTCGGCATCGGCTCCCGGGCGGTGGAGTTACCGGGACCGTGGAGCGAGGCCGGCTTCATCGCTCCGGCGCTGCGCCTGGCGTCCTGGAACTACACCGGGGGTGCCTCGGGCTGACCCGAGGACGAGCGGGAGTTTCGCGGCCGAAGGTGGGCCGGTCGCCGAACGGGGCGCGACCGGCCAGTCGCGGCTGGCGGACGAACCGGCCGACAGAGCCGCACACCGAGCAACGGCCGCGCCACGGAGGAGTCGCGAGAGGAGTGCTCGGAGCGGCGGCAATCGTGCTACCTGGCGTTGCGTCAGCGGGCGTCGCGCCTGAAGGTCGGCGTGCGCCCCAGCCGCGTTGCACCATCCAGAGAGACCTGCTCGCGGCCTGAGGACCAGGCACGGCCCGAGGACCCAGGCGCCGTCCAAGGGGCCGAGACCCGGCCGAGGACAGGACCCCGCCACCGATCGCGGACCCAGCGCGCGCCCGAGGACGGACGCGCGCCCGAGAACAAGACCCGCCACCGTGTCGAGGACCCTGCGCAGCCCGAAGACCGACGGGCCTCCCGCCGGCAGGCCCCGCCACCGCCCGAGGGCAGATCCCCCGCTACCGGTCGAGGGCCCGGCGCGCCCGAGAGCCGAGGCGCGCGGCGCCCGGGGCACGCGCCGCGCGGCTCAATGAGACCCGGCCGTAGAGCGGATCTTCGGAAACGGTGCGAAGGTGGCAAAGTGACGGAACGGGAACACAGTGTGATCACTGGTGCTGGTGTGTCCCATGCGACCGGAGTGAAGTTCTGCACATCGGCCCGTGGAATGGCCGCAAAGTCTTTCGTCATCGGTTCGACACGCGCCAGACTCCCAACGCACGACGCTGCGGGGATCGGGCGTAACGTGTGCACCGACCACAGATCGGTACATCGGAGAACTCTCACAACAACCCAAGCCCGTCCAGGGAGCACTCACCATGACGACCACGCCGACCCGGCCTCGGTCAGCCTTTGGCGCGGGGCCGCGCGCCGCAATCAGCGCAAAGACGTTGCGGACGGACGGGTGGCGGCTTTCGCCGTTGTCCATCGCGGCCATTCTGCTGTTCTTCATCGTGTATTCGACGATCCGCATCTTCATGGCGAAGTGGTACTTCGTCGGGGAGCACGGGTACCTCACGCCGCTGTACTCCCCGTGTCTGAGTGACTCGTGTGTGAAAGGTTCGTCGCACTTCGGCACGCCGTTCGGGAAGTTCCCGGCGTGGCTCCCGCTCGGGCTCGCGGCTTTCCCGATCGTCGCCGGCTTCCGGGTGACCTGCTACTACTACCGCAAGAGCGGCTACCGCTCGCTGTGGCTGTCGCCCCAGGCCTGCGCCGTGCAGGAGCCCCACAAGAAGTACAGCGGTGAGACCCGCTTCCCGCTCATCTTCATGAACTCGCACCGGTACTTCTTCTACCTGGCTGCGGTCATCCTGCTGATCAACGTCTGGGACGCGCTGCACGCGTTCAAGGGCACCGACGGTGGCTTCGGCATCGGGCTCGGATCGCTGATCATCGTGGTGAACGTGATCGCGCTCGCCGGGTACACGGCCAGCTGCCACGCCTGCCGGCACGTCATGGGCGGGCGGTTGAAGCACTTCTCGAAGCACCCGGTCCGGTACAAGATGTGGACGCTGATCTCGAAGCTGAACACGCGCCACGGGACCTTCGCCATGACCTCGCTGTTCACGGTCATCCTGACCGACGCGTACATCATGGCCGTCTCGGCCAACTGGTTCAGCGATCTGCGGATCTTCAACTGAGACTGAGGAACCCCCGATGACGAACATCGAGCGACACACCTACGACGTCGTGGTGATCGGTGCCGGCGGCGCCGGCCTGCGGGCCGCGATCGAGGCAAGGCTTGCGGGCAAGAAGACCGCCATCATCTCGAAGTCGCTGTTCGGCAAGGCGCACACGGTCATGGCCGAGGGCGGCGCCGCGGCGGCGATGGGCAACGTCAACGCCAACGACAACTGGCAGGTCCACTTCCGCGACACCATGCGTGGCGGCAAGTTCCTGAACAACTTCCGCATGGCGGAGCTGCACGCCAAGGAGGCCCCGGACCGCATCTGGGAGCTGGAGACCTACGGCGCGCTGTTCGACCGCACCAAGGACGGCAAGATCAGCCAGCGCAACTTCGGCGGCCACGAGTATCCCCGGCTGGCGCACGTCGGTGACCGCACCGGCCTGGAGCTGATCCGCACCCTCCAGCAGAAGATCGTCTCGCTGCAGCAGGAGGACTACGCGGAGCACGGCGACTACGAGGCCCGGATCCGGGTCTTCCAGGAGTGCACGATCACCGAGCTGTTCGTCGACAACGGCGCGATCTCGGGCGCGTTCGGGTACTACCGCGAGACCGGCGAGTTCGTGCTCTTCGAGACGTCGGCCATCGTGCTGGCGACGGGCGGCGTCGGCAAGTCGTACAAGGTGACCTCGAACTCCTGGGAGTACACCGGCGACGGCCACGCGCTGGCCCTGCGCGCCGGCGCCACGCTCATCAACATGGAGTTCCTGCAGTTCCACCCGACCGGCATGGTCTGGCCGCCGTCGGTCAAGGGCATCCTCGTGACCGAGTCGGTGCGTGGTGACGGTGGCGTCCTGCGCAACACCGACGGCAAGCGGTTCATGTTCGACTACGTCCCCGACGTCTTCCGCAAGCAGTACGCGGAGACGGAGGAGGAGGCGGACCGCTGGTACTCCGACCCCGACAACAACCGGCGCCCGCCGGAGCTGCTGCCGCGTGACGAGGTCGCCCGGGCGATCAACAGCGAGGTCAAGGCGGGCCGGGGCACGCAGGCGGGCGGGGTGCTGCTCGACATCGCGAGCCGGCTGCCGGCCGAGCAGGTCCGCAAGCGGCTGCCCTCGATGTACCACCAGTTCAAGGAGCTGGCCGACGTCGACATCACGAAGCAGCCGATGGAGGTCGGCCCGACCTGCCACTACGTGATGGGCGGCGTCGAGGTCGACGCCGACTCCACGGCGGCGGCGGTGGCCGGGCTGTTCGCGGCCGGCGAGGTGTCCGGCGGCATGCACGGCTCCAACCGGCTCGGCGGCAACTCGCTGTCCGACCTGCTGGTCTTCGGCAAGCGGGCCGGCGAGTACGCGGCGGCGCACGCGACCGCGACCGGCCGGCGCAAGCCGGCCGCGGCGGCCGTCGACGCGGCGCTGGACACGGCGCTGGCTCCGCTGCAGCGGGGCGATGGCGGCGAGAACCCCTACACGCTGCACCAGGAGCTGCAGGACATCATGGGCACCCTCGTCGGCATCATCCGCCGCGAGGGCGAGCTGCAGGACTCGATCGGCCGGCTGGCGGAGCTCAAGGAGCGGGTCAAGAAGGTCGGCGTGGCGGGCGGCCGGAAGTACAACCCGGGCTGGCACCTCGCGCTCGACCTGCGCAACATGATCGTGGTGTCGGAGTGCACCGCGAAGGCCGCGCTGGAGCGCAACGAGTCGCGCGGCGGGCACACCCGCGAGGACTTCCCCAAGATGGACCCGAACTGGCGTCGGATCAACCTGGTCTGCTCACTCGACGGCGAGGACGTCCGGCTGGAGCGCAAGCCCCTGCCCGTGATGCGCCCCGAGCTCCAGGGCCTGTTCGAGCGCAGTGAGCTGGCCAAGTACATGACCGACGAGGAGCTGTGATGGGCACCAAGCGCCACTTCCGCGTCTGGCGCGGCGACGACACCGGGGGGTCGCTGCAGGACTTCCAGGTGGAGGTCAACGAGGGCGAGGTCGTCCTCGACGTCATCCACCGGCTGCAGGCGACCCAGACTCCCGACCTGGCCGTGCGCTGGAACTGCAAGGCCGGCAAGTGTGGCTCCTGCTCGATGGAGATCAACGGCAAGCCGCGGCTGGGCTGCATGACCCGGATGTCGACGTTCGAGGACAACGAGACGGTGACGGTGACCCCGCTGCGCACCTTCCCGGTGATCCGCGACCTGGTCACGAACGTGAACTTCAACTACCAGAAGGCACGTGAGCTGCCGGCGTTCGCTCCGCCGAAGGGTGTGGAGCCCGGCGAGTACCGCATGCAGCAGATCGACGTGGAACGCTCGCAGGAGTTCCGCAAGTGCATCGAATGCTACCTCTGCCAGAACGTGTGCCACGTGATCCGTGACCACGAGGAGAACAAGCAGGCCTTCTCCGGCCCGCGGTTCTTCATCCGGGCGGCGGAGCTCGACATGCACCCGCTCGACGCGCGCACCGACCGCAAGGAGCTCGCGCAGGCGGAGCAGGGGCTCGGCTACTGCAACATCACCAAATGCTGCACCGAGGTCTGCCCGGAACACATCAAAATCACCGACAATGCGATCATCCCGATGAAGGAACGCGTTGTCGATCGGAGGTACGACCCGGTGACCTGGCTTGGGCGCAAGATCTTCCGCCGTGACCAGCTCGACGAGCCCGTGGCTGCCCATGCGGCGGCCGGGCCCGGCCGGAGTGCGGACACGGGCAGCAGCTGGAACCAGGAGGGGCCGCCGCTACCGCAGGACGCGCCGGTCGGCCCCGACGGGAAGCTCACGGTCGCGGAGCTCTACCTGGACCGGGCCGCGGCGGCGTCGCCGTTCGGTGACGACCAGGAGTTCCCGCTGCCGCCGGAGAAGCTCCGGTATCAGCACCCGTCGTCGCCCGACGGGCACTGAACGAGCGAACAGCGAGGGGCCTCGGCGTTACTGCCGGGGCCCCTGTTGCATGGCGGCGGCGTAGCGGTCGGTGACCCGCGATTGGACCAGGCAGGCGACCGGGTCGCCCAGCTTCACCCACCACTTCGCCGGGCGGCTGAACGCGCGCACGTCGAACCACACCTCGCCGGCCTCGTCGGTTGAGAGGAGGAACGCCTCCTCGCCGCGCTCGATGTGGCCGGGCAGGGTGCCGAAGCCGAAGCCGTACCGGTCGGGCTCGTCGACCACCCACACGATCTTGCACGGCACCCAGAGCCGCAGCGGGCCGACGCCGATCCCGCTGGCGAACTCGACGCCCATGGCCGGCCGCTCGGCGTCCGTGCGCACGCGCAGGCCGGCGCCCCGCTGCGGCTGCCAGCGCGCGAGCGCCTCCCGCGCGGTCGCGAACGCGCCCGGCCCCGAGCCGACGCGCACCCGCCGTGTGACGTGGTGGTAGCCGGGCGGAAGGCTGCCGTCGCGGGTCGCGCCGACCTCGGAGTACGTCAGGGTCACGCCGACGACGGTAGCAACGGCTCCAGCGCGGCGACGATCGGCGCGTCGGCCGGCAGCCAGGGCACGCTGTTCAGCTCGTCCACGGCGAGCCACCGAAGGTCACTGTGCTCCAGTGGTACCGGCTGGGCGCCGTTCACCAACCTCGCGAGGTACACCTTGAGAATCGCGGTGCCGTTGAGCATCGCGATGTCGGCTCCCACGCGCGGGCCGACCTCGACGTCGACCCCGAGTTCTTCCTGGCATTCACGGATCAGGGCCTGTTCCTCGGTCTCACCGGGGTCGACCTTGCCGCCGGGGAACTCCCATTTTCCGGCCATTTCGGGCGGCGCGGCGCGCTCGCAGGCCAGGACGCGCCCCTCGGAAATGATCGCGGCGCCGACGATGATCCTTGGCATCAACCGTTCGGTCTGCACGACCAACCACAGTGCCAGATCGAAATGAAGTTCCGGTGGCGGGCTATGCCCTGTTGTTCACCAGACGAGGGAAAAGTGGCCGTGGACAGATCCACCGGTTGCTCGGCAGACTTGCAGACACCGTTGATGACGGGCAGGCTTCGAAACGGCCACAAGCCGGCAACGATGCCGTGGGAGGGTAGGTCGAAATGCGGGCCCGGTGGAGCGACGATCACCGTGACTATCTCAGCGATGCGCTGGCACTTCTGCAAGGCTGGACGCGCGATGGCGGTGAGATCCGCCGAACGCTGCACCTCGACGACTCCCAGCATGCGGCATTGACGGAGCGAATGGCAGTGGTCGCCGACGCGGTCGGCGTCCGGCCGGACGTGCGCCGCCTGGACGGTCGCACCCAGATCCGCCTTCGCGTCCCGGGCACGACGGACCTTTCTCCCGGTGAGGTCACGCTGGCGGCCCGGATCGAGGACCTGTACAAGAACATTATCGCCGGCGCCGCCTGACCCCGCTGCGGGCGCAAGGCGCGCGGGCTGCTGAGGCGCCGGACATAACGGTCCGAGCGTGCACATCCAGCCAGCCAAGCGCCATCCTTCTCCAGAAGGCCACAATCCAGGCAATTGCCACCAAGTGCGTCGAGCTGGAAGGCGGCAGTTCGAGTGGCGCCATGATCAATGGAGACTTCTGGCTGCCATGACTGCCAGAAGTCTCCATTGATCATGGGCGAACTCCAGGCGTCAGACGTTGAAGCGGAACTCGACGACGTCGCCGTCCTGCATGATGTACTCCTTGCCCTCGATGCGGACCTTGCCCGCCGCCTTCGCGGCGTTCATCGAGCCCGCCGTCATCAGGTCGGCGTAGGAGACCACCTCGGCCTTGATGAAGCCGCGCTGGAAGTCCGAGTGGATCACGCCGGCGGCCTCCGGGGCCGTGGCGCCGATCGGGATCGTCCAGGCGCGGGCCTCCTTCGGGCCCGCGGTGAGGTACGTCTGCAGGCCGAGCGTCCGGAAGCCCACCCGGATCAGCTGGTGCAGGCCGGGCTCCGGCTGGCCGATCGACGCCAGGAGCTCCAGGGCCTCCTCCTCGTCGAGGTCGGTGAGCTCCGACTCGATCTTGGCGTCGAGGAAGATGGCCTCGGCGGGGGCGACCAGCTTGCGCAGGTCGTCGAGGAACGCCTCGTCGGCCAGGCCGGCCTCGTCGACGTTGAAGACGTAGAGGAACGGCTTGGCGGTCAGCAGGTGCAGCTCGCCCAGCTCGGAGACGTCGAAGCCGCCCGCGTAGAGGGTCGTTCCGCCGTTGAGCAGCTCGCCCGCCGCCTTGGCCGCGGCGGCCACGCCCGCGCGCTCCTTGCGGACCTTGGCCTCCTTCTCCAGGCGGGGCAGCGCCTTCTCGATCGTCTGGAGGTCGGCCAGGATCAGCTCGGTGTTGATCGTCTCGATGTCGTCGGCCGGGGACACCTTGCCGTCGACGTGGACCACGTTCGGGTCGGAGAAGGCCCGCACCACCTGGCAGATCGCCGACGCGTCGCGGATGTTGGCGAGGAACGCGTTGCCGCGGCCCTGGCCCTTCGACGCGCCGCGCACCAGGCCGGCGATGTCGACGAACGACACCGGGGCCGGGACGACCTTCTGCGAGTCATACAGCTCGGCCAGCTTCATCAGGCGCTCGTCGGGCAGGCCGACGACGCCGACGTTGGGCTCGATGGTCGCGAACGGGTAGTTCGCGGCGAGCGCGTCGCCCTTCGTCAGGGCGTTGAACAGGGTGCTCTTGCCGACGTTGGGCAGGCCGACGATGCCGATGGTGAGTGCCACGACAGGTCAGCTTACGGCGGCCAGCGAGATACCGAGTGAGGAGGTCAGTGACCGGAACGCCGACGCCGCCTCACCGAACCGGCGCGGCCCGGACAGCACGCCGGGAAAGGCCGGATCGGCGAGGTGCGGCTCCAGCGACGCGAACCCGGTCCAGCCGTCGTCGCGCAGCGCGGTCAGCGTCTCCGGCAGCTCGCCGTCGCCGGCGCCGGCCGGCACCACGCCGCCGGAGTCCGACAAGGCATCCTTGACCTGCAGATACTCCAGATGCGGCCGCAGCATCGCGTAGCCGTCGGTGAACGGCCGCACGCCGACCTGCACGAAGTTCGCGTTGTCCCAGGCCACCCGCAGCGCCGCCGAGCCGACCCCCTCGATCAGATCGAGCACGCGGGACGGCACGTCGCCATAGATGTCCTTCTCGTTCTCGTGCACGAGGACCATCGACTCCCGTTCGGCGACGTCGGCGAATGCCCGCATGCGAGCGAGCACGATGTCACGAATCGAGCCCACGTCGACGCCAGCAGGCCGATAGAACGAGAACAGCCGCACGTAGCGGGCACCCAGCCGCTGGCCGACCGCGATCACCCGCCGCAGCCGCGCCAGCTCGACCGACGGGTCGGCGAAGACGTCCGACTTGCCGATCGGCGACGCGACCGCCGACACCGCCATCCCGTGCCGGGCGACCAGCGATCCCAGCTGAGCGACCTGCGCATCGTCCAGGTCGACGACGTTGACGCCCCACGCGCTGCGCACCTCGGCGTGCCCCGCGCCGAGGGCCAGGAGCACCGCCAGCTGTACCGCTGGATCGGCATCGATCTCATCCGCGAACCCGGACAGCACCCACGAGACCATGCGCCCCAGTATGGTGGCTTGCCGTGGAGCGGGACGCGGTGGAACGAGCACAGCTGCCAGGCACGGTGACGAGCATCGCCGACGACCTGCGAGCACTCGGCGTGCAGCCGGGATCGACGGTCATCGTCCACTCCTCGCTGTCCCGGCTCGGCTGGGTGGCCGGCGGCGCGCACGCCGTCGTCCTGGCGCTCCAGAGCTCGCTGGGCACCGACGGCACGCTGGTCATGCCGACGCACTCGCGGCACCTCACCGAGCCGGCCGACTGGGGCAACCCGCCCGTGCCGGAGTCGTGGTGGGAGATCATCCGGCGGGAGACCCCGGCCTACGACCCGCTCGTGACCCCGAGCACCTTCATGGGCGCGATCGTCGAATGTTTCCGGCGATTTCCAGGTGTACTGCGCAGCGCCCACCCGACGGTCTCGTTCGCCGCGCGGGGGCCGCGGGCGGAGGCGATCACCGCCGGGCACACGCTGGACGACGGCCTCGGCGAGGGCTCGCCGCTCGCGAGGCTGTACGAGGCGGACGCGTGGGTGCTGCTGCTCGGCGTCGGCCACGACAACAACACGTCGCTGCACCTCGCCGAGTACCGGGCCGACGGACCGAAGCGGTACCTCCGGCAGGGCTCGCCGATGACCGTGGACGGCGAGCGGCGCTGGGTCGAGTACCGCGAGCTGGCCGACGACACGTCGCTGTTCGAGCCGCTGGGTGCCGACTTCGCGGCGGTCACCGGCGCCGAGCAGGTCGGCCGGGTCGGCGCCGGGACCGGCCGGCTCATGCGGCAGCGCGCCCTGGTGGACTTCGGTGCGCACTGGCTGTCGCTGCGCCATCGCAACGGCACCGATTGACGGTGTCCACTTCGCGCCATGTCCGCTGTGCGGCAGGCGCGACCGGTACGACGCGAAACGATCGGGCCTGCTGCTCGGCCGGCGCCAGGAGCTCCGTTTCGTCGAGCATGCAGGGACTCTACGAAGGAGGGGGCCGGCGGGCCAGTGCCCGCCGGCCCCCGAAGCATTACGCCTGCGCGAGCGGGTTCGTCGTCGGGTCGTCGTAGTGGACGGTCTCGAACGTGCCGTCGCCGTCCTCGTCCGTCACCGTGACGTCCTTGTCGCCGTCGCCGTCGGTGTCCGAGGAGATCTTGTCGGCGACGCCGTCGAAGTCGTCGTCGCGCACGTCGGTGTCGATCTTGTTGTCGCCGTCGGTGTCGGCCACGACGCGGTCGATGAGCCCGTCGCCGTCGCGGTCGAGGCCGGCCACGTCCTTGATGCCGTCGCCGTCGGTGTCGACGAACACGGCGTCGAACTTCCCGTCGCCGTTGAGGTCGACGACCTCGGTCTCCAGGGTGCCGTCACCGTCGGTGTCGAGCGCCACGGCGTCGATCTGGCCGTCGTTGTCCGCGTCGTAGGCGCCGGCCTCGGCCAGGCCGTCGTGGTTCTCGTCCACGGCGTAGATCGTCGAGCCGTCCTCACCCTCGACGACAACGACGTCGGGGTCTTCGGCGCCGGTGGTCGCGTCGGCGTCGTACTCGCTCATTGCTGTATCTCCGTCCCCGGGGTTTCCTTTGGCTGCCAACAACGTAGGTCACCGGAGCGGCCCTGCGAATCCCGGAAATGTGCCGGGTGGCCGACACTGAACGCCCACGTCCGAAAACCGCCAGCCGGTGCCATCGCGCCGGGGCAGGATGGATGGCATGGAGCTCGACTTCGAGACCTGCCGCAAGGCGGCCACGAGCCGGGACGCCCGGTTCGACGGGGTCTTCGTGACCTGTGTCAGGTCGACCGGCATCTATTGCCGCCCGTCCTGCCCGGCGATCACCCCGAGGCCGGAGAACGTCCACTTCCTGCCGACCGCGGCCGCCGCCCAGCGCGAGGGCTTCCGGGCCTGCCTGCGCTGCCGGCCCGACGCGGCGCCCGGCTCCCCGGAGTGGGACGTCCGCGGCGACGTGGCCGGGCGGGCGATGCGGCTGATCGCCGACGGGGTCGTCGATCGGGACGGCGTGCCGGGGCTGGCCGGGCGCCTGGGGTACACCGAACGCCACCTGCACCGCATGCTCACCGCGGAGGTGGGCGCCGGACCGCTCGCGCTGGCGCGGGCCCAGCGGGCGCAGACCGCCCGCGTGCTCATCGAGACGACCCGGCTCGGGCTGGCCGAGATCGCGTTCGCGGCCGGGTTCGGCAGCGTCCGCCAGTTCAACGACACGGTGCGCGAGATCTACGGCCGCACCCCGTCGGAGCTGCGGGCCCGGCGCACCCAGCCGGCGCACGACGAGGGGGTTGTCCACGTCCGGCTGCCGCACCGGGCGCCGCTGCACGCCGAGGCGCTGCTGTCGTTCCTCGGCGCGCGGACGGTCACCGGGATCGACGCGGTCGACGACGACGGGTACCACCGCAACCTGCACCTGCCGCACGGCGCCGGCCGGGTCACGCTGCTGCCGCAGCCCGGGCACGTGGCGGCGACGCTGCGCCTGGCCGACCTGCGCGACCTCGCGCCGGCCGTGGCCCGGTGCCGCCGGCTGTTCGACCTGGACGCGGATCCGGCGGCGGTCGACGCGGTGCTGGCGGCCGACCCGGCCCTGGCGCCCTATGTGGCGAAGGAAGAAGGTGTACGGGTACCGCGGGCGACCGACGGCTTCGAGATCGCGGTGCGCGCGGTCGTCGGGCAGCAGATCTCGGTCGCCGCGGCCCGGACCGTCCTGGGCCGCCTCATCACCGGGCTGTTCCCGACGCCGGAGGAGTTCCTGGCCCTGCCGGACGGGGCGTTCGCGATGCCCGAGTCGCGGCGGCGGACCCTCCGGGCGCTGGCGACGGCGATCGCCGAGGGCGAGCTGGACCTCGACGGCGGCGGCGACCGCGCCGAGACGGTCGCCCGGCTCAAGGCGCTGCCCGGCATCGGCGACTGGACCGCGCAGTACACGGCCATGCGGGCCCTCGGCGACCCCGACGCCTTTCTCCCCACCGACCTGGGCGTGCTGCGGGGTGCCCGCGCCGCCGGCCTGCCCGACGACCCGAAATCCCTCGCGGCGCACGCCGAGCGCTGGCGCCCCTGGCGCTCGTACGCCGTGATCCGACTCTGGAGGCTGCAGTGAACCTGTCCTACGCAACGACCGGCACCCCGGCCGGCCCGTTCACGACCGTCGTCGACGGCGACGGCGTCGTGCTGGCGAGCGGCTGGACCACCGACGTCGCCGAACTGCTCCGGCTGGCTCGGCTCGCCGGGCCGGCGGCACAGCGCGACGACGTGGGCGACACGACCAAGGCCGTCCGCGCCTACCACGAGGGCGACCTGACCGCGATCGACGCGGTACCGGTGCGGCAGCACAGCGGCGAGTTCCTCATGCACGCCTGGGACGTGCTGCGCCGGGTCCCGGCCGGCACGCCCATCACCTACTCGGAGTTCGCGGTCCGGTCCGGGCGGCCGCCGGCGATCCGGGCCGCCGCGCAGGCCTGCGGGCGCAACGCCGCCGCCCTGTTCGTGCCGTGCCACCGCGTGCTGCGCCTCGACGGCACGCTCGGCGGATTCCGCTGGGGCCTGCCGGTGAAGCGCTGGCTGCTCGACTTCGAGGCGGCCCGCCAGTAGCCCGCCCAGTCGGAATATGGCTTGGCGTCGATGTGAACGCTGGCTAACTTGGAGTGATGTCGCTGACCGTCGTTTCCCCGGAGGAGCGGCGGTCAGCGAAGGCCAGGGCGCTGTGGCGCATGCGCGGCTACCTGCGGCCCTACTACGGCGTGACCGCGTGGTCGATGGTCGCGGCCGTCGCGTCGACCGCCGCCAGCCTGGCCATCCCGATCCTCATCCAGCACGTCGTCGACGGGCCGGTCCGCCACGGCGACACCCGCGGGCTGTTCCTGCTCGGCGCGCTCGCCGTCGCCCTGGGCCTGCTGGAGGGGCTGCTGAGCTTCATCCGGCGCTGGGCCCAGTCGGCGTCGTCGGTCGGCATGGAGGCGAAGCTCCGCCAGGACCTCTACGCGCATCTGCAGCGCCTGCCGCTCGAGTTCCACGACCGGTGGCAGTCGGGCCAGCTGCTCTCCCGGGCCACGGCCGACCTGTCGACAATCCGGCGGTTCCTGTCGTTCGGCCTGTTCTTCTTCGTGCTCAACGTCGGCACGTACATCGCCGTGTCCGCGCTGCTCATCCACCTCTACTGGCCGCTCGGCGTGCTGGTCACGCTGAGCGCGATCCCGCTGTTCCTGATCAGCCGGCGGTTCACCGCGCGGTACTTCGCCGCCTCCCGCCAGCTGCAGGACGAGCTCGGCGACCTGGCCACCCGGATCGAGGAGTCGGCGCAGGGCATCCGGGTCATCCGCTCGTTCGGCCGGCGCGACTACATGGGCGAGCGCTTCGGCGAGGGCGCCCGGCGCGTCCACGACCTCGGCGTGGGCAAGTCGCGGATGATCGCGCGGACGCTGTCGCAGTTCGACCTGGTGCCGAACGTGACCCTCGCGGTCGTGCTGGTCAGCGGCGCGGTGCTGGTCGCCCGGGGCGAGCTGACGATCGGCGCGCTGGTCGCGTTCGTGGCGCTGCAGGTCATGCTGGTCTGGCCGATCGACCTGCTCGGCTGGATCATCGCCAACGCGCAGGAGGCCATGAGCGCGTCCGTGCGCATCTACGAGGTGTTCGACACCCCGCCCTCGATCACCGACCGGCCCGGCGCCGCCGATTTGTCCACTGTGGAGGGCCGGCTGCGGTTCGAGGGGGTCGAGTTCGGCTACGAGCCGGGCCGGCCGGTGCTGCGGGGCGTCGACCTCGACGTGGCGCCGGGTGAGACGGTCGCGATCGTCGGGCTCACCGGCAGCGGCAAGACGACGCTGGTCTCCCTGGTGCCGCGGCTCTACGACGTCGACGCGGGACGGATCACGATCGACGGGCACGACGTGCGGGACCTGAAGCTCGACTCGCTGCGGCGGATCGTCGGCACCGCGTTCGAGGACCCGACGCTGTTCTCGATGAGCGTGCGGGAGAACCTCACGCTGGGCCGCGCCGACGCGACCGACGACGAGATCGCCGAGGCGCTGCAGATCGCGCAGGCGCAGTTCGCGTACGACCTGCCGTGGGGCCTCGACACGCGGGTCGGCGAGCAGGGGCTGTCGCTGTCGGGCGGCCAGCGGCAGCGGCTCGCCCTGGCCCGGGCCGTCGTCGGCCGGCCCCGCGTGCTGGTGCTCGACGACCCGCTCTCCGCGCTCGACGTGCACACCGAGGCGCTCGTCGAGTCGGCGCTGTCGACGGTGCTCGCCGGCACCACCGCGCTGCTCGTGGTGCACCGGCCGTCGACGGTCGCGCTCGCCGACCGGGTGGCGCTGCTGGAGGACGGGCGGCTGACCGCGATCGGCACGCACTCCGAGCTGATGGCCAGCCACGCCGGCTACCGGGACGTGCTCCGTGGCAGTTGACGTCCAGCGGTGGCGCGGGACCGCCACCGAGGAGCCCGACCCGACGGCCCGGGTGGCCAGCCGGCGGCTGCTGGGCAGCCTGCTCCGCCCGTACAAGAGGCAGATCGCGGTGCTCGTCGCGCTGCTGCTCGCGCAGAACTTCGCCGGGATGGCCGGCCCCTACCTGGTGAAGCTCGGCATCGACCGGGGCATCCCGCCGCTCACCGGCGGGCGCGACGACCCGACCGTGCTCGTCACGGTCGCCGTGGCGTTCGCGGGCGCGACGGCGGCGGAGTTCCTCACCCGGCGCTGGTACCTCGCGCTGTCCGGCCGGGTCGGCAACGCTGTCCTGCTCGACCTGCGCACCCGCGTGTACCGCCACTTCCAGCGGCTCTCGATCGGCTTCCACGAACGGTTCACCTCCGGCCGGGTCATCGCGCGGCTCACCAGCGACGTCGACAACATCTCCGAGCTGGCCGACGGCGCCCTCGACGACCTGGTGCTCGCCGGCCTGTCGGTGCTGTCCGTGGCCGGCATCCTGCTCTGGCTCGACCCGCCACTGGCGCTGGTGACGCTGGCGTCGTTCCCGTTCCTGCTGTGGCTGTCGCGCTGGTTCCAGCGGGCGAGCGCCCGGGCGTATCGGCGCACCCGCGAGACGATCGCGCTGGTCATCATCCACTTCGTCGAGTCGCTCGGCGGCATCCGGGCCGTCCAGGCGTTCCGCCGCGAGCGACGCAACGACGAGATCTTCGGCGCGGTCAACGACGACTACCGCCGGGCCAGCCTGACCGCGCAGCGCCTCGTCGCGACGTACTCGCCCGCGATCAAGGTGATCGGCAACGTCTCGATCGCGATCGTGCTCACCTACGGCGGCTGGCGGGTGCTGCACGGGCACGCCGAGGTGGGCGTGCTCGCGGCGTTCCTGCTGTACCTGCGCCGCTTCTACGAGCCGATACAGGAGCTGGCGCAGTTCTACAACACGCTGCAGTCCGCGACGGCCGCGTTGGAAAAGCTGGCAGCGGTACTGGATGAGCCGTGCTCGGTCCCGGAGCCCGCTTCGCCGGCGCCGTTGCGCCATCCCGTCGGCGCGCTGACGTTCGACCGGGTGTCCTTCGCGTACCGCTCCGGCACCGTCGTGATCCCGTCGCTCGACCTGCACGTCCCGGCCGGGCAGACGATTGCCCTGGTCGGCGCGACCGGCGCCGGGAAGTCGACGGTCGCCAAGCTGGTGGCGCGGTTCTACGACCCGACGTCGGGCGAGGTGCGGCTCGACGGCGTCGACCTGCGCTCGGTCGCCGAGGACGACCTGCGGCGCGCGGTCGTGATGGTGACCCAGGAGAACTACCTGTTCAGCGGTACCGTCGCCTCGAATATCGGCTTCGGACGGCCCGGCGCGTCGCGCGTGGAGATCGAGGCGGCGGCCGCGGCGATCGGCGCCGACGAGTTCATCCGCGGCCTGCCCGACGGCTACGACACCGACGTGCGGAAGCGGGGCGGACGGCTGTCGGCCGGGCAGCGGCAGCTGGTCGCGTTCGCGCGGGCCTTCCTCGCCGACCCGGCGGTGCTGATCCTGGACGAGGCGACGTCCTCTCTGGACATTCCCTCCGAGCGGCTGGTGCAGGAGGCGCTGCGCACGATCCTCGCCTCGCGCACGGCGCTGGTCATCGCGCACCGGTTGTCCACAGTGGAGATCGCCGACCGCGTGCTGGTGCTGTCGGGGGGCCGGATCGTGGAGGACGGGCCGCCCGCGTCACTCATCCGGGGCGGCGGGCATTACGCGGAACTCCACACACAATGGCGCGATTCACTGCTCTAGCTCTCAGGCGATAGCCGTCAAGGCCGCCGCGCTCGGGTTACGCAGGTCTCCCTGTCGGGTAATTGACAGTTCAATGTCCCTCTACACGTGAATGGCGGGGGTTCACGCGGTCGATCTATCGTGGACTGGTTCATCCGTGGGAAGATTCTCGTCACGCTGATGATCCGGACCTGTCGCTTGCGGTGACGACAGCTGGCAGAAGAGGACCGATGACTGGCGGACGATGGAGTAGCCAGACCCGATTCACCGTCGTGCTCGTCGGGCTTGCCCTGGTCGCCCTGGGCGTGCTCACGACGGTGCAGTTCCGCAGCACGGCGGGCGCCGCCGCGCTGGTCGCGGCCGGGGTGCTCGTCGGCCTCGCGGGGCTGTCGGGCGGCGCCATCGTGGTCCGCTCGGGCGACCGCGAGGAGCGGCTCGCCTCCGCCGGCAAGGCGCAGCAGGAGGGTGACGCCGAGGGCGCCTACGACCGCTTCGTGCAGCTCATCCGGGGTCACGCGCCGCAGGCCATCGCCTATCACGAGGGCGCCAACGCGGCCCTCTACGAGGCGGCCGGGCGCGAGGGTCAGAAGCTCCAGCCCGTCTTCGGGTACTTTCTGGGGCCGATCGCGATGTCCGAGCTGCACATCATGGTCGACATCCGGGCCGGCACGGGCTTCTCCATCTCCCGCATGCAGACCACCTACCAGGCGCTGCTGGTCGGCGCGACGGCACCGTTCCGGGCCGCGCTGGTCATCGTCAACGCGGCGCCCGACGAGTCGATCCTGTCCTCGGTGCGGCAGCTGGGAACGCTGCTCGACCGGCCCGTCGCGGCCGTCGCCTGGCGGCTCGGCGACCACTCCGACGGCATCTCCGACGCGATCGTCTCGCTGAAGCGGGAGCTGCGGCGGCGGGGCATGGAGTCGCCGCTGGAGGTGCCGTCGTTCGTCGAGGAGGACGACCCGGTCGTCGAGCCCGTGCGCATCCCGACGCGGCCCGCCGCCACCATCCCGCACCAGCAGTCCGCCGGGCACCTCGATGACGACGACGAGCCTGCCTATGCCACCAGCTCCACCGTCTACGGCGACCCGGAGCCGGATCCCGTTGAGTGGCCCGCGCCGGAGCCCCGGCGGCGCCCCTCGCCCGCGCCCCGCGTCTACGACGACTCCGCCGGCTGGCAGCGCGCGACCGACCTGCACTGGCGGGGCCAGCTGCAGGAGGCCGAGGAGGCGTATCGCGAGATCGTCGACGCCCG
This sequence comes from Dactylosporangium sucinum, assembly GCF_014647515.1. Lineage (GTDB taxonomy): Bacteria > Actinomycetota > Actinomycetes > Mycobacteriales > Micromonosporaceae > Dactylosporangium > Dactylosporangium sucinum. Next base: position 104,019 of record NZ_BMPI01000016.1, on the reverse strand, counting down.
CGCCCACGCCCTCGGCTGGGACCACCCCGACACGCTGACCGCCCGCGACCAGCACGCGACGGTGCTGCGCGACCTCGACCGGCTGGCCGAGGCGCTGGTCGAGTGCGACGAGGTGCTCACCGCGCGGATGCGGATCCTCGGCGAGGACCACCCGGACACGCTGACCAGCCGGAGCCACCTGGCGACGATCTACCACCAGCTCGGCGACCTGACCCGGTCGGAGACGGAGCACCAGCGGGTCCTGGAGGCGCGCACGCGGGTCCTCGGGACGAACCACCAGGAAACGCTGATCAGCCGGAGCAACCTCGCCAAGGTGTACCAGGACATGGGCGAACTCGACCGGGCGATCGCGGAGCACGACACCGTGATGCGGGCCCGGGCGCGGCTGCTCGGGTCGGAGCACCGGGACACGCTCATGAGCCGGTCGCTGCTGGCCTCCGCGCTGCACCACGCCGGGCGGCTGGCCGAGGCCGAGGCCGAGCACCGGGCGGTGCTCGGCAGCCGGTTACGGCTGCTCGGGCCGGTCCACCTGGACACGGCCGTGTCCCGGCACCGGCTGGCCAGCGTGCTGCACGACCTGGGGCGGTTGGACGAGGCGATCACGGAGTACCGGGCCGCGCAGGCCGTCTACGCGCAGCTGCTGGGGTCGAGCAGCCCGTTCGCTCGGGCGGCGGCTTCGGATCTGGCGCTTGCGGAGCGAGCCCTGCGCGGGGCGCAGGGCTCGCATCATTACTAGCGCGCTGCGTCGTCTAGAAATCTCCGCCGAAGTCGCCGCCGAAGTCCCCGCCGCCGAAGTCGCCGGCCTCGCCGAATCCCGCGTCCCCGTAGTCGCCGGGGTCGGCGCCGCCCATGTCGCCGCTCTGGTCGAAGCCCTGGTCGTAACCCTGGTCGAAGCCGGCGTTGTAGCCCGCGTCGTAGCCGCTGTCGCCCCAGGCCGGGCTGAACAGGGCGTCGAAGACGAGGACCGAGCCGACGCCCCACGCGCCGGCGACGAGGGCCGTCTTCCACCACGGCTCGGAATACCAGCCGGCGGGCACTCCGCGGCCGGCGACCCGGCCACCGGGGTAGTAGTACGGCGTCGCGTTGCCCGGCTGCGGGCTGGCCCGGTAGTTGTGGCCCTGCACGTCGATCTCGCGGTCCTTGGTGATCTGGCCGGCGGCCCGGGCACCGGCGAGCGGCGGCAGGTCGGGGCCGGGGTCGAGGCCGAGCGCGACGCGGGCCGCCCGGACGTAGGCGAGGCCTTCGAGGGCCGTCTCGCGGGCCAGCTCGTACTGCTTCGCGGTCGTGGAACGCTCGAGCTGGGAGCCGGCTGCGTTGTACCGCTCACCGGCGTCGACCAGTGCCTGCTTGACCGCCGGCGCGTCGCCGGAGAGATTCATCACCTGCCCGCCCAGGCGCTCGTACCAGCGCAGTGCGTCTTCGCGGGCGTCGGCCAACTGCTGCGCCGCCCGCTTCTTGCGCCCGTTGCCGACCGCGACCACCACGGCGGCGACCGCGGCGACCAGCACGATGAGGACGATCCAGGTACCCATGCTTCGAAGGTACCGTTTCTGTCGTACCCCTAAGGCATGCTGATCGACGTGGAACTCCTGCTGCTGATCGTGGGCCTGGCCGTCGGTGCGTTCGCGGGCTGGTTCGTGGCCCGTTCGCGGTCCGCGGTCGAGCTGGCGAAGCTGGAGGCCACGCTGCAGGCCACGCGCGACGGTGAGGCCCGGCTGGAGTCCTCCCTGCGCAACCTGACGTTCGAGGCCCGCGCGCAGACCCAGGACGCGGTCGCCGACGCGGTCGCGCCGTTGCACGAGGCGTTGCAGCGCTACGAGCGGCGGATCGCCGAGCTGGAGCGCGACCGCGTCGGCGCCTACGAGTCGCTGCGCGAGCAGGTCCGCGCCATGCACGAGGTCTCCGGCGAGCTGCGCACCGAGACCCGCCAGCTCGTCGGCGCGCTGCGCGCCCCGCAGGTCCGCGGCCGCTGGGGCGAGCACCAGCTGCGCCGTATCGTGGAGGTCGCCGGCCTGCTGGAGCACTGCGACTTCGACGAGCAGGTGACGGCCGTCACGGACGCCGGCGTCCAGCGCCCCGACCTGGTCGTCCGCCTGCACGGCGCCCGCCAGGTGGTGGTCGACGCCAAGGCCCCGCTGGAGGGCTACCTGGCGGCGATGGAGGCCCGCGACGAGGCCGCCCGCACGGCCGCCCTGACCCAGCACGCCCGCCACCTCCGCGCCCACGTCGACGCCCTGTCGGCCAAGTCCTACTGGTCCGCCTTCGAGCCGGCCCCGGAGTTCGTCGTCCTCTTCGTCCCGGCCGACACCTTCCTCGACGCCGCACTGCAACACGACCCGTCGTTGCTGGAGCACGCCTTCGCCCACAACGTGGTCCTGGCCACCCCGGCCACCCTGGTCGCCCTGCTGCGCACGGTCGCCTACGGCTGGCGCCAGGACTCCCTGACGGCAAACGCCTTCGCCGTCCACCGCACGGCCCGCGAGCTCTACGCCCGACTGTCCACAATGGGCGACCACCTGTCCAAGGTCGGCGCCGCCCTGACCACGGCGGTGTCCTCCTACAACCGCGCGGTCGGCTCGCTGGAGTCGCGGGTGCTGGTCTCGGCCCGCAAACTGGCCGAGATGGGCATCAGCGCCGACCCGATCCCGACCCCCCAGCCGGTGGACCTGACCGCCCGCACCCTCCACTCCCCCGAACTCACCCCACCCCCACCCCCGCCCCAGTTCGCCCCGCCCCAGCCCCAGCCCGCCCCACCTCCGACCCAGCTCGCCCCGCCTCCGCCCCAGCCCGCCTCGCCCCAGCCCGCCCAGCCCGCCCCGCCCCCGGCTTCCACCGCCGCCACCGCTTCCGCCGTCATCCCAGCTCCCGCTTCCGCCGCCAACCCCGCCGCCGCCCCGGCTCCCGCTTCCGGGACAGCCCCGGCCTCCGCCTTCGCCGGTGCCTCGGCGGTCGCCGGGCTTGACCACGATCGGGGCGAGCAGGTCCGCGATCACCAGCCGGGTGCGGCTTCCTCGGACTCGCCGGCGGCGCGCGATCCCGCCACGGAGTACGCCATGCTGCTGATGGCCGCATACCGGGAAGACCCACCGCAATAGCCGCCGACCGCTGTCGGCCCTTCGCCCCCTGCACCGACCAGTCACCGCGCGGGACGGCATCCGCCGTTCCGGCGGACTCGCACGCGGCCAGCCGAACAAGGCCTCTCGCCCAGGGGCAGCCTGGCACCTTCTTGCCCGCCGCGCCCCGCTCCACAGCAACGCCGCCCGGCCGGCCCGGCCGCGACCGCCTGGCCCTTTGCCCGCCGCGGCCTCGCGGCCCCGCATCGCCGCCCGGCCGCGACCGCCAAGCCCTCTTGGCCGCCGCTCTCCAGCCGCACCGCGTCGCCGCCGGCCCGTGGCCGCCCGGCCGTTCTTCCCGTCGCTGTCCGGATCTGCTGCGTCGGTGTCGTTCGCTACTGAGCTTCCCGGTCTTGGTCCCTGGCCCGCGGGTCGTCGGTCGGTCCACCGGCTTGGGTTCGGCCGCTTTCCCATCTGGGTTAATTGCCCGGATTGGGGGGATGTCGCGTGCCGACCTCGCGGCGGGTGGTCGGATCCGGCCATGATCAAAGGAGACTTATGGCTGCCCTGACAGCCAAATGCTTCCATTGATCATGGAGACCCCTCCGGGGTGGCCGCGAGCGTGGGTCTGAAGCTGCGGCGAGGGGCGCCGGGTCGGGGCGGTTCATGATCGCGGAGGTTTTCAGTCCTGTACGACGCGGAAAGTTCCGTGATCATGGGGCGGGCGCGGCGCTGGTACGGGCCATTTGGGGGCTAATGACCGCGGTGCGTGTCGGTCGGTGTACTGATGAGTGTCGGGGACATGATCGTGGGGTACCCGTCGGTCGGCATAGCGTCTCGCGCATGTTTGGATTTGGCCGGAAGCCCGGCGCCGATGCGATCGTTGCCCGCGGAGAGATCGCCCGCGTCGACTTCGGGCTGCAGAACGTCGACTCGCACGGGAACACCGTTGCCGCTCGGTACACCGTCAGCGTCAATGTGTTCCCCGAGGACGGGGCGCCGTTCATGGCCTCGATCAGCGTCAAGCTGCGTGGGACCGCCGGGCCCATGATCGGGGAGGAGACCTGGGTGCGGTACTCGCCCGGGAAGCCCGAGCGGATCGAGTTCGACCGGGAGCGGATCAAGTCGCGAGCCTATGACCGGGTGCAGGCCAACCCGGGGCTCAAGGTCGTCGTTGACACGCTGTACACGCATGGTGACCCGCCGGTCAGCGTGATTGCCACGGCACGCTGACCCGCCGAAAGACCATTTGAGCCGGGCCACCCGGAAGCGCGCCGACCGGCCCGGCTAGCGGACCCTTGCGTCCTCTAAGTCGTCCTCTTCGGCGTGGCGCGGGGTCGGGGCCACCGCCACGTCCGTGAGGGCCGCCTCCAGGGCCTCGACCTCGGCCTCCAGCTCGTCCTCCGGAGTCGCCGGGGTCGGACGGAAGACGAACGTGCGGTACGCCCAGAAGCGGAAGACCATCGCCACCGCGATGCCCACCGCGTTGGCGATGTTGAACGCCAGCCGGTCGTCGCTGTTGTGCTCGCTGAAGTCGAGGCCGTACTTGGCCACGGCGAGCACGGCGCCCTGGATGAACAGGCCCACGCCGTTCAGCGCGAAGAAGAGCGTGTATTCGCGGCGGATCGTGCTGCGGTCGCGGGACTGGAAGGTCCACTGGCGGTTGAGTACGTACGACGCCGTGGTCGCCACGACGGCAGCGACGATCTTGGCCTTGAGCGGCCCGATCGACAGCAGCAGGTTCAGCACCGTGTAGTCGATGACCGTGTTCACACCGCCGACGGCGGCGAACTTGAACAGCTCGGTGACGAGCGAACGGTAGCGCTCGGGCACGTACCGGTCGCGAAGATTGCTGGCAAGGCGCACTGTGCAACCTTACGGGAGGTGGCCAACCGGTGCCCGCCGCAAACGGTGTACTGCGGGCCAGGTCACCCGTTCCTTGTCACCTTCGCAACCGCCCCGTTACCCACGGGGGTCGATCACGCAGGGTCAGCTTCCCGCTTCTTGAAGACGATCTGGCGGTACGACCAGAAGCGGAACATCGTCCCCAGCGCCATGCCCACGAGGTTCTTCGCGATGTTGTCGGCGAGCTTGCCCTCGAAGAACGGCCACATCGCGCCGAGCACGTAGTGGCTGAACCACAGGCAGACGAGAGCGATGCCCAGGCCGACCAGGTTGAACAGGAAGTACAGCGTGTACTCGCGGCGGAGGTTGGTCCGCTCGCGGTCGCGCCAGGTCCAGAAGCGGTTGCCGACGAAGGCCACCGTGGCGGCGACGACCATCGAGATCGTGGCGGCCAGCAGCGGGTGGACGTCGGCGAACAGCAGGGCGTTGAAGATGCCGAAGTCGACGGCGAACGAGATCGCGCCGACCGTGCCGAACTTCCCCAGCTCATGCACCAGGTGCTGGAACCGGGCGTAGAGACCGCGTAGACCGCCGGGCCGCGCCACCGGAACAGACGTCTCCTGCAACTCCGTCACCTCGCAGAGGGTACGGCACCGGTGACCCCGGCGGGACCGTCCGAGGCGGACCGGACGGTTTGCTCGATGGTGCGCGGTTGACGAAAAGTTCGCGCGAGATTCTGCGAGTGGCCACGAGATTATCCGGAATTTGTGCAGCGTTTCACAAGCTCTCGCGATGCCCCGGCCAGCGCGCTGTTTTAGTCTGAGGCAAATCAGCTGTGCAATTCACGACCCGCTCGCTCCATCGCGTGTCGCGTTCCGGCATACCCCGGAACGGCTGGGTCAGTGCCGACCACGAGGAGTTTCGCCATGTCAGCACCAGCCATAGTCCCCGGTCTCGACCAGGCGCCGACGTCGCACCCTCGGCTGCTCGCCTGGATACGCGAGGTCGCCGAGCTCACCAGGCCCGAGCGGGTGGTCTGGTGTGACGGATCCGAGCAGGAGTGGCGGCGGATCACCGACGAGCTGGTCGAGTCCGGCGCGCTTGTCCGGCTCGACCCGGCCAAGCGACCGAACTCGTTCTGGGCGCGGACCGACCCCTCCGACGTCGCCCGCGTCGAGGAGCGCACGTTCATCTGCTCGGTCGACGAGGCCGACGCCGGCCCGACGAACAACTGGATGGCGCCGGACGAGATGAAACGGCGCATGACGGCCCTGTACGACGGCTGCATGCGCGGGCGCACGATGTACGTCATCCCCTTCTGCATGGGACCGCTCACCGCCGAACAGCCGATGTTCGGCGTCGAGCTGACCGACTCGCCGTACGTCGTGGCGTCGATGCGGATCATGACCCGGATGGGCAGCGCGGTACTCGACAAGATGGGTGCCGACGCGCCGTTCGTCCCCTGCCTGCACTCGGTCGGCGCCCCGCTGGAGCACGGCGCCGACGACGTCGCGTGGCCGTGCAATGACACGAAGTACATCTCCCAGTTCCCGGAGACGCGGGAGATCTGGAGCTTCGGGTCCGGATACGGCGGCAACTCGCTGCTCGGCAAGAAGTGCTTCTCGCTGCGCATCGCCAGCGTGATGGGGCGCGACGAGGGCTGGCTCGCCGAGCACATGCTCATCCTCAAGCTCACCTCGCCGGCGGGCGTGGTGAAGTACGTCGCCGCCGCATTCCCGAGCGCGTGCGGCAAGACGAACCTGGCCATGCTCGAGCCGACGATCCCGGGCTGGAAGGTCGAGACGCTCGGTGACGACATCGCCTGGATGCGCTTCGGCGAGGACGGCCGCCTCTACGCGGTCAACCCGGAGTTCGGGCTGTTCGGCGTCGCGCCGGGCACCGACTGGAAGACCAACCCCAACGCGATGCGCACCCTGGCCCGCGGCAACTCGGTCTTCACCAACGTGGCGCTCACCGACGACGGAGACATCTGGTGGGAGGGCATGGGTGAGCCGCCCGCGCACCTCACCGACTGGAAGGGCCAGGACTGGACGCCCGACGCCGAGGGCCCGTCCTCGCACCCCAACTCGCGGTTCTGCACGCCGATCGAGCAGTGCCCGATCCTCGCCGACGAGTACGACGACCCGAAGGGCGTGCCGATCGACGCGATCCTGTTCGGCGGCCGGCGCAAGACGACGATCCCGCTGGTCACCGAGGCGCGCGACTGGGTGCACGGCGTCTACCTGGGCGCGACGCTGTCGAGCGAGACGACGGCGGCCGCGGTCGGCCAGGTCGGGGTGGTGCGCCGGGACCCCATGGCGATGCTGCCGTTCATCGGGTACCACGGGGGTGACTACTTCGCCCACTGGATCGAGATGGGCAAGGGCGTCGACGGCGACGCCAACAAGCTGCCGCGGATCTTCTACGTCAACTGGTTCCGCCGCGGCGACGACGGCCGGTTCCTCTGGCCGGGCTTCGGCGAGAACTCGCGGGTGCTCAAGTGGGTCGTCGAGCGCATCGAGGGCACCGCGGCCGCGGTCGAGACGCCGATCGGCCACGTGCCCACGCCCGAGTCGCTCGACGTCGATGGCCTCGACCTGTCGGCCGAGGACCTGGCGGCCGTCCTGCGGGTCGACCGCGACGAGTGGCGGGCCGAGGTCCCCCAGGTGGCGGAATGGTTCACCAAGTTCGGCGACAAGCTGCCGGGCGTCCTGTGGGCCGAGCTGGACGCTTTGAAGGCCCGGCTGGGCTGACCGGACGCGGAGGAGCGGCCGGCCGAGCTCGGGCCGGCCGCCGATTCGCAACTGTCCAGTGCACGGCTGACGGTGTTGTTTTGCCCGGTAGGTCGCTAGTCTTCTGTGCCGTGGGCTTGCGTGACCTGGTTTATTCGCTGTACGAGAAGCGTCTCGCCCGAAAGCTCGCCGGCAAACCCAAGCCGGGCCACGTCGGCGTGATCGTCGACGGCAACCGCCGCTGGGCGCGCGAGATGGGTTACGTCGACCCGAACGACGGACATCGAGTCGGTGCGGAGCGGATCAAGGAACTGCTGCGCTGGTGCGACGGCGCCGACGTCAAGCACGTGACGCTCTGGCTGCTCTCGACCGACAACCTGTCACGCCCGGCGCAGGAGCTCGACCCGCTGCTGCAGATCATCGAGAACCTCGCCGCCGAGCTGGCGAACGAGCGCAACCCGTGGCAGCTGCGCATCGTCGGCGCGCTCGACCTGCTACCCAGCGCCACCGCCCACGCACTGAAGGCAGCCCAGGAGAAGACCGTCGACCGCGGCAGCGGCGGCGCCCAGGTCAGCCTGGCTGTCGGCTACGGCGGCCGGCGGGAGATCGCCGACGCGGTCCGCTCGCTGCTGCACGAGCACGCCAAGGCCGGCACGACGATCGAGGAGCTCGCCGAGATCCTCGATGTCGACCACATCTCCGACCATCTGTACACGCGCGGCCTGCCGGACCCCGACCTGGTCATCCGCACCAGCGGCGAGCAGCGGCTGTCCGGCTTCCTGCTGTGGCAGAGCGCGCACTCGGAGTTCTACTTCTGCGACGTGCACTGGCCGAGCTTCCGCCGCACCGACTTCCTGCGCGCCCTGCGCTCCTACGCCAACCGCCAGCGCCGCTACGGCGCCTGAGCGAGCAGCTCCCGCAGCAGGCCGGGCACGTCCTCCGGCGCGTCGACGTGCAGGTCGGCCGCCTCGACGAGGGCGTGGCCGGTCTCCGCGTTGGCGACCGCGACGCGCACGGCCAGGAAGTCGGGATCCTGCGCCGCCCGGTCGTCGAGGGCGGCGAAGGCGCGCAGGTCGGCCAGGTCGTCCCCGAAGTACCAGGCGCAGCTCAGGCCCTCGGTCTCCTCGCGCAGGACGGTGCCCTTGTCGCGCTGGCCGGGCGGCTTGAGCTCGAGCACCATCCGGCCGCCCTGGAGGCGCAGCCCGAGCTCGCTCGCGCGCTCCTTGGCCCACTGCTCGACCTCGGGCCCCACCTGCGGCGCGGTGCGCCAGTGGATGGCCACGGCGATGCGCTTGTACTCCACGAGCGTCCCCGCCGGCAGCTCCGCCCGGGCCCGGTCGGCCAGATCGCGCATGATCGGCACGAAGGGCGCGGCGCTCGGGTCGGTCTCGACCGGCCCGCCGGCGCGCTGCACCTCCAGCCCGTAGAGGCCGAAGACGGCGACGTCGGGCAGCTCACGGAAGCGTTCCCGCAGGAAGTCGGCGGGCCGGGCGGACACGATCACGACCTTGCCCAGCCGGCGGTTGAGCTCGCCCAGCGTCTCGACGATGCCGGGCGCGGGCTGCACGGAGCCGGGATCGTCGCGGATCGGGCCCAGCGTGCCGTCGAAGTCGAAGAAGAAGGCGCAACGGCCGGCCCGCGCCGCCGTCGCTGCGAAGATCTCAGGGGCGCCCATGGTGTCACAGCGTACTGATGATTTTTCGCTACGTGTGGGTAGCTTCGCGTACCTCACAGGGCGGGGGTTCACCCTGATTTACCCAGCCGATCTAGTGGATTCGGCAAGTACCGGTTAGCGTCAGTGCTGTGGCAGGGGGTTTCCCGGCCATCCGAGGCCCGGACCGCTCGATCACCAGTGAAGCCACGGGGCCCAGCACCCGACCCCGTGCGGGCGTCGGAGGACGCGAGTGCGGGCGGCGAGGTGCCCGCCCCCGGAGATCCCGTGACCGTTCGCCGTAGTCCCTCAGCAGCCCCCTCTCCCCGCGGCCGCGCCCAGAAGGCCTCCGAAGCCAGCCTGGAGCCTGCCCCAGAGCCCGTGAAGGCCGTGCGGCGCACCCGCAAGAAGGCCGAACCCGGACCCTCACGCCGCACGTTCGTGCTGGACACCTCGGTACTGCTGGCCGACCCGGGCGCCTTCCTGCGCTTCGGCGAGCATGACGTCGTACTGCCGCTGGTCGTCATCTCCGAACTCGAAGGGAAACGGCACCACCCCGAGCTGGGCTACTTCGCGCGGCGCTCGCTGCGCTTCCTGGACGAACTGCGGGCGAAGCACGGCCGGCTCGACGAGCCGCTGCCGCTGACCGACGCCGGGGGCACCCTGCGGGTCGAGCTCAACCACGCCGACCAGCACGTGCTGCCGGCCGGTTTCCGGGCCGACACCGACGACGCCCGCATCCTCGCGGTGGCGCTCGCGCTGGCCGCCGAGGGCCGCGACGTGCTGCTCGTCACCAAGGACATGCCGCTGCGGGTCAAGGCGGGCTCGGTCGGCCTGGCCGCCGACGAGTACCAGCCGGGGCCGGCGTCCGACGCCAGCTGGACCGGCATGATCGACCTCGGCGTCAGCGAGGACGACGTCAAGCGGCTCTACGCGGGCGAGGCGATCGACATCGACGGCGCCGGCGACCTGCCGGTGCACACGGGCCTGGTGCTGAGCTCACCCAACGGCTCCGCGCTCGGGCGGGTGAGCACCGACAAGTCGGTGCGGCTGGTCCGCGGCGACCGGGAGGCGTTCGGCGTGCGGGGCCGCTCGGCCGAGCAGCGCATCGCTCTCGACCTGCTGCTCGACGACTCGATCGGGATCGTGTCGCTGGGTGGCCGGGCCGGCACCGGCAAGTCCGCGCTGGCCCTCTGCGCCGGCCTGGAGCAGGTCATGGAGCGCCGCAAGCACAAGAAGGTGATCGTCTTCCGGCCGCTCTACGCGGTCGGCGGCCAGGAGCTGGGCTACCTGCCCGGCAGCGAGGCCGAGAAGATGTCGCCGTGGGCCCAGGCGGTCTTCGACACGCTCGGCGCCCTCGTGCACGACAACGTCATGGAAGAGGTCGCCGCCCGCGGGATGCTCGAGGTGCTCCCGCTGACCCACATCCGCGGCCGGAGCCTCCACGACGCGTTCGTGATCGTCGACGAGGCCCAGTCCCTCGAACGGGGTGTCCTGCTGACCGTGCTGTCCCGGATCGGGATGAACTCGCGGGTGATTTTGACCCACGACGTAGCACAGCGTGACAACCTCCGGGTGGGTCGGCATGACGGTATCGCCGCGGTGATCGAGGCGCTGAAGGGCCATCCGCTCTTCGCACACGTCACCCTCACCCGTTCGGAGCGTTCGGCGATCGCCGAGGTCGTCACGGATCTGCTGGAGGACCTGCCGTTCGAGCGCTGATGAGCGCCCAAGTTGAGGAAAAGAGCCCGAATTGTCATGTGATTAACATCACAGATCGCACTGTTTGGGTTCTCACCCCTGAATGCACTAGGCGATGGTGGGTTCCGAGCGCGTGACGCCCGGCAAGTAGGCATCAGGCGCTCACGGTGCGTCACCGGCCCGGACGAGTGTGGCTCGTCCGGGCCCGGGGCCCACCGGTCCCATGTCCCCGACGAATGGATATCTTCGTGATCCGGCTGTGGCACCGGGTCGGCATCGTGCGAGCAGGCAGTGCACTGGGCGTCCTCATCCTGGCGCTGGTGGCCGGTCTCGTGATCGCCAACCGACAGACCCAGCACGAAGCGTCGGCCAATCCAGTTCACGCCGCCGACGCTGCTGCCTTGAAGGACTCGACGCCGTCGCCCGCGCCGAGCAGCGCGCCGGCTGACGCCCAGAGCAAGGCCCAGGACGCCGCGTCGGCCGCCGCCGCGCAGGCCAAGGCCGCCGAGGACGAGGCTCGACGCAAGGCCGAGGAAGAGGCGAGCCGCAACAAGACGCGCGCACCCTCGAACTCGCCGCCGAAGTACCCGGTGCCGTCGTCGTGCAACGTGTACTCGGGCAACAAGAAGATCGGCTGCGCTGTCCTGCAGGGCGTCGGCTTCGGGCTCGACCAGATGCCTTGCCTGGAGAAGCTCTGGGACAAGGAGAGCCACTGGAACGCCTCGGCGCAGAACAAGAGCTCCGGCGCCTACGGCATCCCGCAGGCCCTGCCCGGCAGCAAGATGGCCAGCGTCGGCGCCGACTGGAAGACCAACCCGGAGACCCAGATCCGCTGGGGCCTCGGGTACATCAAGGGCCGCTACAAGACGCCCTGCGCCGCTTGGCAGCACAGCCAGAACACGGGCTGGTACTAAAAAACCAACAGAATCCCGGCTTTCGGTGCACATCGCCGGGGCCGGGATTCTGCTTGAGTAGCGCAGGTGGCGCGGACCTGTTACCACAGTGGCGTGAGTCTCGACGACGCCCGGCAGGACGACGCCATGCGCTTCGGCACCGAGGCCTTCTACGCCTCGATCGGCCGCGCCTTCGTCGCCATGTGCGCCTTCGTTCCCGTGCTGTTCGCGATCGAGTTCGTCGACCGCCTCAACAACCAGCGGCTCGACCAGGAGGGCGGCATCAAGCCGCACGAGATCGACGGCCTCGACGGCATCCTCTTCGCGCCGTTCCTGCACGCCGGCTTCGACCACGTGCTGGCCAACAGCATCCCGTTGATCCTGCTCGGCACGTTCGTGCTGGCCGCCGGCACCGCCCGCTTCCTGCTGACGACCGCGTTCATCGCGCTGGTGGCCGGGGTCGGGGTCTGGTTCATCGGCGACGAGGGCACGGTCGTGGTCGGCGCGAGCGGCGTGATCTTCGGCTACCTCGGCGTCATCCTCATGCGGGGCGTGGTCGAGCACAGCCTGTGGCACATCGCGGTCGGCGTCCTCATCGGCCTGCTGTACGGCTGGCAGCTCTTCGGGGTGCTCCCCGGCGACGAGGGCATCAGCTGGCAGGGGCACCTGTGCGGGTTCATCGCCGGCCTGGTCGCGGCGGTGCTGTTCCGCCGTCGCCGGCCCCGCCCGGTGGATCGGGCCGACACGTTGGAGCTGGATCCCGAGCCGAGCTGAAGATCAAGGGTTGTCGGGCGGTCGGCGGCGGCCGTACCGTCACCGGCATGCGGGAAGTTGACCTCGCCATCGTCGGCGCGGGCCCGGCGGGGCTGTTCGCGGCCTATTACGCTGGCTTTCGCGGGCTGTCCACCGCCGTCATCGACGCGCTGCCCGAGCCCGGCGGGCAGGTCACCGCGATGTACCCGGAGAAAATGATCTTCGACGTCGCCGGCTTCCCGGGCATCCGCGGCCGCGACCTCGTCGCCAACCTGGTCGAGCAGGCGGCGCAGTTCAACCCGGAGTACGTGCTGGGCGTCCGGGCCGACGAGCTGTCCTATGTGGACGATCGGCCGGTGCTGGCGCTCTCCGACGGTCAGCAGCTGCGCTGCGGGGCGGTCCTGATCACCGGCGGGCTCGGCAGCTTCACCGCCCGCCCGCTGCCGGCCGCCGCCGAGTTCGGCGGCGACGGCGTGATCTTCTTCGTGCCGCACCTCGCCGACCTCACCGGCCACGACGTGGTCATCGTCGGCGGCGGCGACTCCGCGTTCGACTGGGCCCTCGCCCTGCAGCCGATCGCCAAGTCGGTCACCCTCGTGCACCGCCGCGACAGGTTCCGCGCCCACGCCTCGACCGTGGCCAAGGTGCAGTCACTCCCGATCGAGATCGTGGTCAACGCCGAGGTCAGCCGGATCCACGGCGAGGGGCGCTGCGCCGGCGTCGACGTGACCGTCCGCGGCGCCGAGCCGCGCACGCTGCCCGCCGACACGATCGTGGCCGCGCTCGGCTTCACCGCCGACCTCGGCCCGCTGGCCGGCTGGGGGCTGGAGCTCGACAAGCGGCACATCAAGGTCGACTCGACGACGGCGACCAACCTCCCCCGGGTGTTCGCCGCCGGGGACATCAGCGAGTACCCGGGGAAGGTCCGCCTGATCGCCGTCGGGTTCGGCGAGGCCGCCACCGCCGTCAACAACGCCGCGATCATCATCGACCCGTCCGCCCACCTGTTCCCGGGGCACTCGTCCGACAACGGGTGAGCAACTTCTCAACACCCGTCGCGCACCGCCGATCAGCAGGTTGTGGTGGGCGTCCGTCTCCAGGTGACCGCGGTGGTCCTCCTCGGCCTGCTGGCGTCCGCCGGGGCCGGGCTGCTCATGCACCGCGTCGAGCGGGACCAGGCCCGGCTCGCCCTCGACCGGCGCACGGCCGCCGCGCGCGACGCCGTCGCGTCCGCCGGCCAGCGGTACGTGGATGCGCTGCAGGTCACGGCGGGGGCGCTGGAGTCGCTGCCGCGGCTCGACGCCGCCGGCTTCGCGACCGTCACCGCCGTCCTGGGCCGGCTGTGGCTGCCCGGCGCCACGTCGGTGGACTTCGTCGTCGAGGTGCCGGAGTCCGGCATCGGCGAGGCCCAGCAGGACTGGCGGGTCCGAGGCGTGCCGGCCCTGACGATGCTGCCCGTCGCCGGCGCCACCCGGCACTACTTCGCGGTGCTCCAGCGTCTCCTCGACGCCCAGCCGTCGCCGGTCGGTACCGGCCTCGATCTCACCGCCACGCCCGAGGCCGCGACGGCGCTCGGCAAGGCCCAGAAGCTCGGGCTGCCGGCGCTCTCACTGCCGTACGTCCCGGCCGGCGCGCAGGAGCGCTCGGTGCTCCTCGTGCAGCGGGTGCTCGACCAGGCGACGGGAGCGGTGCACGGGTTCGTCGCGATGACCGTCCACCTGCAGGCCTTCTTCGGCGAGACCGTGCCGCAGCCGTCGCGCGAGCTGCTCGACATCACGCTGCTGGCGTCCGACGGCACCGGGTTCCGCCCCGCCGCGCGGATCGCCCGCAGTGACGGCCGGGCCGGCGACCTGCACCGCTCGGTCACCGCGCAGATCGGCGACCAGCAGTGGCGGCTCGACGTGTCGGCCGACGGCGACGCGCTGGTCGGGGCCGCCGGCCACCTCGACTCCGGGATGTTCTTCGGCGGGATGGCGCTGACGGTGGTCACGGCGCTGCTCGTGTCCACGCTGGGCACCTCCCGGCGGCGCGCGGAGGAGCGGGTGGAGGAGGCGACGGGCGAGCTGCGGCTGGCCGGCGCCGAGACCCGGCAGCAGGCCGCCCTGCTGGGCGCGGTCATGGACACCGTCGGCGACGGCGTGCTGGTGATCGGCGACGACGGGCGGGCCCGGTGGCTCAACCCGACCGCCCGGGCGATCCTGGGGCCGGAGGCGGCCGACCGGCCGGCGTCGGAGTGGCCGGAGCTGCTCGACATCTACGAGACGGACGGTGTCACGCGGTACCGCATCCGAAATCTCGCCAAGACGAGCGTCGAGTCACAGGTGGAGTGCGTGATCGGCGGGCGGCGGATCGACGTGCGGCTACGGGCGCTGGTCCAGGAGGGCGAGCCGGCCGGTGCGGTGGCGGTGCTGCGGGACGTCACCGATCGCAACGCCGCCGAGGAGCGGCTGCGGGCGTCCGAGGAGCTCCTGCAGGTGCTGCTCGACGGGGCCAGGGACCACGCCATCCACCTCCTCGATCCGGCGGGACTGGTCGTGAGCTGGTCGATCAATGCCGAGCGGCTCATGGGGTACCGCAGCGAAACCGTGGTCGGCGAGCCCTTCACCCGCTTCTTCACCCCCGAGGACCAGGCGGGCGGCCGGCCCGCCCGGCTGCTGGAGCGGGCCGGGCAGGAGGGGCGCGTCGAGACCGACGGCGAGCGGGTGCGCGCCGACGGGAGCCGCTTCTGGTCGTACGGGCAGCTGACCGCGGTCCGCCACCCGGACGGGACGGTCCGGGGCTTCGTCGAGATCACCCAGGACGCGTCCGACCGGCTCGTCCTGGAGCAGCGGGTCGCTGAGCTCGAGTCGTTCTCCTACGGCGTGTCCCACGACCTGCGCGCGCCGCTGCGGGCGATCGACGGGTTCGCCAGGATGCTCGCGCTGGAGCACGGAGACCGGCTCGACGACCAGGGCCGCCGGCACGTCGAGCGGATCCGGGCCGGCGCCCGGCGCATGGGCGACCTGATCGACGGCCTGCTGACGTTCTCCCGCCTGCAGTGGCAGGAGCTGGGGCGGCGGCGCGTGCCGATGGATCAGCTCGTCGCCGACGTGTGGGACGAGCTGGTGATCGATCGGGCCGGCCGCGACATCGAGCTGGCCGTCGGCGAGCTGCCCGACGCGCTCGGCGACCCGCGGCTCATCCGGCACGTGCTGGCGAACCTGCTCGGCAACGCGGTGAAGTACACCCGGGGCGTCTCACCGGCGCGGATCGCGGTCGGGCACAGCCTGGCCGCGTACTACGTGCGGGACAACGGGGTCGGGTTCGACATGCGGTACGCGGACAAGCTGTTCCAGGTCTTCCAGCGCCTCCACCGCGCCGAGGACTTCGAGGGCACCGGCGTCGGCCTGGCCGTCGCGCACCGGATCGTGCACCGCCACGGCGGGCAGATCTGGGCCGATGCCGCGCCGGACGCCGGCGCGACCTTCTACTTCACCCTCCCCACGCACGTCCCGGCCCTGGAGGTGGTGCGATGAACCGCAGCATCGGCTCATGAGGATCCTGCTCCTGGAGGACGATCCAGACGACGCCGACGTGCTCGTCTTCGAGCTGCGCCGCGCCGGCTTCGCTCCGGAGTGCACGCGGGCCGACTCCCGCGCGTCGTTCCTGGCCGCCCTGCTCGACGGCCCGCCGGACCTCGTCCTCGCCGACTACACGCTGCCGCAGTTCACCGCCCTGGAGGCGCTGCGGCTGCTCCAGGAGGGCGGCCACGACATCCCGGTGATCGTGGTCGCGGGCGCGATGAGCGAGGAGGCGTGCGTCGGCGCGCTGCGCGAGGGGGCCGTCGACTACCTGCTCAAGGACCGGCTGGGCCGGCTCGGCTCGGCCGTCGAGCACGCGGTGTCGCAGCGGCGGCTGCTGCTGGAGCAGCGCCGCGCGCAGGAAACGCTCCGGGCTGCCTTCGAGCATGCCCCGGTCGGCATGGCCGTCACCGACCTCGCCGGGACCGTGCTGCAGATCAACGGCGAACTGTCGCGCATGACCTCCCTGCAGGTCGGCGGGTCGCTGCTCGACGCGATCTGCGACGACGACCGCCCGCACGTCGCCGACCGGATCAAGCGGCTGGTCGCCGGCGAGGCCGAGCGGGTGAGCAAGGAGCTGCGGCTGTGCCGGGCCGACGGGGCGCTGCTGTGGGGGCAGTACTGCGCGTCGCTCATCGGCTCGTCCGACGTCGTGCACCACGTCGCCGACATCAGCGACCGGCGCCGGGCCGAGGAGACGCTGCAGCGGCAGGCGGAGAAGCTCGCCCGCACCAACAGCGAGCTCCAGGAGCTCGACCGGCTCAAGAGCGAGTTCGTGGCCACCGTCTCGCACGAGCTGCGCACGCCGCTGACGAGCATCCGGGGGTACACCGAGATCCTCACCGACACCGACGCCAGCACGCTGGGCGCCACCGAGCGGCGCATCGTCGCGATCATCGACCGCAACGGCCGGCGGCTGCTGGACCTCATCGAGGACCTGCTGACGTTCTCCCGCATCGAGTCGGGCACGCTCACGCTCACCGTCGGGCCGGTCCGCATCCGGCGGCTCATCGAGGCGGCCCACGAGGCCATCCGGCCCGCGGTCGAGACCGCCGGCCTCGCCGTGATCCTCGACGTCGACGAGCACATGCCCGCCGTCCAGGGCGACGCCGAGCAGCTCGAACGGGTGGTGCTGAACCTGCTCGACAACGCCGTGAAGTTCTCCGACCCGGGCGGCACCGTCACGGTCACGGGCCGGGAACGAGACGGTGAGGTGGTCGTCTGGATCCGTGACTCGGGCGTCGGGATCCCGGAGCACGAGCTGAGCATGATCTTCACGCGGTTCTTCCGTACCGCCGACGCCCAGAAGCGGGCGATCAAGGGCAGCGGGCTGGGGCTGGCGATCAGCAAGGCGATCGTGGAGGCGCACGGCGGGTGGATCGCGCTCGAGTCCACCGACGGCGTGGGGACGACGGTCGGTTTCGGCCTGCCTACGCCCTGAGGCTGCCGGCCAGCTGGTTGAGCTGCGCCTCGCTCGCCCGGCCGACGACGATGATCGTCCGGTTGCCCGACACCTGGACCAAGGCCTGCTCGCCGGGGCGGGTGTCGGTGTACCGCTGCCACTCCACGCCGTTGACGGTCACCGTGCCGGCCGGCTTGGCACCCTTCGCCACCACGTCGGCGACGAGGATGTCGGTGGGCTTGGCGCTCTCCACCAGCTGCATGGCCCCGTCGTCGGGTGCCGTGATGCCGATCCGCAGCACGCCGTCGGTGAACGTGGCCGACGCGATGTGCCAGTGTTCGGGGAGGCCCTGCGGCTTGAGCAGCTCGAACTGCCCGGCGCGCTGGACCGAGCCGTAGACCTCGGTGGTGTCGACGGTCGGCGGCTGCTCATTGCCGAGGAAGCGGTAGAACACGACCAGCAGGAACACCGGCACCAGCAGCACGATCATCGACAGGGCCATGTCCCGCGGCCGCCGGCCGGCGCGCGGCGACGGCGTCGGCTGCTCGGGTGCGGCTGCGGTCTCGGGTTCGGCGTTCACCCTCCCATCGTGACCGATCGGGCGCCGCACCGTGCAACCGCCCGTCCCCTGCACTGCAACTCGTGGGAAATGCAGCATGAAATGGCCCACGCATCGCCGGTGCGAACGAGCGTTCAGACGCCTGGCCTGACACCATGACGGATACAGCCGTGAACCACGCCCACGCAACGATGCGCGAGGAGTGCCGCAATGAGCCGTGAGATGGATCGCAACCTGGCCCTCGACCTGGTCCGGGTCACCGAGGCGGCGGCCATGGCCGCCGGTCGCTGGGTGGGGCGGGGTGACAAGAACGGGGGCGACGGGGCAGCCGTCGACGCGATGCGCCTGCTGATCAACTCGGTCCCCATGCAAGGGGTCGTGGTGATCGGGGAGGGCGAGAAGGACAACGCCCCGATGCTGTACAACGGCGAGCGCGTCGGCGACGGCACCGGCCCCGAGGTGGACGTGGCCGTGGACCCCGTCGACGGCACGACGCTGATGAGCAAGGGCATGCCCAACGCGCTGGCCGTGCTCGCCGTCGCCGAGCGGGGCGCGATGTTCGACCCCAGCGCCGTCTTCTACATGGAGAAGCTCGCCGTCGGCCCGGAGTGCGCCGACGTCATCGACATCGAGGCCGGCGTCGAGGAGAACCTCAAGCGCATCGCCCGGGTCAAGCGGTCGAGCGTCTCCGAGCTGACGGTCTGCATCCTCGACCGGCCGCGGCACGAGCAGCTGATCCAGGAGGTCCGACGCACCGGCGCCCGCATCCGGTTCATCTCCGACGGCGACATCGCCGGCGCCATCAGCGCCGCCCGCGAGGGCAGCGAGACGGACGTCCTGATGGGTATCGGCGGCACCCCCGAGGGAATCGTCGCGGCGGTCGCGCTCAAGTGCATGGGCGGCGCGATCCAGGCCAAGCTGTGGCCGCGGGACGACGCCGAGCGGGACAAGGCGATCGCCGCCGGCCACGACCTGTCGCGCGTGCTGCACACCGACGACCTCGTCGGCGGCGACAACATGTTCTTCTGCGCGACCGGTGTGACCAGCGGCGACCTGCTCAAGGGCGTCCGTTACCGCTCCGGCGGTGCGTACACCCAGTCCATCGTCATGCGCTCCCGCTCCGGCACGATCCGCTGGATCGACTCGTTCCACCGCCTGGAGAAGCTGCGGGCCTACTCGCTGGTGGACTTCGACGGCACCTTCAGCGAGCCCACCGCGGTGTTGTAGAGCGCCTCGTCCACCGGCGTGTACGTCAGCCCGAACGTCTCCCGCACCCGGTCGGAGTCGAGCACGAACGGGCGGACGTGCTGGTACCGCACCTCGAGGAACTCCTTGACGAACTTGTCGGTCAGCGCCGCGGCCCGCACCGCCAGCAGCGGATAGGTGCGCAGCCGCGGCGCCGGCAGCCCGGCCACCGTTGCCAGCCGGGTCAGGATCTCGCGGGCCGTGAGCGCCGGGGCGGTCGGCGCGTGCCAGGCCTTGCCCCAGGCCCGCCGGTCTCCCGCGAGTTCCACCAGGGTGTGGGCGACGTCGCCCACGTACGTGTACGAGTGCGGCACGTCCAGCGCCCCCGGCAGCCAGGCCGTCTTCCCGGCCCGCATCGCCGGCAGCGCCATATCCATGATCGTGTACCGCGGCCCGATGTAGTCCGACGCCCGCACCTCGAACGTCCGGATCGGCGCGGCCAGCGCCTCCTCCCACATGGCGACCCGCACGCGGCCCTTGACGCTGGTCGCCGCCAGCGGCGTGTCCTCGGTCATCGGCCCGTCGACCGGTCCGTACCCGTACAGGTTCCCGGTGATCGCCAGCACCGCGTCGTTCTCGGCGGCGGCCGCGATCATCGAGCGCGAGAGCGGCGGCCACTCCTTCGGCCACGAGTGGTACGGCGGGTTCGCGCAGTTGTAGATCACCGTGGCCCCCTTGGCCGCGCTCCGGAACGCTCGGGCGTCCGAGACGTCGGCCGCGAACCGCGTGACCAGCGGATGGGTTGGCCCGCCGCCGCTGCGGGTGACGACCGTCGACGGGATGCCGTTCTCTGCCAGCTCGAGCGCGATGGCGGTACCGATGGATCCCGCTCCGACGATGACGTGCACGACGACCTCCATTGTGTGAGCACTGCTCTCGGTTCAGAGCATAGAACCGAGAGCAGTGCTCACGCAACAGAGCATGCGAACATGGAGGGCATGAAGGCCACCTCACTGCGGGCCCGGGTGCGGGCCGAGATGATCGACGAGATCAAGGAGATCGCGCGGCGCCACCTGGCGACGGACGGCGCCAACCTGTCCCTGCGCGCGGTCGCCCGCGACCTGGGGATGGTGTCGTCGGCCGTGTACCGGTACTTCGCGAGCCGGGACGACCTGCTGACGGCCCTGATCCTCGACGCGTACAACGCGCTGGGCGGCGCGGTGGAGGAGGCCGAGTCGCTGGTACCTCGGGAGTCGCTGCACGCCCGCTGGATGGCCGTCTGCACGGCGGCCCGGACCTGGGCGGTGGCCCATCCGCACGAGTACGCCCTGATCTACGGCAGCCCGGTCCCCGGCTACCGCGCCCCCGAGGACACGGTCCCGGCGGCGACGCGGGCGGCGACGGTCCTGGGCCGGATCATCCGGGACGGCTACGGGTCGGGCGCCATCAAGGACAACGACGACCCGTTCCCGGCCCCGGACGTGGAGGTGGACATCCGCCGCATCGGCGACGCGATCTCCCCGGGCACTCCGTTGCGGGTGGTTTCCCGGGCGCTGTCGGCCTGGGTCATGCTGTTCGGGCAGGTGAGCTTCGAGATCTTCGGCCAGCTCCAGAACACGGTGACGACCCCGGCGGCCTACTTCGACCACCAGATGCGGGCCCAGGCCCGCTACATCGGCATCCCACCCGACGAAGCGGACTCCAGCCTCGAAGCCTGACCGCGCCGCGCTCGCTCCACCGCCCCTCGCGCGCCGCGCCGCAACACCGCACCCCTTGCGCTACGCCCCCCGGCCGCTGCGCCTTGACACCGTGCCTCGCGCGCTTCTGCCGCCCGTCCCTCGCCGCTCCTCAACGACGTGCCTCTTAGGCCATCGCCGCCCAATCCGCGCGCCTCAACAGCGTGGCTCTTGCGCTACGGCCGCCCAGTCCTCGTCTCGGCGCGAGCCGGCAGCGCAAGCCGAGCCGCCGTCCCTCCTCGCGACGCAAGTCGGCGGCGCAGGCCGGCACCCATCGCCGTTCCGAGCCCGGCCGTCTCCCGAGCCCGGCTTCCTCGGCCTCCTACGACGAGGGGGTGAGGCGGGCTCGGGCGGCGTCCAGCCAGCGCTGGCAGATCACCGCGAGCTGTTCGCCGCGCTCCCATAAGGCCAGGGACTCTTCGAGCGTGGTGCCGCCGGACTCCAGCTTCTCGACGACGGTGGCGAGCTCGGCGCGGGCCTGCTCGTACGACAGCTCGGGGCCGTCCGTCTTCGGCTCGGTCATCTCCGCCTACTCCTTCGACAGGAACAGCACCGAATCGGTGCGCCGGTAACCCACTCGCGAATAGACCCGCTCCTGCGCGTCGCCGGCCGGGGTCAGGAACACCAGGGTCGCGCCCGCCGCGTGGGCGGCCCGGGTCAGGTGCAGGGTCAGGGTGCCGCCGATGCCCCTGCGCTCATACTTCGGCCGCACCGCGATCCCCGCCACCTCGCTGATGCCGTCGCGAACGGCGACCGCCACGCCGCCGCCGACCGGCTCACCGGAGGTCGTGTCCCGGACGAGGAGCTGGATGTGCCCGGCCGCCGCCTTGTCGCGCGCCGCGGCCACGTGCGCGGCGGACGGCGCCGGCTCACCGAACGCCTCGTGCTGCGCCGACACCATCGCGAGCAGGTCGTCGTCGGACACCGGCGGGACGAACTCGACGCCCTCGGGCGCCGGCTGGTCGATCTCGACACCCGGCGGGCGCTCCATGAGTGGCAGGCGGTCGGCGACCACGAACCCGGCCGCCACCAGGGCGGGCTCGACGGCCGGCGCGAGCCCCGGCAGATACTCCAGGCGGGGCTGCCGGTCTCGGCTCCGGAACGCGTCGACCAGCGCCTTGACATCGTCGGCGGTCGGGTCGGCACCGGCATCGGGTATCGCATAGTTGATGTAGACGTTGGGGTCGTGCCCGCTGATCGTCACGGTGAACGGCCCGGCGCGCAGCACCTCGCGTCCATGACTGGCGCTCGCCAGCAGGTACTCCTGAATGCGCTGTGACAAGAACCTCTCCCCCGGTTTCACTCGTTGACGGTCGCGGTCAGCTCACCGTCGGCGAGCCGGATGCGAAGCTGATCTTTCGCCGACACTTCGCCCGGCGACCGGACCACGGCACCGCCCTCGCGCTGCACGATCGCATAGCCTCGCTGGAGCGTCGCCGACGGCGACAGCGTGCGCAGGCGGGCAAGTGTGTGGCCAAGCTCGGCCCCGGCCCGGTCGAGCCGGTGGCTCAGGTTGCGGGCGGCCCTGTCGCGAAGCGCCGAGACCTCCGCGGCGCGGCTGTCCACCATCGTGAGCGGCCGGGCGATCGACGGCCGCGACCGGATCAGGTCGAGCCGGTGCTGCTCCCGGTCGAGCAGCCCGCGCAGCGCCCGGTCGAGCCGCTGCTTGGCCTGGCCGATCAGCCGCAACTCGTCGTTGAGGTCGGGAACGATCCGCTTGGCCGCGTCGGTGGGCGTCGACGCGCGAACATCGGCGACGAAGTCGACCAGCGGAACGTCGGTCTCGTGCCCGACGGCGGACACGACCGGCGTCCGGCAGGCGAACACCGCCCGGCACAGCGCCTCGTCGGAGAACGGCAGCAGATCCTCGGTCGAGCCGCCACCCCTCGCGAGCACGATCACGTCGATCGTCTCGTCCCGATCGAGCACCGCCAGCGCGTCGATGATCTGCGGCACCGCGGACGGCCCCTGCACGGCCACGTTGATCACCCGGAAGTCGACCGTCGGCCAGCGGCGCCGCGCATTGGTCAGCACGTCCCGCTCGGCAGCACTGGCCCGCCCGGTGATGAGCCCGACCCGCGCCGGCAGGAACGGCAGCCGCCGCTTGCGCGCCCGGTCGAACAGCCCCTCGGCCGCGAGCAGCTTCTTCACCTGCTCCAGCCGGGCGAGCAACTCCCCCAGCCCCACCTGGCGAATCTCGTCGGCCCGCAGGCTCAGCGACCCACGCGCCGCATAGAACTCCGGCCGCGCATGAACGACGATCCGCGCCCCGTCGGTCAGGTTGGGCGCCCCGAGGTCGACCACGTCACGGTTGGTGGTCACGGTCAGGCTCAGGTCGGCCGACGGATCGCGCAGCGTGAGGAAGACGGTGTTGGTGCCCGGCCGGCGGGTGATCTGGGCAACCTGCCCGTCGACCCAGATCCAGCCGAGCTTGCCGATCCAGGCCCCGATCTTCTGGCTGACCACGCGAACCGGCCACGGCTCGTCGCTCGTGGACGCTGGCTGCTGCGGCGTGGTCATAGCGACACCCTACGCACCCGGTCTGACAGTTTTCTGCGGGCGGCCTTCCCGGGCCGCCATCCGGCCAGATTCACTCGGCAGCTCCTGCCAGCCCGTCCCATAGGCCACCACGCACCGCCACCACGCACCGCCGCCGCGCGCCGCCACGCACCGCCAGCGCGCACCGCCGCGGCACGCCGCCACCCCGCCGCCCTCGCACCGCCGCGGCACGCCGCCGCCCTCGCACCGCCGCCACGCACCGCCGCCACGCACCGCCGCCACGCACCGCCGCCACGCGGCCACCCTCGCACCGCCGGGGCGCGGCCACCCGTGCACGGCTTCCCCCGCACGGCCGCTGCGCGTTCGCGTCGCCCGGCGGCCCTTGCTCATCCCCGCAGGTACTCCAGCACCGCACGCACGCGGCGATGCTGGTCGTCGTCGTTGGCCGGCAGGTCCAGCTTCACGAACACGTTGCCGATGTGCTTGGCGACGGCCGCGTCGGTGACCGTGAGCGTGCGGGCGATCGCCGCGTTGGACCGCCCCTCGGCCATCAACGCGAGCACCTCCCGCTCTTTCGGCGTCAACCGGGCCAGCGGATCCCGCCGGCGCCCCAGCAGCTGCCCCACCACCTCCTGATCCACCACCGTGTGCCCGGACGCCACCCGCTCGACCGCGTCGGCGAACTCCGCCACGTCGCCGATGCGGTCCTTCAGCAGATAGCCGACGCCGCCGCGCCTCGCCGACTCCAGTAATTCACTCGCATAGGTCTGCTCGATGTACTGACTGAGCACCAGCACCGCGAGCCGCGGATGCGCCGCCCGCAGCGCGATCGCCGCCTGCAGCCCCTCGTCGCTGAACTTGGGCGGCATGCGGACATCGGTCACGACGAGATCGGGCCGGTGCTCCTCGACAGCCGCCATCAACGCCTCGGCGTCACCGACCGCGGCGGCCACCTCGTGGCCGAACCGCGTCAGCAGCCCGGTGATGCCCTCCCGGATGAGCACCCCGTCCTCGGCGATCACAATTCGCACGGAATCTCCACATGAACCACCGTCGGTCCGCCGATGGGGCTCGCCAACGCCACCTTGCCGTCTATCGCCGCGACCCGGTCGGCCAGCCCCGTGAGGCCGGTGCCGCGCGCCGGATCCGCGCCACCCTGCCCATCGTCGCGCACCTGCACGCTCAGCCGCCCATACCGCACCGACGCCGCCACCCTCGCCCGCTTGGCGCCACTGTGCTTGGTGGCGTTGGTCAGCGCCTCAACCACCGCGAAATACGCCGCGACCTCGACGTGCTGCGGCAGCCGGTCGGGCAGGCTCAGGTCGAGGTCGACGGGCAGCGCCGCCCGGTCGGCGACCTCGTGCAGCGCGGCATCCAGCCCGCGGTCGGTGAGGATCTTCGGGTGTACCCCACGAATCAGCTCCCGCAGATCGTCGAGCGCCTCCTTGGTCAGCCGGTGCGCCCGCTCCACCGACGCGGCGGCCGGCGAGCCCTCGGGCAGCTCGAGCCGCGCCAGCCCGAGCTCGATGTTGAGCGCGACCAGCCGCTGCTGCGCGCCGTCGTGCAGGTCACGCTCGATCCGCCGCCGCTCGATCTCGAAGGCGTCGACCAGCCTCGCGCGTGACCGGTTGAGCTCGATCATCCGCGGGTCGTCGTCGCGCGGCCCGAGCACCGCCCGGGTGACCGCGGCCCGGGCAACGGCCCAGCCGATCAGCCCGTAGGCATACAGCACCGCGACGACGAACCCGAACGCGGACATCGCCAGCGTCCAGACCAGCGGCACGTCGTCGATGTAGAACGGCGCGAACCACAAGGCGAACAACCCATACACACCCGCGGCGATGACCATCGAGTCGAGCCAGCACATGATCGCGACGAGCGCCATCGTGTAGCCCAGCTCGCGCCAGGTCGCCGCCTCCTTCAGCCGGAACCAGACCCACTTGCGGACGCCGGGCTGGTCCGGTGTGCGATGCGGGTCGGGCAGCTCCACGTCCTCGACGAGCGTTATCCGCCACCGCTCGATCCGGGCGACGGCGACGCCGGACAACGCGGTCGCGACGAAGGCCGCCAGCCCCACCACCACGACGCTGAACAACGCGCCCAGCACCAGCAGCGCCATGAGCACCCCGAGCGTCGCGAGCCCCAGCACGGCACTCGTGGAGACGTAGGCGAACGCGCGCCACGGCCATCGCGACGTGAGGAGCTTGGTGGGGCGCATATGCAGCGCTTCGAAGGCGGATCGGACTGGCACAGACGCGACGGTACCGCCGGCGTCGGCCACGCACAGTAGAGCAGGGTCTACTTCAAAGAGTCGACCCTGCTCCACTGTGCTCGCGGCTCCGAGCCGGTTTGCTCGAACCCGTGACAACGACACTGCAGACGCGCCAGGCCGTCGAGCTGTGGTCCGTGATCCGCCGCTTCGGCGCCGGAGAGCACACGGTGACGGCGCTCGACCACATCACCGTCGGGTTCGCCCCGGCCAGCTTCACCGCCGTGATGGGCCCGTCCGGTTCGGGCAAGTCCACGCTCCTGCACTGCGCGGCCGGGCTCGACCGCGTGACCGAGGGAAAGGTGCTCATCGACGGCGTCGATCTCACGCCACTGTCCGAGAAGGCGCTGACGCGTGTGCGCCGCGAGCGGGTCGGCTTCGTGTTCCAGGCGTTCAACCTGGTGGGTGCGCTCACCGCCGAGCAGAACGTCGAGCTGCCGCTTCGCCTCGCCGGACGGCGCGCCGCGCCCGGTCAGGTCCGCTCGATGCTGCGGGAGGTGGGCCTCGGCGACCGCGCGACGCACCGGCCGAGCGAGCTGTCGGGCGGCCAGCAGCAACGGGTGGCGATCGCCCGCGCGCTGGTGACGGAGCCGGCCGTGCTGTTCGCCGACGAGCCGACCGGCGCGCTCGACAACACGGCCTCGCGCGAGGTGCTCAGGCTGCTGCGGTCGGCTGTGGACCGCCACGCGCAGACGGTCGTCATGGTGACCCACGACCCGCTCGCGGCGGCGCACGCCGACCGAGTGCTGTTCCTGGCCGACGGTGCGATCGTCGACGAGCTGCGGGAGCCTCGCGGCGCCGAGCAGATCGCCTCCCGGATGGCCCACCTGGAGACGAGGGACCTCCGATGATCCTTGCTAAAGAGATGGTTCGGCACCGCTGGGCGAGCTTCCTCGGCACGTTTGCCGCCCTCGCCGTCGGCGTGGCCGTCATCTCCGGCAGCCTGGCGCTGTGGGCCTCGGCCCAGCCGCGCACGCCGAAGCCGCTGGCGGCGGCCGAGGTGCTGATCGCGTCACCGCGCTACGACCCGCCGGACGGCGGGTTCCCGACCTACCGTCCGTGGTCGCCCGAGGAGGTCGACGAGCTGGTCGGACGCGCGAGCCGGACGCCCGGAGTGGCCGCCGCGATCCCCGACCGGGCGTTCTACGTGCAGCGGCTCGTCGACGGCAAGCCGGCGGGCAACGCCCGCGACGCCGTCCATAGTGGACGCGGGTGGGCGTCGGCCGGCCTCAGCCCGTATGGACTGGTGAAGGGAAACGCGCCGGACAGGCCCGGCGAGGTCGTGGTCGACGCCGCCCTCGGCGTGCCGGTCGGCGGGCAACTGCCGGTGCTCACCGCCGCGGGCCCGGCGACGTGGACGGTGACCGGGGCGATCGACGGGCCCGGGCTGTACGTCGACGATGCGACCGCCCGTTCGCTGGCCGGCGGCGTCACCGTGATCGGGCTGCGGCTCGCGCCCGGTGCGGACGCCGAGCGAGTGGCCGACGGACTGGGGCTCGGCGCCCTGGGCGAGCCGTTGACGGGCACTGAGCGGTCGGCGGCCGAGCCGGCGCGGGACACGCGGACGCGCTGGATCGGGGCGCAGCTGATCATCGCGACAGTGCTCGTGGGTGGGTTCGTGGCGGTGTTCGTCGTGGCGTCCACGTGCGCGTTCAGCGCGTCGCAGCGGCGCCGCGAGATCGGGCTGCTGCGGGCCATCGGCGCGACGCCGGGGCAGGTGCGGCGGTTGCTGCTGGCCGAGGTGCTCCTCGTCGCGCTCGGCGCTGGAGTGCTCGGCGCGGTCGGCGGGGCGTTGCTGGCGCCGCTGCTGGAGGGGCCGTTCGTGGCGGTCGGGCTGGAGCCGACCGGATTCCAGGTCGGGCTGTCCTGGTGGGCGATGGGGGTGTCGCTGGCGGCCGGGCTGGTGGTGGCCGCGCTCGGAGTGTGGCTGTCCGCTCGGCGGACGAGTCGCGTGCCGGCGCTGGACGCGCTGCGCGAGGCGGCCGTCGAGAAGCGGCCGATGACGCCGTCCCGCTGGATCGTCGGCGGCCTGGGCGTCGTGGTCGGCGGCGGGCTCGCGGCCTTGCTGCCCGGGTCGACCGCCGAGCAGAAGCCGACGATCGTCCTCTGCTCGGCCATGGTGCTGCTGGTCGCGGCCGCGCTGCTGGCGCCGGCCGTGGTGGTGCCGCTGGTCCGGCTGGTGACGTGGCCGTTCCGGCGAGGCGCGACGGGGATGCTGGTCCGCGAGGGCACGTCGGTGGCGGCCCGGCGGGTGGCGTCGACGGCCGCGCCGGTGCTCGCGGCGGTCGGGTTCGCCGTGTTGCTGGTGGGCACGTTCCAGACCGCGAACGAGGCTGTCGGCATCGAGGACACGGCGAAGATCCCGGAGAGCGCGGTCGCCGCGCCGTCGGGAGCGCCGGGCCTGTCCGAGGCGGCCGTGCAGGCGCAGCGGGGGCGGTCGGAGCTGTCGAGCACGGTGTACCTGGCGTCGGGCGAGCCGATCCGGGCCACGGGTTCGGCCGACGTGAGCGGGCTGGCCGCCGCGCCGTCGCTCGGCTGGCGGGTCGGGGAGTCGGTGCCATTGCGGTTCGTGGACGGGACGGTGCAGTCGGTGACCGTGACGCAGGTGAGCGACGACGTGTTCATCGACACGGTTGTGCTGCCCAGGGCGCTGGTGCGGGCGCACGATCCGACGGCGTTGACCGAGGTGGTGTACCTGTCCGGGGCGTTCGCGCCGACGGCGGGGGCGGAGGAGCTGACCGCACGGGCGTACGTCGAGCGGCGCGCGGCCGTGGAAGGCGACCTGATCGACCTGTTCCTGGCGGTGCTGCTGGGGATCTCCGTGGGGTACACGGGCTTGGCGGTGGCAAACACCCTGCTCATGGCGACGTATGGGCGGCGGCAGGAGTTCACCACCCTGCACCGCACCGGGGCGACGACCGGTCAGACGTTACGGGTCGTCGTGGTCGAGGCGCTGGTCGCGGTGGGGGCCGGGACGCTGCTGGGGCTCGCGGTGGCGGTGCCGGCGCTGTTCGAGGCGCGAGCGGGGCTCGCCGAAGAGATCGGCGCGGATGTGACCCTGGTCATGCCGTGGGGCACGCTCGCGGCGGTGGTCGGCGTGTGCGGGGCGCTGGCGGTGGCAGCCAGCACGCTGCCGTTCCTGCGGCGGGGCGGGCTGCCGCTCTTGCGGCGAGGCGACTTGTCGGCGGGGGCACGTACCATGGCGGGGTGACTGGTTCGAAGCGAGTCCTGCTTGCCAAGCCCCGCGGCTACTGCGCCGGTGTGGACCGGGCGGTTCAGACCGTCGAGGAAGCGCTCAAGCTGTACGGCGCGCCGATCTATGTCCGCAAAGAGATCGTGCACAACAAGCACGTCGTGAGCACGCTGCAGGCCAAGGGTGCGATCTTCGTCGAGGAGAACGAAGAGGTGCCGGAGGGGGCGATCGTGGTGTTCTCCGCCCACGGGGTCGCGCCCGAGGTGCACGAGCAGGCGGAGGCCCGTTCGCTGAAGGCCATCGACGCGACGTGCCCGCTGGTTACGAAGGTGCACCAGGAGGCTCGCCGGTTCGCCGCCGAGGACTACGACATTCTGCTCATCGGCCACGAAGGGCACGAAGAGGTCGTCGGCACGACCGGCGAGGCTCCGGCACACATCCAGCTGGTCGACGGGCCGGACAGCGTCGACAAGGTCACCGTGCGTGACCCGTCGAAGGTGGTCTGGCTGTCGCAGACGACGCTCTCGGTCGACGAGACGCTGGAGACGGTCGCGCGGCTCAAGACGAAGCTGCCGCTGCTGATGTCGCCGCCGAGCGACGACATCTGCTACGCGACCTCGAACCGGCAGGACGCCGTCAAGGCCATGGCGCCGAACTGCGACCTGGTGCTCGTCGTCGGCTCGCAGAACTCGTCCAACTCGCAGCGGCTGCGCGAGGTCGCGGTCGACGCGGGGGCCAAGGCGGGCTACCTGATCGACTACGCCAGCGAGATCCAGGACGAGTGGCTCGCCGACGCCACGACGGTCGGCGTCACCTCCGGCGCGTCGGTGCCGGACGAGCTGGTGATGGAGGTGCTCGACTTCCTGGCCGAGCGCGGGTTCGGCGACGTCGCCGAGATCACCACGGCGCAGGAGAAGCTGGTGTTCTCGCTGCCGCAGGAGCTCAAGCGCGACATGAAGGCCAACGCGGCCGCCCGCGCCGCCGAGGTCGCCAAGACCCTGAGCTGACCCGGGCAACGGAACCCGGGCCGGGCAGGAGCGAGGCAATCGGAGCCGGGCACGGAGCCGGGCCGGGCACGGAGCCGAGCCGAGGCGGGTGAGTCGGACCGGGTGCGGGTCGGGCCGAGCCGGGCGCCCAGTCGGGCTGGGCACGCGCCGAACTCACGCCGGGCACCGAGCCGAGCGCGAACCGAGAACAGCAGTCGGGCTGGGCGTGAGCCGAATCCACGCTTTGCACCGAGCCGGGTGTCAGCCAAGAACAGCCGGCGGGCGCCGGGGTGTCGGGTGAGTCGCGGCCGGGCTCAGGCCGAGACTGAGCGCGCGCCGGGTGCGAGCCGCGCCCCCACAGGCGCGGCTCGCGGTCCCGGCTGACGGGGCCTACGCGTTGTCGTTCTTGATTTCGTTGACGAGGGCCTCGCGGTCGTCGTCGCCGAAGGTGTGCTTCTGGCGGTCTGCGTCCACCAGCTCGTACA
The DNA here is from genome assembly GCF_014647515.1 of Dactylosporangium sucinum. Lineage (GTDB taxonomy): Bacteria > Actinomycetota > Actinomycetes > Mycobacteriales > Micromonosporaceae > Dactylosporangium > Dactylosporangium sucinum. The sequence continues at coordinate 73,517 of NZ_BMPI01000016.1, read as the reverse complement.
GGATGCTCTGGGTCTTCTCCACCTGGGGGAGGTCCGTGAACTGGACCTGGCCGCGCTCGCCGGCCGACTCGATGGTCAGCGTGCCGCAGCCCAGCATGCGCTCGAAGAGCGTGTGCGAGAACGATACGTCGTTGACCCGGCCCAGCGGGATGTCACGACCGCTGCGCGAGAACACGCCGCTGCGCACGATGACCCGCTCGTTCGTGAACACGTAGTGAGTCGTGCGCCACTTGATCCAGGGCCACACCGTGACGACGATGACCACGACCAGCGCCACCGCTGCGACGATCAGGACGCCGATGCCGGACAGGCCGGTGAAGATGCCGACCGCGGCGACCACGGCCGCGGCCAGCACGAACCAGACCACCGGCAGGAACAGCGCTTTCCAGTGGGGGTGCAGGTGCAGCACCACCTGCTCGTCCTTGGTGAGGACGCTTTCCGGGAACCCCACGCCAACCTCCTCGTTCATGAATGTCGGACGTGAGGCTAGACCCTCCGGACACCGAGGGGCACTCCGCTACCCGGCCCTATCTGCCCCTGAATCTGGCCTGACGTGCACGACGTCGCCCGCGGCCACCGCACGAACCACGCCCAAAGCGTCGGTGACCTGCAATCTTCCATCATCGTCGATCCCGGTCGCGATGCCCGTCAAGGAGGTGCCGCCGGGGAGGGTCGCGTTGACGCGGCGGCCGATGGTGCCGCAGTGGAAGAGGTAGGCCTCGCGGAGGCCCGACGCGGAGGGGTCGCCGGCGGCGTCGCACCACTGGCGGTACACCTCCTGGAAGGATCGCAGCAATGCGCGCAGGAGCGGATCGCGGTCGGCGCTCGCGGCGCCCGCCAGCGCGAGCGACGTGGCGTGGGGGCGCGGGAGCTCGTGCTCACGGAGCGTGGTGTTGAGGCCGATCCCGATGACGACGGCGTCACCGACGCCCTCGGCGAGGATGCCGGCGGTCTTGCGGTCGCCCTGGAGCAGCAGGTCGTTGGGCCATTTCAGGTAGGCGTCGAGGCGGGCCACGCGCCGGACCGACTCGGCGAGCGCGACGCCGGCCAGCAGCGGCAGCCAGCCGAGGCGGGACGGCGGCACCGGCGGCCGGAGCAGGATGCTCAGCGCGAGGCCGGCCCGCGGGGGCGACTCCCACTGGCGCCCCAGGCGGCCGCGGCCGGCCGTCTGGCGCTCGGCCACGAGGACCAGGCCCTCCGGGGCGCCTTCCGACGCCAGGGCCGCGACGTCGGCGTTCGTCGAGCCGGTCTCCTCGACCACGCGGAGATCGGTCCAGAATCCGCCCGGAACGACCAGCGCGCGGCGCAGCGCGAGGGGCCGCAGCGGCGGGCGCTCCAGGTCGGTGTAAATGTTCACAGCCCGACCCTAGTTCGGCTGCGATTACGATGCCCAGCGTGACCATCAAGCACGCGGACATCCACACCACGGCCGGAAAGCTCGCCGATCTGGAGCGCCGCACCGAGGAGGCGGTGCACGCCGGCTCGGCGCGGGCGGTCGAGAAGCAGCACTCGCGGGGCAAGAAGACCGCGCGTGAGCGAATCGAGCTGCTGCTCGACGAGGGGTCGTTCGTGGAGCTCGACGAGCTCGCGCGGCACCGGTCGACCAACTTCGGGCTGGAGGAGACGCGGCCGTACGGCGACGGCGTCGTCACCGGCTACGGGACCGTCGACGGCCGGCAGGTGTGCGTGTTCGCGCAGGACTTCACGGTCTTCGGCGGCAGCCTCGGCGAGGTGTTCGGCGAGAAGATCGTCAAGCTCATGGACCTCGCCATGAAGATCGGGTGCCCGGTCGTCGGGATCAACGACTCCGGCGGCGCGCGCATCCAGGAGGGCGTCGTCTCGCTGGGCCTCTACGGCGAGATCTTCTTCCGCAACGTGCGCGCGTCCGGCGTGATCCCGCAGATCTCGCTGATCATGGGCCCGTGCGCCGGCGGCGCGGTGTACTCGCCCGCGGTCACCGACTTCACCGTGATGGTCGACCAGACCTCGCACATGTTCATCACCGGCCCCGACGTGATCAAGACGGTGACCGGCGAGGACGTCGGCTTCGAGGAGCTCGGCGGCGCCCGGACGCACAACACGAAGTCGGGCAACGCGCACTACCTGGCCTCGGACGAGGACGACGCGATCGAGTACGTGAAGGCGCTGCTGTCGTACCTGCCGTCGAACAACCTCGACGATGCGCCCGTCACCGAACATGCCGAGCCCGAGCTGCCGGCCGACAGGCTCGACTCGATCATCCCCGACTCGGCGAACCAGCCGTACGACATGCACGGCGTCATCGAGGCGGTCGTCGAGGACTTCCTGGAGGTCCAGCCGCTGTTCGCGCAGAACATCATCGTCGGCTTCGGCCGCGTGGAGGGCCACCCGGTCGGGGTCGTCGCCAACCAGCCGATGCACTTCGCCGGATGCCTCGACATCGACGCCTCGGAGAAGGCGGCGCGGTTCGTGCGAACCTGCGACGCGTTCAACATCCCGATCCTGACGTTCGTCGACGTCCCGGGCTTCCTCCCCGGCGCCAGCCAGGAGTGGGACGGGATCATCCGGCGGGGCGCCAAGCTGATCTACGCATATGCCGAGGCCACGGTACCGAAGGTCACCGTCATCACGCGCAAGGCGTACGGCGGCGCGTACGACGTCATGGGCTCCAAGCACCTCGGCGCCGACCTCAACTTCGCGTGGCCGACGGCGCAGATCGCGGTCATGGGCGCGCAGGGCGCGGTCAACATCCTCTACCGGCAGGAGCTGCGCGACGCGGCCGACCCGACGGCGCTGCGGGCCGAGCTGATCCAGCAGTACGAGGACACGCTGGCCAACCCGTACGTCGCGGCCGAGCGCGGCTACGTCGACGGGGTCATCGCGCCGTCGACGACGCGCGTGGAGATCGTGCGGGCGCTGCGCCTGCTGCGCACGAAGCGGGAGACGCTGCCGCCGAAGAAGCACGGCAACATCCCGCTGTAGGGCCGATCAGGCCGGCTTCGGGCGGAACGACACGCGGATGATGCCGTACATCGTGGTCACCGGCTCGCTGTCCCACATCGAGTCGGGGACCTCCCAGTAGAGGGCGTGCCCGAGGTCGGGCCGGACCCGGCAGCCCAGGTTGGACACGCGCATCCGGCCGCCCTGGGAGCTGTCATACCGCCACTGCCAGTCCGCGCACAGGCCGTGGTAGTTGGTGACGGGGTCGATCCCGATCCGCTCGTAGTTGGGATACATGCCGCTGCGGAGGCGGGACCGCTCCTGCTGCTGCCAGTCGGCCACCGCGTCGGGGGGCGGGGTGAACGTGGTGTCGACGCCCATGCGCATCCGCGGATCGGTGTTGCTCTGGAAGTACACCATCGACTTGGAAGACTCGTGCGGCTTCTTGATCCAGCCGTCCGGGACGGCCACCCGCCAGCCCCAGGCGGGATCGGTCTCGTAGTGATACCCCGGCGGCAGCTGCATGACGTCGGTGCCGAACGACCCCTGCACCTGCGGCGACGCAGAAACGGTGGGAGAAGGCGAACCGGCGGCGGCGCTGGTGGGCCGGGCGGCCTGACCGGTCGCGGGAGCCTCCACGGGTGGCGGCGTGGTGTCCCGGTCGGACAGGACGATGACCGCCACGACGGCGAGGACGACCGCGGCGGCCGCGGCCGCGATCCACTTCCAGCGCTGACCGGGCGGCACCGTGGCGTCGTCGTCGTCCGGCGCGACGTCGAGCGGCCGGGGCGGGTCGACGACCGCGCTGCCCCGGGCGCGGCCGAGGAACTCGATGCGCGCCTCGAACGGCCCCGGGGAGTTCTCCGACGCGCCGCCCGGCGGCACGCTGACCGGCGCGACCGACCCGGCGCTGCGCGAGGTGCGGATGCCCGACGAACCGGAGTGCCCCTCGCGGGACCGCCGGGGCCGGGGCAGCGCCGGCAGCGACCAGGAGAAGCCGCGCCCCTCCCCCGCGGCGGCGCGCTGCAGCAGCCGCTCCGTCTCGGCCACGCCGGCGCGCGCCCGCGGGTCCTTGCGCAGCAGGGCGTTGAGCACCGGCTTCATCACGCCGGCCCGGGTGGCCGGGTCCGGCTCCTCGGTCGCGAGCGCGGTCAGCGTCGCGTACGTCGTCGAGCGCGCGTAGGGCGAGCGCCCCTCGACGGCCGCGTAGAGCGTGGCGCCGAGCGACCACATGTCCGACTCCGGCCCGGAGGTGCCCTCGCGGGCACGTTCGGGCGAGATGTACTGCGGGGAGCCCAGAATCAGCCCCGGCCGCGTCACGGCGCCGTCGCCGCCCTCGAACACGGCCAGCCCGAAGTCGGTCAGCACGACCCGCCCGGTGTCGGCCAGCAGCACGTTGCCCGGCTTGACGTCGCGGTGCAGCACCCCGGCGGCGTGGGCGGCGCGCAGCGCGCTGAGCACCGCGAGCCCGATCTGCGCGACCCGCTCCGGCGGCAGCGGCCCCTCGTCGGTGATCACCTGGTGCAGGGACCGCGACGGCACATATTCCATGACGATCCAGGGCGCCTGCTCGGTCTGGATCACGTCGTAGATCCGCACGACGTTGGGGTCGTTGAGCCGCGCCGCGGCCCGAGCCTCCCGCAGCGTGCGCAGGCGCAGCTCGTCACGCTCCTCGGCGGTCAGCACCTCGGGCGGGATGACCTCCTTGATCGCGACGTCGCGGCGGAGCATCTCGTCGCGGGCCAGCCAGACCCGGCCCATGCCGCCCGCACCGAGCGACTCGATCAGTCGATACCGCTCGGCGATCAGGGCTTTGGACTGGGTCATCACCTAGCAAGTTACCCAACGGTGGCACCTCAGAGACAGCCCGGCTCCGCCCTCGATCACTCTTCCCGGTACGACCTCGATCGCAACACCATGATCAATAGGATGAGGAGGCCGATACCGACCAGCCCGGCGCCGATCAGGGCCACCGGCAGGACCCGGAAGGTGTCCAGGACCTTCTGCTGGGTGGGCACCTCGCCGGTCGCCGTGAACGTGACGGTGACCACGACCGTGTACAGCTCGACGTCGCCGCCGACGTCGAGGGTCGCCGGGATGGACAGCGGCGCGTTGCCCGGCGCCGGGTCGAGCGAGGCGCTCACCGACACCGCGGCGTCCTTGGCCACCGGTGTCTCCGGTCTGGCGATCGTGCACCTCGTCGGGGCGAGGAAGCCGAGCGGCTCGGGCAGCGACGCCTCGCTGTTGTCGTCGCCGCCGAGCACCGCGCGGCCGGTCGAGCCGTCCTCGCAGCTGAGGTCGAGGACCACGGCGCCGTCGCGGCCGTCGACGTTGCCGGCGAAGCGGACGGTCACCTGCAGCCGCTGGGCGGACTCGAACAGGTACGTCGCCGTGCACTTCGCGGCGGACTCGGCGGGCGTCAGCGGTACCACGTCCGCACCCACGTTGGGCGTCTCCTGGGACCTGCCCGGATCGCACGCGAAGGAGCTGAGCTTCCACCGGCCGTCCACTGTGGAGACGGGCGGGATCGGGGTCACCAGGTAGTCGCCGAACGGCAGGGCCTGCGGCACGTCACCCTGCGCGATGGCGGCGACGCCCAGGCCGGTCGTGGTGGCCACGCCCGACCAGCCCGGCACGCCCTGATCGAGCGGCGTCACCGCGAACGAGGCCGCGCCGGTGCCGCCGATCGTCACCCCGCGCAGTTCCAGGCCGCCGACCTTCCGGCCGACGCGCAGCGTGCAGTCGGTCGGGGCGCCCGCGGCGACCATCACGGTCACCGTCATGCCCTCCGGCTTGAGCTCGGTCTGGCCGCACGCGGTGCCGGTCAGGCTCCACGACGACGCGTCGCCGGCCGGAGCGGTGACGGTCACCGGGTACGCCCCCGGCGGCAGGGCGCTCAGGTCGGCACCGGTCGCCACGGCCGCGGAGCCGTCGCCCGCCGGGTTCGCGGTGAGCGACCGCGGTCCGCCGTCGCCGCCGACCGACAGGCCGAACTGGCCGCCGGCGTTGTCGCTGAACACCCGCAGGGTCAGCCCGGGCGGCGCGGTGGGCGGCGCGTAGGTGAACGTGCAGATCACCGTCTCGCCCGCGCTGAGCGTGACGGTGGCGGTGCCGGTCGGCAGGTCGGTCGTGGTCAGGCTGCGCCCGGCGCCGCTCTTCGTGCACGAGACGTCGGCCAGCGTCCAGTCGGCCGGGGTGCGCGACACGATCGTGTTCGGCGCGCCGCCCGCGCTGCGCACGAACGTGGCGTCGGACACGGCGTCGACCGTGATCCGCTTGTCGGCGTTGTAGCTGGGACTCGCGTCGAACGCGAAGCGCTGCGGATAGCCCGGGGGCTGGGTCGTGCGGGCCCGCACCACGAGGCCGGCGGTCGGCTGGGCGCCCTTGACGTAGTACCCGTAGCAGAAGACGTGCCGGGTGCCGGCCGGGAAGCCGATCCACTGGACGTTGCCGCCGCCGTGCCCGTCGGCCGCGCAGCGCAGGGCACCGAACCCGTAGCCGGGCACCGAACCGGCGAGCAGCGGGTCGCCCGGCGTGCCGCCCTGCACCCACAGCTGGTGGCGCGCGGCCGCCTTGGCCTGCTCGTCGCTGAGCTGCAGGGTCACCGCCCCGTCGACGGTCTTGTCGGTCTTCTGGCCCATGGGGTCGAGCAGCGGCACCCCGGCCGCGGTGGCGCCGGATCCGGCGGGCGCCCCGGTGACCGCGGAATAGGCGCCCTTCTTCTCGTGGCCGCTGCCGAGCGAGAACTGCCAGCCGTTGAGGGGCACGCACCCGCCGCCGTTGACGGCCTCGACGGAGGGGTCGACCGCCTGGCCGTCACGGTAGGCGTTGGCGCGGCCGGGCAGCGCCGCCGCCTCCACGTGGTCGTCGCGGACCCGGTTGCCCATCACGGATGCGTAGTTGTCGCAGCCCCGCGCGACGAACGTGACGAGGTAGTGCAGCGACGCGGAGATCGACACGGGTGACTCGCCTTCACGCGCATATGACGGCGTTTTCGGCAGCAGTACTGCGAGCAGCACGGCCGCCAACGCCGCCGACGTGGCGCGAATCCGGACGTTTGTCAATGCGCCCCCCAAAATCGCCATCGACTCCCGTTCCATCCGAGTATGCGCCGCTCAGGTGTGCGTATGCTCGCAGGACGACAACGTTTCGTGAACTTGTCCGGGAGGATCACGTGTCGGAGGAACCGCTGTTCAAGGTCGTTCGCGGCACGCCGACCGCCGAGGAGGTCGCGGCGATCGTGGGCGCTCTGTTCAGCCTGACTCCGGCCGCTCCGCCGGCTCGTCCGGCCCGGTCCCGGTGGCGCGAGAGCGCCCGGCCGGGTGCCCGCCCTCGCTGGCGCTAGCCACCCGGCCCGCGCCGGCTGCTCCGCCGGCGCTTCCGAGGTCCGGGCCCGCTCCCGCCCCGGCGTCCTCGCCGCCCGCGGTCCGGCGGCGCGGGATCGCGATCGGGGGCAGCGTCGGCCAGCGGCGGGCCTCACGGTCGGCCAGCAGGCGCTCGGCCTCGGCCAGCGACGGCAGCTCGGCGACCAGCTGCTGCCCGCAGGAGCGGCACATCAGCGCGCCGCTCGGGACGCGGTCGTAGCAGAACGGGCAGGGACGCGTGTCCAGCGACCGTCCACGCTCGACGCCGATCCAGGTCATGAACTTGATGATCACGAACAGTGCGACCGCGAGCAGGACGAACTGCAGCAGGTCGTTGAGGAACACGCCGTACTTGAGCGGCGTATGGTGCACGTTCACCTGCAGCTTCTGGAAGTCGGGCTCGCCCACCACGGCGGCGACGAGCTGCAGGAACAGGTTCGTGACGAACGACTGGATGAGCGTGGCGAAGGCCGACCCGATGATGAAACCGAGCGCCAGGTCCAGGACCGAGCCGCCGATCGCGATCGCCTTGAACTCCGCCCACAGCTTCCGCATGGCCGCGATGGTAAGGCTAGCGTTCTACCCGTGAAGACCTTCATTCTCGCCTCGGCCAGCCCGGCCCGCCGCCGCCTGCTCACCTCCGCCGGCCTGTCGCCGCAGGTCATCGTCAGCGGCGTCGACGAGTCGGCGGTGGAGGCGGGCGACGCGGCCACCCTCGCCGGCACGCTCGCCGGGCTGAAGGCGCGGGCGGTGGCGGCGACGCTGTCGGCCGGGCACGCCGGCGGGCCGTCGGCAGGCGACGGCGCGCTCGTGCTCGGCTGCGACTCGGTGCTCGCGTTCGACGGCGAGATCCTCGGCAAGCCGGTCGACGCGGACGACGCCACCCGCCGCTGGAAGGCGATGCGGGGGCGGTCGGGGGTGCTGTACACCGGGCACTGCCTCATCGACACCGCCACCGGCAAGGAGGCGACGGCCACGGTCGCCACCACGGTCCACTTCGCCGAGCCGTCGGACGACGAGATCGCCGCCTACGTGGCGTCGGGCGAGCCGCTGCAGGTGGCCGGGGCGTTCACGATCGACGGCCTGGGCGGGCTGTTCGTGAGGGGTATCGAGGGCGATCACACCAACGTCGTCGGGCTCTCGCTGCCCACGCTGCGAAACCTGCTCGCCTCACTCGGGGTGCCCGTCACCTCGCTCTGGTAGGCATGGACCTATGACCAAGCAGACGCTTCCGCTGACGGTGGAGCTCCAGCAGTACGTCGTGGCCAACGGCAGCGAGCCGGACGAGCTCGTGCGCGACCTCATCGACGAGACGGAGCGCGTCCTGCCGCTCGACGCCGGGATGCAGGTGGCGCCCGAGCAGGCGGCCTTCCTCACCCTGCTGACCCGGATCGCGGGGGTACGGCGGGCGGTCGAGATCGGCACCTTCACCGGCCTGTCGTCGATCGCCATCGCACGCGGGCTGGCCGACGGCGGCCGGCTGATCTGCTTCGACGTCTCCGACGAGTTCACGAGCATCGCCCGGCGCTACTGGCAGCGCGCCGGCCTCACCGACCGCGTCGAGCTGCGCCTGGGCCCGGCGGCCGAGACCCTGGCGACGCTGCCGGCCGAGCCACACCTCGACCTGGCGTTCATCGACGCCGACAAGACGGGCTACCTGGGCTACTGGGAGGCGCTGGTACCGCGGATGGTGCCGGGCGGCCTGATCCTGGTCGACAACGTGCTGCGGCACGGGCACATCATCGACGCCGAGCCGGCCGACCCGGGGACGCGCGCGATGCAGGAGTTCAACCGCCGAGTGCTGGACGACGAGCGGGTGGAGTCGGTGCTGCTGCCGATCGCCGACGGTCTGACGATCGCCCGCCGCCGCTAGGCGGCCGGGTCACGTAGTCGAGCCGGGCGATCGCAGCCGCGGCCACCGCGACGAACACCGGCACCAGCAGGAACGCGGAGTGCGGGCCGACCGCGTCGGCCAGCGCACCGAGGGCGAACGGGGCCACGGCGAACGAGATGCCGACCGCGAACGAGGCCCGGGCCGCCGCGAGGTCGGGCTGGCCGTCGGAGTGCGCGAGCGCGAGGCCGATGCCGAGCGGGTAGTGCAGCCCGACGCCCAGCCCGCAGGCGAACAGCCCGCCCATCGCCAGCCACGGCACGGTCGCGCTCCAGAAGATCGCGAACCCGGCCAGGCTCACCCCGAGCGCGACGAGCAGCATGCGGGTCGGGCGGAACACGAGCAGCAGCCGGCCGCCGATCAGGCGGCCGGCCACCATGCCGGCGATGAGCGTCGAGACCGCCGCGGTCGCCACGCCCGGCGAGACGTTGGCGTGGTCGCGCAGCACGTCGCTGCCCCAGAGCGTGAGGCAGACCTCGATCGAGCCGGTGGCGAAGAGGCTGGCGAAGGCGAGCCAGTACGTGCGCGGGAGCGGCCGGTCCGGGCCGTGCGCGTTCGCCTGGGCCGCGATCGGCTCCGGAATCCGGATCCGGGCGAGGAACGCGAGCAGGACCACCGGGCCGACCATGAGCACCAGGCCGGTCCGCCAGCCCAGCCCGGCGCCGAACGTGAGGCCGACGATCAGCGGCGCGATCAGGCCGACGCCGGCCGCGGCCGCGTTCGCCTCGCTGATCGCGGCCGGAGCCGAGGGGCCGTGGTGCTCGGTGAGCGCGGAGTTGATCCCGTTGACCGCCAGGGACCCGCCGAAGGAGCCGAGCGTGGCGAAGGTCAGGGTCAGCGCGAGGTGGTGGGCGGTGAACATGCCGACCGCGGCCGCGCTGACCAGGCCTAGGCCGGTCCAGACCAGCCGGTGCCGGCCGAGGCGGCGGGTCAGGGCCGGGATCACCGCGCCGCCGACGATGCCGCCGACGGCGAAGCCGGTGCCGTGCAGGCCGGCGAGGGTGCTGGAGATGTGCAGCTCGTCGCGCAGCAGCGGGGCCACCGGGCCGAAGCCGTAGAGGAAATAGCACCAGAGGGCCAGCTGGAGGTAGATCACCCAGGTGATGCGGTCACGGACGAGACGAGGCACTGACTGACGGTGTCACGGCCCCTCCCGTGGTGGAAGGGGCCGTGAGAGTGACGGCCATTACCGGTACAGCTAGCGGATGCCCTTGGCGAACGCCCGGGACGCCCAGACCACCGTGATGATGGTCAGGCCGCCGATGACGACCGCGGCCTGCCACACCGAGTTGGCGCCCGGGTCGCCGGCGAAGAGCGCCCGCACGCCGTCGACGGCCCACGCGAACGGGTTCCAGTCGGCGACCGTCTTGAGCCACTTCGGCGCGAACGTCAGCGGCAGCAGGATGCCGGCCGTGAGCAGCAGCGGCTGCGAGATCGTGTTGAGCAGCGGGGCCAGCGCGTCCTCGCTGCGCAGCTTGAGCGAGATCGCGTAGGAGAACGCGGACAGCATCAGCGAGACGACCGCCATGAGCGCGAACGCCGCGATCACGTCGAGCACCGCCACCTTCAGCCCGAACGCCACCGCGATGAGCACGATGAGCAGGGCCTGGAACAGCAGCGAGACGACGTCGCGCAGGGACCGGCCGACCAGCAGCGCGAGCCGGCTGACCGGGGTGACCCGGCTGCGCTCGATGACCCCGGCCCGCAGCTCGGCGATGAGGCCGAAGCCGGTGAACAGGGAGCCGAACATCGCGAGCAGGACCAGCAGGCCGGGGACGAACAGCTTGTAGGCCTCGGCGTTGGTCTGCACGCCCAGCGCGGGCTTGAGCAGCGGCGCGAACAGCAGCAGGTAGAACAGCGGCTGGATGACCCCGACGATCAGCCAGACCGGGTTGCGGAGCATCAGCTGCATCTGGCGCTGGAACACCAGCCAGGTGTCGCGAAGGAACTTCACGTCAGGACTCCCTCAGGGAACGGCCGGTCTTGATCAGGAACACGTCGTCGAGGCTGGGCCGGTGCAGCTCCATCGAGCCGAGCGTGACGCCCGCGTGGTCGAGCAGGCGCAGGATGTGCGGGATGGCGACGGAGCCCTCGTCGACGTAGAGGCGCAGCTCCCCGTTCTTCTGCTCGAGGCTGCGCACGTAGTCCTGGTTCTGCAGCAGGTCGGCGGCGAAGCTCACGGACCCGTTGACCCCGACGGTCACGACGTCGCCGGCCACCTCGCGCTTGAGCGCGTCGACGGTGCCCTCGGTGACGATCTCGCCGTTGTCCATGATCGCGATGCGGTCGCAGAGCGCGTCGGCCTCGTCGAGGTAGTGCGTGGTGATGAAGACCGTCATGCCCTCCTCGCGGAGGCGGCGGACCTCGTCCCACATGTGGGCGCGGCTCTGCGGGTCGAGCCCGGTGGTCGGCTCGTCGAGAAAGACGATCTTCGGCTCGTGGATGATGCCGAGCGCGATGTCGACCCGGCGGCGCTGGCCGCCCGAATAGGTCTTGGTGCGGCGGTCGGCATACTCGCTCAGCTGGAACGCGTGCAGCGCCCGCTCCGCGCGCCGCTGGGCCTCGGCCTTGCCGATGCCGTAGAAGCGGGCCTGCAGCACCAGCTCCTCGCGGGCGGTGCTCTCGTCCCACGTGCTGCCACCCTGGGCGACGTAGCCGATCCGCCGGCGCACCTCGCCCGGCTCCTTCAGCAGGTCGGCGCCGGCGATGCTGGCCTCGCCGCCGTCGGGCTCGATGAGCGTCGCCAGCATGCGCAGCGTGGTGGTCTTGCCGGCGCCGTTGGGCCCGAGGAATCCGAAGATCTCCCCCTCCTTGACGGAGAGGTCCACCCCGCGAACTGCCTCGACCACCTTCGTCTCGCGGCCGGCTCGGGAACGGAACGACTTCCGCAGGCCCTTCGTTTCGATCATGACGGTCCCCTGTCCTCGTCTCAGCAGGAAGACCGTAACGCGATATAGCTGGCGCGGTCAAGTTTGAATATATCGCGTATTACTCGTCCTCATCGACGGGCTCGCCGAACTGCTCCCGGATGGCCTTGCGCCACTCCTCGGGCGAGGCGTCCGGGCGCTCGCTGAAGTGGTCGCCCTCACCGGCCTCGATGCGGCCGGCGACGTCGTGGCACCAGCGGGCCTCGACCTCGCAGCGCAGCGTCGTCAGCTCGAGCTGCCAGGAGACGTGCGCCGGCTTGCTGGCGGCCCAGTCGTCGCCGGCATCGCGGTACGCCGCGACCCACCCCTCCAGGAGCCGGGCCCGGGCCCGCAGGGCGCCGGCCGCCTCGGCCCGCGGCAGGGAGGGCAGGAACGCGAACGCGGCCAGGAAGGGGTCGACCGGCTCCTGGTACTCCCACCAGTACTTGCGCAGCAGTGACTGGTACTCCGCGTCACCATCCTTGGTCATCCGGTACCGCGTGCGGGCCGGCCGGTTGTCCACCCGCTCGGTGTCGACCTCCTCCAGGAGGCCCTCCTCGGTCATCTTGCGCAGCGCGTGATAGATCGACCCGGGCTGGACATTGGCCCAGCTCTCCACGTTCCAGCTGGTCAGCTCCTTGCGGATGTCGTAGCCGTGGACGGGCTGGAGGTACGAGATCAGCCCCATGATCATCAAACGCGTAGTAGACACGACACAAGCGTAATAGGAAAACTTGACTAACGGCTTGGAGTGATTTTCTTGGCAACGGTGAGTGTCGGACCGTTGGCTTAGACTGCGCCGGAGGGTCCACCCAAGGGAGCGTTCAGCGTGCGCAAGGTTCTCATCGCCAACCGTGGCGAGATCGCGGTCCGCGTCATCCGAGCCTGCCGCGACGCCGGGCTGGCGAGCGTGGCCGTGTATGCGGACTCCGACCGCGACGCGCTGCACGTGCGCCTGGCCGACGAGGCCTATGCCCTCGGCGGTGACACGGCCGCCGACTCCTACCTGCGCATCGACAAGCTGGTCGACGTCTGCCGCCAGGCGGGAGCCGACGCGGTGCACCCGGGGTATGGCTTCCTCTCGGAGAACGCGGACTTCGCGCAGGCGGTCATCGACGCCGGGATCACCTGGATCGGGCCGACCCCGCAGGCGATCCGCGACCTCGGCGACAAGGTCACGGCGCGGCACATCGCCCAGCGGGCCGGCGCGCCGCTGGTGCCGGGCACGCCCGACCCGGTGCGCGACGCGGCCGAGATCGTCGCGTTCGCCGAGCAGCACGGGCTGCCGGTGGCCATCAAGGCCGCGTTCGGCGGCGGCGGGCGCGGCCTCAAGGTCGCCCGCACGATCGAGGAGATCCCGGCCCTGTTCGAGTCGGCCACCCGCGAGGCCGTCGCGGCGTTCGGCCGTGGGGAGTGCTTCGTCGAGCGATACCTCGACCAGCCCCGCCACGTCGAGGCCCAGGTCCTCGCCGACCAGCACGGCAACGTCGTGGTCATGGGCACGCGCGACTGCTCGCTGCAGCGCCGCCACCAGAAGCTCGTCGAGGAGGCGCCCGCCCCGTTCCTCACCGACGCCCAGCGCGCCCAGATCCACGAGTCGGCCAAGGCCATCTGCAAGGAGGCCGGCTACCACGGGGCGGGCACGGTCGAGTATCTCGTCGGCAACGACGGCACCATCTCCTTCCTGGAGGTCAACACCCGCCTGCAGGTGGAGCACCCGGTCACCGAGGAGACGGCGGGCGTCGACCTCGTCCGCGAGCAGTTCCGCATCGCCGACGGCGAGAAGCTGCGGTTCGACGCCGACCCCACCCCGCGCGGCCACGCCATCGAGTTCCGCATCAACGGCGAGGACCCGGGCCGCAACTTCCTCCCCGCCCCGGGCACGGTGACCACGCTGACCCTCCCGACCGGCCCGGGCATCCGCGTCGACACCGGCATCGAGTCGGGCAGCGTCATCGGCGGCAACTTCGACTCCCTGCTGGCCAAGGTGATCATCGTCGGCGAGACCCGCGAGCAGGCCGTCGAGCGCGCCCGCCGCGCCCTGGACGAGATGGTCGTCGACGGCATGGCCACCGCCCTGCCCTTCCACCGCGCAGTCCTGCGCGACCCGGCCTTCACCGACGAGCCGTTCCACGTCCACACCCGCTGGATCGAGACCGAGTGGGTCAACGAGGTCCCGCCGTTCACCGCCACCGCCGCCCCGGCCGCCGACACCCCCACCCCGTCGACGGTGGTGGTCGAGGTCGGCGGCAAGCGCCTGGAGGTGGTCTTCCCGGGCGGCCTGCCGTCGGCCGGCCCGTCCTCGCCCGCGGCCGCCCCCGCCGCGGCCCGCCGCCGCACAACGGGCAAGCAGCAGTCCGGCGCCGCGAGCGGCGACGCCCTGACCAGCCCGATGCAGGGCACGATCGTGAAGATCGCCGTGGCCGAGGGCGACACGGTCGCCGAGGGCGACCTGGTCGTGGTCCTGGAGGCGATGAAGATGGAGCAGCCGCTGAACGCCCACAAGGCGGGCGTGGTGACCGGCCTCCAGGCCAAGGTGGGCGAGGTAGTCTCGTCCGGCGCCGTGATCGCCGAGCTCAAGTAGCCCGCCGCCCCGGCAACTCCGGCTCACACGACGCAACCCGCAGCCACGGCCAGCAGCGGGTGCTCCGCGCTCGGCTCAGCAGCCACGGCCCACGTTCGGCCGACAATCGCCGCCCGCACCGGGCCAGCGCCCGCCGCCCGGGCCTGCGCATCCACCCGCCGCGCACTCCGGCCCACGAAGCCCGGACCGCGCAGCCAGCCCCGCGCAGCCCAACCGCCCGCGCACTCCGCCGCCGCGCGGCCTAATCCCGCGCGGGCCGCGTGGAGTCCGCCGCCCGCGGCGCTCGGGGGCCGGCCGTAACCCCCAAGGGCTTTTTTCGCTGCCGGGAGTTCGAAAGCCTTCGGGAGCATGGGCGGCCATGAATGTCAGGCGGCGTGGGCGCCGGTGCGTTGGTGGAGGGCGACGGCGATGACCGCCGTGCCGTACGCGCACAGTTCGACCCACGTGTTCGTCACGTCGCGGTGGTCGAAGCGCATGCCGACGATGGCGTTGGCCCCGCGGTGCTCGGCCGCGGCGACCATCTGGCCGACGGCCCGCGAGCGCGTCTGGACCAGGAACTGCGACATGTCCTGCCCCGGCCCGCCCTCGGTGGACCGGATCCCGGCCGCGAACGGATTGCGCGACGTGGCCACCACGCCCAGCACCTCGCCGAGGACGGTGGTGATCTCGTACCCCGGCAAGCCTTCAGTGGTCACAACCAGCACAGCCAAAGGGTATGCATATATGTACAGCTACGCGGCGATCTGCCGGTAACCACCCGATTCCTCCTTCCGCTGCGGCACAATGGGTGGCGCACGCGCGAGTCGGGAAACCGCTGCCGGGCGGCTGTCGCCGTTCCGGGAAGTGCGGGCGCACCGGCCGGCGGCACGCACAGTCGGTCGCGGCGGCGACCGGTGGGTCAGCCGCTGCCCACCTCCGCGTTCGGGGTCGCCGTCGTGCCGGCCGCCAGGCGGATCAGGTCCTCCTCGGGCAGGGTCGCCTTGCCCAGGAGTTGGAACAGCAGGGAGCGGCCGTCGCCCAAGGGCACCTCCAGGGTCGTGGCCTCGTCCTGGTGGGCCAGCCAACCCCGGCGGTCGCCGACCTGGACCTGCCGGCCCGCCGGGGTCGTCGTCGCGTTCAGCATGACCGCCAGCTTGTCGGTGAAGCCCTGGTCGGCCGGCACGTTCGGCGGGCAGAAGGTCACCGACCCCGGCAAGATGTTGTCGACCGTCCAGCCCGACGGCATCACGGCGAACAGGAACGGGGACGGCGCGCTGGAGGGCTTCGGGAGGAGCGCGTCGGCGTAGGCGCGTAAGGTCTCCGGGTCGGCCGCGGACGGCTCGGTGCGCAGCTCCAGCCACGTGGTGGCGTTCTCCTGCCAGACCAGCGAGCGCTGCGCGCCCACGTCGTCGGACCACTCCACCACCGTTGCCGGACGGCCGTGGACCTTGGTCGGCGTGGTCGGGCCGAGCGGGTCGGGGCGGGCCGAGTAGGCGGTGGTCGTATACGCCATCGCGCCGCCGGGCTGCGGGGTCTGCAGCGACTGGCGCAGGACCGGGTTGCCGGCCGCCCGCCAGATCGACGGTGCGGCGTAGCCGGGCGTCGACGGTGCCGTGAACGGGAACGTCACCGTGTCGGGCACCTTCGCCGGCACGAGGGCGGTCGACGCCGAACCGGACGTGTCCCAGGGGGACGGTGGCGACGACGCGGGCGAGGACGGCACGAGCGAGGACGGGGCGGCTGTCGGTGGGGCGGCGACCGTCAACGCGGGCGACGGGGACAGCAGGGGAACGGCCACGGCCGTGCCGGTCAGGACGGTCGTCACCGCGGCCGCCGCCGACAGGGCGGCCATGCGGCGCCGGCGGCGGGTCGACTCCTCCACCACCGCGGCCAGCATCGTGGCGCCGGCCGGTGCGTCGTCGGCGTGGTGGTGCAGCGCCGAGCGTAAGCGCTCCTCGACATCGTGCATCATGTCTGCCCTCCCGGCAGCCGGACCGGCGTCAGGGCCGTCCGGAGTCGTCGCAACGCATGGAACGCGTGGACCCGCACCGTCGCCGGGGAGCAGCCCAGCAGCCGGGCGATCTCCGCGTCGGGGAGATCCTCGTAGTAGCGCAGCACCACCACCGCCCGCTGGGAGCGGGGCAGCGTGCGCAGCAGTGACCACATCTCGTCGCTGACCGCGACCCGGTCGGCGAGGTCGTCCGGGTGCGGTCGCTCGGGCAGCTCGGCGGACGGGCGCTCGAAGAACGAACGGCGGCGGCGCCAGGACAGGAACTGGCGCAGGATCGCCTGCCGCACATACGGCTCCGGGCCTCCGTCGCCGGTGATCGCCGACCACCGCCGGTGCGCGCGGACCAGCGCCTCCTGGGTGAGGTCCTCGGCCAGATGCCGGTCACCCGTCAGCAGGTACGCGAAGCGGAGCAGGGCCGGCGATCGAGCCAGCACGAACTCCGCGAAGTCGACGTGCACCGACCGCCCCTCCCCCGACGAACCGACATCCCACCCCCTAGACGAGCCCGCCCACCCCGAGCGTTTATGGGTCCTTCGGAGTCGGGTCGTCATACTGCCCCGAGCGGCCGGCATAGGGGCGGCCGTCGACGATCGGCCACGGGTTGGGCAGGCAGCCGTGCATGCCGAGCGTCTGCTGCTGCATCACCGGCGCCGGGCGGCCGGGGCCCGGGCACAGCTCGTGACCGCGGCCGAGTCGATGGCCGGTCTCATGGTTGATCACATACTGCCGATACGACGCGAGATCACCGCCGTAGTCCGGCACGCCCCGCACCCAGCGTGCCACGTTGATGACGACGTTGTTCTCCTTACGGCACGACGTATACCGGTCGTAGGCGCTGTCGCACAGTCGGTCACGGGTCGCCGGGGTGGCGAGGTAGAGCGTGAAGTCGTACCGCTCGCCGGCACCGGCCCGGCGCAGTCGCCACTGCCCGGTCGCGGTCCACCCGCGCGGGTCGGCGTAGACGGCGGCCGCCGCGGCGGCGAAGTCTTCGACGGATATCCCGGAAATATCGGCCTCGACGCCGACGCGATAGGTCAGCAACCGGCCCGCGAAGCCGGCCTCCGCTCCGGGAGCGGCTGCGAAGAGGAACTGCCCGCCGCCGACGGCGGGAAAGGAGGCAACGACGGACGGGGAGAGCGAGGGAGACGGCGACGACACTGCGGTTGACGACGCTGAAGACGCTGGGGACGCGCGGGACGCTGGGGACGCGGAAGAAGAGGAGTAGGACGGCGGCGCGGAGCACGCGGCCAGCAGGAGCACCGCGGCTGCCACGCCGCCGATCCGAAGTACGCTCACATCCCCTATGACGACCCGAGCCGGCCCGGGTATTTAGTCCAGCGGTGCTCGGCACGCCGCCGACAGCAGAGACAACGCCTCCTCCACCGGCAGCACCCGCACCTCCTCCGAGCCCCGAGAGCGCAGCGCCACGGTGCCGGCCGCCTGCTCCTGGGCGCCGATCACGGCTACGAACGGAACCTTTCGAGCGGCTCGGATCCGGGCGCCCAGGCTCCCGCTGTACAACTCGTGAATCCGCAGATCGAGCGAGCGGCACCGCGCCGAGAACGCCGCCGCGGACGCGTCGCCGACCGGGAGGACGGCCACCTGCACCGGTGCGTACCAGGCCGGGAACGCGCCGTCGTGCACCTCGATGAGGTGGGCGAACAGGCGCTCCATGCTGCCCGCGGCGCTGCGGTGGACCATCGCCGGGCGGCGGCGCTCGCCGTGCTCGTCCACATAGGACAGCTCGAAGCGGGCCGGCTGGAAGTAGTCCACCTGCACGGTCGCCAGGGTTCCCTCGCGGCCGGCGTGGTCGACGAGCTGCACGTCGATCTTCGGTCCGTAGAAGGCGGCCTCGCCGGGGGCCTCCACGTAGGACAGTCCGGCCTCGGCGAGCGCCTCACGGAGGACGTCGGTGGCCTTCGACCACATCGCCGGATCGTCGACGTACTTGTCGCCGGGGCCGCGCAGGGAGAGCCGGTAGTAGGCCGGTGCGAAGCCCAGGGCCGCGTGCGCCACCCGCATCAGCGACAGCGCGGCGACGACCTCGGACAGCACCTGGTCCTCGGCGCAGAACACGTGCCCGTCGTTGAGGGATATCGCCCGTACCCGGGACAGCCCGCCCAGCACACCCGAGCGCTCGGCGCGGTACATGCCGCCGGTCTCCCCGATGCGCAGCGGGAGCTCCCGGTAGGAGCGGCCGCGCGCGTTGAACACCGCCGCGTGGTGCGGGCAGAGGCTCGGCCGCAGCACGAACGCGTCGTGCTCGCCCTCGCCGAGCCGCATCGGCGGGAACATGTCGTCGGCGAAGTGCGGCAGGTGGCCGGAGCGGTGGTACATCTCCACCTTGGCCATCGGCGGCGAGTACACGTGCTGGTAGCCGGCGCGGCGCTCCAGCGCGTAGACGTAGTCCTCGACCGCGCGCCGGGCGGCCGCGCCGTCGGGCAGCCACAGGGGCAGGCCGGCGCCGACGAGCGGGTCGGAATGGAACAGCTCGAGCTCACGGCCGAGCTTGCGGTGGTCCTGCATGATCTGACTCCTTGGGGACGAGGAGCCGCGACCGCGGGCACGAAAAAGCTCCGGGAGCGCGGCCCCGGAGCTTGCGAGAGAACGTCGCGTCAGCGCCGCCGGGGAAGGCCCGGCGTCGTCGTGGACAGTGCGCTGCGACTCACGCCACGAGAATAGCGCTTCGCCGCTGGAACGTGGAGGGTATAAACGGTCGGTGCCCGAAGGTCACACCATCCACCGCCTCGCCGAGCGCCATCGGAAGCTGTTCGGCGGGCGCCCGGTCGCGGTCAGCAGTCCGCAGGGCCGGTTCGCCGCCGGCGCGCAGCGGCTCGACGGGCGGGTGCTCGAGGCCACCGAGGCGCACGGCAAGCACCTGCTGCACCACTACTCGGGCGGCGACACCCTGCACATCCACCTCGGGCTCTACGGCAAGTTCACCGACGGTGACGGGCCGGCGCCGGGCGAGGTCGGCGAGATCCGGCTGCGGATGGTCAACGCCGACCACTGGCTCGACCTGCGCGGCCCGGCGGCCTGCGAGCTGCTCGACCCGGGCGAACTGGAAGCGCTGCACGCCCGGCTCGGGCCGGACCCGCTGGCGTTCTCTGATGACGGGGACGTGGCGTTCGCGCGCATCCGCGGCTCGGGGCGCACGCTCATGGGGCTGCTCATGGACCAGTCCATTGTGGCCGGTGCGGGCCTCATCTACGTGACCGAGGCCCTCTTCCGGGCCGGGCTGCCGCCCACGACGACCGGGAAGCGTCTCCGGTACGGCCAGTGGCAGGCGATCTGGGCCGACCTGCGCACCCTGATGCGGACCGGCGTGGCGGAGGGGCGGATCGACACGGTCCACAGTGCACACACGCCGGAGGCGATGGGCCGCGCGCCGCGGGTCGACCGGCACGGCGGCGAGGTGTACGTGTACCGCCGCACCGGCCAGCCCTGCCTGGTCTGCGGCACGCCGGTGCGCACGGCGGTGCTCAACGCGCGCAACGCGTACTGGTGCCCGGCCTGCCAGCGGGAGTCCTGAGATGGTCGCCTCCATCGAGATGCACCTCGACGAGCGGGCGACCCGGCGGATCCGGGTGCTCTGGGACCTGCTGGAGGAGCTGGGCGTGCAGACGCTGCGCACGCCGCACGACGGCAAGCACCGCCCGCACGTGTCGCTCGTCGCGGCCCGTGCGCTGGACCCCGCGGCGGTGGCGGCCGCGCTGGCCGACGTCGAGGTCGCCGCGCCGCTGCGGCTGAACTTCCAGTTCGCCGGGGTGTTCGTCGGGCGGGTCGTGTTCCTCGGGCTGGCGCCGACCCCGGAGCTGATGCACCACCAGGCGGTCGTCTGGCGGGCGCTGCAGGCGCACGGCATCGAGTGCCTGCCGCTCTACGACCCGGGCGAGTGGGTGCCGCACTGCACCGTCTCGATGCGGGTGCCCCGGCCGATCCTGACCGAGGCGCTGCGCCGCTGCCTGGAGGTGCTGCCGATCGAGGCGACGGTCATCCGCGCGGCCGTCGTCGACTACGCCCGGGACGTCTACCGCGAGCTGTGAGCCCTACTCCTCGTCGTGCTGCATGAGCTGGCGGGCGGCCTCGGCGATCGAGCCGGAGATCGACGGGTAGATCGTGATCGTGTGGGCGAGCTGGTCGACGCTCAGGTGGTTCTCCACCGCCATGGCGATCGGCATGATCAGCTCGCTGGCCTTCGGGGCGACCACGACGCCGCCGACCACCAGGCCGGACGCCGGGCGGCAGAAGATCTTCACGAAGCCGTCGTCGAGGCCCGCCATCTTGGCCCGCGCGTTGCCGGCCAGCGGCAGCATGACCGACCGGGCGGGCACCTTGCCGCTGTCGATGTCGGACTGGGTGACACCGACGCTGGCCAGCTCCGGGTCGGTGAACACGTTGGCGGCGACCGTGCGCAGCTTCAGCGGGGCGACCGCCTCGCCGAGCGCGTGCCACATCGCGATGCGGCCCTGCATGGCGGCGACGCTGGCCAGCGGGAGCAGGCCGGTGCAGTCGCCGGCGGCGTAGATGCCGGGGACGTTGGTGCGCGAGACCCGGTCGACGGTCACGTAGCCGCCGGGGGCGACCTCGACGCCATACTCGCTCAGGCCGAGGGAGTGCGTCTGCGGCACCGAACCCACCGCCATCAACACGTGGGAGCCCTCGACGCTGCGGCCGTCGGCCAGCTCGACCACGACGCCGTCGGCCGTGCGGCGGGCGGCCGCCGCGCGCGAGTTGTTGAGGATCGTCATGCCGCGGGTGCGGAAGACGCGCTCGATCGCCATGGCGGCGTCGGGGTCCTCGTGCGGCATGACCCGGTCGCGGCTGGAGACCAGGGTGACGTCGATGCCCATGGCGAGATAGGCCGAGGCGAACTCGGCGCCGGTGACGCCCGACCCGACCACGATGAGGTGCTCGGGCAGCTTCGGCAGGTCATACACCTGGCGCCAGTTGAGGATCCGCTCCCCGTCGGGAACGGCGGTCGGCAGGACCCGCGGGGTGGCGCCGGTGGCGATCAGAACGGTCGACGCGGCGATGACATACGGAGCGTCACCGCCGGTCGGGGTCACCTCGACGGCGTGGGTGTGACCCAGCGTGTCCTCACCGAGGCGCGCAGTGCCCGTGACGAAGTCCACACCGGCCTTGACCAGTTTGGCGTGGATGTCGCCAGATTGGGCGGAGGCGAGCCGTTTGACCCGTTCGTGCACCGCGGTGGCGTCGACCCGCACGTCCGGGCCCTCGGGGCCGATCACCCCGAACTGCTCGGTGTCGAGGTGCGCGGTGACGACGTCGGAGCTCGCGATGAACGTCTTGGACGGCACGCAGTCGTGCAGCACACACGCGCCACCTGCACCTTCGGCCTCGATCACGGTGACCTCCGCGTCGAGCTGCGCGGCGACCAGTGCCGCCTCGTAGCCCGCCGGGCCCCCTCCGATGATCACGATCCGGCCCACGACTGCCCCACCCCTCGTCGACGATTCGGTCCCATTCTCCCACCCGTCCGCCGCACACCAGCCGAACGGTGCACCCCGCGCCGACGAGTGGATCCGAATCCGACACGCTCGGCAGTATTCTCTCGCGTACCCGGTCGGGTTTATCGTCATCGCCGTGCGTCATTACGCCGCGTATGGCTCGAACTTAGACCCGGCCCGCATGCGGGCCTACTGTCCGTATTCGCCGATGATCGGCACCGGCTGGCTCGAGGGCTGGCGCCTCACCTTCGCCGGGGAGGACATCCTCGGCTGGGAGGGCTCGGTCACCACGATCGTCGAGTCGCCGGGCGACCGGGTCTTCGTCGCGCTCTACGACGTGCATCCGAACGACGAGAAGCAGCTCGACGAGGTCGAGGGCGCGCTCGCCGGCACCTACCAGAAGCTGCACCTGCGGGTCGCCACGCTCGACGGGGAGGCGACCGCGTGGGTCTACGTCTTCAACGGGTACGAGGGCGGGCTCCCCACGGCGTGGTACCTGGCCGAGATCGCGAACGCCGCCGCGAAGGCCGGCGCGCCCGAGGACTACCTGCAGGAGCTCAGGTCGCGGCCGACGAAGACGGCGATGCCGTGACCGTCCGCTCGTACATGTCGGCGGCGAACGTCACCGTCATGCCGGTGTCGGCGTAGAGCTGGTAGGCGCCGGTCGGGTTGGTGAGGTCGACGCCCAGCCCGGCCGACGTGCGACCCTTGGCCGCGTACGCCGCGAAGGCCGTGCGCAGCAGCGCCCCGCCGATGCCACGCTTGCGGTGGGTGCGCAGGACGGCGAGGTTCTTGACCCAGCCCTCGCCGTGCTCGACGGCCTGGTCGGCGGACTGCAGCACGCCGACGATCTCGCCGCCGTCCTCGTAGACGAACCACTCGTCGAAGCTGACCGAGGGCAGGCGGCGGACGGCCTCGCGCCACGTCTCGTACGGCGTCGGCTGGTAGTCGGGCGTGTCGGCGAACGCCAGCTCGAGCACCTCGTGGAAGCGGGGCAGGTCCTCGTCGCGCACCGGCCGGACGGCGTGCCCCTCGGGAGCGCGTTCGGCGCCGGTCAGTGCCCGGTTCATCCGGGCGTGTCGTTTGACGAACCGGAAACCCTTGTCCTGCAGTACCGCCAGATAGACGGTCTCCGAGGCGATGGCCCCTGCCCGCAGGGTCACCTCGGGGTGCCCGGCGTCGCGGGCGCGGTCGGCGACGCGGGCGATGGCCAGGTCGAGGAGCGGGCCGTAGGCTTTCGTTCCCCGCTCGGGCACCGCGTAGACCTCGACGTTGTCGCGGACGCCGCGCTGGGGGTTGTCGACGTACGCCCAGGCGATGGGGTCCCCGTCGGCACCTCTGTCGGCACCTCCGTCGGCATCTCCGTCGGGCACGAACGCGAGCCAGGAGTCGACGGCCGGGTCGTGGTTCGGCGCGGTCAGCGTCTCGACGACCTCGGCCTCGGACCAGTCGGGTTCGCCGAGGGAGGCGATGTCGCTCGCCCGGGTGACGACGAGGATGGCGGGCACGTCGCGCAGGGTGCACCCACGGATCTTCACTGCTGGTCCGCCTTTCGCGCGGCTCTCTCGGCGGTCACTGCGGGACCGCCTCCTTCAGGGCGATGACGGCGGCGTCGAGGAGGTTGACCAGCTCGGCCCGCTCGGCCGGGGCCAGCGCCCGGAAGGCCTCCCCCGCGATCCGGTCGGTGAGCGCCTCGGCCCAGCTGCGCCGGCGGACGAGCGGCTCGAACGCCGGATACGGCGGCTGCCACCCGAACGCCGTCGCGCCCGCCTCGCCGTCGGGGCCGGAGATGATCGCCTCCAGGGGGCTGAGGCCGCTGGCCCGGATCGCCAGCAGGTGCGCGGCCCCGCGGTGCTCGCGCAGCAGGTGCGCCAGCACGGCCGCCCGCGCGCCGGGCGAGTCGTCGGGCAGCGGCATGGCCCGCCAGGCCGCGAACAGGGGCATCCCGGCCGTCTCGGCGCTGACCACGACCCGCTCGGCGAGCTCGACGAGGCGGGTGAGGGCGTAGAAGCTCTCCAGATGCTCGCGGCCCCAGCGGCAGCACTCGTCGAGGTTGTCGGCGGCGATCTGCTCGGGCGGCGCCACCTTGCGAGCGGCGTCCCACCCGTCCTGCACGGCCTCGGGCGCGATGAATCCGAGCGCCGCCGCGACGGTGTCGGCGCGCACGTCGCCGAGCGCTCCGCCGCGCCCGGCCACGTAGAAGGCCCAGCCGGTCAGGCCGATCCGGCGTGCCCTGCGCATGGTCTTGGGGTCGTCGCTGAAGGCGCCGCCCAGGACCAGCACAGCCTGCTTCGCCGCCGCGGCCGCCTGCTCGGGAGTCACGCGGGACATTCTGCCTCGCCGGGTGGATCACGGTGAAGCCACACGTTCGTGTCCACCCCCCGTTTTTCCGAGCCGACATTTCGCTTATGTCGGGTGCGCAGCGCCGGACATAAGCGTTCGCCCCATGATCCATGGAGCGGTTTGGCTGCCATGGCAGCCGGAAGTCTCCATGGATCATGAGCCAGGCCCGCGCCCGCCGCCGGCACGCGCCCGCCGTGACCCGCGCCCGGCGGCGGCGCGCGGACCGCGCCGCGCGGCGGGCGCCCGGCGCGGCCGGAGGTCGCGGGTTCTTGGGGCGACGGCGATGGCAGCGTCCGCGGCCCCGGGACGAATGTCGCGGGGCCGCAAGCGCTGTCTGGCGGGAGCGACGGTCGTCACTTGCGCGGACCCGAGTCCCAGGCCTAACCGAGGTCGGACAACGCGGCCTGCGCGAGCGTCACCCGCTTCTCGGCCTGGGCGATCGCCTTCTCCGCGGCGGCCAGCTGCTTCTCGGCCTCCTGCTTGGCGGTCTCCGCATCGGAGAGCTGCTGCAACGCCGCCATCAGGTCCTTGCGGGCCTGGCGCACGGCCCGCGCGTGGTCCTCCTCGGCCCGGCGGCGCTCCTCCTCCCGGCGGCGGGCCTCGGCTCGGCGTTCGCGCTCGTCGTCCGACGGGGCGGAGCGGACCGCCGTCACCTTGCCGGGCTGCCCCGACGGTTCGCCGCCGCCCTGGACCAGGCGGAGCTGCGGGCGCGGGGTCTCGCCGAAGCCGGTGTACTCCAGCGCCTTCGTCAGCGTGCCCGCTCGCACCGCCGTGGCGACCTCGGCGTCGGCCAGGGCCGCGGCGAGCGTGTTCTCGACCTCCGCGATCGGGAGGTTCGGGCGGTCGCGCCCGGCCAGCGCGGCGGCCTCGCGGGACAGGGCCGCCAGCAGGGTGCGGCGGCGGGGGGACAGCTCGCGCAGGTCCGCGCCGCGCAGCTCGCGCTGGGCGGTGCGGAGCTCCTCGCCCAGGTCGAGCAGCTCCTCGATCAGGTCGGGGCGCTCGTGGGCCAGGCGGTTGACCAGCCAGGCCGCCAGGGTGGGCTTGCGCAGCTTGCCGATCGCCGCGGCCAGGGCCGTGTCCTTCGCCTTGCGGGCGCGCGCCACCTCCTCCGTGCGCAGCGCGACGAAGTCCTCCGGCGGCGCGGCGTACAGCCGGGCCGCGATGCCCGCGAGCGCATCGTCCACGATCCCGAGCGTAAGGTCACCGCATGCGTGCCGACGTCTATTTCTCGCTGGATGTTGAGGCCGACGGGCCGATTCCCGGGCCGTTCTCCATGGTCAGCGTCGGGCTCGCGGTCGCTGGGAGATTCGGCGGTACCTTCAGTGCCGCCGATCCGGCCGAGCACACCTTCTATCGGGAGCTGCGGCCCATCAGCGACGACTTCGTGCCCGAGGCGCTCGCCGTGTCGGGGCTCGACCGGGCCGCGCTGCTGCGCGACGGGAGCGATCCGGCCACGGCCATGGCCGAGCTGAGCGCGTGGGTCACCCGGATCGCCGGGGACGGGCGGCCGGTGGTCGTCGCCTATCCGGCGGTGTTCGACTGGATGTTCCTGTACTGGTACCTGCTGCGGTTCACCGGGGCGAGCGTCTTCGGGCACTCGGGGTGCCTCGACATGAAGACGACGTACGCGGTGAAGGCCGGCGTGCCCATCGGCGCCGCCGTCAAGGGGCGCATGCCGAAGCACCTGCTGTCGCAGCGCCGGCACACGCACCACGCGCTCGACGACGCGATCGAGCAGGCCGAGCTGTTCGCGAACCTGATGCGCTGGGAACCCTAGGGTCTAGACCGTCGTGCCCGGTTCGAGGCGGGTGTAGTGGGTGCCCGACAGGCGGTTCATGTGGCCGGTGACGATCTGCTGGCCGGCCTCGACGAGCAGGCTGTCGTGGAGGGCGAAGGCGCGCTCCGGCTTGACCGCCCGCGTGAAGTCGATCGCCTCGGACAGCTTGAGCCACGGGGCGGAGACCGGGACGAACAGGGTCGCGACCTCCTCATCGGGGACGTGGAACGAGTCGCCCGGGTGGTAGATCGGGCCGTCGGGGCTCTCGATCAGGAACGACACGTTGACGATCCGCGGGATGTCGGGGTGGATGACCGCGTGCTGCCCGCCGTGGGCGCGCACGGTCATGCCCGCGGCCACGAAGGTGTCGCCCGGGGCCACCGCGAACTTCTCCGCGTCCAGCTCGGTGAGCTGGGCGTCGACGTCGGGGTGGGCGTAGACGGTCAGGGCGGGCTGCTTGGCCGCCGCCGCGCGCAGCCGGTCGATGTCGATGTGGTCGAAGTGCTCGTGCGTGACGAGGACCGCGTCGACCCCCTCCAGCGCCTCGGGCTCGGTGAACACGCCGGGATCGATCACCATGACGCCGCCGGCGTGTTCGAGGCGCAGGCAGGCGTGGGTGTACTTGGTGATGCGCATCCGGTGACCTCCTTGTGGCAGAACCGTGACACAAACGCCGGGAACCGGGGCCGCACCCGGCCGCGTCCCAGGGGGCAGTTCGGTCTCCCGATCGACCCTACCCAGGAGGCGTCATGTCAGTCAGGCGCACCACCCTGTTCGTCACGGCGGCGAGCGCCGCCGTGCTGATGGCGCTGAGCGGGTGCGGCAACAGTGCCAAGGAGTCCAGCGACAGCGCGGCGCCCGCGGCGGCGCCGATGCAGGAGGGGGCCGGCGCCGGACCGGCCAAGGACAACGGGGTCCAGGGCAACGGGGTCCAGGGCAACGGGGTCCAGGGCAACGGGGTCCAGGGCAACCCGCCCGGCAAGATCCCGGACAACCTCGACGTCGACAACCGGTCGATCATCTACTCCGGCACCATGACGGTCCGGGTGAAGGACGTGGATGCGGCCGCGGCCCAGGCGATCGCGTACGCGACCGGGGCGGGCGGCTTCGTCGGCGGCGACAACCGACGCCACGACGACAAGCGCTCGCAGGGCACGCTGACGCTGCGCGTGCCGGCGGCGAGGTTCAGCGCGACCCTCGACCAGCTCAAGGGGCTCGGCAACGAGGAGGACCGGCAGGTCACCGCGCAGGACGTCACCGACCAGGTGGTCGACGTGGAGTCGCGGCTGCAGACGGCGCAGGCGAGCGTCGACCGGATCCGCGCGCTGCTGGCCAAGGCGCAGACGATCAGCGAGATCACGTCGCTGGAGTCGGAGCTGTCCCGGCGCGAGTCCGACCTGGAGTCGCTGCAGGCGCGCAAGCGGAAGCTCGACGGGCTCACCGCGCTGTCGACGATCACGCTGGTGCTGCTCGGGCCGGAGGCCGCCGTCGACGAGGAGGAGCTCGGCATCGGGGTCGGGCTGCGCAACGGCTGGTCGGCGTTCCTGACCTCGGCGCAGGTGGCGCTGACCGCGCTCGGCTGGCTGCTGCCGTGGCTGCTCGTCCTGGGCTTGCCGATCTCCCTGCTCCTGCTGCTGCGGCGGTACCGGCCGAAGCAGCCGGCCGTGGCCGCGGCCGGGAGTCCGGTGCCGCCGGCGCCGATGATGGCGCCGCCGCGCCAGATGCCCCGCCCCACCCCGATCTCCGCGCCGCCCGGGCCGGTTCCACCGCCCCCGGTGCCGGGCGGCGCGGGCCCGCTCATCCCGGGCGCCACCCAGCCGATCGGTAGGAAGCCGGCCGACAGCGTTTCAACCGGCCACGAAGGGGCAGGTGCGCCCCCGGCACCGGAGGCTAGGCCTGGATCCGCGGAAACTGGTCGGTCGCCGGAGCCCCCGGCTGATGCGGCACCGACGAATCCTGCGGACCCGACAGGTCCTGCAGGAGACCGCTGACCGCGGCACCGAATCCCGGTTGCAGCTGATAGCCGGAGTGACCGTCAACCTTGGGGAACACCGTGTCGCCGGGCGGGATGTCGAAGCCCGGCGGATCGACCAGCCGCACGTCGCGTGCGGCCGGCGACCCCACCGGTCCGCCGATGGGGTCGGTGTCCCGCCACAGGTTGACCCAACGGGGGGTGTGCTGGTCCGGTGCCGCGGCGTCGTCCGCGGGCCGGGCCAGCACCGCACCGACCTGGGTGAGCACGGCGTCGTTGACGTAGGCGGGGAAGAAGCGCGCGTAGAGGCGCCGCAGCGGCGAGCCGTAGGTCAGCAGGGCCGCGCGCGCCTGCGCCTCGGGGGGCAGCTGCAGCACCGTCGCGGCCGCCAGCACCGAACCCTGGCTGTGGCCCGACAGGATCACGCCGCCCTGCTCGGCGGCGAGCCACGACGCCCGGCCGGCCAGCTCGGGCACGACCCGCTCGGCGTAGCACGGCGGCGCCAGCGGGTGCGCGGCCCGCGGCCAGAACGTGCCGAGGTCCCACAGGACCCCGACGATCCGGCGGAACCGCTGGTAACGGTAGGCGAGCACGCCGATGAGGACGAGCCCGAGGACGGCCAGACCGATGAGGTACGTCCCGAGGTTCACCGCGAACGACAGCAGCTCGGCCGCGAGCGAGTTCGGCGGGGCGAGGCGCACCGGCCGGATCGCGAACAGCGCGAAGCAGGTCGCGGCGACGGCGGCGACGGCGGTCGGGACGAACACCCACAGCAGCATCCGGCCGACGTGGTCGGTGATGAGGGCGTCGGCGATCGCGGTGTCGATCCCCTTCGCGCGCTGCGGGTCCCGCTGCCGGTCGCCGCGGAAGTCGGCGTCGGTGACGACCCGCGCGCTGCGGCGCAGCCGCCGGTTCAGCGGCAGCCCGGCGACCAGCGCGACGACGAGCATGATGACGAGCATCAGCACGAAGCCGGCGGCGGCCCACTCGTAGGTCGGCGGCGGCTGCAGCGGCTGCCAGGGCACGTAGTC
The DNA here is from genome assembly GCF_014647515.1 of Dactylosporangium sucinum. GTDB lineage: Bacteria > Actinomycetota > Actinomycetes > Mycobacteriales > Micromonosporaceae > Dactylosporangium > Dactylosporangium sucinum. Next base: position 44,269 of record NZ_BMPI01000016.1, on the reverse strand, counting down.
GGCCGAGGACGGCAGCCGGCGCCGGTCGAGGAAGTCGGCGACCCGGTAGGACAGGCCGGCCGAGAACGCGACCGCCACCCCGAGCCCGATGCTGGCGATGATCGGCCCGGCCAGGCCCTGCAGGAACGTGCCCTTGGGCCGGCTCCCGAGGACGACCGCCCCGAGGATCATCAACAGCACGAGTTGTACCGCGAACAGCGCGGTCACCGTGCCGCCGAACACCGGCAGCCGCCCGGTGGCCGGCCACGGGTCCCGCTGCAGCATCGAGTACGCGAGGGTGAGGACGGTGAGCACCACCGCGCCGTAGCTCGCCGCGCGGGTGAGGCCGAGCGCCCAGCGGGCCGGGTTGTCCCGGTCCACGACCGGCCGCACGGTCACGGCGACGGCGCAGGCGACGAGGAGCACCAGGCACGCGCCGGCGCACACGTAGCCGAGCCAGTGCCGGTCGCGCGGCACCAGGATGCCCAGCAGCACCGCGTCGAGCGTGGCGTACGCGAACGCGATGTGCAGCGAGCGGAGCCGCCCGACGAGCGGCTTGCCGTTCCAGAAGCACGGGTGCGCGAGCCCGTCCCCGTCGCCGTCGGTGTTCGCCGGGAACGCCTCGTACCGCGACCACGTCCGCCGGCCGAGGAACCACAGGAACGCGATGGCCAGGATCGGGATCAGCGCGGTGAGCGCGAGGCGGCGGCTGGTGCTGGTGTCGACGAGCGGGCCGAGGTACCAGCGGCCCTCCAGGCAGCGGGCGGTGTTCGCGCACTGCCAGCCGACGAGGTCCATCGAGATCTCGACGAACGACAGCACGAAGGACGCGGTCATCGTCAGGGCGAAGATGCGGGTCAGCGCCCGGATCGCGGCCCGCGGGCCGGGCCGGACGTCGGGCCGCAGCCAGAGGGCGACGTTGGCCAGCATGAACGGCAACAGGAGGAGCCAGAGCGCGCGGGCGGCGGCGCCGGCGGTGAGGTTGCCCCAGCGGTACGCCTCCAGGACGGCGCCGCCGGGGCCGCGGGTGGCGCCGTACTCAGGGCGCGGGCGGAAGAAGCCGGCGTCGGTGTCGCCGGCCACCCGGTGCAGGAGGGGACGGTCGAGGACGTCCTCCGCGCGGGAGCCGGTGACACCGTGCACGCGCAACTCGGTGACCATACATGCCGGGTTACCAGATGACGGTCTATTTGTCAGTCCTAGAACGCTCCCGCGCTGAGGGCCGCGAGGGCGGTGTGCACCATGACGCGCACGCCGTAGCCGATCGCCCGCTCGTCGACGTCGAACGCCGACTGGTGGATGTCGAACTTGGTCTCCGAGCCGGGCACGCCGACGCCGAGGCGGATCATCGAGCCGGGCACGTTGTCGACGTAGAACGCGAAGTCCTCGCCGCCCATGCTGATCTCGGCCTCGACGACCCGCTCCGGGCCGAGGGCCGCGCCGGCCGCGCCGGCGATGATCGCGGTGGCGAGCCGGTCGTTGACCACGGGCGGGACGCCCCGGGTGTAGTTGACCTCGACGTCGGCGCCGGTTGGTGCGATGACGTCGTGGACCAGCTTGGTCACCAGCTCGGGCACCTCGCGCCAGGCCTCGCGGCTCAGCACGCGGATGGTGCCGCGGGCCACGCCCTCGATCGGGATCGCGTTGGCGGCCTCGCCGGCCCGCACCGCGCCCCAGACCATCGACACCCCGGCCCGCGCGTCGAGCTTGCGGTCGAGCAGCGACGGCACGTCGACGAGGATGCGGCCCAGCGCGTGGACCAGGTCGGCGGTCAGGTGCGGACGGGCGGTGTGCCCGCCGCGGCCGGTGAGCCGGACCTCGATCTTGTCGGCGGCCGCGGTGAACGGGCCGGAGCGGACGCCGACCAGGCCGACCGGCAGCTGCGGCGCGCAGTGCAGGGCGTAGATCGCGGCGACGTCCTGCAGCCCGCCGGCGGCGATGACCTCGGGCGCGCCCGACGGCATCGTCTCCTCGGCCGGCTGGAACAGCAGGCGGACCCGGCCCGGCAGCTCGTCGCGCTCGGCCAGCTGGGCGAGCGCGAGGCCGACGCCGAGCAGGATCGTCGTGTGGACGTCGTGGCCGCAGGCGTGGCAGACGTTGTCGACGGTCGAGCGGTAGGGCACGTCCTTGGTGTCGGGCAGCGGCAGCGCGTCGAGGTCGGCCCGCAGGGCGATCACCCGGTCGCCGTAGCCGATGTCACACATCACGCCGTTGCCCTTGGGCAGCATGCGCGGGGACAGTCCGGCGCGGGTCAGCTCGCGGGCGACGAGCGCCGCGGTCTCGAACTCGTGGCCGGACAGCTCCGGGTGCGCGTGAATGTGACGTCGCACCGCTACGAGCTCGGCCCCGCGGGAGGCAAGCCATCGGTCGAGCTGACCGGGCAGCGGATCGGCCCCAGGTGGCGTCTCGGGCCAGGACGACGTCAACTTGCTGACCGACCGTGCCGCAGCGGCGGCAGGATCGGGCAGCGTCAGCGCTCTCGTCACGGTGAGTTCTCTATTTCGGTCTAATGGAGCGGCCCGCCCCATGCGTGCCATGGACAGACTAACCGGGTCAAGGTGACGGAGCGCAACATCATTCTGGTGATGTTCGGATAGCTGAGCGTCACTCAAACCCGACCGGGGGTGCATACTTGCTGGTTCGATCGCCGACAAGTACCCCCCACCCCCTTTAACGGGCGACCGGCGTCACGGTCACGTGCTGTCGCGATAACTTTTCACAGCGGCGTCCCATCACGGTCGCCAGGAGTCGACGCACAGTGACGGCGAACGCCGCAGGCTGGCACGGAGCCGGGGCTCGGTGCCGGACCGGACGTCCGTCAATCGGCGATCACTCGCCAAACTCCAGGAAATCTGCTTCACCGATGTTCCGCAGATGTTTCCTTCACCTGCCTAGACGCGGTGCCCTGCCGTTTCGGTTCCCCGAACGAGCCGATTCAATCCTCGAATGGTCCGGAGCGCGACAAGATCGGCACACAGTGTCGTGCCCGGGTCACGGTACGGTGAAGGAGGCGACCCCACCTTTCTTCGACGGGCGGGAGCACGCAAGATAGTGGGGCGAGACGTCAACCCTCCCCTCCCATGACGGTTAACTGCCTGTGACTCAGCTTCCGACGTGGCATGGCGAGCCCCTGCCACCCACCGGTGCTCTGGCCTCCGCCGGAGCCGGGCGTGATCCTGCGCGCGGCCCCGACTCCCCCAACGACGTCCCCGCCCGCGAACCACGCGAGCCGGGTTCGACGGTGCCGCCCGTTCCCGGGCAGCGCGCCGCCCCCGGCATCGTGATCGGCGGGCGCTACGCGCTACGCACGGCCATCGGTCACGGCGGCATGGGCACGGTCTGGCGCGCGAGCGACACGCTCCTGCGCCGTGACGTCGCCGTCAAGGAGGTGATCCTCCCGCCCAACCTCGCCCCGAGCGACCGTGACTCCATGTATCAACGGACGCTTCGGGAGGCCCGTGCGGCGGCCGCGCTCTCGCACCCCTCCGTGGTCCAGGTCTATGACGTGGTCACCGAGGCCGGGCGCCCGTGGATCGTGATGGAGCTGCTGCAGGCCCGCAGCCTCGCCGAGATGATCGTCGAGGACGGCCCGCTCGCCGCCCGCGCCGTCGCCAAGATCGGCATCGCGCTGCTCGGCGCGCTGGAGGTGGCCCACGCGGCCGGCGTGCTGCACCGCGACGTCAAGCCGGCCAACGTGCTGATCTCCGGCGACGGCCGCTGCGTGCTCACCGACTTCGGCGTGGCCCGCATGCCCACCGACAGCGAGCTGACCACGCCCGGGATGGTGCTCGGCTCACCCCACTTCATCTCGCCCGAGCGGGCGATCGGCGCCAAGTTCGGCCCGCCCAGCGACCTGTTCTCGCTGGGTGTGACGCTGTACACGGCGGTCGAGGGCCGGCCGCCGTTCGACAAGCGCGACCCGTTCGAGACGATGCGGGCCGTCGTCGAGGAGCCGCCGGCGCAGGCGATGCGCGCCGGGCCGCTCGCCGGCGTGCTCTACGGGCTGCTGGAGAAGGACCCCTCCCGCCGCTGGAACGTGGAGACGGCCCGAGCCGTCCTGCGCGACCTCATGGCCGGGCCGCTGGCCAGCAACGCGCCGGCCCACATGACCGATCCCTACGCGGTGGTCCGCCCGACGCACCAGCCGACGGTGGTGACGCCGCAGCAGCCGACCGGGCAGATCGGCGGCCGGGCGATGATGGCCCCCGGCGAGACGGTCAGCGGCGCGCTGCGCCGGATGCACTCCGCCCCGGCGCAGGCCGGCCCGGCGCACGCCGACGCCGAGCTGGAGCGCACCGATGCCAGCCGCTTCTCGGCCGGCGCACTCGGCGCCGACTGGACCCAGGCGCCGCCACCCCCGCCGAAGGGCAACGTCGCGCAGCAGTTCGTCGAGCGGGCCAAGCGGGCCCCGACGGCGGCCAAGATCGCCGTCGCGGCGGGCGTCGCGGTGGTGCTCATCGCGGCCGTGGCCTTCTCCGGGCTGTTCTCCGGCGAGAACGAGACGCCGCAGAGCGAGCGGCCGATCGGCACCTCGTCGAGCGGCCCGGCGAAGCCGTCGTTCGAGGTCGAGGCGTTCACCCACCCGGGCGGCATCACGGTCAACGTGCCCAAGGGCTGGACGAAGAAGCAGCAGGGCAACGCGAGCGCGCCGTATTTCGACATCACCGACCCGTCGGACAGCAACCGGCGCATCCGGGTCAACATCGAGAAGGCCTCGAGCACGCCGAAGGCGTTCCTGGAGAGCGCCGAGAAGCGCCTGCAGACGACCGCGTCCAGCTGTGCGCCGCCGTATGCGCGGGCCAACATGGACGAGGACAAGCTCGACGGGCACGACGGTGCGGTCCTGGAGTACACCTGCGGCACCGGCGACCAGCAGCGGCACGCGCTGTGGAACGCGATCGTGGTCGGCGGCAAGGCCTACCACTTCTTCGTGACCGTGCCCGAGACGCGGTTCCAGGAGAGCCGGGCGATCTTCGACGAGATGGTCCGGAGCTTCAAGCTCAGTGGCGGACCGTCCGGGCAGTGACACCGGGCCGTGCTATGAAGAGCAGATGACCTCCACCGAGCGTGACCTGCGGGCCGAGGCCGAGGCCTGGATGGCCGACGACCCCGATCCGGCGACCCGCGAGGAGCTGCGGGCCGCGCTGGATCGGGGCGACGACCTGGCCGACCGGTTCGCCGGGCCGCTGCGCTTCGGCACGGCCGGCCTGCGCGGGCCGTTGCGCGCCGGGCCCAACGGCATGAACCTGGCCGTGGTGCGCGCGGCCGCCGCCGGCCTGGTCCGCTGGCTGGCCGACAACCGGGTCGAGGGTCCGCTCGTGGTCGGCTACGACGCCCGGCACGGCTCGCACGCGTTCGCGGTGGAGACGACCCGGGTGGCGACCGGGGCCGGGCGGCCGGCGCTGCTCATGCCCCGCCCGCTGCCGACGCCGGTGCTCGCGTTCGCCGTCAAGCGGCACGGCGCGGCCGCGGGCGTGATGGTCACCGCCAGCCACAACCCGCCGCAGGACAACGGCTACAAGGTGTACCTCGGCGACGGCTCCCAGATCGTCCCGCCGGCCGACGTCGAGATCGAGCACGCGATCCGGACCGTCGGGCCGCTCGCCGACGTGCCACTGGGCCCGCCGGGCGAGGTGCTGACCGAGGAGATCGTGCAGGCGTATGTCGACGCCGCGATCGGCGTCGTCGAGCCCGAGGTGCCGCGCGACCTCGTCGTGGCGTACAGCCCGATGCACGGCGTCGGCCGGGACGTGTTCGTGTCGACGCTCACCGCCGCCGGCTATGCGGCGCCGTTCGTGGTCGCGGCCCAGGCCGAGCCCGACCCCGACTTTCCCACCGTCGCGTTCCCCAACCCGGAGGAGCCGGGGGCGACCGACCTGCTGCTCGCGCTGGCCCGGGAATCGGGGGCCGACATCGCGATCGCCAACGACCCCGACGCCGACCGGTGCGCGGTCGCGATCCCGCTGGCGGACGGCGGCTGGCGCCTGCTGCGCGGCGACGAGGTCGGGGCCCTGCTGGCCGACCACCTCATGCGGCGGGGGGTGCAGGGCCGCTACGCGACGACGATCGTGTCGTCGAGCCTGCTGTCGCGCATGTGCGCCGCGCACGGGCTGCCCTACGGCGAGACGCTGACCGGCTTCAAGTGGATCGTGCGGGCCGGCGACGACCTCGTCTACGGTTACGAGGAGGCGCTGGGGTACTGCGTGGCCCCGCCCATCGTCCGCGACAAGGACGGCATCACCGCCGCCCTGCTGGTGTGCGAGCTCGCCGCCGGGCTCAAGGCGGAGCTGCGCACCCTCGGCGACCGGCTGGACGAGCTCGCCGAGCAGTACGGCGTGCACGCCACCGACCAGCTCTCGGTCCGCGTCGACGACCTGTCCGAGATCGCGGACGCGATGGCCACGATCCGCCACCGGCCGCCCACCGAGCTGCTCGACGAGGCGGTGACCGCCATCGAGGACCGGCTGCCGCAGTCCGACGTGCTCATCGTGCGGGCCGGCACGACCCGCGTGGTGGTCCGCCCGTCGGGCACCGAGCCGAAGCTCAAGGCCTACCTGGAGGTTGTCGAGCCGGTCGTCGACGGCGACGTCGGCAAGGCCCGGGAGACGGCCGCCGCGTCGCTGGTGGCGCTGCGCACGGAGACCGCGGCCGCCCTCGGCCTGCGCTGACGCTTCCGCGCCTCCGGGGTGCTCCGGCCGCGCCGCGCCGGCGGGGCGGGGCACACCACGCCCACCGCACGCTGCGCCCGCCGCTATGCCCGCCGCCGCGCTGTGGCCGCCGCGCTATGCCCGCCGCCGCTATGCCCGCCGCCGCGCTGTAGCCGCCGCGCTATGCCGGCTGCGCTGTGCCCGCCGCTGTGGCCACTGCCGCTCAGCGGCGCCGCGATCTTGGAGTTGTGGTCCGTGATTTGTCGGAAATATCACCCTAAGCACGGGACCACAACTCCAAGATCGGCGCGGGTGGTTGCTGGCGGCGCGGGCGGGAAGCGCGGGCAGGGCGGCGTCGGCGGGCAGCGCGGGCAGGGCGGCGCGGGCGGAAAGCGCGGGCAGGGCGGCGTCGGCGGGCAGCGCGGGCAGGGCGGCGTCGGCGAGCGGCACGGGCAGGGCGGCGTC
>NZ_BMPI01000016.1:0-37115 GCF_014647515.1 Dactylosporangium sucinum | reverse complement strand
GCGAGCGGCACGGGCGGGCGAGCGGCACGGGCGGGCGAGCGGCACGGGCGGGCGAGCGGCACGGGCGGGCGAGCGGCGCGCGGGCGGCGCGGGCGGGGCTACAGGGTCACGGAGAAGGTTGTCGAGTCGGCCAGCTTGCGGAACTCCTCCAAGGCCGGCTCGGACGAGTCGGGGCGAGTATCGCCCTTCGGGGCGTTCGGGGAGTCGAAGTACACCAGCGCCTTGATCGCCGGGAACCGAGGCAGCTGCTGGCGGACGGTCGAGTAGATCCACGCCTTCTGGGCCGGGTCGGCCGCGTGCTCGTAGACGCCCCACTCCGACACCATGAGCGGCTTGTTGCCGTGCTCGCGGGTCGCCCAGGTGTAGAAGCCGGGCCAGCGGGACGGGTTCGAGGTGCGGTTCACCAGGTACGCGAAGTCTCCGTAGCCGTAGGCGCCGGGCCTGGCGAACAGGTACGGGTCCATGCCGATCCAGTCGACCACGTCGTCGCCGGGGTAGAGGTCCTCGAACCATGGTTGGACGCACCACGGCTCGTACGCCATGTACGCCAGCACGAACACCGCGTTCGTCACGCCCTTCGCGCGCAGGCGCTCGACGGTGTGCCGGAACATCGCGGCGTAGTCGCGGGCGGTCATGCCGCCGCCGCTGCGCACATCGTTCTCCGGCTCGTGGTGCAGCGCGAGGAACAGCTTGCCGGGGAACGCCCGGAAGCGCTCGGCGGCCCGGTCGATGCGCGCGTCCTGTCCGCCGGCGGCCACGTCGGACCAGGTGGTGCCCCAGGCGACCTTCCAGTTCGCGAAGAGGATCCGCTTTCTTGCCTGCCGTACCGTGGCGATCTCGTCGGCGGTCGGGAACACCTCGTCGCCGCGGTGGTAGGAGTGCAGGATGTCGGCCGGGCGGCCGGTCGTCGCCTCGAAGTTGCGCAGGGCCCGCGAGGCCGGCAGGTCGGTGAACGCTCCCGGCGCGACGCCCCAGAGCAGCCCGCAGCTCGGCACCAGCTTGGCGTCGAGGCCGCATCCCGCCGGTTTCGTGGGCGCCTTCGTCGACGCCGCGGGCGAAGGCTCGGTCGACGCCGCGCCGAGGCCGGCCCGGGCGTCGACCTCCTGGGCCGCCGGCACGCCCCGGCGCTCCGGCTCCAGCCCCCGGGCCGCCGTCGAGGCGATCGCTCCCGAGGCCGCCAGCCCGATGAGGGCGGCCACGACCGCCAGCCGCGGAGCGGAGGTGACTCGTCGATGCTTCATCGCCGGTCACCGTAGGCCGCCGCCCCGCCGGGCCGACAAGCCCTGAGCAGCGCATCTCCCCCGTTCCGGCGACCGGAATTAAGGGAGATTTCAGAAGCGGGGCATGCCGCCGAACTGCCGGTCGCCCGCGTCGCCGAGGCCCGGGACGATGAACATCCGCTCGTTGAGCTCCTGGTCGATGGCGGCCGTCACCAGGCGCATGGGCAGGCCGGAGTTGGCCAGCCGCTCGATGCCGGCCGGGGCGGCCAGCACGCACAGCACGGTGATGTCCGTGGCGCCGCGGTCGACGAGCAGCCGCACACAGTGCTCCAGGGAGCCGCCGGTGGCGAGCATCGGGTCGAGGACGAGCACCGGGATGCCGGCCAGGTCACGCGGCAGTGACTCCATGTAGGCGCGGGGCTGGAACGTGTGCTCGTCGCGCGCGAGCCCCACGAACCCCATCGACGACTCGGGCAACAGCGCCAGCGCCGAGTCGGCCATGCCCAGCCCGGCCCGCAGGACCGGCACGAGCAGCGGCGGGTTGGCCAGCCGGGTGCCCTCGGCCACCGCGACCGGCGTCCGCACCGGGAAGGTCTCGGTCGCGAAGGAGCGCGCGGCCTCGTACACCAGCATCGTGGTGAGTTCGTGCAATGCCGCCCGGAAGGCACCGTTGTCGGTGCGCTCGTCGCGCATCGCGGTCAGTCGCGACTTGGCCAGGGGGTGATCCACCACGAGTACGTCCACGGACCGACAGCCTAGTATTTGGGACATGACCCTCACCGCCGAGGTCGCGCGCTCACAAGGCGCGTTGCGGACCTTCCTCCACGGCTTGCCGGGCGTCGACCAGGTCGGGGCCGAGCAGCGCGCCGCGATGCTGGGCACCCGCTCGATCAAGACGACCGCCAAGGCGCAGGCCCTGGACCTCGCCATTCGCATGGTCGACCTCACGACGCTGGAGGGCTCGGACACGCCGGGCAAGGTCCGCGCACTGTGCGCCAAGGCGGTGCGGCCCGACCCGGCCGACGCCACCTGCCCGAGCGCCGCGGCCATCTGCGTCTACCCGGCGATGATCCCGGTCGCGGCCGAGGCCCTGCGCGGGACCGGCGTGCACCTGGCGAGCGTCGCGACCGCGTTCCCGTCCGGGCAGGCGCCGCTCGACGTCAAGCTCGCCGACACGCGGGCGGCCGTCGCGGCCGGCGCCGACGAGATCGACATGGTGATCAGCCGGGGCGCGTTCCTCGCCGGGCGCTACGCCGAGGTCCACGACGAGATCGCGGCGGTGAAGGAGGCGTGCGGCGACGCGCACCTCAAGGTCATCCTGGAGACGGGCGAGCTGGCCACGCTCGACAACGTGCGCCGGGCATCCTGGCTGGCGATGCTGGCCGGCGCCGACTTCATCAAGACCTCGACCGGCAAGGTGCAGCCGGCCGCCACGCTGCCGGTGACGCTGGTGATGCTGGAGGCCGTGCGCGACTTCCGCGAGCAGACCGGCCGGATCATCGGCGTGAAGCCGGCCGGGGGCATCCGCACCGCCAAGGACGCGATCAAGTATCTCGTGCTGGTGAACGAGACGGCCGGGCCGGACTGGCTCGACCCCGACCGGTTCCGGTTCGGCGCGTCGACGCTGCTCAACGACCTGCTCATGCAGCGCACCAAGATGGCCACCGGCCGTTACTCCGGCCCCGACTACTTCACCCTGGATTAGGACGATGGACTTCCAGTACGCACCGGCGCCGGAGTCGCGGTCGATCGTCGACATCCGCTCGTCGTATGGCCTCTTCATCAACGGCGAGTTCGTCGACGGCAAGGGCGAGCCGTTCAAGTCGATCAACCCGGCCAGCGAGGAACTGCTCGCCGACATCGCCTGCGCCGACGCCGCCGACGTCGATGACGCGGTCCGCGCCGCCCGGCACGCCTTCGACACGGTCTGGGGGCCGATGCCGGGGCGGGAGCGGGCGAAGTACCTCTTCCGGATCGCCCGCATCATCCAGGAGCGGGCCCGCGAGCTCGCCGTGCTGGAGTCGCTCGACAACGGCAAGCCGATCCGCGAGTCCCGCGACGTCGACGTGCCGCTCGTCGCCGCGCACTTCTTCTACTACGCGGGCTGGGCCGACAAGCTGCCCTACGCCGGGTTCGGGCCCGACCCGAAGCCGCTCGGCGTGGCCGGTCAGGTCATCCCGTGGAACTTCCCGCTGCTCATGCTGGCGTGGAAGATCGCGCCGGCGCTCGCCGCGGGCAACACCGTCGTGCTCAAGCCGGCCGAGACCACGCCGCTGACCGCGCTGCTGTTCGCCGAGATCTGCCAGCAGGCCGAGCTGCCGCCGGGCGTGGTCAACATCGTCACCGGAGCCGGCGAGACCGGGCGGCTGCTCGTCGAGCACACCGGCGTCGACAAGGTGGCGTTCACCGGGTCGACCGAGGTCGGGCGGGCGATCGCGCGGGCGGTCGCCGGTACCACCAAGAAACTCACCCTGGAGCTCGGCGGCAAGGCGGCGAACATCGTGTTCGACGACGCGCCGATCGACCAGGCGGTCGAGGGCGTCGTCAACGGCATCTTCTTCAACCAGGGCCACGTGTGCTGCGCCGGCTCGCGGCTGCTGCTGCAGGAGTCGGTCGCCGAGGAGTTCCTGGCCGCGCTGAAGCGGCGGATGGCCCGGCTGCGCGTCGGCGACCCGCTGGACAAGAACACCGACGTGGGCGCGATCAACTCGGCCGCCCAGCTCGCCCGCATCCGGGAGCTGTCCCAGGTCGGCGAGGAGGAGGGCGCCGAGCGCTGGTCGCCGCCGTGCGAGCTGCCCGACCGCGGCTTCTGGTTCGCGCCGACGATCTTCACCGGGGTCACCCAGGCGCACCGGATCGCCCGCGAGGAGATCTTCGGGCCGGTGCTGTCGGTGCTGACGTTCCGCACGCCGGCCGAGGCGGTCGAGAAGGCCAACAACACGCCGTACGGGCTGTCCGCCGGGGTGTGGACCGAGAAGGGCTCGCGGATCCTCGACATCGCCGACCAGCTGCGCGCCGGCGTGGTCTGGGCCAACACGTTCAACAAGTTCGACCCCACCTCGCCGTTCGGCGGTTACAAGGAGTCGGGCTACGGCCGCGAGGGTGGCCGGCACGGGCTGGAGGCCTATCTTGAGCACTGAGTCGCCCGCGCGCCTCGCCGTCCGCAAGACCTACAAGCTCTACATCGGCGGCGCGTTCCCGCGCAGCGAGTCCGGGAGGTCGTACCAGGTGCACTCCCCCTCCGGCGAGTTCCTGGCCAACGCGGCGCTCGCCTCCCGCAAGGACGTGCGCGACGCCGTGAAGGCGGCCCGCGCCGCGGCCGGCAAGTGGGCCGGCGCCACCGCGTACAACCGCGGGCAGATCCTCTACCGGGTCGCGGAGATACTGGAGGGCCGGCGGGACCAGTTCGCCGCCGAGGTGAAGGCCGCGGAGGGCCTGTCCCGCAAGGATGCGGCGGCGCTGGTGGACGCCGCGATCGACCGCTGGGTGTGGTATGCCGGGTGGTCTGACAAGATCGCGCAGATCCACGGCGGGGCCAACCCGGTCGCCGGGCCGTACTTCAACCTCTCCGCCCCCGAGCCGACCGGCGTGGTCGGGATCGTGGCCCCTGCCGAGTCGTCACTGCTCGGCCTGGTCAGCGTCATCGCGCCGGCGATCGTCTCCGGCAACACCGTCGTCGTGATCGCGTCCGAGGGCCGGCCGCTGCCCGCCGTCTCGCTCGCCGAGGTGCTGGCGACCTCCGACCTGCCCGGCGGGGTCGTGAACCTGCTGACCGGCAAGGTCGCCGAGATGGGACCGTGGCTGGCGGCGCACATGGACGTCAATGCCATCGATATCACCGGTGTGACGGATCCCACACTTGGGGCCGACTTGGAGGTCGCCGCGGCGGAGAACCTCAAACGAGTGATCCGCCCGAGCAGCCCGGACTGGTCCGCTGACCCGGGCGTATCCAGGATGCTGTCGCTGCTGGAGATCAAGACGGTGTGGCACCCCAAGGGGGTCTGACCGCCGCACTCCGGGCACACTAGGGTGTTTGTGCGCGAGGCCACGTGTGCCCGCACGCCGAGCCGACTTTGGAGGTCACAGTGGCCCGCCAGTCATCCCGTTCGTCCGCTTCGTCCGCTTCGTCGGCCAAGAAGGACGAGCCGGTCGAGGTCCCTGACGAGGTCGAAGAGGTCGAGGACGTCGACGACGACGTCGTTGACGAAGCAGACGACGTCGTTGACGAGGCAGACGACGCCGGCGACGAAGCAGACGACGCCGGCGACGAAGCAGACGACGCCGGTTCCGAACGGTCCGCTCTCGCCGACGCGATGTGGAACGACGTCAAGATCGAGCCGATCGAGCTCGCGCTGCCCAAGGGCGTCGGATACACGCTGCGCGCGTACCGGATGTCCAACGAGCTGACGCCGCCCCAGGTCGCGGTCGAGGAGGACGACGACTTCGCGGTGCTGCGGCGCCGGGAGGACGAGGTCAACGACGACGAGGTCGTCATCCTCGAGAACCCCGAGCTGTTCGAGGAAGAGCCCGAGCCGGAGCCCGAGCGCGCCAAGAAGAAGACCTCCGCCGTCGCCTCGAAGAAGAAGAAGAAGGACGACGAGTCCGACGACGAGTCCGACGAGACCTCCGCCAAGGCGGAGGACGACGAGTCCGATGAAACTTCCGCCAAGACCGCGGACGACGACGAGGATGACACGGACTCCGACGAAACGGACGAGGCCTCCGCCGAGGACGACGAAGAGGAAGAGGAAGAAGAGGAGGAGGAAGAGGAGCCCGAGGAGGTTCCCGTCTTCCTCAGCCACGAGGGCAAGCTCCTGCTCTTCCGCAGCGTCGAGGGCCTGGTCGAGTTCGTGCAGTCCGACGCCGAGCACGACATGGTCCAGCTCGACACCTGGGAGAGCCTCAAGAAGCGCGTCACCGTCTCCTCGGTGGTCCCCACGGACGAGAACCACTACGAGCTGGACCTCGTGGTGGAGAACCTCCGCGGCGGACAGGACGCGTGGGACACCGACCTGCTGCTCGCCGCCGGCGAGGCTGCGCGTGACCTTGCTTACGCCCTGCGCCTCGAGCCGGTCCGCACGGCGCTCTCCCCCGGCTCCCCGCTCGACGACCTCGACGAGGGCCTCCGGGCTGCGGCGTCGGGCGGCGTCGGCGGGTTCTTCGCCAAGCGCCGGCTGAAGAAAATCGGGGCACAACAGGCAGCGCTCGGCTGGCGGACCATAATCGGCAAGATTTCTGCCGCCGTGGACTGGCGTGATTGATTTGTGACCGACAGGATCTAAGCCGTGGGCGTTTTGGCACGGCGGGCACGACCCGATCCCTAGCCGGACGGGTGGCGGCGGTAGACGACGATCAGCCAACGCGGCATTCAGCCGTTTCGGCTGATCGCGTCACGTGACGTCAACCTGTTGACTAGAGGTCGTTCACTTTGACCTGCGGCAACACACGGCGGGGCGCCGGGACACGTCCCCGCCGAGTGACGAAAGCTCAACTGATGTCCCGAGAGGAGGACGACGCGGTGGCGCTCGTTCGGGTGTACTGCGGTCTGGCGTCGGCTGACCCCGCCGAGCCGCAGTCGGGTTCCGACATCTGGTTGACCGTCGCGGTCGTCGACGACGCCGGCCGACTCATCGACATCTGCGAGGTGAGCGACGACGCCGGCGGCTACGCCGAGCTCAGCGCGTTGCTCGCGCAGCGCTCCGGCGGCCAGTCCGCCGTGGCGGTCGCGGCCGAGAGCGACGACCACGTCGTGACCCAGCTGCTCACCGCGGCGGGCCGCACGCTGGCCTTCACCGACGACGACTCGGCCGACGACTACGCCGAGCGCTTCGCCGATGACGAGTCGCCCGAGGAGATCCAGTCCAACGCAGCCGAACGGCGCGCGGTCGGCCTGGCCCGGGCCCTGCAGGCAGGCGTCCTCTCCGCGGTCGGTCAGAGCCCACCGCGCGACATGCTCCCGCTCAAGCCGGTCCTCGCCGCGCACGCCGCGGTGGTCGCCGGGCGGCAGAGCGCCGCGGCCACGCTGCGCGAGGTCCTCCGCGAGCTCTACCCGGCGGCCCTGCGGGCCTACCCGGACCCGGCCGAGGCGATCCCGCTCGCGATCCTCGACGCGCTGCCCGAGCCGGGCATCCTCGGCGGCGGCGCCGCCGGGCGCAACCGCGACGCCCAGGTCGTCGCCGACCTCGCCGCCACCGGCGTCGCCGACGCCGACACGCTCGGCGAGGCGATCACCGCGCTGCGGGTCGCGATCGCCGAGACCCCCCGCCGCACCGGCGTCAACCGCGCCCTCACCACCGCCGTCGCCGAGACCATCCGGCAGTCGGTCGCCGCGGTGCGGGCCAGCGACGCCGCCGCGGCCGCCCTCGTCGGCGTCCTCGCCGACAAGATGAACCCCGTCGGCCGCACCACACGCCAGCGCCCAGCCACGCCGCTCAGCCCGGCCACCCCGCTGCGCGCCGCCGCCGAGGCCACGCCGGCCCGCTCGGCCCGCGCCGCGACCGCTGCAACTGCCGCGCCTGCCGCGACCGCCGAGACGGGCAAGCACGGCAGCCGGGCCACGGTGCCCGCCGCCCCGGCCGCCCCCGCGGCATCCGCCGAGCGCTCGCGGGCCGCGTCCCGCGCCGCCGAGGTCGCCCGGGCCGAGGAGTCGGCCGCGTCGCGCGCCGTCGGTGGCCGCCGCCGGGCCCAGCCCGCGCCCGCCCAGGCCCAGCCGCCGGTCGTCTCCGCTCCGCCGGCCGCCGTCGTCTCGTCGCCGCCCGGGTTGACCACCTCGCCGGTCATCTCGACGCCGCCCGGCTACACGCCGGCCGCCGCGTCGGTGACCTCGGCCCCGCCGGTCACGTCGACCCCGCCCGGGTACACCCCGGCGCCGTACACGCCGCCGACGCCGACCTACGCGCCGGCCCCGCCGATCCCGCCGACCTTCCAGCAGCAGCCTGTTCCGGCGTCGATGCAGTCGATTCCGGTGCCGCTGCAGGGTCCTCCCCCGCAGCCGAAGCCCGTGGCGCCGCTGCCGGTGGCTCCCGCCCCGGTGGCCCCGCCGCCGGTCGCGCCGGAGCCGGTCATCCCGCCGCCCACGGCGACCGAGCCGCAGTTCACCTCGCTCATGCCACCGCCGCCGCCGGGCATCGCACCGCTGATCGGCGGCCACGAGCCGGCCGAGCCGCCGCGCTTCGAGACCTCCTACGGGTACGACCCGCTGGCCCCGGCCGCGTCGACCTCCGCACCGCCGGCCGCCTCGGTCACGTCGGTGCCGCCGGTCGACACCGGCGCGATGCGGCTGAGCGACCTGAGCTCCCTCGGTGAGCCCCCGGTCCTCGACCCGGTCGCCCAGGCGTCGGGCGCCCGGTCCGGTTGGCCGCTCAACGGGTCGGAGCCCCCGTCGGACAAGTCGTTCTCGTTCTCCGACCCGCTGGCACCGTCGTCCGAGCTGAGCAGCCTGCCCCGCCTGAGCGACATTCCGGCACCGCCCGCGGAGCTCGACCTGGACCGTTCGCCGGACCTCGGTCTGGGGCGGTCCGCGGACCTCGGGCGCTCCGAGGTGCTGAGCCGCGCCGAGCTGAGCCGGGGTCGCAGCCGGTCCGAGCGCAGCCGGTCGGCCGAGCTCGACGAGCAGCCGACGCGCTCCGAGTCGCGGCGGGCCGAGCGCAGCCGCGCCGAGGCCGTCGAGGCCGAGCCGGCCCGCAGCGAGCGCGCCCGCACCGAGCTCCCGCGGTCGGAGCGGTCCCGGACGGAGGCCCCCCGGACGGAGACGGAGACCTCCCGGACGGAGATCCCCCGGTCCGAGCGGTCCCGCAGCGAGATCCCGCGCAGCGAGCGATCCCGGTCCGAGCGGTCCGCCGAGCGCCAGCCCGAGCGGCCGAGCGAGCGCACGGATGAGCGGCAGGTCGAGCTTCCCCGCCAGCGCGAGGGCCGCGTGCCCCCGCCGTGGCAGACCGGCGACCTGCCGGCTGAGCCGGCTGGCCTGCGCCTGGTCGAGCCGGCCCCGGTGCCGGACCCGGCCCTGGCGTCGGGCTACACCGGCGAGCTGAGCGGCGACTACAGCGGTGAGTTCCGCTTCGAGCCGCCGGCGCTGCGCCTGGTCGAGCCGTCGGCCGAGCGCGCCACGGCCCGCAGCAGCGGCAGTGGCGCCGGCCGCAGCCGCCGCGCCGCGGCCGAGCGCGCCGAGGCCGCAGCCAAGCCCACCGACGACGGCGACGGCGACCTGCTGATCTTCGCCGCGGCCCGCTCGGCCTGGTTCACCGACTGGGACTCCGACACCGAGACGTCGACCGAGCGCCCGGCCGTCAACTGGGAGAACTCGAACGACTCGGCCTGGCAGGCCGCCCAGCGCGCCAGCGCCCCGGAGGTCGTCGAGGAGACCCACTCGGGCCTGCCGCGCCGCGTCCCGCAGCAGAACCTGGTCCCCGGTGCCCCGGTCAACGCGCCGGAGCGCCCGCTGCGCATCGTCCGCGACGCGGCCCAGATCGCCGCGCACACCACCGGCTACTTCCGCGGCTGGCGCCGCGGCCAGGAGGTCGGCGGCTTCGCGGTCGGCGGCCGCCCGGGTCGCGAGTCGGCCGGCGGCTGGGACTTCAGCCGCGATGCGGGCCGGGACTACCAGGAGCGCGAGTACGAGTACCGCTCCGCCCGCCGCTAGCAGTTCCGAGACGACGAGGGCCGCCCCCAGGGGCGGCCCTTTCGCATGAGGGGCCCGGCGAGGCCCTCGTATCGCACGCTGACGGCGTCACGGCCCGCAACGGTAGGCGGGGGCCACCATCGGCGCCCTGAAATGCGTCAGCGACCACTCAGCCCGCCGCGCCGTCACCGTGAGTGCGGGAATGCGGAACGTAACCAGGGCACATGCGAACGCGCACCGGGCGTCCCTTGCGGGCTGCTCGGTGCGCGTCAGGCTGAGTGGGTGTTGTGCCCGCGGCTGGTTACGCGGGGGCGGTGGCGCGGGTCCGGCGCATCGACAGCACGTACTCCACCAGGGAGATGAGCACGTTCTTGGTCGACTCACGGGAGCGCGCGTCGCAGGAGACCACCGGCACGTCGCTGGAGATCGCCAGGGCCTCGCGCACGTCGTCGGCGTTGTGGTACTGCACGCCGTCGGAGCAGTTGATGGCCACCAGGTACGGCAGCCGCCTGTGCTCGAAGAAGTCGATGGCGGCGAAGCAGTCGGCGAGGCGCCGCGTGTCCACCATCACGACCGCGCCGATCGCGCCCCGCACCAGTTCGTCCCACATGAACCAGAAGCGCGTCTGGCCCGGGGTGCCGAAGAGGTACAGGATGAGATCACGGTCGATCGAGATACGACCGAAGTCCATCGCGACCGTGGTGGTGGTCTTGCCGGGCACGTTGCGGGTGTCATCGACACCGACACCGGCGGAGGTCATGATGGCCTCGGTGGTCAGCGGGGTAATCTCCGAGACCGAGCCGACCAGTGTGGTCTTGCCCACGCCGAAACCACCGGCGATGACGATCTTCGCTGACGTGACCCGCCCTGGGCGGACCGCCACGTCAGAGCCTCCGAAGTCCACTCAGCACCCTCTCAAGCAGTTCTGTGCCCACCGACTCGTTTTCGTCGAGCGAGGTCGGCTCGTACACCGCGACCAGTCCATCGGCAGCCATGTCCGCCACGATGACCCGCGCGACACCCAGCGGGAGCTGCATGCGCGCCGCGATCTCGGCGAGAGACTGCAAGCGACCGTCGCAAAGCGTGGAGATGTATTGCTGTTCCTGGCCGTGCGTGCCGCCCGGCCTCGTATTGGCCGCACGGCCACGCACGGTGGTCTCGACCAGCGCCTCGATCGCAATTTCCAGCTTGGGCTTGGTGCGACCTCGGGTGACGGCGTACGGCCTTACCAACGCGCCCGTTGGCTCATCGCGTTCGGCCATGTTCGCCGTTCACCTCCTCACTCGTCGGGCCTCGTCAACAGCAAATAACTCGTGGAGCTCTGTCACCTAATTCAGCTTCAGCCGAGCATAGAGGCGGTTGGCCTAGGCGGAGGCGTCAGCGCGTCACCGACCCTATCGACCAGAAGCGCCATTTCGTAGCCGACCTGACCGACGTCGCAGGCGCGGGCCGCGAGGACCGCGAACGACGAGCCATCGGAGATCGACATCAGGAACAGGAAGCCGTTGTCCATTTCGACAACCGTCTGAAGCACCGCGCCGCCCTCGAAGCAGCGGGAGGCGCCCTGGGTCAGGCTCACCAAGCCGGACGCGATCGCGGCGAGCTGGTCGCCCCGGTCGCGCGGCAGATCACGAGAGGCCGCCAACAGCAGACCGTCGGCCGAGACGGCGACCGCGTGGGCCACCCCGGGCACTCGGTCTGCGAAGTTGGCGAGGAGCCAACCGAGATCCTGCGTAGATGTCATGCCTCTTGCTCCTTGCCAACCTGCGAGTTTTGAGGCCCGGCCGAAGTCGGCTCCGGGGTTTTCGAGTCGTCGGACCGCGTGCGGCCGCGCTGAACGCCTCGGTGGTACGCCGACAAGAGGCCGCGCACGGACTCCGGCGTCCGCTTGTGCGCAGTGGCGGTGGCCTTTTCGACCCCTCCGGGAACCAGCTGCGACATCGGGACCCGCTTGGGCAAACCCCGATCGGTCGTAGAGAATTCCTGCGCATCGGCGAGTGCCGCTGCCGCTTGCCATCCTTCGTCTGCCGCAGTGTGCCAGTTTACTGCCGTGCCGCCCGTCGCCCGGTCGGCCGAACCTCGCGAACCTTCACCCGGAGTGCGGGTTTCAAATCGCTGCGGCGGCACGTATGGGGCGGGGGCGTCGCTGTAGGTGACCTCGACGGGCCGGGTTGCGGACGTGCCGTTCTGGACCGGCGTCTCGGTGGGCTGGGCCACCGGCGCGGGCTCGTCGAACGTCGGACGCTTGCTGGTCGTCTGGAACCACGCCGACTCGAGCTCCCGGAAGATCGGCAGCTCCATCGTCTCGTCGACGAACCGCTGGCGCGAGCTCGCGGTGTCGGTCTCCGCCGGCGCCGGGTCCCAGTCGAGCCGCACCCGCGGGATCTCGGCCGTCATGTCGACCGGCGGCTGGGGCTGTGGCTGGTAGGCCGGCTCGGGTGCGGCCGCGGGCGGCTGCTGCAGGTGCGGCGGCGGCGCGGGCGTCGAGGCCGGCGGCCACGCGGGCGGCGCGAACGCCGCCGGCGGCTCGGCCGACTCCGGCCGCTGGCGCGGGATCTGGCCGCTGACCTCGGCGTCGTCGGCGACCTCGCCGTCGAGCGTCCAGTTCTCGTTCGCGCGGCGCTGCGGCAGCGGGTTGAGGTCGCCGCCCGGGTTGCGCGGCGGATAGGGGTCGTTGTTGTCGACGCCGGTCAGGTCCGACCAGGCCGGCAGGCTGCGCCCGCCGCCGTTGGACGGCCCCTGGCGGGGCGGCGGAGGCGCCGGCGGGCCGCCGAACGGGGGCCGCTCGGCCGGCGGGGCCGGACGCGGCGGCGTGCCGTTGGCGAAGCCGTTGACCGTCGGGCGCTCGCCGGTGTTGCCCTGCCCGCCGAAGAGCCCGCTGCTGGTGAGCGTGCCGAAGCGCGGCCCGCCGGTGGGCCCGCTCTCCAGCGCCAGCGGCGAGGCGAGCGGCGACCGCGGGGACGGGGTGGCCGGGCCGGCCGGGATGGGCCGGGCCTGGACGACGTCGTTGGGGCCGACGGCGGGCATGCCGGCGGTCGGCATCCCGGCGGTCGCGCGCCCGGACAGGGCCCGCGGCACGAGCACGCCGGCCGGCAGCGTCACGTCGGCGATCGTGCCGCGCTCGCGCGCGGCCCGCAGCTCGACCTTGACGCCGTGCCGGGCCGCCAGCCGGGCGACCACGACGAGGCCCATCATCCGGGAGACGGCGACGTCGACCATCGGCGGGTTGGCGAGGCGGTCGTTGAGCTCGGCGAGCTGCTCGGGCGAGATGCCGATGCCGTGGTCCTCGACCAGGAGCACCGAGCGGTCGCCCACCCGGCGGGCCTCGACGATGACGGCCGAGTCCGGCGGCGAGAAGGCGGTCGCGTTGTCGAGCAGCTCGGCGACCAGGTGGACCATGTCGTTGACCGCGTGGGCCGCGATCTCGATGTCCCGGTCGATCATGCCGAACTCGATGCGCGTGTAGTGCTCGACCTCGGACTGCGCGGCGCGGAGCACGTCCATGAGCGGGGCGGGCTCGCGCTGGATGCGGGTCGAGTCGGCGCCGGCGAGGACCAGGAGGTTCTCGTCGTTGCGGCGCATCCGGGTGGCCAGGTGGTCGAGCTGGAAGAGCTCGGCCAGGCGGTCCGGGTCCTCCTCGCCGCGCTCCAGCCGGTCGAGGTGACCGATGAGCCGGTCGACCAGGATCTGGGAGCGGCGGGCGAGGTTGACGAACATCGTCGCGACGGAGGCGCGCAGCGCGGCCTGCTCGGCCGCGGTGCGGACGGCCTCCAGGTGGACGGCGTTGAACGCCTCGGCCACCTGGCCGAACTCGTCGCGGCTGCGGACGGGCAGTGGCTCGGCGATCTGCAGTGCCACCTGATGCGGTGACATCTGGGTGGCCAGCGCCGGGTCGCGCAGTCGCTGCACGGCCTGCGGGAGGCCGAACTGGGCGACCGTGAGGGCGCCGTGCCGCAGCTCGCGCAGCGAGCGGGCCATCGACCGGGCCACGATCCAGGCGAAGAGGATGGCCAGCAGCAGCATGCCGAGCAGCGCGCCGGCGGTGACGAGCACCTGGCGCTGCAACTCGTTGCGATGGGCCGTCGCGGCCTCGATGTTGTGCTCGTCGAACTCGCTCTCAATGCCGCGGAGCAGGTTCGACTTGTTGACCATGGCGTTGTCCCACGCCTGGGTGGTGAAGATGTCGCCCGGTAACGCGTCGGTGGTCAGCGGCGTCAGCTGGCCCTCGAACTGGGCGGCCTCGCGCAGGTCGGAACCGGCGATCTTCTTGTCGAAGAGGTCGCGGTGCCAGGGCTCGGAGACGATGCGGAACTGCTCCTCGGCCTGGTCGTAGCCGGTGAGCGTGGCGCTGAACTCCTTGCGCAGCTGCGGGCTGAACACGCCGCTGGTCAGGGCCCGGAGCACGACGACGCGCTCCAGCGCGACCTGCTCCTTCATCTCCGAGATCGCGGCCGCGGCGCGCATGTCGGCGCCGAGCGACGGGTTGCTGGACAGCTCGGCGGCGCTGTCGCGGATGCCGAGCAGGTCGTCGATCAACGTGCGGTACTTGCTGACGACCACGCTCGCCGGCAGCTCCTTGCCGCCCTCGGTGATCTGCTTGCGCATCCCCGGCAGGTCGAGCAGCTGGGTGTCGATCCCCGCGAGCTGCTTGCGGAAGTCGTCGGGCGGATCGGCGAGTCCGGAGCGGTTGAGCCGGTAGTCCTTGCTGACGTCGTCGGTCTTCTGGACCTGCCGCTCGAAGGTGGCGCGGGCCTCGACGTCGCTGCCCTTGCCGATCACGCCGAGCAACAGCGCGGCGTTGGCCCGCTCGCTCTGCAGCTCGTGGATCAGGCGGGAGGCCTGCAGCGAGAGGTTGGAGAGGGTCCGGGCACGGTCGGCGTCGTTCGCCTCACCGATGTTGCCCACCAGACCGTTGGTGCCGACCACGATCGTCGCGATGATCGGGACGATCATGATCAGGCCGAGCTTCGACCAGATCGGCAGGTCTCGGAGCCGTCCGACCGGGAAACGCAGACGCGACGGGACATTCTCCCGCGTCTGTGGCCGTTTGCTCACTTCACCGCCCTCCGAACCGGCGCCTTGTGGAACAGCAGGCACCCGCGACCGGCCGACCCTACTGGGCCAGACCCCCGAGATTCCACCATGTCGCGTCCCAAGAAGAAAGCCCAGGCCTCGCGCTGCACGATATGCACCAGGTTGAAAGGAAGGTCCGTTTGGCGGGGATATCCGACGATCGTCCGCCTACCCTGGGCGATTTACCCGATGCACCCAGATGATCACGGGCGACAAAGCCGGACATCCCGGCTCAAGCGTCAGGCCAGCTTGGCATACGCGGGCTTGATCACATCGTTGATCAAGGCAAGCCTTTCATCGAACGGAATGAACGCGCTCTTCATTGCATTCACCGTAAACCACTGCAACTCGGACCAGCCGTAGCCGAAGGCCTCCACCAGCAGGGCCATCTCGCGGCTCATGGAGGTGCCGCTCATCAGCCGGTTGTCGGTGTTGACGGTGGCCCGGAACCGCAGATCGCGCAGCAGCCCGATCGGGTGCTCCCGGATCGAGGCGGCG
The DNA here is from genome assembly GCF_014647515.1 of Dactylosporangium sucinum. GTDB lineage: Bacteria > Actinomycetota > Actinomycetes > Mycobacteriales > Micromonosporaceae > Dactylosporangium > Dactylosporangium sucinum. The sequence goes on along the minus strand of NZ_BMPI01000016.1, from coordinate 21,707 downwards.
GCGCCGGTCTGCACGTTCGACGACGGGCACAGCTCCAGCGGGATGCGCTTGTCGCGCACGTAGGCGGCGAGCCGGCCGAGCGAGTTGTCCGGTCCGATGTCGTCGACGATGCGCACGCCGTGCCCGAGCCGGTCGGCGCCGCACCACTGCAGCGCCTGCCAGATCGACGGCAGGCCGAACGCCTCGCCGGCGTGGATGGTGAAATGCGAGTTCTCGCGCTGGAGGTATTCGAAGGCGTCCAGGTGCCGGGTGGGCGGGTAGCCCGCCTCGGCGCCGGCGATGTCGAAGCCGACGACGCCGGCGTCGCGGTACCGGATGGAAAGCTCGGCGATCTCCATCGACCGGGCGGCGTGGCGCATGGCGGTCAGCAGCGTCCCGACCCGGATCGGGCTGCCGGCGGAGGCGGCCTCGGCCGAGCCGTCGCGGAAGCCGTCCAGGACCGCCTCTACCACCTCCGGCAGCGTCAGGCCGCGCTCGAGGTGTTGCTCCGGGGCGAATCGGACCTCCGCGTAGACGACGCCGTCGGTCGCCAGGTCGAACGCGCACTCCTTGGCGACCCGGTGCAGTGCCTCGGCCGTCTGCATGACGGCCACGGTGTGGGCGAAGGTCTCCAGGTACCGCTCCAGGGAGCCGGAGTCGGCGGCGGCCACGAACCACTCGCCGAGCCCCTCCGGCGTCACGGCCGGCAGCTGGTGGCCGATGTCGGCGGCCAGGTCGAGGATGGTGGCGGGCCGCAGCCCCCCGTCGAGGTGGTCGTGGAGGAGAGCCTTGGGCGCGCGACGGATCTCGTCGTAGGTAGGAGCAGCCATGGAACGACACTAGTGGGGTGCACGCCGCCGTCATCACACATCTGCGCTGTCCGGTCTGCCGGGATCCGCTGCACGCCGCCGAACGGGCGCTGCGCTGCCCGCGCGGGCACTCGTTCGACGTCGCCCGGCAGGGGTACGTCGACCTGACGGCGGGCCGGGTCACCCACCCCGGGGACAGCGCCGAGATGGTGCAGGCGCGCGTCGACGTGCTCGGCGCCGGGCACTACGACCTGATCTCCGCCGCGCTGGCCGAGTCGGTGCGGGACGCCGGATTCGTCGTCGAGGTCGGCGCCGGGACGGCCCATCACCTGGCCCGGGCGCTCCCGTCCGACGCCTACGGGCTGGCCGTCGACGTGTCCAAGGCCGCGCTGCGCCGCGCGGCCCGGGCCGACCCGCGCATCGGTGCCGTGCGGGCCGACGTCTGGCACGGCCTCCCACTGGCCGACGGCTCGGCCGACGCGATCCTCGACGTCTTCGCGCCCCGCTCGCCGCAGGAGTTCGCGCGGGTACTGCGACCCGGCGGCCGCCTGGTCGTGGTCACTCCGGCACCGGAGCACCTCGCCGAGCTGGTGGCGGCGCTGGGCCTGCTCGGCGTCGACCCGGACAAGCCGGCCCGGCTGGCGGCCGGCCTCGGCGACGCGTTCGACCTGGTAGATCGCCGGCGACTGACCGCGCCGCTGCGGCTGCGGCCCGCCGAGGCGCAGGCCCTGGTCGCGATGGGTCCGAGCGCGTGGCACACCGACCCCGCGGCGGTCGAGACCGCGCTGCGGGGGATGCCGGAGCCGATCGCCGTGACGGCAGCGGTGGAGCTGACCGTGTGGCGGCGCCGGTGAGGGCCTACGTCGAGAGGTCGACCTCTTCCCAGTTCGGGGGATTGCCGTGATACGGGCCGGCGAAGATCACGGCCCACTCGAGCGCCCAGCGACGCTGCCCCACCGCGTTGGAGTCGATCTGTCCCGGCGGCGGCAGCCGGCGCCGCTCCGCCTCCAGGAAGGACCAGTCCAGGCAGTAATACAGGTCGAGCTGGACAGCGGCCGAGACCGCGTCACGCGGCGCCGCGAGCGTGCGGCGGCGCCAGGTCAGGAACGACTCGCCCTGGGCCAGATTGGGCAGCCGCTCCATGAGACCGTCGGGGGACGGACGCAGCGGGTCGAGGTCCATCGCGATGCCGAGCAGCCACGACAGCGCGAACATCGCCTCCGCGTGCAGCGCGAACGACCGCTCGTCACCCTTGCCGTCCGAGACGAACTGCCACTCGGGCGGGGTCAGCCGGTCGACCAGGCGTGCCTCCAGCAGCCACTGCATCGCCAGCTCGGGCGGCAAGCCGAAGGCCCGCGCCAGGACCACGTTGAGGATCGCGGCGCGCGCCTCGATCTCGGGGCCGGGGCGCAGCTCCACGGTGTCCCCCGGCTCCCAGCACAGCGGGAAGTTCGGCGGTGGGAGTGGGAGCCGCAGGCGGTGCAGCTCCTCGAGGCTGGTCTCCCGGACCCGTTGCGGATCGGGCGCCGTGACGGTCACCCGCGCACTGTAACCCGTGGATCAGTCAGAGTCCCTATTGGCCAGGTCAGGGCCGAAAGCGGGGAGACAGATCGCCACGTACTCGGCGCCCTCGCCGGTGGGCGTCGTGTACCGGATCCGCTCCCCGGCCCGGGTCACGATCGCCTGTCCGGCGGACACGTCGGTGAACCCGCCGTCGTGCTCGACGCGGACCGTGCCCCGCAGTACCACCGTGAACTCGTCGAACGAAGGGGTCTGGAAGGGCTCGGTCCAGCCGCCCGGGGCGATCATCTTGGCGATCGACACGGCGCTCTCGCCGGAGTTGACGCGGCCGACGTACTCGTCGATCACCTTGCCGCCGGGCACGGGAATCTGCGTCGGGGCCTTGATGAGCTCGGGCATCAGGAGATCCTGTCCAGGATGAGCTTGCGCGGACCGGGCGGGGCGTCGGCGATCATCACCGCGCCCCGGGCCACCTCCAGGGCGGCCGGGAGGCGCGCCGCGTCCTCGGCGCGCAGTTCCATGATCACATCACCGGCGCGGACCGCCGCGCCGGGCTTGCGGTGCAGGATGATGCCGGCCGAGGCGCTGACCGGGTCCTCCTTGCGGGCGCGACCGGCGCCGAGGCGCCAGGCGGCCACGCCGACGGCGTAGGCGTCGAGGCCGGCCAGGTAGCCGTCGCGGTCGGCGGTGATCTGCTCCACCTCGCCCGCGACGGGCAGCGGCGCCTCGGGGTCGCCGCCCTGCGCGCGGACCATGGCCCGCCACGCGTCCATCGCGCGGCCGTCGGCCAGCGCGGCCTGCGGGTCGGCGTCGCGGAGCCCGGCCGCGTCGAGCATCTCCCGGGCCAGGGCGAGGGTCAGCTCGACCACGTCGGCCGGACCGCCGCCGGCGAGCACCTCCAGCGACTCCTCGACCTCGACGGAGTGCCCGACCGCGCGGCCGAGCGGCACGTCCATGTCGGTGAGCAGGGCGACCGTGGTGACGCCGTGGGCCTTGCCCAGCTCGACCATCGTGCGGGCGAGCTCGCGGGCGTCGGCGACGTCGCGCATGAAGGCGCCCGAGCCGAACTTCACGTCGAGGACGAGCGCGCCGGTGCCCTCGGCGATCTTCTTACTCATGATCGAGCTGGCGATGAGCGGGATCGCCTCGACGGTGCCGGTGACGTCGCGCAGCGCGTACAGCTTGCGGTCGGCCGGCGCCAGGCCCTCCCCCGCGGCGCAGATGGCCGCGCCGACCGTGCGCAGCTGCTCGGTGAACTGCTCGTTCGTCAGCTTGGTGCCGAAGCCGGGGATCGCCTCCAGCTTGTCCAGCGTGCCGCCGGTGTGGCCGAGGCCGCGGCCGGACAGCTGCGGCACCGCGGCACCGAGCGCAGCCACGAGAGGCGTCAGCGGCAGAGTGATCTTGTCGCCGACGCCGCCGGTGGAGTGCTTGTCGACGGTCGGGCGGCCGACCTTCGACAGGTCCAGCCGCTCGCCCGACGCGATCATGGCGGCGGTCCAGCGGGCGATCTCCCCGGGCGTCATGCCGTTGAGCAGGATGGCCATGGCCAGGGCCGACATCTGCTCGTCGGCGACGACGCCCCGCGTGTAGGCGTCGACCACCCAGTCGATCTGCGCGTCGCTGAGGACGCCTTTGTCCCGTTTGGTGCGGATGATGTCGACGGCCGCGAAGCTCATGGCGCGCTCCAGTCCTGTTCGATGCCGACCGGCCGGGGGGTGTCCCCGGCCCAGCTCGCGGTGCCCTGCGCGTCGACCACGACGACGCGCGGGGTGCGGATCCGGCCCCAGTTGACGCCCTCGGCGGCGGTGTCCCAGGACGGGCCCTCCTCCAGGATGCCCGCCGGCTCGTCGTCGCCGGTGCCCGACGAGCGCTCCCAGTACGCCGTCCAGACCTGGCGGCCGTCGGCGACGTCGGGGTGGACGAAGACGGTGCCGCTGCCCACCTTGAGCGCGAGCGCCGCCGGGACCGTCGGCTGGCGGTCCCGCTCGGCGGCGATGCGCGCCAGGTCGGTGTCGTCGAACGCGAACGGCAGCAGCTGTGACATCGGCACCGGGCCGCCCGCGTGGTCGACGAGCAGCGTCGGGCCGCCGTGCTCCCACAGCAGCTGGCGGCAGCGCCCGCACGGCATGAGCGGGCGCCCGTCGGCGTCGACGCAGGCCAGCGCGACGAGCCGGCCGCCGCCGGTCACCTGCAGGCTGGAGACCAGCCCGCACTCGGCGCAGAGGCCCAGCCCGTACGACGCGTTCTCCACGTTGCAGCCCACGACGACCCGGCCGTCGTCGACGAGCGCCGCCGCGCCGACCGGGAACTTCGAGTACGGCGCGTAGGCGCGCTCCATCGCCGTGCCGGCCGCGCGGCGCAGCGCGACCCAGTCCACATCCACGTTCGTCATCCTCCGCGTCTGTACGGCTTGCCGTCCGCGGCCGGCGGTCGGAGCCGCTGTGCGGCGAGCGCCAGCACCACGAGGACCGTGATGTAGGGCGCGGCCTGCACGAGAGCCGTCGGGATCTTGTCCACCGAGAAGAACAATACGTAGGACAGGACGCCCAGCACGGCCGAAGAGATGGCCACCACACGGTTGCGGCGGCGGAACTCCCACACGGCGAGCGCGAGCAGCAGCGCCCCGACGAGGATGAGCAGGGCGTGCACGGACTCGCTGCCCCGCCGCAGCTGCAGCGCGTCGGTGTAGCCGAACAGCGACGCGCCCAGCGCCAGGCCGCCCGGCCGCCAGTTGCCGAAGATCATGGCGGCGAGGCCGATGTAGCCGCGGCCACCCGTCTGGCCCTCGCGGTAGATCGCGGAGCTGACCGTCGACAGAAACACGCCGCCGAGGCCGGCCATCGCGCCGGAGATGATCACGCCGTAGTACTTGTAGAGGTACACGTTGATGCCGAGGCTCTCGGCGGCGTGCGGATCCTCGCCGACGGACCGCACCCGCAGGCCGAACGAGGTGCGCCACAGCAGCCACCAGCTCAGCGGGATCAGCAGCACCGCGAGGATCGTCACGATCGACACGTCGACCAGCAGGCCGCGCAGCACGCCGGCGACGTCGCTGAGCAGGAACCACTGCTTGCGCTCGAGCCCGGCCAGGTCGTCGACGAACGGCACCGACACGCGCGGCAACCGCTGGGCGGTCGGCGACTGGGTCGCACCGGCGCCGGGCGTGTCGCTCCACGCAAGGAAGGAGAGGTACCGCGCGAGCCCGGGCGCCAGGATCGTCATCGCCACACCGGAGATGATGTGGTCGACGCCGAACGTGACGGTCGCGACCGCGTGCACCAGCCCGCCGACCGCGCCGCCGAGGACGCCGAGCAGCAGCCCGACCCACGGCCCGAACTCGATGCTGCCCCAGGCGCCGAACCAGGTGCCCAGGATGAGCTGGCCCTCAAGGCCGATGTTGACCACGCCGGCCCGCTCGGACCACAGCCCGCCGAGGCCGGCCAGCCCGAGCGGGATCGCGGCCTGCAGGGCGGCCTGGATCGCGCCCTGCGAGGTGACGTCGTCGGCGCCGGTGAGCCAGTGGACCAGGGACAGGCCGATCAGCACGCCGGAGATGATGAGCAGGATCTTCGGCGTGCTCATCCGCCGCGTCTTCGGCTTGCCGGCGGGGGCCGCCGGCGCGGTCGAGAGCATCGTGTCGGCGGTCACTTCGACTCCTCGGCGGCGGTCGGGGCAAGCGGTGCCGAGCCAGCCGGGGCCGCGGTCGCGACGCCGACCCGTTTCTGCTGCGCGCGCCGGCCGATGCGGGCGGCGAGCTCGTAGGCGATGACGACGGAGAGCACCGCGACGCCCTGCATGATCAGGACGATCTCCTTCGGGATGCCCTCCAGGTCGAGGATCAGCTGGGAGCGCCCGAGGAAGCCCCACAGCAGCGCGCCGAGCGCCATGCCGACCGGGTGGTTGCGGCCGAGCAGGGCGACCGCGATGCCGGTGAAGCCGATGCCGCCGAAGCCCTCGGTGTAGGTGTGGCTCTCGCCGAGCATGCGGGGCAGGTTGACCAGGCCGGCGATGGCGCCGGAGATCAGCATCGCGGTGATGACCATGCGCTTGGCGTCGACGCCGCTGGCCACGGCCGCGCTCGGGTTGTAGCCGGTGGCCCGCAGGTCGAAGCCGAACCGGGTGCGGCCGATGCCGAACCAGTACACGACGCCGAGGACGACCGCGATGACCAGGAAGCCGAGGACCTTCTGGTCGGTGCCGGAGACGATCGGCAGGCCGGGCATCCAGGAGTTCTCCGGCAGGATGCCGGTGGTCTTGATCTGCGCGCCCGGCTCCTGCACGCCCCAGTGCTCGTTGAGCAGCCAGGTGACGACGAGGCCGCCGATGGCGTTGAGCATCAGGGTCGAGATGACCTCGCTGACCCCGCGCTGGGTCTTGAGCAGGGCCGCGATGAGCGCCCACAGCGCGCCGACGATCATCGCCACGACGATGATCAGCACGATCCGCAGCGGGCCGGGCATCCAGCTCATGAACGAGGCGCTGGCCAGGGCGCCGGCGAAGAAGGCGCCGACCTTCGACTGGCCCTCGACGCCGATGTTGAACAGGCCCATCTTGAAGCCGATGGCGACCGCGACCGCGGCGATGTAGAACTCGCTGGCCTTGTTCAGGATCTCCACCTGGGAGTCCGGCGTGAGGCCGAAGTCGTACATCTGCTTGAAGGCGTTGATCGGGTCCTTGTCGCTGATCAGCAGCGCGATCGACGAGATGGCCGCCGCGAGGGCCAGCGCCGCGACCGGCGCGATGAGCTGCGGCAGCAGCTTGCCGAGGTCGATCCGGCGGACGGTCATGCCGTGGCCTCCTGCTCTCCGGCGCCGGTCATGGCGGTCCCGAGCTGCTCGGGGGTGACGGTCGCCGGGTCGGCGTCGGCCACCAGCCGGCCGCCGTAGATCACCTTGAGCGAGTCGGACAGGCCGATGAGCTCGTCGAGGTCGGCCGAGACGAGCAGCACGCCCATGCCGGCGATGCGCGCGTTGCGGATGTGGTCCCAGATCGCGGCCTGGGCGCCGACGTCGACCCCGCGGGTCGGGTGGGCGGCGATGAGCACCTTGGGCGCGTGGCTCATCTCCCGGCCGACGATGAGCTTCTGCTGGTTGCCGCCGGACAGCGCCACCGCGGCGACGTCGATGCTGGGGGTGCGCACGTCGTATTCGGCCACGATCCGGGTCGTGTCGCGCCGCGCCCCGCCGACGTCGATGAGGAAGCCGCGGGCGTTGGGCCTCTCGGTCTGGTGGCCGAGGATGCGGTTCTCCCACAGCGACGCGTCGAGCAGCAGGCCCTGCCGGTGCCGGTCCTCCGGGATGTAGCCGATGCCGGCCTCGCGCCGCCGCCGGGTGCTCCAGCCGGACACGTCGGTGTCGCCGAGCCGGATGGTGCCGGTGGCCGGCCGCATGCCCATGATGGCCTCGGCGAGCTCGGCCTGGCCGTTGCCCTCGACGCCGGCGATGCCGACGACCTCGCCCCGGTGGATCGTGAAGGTCGCGCCGGAGACGACCGGCCGGCCGTCCGGGCCGAGCACGGTGAGCCCCTCGACGACCAGCGCCGGGACGTCGGTGACGGTCGACTCGCGGGCCTCCGGGCTGGGCAGCTCGCTGCCGACCATGAGCGTGGCCAGCTGGCGGGCGGTCACGTCGGCCGGCTTGACCGAGGCGACCGTGGTGCCGCGCCGGATGACGGTGATGTCGTCGGCGACGGCCCGCACCTCGTCGAGCTTGTGCGAGATGAACAGGACGGTCAGGCCCTCGCGGATGAGGTCGCGCAGGTTGCCGAAGAGCTCGTCGACCTCCTGCGGCACGAGGACCGCGGTCGGCTCGTCGAGGATGAGGATGCGCGCCCCGCGGTAGAGCACCTTGAGGATCTCGACCCGCTGGCGGTCGCCGACGCCCAGGTCCTCGACCAGCTCCTCGGGATCGACCCCCAGCCCATACCGCTGGGAGATCTCCCGGATCTTGTCCCTCGCCTGCCCGCCGATGCCGTGCAGCTTCTCCGCGCCCAGGACCACGTTCTCCGTGACGGTGAAGTTGTCGGCGAGCATGAAGTGCTGGTGGACCATGCCGATGCCGGCCTCGATCGCGCCCTGGGGCGACGAGAAGCGCACCGACTTGCCCTCGATCACGATCTCGCCCTCGTCCGGCGGCTGCATGCCGTAGAGGATCTTCATCAGGGTCGACTTGCCGGCACCGTTCTCACCGACGATCGCGTGGATCGTGCCCTTCCGGACGGTGAGGTTGACGTCGGAGTTCGCCACTACGCCGGGGAACCTTTTGGTGATCCCCTTGAGCTCGACGGCGGGTGGTTCCGCGGTCATCCAGAGGCTCCTAACACGTGCTGGCGGGGGACCGGATCACAGTCCCCCGCCAGACACCGGATGTCTACTACTACTTGGTCGGCACCGTGATCTTGCCGGACACGATGTCGGCCTTGAAGGCGTCCAGCTTGTCCTTGATGTCGTCGACCTGGCCACCGGAGGTGGCGTAGCCGACGCCGTCGGCCTTGAGGTCGAAGACGGTCGGGCCGGCCTTGAACTTGTCCTCGGCGAAGTCCTTGACGAAGTTGAAGACCGCGTTGTCGACCCGCTTGAGCATCGAGGTCATGATGACCGGCTTGAGGCCCGCGTCGGTCACGGTGTTGTACTGGTCGGAGTCGACGCCGATGGCCAGCTTGCTCTTGGCCTTGGCGGCCTCGAAGACGCCGGTGCCGGAGCCGCCGGCGGCCGCGTAGATGACGTCCGCACCCTGGTCATACATACCGCTGGCGGCCGTGTTGCCACCGGTCGGGTCGTTGAAGCCCTTGCAGGCCTCGGCCGGGGTCGACAGGTAGTTGGTCAGGACCTTGACGTCGGCCTTGGCGGCCTTCGCGCCGGCCGTGAAGCCCGCCTCGAACTTCTTGATCAGGTCGACCTGGCAGCCACCGATGAAGCCGACCGTGCCGGACTTCGTCTTGAGGGCCGCCGCGGCGCCGACCAGGAAGGAGCCCTGCTCCTCGGCGAACACCAGGTCGGCCACGTTGTCGGCGGTCGTGCCGCCGTCGACGATGGCGAACTTCGTGTTCGGGCAGTCCTTCGCGGCGCGGGCGAGCGGGCCGTTCTTGGCGTCGGCACCGTCGTAGACGAAGCCGACCGCGATGACCGGGTTGTAGCCGCTCTGGCAGAGCAGCTTCAGCCGCGAGTACTTGTCGTTCTCGCTCTCGCCGGCAACGGCGGCGAGGTCCTTGACGTCCAGGTTGAGCTCGCTCTTGACCCGGTCGAGACCGGCGGCGGCGGAGTCGTTGAAGGACTTGTCACCCCGGCCGCCGATGTCGAAGGCGAGGCCGACCTTGACGTTCTTCTTGGCGGGCGCGCTGCTGTCGCCACTCGTCCCCGTGTCGCTGTCGTCGCCGCAAGCGGCCGTGCCCAACGCGACAAACGCCACCGCGGCGGCCGCGAGAACCTTCATCCCACGCACTCGGCGCAAGACGGTCTCCCTTCCCAATGCACCGCCCCAACGCGGTGAAACCCAACGGCGGGAGCGTACGCCCTCCCACCGACAGTTCTGCCATTTGCTGCACGGTTGGGAGGAGTGCGTTATAGGGCCGTGACGTGCCAGCAGTCGCTTGGACCTACTGAGATCGATCTTGTAACACGCGGTTTACCTCCAAAAGACCGCAACGGCGGCGTTAACCAGCGTTAACCCGGCCAATGCGAGGAAGTGCCCCGAGTTGAGCACGTCCCGTTTGCGCGAGAAGAAGGCCATGACGAAGATCATGATCCCGATGACGCCCTTGACGGCCAGCTTGGCCGGATCGGGCTCGGCGTCGCCGCCGCCCCGCAGCGGAGCGGCGAGCCCGAGGCCGGTCAGGACCTGGATCCCGGCACCCCAGACCATGGCGCTGTTGATGCGGAGGGGTTTCGCGAGGTACTGCGTGACGGCGCCGCCGAGCAGCAGCGCGAACCCGATCAGGTGGGCGAAGAGGAGGATGAGCCGCAACGGTTCCACCAGCGCAAGGTAGCGGCTCGTTGACTCTCCCCCTACTGGAGGGTCGATGCTGAGTGACGTGAACATCGGGGAGCTGTCGCGCCTGACCGGGCTGCCGGTGAAGACGATCCGGTACTACTCGGACGTCGGGCTGGTGCCGGAGGCCGAGCGGTCGCGCGCCAACTACCGGCGGTACGACCACGGTGCGCTCGTGCGCCTCGAGTTCGTCCGCACGCTGCGGGAGCTGGGGCTGGACATCGCCACCATCCGCCGCGTCCTGGACAACGGCGTCGACCTGGCGAGCGTCGCCGCCGCCCACGCCGAGGCCATCGGCGTGCAGATCCGGGTCCTGCGCCTGCGCCGCGCGGCCCTGCGCGCGGTGGCCCGCCGCGACCCGTCACCCTCGGAGCTGGAGCGCATGACCCGCATCACCCAGGCATCCGCCGACGAACGCCGGCGGATCGTGGAAGAGTTCTTCGACACCGTCTTCGCGGACCTGCCGGCCTCGGAGGAGGCGACCAAGTTCGCCGGCATGATGCGCAGCGCCACCCCCGACCTGCCGGACGATCCGACGGACGAGCAGGTGGACGCGTGGATCGAGCTGGCATCGCTGCTGCGGGCGCCGGACTTTCGCGCCCGGCTGCGCGAGATGAGCCGCCGCTCGTTAGACTCCTCGGCGCCGCCGCGGTCGGTGCCCACCGAGATGTCCGATATTTCGTGGTTTACCGACCACGTTGCGGCGGCGATGGACCGGGGCGTGACCCCGGAGGACCCGGCGGCGGCCGAGGTGGTGTCGGAGGTGACGGGCCGCTGGGCGGCGGCCTTCGACCGGGCGGACGACCCGGCGTACCGCGCGGAGCTCATCGACGGCCTGGAGCTGGCCGTCGACCCGCGGGCGGAGCGCTACTGGCAGCTGATGGCGGTGATCAACGGCTGGCCGCCGGTGCCGACGACGACCCACAGGTGGTCCTGGTTCCTGTCCGCCCTGAAAGCGCACAGCTAACCGCCCGCGCCCGTCGCACGCACCGCCGAACCTGGCGCCGGACCGCCCGCTTTGCGGGGCTCCGGCAGCGGCACGACCGACCAACTCCATGATCGAGGGAAACATCTGGTCGCTGGGACAGCCAGAACTCGCCCTCGATCATGGAACGGGCATGGGACAGTCGCGCGAAGAGCCGGACTTGGGGCGGTTTGAGCGGTTAGCGTGGCTGACGTGGAATGGTGGCGGAGTGCCGTTATCTACCAGGTCTATCCGCGCAGCTTCGCCGACTCGGACGGCGACGGCGTCGGTGACCTGCCGGGCGTCACCGGGAAGCTCGCCTACCTCGCCGACCTCGGCGTGGACGCCGTCTGGCTGTCGCCGTTCTACCGGTCGCCCATGGTCGACGGCGGATATGACGTCGCCGACCACCGCGACGTCGACCCCGTGTTCGGGACGCTGAGCGACTTCGACGGCATGCTCGCCGAGGCGCATAAGGTCGGGCTCAAGGTCATCGTCGACATCGTCCCCAACCACACCTCCGACCAGCATCCCTGGTTCCAGGAGCAGCGGCGCGACCAGTACGTCTTCCGCAACGGCCGCGGGGAGCGACCACCCAACGACTGGCAGTCGCTGTTCGGCGGGCCGGCCTGGACCAGGGTCGCCGACGGGAGCTGGTACCTGCACCTGTTCGACCCCGGGCAGCCCGATCTCAACTGGCGCAACCCGCAGGTCCGCGACGAGTTCGACGCCATCCTGCGGTTCTGGCTGGACAGGGGCGTCGACGGGTTCCGGGTCGACGTGGCGCACGGGATGATCAAGGCCGAGGGGCTGCCCGACCTGGGGCGGAACACCGTGCTGCCGTACTTCGACCAGGAAGAGGTCCACGAGATCTACCGCGCCTGGCGCAAGCTCATCGACTCGTACCCGGGCGAGCGGATGACCGTCGCCGAGGTGTTCGACTCGGAGCCCGACCGGGTCGCGCGCTACGTCGCCGGGGACGAGCTGCACCAGGCCTTCAACTTCGACTTCCTCGAGGCGCCGTGGGATCCGGCGGTACTGCGGGGAGTCATCGACGCATCGCTGGAGGCGGCCGGCAACGTGGGGGCGCCGACCACCTGGGTGCTGTCCAACCACGACCGCCGGCGGCACGTCACCCGCTTCGGCGGCGGGCTCACCGGGCTGCGCCGAGCCCGGGCGGCGGCGCTGCTCATGCTCGGGCTGCCCGGGTCGGCGTACGTCTACCAGGGCGAGGAGCTGGGCCTGCCCGAGGTGCTCGACCTGCCCGACGAGGTGCGGGTCGACCCACAGTGGATCCGCTCCGGCGGCAGGGAGCCGGGCCGCGACGGCTGCCGGGTGCCGCTGCCGTGGGAGGGCGACGCCCCGCCGTTCGGGTTCAGCCCGGCGAGGCGGAGCTGGCTGCCGATGCCGCCCGAGTGGGCGGCCGCGACGGTCGCGGTACAGCGGGACGACCCCGACTCGATGCTCAACCTGTACCGGAAGGCGCTGCGCCTGCGGCGACCCGCGCGGGAGTTCGCCTGGCGCCCGGCGCCCGACGGCGTCCTCTGCTTCGAGACCGAACGGTTCCTCGTCGCCGCCAACCTCGGCGGCTCGCCGGTGCCGCTTCCAACAGCGCCGGTGCTGGCGAGCTCGCCCTTGACGGACGAGCTCCCCCCGGACACGACCGTCTGGATCAGGACGTGAGCTTCGCCGCGATCCGGGCGAAACCGGCACGAATGTCGTCGACGGACGGCGGCTCGTGCGTGTGGTCTTCGTCCTCGTCGTGATCGTGGTCGTGGTGATGGTCGCCCATCTCCTCGTCCAGGGCCGCGGTCTCCAGGTCCTCGTTCTCGGCGGCCATCCGCGAGGCGGCGATGTCGCCCTGGATCTGGGCCACCGTCACGTGCGGCTGGAGCGGCTCGACGACCGCCATCAGGTCCTCGTCGGCGACCACGGCCTCCGCGAGGGCCAGTGCGTGCGCCCGCTCGTAGGGGCCGCAGACGACCGGCTCCCACTCCTCCTCGTCGTCCATCGGGCCGAAGGTGATGATCCACGGCAGGGTCAGCGCCGGCGCGTCGGCCGGCAGGTCCAAAGTCACGAGTGCACCCACGGCGCCCATCATGACGGGTCGGAGCGCTCAGGCGGCGCCGAACCGCCGGAAGCCACGATGTGCGCCGCCCGCTCCGTCGTCTCGGCCGCCTCCTCGACGAGCTGCGCCGCGCGTTCGGCCGACCGGACGTCGGCCCGGGGCTGGCCGCCGGCCAGGTCCTTGACCCGGCCGTGCGGGCTGGTCGCCGACAGGGCGGCCGCGAAGAGCAGCAGCTGGTGCAGCAGGTACATGTAGAGCAGCAGCCCGATGGTGCCGGCGACCAGCTGGTAGGCCGGGTTGTGCTCGGTCCGCGTGATGTACCACTTGCCCACCGTCTTGAGCGCGCCGAGCCCGACGGCGAACAGCAGCGCGGACGGCCACAGCCGGCGCAGCGACATCCGCAGCCGGGGCACCCCGACCAGCAGGGCCGCGCCCAGGATGACGTCGACGATCCCGGACAGCAGCGACGACGTCCCGCGCAGCGCGACGCGCACCGGGTCCTGCTCGAAGTCGCCGGCCAGCCAGTACAGCAGCTCCTGCACGCCGGCGAAGATGCCGATCGAGATCAGCAGCAGCAGGCCGAGCGCCACCAGGACGCCGAGGTCGACCAGCCAGCGGACGACGGCGTTGCCCGGGTGTTCCTGCAGGTGCCACAGGGCGCGCTGCGAGGAGCGCAGGTTCTCCACCCAGCCGACGCCGGCGATGATCAGGCCGACGAGGGCGATGATGCCGATCTGCTGGCTGCCGGCGAAGATCTCGTCGGAGTGCAGCTGCGGCAGGTTGGCCTGCAGGTAGACCTGCACCCGGTCGACGACGGCCTGGTTGCCCCCGAGCACCCGGCCGAGTATCCAGAACGCGACGACGGCCATGGCGAAGACGGCGAAGAAGCCGTAGTAGGCCGTCGCGGCGGCGAGCCGGGCCGCGTCGACGTCGAAGTACCGCTGCTGCGCGCGCCAGACGTGATCGAACACCCGCGAGCGGCGCCGCCCCGCGGCCACCACCCGGTCCAGGCCGGCCTCCAGCCGGTCGAGCAGGCCCACCCCTCAATGGTCCGTCGCGAGACGGTACTCCGCATAGGAACGCCATCGGCCGCCGTCGTCGTGCTCGAACAGCGTGAACCCGGCGACGGCGAACGACGCCTCGTAGCCCGCCAGGCCGGCGAAGACGGCGTCGAGCCGCTCCGGCGGCACGTCGTGCGCGACGGTCACGTGCGGGTGGTACGGGAAGCGGACCTCGGTCCGGATCGCGGCCGAGGACAGCACCGCGGCGTGCAGCCGCTCGCACTCGCTGATGCCGGCCGCGACCGCCACGAACACCACCTGGGTCACCGGCCGGAACGTCCCCGTGCCGCGCAGCCGCACGTCGAAGGCGGGGTGGCGGGCGGCCACCGCCGTCAGGTGCCGGTCGATCTCCGGCAGGTCACCGGCGTCGATCTCGGTCGGCCCCAGCAGCGTGACGTGGGCGGGCACGTAGGCGCCGACCGGGTCACCGGCGGCCAGCCGGGCGGCGGTCAGCTCGCTGCCCCAGGGGTGGGGGATGTCGATCGCGACACCGATGGTGGTTTTGTCCACCTCAGTGTGCGGCGCCGGGCGCGAGGAACCCGATGCGGTCATACACCGTCTTCAGCGTCGGCACGGCCACGGCCCGCGCCTTCTCGGCGCCGACCGCGAGCAGCTTGTCGAGCTGCGCCGGGTCGTCGAGATACAGGTTGGTGCGCTCCTGGATCGGCTTGAGGAACTCGACGACGACCTGCGCGAGGTCCTTCTTCAGGTCGCCGTAGCCCTTGCCGTCGTATGCCTCGACGAGGTCGTCGATCGTGCGCCCGGTCAGCGCCGCGTAGATCGTCAGCAGGTTGGAGACGCCGGGCTTGTTCGCCTGGTCGAAGATGATCTCCCGGCCGGTGTCGGTGACCGCCGACTTGATCTTCTTGGCCGCCTTCGCCGGGTCCTCCAGCAGCTCGACCAGGCCGTTGGCGGCCGAGGCCGACTTCGACATCTTCGCCGTCGGCTCCTGCAGATCGGTGATCTTCGCCGTGTCCTTGATGATGAAGGGCGCGGGCACCGTGAACGTCTGGCCGAAGGTGGTGTTGAAGCGCTGGGCCAGGTCGCGGGTCAGCTCCAGGTGCTGGCGCTGGTCCTCGCCGACCGGCACGGCGTCCGCCTGGTACAGCAGGATGTCGGCCGCCTGCAGGATCGGATAGGTGAACAGGCCGACGCTGGACCGGTCGGCGCCCTGCTTCTGCGACTTGTCCTTGAACTGCGTCATCCGGCTCGCCTCACCGAACCCGGTGATGCAGCCCATCACCCAGCCGAGCTGCGCGTGCTCGGGCACGTGGCTCTGCACGAACAGCGTGCAGCGCTCCGGGTCGAGCCCCACGGCCAGCAGCTGGGCGGCGCTCACCCGGGTGCGCTTGCGCAGCAGCGCCGGGTCGTGACCCATCGTGATCGCGTGCAGATCGACCACGCAGTAGAACGTGTCGTGCGTCTCCTGCATCGCCACCCAGTTGCGCAGGGCACCGAGATAGTTGCCCAGATGGAACGAGTCGGCGGTGGGCTGGATCCCGGAGAGCACGCGCGGTCGGGCGGGAGACGACATGTCGGCCATTCTGTCAGGCGCAACCGGATGAGCCGCACAGGCGTCTGTCTGGATAGCGTGACGACGAGGGGGAGGTGGCGCGGCGTGGGCGAGGAGCTGGAAGCGCGCGAAGCGGTCCGCGACGCGTACCAGGCGCACTACCGCCGGCTCGTCGCCGCCCTGTATGCGCTGACCGGCGACCACGCCGAGGCGCAGGACCTCGTCCAGGAGGCGTACGCGCGGGCGCTCGCCCGGCCCCGCCAGTTCCTCGACGTGGCCGACCCGGAGGCTTGGCTCCGCACCGTCGCCATGAACCTTGCACGGACCCGCTGGCGGCGCCGCCGCCTGTTCGACACACTGGTGCGCAGCGGCCGCGTCGCCCGGCCGGTGGAGAGCGTGCCGGGTGTCGACCCGAACCGGGTCGCGCTGGTCGCTGCCCTGCAACAGCTGTCGCAGGCCACGCGGGAGACGATCGTGCTGCACCACCTCGCCGACATGTCGGTCCACGAGGTGGCCGACGCGTTAGGGGTGCCGGTGGGCACGGTGAAGGCACGCCTCTCACGGGGCCGCGCCATGCTCGCCGCCCTGCTCAGCGACGCCGATGGCGAGCCGGAGGCGCCGCGCCGGCGGGTGGAGGCTGCCCCGGAGGTACCGCAGCAAGAGGTGCGAGATGCGCCCTGAGCTGGACTTCCGCGCCCTCCGCGCGCAGATCGAGGCGGCCACCTGGGTCCCCGACTTCAGCACGCTCTACCGCCGGGCCGGCCGGGTGCGCATCCGCGACCGGATGGCGGTCGTCGGCGCCCTCGTCGGCACGCTCGCCGTCTTCGCGCCCGTCGCCCTGGCCGGGATCTTCGGCCGGCCCACCCCGGCCGCGCTCGGGCCCAACCCCGACCTCGGCGAGGCGTGGACGCCCGGCCCGGTCGTCTCGGCGACCGGCACGTATCCGTCGACGACGACGCTGCGAGCCGCGGCCGGCGCCCTCCCGGACGGCGTGGTGGCGGCGGTCGACGTCTGCGTCGAGGTGCCGCAGAACCGCCGGTGCAGCCTGCAGGTGACCATGCTGCGCGAGGACTCGGCCGACCGGCGCACGCCCTACCTGCTCGACGCGCTGCGGCAGTCGCCGCTGGACAAGCTGGAGTCGGTCGACCTGGTCCGGATCACCGGCAACACGTTCATGCTGAGCGGCGAGGTGGGCGGCGGATCGCGCACTTCGGTGCGGTTCAGCATCGACACGGCCGACGCGTCGCCGCTGCCCGGCGAGAGCGGCGCGCCCGTGGTCGGGCCGAGCGACCGGCTGCTGCTGGGGTTGGGCGACAAGGTCGTGCAGCTGGCGCAGTACGGCGACCTCTTCGGCGTCCGGGCCGGCGACGGCGCGCTGAGCCTGCTCGCCAGCCAGCCGCCGATGGCCCGGCGCACGATCGTCGCCGGGCTGCCCGGCGAGGCCGGCTGGTGGGTGGCCGGCGCCGACCTGACGACCGGCCAGCCGTCCGTGTCGGTGAGCACCGACCAGGGGCGGACCTGGGTCGCGCGGCGGCTCGACGCGCCGGCCGGGCTCGACGCGCCGAGAATCGCGACGCGCGACGGCCACACCGCCTTCGCGTTCGTCCGCTATCCGAACAGCATCCGGTTCTTCCGTACCTCGGACGGCGGCCAGGACTGGATCGAAGTACCCACGAAGATCGAGCTGCCCGCCCAGCTCACCGGCGACAAGGCGCTGGTCGGCCGAGAGTTCGGCGTGCTGACCCGCCCGGATCGCTCGCTCATGATGTGGATCCAGGGCAACAGCGAGATGGTCTTCCTGGAGAGCCTCGACGGCGAGCACTTCGGCGTCGTCGCCGGCCCCGGAGGCCCGCTCGCCGCGGTCGAGAACGGCTTCGCGGCGCTCGGCTCGCCGCCGCGGGTGTCGAAGGAGGCCCGCAACTGGGTGGAGGCGACCCTCTCCGCGACGGTGCTGCCGAATTGACGGGAACCGGGGAGCCGGCCGGGGGATCGTGAACAGCGTGAGCGACGTGGCAGAGGTGTACCACGCCTGTTACCGCAGGCTGGTCACGCAGCTCTACGCGTTCACGACCGACCTGACCGAGGCGCAGGACGTCGTCCAGGAGGCATTCGCGCGGGCGGTCGCGCGGCCGGGCGGGTTCGCCGGGATCGACAACCCGGAGGCCTGGCTGCGCACCGTCGCGCTGAACGTCGTCCGCCGGCGATGGCGGCGCCGCAAGGTCCTCGACCTGATCCTGCTCCGGGACCGGCCGGCGCTCACCAGCACCGGCCCCGAGCCCGACCGGACGGACCTGACCCAGGCGCTCGACGCCATACCACGCAGCTACCGGGAGGTCATCGTGCTGCACTACTACGCCGACCTCAGCGTGGACGAGATCTCGGCCGCGCTCAACGTCCCGGCGGGCACGGTGAAGTCCCGGCTGTCCCGGGGGCGGGCGGCGCTGGCCGCGCTGCTGCCGGGCTACCGAGCCGAGGTGACCAGTGCCTGACCAGTTGGGGACCCGGCTGCGCGCGGAGCGCGACCGGCTCGACATCGACCAGCCGCCCCTCACGGCGATCACCGCGCGGGCCGCGGCGCTGCGCCGGCGCCGCCGCCTCGCGCAGGGCGGAGCGGCCGCGGCGGTCGCCGTGGTGATCGCGGGCGTGGTGGCCGGCGGGGGCGACGAGCCGCCGCCGCAGCCGGCCGCCTCGACCGACCCGGCCGGGGTCTGGACCGCCGAGAACGTCACCGTCAACGGGCTGCCGCACCTGCCGACCGACCTGCCGGGGACGGTCCGCGACGTCGAGTTCGTCGACGCCGAGCGAGGCTACCTGCTCACGGCCGAGTGCGAGGGCGGGAGCACCTGCACGAACCGCGTCTACGCCACCGTCGACGGCGGACGCACCTGGGCGCTGCGCCCGGTCCCGGCCGAGCTCGGCTCGACGGGCGCCGGCTCGGTGCCTGTGTTGACGGTCACCGGCTCGCAGGTGGCGCTGGTCGCCGGCAGCACGGTCGCCGTCGGTGACTCCTGGCAGCTGTCCTCGGCGTCCCCGGCGACGGCTCCCCTGCCCGGGACCGCCCACTTGTACAGCAGAGGGTGCGGCCAGCCGCTCCTGGCCGTCACGCCGACCGGCCTGATCGCGCCGCCGGCCCAGCCGGGAGGCATCGCCGTGTGCTGGACCTCCCCGGTCCGGGCCGGCGACGGCTCGTGGTGGGTCGGCGGCAGCTCGGCCGGCAAGGCGGCGGTGTCGGTCTCCCGCGACGACGGCCGGCAGTGGCGGACCACCGCGTTCGAGGCCGCGGGCGAGGCCCGGGTCGCGATGCTGGGCAAGGACGTGTATGCCATGCTCGTGGACCCGGCGACCACCCCCGCCCGGCTGGTGGGCGTCGTCTCCTCGGCGGACGGGGGCGTCAGCTGGAGCGCGGTCCAACCGACGGCCGGCAACGCCACCATCGGCGGCGAGGCGGTGCCGCTGCTCGACGGCCGCCTGCTCATCGTCGACGGCGCCGGGCACTGGCTGGTGTCGGAAGACCGGGGCGTGAGCTGGCACCGGCTGGAGGGCCTGCACCCGACCATGCGGCTGGCGCGGACCCAGGCCGGCTACGTGGCGTACCAGATGTCGACCATCTACACGGCGTTCTCGGTCGACGGCTCCACCTGGCAGAAGCTGGACGCTCAGTAGTTCATGTATGCCCAGGCATCGGCCACCATCGTGGCCAGGTCGACGTGCTGAGGGGTCCAGCCGAGCTCGCGCCTGGCCTTCTCCGACGACGCCACGAGCTGGGCCGGGTCGCCCGGGCGGCGCGGGGCCATCTCGACCGGGATCGGGTGGCCGGTCACCGTGCGGACGACCTCGACGACCTGTCGGTTGGAGAAGCCGTTGCCGTTGCCGAGGTTGTAGACGCGGTGGCCGGGGCCGTCCATCGTGCCCAGCGCCAGCAGGTGGGCGGTGCCCAGGTCGGCGACGTGGATGTAGTCGCGGACGTTGGTGCCGTCCGGGGTGTCGTAGTCGTCGCCGAACAGCTGCAGCTTCTCCCGCCGGCCGGCCGCGACCTGCAGCGCGATCGGGATCAGGTGGGTCTCCGGGTCGTGCCGCTCGCCGATCATCGAGCCGTCGGCGCGGCGGAGGGCGCCGGCCACGTTGAAGTACCGCAGGCTGACCGCGGACAGGCCGTGGCCGACCGCCTCGCCGGTGAGCGCGTGGTCGGCGGCCAGCTTCGAGGTCGCGTACGGGTTCGGGGGGCGGACGGCGGCCGTCTCCGGGATCGGGACCGTGTCGGGGTCGCCGTAGACGTTCGCGGTCGAGGAGAAGACCAGGCGGCGCACGCCGGCGGCGCGCATCGCGTCGAGCAGGCGCAGGGTGCCGACCGCGTTGTTGTCCCAGTACTTCTCGGGCTTCTGCACGCTCTCCCCCGCCGCGATGAAGGCGGCGAAGTGCAGCACGCCGTCGAAGTCGGGCGTGAGCACGTCGGCGATGCTGTCGTGGACGCGGCCGCGGACGAAGGTGGCGCCCTGCGGCACCGCGTCCTGATGGCCGGTCGAGAGGTCGTCGAGCACGACGACCTCATGCCCGGCATCGAGCAGCAGCGCGGTGACGACGCTGCCGATATAGCCGGCGCCCCCGGTCACGAGCAGTCTCACGGCGTACCTCCACAAAAGTCATCGCGAACCAACAAATTTACACGTCGCCGGTGAATGACCGGGAGTGGGATGCCTACAATTCGTCCATGCCGGAGGCTGCCCCCGGAACCATACGGCAGGCTGTGGCTGCCCTGTTGCAGCGCTGGGCGCGTCGACTTCACGCTACCCCCGAGGCACCACGCATCAACGAGGCCGAGCTCAGGTCGCTGATCACGGCCAACACCGGCTCCGGCCACGTCCGCGAGGTGATGGTGCCGCGGACCGAAGTGGTCTTCCTCGACGCCCAGCTGACGTTGCCCGAGGCGATCGCTCTGGTACGGCGGGCAAGACACTCCCGCTTCCCCGTCATCGCCGGCGACCCGGACGACGTGCTCGGCTTCGTGCACGTCCGTGACCTGACGCTGCTGCCGTTCCCCGACCCCGCCGTCCCGCTGCGGCAGCTCACCCGCGAGGTCCACCGCCTGCCGGCGAGCAAGCGGGTGCTGGCCGCGCTGTCCGAGATGCGCCGGGGCGGGCACCACCTGGCGGTCGTCGTCGACGAGTACGGCGGGACCGCCGGCATCGTCACCCTGGAGGACCTCATCGAGGAGCTGGTCGGGGAGATCCACGACGAGTACGACCCGCCACCCCCTCCCGCGGGCCGGGTCGACGAGGTCGACGGCCTGCTGAACCTCGCCGACCTCGCCGAGCGCACCGGCCTGACCCTGCCCACCGGCCCGTACGAGACGGTGGCCGGGTTCGTGATGGCCCGCCTGGGCAAGCTCCCGACCGTCGGGGACGAGGTGCGCCACGACGGCTGGCACCTGCACGTCCGCACCGTCGAGGGCCGCCGCGCGGCCCGGGTCGCGGTCGCCCGCCCGGTCCCGCCGCCCCGCTCGCCGGCCCTCGACCACGCGCCCGGGCGCGAAAAGACCGAGTGACGGCACACGTCGAAACGGCGATCGTGGACGGCGACCCGACCCGCCTGAACGGCTCGCTCCGCAAGCTCCGCATGGCCTGGCCCGACGCCACCACCCTGGCAAGTTGACCTTGGTGGATTTCCGCCGCCCGGACGACCCAAACCCACCAAGGTCAATTGCCACGAGCCCCACAAGTTGACCTTGGTGGGTTTCGGTCGCCCCGGCGGCCGAAATCCACCAAGGTCAACTTGCTTTGGAGGCCAACCAGCGCGGGCCGCGACCGGCG
>NZ_BMPI01000015.1:65966-190830 GCF_014647515.1 Dactylosporangium sucinum | reverse complement strand
TCGATGACCGTGCCGGCGACCGTGATGGTCATCGGGCCGGTGTACGGCGTGAGCGTCACCTTCTTGCGCGTGTCACCGGCCAGGCCCTGCGGGTAGCCGGTGTTGTGGGCGGCGGGGAAACCGGCCACCGTGTACGTCGGCGAGCTGCCGCCGCCCGGGGGCTGCGTCGTCGAGCTGGGCTGCGCCGTCGGGCTGGAGCTCGCCGGCGTGGGGGACTTGGAGCCGGAGGGCGAGGCCGAGGCCGAGGCCACCGGAGTGACCGAGGCCGAGGGGCCACTCGGACCGGCGGACGCGGACGGACCGGTGCCGGTGCTCGCGGAAGCGCCGGGCCACGCGCCGGTGCCGGGGAAGCCGTCCTTGCACGCGGTCAGTCCGCCGGTGGCCAGCAGCGCCATCGCGATCATGCCGACACCCGCGCGGCGGCGCATCGAGCTGGGGCGGGCCGCGGTGTGGAGCGGGGACCCGGCGGCGGGAAGCTGGGGAAGCCCGTCGGCGGGGGTCGGTGAGGTGTGGTGCGGGTTCATACTGTGGGAATCCTCCCGGTCAGTCGACATCCGTCAGTCGACGGCCATTGGCCTGTCGGAGCTTTTCGGCGTGAAAGGCGGTTGGGGTTCCATTCCTAACTGCGACTTTCCTTTGTCTGCGGCGACGCGACTGTCCATTCCGGATAACCCGAAACAGGCCGCGTCATGGGCGTCGTCGTTTTGGCGCCGTCCGAGACCATGCCGTAACCATTCCGTCGAAAGCATGCCACGGCGCAACGGGGGAATGGAATCCTGATGCGTAGATGAATTGCCACCTTTAGCATTCTTAAGTCGGGGCTAAGAAGCAGCACGACAAAGAAAGCCCACATAAGCCCTGGATCCGGCATATCGGTGCAGGTCAGGAGTGGTCCAGGTCACATTCGGGGAGTGCTGGAGAATGGCGATCCGCGTCGCCGGAAATATGCCATGAACCGTACCGCCACCGGGCCGTTCGACCTCATGGTCGCGGCTCGGGAATTCCAGCGACGGCCGGGCGGGTGGCGAAGTGCCGGCGGGCGAACGATGTCGAGCCGGCCAACTGTTCCCGGGCGGGCGCAACTTCCGCGCACCATCGGGCGAACCGGCGCCCGACCGCGCAGCGACCACGGCGCAATCCGGAACCACCGGCAACACCGGGGGCTGACCCCGCCGAAAGAACTGTCGGCGGGGTCAGCCGGCCAGGTGGCCCCAGCGGTGCTCCAACTCGTGCCACGTGCCCTGGGCCGCCGCGGTGCCGTCCTGGAGGACCACCACGCGGTCGGCCTGGGTCAGGGCCGCTCGCTTCGAGGTCGAGCCGATCACCGTCACGCCGTGCTCGCGCAGGGCGCTCCACAGCGCCAGCTCCGTCGTCACGTCCAGGGCCGAGGACACGTCGTCGGCGATGAGCAGCTCCGTGCGGGGCGCGAGGGCGCGGGCCAGCGCCAGGCGTTGGAGCTGGCCGCCCGACAGGCGGGTGCCCTTGTGGCCGATGAGCAGGCCCAGCCCCGCGCCCGCGGCGGCCAGGTCGTGCTCCAGCTGGGCCGTCGAGACGGCGCTGTCGGCGTCGACCTCGTGGCCCAGGCGGATGTTGTCGGCGACCGTCCCGGACAGCACCCGCGGCAGCTGGGCCACGTAGCCGATCTGGTTCGGGCGCAGGAACATCTCCGGCTCGGTCACCGGCTCGCCGTTCCACTTCAGTTTCCCGGTGTGGTGGACGATGCCGGCCAGGGCGCGCAGCAGGCTCGACTTGCCCGACCCGACGGGGCCGACGACCAGCACCAGCTGGCCGCGCTCGATCGACAGGTCGAGGTCGCGGACCGCCACCGTGCCGTCCTCGTGCACGGCCGTGAAGCCGTCCAGGTCGAGGCGGCGCAGCGGGTGGCGGGGCGCGGCCTTCGGGGCCGGCGCGGTGCCGGCCGACAGGTCGACGCCCTGGACCGCCGCCGCGTACTCGCCGACGCCGCTCATCGCGACCGTCCGGCGCGTCCACACGCGGGCCGACGGCAGCTGCGAGATCAGCGACGCCGTGGTCCAGGCGAACCAGCGCGCCGAGCCCAGCGTCGACACCGCGACGAGCGCGGCGCCCGGGGACAGCGCGCCGGTGAGCAGCAGCGCCCACGCCCCGATCGGGAGCAGGCCGCTGGCCAGGGCCGGGGTCGAGCGGGCCCAGACCTGGACCGAGATCTCGAACCGCTGGCGGTCGCTGCGGACCCGGTCGAGGCGGGCCAGGTGGGCGAGCACCGGGACGGTGGCCCCGGCCAGCTTGACCGTGCGCGCCGCGGACAGCGACGACACGAGCGACGTGGCGAACGCCGCCCGCGCGGCGACCGTCTTCTGCGCCGAGCGCTTCAGCGACGGGCCGAACAGGGTCGCGGCCAGCCCGGACAGCACGATCGTCCCGGCCATGAACAGCGCCGGCACGATCGAGCCGGACACGACCGTCATCGACACCAGCACGAACAGGCAGATCCACTGGTCGACGAGGTTGTCGGCCAGCACGACCACCCGCTCGGTGTCACCGCCCTGCGCGACGACCTCGGCCGGGGTGTGCTTGCTGACCCGGCGGGGGCCGGTCTGCCCGTGCACGAGCCGCAGGCTGATGCGCAGGAGCTGGCGGACCCACCACTCGGGGAACCACTTGCCCGTGTAGTACGGCAGGGCGAGCGGCAGCAGCAGGCCGCACACGATCCCGATGGCCGGCCAGAGCGTGTCGCCGGCGCCGTCGACCAGGTCGGCCCAGAGCCACGGCAGCACCGAGCCATCGAGGCCGAGCAGCACCATGACGGAGAACATCAGCACCGACAGGAGCCCGAACCGGGCGTCGTTGGTCGCCAGCTTGAAGATGTTCCACATCGTGCGCGCCCTGGGCAGGTCGGGCAGCGGCGGCGGGTCGGCCTTCGGGACGCTCACGGCGTCGAGCAGGGACGTCGGCCACGCACTGCGGGGCACGACCGGGGACGAGGCACCGCTCGTCGCCAGCAGCTCCGCGAAGCGCGAAGAGGCCGCCAGCGGCCCGGCCTCCACGACCTGGCCGTCGGCGAGGACCACCACCTCGTCGCAGTTGCGCACCGACGACAGCCGGTGGGCGACGATGATGCCGATCCGCCCGCGCAGCATCCGCTCGGTGGCCCGCTGCACCCGCTGCTCGGTCACCGGGTCGAGCCGCGCCGTCGCCTCGTCGAGGATCACGACCTGCGGGTCGCGGACCGTGATCCGGGCGAACGCGACGAGCTGCTCCTGCCCGGCCGACAGCACGTGGCCGCCCTCGCCGAGCCGGGTGTCGAGGCCGTCGGGCAGGTCGGCGACCCAGCCGGCGAGGCCCAGCTCGTCGACCGCCCGGGCGGCGGCGTCGAGGAGGTCCTCGTCGAACAGCGCGATGTTCTCCGCCAGGGTGCCGGCCAGGATCTCGGTGCGCTGCGGTACCACCGCGATGAACCTGCGCAGCTGCTCGACGTCGATGTCGAGGAGATCGGTGTCGCCCAGGAACACCGTGCCCCGCGGCAGGTCGACGGCCCGGGTCAGGACCTTGGCCAGCGTCGACTTGCCCGATCCGGTCCGGCCGACGAGCGCGTACGACCGGCCGCGGCGGAACGTCAGCGAGACGTCCAGCAGCGCCGGGCGGTGGGCCGTCTCGCCGTACCGGAACGTGAGCCCGCGGACGCTGAGGTCACCGGGCGTGGGCGCGACGCCGCCGGCCGGCTCCTGCTTCGAGTCGCGCAGCAGCTGGACGCGGCCCCAGGCGCCGAGCGCGTACTGCAGCTCCGGCACCATCCGGCTGGTGTGCTCGACGGTGGCGCCGAAGCCCAGCGCGAGCAGCCACACGGCCGTGAGCTGAGCGCCGTCGATCCGATCGGTCGCGAGCGCCCACACGCCGCCGAGCACGACCAGGGCGATGCCGAGCCGCACGACGCCGGACGCCGACGCGGTGACCGCGGCCGAGCGGTTCCACACCTTCCGGCCGCGGGAGAGCACCCGGCTGGCCCGCCGCGCGTAGAGACGCAGCACGTAGGGCCGGGCGAGCGTGGTCCGCACGTCGTCCTGACCGTGGATCGACTCCTCCATGACCGCGGCGAGATCGCTCCAGGCCTCCTCCTCGCCCATCCGCAGCGAGGCGATCTTCGCCGTGGGCTTGCGCAGCGCGATGGTCAGCCCGGCGGTCAGCACGAGCATGCCGACGCCGGCCGGCCACCAGACGAACAGGGTGGTGCCGATCGACAGCACGGTGAAGGCCACCGACTGGGCGATCCGCACGCCGCTGTTGCGCAGCTCGGCGGCGACCTGGTAGACATCGCCGTCGATGCGGTCGAGCAGCTCGCCGACCGGGGTGGTCTCCAGGGTCGGCAGGTCCTGACCGAAGGCCACACGACAGAGCCGCCGACGAACGTCGGCGGCCCAGTCGGCGGTCAGTCCGGCCATGATGAGCGATACCGCGAGATCGGTCAGCACGGCCGCGGCGAGCGCCACGGCCAGCACCGCGAACATAGTCCATGATCGATGGATCAGGACGGCCCCACCGACGGCCGCGGCCACGGCCTGGCCGACGGCGCCGAACACGATGAGGAGGGCCACGACACCGGTCCGGCCCGGTGACGTGGCCCAGAGGTCACGGATCAGGCGCATGGTGGATCCCCCGGGGTGTTTGGTGGCGGTGTACCAGCCTCCACCGATCCCGGGTCCGGCTCAACAGAATTTACTGTGGCGCCGCCAACAATCGATCGACGGTGTCGATCGTGGTGGCCGCGCCGAGCGATGTTGCGGCGGCCCGGTCGGCGTCGCCGAGGGCGGCGCCGGCCCGGGCGGCGACCGCCGCGGTCCACGGCCGGGTGCGGTCCGGCCCGCCGCGCACCGCGTCGGCCCCGGCGGCCAGCGTGACGGCCCGGGCCGGGTCGCCGAGCAGCAGCGCGATCTCGGCCGCGTCGTCGAGGACGGTGCCGACGACCGGGGCGTCGAACGATGCGCGGGCGTGCGCGAAGGCCTCCCGGAGCGCGGCGCCGGCGGCCGGGCGGTCGCCGTCCAGCGCCAGCAGCAGCGCCCGCCCGCTGGTGAGCATGGCCATCATCTGCGGCGAGACCCGGTGGTCGCCGACCAGCGCGAGGGCGTGCGCGAACCGGGCCCGGGCCTGGTCGAGGTCGCCGAGGCGCAGCGCCCGGTGCGCGAACGCGTACTCGACGAAGGCGATGCTGTCCGGCACCCCCGACCGCTGCGCCGTGCGCCGCGCCTCGGCGAGCGTCTCCTCCGCCTTGTCGAACCGGCCGAGCAGGCCGTACAGCTGGGCCAGCCGGACCTCGGTCACCGGGCGGTCCTCGGTGGCGCCGAGCTCCCGGAGGTACCGCAGCGCCTCCTCGAAGTGCCCGATCGCCTCCTCGTGCCGGCCGTCCCGGGCGATGACCTCGGCCAGCGCCGCGAGCGCGAACGCCATGCCCCACCGCTCGCCGAGCGCGCGGAAGCCGTCCAGCGAGGCGCGGAACTCGCCGGCCGCCTCGCCGAACCGGCCGCCGACGTTGAGCAGCGTGTGGCCGTGCAGCAGGTGGCCCAGGCTGGCCGTCCACGGCTCGGGGTCGTCGGCGAGGCGCTCGATGCGGGCCATGACCTCGGGCGTCGGGCCGTCGCGGAACAGGCCGGCGACCGCCTCGAACAGCCGGAACATCGAGTTGGGGCCGCGGTAGGTGAGCGCCTCCCGGAACCAGTCGTTCAGCATCGTCGTGTCGCCGAGCCCGTCGAACCCGTTGACGGCCGCGACCCCGCAGGCGAGGGCCCGCACGTCGGGGTCGACCTCGCCGGGCAGCATCAGCGCGGCGGCGGCGAGCGCGGCGCCCTCGACCCGGTGGCCGCCGAGCCACCAGTACCAGCCGACGCCCGCGACGAACCGGGTGGCCGTCGCGGCGTCGCCGTCCGCGATGGCCCGGCGCAGCGCGCCGTGGACGTTGTCGTGCTCGGCGCTGATCGCGGCGAGCGCCGCCAGCTGGTCGCGGGTGCGCAGC
This sequence comes from Dactylosporangium sucinum, assembly GCF_014647515.1. GTDB lineage: Bacteria > Actinomycetota > Actinomycetes > Mycobacteriales > Micromonosporaceae > Dactylosporangium > Dactylosporangium sucinum. Next base: position 184,847 of record NZ_BMPI01000015.1, on the reverse strand, counting down.
CGGCCCTCCAGCCGCTCGATCAGGTCGAGGAACCACGCCCCGTGCCGGGCCCGCAGCGCCGCCGTCTCGCCCTGTTCGTCGAGGCGCTCCAGGCCGTAGGCGCGGATGGTCTCCAGCATGCGGTACCGCCCGGCGTCGTCGACGAGCAGCAGCGACTTGTCCACGAGCGTGGTGAGCAGTTCGAGGGGGTCGCCGAGCTCGCCGCCGGGGTCGCAGACGGCGGCGGCCGACTCCAGCGTGGCCCCGCCCGGGAACACGGCCAGGCGGCGCAGCATCGCCCGCTCGGCCGCGTCGAGCAGGTCCCAGCTCCAGTCGACGGTCGCCCGCAGGGTCTGGTGCCGGGGCAGGGCGGTGCGGCTGCCGCGGGTCAGCAGCCGGAACCGGTCGTCGAGCCGGTCGGCGATCTGGGCCGGCGCCAGCGTGCGGCACCGGGCGGCGGCCAGCTCGATCGCCAGCGGCATGCCGTCGAGGGCGCGGCAGATGCGGACCATGGCGGCAACGCTGTCCCGATCGGTCGCGAGCTCCGGCCGTACCAATGCCGCCCGATCGAGGAAGAGGAGCACCGACGCGAAGTCCCGGGCGCTCGCCGGATCCGCGTCCGCGGGAGGCAGCGGCAGCGGCTCGACCGGGTGCAGCACCTCGCCCGTGATCCCGAGCGGTTCGCGGCTGGTGGCCAGCACGTGCAGGTCCGGGCCGGCGCCGAGCAGCCGGTCGGCCAGCTCGGCCGCGGCCGCGACCACGTGCTCGCAGTTGTCGAGGACGATCGTCAGGCGCCGCAGCGCGAGCGCGTTGCACAGCCGGCCGGTCGAGTCGGACCCGTCGCGGCCGGCCGCCAGCAGCCCGGGCGCGGCGCCGCCGGCCGGGTCGCGCATGCCGAGCGCCGCCCACACCGCCTGCACGACGTCGGCCGGGGCGGTGACCGGGGCCAGCTCGACGAGCCACACGCCGTCGGGCGGCGCCGGGGCGAGCGCCCGGCCGGCCTCCAGCGACAGGCGCGTCTTGCCCGCCCCGCCCGGCCCGACGAGCGTCACCAGCCGGTTCGACGCGACGGTCCGGGCCAGGTTGCGTACCTCCACGTCCCGCCCGACGAAGCTGGTCAGCGGGGTGCGGAGGTTGCCCTGGACGGCGGGCTCGCCGGCCCGCAACAGTTCGAGGTGCAGCCGTGCCAGGCTCGGCGCCGGGTCGGTCCCGAGCTCGTCGGCGAGGCGCCGGCGGTACCGCTCGAACACCATGAGCGCCTCGGGCGTGCGACCCTGCTGATGGAGCGCGCGCATGAGCAGCCCGGCGATGCGCTCCCGGTGCGGGTGGGCGGCGGCGAGCGCCTCCAGCTCGGGGATGTCCGGCGTCCCGGCCTCGGCGACGGTCAGTCGCAGCTCGTCGAACCGGACCCGCCAGCTCGTCGCCCACGGTGCGTCGCCCGCGTCGGCGAGCGCGGTCCCTCGCCACAGTTCCCCGGCTGCCTGGGGCTGTCGCTCGAACCGGAAGCAGTCGACGTCGTCGGGGTCGACGTCGAGCAGGTACCCGGCCGGCCGGGCGTGCAGGACCCCGTCGGGCAGCAGCCGCCGCAGCCGCGAGACCAGCGACTGCAGCGCGTTCCCGGCGCCGGCGGGCGGCTGGTCGCCCCAGATGCCGTCGATGAGCCGCCCGGCGGTGACGACCTTCCCGGGCTCCAGGGCGAGTAGAATGAGCAGGAGCCGCAGCCGCGCGCCGCCGATGTCGATGGTCCTGCCCTCGCGGTCCCTGACCTCCAGGGGCCCGAGCAGTCTGATATCCATCATGCGAGGAATTCGTCGACCAGCGCGGGAAGCTCGGGGGCGGCCATGACGTCGTAGTGGGTCCTCCCCGGCAGCACCGCGAGCCGGGCCGCGGCCCGCAGCGCCCCGTCCCACCCCGCGTCGCGCTGCCCACCGCCGAACAGCCCGTAGAACTCCGCGATGTGCGTGACCGGAATGGAGTCGGCATCGGCGAAGATCAGCATGGTCCGGGCTCGGATACCGGCGATCTCCTCCGACCAGTCATACTCTTTGCGCACCATCTCGCCCATCTTGGTCACGAGCCGGGGCCAGTCCTCGGGCCGCGGGTTGACGGCCTCGTATCGCGCGTAGAGGGGACTCTGGCGCATCTGCTCGGCGGCCGCCGGTCCGAGCTGCGCCATCCCCTCCCTGACCTCGGGATACCACCCGGCACTCTTGGCGGCGGTGGAGACGACGACCAGGTTCCTGACCTGCGCGGGATGCTGGATGGCGACCCGGAGCGCGGTCCCGGCCCCGAGCGAGTAGCCCATGACGTCGACGGGCGTGCCGAATCGCTGGGCCACGAGCCCCGCCACGTCGTCCGCCAGCGTCTCGTAGGCGAGCGCCCGCTCGACGTCAGCCGTGTGCCCATGCCCCTGCAACTCCACGGCGACGACTCTCCGCCGCGCGGCGAGCGCGGGCAGCAGGTCCCCGAAGAGGGGAATCGACCAGAATCCCCCGTGCAGGAGGACGAGCGGCGCGCCTTCCCCGAACTCCTCGAACCACAGGGAAACCCCGTTCACGTCGGCGTACGTCATGGTCCGAGCGTATTGCTAGGGTGGCGGTGGAGGCGTGCGGGTGGCTGGTGCCCCTCCCGGTCTTCAAAACCGAGGTGGTCCGGCATCCGGGCCAGGCGGGTTCGATTCCCGTCCGTCTCCGCCAACCAGCTGTGCTACGTGCGAACCCCGGCGACCGGGCCTGCGGCCCGAGCCTCTCGGCGTACCCGACCTCGTCATGACCTGCCGGTAACGCCGGCCGGGGCCTGTACGTCCGCGCGGCCCGCAGCGCCCGCCCTCCGGCGATGACCGCCATGATGGCTGGAAACTTCTGGTCGTCCTGGCCGCCAGATGTTCCCACAGATCATGAGCGTGGGTGGCCGCTACGGGTGCGGTTCGGCCGTCGCCAGGGCCAGGGGCGCGGCGAAGTCCGGGTCCGGGGTCGGGCGGCCGAACAGGTAGCCCTGCGCGAACCGGTACCCCATCGCCACCAGCCGCTCCGCCTGCTCCGGGGTCTCCACGCCCTCGGCGATCGCCGTCAGGCCCAGGTGGTTGCTCACGTCGATCAAGGCGGTCACGATCGCCGCCTGGGCTCCCGGGACGGCCAGGTCGTCGATGAAGCTCTTGTCGACCTTCAGGATGTCGACCGGCGCCGTGCGCAGCAGGCCCAGCGACGAGTGGCCGGTGCCGAAGTCGTCCAGGGCGATGCGCACACCCAGGGCCTTCACGGCGCGCAGCGTGTCGAGGGCCACGGTGCTGTCGAAGACCGCCGTCTCGGTCACCTCAAGTGCCAGGTACGACGCGGGCAGGCCGGTCTCCCGCAGTACCGTTGCGACAACCTGGGCGAAGTCGGGCTCTGACAGCTGGCGCGCCGACACGTTCACACTCATTTTCGCCGGGGCCGAGGCATCGTCAGCGCGGCGCCATGATTCCATGCGCGTGCAGGCCTCGCGGAGGATCCACGCGCCCAGCTCGACGATCAGGCCGTTGTGCTCGGCCACCGGCACGAAGTCGGCCGGGCTGACCAGCCCGTGGACCGGGTGGCGCCAGCGGACCAGGGCCTCGACGCCCGCGACGCGGGTCGACGGCAGGGCGACGATCGGCTGGTACACCAGGAAGAACTGGCCCTCGTCCAGCGCGCACCGCAGCGCCGCGCCCAGCGAAGCCTGCTCGCTCGACCGGGCGTCGAGCTCCGGGGTGTACCGCACGTGCCGCCCGCCGGTGACCTTCGCCGCGTACATCGCCACGTCGGCCCGGCGCAGCGGCTCGAACGGGTCATCGGTGCCGCGGCAGTCGGCCACGCCGACGCTGGCCCGGACCAGCAGATGGTGCGGGCCGATCACGAACGGCTCGGACAGGACGGTCACCAGCGCCGCCGGCGAAGCGGACAACAGCACCGCGAACTCGTCGCCGCCCAGCCTGGCCACGGTGCCGCCGGGAGCGACGGCGGCGGTGAGGCGTTCGCCGACCGCCACCAGGAGCCGGTCGCCCACGCCGTGACCGAGCCGGTCGTTGATCCCCTTGAAATCATCCAGGTCGATCAGCGCGACCTCCGCACCCGTGCCGAGCGCGGCCCGGATGCGGTGCTCCAGCTCGCGCCGGTTGGCCAGCCCGGTGAGCTCGTCGCGCATCGCGAGCGTGTGCACCTCCCGCACCAGCCCGGCCATCCGGGCCACGACCAGCAGGAACAGCGCACCGGCGCCGATCCCGTCGGCCTGCCACTCGATGGCGCGCGGGTCCTGCAGGCCCTGCACGAGCAGCATCGCCGGGGCGAGCAGCGACGAGCAGGCGAGCAGGACCAGCCGCGGGCGACCGCTGTCCGGCCGCGGCGGGCCGGCCGGCGCGCGGACGGCCGGATGCAGGGCGGCCGCGGCCCACAGCGCGTACGACAGCAGCCAGCCGGCGTCGAACAACCCGCCGTCGTAGGAGGTGTACGCGTTCACGACCGAGTACGCGATGTCGGCCGCCAGCAGCAGGCCCAGCGCGGCGACGAGGAGCCGGACGCTCGGGTCGCGGGCGGCGCCGGACACCAGCAGGCGGGCGACCATCGCGAGCAGCAGCACGTCGGCCGCCGGGTACGCGAGCGCGATGAGCCGCGTGCCGCCCGAGATGCTGGCGTCCTGGGCGATGGGCTGCATGACGAACGTCCACAGCACCAGGCCGGCGCCGATGGCGACGATCGCCGCGTCGACGATGACCGCGCGGCCGCGGCCCCGGTCGCGGGCCAGCAGGAAGAGGCCGCCGATCATGAGCGGGTAGGCGCTGAGGTACAGCACGTCGGCGAACGACGGGAACGGCGCCGCGTGCAGGCCGTACTCGTAGTAGGTGTAGACGAAGTCGCCGCCGGACCACACGGCGGTGCCGGCCGCCATGAGCAGCCAGGCGAGGCGCCTGGTGCGGGAGTTGCGGCGGGCCGCGGCGAGCATCACCAGCGCCGAGACGAAGCCGATCGCGTCGTAGGCGAGGCTGCGCGGCAGCGTGTGGGCGGGCAGCGCGAAGTAGCCGGCCGTCGCCGCCGCTCCGATGAACGCCCACAAAAGCCACAACCTGTCCCGCACTCGTACACCATCGGCAGGCGGTTCGGGCAGCTTAGGCCCTGTTGCACAACTGGGGCCGGGCTGCGGCGGAGTCCAGATTTCTCCTGGCGGCACCCCGCGAAAGCCCGGTTACAACACCGGCAGCCGGACTTCCGCGGGGCACCGCCAGGAGAAGTCTGGACTCCGCCGCGCTCCGACCCCAGGTGTGCAACAGGGCCTAATGCGACTCGCGAGACACCGCGTCGCCGCTCGCCCCGATGAGGAAGTCGAGGTCGGCGCCCGTGTCGGCGCCCATGACCGTCTGCACGTAGAGCCGCTCCCAGCCGCGCCGGGGCCGGGCGAGCGCGGCCCGGAACGCCTCGGACGGCTCGCGGGCGTCGAGGTCGGCCTCGACGTGCAGGGTGCGGCCGGGCACGTCGAGCGTGACCCAGTCGCCGGTGCGGACCCGGTCGAGGGGCCCGCCGGCCGCCGCCTCGGGCGCCACGTGGAGCACGACGGTGCCGTAGGCGGTGCCGCTCATCCGGCCGTCGCAGATGCGCACCATGTCGCGCACGCCCAGGTGCAGGAGCTTGGCGGGCAGGGGCATGTTCGAGACCTCGGGCATTCCGGGGTACCCCTTGGGCCCGCACCCCCGCAGGATCAGCACGCTGTCGGCGTCGACGTCCAGCTCGGGGTCGTCGACGCGCGCGTGGAAGTCCTCGATCGAGTCGAAGACCAGCGCCCGCCCCCGGTGCCGCAGCAGGTGCGGGGACGCGGCCGCCGGCTTGATGATGGCGCCGTCCGGCGCGAGGTTCCCGCGCAGCACCGCGATCCCGGCGGCCGGCTGCAGCGGCGTCTCGCGGGGGCGGATCACCTCCCGGTCCCAGATCTCGGCCTCCGCGAGATGCTCGACGAACGGCCGACCGGTCACCGTCAGCGCGTCCGGGTCGAGCAGGTCGGCGACCTCCCGCAGCACGGCCGCCAGCCCGCCCGCCCGGTGCAGGTCCTCCATCAGGTGCCGGCCGGCCGGCTGCAGGTCGACGAGGAGGGGAACGTCGGATCCGAGGTCGTCGAAGTCCTGAAGGTTCAGCGGTACCCCCACCCGCCCGGCGATCGCGAGGAGGTGCACCACGGCGTTGGTCGACCCGCCGGTCGCGGCCAGGGCGACGATGGCGTTGCGGAACGACCCGGCGCTGATGACCCGCGACGGCCGGACGCCCTCGTCGACGAGCCGCACGGCGAGCTTGCCCGCCTCGTGGGCCCGGACCAGCAGCCGGCTGTCCGGCGCCGGGATGCCGGCCGTGCCCGGGATCGTCATCCCGAGCGCCTCGGCCATGATGGCCATGGTGGACGCCGTGCCCATGGTGTTGCAGTGGCCCCGGCTGCGGATCATCGACGACTCGGAGTCGAGGAACGCCTGCTCCGAGAGCGTCCCCGCGCGGACCTCCTCGGACAGCCGCCACACGTCGGTGCCGCAGCCGAGCGGCGTGCCCCGGAACGTCCCGGTGAGCATCGGCCCGCCGGGCACGACGAGCGCGGGCAGGTCGACGGAGGCGGCGGCCATGAGCAGCGCCGGGATGGTCTTGTCGCACCCGCCGAGCAGCACGACGCCGTCGACCGGGTTGGCCCGGAACATCTCCTCGGCGGCCATCGCGGCCATGTTCCGCCAGAGCATCGCGGTCGGCCGCACCTGCGTCTCCCCGATCGAGACGACGGGCAGGTTGTGCGGGACGCCGCCGGCCTCCCAGACGCCGCGCTTGACGTGCTCGGCGACCTCGTCGAGGTGGCTGTTGCAGGGCGTGAGGTCCGAGGCGGTGTTGGCGATGGCGATCTGCGGCCGCTGCCCGGTGAGCGCGTCGGCCGGCAGCCCGCGCCGCATCCAGGCGCGGTGGATGTAGGAGTTCCGATCGTCCCCCGAGTACCACTGCGCGCTGCGCATACCGTCCCCTCCGTGGTCCATCCTCGTCGATCTTGCAGTTGTGGTGCCTGACAAACCGGACGTTCACGGAGTGTCCCGGCACCACGACTGCAAGATCGACGCACAAGGCGGCGGCGGGCGCCTGCCTAGCCGCAAGTGCAAGCACGATACCCGGGAATTGGGCACAGAGAGCGCTCTCTCGTGGGTCCAAAGGCTCACGCCAGCGGGGCGCCGGCGCGCTTAGCGTGAGGGCCCCGTCAACCACGGCGGACCGCCCTCGCCGCCGGGCCGAAACAGCTAGGAGGAACCGTGTCCGAGCTCAGACGCCGGCGCTCCGGTCTCGTGCGGATCGCCGGCATCGTCTGCATTGCGCTGGCGGCCGCCACCGTCGCGACGATGCGACTCGCGAACGCCGCCACGTCGGTCACCGTCCAGGCCGAGGCCTTCGCCGCGCAGTCCGGGGCGCAGGTCGAAGGGACCGTCGACGCCGGCGGCGGCCAGGCCGTCGGGTATCTCGCCAACGGTGACTGGTTGCGGTACGACGGCGTGGACCTGGGCGCCGCCGGGCCGATCACGGTCGGCGCCCGCGTCGCGTCCGCCGTCGGAGGCGGGACGGTCGAGCTGCGCACCGGGTCGGTCACCGGGCCCGTGCTCACGCAGTTCACGATCGGGGCGACCGGCGGGTGGCAGGCGTGGACGACGCTCAGCGGTACCGTCGCCACCCACCCCACCGGAAGCCAGCCGGTCTTCGCCGTCATGCGCAGCCCGGGCGGCGCCGACTTCGTGAACATCAACTGGTTCTCGTTCGCGAGCGGCGGCACCGCCCAGCCCACCGGGTGGGTCGACGTCGACCCCGCGAAGTGGAACGCGCAGCTCGCCGCGTTCAACGCGCTGCCGATGGACCCCGCGCCCGCCGACGCCGTCCGGGTGCCCGAGTTCAACGCGACCTGCACCTACAGCCACTCGCTCAAGGACGACCCGATCGTCTTCCCGGGCCTGCCGGGCGCGTCGCACATGCACAGCTTCCTCGGCAACCGCAGCACCAGCGCCAGCAGTACCGCCGACACGCTGCTGGCCAACGCCGGGACCAGTTGTGCGCCGGCCCCCGACCTGTCCGCCTACTGGGTGCCGACGCTCTACGAGCGCGGGGCGGCCGTCGAACCGAAGGGCGTGGTCGTCTACTACGGGTCCCGCCTCACCGACTCGTCGAAGACGGTGCCGTTCCCGCAGGGGTTCCGGATGATCGCCGGTGACGCGAAGCTGCAGCAGGCGACGCCCGCCGGCTCGGTCAACCAGTTCTACTGCGCCGGGCCCGGCGGCGAGATCGGGCGCAGCGCCGACGGGAACTGGCCGCGGTGCGCACCCGGCGCGACGCTCATGTTCCAGCTGGTGTTCCAGGACTGCTGGGACGGCACGCACCTGGACAGCCCGGACCACCGTTCGCACGTCGCCTACAGCTACACGGGCACCTGCGGCGGCGCGTTCCCGGTGGCGATCCCGTCGATCTCGTTCGTGCTCGCCTACCCGACGAGCGGCTCGGCCGACGGGTTCACCCTCTCCTCCGGCATGGCCTCCTCCTTCCACGGCGACTCGTTCCTGGCCTGGGACAACGCGGCCCAGGCCAAGCGGGTGAAGAACTGCGTCGTGCAGAAGGCGAAGTGCAACACCGCCGGCACGTTCTAACCCCGGGCGGGCGGGTTCCTATCCCCGAGCCGGGGGTAGGAACCCGCATCCCGGCCACAGCTTCACACGGGTGTTAACGTTCAGGTCGTGACGAACTTCGACCCGCGCGAGCTGCTCGCCGCCGCCCGCCTCGGAATCCTCGCGACGATCAAGGCCGACGGCCGCCCGCAGCTCTCGCCGGTGACGCCGTTCTACGACCCGGAGCGCGGGGTCATCCACGTCTCGATGACGGAGGGCCGGGCCAAGACGGCCAACCTGCGCCGCGACCCGCGCGCCACGCTGGAGGTCACCGCGGCCGACGGCTGGTCGTGGGCCACGGCCGAGGGCGTGGCCACGCTGACGGGCCCGAGCGACGACCCGGACGGCCCGGAGGTCGAGGCCCTGGTCGACTACTACCGGCGGGCCGCGGGCGAGCACCCCGACTGGGCCGAGTATCGCGCGGTCATGGTCGCCGACCGCCGCGTCCTGATGACGATGACCGTCGACCACGTGTACGGCGCCCAGGTCCGCTGACACCGGGGTGGTGTAACGGATCGCCCTGGGTGGCCGCCTGGTACTTCGTCGACGGCGTCCAGGTGACCAGCGCCGGCGCCGAGATCGGGCGGCGCCAGGTGATGGTCCGCGGCCGGCGTCTCCCGCCACCCTGAGATCGAGGATCCTGGTTGTAAAGTCCCCCGCATGCACCCATCGGTGGCGCGGGCCGCGCTCGGGCGGGCGGTGCTGCTCGGCCGGGCCGCCGTCACGGTCGTGGCGGCCGCCACCGGGCTGCGGCTGGTCGCCGACCCGCGACCGGTGCTCGCGGTGGCCGGGCTGGTCGCCGCCACCACGGCCGCCGGGCTGGTGCTCCTCGCCCGCGATCCCCGGGTGGTCCTGCGGGTGCCCGCGATCCTCGCCGTGGACTCCCTCGTCGTCGTGGCGGTGCTCGCACTGAGCCACGGAAGCGTGGCGTACTTCTGCGCCGCCGCCGGCGCCTCCGCCCTCGCCGGCGTCCTGCTCGGCCTGCGCGCCCTCCCCGTGGCCGCCGTCCACGCCGCCGCCGGGTACGTCGTGGCCGGGTCCGTTCTGGCCACGACGGATCCCACCCTGGCCGGCTTCGTGCTGACCTTCCCGATCGCGTGCCCGCTCGCCGCGGCCGGCGCCGCCGCCGGGACCGCCGCGCTGACCCGCTCGGTCGCCCTGTCGGTCGAGGTCGTCGCCGCCGCCCAGCGCACCGCCGCGGCCGACGAGCGGGCGCGGCTGGCCCGCGAGCTGCACGACTCGGTCGCCAAGACGCTGCGCGGGGTGTCGTTCGCGGCCCTCGCGCTGCCGCAGTCGCTGCGCCGCCACCCCGACCTGGCCGAGCGGCTGGCCGCGACCGTCTCCGACGGCGCCGCCGCGGCCGCCCGCGAGGCGCGCGACCTGGTCGACGGGCTGCGCCTGGACCGGCCCGACGAGGACTTCGCGTCGGCGGTGTCCGGCATCTGTTCGCGGTGGTCGAGCCGCACCGGCGTTCCCGTCGACGTCGTGGTCGCCGACGTCGACCCGCCGGTCGCGGTGCGGTACGAGATCTGCCGCATCCTGCAGGAGTCGCTGCACAACGCGGCCCGCCACGCCGGCGCCGGGCGGATCGTCGTCCGGCTGTCCGGCGGCCCGCGCGGGCTGCGGCTGCTGGTCCGCGACGACGGGCGCGGCTTCGCCGTGCCGGCCGACCTGCTGGAGCTGCGCGCCTCCGACCGGTACGGGATCGTGGGCATGGCCGAGCGGGCCCGCGCGGTGTCCGGCTCGCTGCGGGTCGTCTCCGCGCCCGGCGCCGGGACGAGCGTCGAGGTGCTGGTGCCGTGACGAGCGTGATGATCGTCGATGACAACCCGATCGTGCGGCGGGCGTTGCGGGAGTACCTCGAGTGCGCCGACGAGCTGACCGTGGTCGCCGAGGCCGCCGACGGCCGGCAGGCGGTGGCCGGCGCCCGCTCCGCCCGCCCGGCGGTGACGCTGCTCGACCATCGGATGCCGGTGGCCGACGGGCTCTCGGTGCTGGCCGAGCTCAGCCGGCACACGAGCGTGCTGGTGCTGACCAGCGACGGCTCCCCGCGGCTCATCGCCGACATGCTCCGCGGCGGCGCCCGGGGCTACCTGGTCCACGGGGAGTTCGACCCGGCCGACCTGCGCCGCGCGGTGCTCGCCGTCGCCGCCGGGCAGGGCTGGCTCTCCCCGGCGGCCGCGGCGGTGGCGACGGCGTCGGTGCGGGAGCAGGTGACCCGGGAGCGGGAGGTGGAGCGGCACCGGCTGGTCCAGACGCGGTACGGCCTGACGACCCGCGAACGCGACGTGCTCGACCTGCTGGCCGAGGGCCTGTCGAACGCGGCGATCGCCCACCGCCTGCTCCTGACGGAGAAGACGGTGAAGAACCACCTGCACCGCATCTTCGCGAAGCTGCGGGTCGGCTCGCGCACGGAGGCGGTCCTGCGGTGGACCGGCCACCGGTGACGGCGGGGGACCGCCCCGCCGGCTCGCGGCCGATCGCGGGGCGGCGCCTGGGCTGGGCGGCGCTGTTCGCGGCACTCGCCGCGACGGCGGCGTTCGTTCCTCCGCTGGTGATGCCGTCGCCCGAGCCGCCGACCGTGGCCGCTGCGTCGCCCCCTGCTGCCGCCGCCCCGTCCCCGTCCGCGCCGTCCCCGGCGGCATCGTTGTCCGCTGTCGTCTCGCCGCGGGGCTTCGTCCCGATCACCCGGCATGCGGCCGACCCGGCGAACCTGCGCAACGGCGCGCGGATCATCGAGTGCCCGTCGTGCGAGGGCGGGAGCCGGGTCGGCTACATCGGCGGCCCGAACACCCTCGCCATCCGCGTCCCGGACGTGCCGGCGGCGGGCACCCGGACCCTGACGGTGACCTACGAGACCGCGGAGCCCCGCACCCTCATGGTCACCGTCAACGACGGGCCGGTACACACCCTGAACCTCACCGGCGCCCGGGACTGGCTGATCCCGGCCCGCGTCGACCTGCGCGTCCACGTCCCGGCCGGCACGTCCTGGATCCGCTTCTTCAACGACGCGGGCTCGGCCCCCGACATCAACGCCATCCGCGTCGGTTAGGGCAGCAGCATCAGCTTGCCGCGGAAGCCCCCGGCCTCGGCCCGGGCGTGCGCCTCGCTCGCGCCGGCCAGCGGCAGCCGGTCGGCGATCCGGGTGCGCAACGCGCCGGACGCGAGCCGCGCCAGCAGGTCGGCCAGGACGGCGGAGTCGACCGGGTTCACGGCGGTGGCGGTGACCCGCACCCGGACCCGCTCGCCGTCCGCCTCCGGCTCGTCCCGCTCGACGTGAAAGCCTTGATGCATCACGCGCGATGCATCAAGGCTGATCGTCATGCGTCAGACTGCCGCAGCGGGCTACGCGATCGCTACCGCCGGCCGCAGCCGGGCCCGGCTGATCGTGCGGAGGCCCGCGATGACCAGCACCGCGAGCATCGGGATGGTGCCGACGGCCGGCAGGATGGGCGTGTCGTAGGGCATGAACAGCAGGCCGGCGTACCCGGCCACGATCGCCGGGACCGTCCACCAGCCCAGCACCCCCGCCCGGGCCAGGCCCACGAACGTCAGCAGCAGGGCGAGCGACACCAGCGGGCCGGGGCTGAACGCCAGCTGCTGGGCCGGGTGGGCGAGCACCTTGTCGGACAGGGCGACCGCCTGGTCCGCCGGCAGGTTGCGGCCGATCTCCATGTGGAACCAGTCGGACAGCAGCGCGCCGGACATCTCCAGCAGCGTCAGGGCGCCCAGCAGCGCGCCGACCGCGGTGAGGGCGAAGCCCTTGCGGCCGCGGACCAGGAACGGCAGGGCGAGCAGGCCGGCGCCCATGAGCAGGTTGCCGTAGTGCAGGAAGAGCGCCGACAGCTGGGTCTGGAACGGGTCGGCGGCCAGGGACTGCAGGTATGCGGCCTTGTCCTCGGCGGCCTGCGGCGGGGACGTCGCCAGGCCGGCGAAGAAGCACCCGGCCCCGACGATGAGCGCGAGGCCGGCGGCGTACGGAAGCACCCGCGAAGCGGGGGAGGAGACCCGCGAGGCGGGGGAGATCTCGGTAACGGTCATGCCAGGAACGCTATGGAAACGGGCACCCCCGGCGCTGCCTGCGCGCGTCTCGAAGCGCGTCCGCCCCACGGCGGACGTGGCGCGGTCACGCTGTCCGTCGTACGGCCGACCCGCCGGTCACCCCGGGCCGCCTACAGTCCAACCATGTCCCGCATGATCGTTCCCTGGGCGACGGCGGTGGTGCTGGCCGTCATCGGGGTCGTCGAGATCGTCCTCGACAGCGGGTTCAGCGCCGCGCCCGCCGCGCCCGCGTCCGCGCTGGCCGCGGTCGTCGTCGGCGCCGTGCTCGCGGCCTGGTTCCCCGTCGCGGGCAGCGCCGTGGTCGCGCTCGCGTTCCCGATCGCGGTCGCCGGCGGGCTCAACGGCCCGACCGGCGCCGCCGTGTTCGGCTTCTTCCTGGCGCCGGGCTGGGCCGGGTACCGCCGAGCCGCACCGTCCTGGCCCGCGCCCCTCGCCGCGCAGCTCATGGCCAGCCTCGGCACCTGGATCGCCGGCCGCGCCGCCGGCTCGACGGTCGCCGGCCTGGGCGCGATGGCCTGGGAGAACCTGTTCTTCGGGGTACTGTGCTGGGGCGCCTGGGGCGTCGGCCTGCTCGCCCGCCGGCTGCGCGACCGGGCCGAGCTCATGGCCCGGCTGGCCCAGGCCGTCGAGGCCGAGCGCGAGGCCCGCGAGGCGGCCGTCGTCGCCGAGGAGCGGCAGCGGATCGCGCGCGACATGCACGACGCGGTGGCACACTCGATCAGCGTGATGGTCCTGCAGCTCGGCGCGGTGCGGGCGACGCTGCCGGCCGGCACCCCGCAGGCCGACATGCTGCTGGGCGTCGAGCGCCTGGGCCGCGAGTCGGTCCAGGAGCTCCGGGCCCTCGTCGGCGTCCTGCGGGAGCCCGTGTCGGCGCCCCAGCCGTCCCTGGCGAGAACCCAGGATCTCGTGGACGACGTCCGCTCGGCCGGGCTCCCGGTGGACCTCACCGTCGACGGCGACCTCACGGCCGTCCCGAGGGCGGTCGACATCAACGCGTACCGGGTGCTGCAGGAGGCCCTGACCAACGTGCTGAAGCACGCCGGCCCGGTCCCGACCACGGTCAAGGTCGGCGTGTCAGCGACCGGGACGACGATCACGGTCGAGAACGAGCCGGGGGGAGCCGCCGCGGAGCCGAGCGGAGAGCGGGGCGCGGTCGCGGGGCACGGGCTGGCCGGGATGCGGGAGCGGGTTGCCGTCTTCGGCGGCACGGTCGCCGCGAACCCGACCGGCGACGGCGGCTTCGCGGTCCACGCCGTGTTCCCGGCCAGGGGAGGTCAGCGGTGATCCGGGTCGTCATCGCCGACGACGAGGCGATGATCCGGGCCGGGCTGCGCATGCTGCTCGACCACCAGCCCGACATCGAGGTCGTCGGCGAGGCGGCCGACGGCGTCCAGGCCCGCGACGAGGTCCGCCGGACCGAGCCCGACGTCGTCCTCATGGACGTGCGGATGCCGCGCGCCGACGGGATCACCGCGGCCCGGCAGATCCTCGCCGAGTCGGCCGCCAAGGTCGTCATCCTGACCACGTTCGACGAGGATGCCGCGGTACAGCAGGCGCTCCGGGCCGGCGTCAGCGGTTTCCTGTTGAAGGTCGCCCCGCCCGAGCAGCTGGTGCACGCCGTGCGGACCGTCGCCGCCGGGCAGGCGCTGCTCGACCCCGCCGTCACGCTGCGGGTCATCGAGTCGTTCGCGGCCGCGCCCGGGGCCGACCCGCGGGCCGCCCAGCGGCTCACGGACCTCACCGAGCGCGAGGTCGACGTGCTGCGGCTGGTCGCGCGGGGACTGTCCAACGCCGAGATCGCCGCCGAGCTGTACCTGGGCGAGGCCACGGTGAAGACGTACGTGTCCCGGATGCTCACCAAGCTCGACCTGCGCGACCGGGTGCAGGCGGTCGCCTTCGCCTACGAGAGCGGCCTGATCAGGCCCGGGACTACTGGAACAGGCTGACGACGGCCCGGATCAGCTGACCGTCGTGCCGCTCGTCGACCCAGGTGACCGTCGACAGCGGCCGGCCGGCGTCGCGGGCCTCCCGGCAGTACCGCAGCACGTCGTCCGCCGCCGGCACGTCGGTGATCGCGAGCGCCCCGGTCGCCCGGCACCGGTAGGCGGTGTCCTCGGCGTCGCGCACCGCGACTCGCCCGTCGTCGTCGTGCCGGGCGGCGACCGCGACCCGCCAGCGGCCCTTGGTGACGAGCAGCGTGTCCCGCTCCTCGGCCACCTCCAGGTTGCCGCGGAGCAGGGCGCGGGCCACCGCGTCGCCGTAGGCCAGGCCCAGGACGCGGTGCTCGCGGCGCGGGTCGGCGACCGCCTCGACCCGCTGCCGCTCCGGCGGCGGCAGGCTGCCGAGCAGCGCCGCCAGCGCGCCGTCGGACAGGCCGGCCACGACCGGGGCGAGGCGCTCGGCCGGCACGAGTTGGAGCAGGTCGGTGGCCTGCTCCAGGGGTACCGTGCGAATGACCTCGAACAGGTGATCGGGTGCCAGCGCATGGACGAGCTGGCGCCGCGCCTCCGGGCGCAGCGCCGGGACCAGCCGGGCCACGTCGGCGGGGCGCATCGCCGCGGTCACCACCGGCAGCCGCTCGGCGGGCATGGCCATCAGCAGCCCCGCCGCCGACTTGGGCGGTGAGCTGCGGATCATCGCGACGAGCTGGGTGACGGGCATCATGCCACCGGGCAGCATCCGCCGTTCATAGCACCGCCGGGGCGCCGCGCACATGGCCCGCGGGGCCGGACCGTGTCGGGCGATCAGCCAGGTCTGCGGCAAACCCCTCGCCCGGAGCGGCGGCGGGCTGGTTCAGCGTGCCGTCCAGCCGCCGTCGACGAGCATCACCTCGCCGGTGACGAGCGACGCGGCCGGCGAGACCAGGAACAGCACCGCGCCGGCCACCTCCATCGGCTCGCCGATGCGGTGCAGGGCGGCGATGCGCTCGACGACGTCGGCCCGGTGGGCGGGGTCGGCGAGGTACTCCTCCGTGCCCGGCGTGTGCACGAACGTCGGCGCCACCGCGTTGACGGTGACGCCGTGCGGCCCCCACTCGACGGCCAGGCACCTCGTGAGGTGCGCGATCGCCGCCTTGGTCATGCAGTAGACCGCCTCGCCGGGCAACGCGACGGCGCCGGCCTGCGAGCCGACGTTCACGATCCGCCCGTACCGCTGCCGGATCATCACCCGTCCGGCCGCCTGGCTGGCGAAGAACGTGCCCTTGAGGTTGATCGCCAGGGTCCGGTCGAAGTCGTCCTCGACGACGTCCTCGGCCGGGTTGCCCGGCGCGATGCCGGCGTTGTTGACCAGGATGTCGAGCCGTCCGAACGCTGCGGTCGTCGCTTCGATCCCGGCGCGGATCTCGTCGACCCGCGTCATGTCCATCTGCAGCGGCAGCACCCGCCGGCCCAGCGCCTCGATCTCGTCGGCCAGCCCCGCGTCGGCGGCCCGGTCCCGCAGGCCGATCGCCACGTCGGCGCCGGCCTCGGCGAGGGTGAGCGCGATCGCCCGGCCGAGCCCGCGGGCGGCCCCGGTGACCAGCGCGACCTGCCCGGGGACGGTGAAGCGGGGGAAGTCCGTCATCGGGGCAGCGTATCGTTCGCAGGACACCCGGCGAGGAGGCAGGATGATCATCGGTGCGCGCTTCAACGGCCCGCCCGGCTCCGGCAACGGCGGCTACTCGGCCGGCCTGCTCGCCGCCGAGCTCGGTCCCCGCGCGGCCGAGGTCACGCTGCGCAAGCCCCCGCCGCTCGGCGTCGAGCTCCGGCTCAGCCACGACGGCCCGGTCCTGCGCGCGCTCGACGGCGAGACGGTGATCGCGGAGGCCCGCCCGCTCGACGAGCCGGCTCCCGCCGCGGTGCCGCCGGTGCCCCCGGACGAGGCCGCGGCGGCGGCGAAGGCGTATCCGGGCCTCACCGACCACCCGTTCCCGACCTGCTACGTGTGCGGCCACGCCCGCGACGACGGCATGGGCATCTTCCCCGGCCCGCTCGGCGACGGCCGGGTCGCGGCTCCCTGGACCGCCGGCGACGAGGTCGACCGGGTCACCCTGTGGGCGGCGCTCGACTGCCCCGGCGGCTGGTCGGTGATCAGCGAGGGCCGCCCGTATGTGCTGGGCCGCCTGGCCGTCTGGGTCGACGCCCTGCCGTCGCCCGGCGACGCCTGCGTGGTGCTCGGCCGGCACGTCGGCGGCGAGGGCCGCAAGGCCGACGTGCTGTCCACTGTGTACGGTCCGGGCGGCGACCGGCTGGCCACCGCCCGGGCCACCTGGATCGCGATTTAGGGCCGGTTTCACAGCTGGGCCCGCCGCAGCCCGGCGGCCTCAGCTGTGAACAGGCCCTAACAGTCGCGCAGCTCGGGGGACTGGTTCAGGAGCTGGCCGCGCACGGAGGTGAAGGCGCGGTACCGCTCGGTCGTGGTCTGCTCCGGGGCGAAGGCCGCGACCCGGTGGCAGTTCTGGAACGCGAGGACGACCCCGAAGTGCCGTTCGAGCGAACTCCTGATCGCGTCGCTGGCCAGCGCGCGCAGCAGCTGCCCGCGCTCGGCCTCGCCCGGCGGCGGCACCGCGTGCTCGGCGTAACCGGCCTCGCCGGTGGTCGACGCCACCTCGCTGATGACGCTCCAGGCGTACGGGAGCGAGTCCCGGACGCAGGCGACGAACTCGGCGTCGTCGACCGGCCCGGCCTCGGCGCGCTCCAGCAGGGCGGTGGGGACGTTGAGGGACATGCGGTGCTCCTTCTTCAGTGGGTCAGGGTGTACTGCGGGTCGATCTGGCCGGTCAGGTCCGCCCCGGCGCGGTCGTTGCCCCAGGCCAGGGCGTTGCGGACGTGGAAGTCGGCGGCCTGCGCCGCGTAGCGGGCCCAGTCCTTGGGCCGAGCGTCGAGCGCCGCCTGCATGCGGGTCAGCGCCGCCGCGTTGTCCGGCTCCAGCTCGTCGATCGGCCGGAACCGGCCGCGCTCGGCGGCCTTCACGAAGGCGGACCGGCCGACCCAGCAGAGCAGGTCGTCGCCGACCTCGGCGCGCAGGAACGCCACGTCGTCGGCGTCCTCGACCTTGTTGCCGACGACGGCGACGGCCACGCCGTGGTCGCGGGCGTGGCCGACGTACTGCCGGTAGACCCCGACGCTGCGCACGGTCGGCTCGCACACCAGGAACGTCAGGTCGAACCGGGTGAACAGGCCCGACGCGAACGAGTCGGCGCCGGCGGTCATGTCGACCACGACGTACTCGCCGGCGCCGTCGACGAGGTGGTTGAGCAGCAGCTCGACCGCGCCGACCTTGGAGTGGTAGCAGGCGACGCCGAGGTCCTCGGCCGAGAACGGGCCGGTGACCGCGAGCCGCACGCCGTCGACGTCGGTGACGAGCCGGTCGTAGATCGGGTTGTCCTCGACGACCTTGAGCAGGCGCGAGCCGGGCCCCGGCGGCGTGGTCTTCAGCATGGCCGCGGCGGAGGCGATCAGCGGGTTGCCGCCGCGGAGGTAGTCCTTGATCTCGTCCAGGTGCGCGCCGAGGGCCGGCAGCCCGGCCGCGGCCGCCGGATCGGCCCCGAGCGCGGCGGCGAGGTGCTGGTTGATGTCGGCGTCGACGGCCAGGAGCGGCCGGCTTCGAAGGTGGCGGGCGAAGAGCGCGGCGAGCGTGGTCTTCCCGCTGCCGCCCTTGCCCACGAAGGCAGTTTTCACCCCCTTTTGGTATCGGTTTTCATTTTCGACAGCAACCAGAACACGCGGATGTGACCCGGGTCACAGCGACTCCGGTGGTGGCCCGGCCCGTGCTTCCAGGTGACGGGACCATGTGCACGAGGGAGGCAGTTGACGTGGACCAGGAGTTCCGGTCGCGGTTGGTGCAGGAGCTGGAGGCTGAGCCGGAGCCGCCCATCGGCGATCTCGTCGGGGCGTCGGTGCGGCAGGGCCGCCGGCTGCGGACCTTTCGCCGCGTCCAGACCGGCGGGGTGGCCGTGGCCGTGCTCGCGGTCGTCGCCGTGGCCGCGGTAGTGGCGAGCGGCGCCACCGGCGGCGCGCCCGGCGTGCAGGCCGGCGGGCCGGGGATCGGATCGACCGAGCGGACGGTGCCGCCGCGGGCGTACCCGTCCTTCGACCCGTCGCAGAAGCTCGTGCCCTGGCAGCCGCCGGCCGGCGCGCCGGCCACCGGCCCGCAGGTCGCCGCGACCCCCGCGGGGGTGCTGGAGCTGCTGCTGTCACTGCTGCCGGAGGGCCCGACCGGCGCCTACGCCGGCAACGACGACCTGCTCGTGCAGACGTACCTCGACCCCGGCGACGGGCAGGGCATGCTGCGCGTGAACGTCTCCAAGGTGGTCGGTTCCGGCGATACCGTGCCTCCGGGCGAGGCCGAGGCCCGCTGCCGGACGATGGGGCTCGACGCCTGCCCGTCCCCCGACGAGGGCGTGTCCTACCGGGCGCCGCTCGACAACGGCGGCGAGATCGTGGTGCGGCAGTTCACCGGCAACTGCATCCAGCACGCCGTCGTCGAGGTCACCCGGGCCGACGGCATCCGGGTCCAGGTCAACATCGCGAGCTGCCTCGCGTGGGACGGCACGCGCAACCCGCCGGCGCCGCCGGCCCTCACCATCCAGCAGGCCGCCGGCATCGCCCTCGACCCGCGCTGGAACGTGACGCTCGCGAGGTCCATCGTGGACGCCGGCGCGGCGCGGTTCCCGAACCTGCCGGAGCTCGCATGAGCCCGGACGAAGGGTTCGTCGACTACGCCCGCACCGCGGCGCCCCGGCTGCGCCGCACCGCGTACCTGCTGTGCCACGACTGGCACCTCGCGCAGGACCTGACCCAGACGGCCCTCGCGAAGCTGTTCGTCCACTGGGGACGGATCCACCGCCGGGACTCCCCGGACGCCTACGCGCGCAAGGTCCTGCTCCGCGTGTTCCTCGACCATCAGCGCCGCAGCAGCAGCCACGAGGTGGTCGTGGACCGGGTCGCCGACGCGCCGGCCCCGGACGGTCAGGCCGAGCTGCGCCTCACCCTGATCGAGGCGCTGAGCCGGATCCCGGCCCGGGACCGGGCGATCCTGGTGCTGCGGTACTGGGAGGACCAGAGCATCGACACGGTCGCCGACCTGCTGGGCGTGTCGGTCCCGACGGTGAAGACCCAGAGCGCCCGCGGCCTGTCCCGCCTGCGGTCCCTGCTGGGCGCCGACGACGCGGAGCTGCTCGCGCTGCGCGACTAGGTTCTCGGGGGCGGTCCGGCTCACCGCCGGACCGCCCACCGGCGGTCAGCGGATCGTGAACACGGTCAGGCCCTCGGGGGGCTCCTCGTGCACGGCGACGGCCGTGACGACGGCCGAGTCCGGGCCGTGACCGACCCAGTCCACCATCCTGTCCACGCCGGCGCCCGGGCCCTCGAACACCGCCTCCACGCGGCCGTCGGCCAGGTTGCGCACCCACCCGCCGACGCCGGCGACGACCGCGGCGCGGCGGCACGTGTCCCTGAAGTACACCCCCTGCACCCGTCCCGAGACGAGCACCCTTCTGCGGACCATGCCCCGACGCTACCGCGTCACCGCAGGAAGGCCGCCACGGTCCGGGTGAACCACGCGGGGCTCGGGCCGCCCGGCACGCACCCGAGCGCGCTGTCTGCGTCACGATGCGGCGCCGGAACCTGCCGGTCCTAGGAGCGCGCCTGCAGGACGACGAACCCCGGCGGGCGCAGGTGGAGCCGCACGGCGTCGGGATCGGCGGCCAGGACGGTCGCCGCGATCCGTGCGCCCTCGGCAACGAGGTGGACGTCCGCATTGCGCACGTAGGTCTCGTACCGCCGGCTGCCGGCACCCTCGACCCGCCCGTCGACACTCAGGCGGGTGTGTCCGTCGTCGCTGAACTCGGCGACGACCCGCTCGACGACGAACTCGGCGCTGACCCCGTGCCGCTCCCACTGCCCTTGGATGCCCCGCCCGTTGAAATAGGCGAGGGCGAGCCCGGCCCCGAGGATGACGACCGCCGCGAGGGCGGCCAGGGTGGACCACGGCCGGCCGACGACGGCCGACAGCACACACATGACGACGGCGGCTCCGGCGAGCGCCCAGGCGACCCGATGCACGCCGCCGACCATACCGCTCGGGCCGGCGCGGTCACAGATCGATGGTCGCCATGACGTCCCAAACCCTTCATCGATCCCGACGACGCCGGCCGGGCGGCGGTAGAGTCCGCTCCCATGCGTAGACCACCGCTGTCCGGCCTCCTGGCGATCCTCGCCACCGTGCCGGGAGTCGCCACCGCGCTCGCCGGGTGGCAGCCCGCGGCGCCCGTCGCCGCGGTGGTGTTCGGGGTGGCGATCGTCGGGGCGGCCTTCCTGCTCGCCTGGGCGGCGGAGGCGGCGCAGGTCGACGTGTCCGCCGGGCTCGCCGTGGCCGTGCTCGCGTTCATCGCGGTGCTGCCGGAGTACGCGGTCGACTTCGTGTTCACCTCGCGGGGCGGGGCGGCCGTGGCCGAGCACGGGGCGGCCTGCAAGGCGGCCGACGAGGCCACCTCCGCCTGCTCGCTCGCGCTCGCGAACATGACCGGGGCCAACCGGATCCTCGTCGGGGTCGGGTGGGCGCTCGTGGTGCTCATCGCCTGGCGTCGGAGCGGGCGCGGAGGCATCCGGCTGCAGCGGGCCGACGCGGTGCCGCTCGCCTTCCTCGCCGTCGCGTCGCTGTACTGCCTGATCCTGCCCTTCAAGCGGACCCTCACCCTGCTCGACACCGCCGTCCTGCTCGCGGTGTTCGTGGCGTACAGCTGGCGGGTCAGCCGGGCGCCTGCCGGCGACCCCGACCTCATCGGGCCGTCGGCGTGGATCGGCGGGCTCGCCAAGCGGGCGCGCCGGGGGACCGTCATCGGGCTGTTCGTCGTCGCGGCCGGGGTGATCCTGCTCAGCGCGGAGCGGTTCGCCGAGTCGCTCGTCGAGACCGGGGCCGAGCTCGGGGTGAGCGAGTTCCTGCTCGTGCAGTGGATCGCGCCGCTCGCCTCCGAGGCGCCCGAGCTGCTGGTCGCCGGGCTGTACGCCTGGCGGCTGCACACCACCGAGGCGCTCGGCGCGCTCGTGTCCTCGAAGGTCAACCAGTGGACGCTCCTGGTCGGGACCCTGCCGATCGTGTTCGCGGTCTCCAGCGGGGGTACCTCGGGCCTGCCCATCGAGCCGGCCCAGCGGGAGGAGCTGCTGCTCACCGCCGCCCAGTCGCTGCTGGCGATCAGCCTGCTCGCCGGGCTGACCCTCAGCCTGCGCGCCGCGGCGACGCTGCTGGTGCTGTTCGGCGCGCAGTTCGTGCTGGCCGCTGTGGTACCGCCGGATCTGCACGGAAAAGAGCGCCTCGGACTGTCGATCCTGTATCTCGCGCTGGCCGTGGTCGTGATCGTCCGCAAGCGACGGTCGGTGCTGCCGCTGCTGCGCGACGGGCTCGTCACGCCGTATGCGCAGCTCGGCGACGCGCTGTGCTGCACGACGACGGCCGGTCGGCTGCGGGTCCGCGACCGGCTGCGGGAGAAGATCCACGTGCGTAGCTAAGCGAACGTTCGCGCAACGTTCGACTACGAGCGGCAGGGTGAGCCCCATGCTGACTCGACGGCACGTCCTCACGGGTGCGGCGGTCGCCACCGGCGCCGCGCTGCTGCCCGCCTCCATCGCCGACGCCCACGGCACGTCGCCGTTCGGGCTCGGCGTCGCCAGCGGCGACCCGCTGCCCGACAGCGTCATCCTGTGGACCCGGCTGATCACCGACAGCCGCCGGCCCGTGGAGGTCGACTGGCAGGTCGCCCTCGACGAGCGGTTCCGCAAGGTCGTCCGCAGCGGCGAGACGACCGCCCGGCCGGAGCTCGCCCACTCCGTGCACGTCGACGCCCGCGGCCTGCTGCCGGGCCGTGAGTACTTCTACCGCTTCCGGGCCAAGGGCGCGCTCAGCCCGGCCGGCCGCACGAAGACCGCGCCGGCGCCGTGGGCCGACGGCGGCGCGCTGCGCTTCGGGATCGTCAACTGCCAGGACTTCCAGAACGGCTACTGGCCGGCCTACCGCGGCCTGGCCGGCGAGGACCTCGACGTCGTGCTGCACCTCGGCGACTACATCTACGAGTACGACCCGCACAGCCGCTTCGCCGACCGCAACCACACCGGCCCGGCGACGCCCGGCCTGGACCAGCTGGTGACGCTCGACGACTACCGCAACCGGCACGCGCAGTACAAGAGCGACCCGGCGCTGCAGGCCGCGCACGCCGCCTTCCCGTGGGTCGTGACCTGGGACGACCACGAGACCGAGAACAACTACGCCGCGCTGACGGACGAGATCGACGACACGGGCGCGCAGCGCCAGACGCCGGCCCAGTTCGCCCGCCAGCGCGCCGCGGCCTACCAGGCGTACTACGAGCACATGCCGATCCGCGCGAACCTCAAGCCGGGCAGCGCCGACCTGCGCATATTCCGCCGGTTCGACTTCGGCCGGCTGGCGCGGATCAACGTGCTCGAGACCCGGCAGTACCGCACCGACCAGCCGGGCGGCTTCCCCGGCGACTTCGGCCTGCCGCAGGCCGGCCTGGCCAACACCACCGGCACGCTGACCGGCGAGGACCAGGAGCGCTGGCTGCTCGGCGGCCTGGACCGCTCGCCGGCCCGCTGGAACGTGATCGCCCAGCAGGTCATGATGAGCCGCATCCAGCTGCCGAACCCGACCGGCGGCCTGCCGGCGATCCTGGCCAACCTCGACCAGTGGGACGGGTACGCCCCGCAGCGGGCCCGGCTGCTCCAGCACCTCGTCGCCGCCGAGGTCCGCAACCCGGTCGTGCTGGCCGGCGACATCCACTCGACGTGGATGAGCGAGCTGCGGGTCGACCCGGACCGCCCGGAGCAGGCGCCGGTGGCCGTCGAGTTCACCGCGACCTCGATCTCGTCCGACTTCCCGATCGCGTTCGACGCGCCGCTCAAGGCGCTCAACCCGACGCTGAACCCGCACGTGCGGTACTTCGACGGATCCCGCCGCGGCTACCTGCGCTGCACGGTCGACCGGCACGCGTGGCGCACCGACGCCCGCACGGTCGACTCCATCGAGGTCCGTGACGCTCCCGTGAGCACGACCGCCTCCTACACCGTCGAATCCGGAACCGCGCGCCTGCACACCTCCTGAGCTACTGTGCTCGCGTGGCGGGTAGGTGGAGGCTCACGAGCCAGCGGTTGTTCGCGCTGACCCTGGGCGCGATGGTGGTGCTCATCGCGATCGGCTCGGTCGCCGGAGCCGTGATCCTCGACCGCACCGCCGACGTCTCGAACCGGCTGCAGGACCGCGTCTCCCCGGCGGGGACCGCGGTCGTGCAGCTGGGCGCGGCGCTCGTCGACCAGGAGACGGGCGTGCGCGGGTTCCTGCTCAGCGGCGACCGCCAGTTCCTCACGCCCTACACGGCGGGCATCGCGGCCGAGCGGGAGCTGGTCGGCCGGCTGCGCGGGCTGCTGGCCGACGAGCCGGTCGCCCTCGCCGACGTCGAGCTGGTCGCCCGGGGCGCCGAGCGCTGGCGCACCGGCTTCGCGGAGCCGCTCATCGCCGCCGGCGACCCGGCCTCGCCGCTGGTCGAGTCGGGGCGGTCCTCCTTCGACGCGCTGCGCGGCCGGGTCGAGGTGCTGCGCAGCCACGTGGAGGACGCCCGGGTCGCCGGCCGGGCCGCGCTCACCGACGCCCGCGAGCGGCGGGACACGATCTTCGTCGTCATCATCGCCGCCCTGCTGGCCGGCCTGGCGGCCATCGCCGTGCTGCTCCAGTCGGCCGTGCTGCGACCGCTGCAGTCGCTGCAGGCGTCGGTCCGGCGGGTCGCCGACGGCGACTTCGAGCACCACGTCCCGGCCCAGGGGCCGCCCGACCTGGCCGAGCTGGCCGCCGACGTGGAGGCGATGCGGGGCCGGGTGGTGAGCGCCCTCGCCGAGAGCCGCGCGACCGAGCAGCAGCTGCGCCGCTCGAACGCGGATCTCGAACAGTTCGCCTACGTCGCCTCCCACGACCTGCAGGAGCCGCTGCGCAAGATCGCGTCGTTCTGCCAGATGCTGCAGCGGCGGTACAGCGAGCAGCTCGACGAGCGGGCCCAGCAGTACATCGCCTTCGCGGTCGACGGCGCGACCCGCATGCAGGCCCTCATCAACGACCTGCTGGCGTTCTCGCGCGTCGGCCGGGTCTACGACAACGTCGCGGACGTCGACCTGGCCCGGACCCTCACCCGCGTCCGCGCCGACCTGACCGACGCCGACGTCTCCGTCGCGGAGCTGCCGGTGGTGCAGGGCGACCCGACCCTGCTGTCGATGCTGTGGCAGAACCTGCTGTCCAACGCGGTGAAGTTCCGCCGCCCGGACGTCCCGCCCCGCATCGAGGTGACGGCGGTCCGCGACGGGTCGGAATGGGTCTTCGCGGTGGCGGACAACGGCATCGGCATCGAGCCCCAGTTCGCCGACAAGATCTTCGTCATCTTCCAGCGCCTGCACCCGCGCGACGTGTACCCGGGCACGGGCATCGGCCTGGCCATCTGCAAGCGCATCGTGGAGCACCACGGCGGCCGCATCTGGCTCGACGCGGCCCACACCGAGGGCGCCCGCCTCTGCTTCACCCTCCCGGCGACCGTGACCGCCGCTTGACAGCCGGCCCCACCTGGATCAGAGTCGTCCAGTGCGGGAAAGGTAGACAGCGCGTTCCTGGCCCGGCCGCGTCGCTGCTCGCCTGGCTGGCGGCACAGCTGGGCACCCGGATGACGGTCGGTGCGGTCCGTTCCCTGCACGGCGGGGAAAGCCCGTGGTGGATCGACGTCACGGCCCCCGGCGGGTCGGCGTTCTCGGTGGTCCTCCGGTCCCCGAGCAGCCGTATCGGCCCCGATCTGATCGCGACGAACGCGGCGGCCCTCGCTGTCGCCGAGCGGCACGGCCTGCCGGCTCCCCGCCTGCTCGCGGCCGATCTCGACGGTCGTGCGGCAGGGACGCCGGCGAGCCTGGAGACCGTCCTGCCCGGGACGAGCACCTGGCCCACCGCGCCGTCCGCCGCACTGCTCCGGTCGTCCGGCGCCGCGATCGCCCGGGTCCACACTGTCGCACTCGACCCGCTGCCGCGGCTTCCGTTCCGGCCCCGCCCCATCGCGGTCGACGACTTCGCTCAGGACCGCCGGGCCGGCCGGATGCCGACCACCGCGCTGCTCCAGCGGGCCGACGAGCGGGTCCGGGCGATCGAGGCTCCGAGCGCGCCGGCCGTCTTCGTCCACGGCGACGTGTGGCCCGGCAACACGCTGCTCGCCGGCGGCGGCGTGCACGCCTTGATCGACTGGAAGACCGCCGGCGTCGGCCACCCCGGGGTGGACCTCGGCGAGCTGCGCAAGCAGGTGGCGATGCTGTACGACGACGCCGCCCCCGGACGCGTGCTGGAGGGCTGGGAACGGGCGAGCGGCGCGCGGGCCGGCGACATCCCGTACTGGGACGCCGTGGCCGCCCTGAACACGTCGACCGAGTCGTACAGCGCCGACGCGGCACGTCGGCGCGACGATTTCCTCCGCGCCGCGATCGCACAGCTGTGACGACGGTGCGGGCGGCTATGCGACGTCGGCTGCGGCGGCGCGGCCGGCCACGCGGCCCGAGAACAGGCAGCCGCCCAGGAACGTGCCCTCCAGCGAGTTGTAGCCGTGCATCCCGCCGCCGCCGAAGCCCGCCACCTCGCCCGCCGCGTACACGCCCGGCAGCGGCTCGCCCGACGGTTGCAGGACCCGACCCGACAGGTCCGTGTGCAGACCGCCCAGGGTCTTGCGGGTCAGGATGTTCAATCGAACAGCGATCAGCGGGCCCGCCTTCGGGTCCAGCAGGCGGTGCGGGGTGGCGACGCGGATCAGCTTGTCGCCGCGGTACGCCCGCGCGCCCCGGATCGCCGTGATCTGGGCGTCCTTGGCGAACGGGTTGGTCAGCTCGCGGTCGCGGGCCTCGATCACCGAGGTCACCGCCTCCGCGTCGAGCAGCGTCGAGCCGGCCAGCTTGTTCATGCCGTCCACCAGCTCGGCGACGGTCCGCGCCACCACGAAGTCGGCGCCGTTGCGCTTGAACGCCTCGACCGGGGCCGGGGCGCCGGGGCGGACGCGCTGGAGGACCTGGCGGACGCTGCGGTTGGTGAGGTCCGGGTTCTGCTCGGAGCCGGAGAGGGCGAACTCCTTCTCGATGATCTTCTGGGTGAGGACGAACCAGCTGTAGTCGTACCCCGTCGCCATGAGGTGGCGGAGCGTGCCCAGCGTGTCGAAGCCGGGGAACAGGGGAGCGGGCAGCCGGCGGCCCGCCGCGTCCAGCCACAGCGACGACGGGCCGGGCAGGATGCGGATGCCGTGGTTCGGCCAGATCGGGTCCCAGTTCTGCAGGCCCTCGGTGTAGTGCCACATGCGGTCGGGGTTGATGATCTGGCCGCCCGCGCGCTCGGTGATGGCGAGCATGCGGCCGTCGACGTGGGCCGGCACGCCGGCGACCATGCGGGCCGGCGGGGCGCCCAGCCGGGCCGGCCAGGCCTTGCGGACCAGGTCGTGGTCGCCGCCGATGCCGCCCGAGGTGACGATGACGGCGGGCGCGGACAGCGCGAACTCGCCGACGACGGTCCGGGAGCTGGACTGTCCACGCAGGACGGTGCTCGGCTCCAGCACCGAGCCGCGCACGACGCCGCCGGGCTCCAGGGCGTCGACGCGGTGCCGGAAGCGCAGCTGCACGCGGTCGCTGGCGAGCACCCGGCGGGCGAACGGCTCGACGACGCCCGGGCCGGTGCCCCACGTGATGTGGAAGCGGGGGACCGAGTTGCCGTGGCCGTCGGCCGGGCCGCCGCCGCGCTCGGCCCACCCGACGACCGGGAAGACCCGGTGGCCCATCGCGCGCAGCCACGCGCGCTTCTCGCCGGCGGCGAAGTTGACGTACGCCTCGGCCCAGCGGCGCGGCCACTCGTCCTCGGGCCGGTCGAACTGGGCGCTGCCGAGCCAGTCCTGCCAGGCCAGCTCGACGGAGTCGCGGATGCCCATGCGGCGCTGCTCCGGCGAGTCGACGAAGAACAGCCCGCCGAACGACCAGAACGCCTGGCCACCGAGGCTCTGCTCGGGCTCCTGGTCGAGCACGATCACCCGCCGGCCGGCGTCCGCCGCCTCGGCCGCCGCCACGAGGCCCGCGAGCCCCGCCCCGACCACGATCACATCCGCATCCATGGCCCTCAGGCTAGGCGCACCGGCGTGCCAAAATCGTGGAGCCGGGCGCAGAGTTCCGGCCGGGTTTTGTCATCGTGGTGATAAAGAAGGTGTCGTACCGTGTTGTCACGCCGCTCCGCCGACCAACTGGGCGCTCTGCAACCGGGGTTGCAGGAACAGGTGCTGGCGGTCGTCCGCGAGGCGATGCGCGGGCAGGGCCGCTCGCTCACCGGCGGGCAGGGCCACGGCCTCGCACTCGGGGTGGAGACCGCGGTCGCGGCGCTCGTCGCCGGGGCGGGCGAGGCCGAGCTCGCGGCGACGCGGGAGGTCTTCGCCGGCCTCGGGCGCACGGAGCACCGCGAGGGTCACCGCGTCGACGCCCTGCGCTCGATCCTGACCGTCGGCACCCAGGCCATCTGGGCGCTGCTCGTCGAGCGGCCGGGCCCGCTGACCCCGGACGAGCTCTACGGGACGGCGGCCGCGCTGTTCGGCTACGTGGACGCCCTCGCCGGCGCCGCCGCCGAGGGGTACCTCGACGAGCAGCGCGACGCCGCCCACGACTGGGCCACCGTCCGCCGCCGGCTCATCACGCTGCTCGTGCAGCCCGACCCGCCGGCCGACGCGGCCCTGCACGCGGCCGCCGAGGCGGCCCGCTGGCCGCTGCCGCCGGCGGTTGCCGTGATCAGCGCCGAGGGGACCGACGCCGACCACCTGGCCAGCGCGGTCGGCGGCGGCGCCATCGCCACGGTGATCGACGGAGCGACCCGGATCGTGACGCCCGCGCCCCACGGCCGCGGGCTCACCGGGCGGCGGGCCGCGGTCGGGCCGGTCCTTCCCCTGCGGCAGGCGCGCACGTCGTACCGGGTCTCGCGGCGCGCCCTCGACCTGCAGCAGGCCGGCCGCCTCCCCGATGGCGTGCTCGCCTGCGACGACCACCTCGTCGCGCTGCTGCTCGCCTGGGAGCCCGGCCTCGCCGACCGCCTCGCCGACCGCGTCCTCGCCCCGCTCGAAGCGCTGCCGCCCGGCACCCGCCGTCCGCTCGCGGCCACCCTCCTCGCCTGGCTCAGGGCCCAGGGCCAGGTCATCCCGACCGCGGAGGCGTTGCACACCCATCCGCAGACGGTGCGGTACCGGATGCGCAAACTCCGCGACCTCTTCGGCGAGCGGCTCGACGACCCCGACGAGCGCCTCGCCCTCCAGTTGGCCCTCACCGCCGCCGGGTAAGTTTCACGCTCCGCCGTCGCCTGAGCAGCGGATCGTGTCGAAGCGCTTGAATTGGCCATCATCGACGTCCAAGGTTGTCTTTGGACGGCTGTTGACATGCGGCGGCGTGGTTTCGTAGCTTCCTTGTCGAAGCGCTTCGACAGCGTTCCGAACAAACCGGCGCCACCCCCGCCGGCGATCCCGCCTGCCGGCGGGCCCTGACCGGCGTCTCCCCACACCCGCGTACACCCCAGCGAACAACCTGGAGCAGACGTGTTCAGCAGACTGCGCAGATCCGCCGCCGCCGCGGCGGCCGTCGTAGCCCTCGTGAGCCCCGCGCTCGCCGCGTGCGGCGGCGGCGACGAGGCCGGCGGGGACGGCAAGACCCTCAAGCTGTGGCACTACGAGGGCGCGAACAGCGCCATGGGCGTCGCCTGGGCCAAGGCGATCGAGCAGTTCAAGGCCTCCCACCCCGGCGTCGAGGTCGTGTTCGAGGAGAAGGGCTTCGAGCAGATCCGGCAGAGCGCCAACATGATCCTCAACTCCAACGACGCGCCCGACGTCATGGAGTACAACAAGGGCAACGCCAGCGCCGGCCTGCTGTCCAAGCAGGGCCTGCTCACCGACATCAGCGCCGAGGCGGAGTCGCGCGGCTGGGCCAAGGCGCTCAGCCCGAGCCTGGCCACCACGGCCCGCTACGACGAGCGCGGCATCATGGGCGGCGGCAAGTGGTACGGCGTGCCCAACTACGGCGAGTTCGTCATGGCGTACTACAACAAGGACCTCTTCGCGAAGTACAACGTGCAGGTCCCGAAGACGTTCGCCGAGCTCGAGACCGCGATGGCGACGTTCAAGCAGAACGGGGTCGCGCCGCTGTCCGTGGGCGGCGCGGAGTACCCGGCCCAGCAGATCTTCTACCTGCTCGCCCTGTCGAAGGCCGACCGCAAGTGGGTCGAGGACTTCCAGCTGTACAAGAACAAGGTCGACTTCAAGGGACCGGAGTTCACCTACGCCGCGAACACGTTCGCCGACTGGGTGAGCAAGGGCTACATCGACAAGAACTCGGCCGGCGTCAAGGCCGAGGACATGGGCCAGGCGTTCCTGTCCGGCAAGTTCCCGATCATGATCTCCGGCTCGTGGTGGTACGGCCGGGTGGTGAAGGAGGCCACCTCCTTCCAGTGGGGCAGCTTCCTGTTCCCGGGCAACAAGCTGCACCCGGGCTCCAGCGGCAACCTGTGGGTCGTCCCGGCCAAGGCGAAGAACAAGCAGCTCGCCTACGACTTCATCGACATCACGATGAAGCCCGAGATCCAGAACCTGCTCGGCAACTCCGGCGGCATCCCGGTCGCGGCCGACTCCGCGGCGATCACCGACGCCAAGAGCAAGGAGCTGATCCAGAACTTCGACCAGGTGGTCAAGGACGACGGCATCGCGTTCTACCCCGACTGGCCGGCGCCCGGGTACTACGACGTGCTCGTGGCGGGCGTCCAGAAGCTCATCAACGGCTCGGCCAAGCCCGACCAGGTGCTCGACGAGATCGCCAAGCCGTACAACGACAACCGGGCGAACGTGGGCGGATGACACGCAAGGGGTACTGGCCGTTCCTGACTCCCGGTCTGCTGCTGTGCACGCTCGTCATCGCCGTCCCCGTGCTCGTCACGGCCGGCACGAGCTTCACGAAGTGGACCGGGGTCGGGGACCCCCGGTGGGCCGGACTGGCCAACTACGACCGGTTGCTGCACGACGAGAACTTCTGGGCGTCCTTCCGCAACATCGCGTTCCTCATCGTCGCCATGGCGGTGGTCCCGACCCTGCTCGGGCTGTTCCTGGCCGCGCTGCTGTTCGACTACGTCGCGCCGCGGCTCGGCCCGCGCATCGCCCGGGCGCTGCGCTCCGGCCTGTACCTGCCGCAGGTGCTGCCGCTCGCGGTGACCGGCATCGTGTGGGGCTGGATCCTGCACCCCGGCTACGGCGCGCTGAACTCGATCCTCGACACGGTCGGGCTCGGCTCGCTCAGCCGCAACTGGCTCGGCGACGACCGGTACGCCCTCTACACCGTCATGGCCGTGATGGTCTGGGTGCAGCTCGGCTACCCGGTCGTCATGTTCATGTCCGGCCTGCAGCGGGTCGACCCGGAGC
Source organism: Dactylosporangium sucinum (assembly GCF_014647515.1). Lineage (GTDB taxonomy): Bacteria > Actinomycetota > Actinomycetes > Mycobacteriales > Micromonosporaceae > Dactylosporangium > Dactylosporangium sucinum. Next base: position 153,672 of record NZ_BMPI01000015.1, on the reverse strand, counting down.
TCTACGAGGCGGCCGACCTCGACGGCGCCGGCTGGTGGCAGCGGTTCACCCGGATCGCGGTCCACCAGATCCGGCCGGAGATCTACGTCGTGCTCATCACCACGACGATCGCCGCGCTGAAGATCTTCGGGCAGATCTTCGTGCTGACCCGCGGCGGCCCCGGCAACGCGACCCTCGTCCCGTCGTACTTCGCCTACCAGAACTACTTCGAGCGGGCCGACGTCGGCTACGGCTCGGCGATCTCGACCGTGCTCACGATCGTCATCGTGGCGCTGACGTTCGTCTTCCTGCGCGTGCAGCGGCGGGGTGACAACGCATGACCGGTCCGGAGCGAAGCGGAGGGGCCGGTCATCACGGGCTCAGTCTTCAAGGCACGCGGCCGGAGCGAAGCGGAGGCCGCATGACCGCCGTTTCGGTGCGCGCTGTCGAGCGAAACGCGCACAAAGCGACACGACCGATGCGGCCCGGGCGCTGGATCGTGCTCGGCGTGCTCGTCGTGGTCGTGCTGCTCGTCCTCGCGCCGTTCGTGCTGGTCGTGCTCAACGCGGTCAAGTCGCCGGCCGAGTACAGCACCAACGGCCCGCTGGCGCTGCCGGACGGCCTGCACCTCAGCGGCGTCGCCGACTTCTGGCAGCGCGTCGACTTCAGCCGCAAGCTGCTCAACAGCGCGGTCATCAGCGGCACGGTCGCGGTGCTGGCCGTGGTCTTCTCGATGCTGAACGCCTACGCGCTCGGCATCGGCCGGGTCCGCGGGCGCAACTTCTTCCTGGCGGCGTTCCTGGTCGCCAACCTGGTGCCGCAGGAGAGCCTGGTCTACCCGCTGTACTACCTGGCGAAGCTCGTCGACCTCTACGACACCGAGGTCGCGGTCATCGTCATCTTCACCGCGATCCAGAGCGCGTTCGGCACCTTCCTGCTGTCCTCGGTGCTGGCGTCGTTCCCGACCGAGCTGCTCGACGCCGCCGCGATGGACGGCGCCGGGCGGCTGCGCACGCTGTGGAAGGTCGTCGTGCCGGTCAGCCGGCCCACGCTCGGCGTCCTGTTCACGTTCTTCTTCGTCTGGACCTGGAACGAGCTGTTCATCCCGCTCATCTTCCTGATCTCCAACGAGCACCAGACCGTGCCGGTCGCCCTGGGCGTGCTGCAGGGCGAACGCATGATGGACGCGACCACGACCAGTGCCTCGGCGCTGCTCGGCATCGCGCCCGCGGTCCTCTTCTTCCTCGTCTTCCAGCGGACCCTCACCCGCGGAGTCATGGCGGGGGCGGTCAAGTAAATGCGCAACCCGATGGAGCGTGCATGAAGTTCACCGACGGGTACTGGCAGCTGCGGCCCGGCGTCGAGGCGCTGTACCCAGTTCACGTCCGCGACGTCGCCGTCGGCGCCGACCGGCTGTCGGTCTACGCGCCGACGAAGCGGATCAGCGACCGCGGCGACACCCTGAACACGCCGCTGTTCACCGTCGACTGCACCGCACCGGCGCCCGACGTCGTGGCGGTCCGGATCAGCCGGCACACCGGCGGCCGGTCCCGCGGTCCGCGGTTCCGCATCGACGCCGACCCGGCGGCCGACCCGAAGGTGACCCGCGACGAGGAGTCGGTGACGTTCACCTCCGGCGCCCTCGGCGCGCGGTTCTCGCTCGGCGACCGCTTCCGGCTGGAGTTCGTCGCCGCGGGCAAGGTGCTCACCGCGAGCGTGCCGAAGGCCGCCGCGGCGCTGCACACCGCCGACGGGGAGTTCCTGCGGGAGCAGCTCAGCCTGGGCGTCGGCGAGACGATCTACGGTCTCGGCGAGCGGTTCGGCCCGTTCGTCAAGAACGGCCAGACGGTCGACGTGTGGAACGCCGACGGCGGCACCAGCAGCGAGCAGGCCTACAAGAACGTGCCGTTCTACGTCTCCAGCGCGGGCTACGGCGTCTTCGTCGCCGACCCCGGACCGGTGTCGTTCGAGGTCGGCTCCGAGGCTGTGTCGCGGGTGCAGTTCTCGGTGCCGGGGCAGGTCCTGGAGTACCTCGTGATCTACGGCCCGACCCCGCGGGACGTGCTGCGCAAGTACACCGCGCTGACCGGCCGCCCGGCGCTGCCCCCGGCCTGGTCGTTCGGCCTGTGGCTGTCGACGTCGTTCACCACGCCCTACGACGAGGGCACGGTGACGTCGATGCTCGACGGCATGGCCGAGCGGAACCTGCCCGTGTCGGTGTTCCACTTCGACACGTTCTGGATGCGCGAGTTCCACTGGTGCGACTTCGAGTGGGACCCGGTGACGTTCCCCGACCCGGCCGGCATGCTGGCCCGGCTCAAGGCCCGCGGGCTGCGGATCTGCCTGTGGATCAACCCGTACATCGCGCAGCGCTCGGCCATGTTCGCCGAGGGCGCCGCGAAGGGCTACCTGGTCCGCACCCCCGCCGGCGACGTCTGGCAGTGGGACCGCTGGCAGGCCGGGATGGGCCTGGTCGACTTCACCAACCCGGACGCGAAGCGCTGGTACCAGGACCGGCTGCGGGCGCTGCTCGACACCGGCGTCGACTGCTTCAAGTCCGACTTCGGCGAGCGGATCCCGGTCGAGGTCGAGTGGGCCGACGGCTCCGACCCGCTGCGGATGCACAACTACTACACCCAGCTGTACAACGAGGCCGTCTTCGAGCTGCTGCGCGAGCACCGCGGCGAGGGGGAGGCGGTCGTCTTCGCCCGCTCCGCGACCGCCGGCGGCCAGCAGTTCCCGGTGCACTGGGGCGGCGACTGCGAGTCGTCGTTCGAGTCGATGGCCGAGAGCCTGCGCGGCGGGCTGTCGCTGGCGCTGTCCGGCTTCGGGTTCTGGAGCCACGACATCGGCGGCTTCGAGGGCACCCCGGACCCGGTGGTGTTCACCCGCTGGGCCCAGTTCGGGCTGCTCTCCTCGCACAGCCGGCTGCACGGCGCCGGCTCCTACCGGGTGCCGTGGCTCTTCGGGGACGAGGCCGTCGCGACCGTCGCCGAGTACACCCGGCTCAAGGCGCGGCTCATGCCGTACCTCTACGGCGCCGCCGTCACCGCCCACCGCGACGGCCTGCCGGTGATGCGGCCGATGGCGCTGGAGTTCCCCGACGACCCCGCCTGCGGGCACCTCGACCGCCAGTACATGCTCGGCGAGTCGATCCTCGTCGCGCCGGTCTTCACCGCCGACGGCGACCACGCGTTCTACCTGCCCGAGGGGCGCTGGACCGACCTGCGCTCCGGCGAGGTGCTGACCGGTCCGGGCTGGGTCCGCCGCCGGTACGCGCTCGGCGACCTGCCGGTGCTCGCCCGGCCCGGCGCGGTCGTACCCTTCGGCGCGGTCGGCGACCGCCCCGACTACCCATACGCCGACGGCGTGACCCTGCGCGTGTTCGAGCTGGCCGACGGCGCCCGCTGCACCGTCGACATCCCGACCGCCCAGGGCCGGCCCGATGCCACCTTCACGGTGCAGCGGACCGGCACGACCGTCGAGGTGCGCCGTCACGCTGTGAGTGGCTCGGAGCGGAGCGCAGAGGCCGCTCACCGGGAAACTCAGCGTTTCCTCCCGCCGCCGGAGCGGAGCGGAGGCGGCGGGAGCGTGACGGCGGCCTGGCGGGTGCAGCTGGCCGGCGTCGACGCGGTGGCGGCTGTCGACGCCGGCCGGCTCACTCCGGACCCCGCCGGGGTCCTCATCGACGCGGATCCCGGCGCCGAGCAAGTCACCGTGCACCTCCACTGAACCCCGCAGGGAGGCAAGGATGGCTCCACCCGCGCTCGTCGCGGCGATCGTTACCGCCGTCGTCGCAGTGCTCGCCCCGCCGGCGGTGGCCGCACCGCCGCCGGCGTACGAGTACCCGTTCCAGAACCCGAGGCTGCCCTTCCAGGTCCGCGTCGACGACCTCGCCGGCCGGCTGACGCTCGACGAGAAGATCTCGTTGCTGCACCAGTACCAGCCGGCCATCCCCCGGCTGGGCATCAGGCTCTACAAGTCCGGCACCGAGGCCCTGCACGGCCTCGCCTGGTCCAACGACTACCACGACAACGGCAACGTCGTCACCGCCACCGCCACGCAGTTCCCGCAGGCGGTCGGGCTGGCCAGCAGCTGGGACCCGGGGCTCGTGCGCCGGGTCGGCTCGGCCGTCGGGGACGAGGCCCGCCAGTACCACCGGCAGGATCCCGACGTCTGGGGACTCAACCTCTGGGCGCCGGTCGTGAACCTGCTCCGGGACCCGCGCTGGGGACGCAACGAGGAGGGCTACAGCGAGGACCCGCTGCTGACCGGCAGGCTCGCCGTCGCCTACGGCACCGGGTTGCAGGGCGACGACCCGAGGTACCTCAAGACCGCCCCCACGCTCAAGCACTACCTCGCGTACAACAACGAGGTCCGCCGCGACACGACGTCGGCGTTCGTGCCGCCGCGGGTCCTGCACGAGTACGACGAGGTGCCGTTCCGCATCCCGTTGCAGGCCAACGCCGCCACCGGCGTGATGCCGGGGTACAACCTCGTCAACGGCCGGCCGAGCACGGTCTCGCCCGACCTCGACAGCATCCGGCAGTGGACGGACCGGCCCATGTTCAACCCCAGCGACGCCTTCGCACCCGGCAACCTCACCGCCTCGCAGCGCTACTACGCCACCCAGGCCGAGGCGAACGCCGCCGCCATCAAGGCCGGCATCAACAGCTTCACGCAGGACGGCACCGACCCGACCGCCACCGTCAATGCCATCCATGCCGCGCTCGACCAGGGGCTGCTGACCGTCGCCGACATCGACGACGCGGTGCGGCAGAGCCTGTCGCTGCGCTTCCGGCTGGGCGAGTTCGACCCCGACGGCGGACCCTACGCGTCCGTGACCGCCGACGCGGCGGCCAACGCCCGCCTGGCTCGCGAGGCGGCGGCGGAGTCGATGGTACTGCTGAAGAACACCGGGGTCCTGCCGTTGCGCGCGCCGAAGACGGTCGCCGTCGTCGGGCCGCTGGGCGACACGCTCTACAGCGACTGGTACGGCGGGAACATGCCGTACAAGATCACTCCACGGCAGGGCATCGCCGAGCGGCTCGGCGCCTCGGGGACGGTGCGCTCCAGCGAGGGCGTCGACCGGATCGCGCTGCGCGAGACGTCCACCGGCCGCTACGTGACCGGTGGCAGCGGTGCCGCCGGTGGCATGCTGGCCGCCAACGCTACCGCGGCCGACGCCACCGCCCAGTTCGACGTCTTCGACTGGGGCGCCGGCGTGGTGACGCTGCGCAGCGTGGCCAACGGCAAGACGGTCGGCTACAACTGGTCCGGCTTCGCCAACGACCAGGCGCAGCCGAACGGCTGGTTCGTGCAGCAGCAGTTCAAGCTGGAGACCCGCGCCGACGGCGCGACGGTGCTGCGCTATGTTGGCTACGAGTCGGCCTTCGACTGGGCTCCCTCGTATCACAACCCCTACGTCGTGGTGCAGGCCGACGGCACGCTGAACCTCGGCGCTTCCTCGGCTTCGGAGGCCACCGCGTTCACGCGCTCGACGCTGCGCAGCGGTGCCGCCGACGCGGTCGCCGCGGCCACCGGCGCCGACGCGGCGGTCGTCGTCGTGGGCAGCATGCCGTTCATCAACGGCCGCGAGGACCACGACCGGACCGACCTGTCGCTCGCCGAGGGTCAGGAGGCGCTCATCCGCGCGGTCCGCCAGGCGAACCCGAACACGATCGTGGTTGTCGAGAACAGCTATCCGACGGCGCTGAACTGGGAGCAGGCCAACGTGCCGGCGATGCTGTGGACCAGCCACGCCGGGCAGGAGACCGGGCACGCGCTGGCGGACGTGCTGTTCGGCGACGTCAACCCGTCCGGGCGGTTGACGCAGACGTGGTACAGGTCCGCCGCGGACCTGCCGTCGATCACGGACTACGACATCATCGGGTCGGATCGGACGTACCAGTACTTCACCGGGCAGCCGCTGTACCCGCTCGGCCACGGGCTGTCGTACACCACGTTCCACTATGGACGGTTGGCGGTCGACCGGTCCACCGTCTCCGTGGACGTCACGAACACCGGTCCGCGGGCCGGCGACGAGGTGGTGCAGTTCTACACGCACCAGCGCGCCTCGCGCGTGGAACAGCCGCTGAAGCAGCTACGGGGGTTCCAGAAGGTACACCTGGCACCCGGGCAGACGAAGCGGGTCACCTTCTCGGTGGACCCCTCCGACTTCCGGTTCTGGGACGTGACGCGGGACCGCTGGGTGGTCGAGGACGCGACGCACGACGTGCTGGTCGGCACCTCGTCGTCCGACATCCGGGCCACCGGGACGCTGCGCGTGCGGGGCGAGACGATCCCGCCACGCGACCTGCGTTCGGTGACCCAGGCCCAGAACTTCGACTCGTACAGCGGGATCACGCTCGTCGACTTCGCGAAGGCCTCGGGCACGTCGGTCGGGGCCTCGGCCGGCGGGCAGTGGGTCCGCTACGCCGACGCCGACCTGCGCGGCGGTCCTGCGTCGTTCTCGGGCCGCTTCGCCAACCCCGGCGCGGCGACGACGGTACAGGTCCGGCTGGACAACCCTGCCGCCGGACCGGTGCTGGCCACCCTGACGGTGCCCTCGACCGGCGACCCGTACGCGTACACGACCGTCACCGGCGCGCTGACCCGCGCCACCGGGCGGCACGACGTGTACCTCGTGTTCGGCGGGCCCGTGCGGCTGGCCACCTTCGCGTTGCGCTAGGGGTGTGTGGCGGGGCGGGCGTTCGGCGCGCCCGTCCCGCCCGGGGCTCGTCCCGCCGGCTCGACCGGCAGGACAGGGCCTAACGGTGCCGCCGGGGTCCGGTTGTGGGACGGGCCCCGGCGGTGCCTGCGGCGCTGTCGCGTGCGGTCAGCGTCGGGGCCAGCAGCGTCGCCTCCGGGACCGCGGTGCCGTCGAGCTTGGCGACCACCAGCTCGACCGCGCGGCGGCCCAGCTCCTCGGCCGGGATGCTCACCGAGGTCACCCGCGGCTTGACCCGCTCGGCCACGTCGTCGGGGCAGATCGCCAGCATCGACACGTCGTCGGGCACCCGCTTGCCCACCGCCGCGAAGGCCTCCAGCAGCGGGGCGACCGTCTCCTCGTTGTGCACCACCACGCCGGTCAGCTCGGGGTGCCGTTGCAGCAGGTTCCGGACGGTCTCCAGGGCCGCGGCCGGGGTCGGCTCGCAGGGCACCGTCGCGCCCCGCAGGCCGCGCCGCAGCAGGGCTTCGGTGAACCCGGCGGCGGTCCGGCTGGCGAAACCCAGCTCCCGCTCGTAGACCTCGGGCGGCGAGCCCACCAGGGCCACGCAGTCGTGGCCGAGGTCCGCGAGGTGGTCGACGCACGCCGCGCCGGCCGCCGCGAAGTCGAGGTCGATGCACGTCAGCCCGGACGCGTCGGCCGGGAACCCGATGAGCACCGACGGGCGGCCCAGCGTGCGCAGCCGGGGCAGGCGCCGGTCGTGCAGCTCGACGTCCATGACGATGAGCGCGTCGGCGAGGGAGCTCGCCGCGACCCGCTCCAGGCCCTTCTCGCCCTCGTCCTGGGTCAGCAGCAGCACGTCGTGGTCGAACCGGCGGGCGGCCGTCACGACGGAGATCACGAACTGCATGAGGACCGGGACGTAGAGGCCCGTGTACAGCGGCATGATGAGCGCGATGACGTTGGAGCGGTTGCTCGCCAGCGCCCGCGCGCCGGCGTGCGGGTGGTAGCCGAGGACCTCGATGGCGGCGAGCACCCGCTGCCGGGTCTCCTCGGAGATGGTCCGCTTGCCGCTCAGGACATACGACACGGTGCTCGGGGAAACTCCCGCCTGTCGTGCCACATCACCGATCGTCGTCGCCATGCCCGCCACTCTAGAATCCGGCCGTGGCTTTCTATGAGCAGGTCGCCGCGGACCGGTTCGAGTCTACCGAGTACACCCGCGGCCCGTGGGACGCCGCGTCCCAGCATGCGGGCCCACCGGCGGCGCTGCTCGGGCGGGCCGTCGAGGCGGCGGCGCCGCCTGGCCTGCGGGTCGTCCGGATGACGTACGAGATCGCGCGGCCGGTGCCGGTCGCGCCGCTGACCGTGACGACGTCCGTCGTGCGGTCGGGGCGCAGCGTGACCGTCCTTTCGGCGGCTGTGGAACCTTTCATGCGGTGCACGGCGCTGCTGATGCGGACGTCGCCCGACGTCGCGCCCGCGGTCGGGGTGCCAGGGCCGTCGCTCGACGGGGCGGCCGCACAGCCCTTCTTCGACGTGCCGTATGACATCGGCTATCACCGGGCGATGGAGGTCCGGTTCTCGGCCGGGTCGTTCGTCGATCGCGGGCCGGCGACGGCCTGGTTCCGGATGCGGGTGCCGCTGGTCGCGGGGGAGGAGCCGTCTGCTCTGGCCCGTGTCCTTGTGGCGGCGGACTCCGGCAACGGGATCTCCCACGTGGTCGACTTCGCACGCTATCTCTTCGTGAACGCCGATCTGACCGTGCATCTGCTACGGCATCCGATCGGCGAGTGGGTGTGCCTGCAGTCGGTCTCCTCAATCGATCCTTCCGGCATCGGGCTTGCCGATACCGCGCTGTTCGACCCTTCCGGGCAAATTGGGCGTTCGGCGCAAAGCCTCTTCGTGGCGCCGCGGAAAAGTGTCGTACCTGGTGGCTAGGCTGCGGGGCATGTTCGATTCTGTCGAGGAGTATCGGGCCGCCGTCGAGGAGATCCGGGCCGCCGCAGCGCTGTATTACGGCGGGTCCTCCCTTGCCATGGACGACGCGGCCTACGACGGGCTCATGGCGCGGGTTGCGGCCACCGAGGCTTCTCGCCCGGAGTGGAAGGTCGACGAGTCCCCGACCGAGGTCGTCGCGGCCGGCGGCGGGGTCGTCGGCGACGTCGTCCACAGCACGCCGATGCTCAGCCTCGACAACGTCTTCGACGAGGAGACCCTGAGCCGCTGGGCGGCCCGGCTCGACCGGCTGCTCGGCCGCCCCACCGCCGGCTACACGGTGGAGCCGAAGATCGACGGCCTGGCCATCGCGGCCCGCTACGTCGACGGCCGGCTCGTCCAGGTCGCGACCCGCGGCGACGGCCGCGCCGGCGAGGACGTCACCGCCCAGGCCCGCCGCGCCGTCGGCCTGCCCGAGCAGCTGGCCGAGCCGGTGACGCTGGAGGTCCGCGGCGAGGTCTTCATGACCGACGCCGACTTCGAGGTCGCCAACGGCATGCGCATGGCGGCCGGTGAGCCCGCGTTCGCCCACCCGCGCAGCGCCGCCGCCGGCACGCTGCGCGCGCAGGACCGCACCTATGACGCGCCGCTGTCCTTCCTGGCCTACGCCGTCCACGGCCGCGGCGAGGATGCCCACTCGGCCGAGATGGCCGAGATCGCCCGCCTCGGCGTCGCCACCACCGCCGGCTCGCCGACCGGCATGCCGCTGTGCGCCACCGTCGACGAGGTCCTCGCCGCCGTCCAGGCCCTCAACGCGGCCCGCGGCACCCTCGGCTTCGGCATCGACGGCGCCGTCATCAAGGCCGACCAGCCCGCCGACCGCGCGGCCGCCGGCTTCTCCAGCCGGGCACCCCGCTGGGGCATCGCGTACAAGTTCCCGGCCGACACCCGCACCACCAAGCTGCTGCGCATCGAGGTCCAGATCGGCCGCACGGGCGTCATCACCCCGGTCGCGGTCCTGGAGCCGGTGCAGATCAGCGGCGTCATCGTCACCTCGGCGACCCTGCACAACTTCGACGACCTGGTCCGCCGCAACGTCCGCCCGGGCGACACGGTCTTCGTCCGCCGAGCCGGCGACGTCATCCCGGAGGTGACGGGCGCCAAGCTCGACGAGCGCCCGGCCGACGCGCTCCCGTTCGAGCCCCCGGCGGTGTGCCCCCGCTGCGCCGGCGAGATCGACCGCACCCAGAAGCGCTGGCGCTGCACCCGCGGCCGTGCCTGCGGCGCCCACGAGAGCCTGGCCTACTACGCCGCCCGCCACTCCATGGACATCGAGGGCCTGGGCGGCAAGGTGCTCGACCTGCTGGTCGCCGCCGGCCACGTGACCGACCCCGCCGACCTCTACGACCTGGACGTCCCGACGGTCGCCGCGCTGGAGCGCATGGGCGAGCTCTCCGCCACCAAGCTGGTCGCCGCCATCCAGTCCTCCAAGCAGCAGCCGCTGTCCCGGGTCCTGACGGGCCTGGGCGTCCGCATGACGGGCCGCTCGATGTCCCGCCGCCTGGCCCGCCACTTCGGCACCATGGACGCCCTGCTGGCCGCCACGGTCGACGACCTGCAGCACGTCGAGGGCGTCGGCCCCGAGCGCGCGGTGATGATCGCCGCCGAGCTGGTCGAGATCACGCCGCTGATCGCCCGCCTGGCCGCCCGCGGCGTCAACCTGACCGAGCCCACCGACCCCGCCGCCGCCTCCGCTGCCTCTTCCGCTTCCCCGGACGGCGCCGCCCGCCTGCCGCTCCAGAAGGAGGACGGCACCCCGATGACGGTGGTGGTGACGGGCGCGGTCCCCGGCCTGACCCGCGACGAGGGCAACGAGGCGGTGGAACGCCTGGGCGGCCGCTCGGCCAGCTCCGTCTCGAAGCGCACGGACCTGGTGGTGGTGGGCGAGGGCGCCGGTTCCAAGGCCCAGAAGGCCGAACAGCTGGGCATCCAGATCATGCCGGCGGCCGACTTCGCCGCCCTACTGACCCCAACCCCGGCCTGACCCACCCGGCCTTCCCCGCCACGCGCCGCCACCCCCGTCGCGCGGCCCACGCCCGCGTTGCGCGCCCCTGCGCCCGCGTCGGGCGCTCTGCGGGTCAGGTTGCGTCGCGTGCCCGAGCCACGGCCCGCACCGTGTCCACGCGTCTGCCGAGGGCGCAGCGTCGTGACCGTCGCACGCGCCGCGCGGCCTGCGCGCACCCCGTCCACGGGGTCCGCGTGGACGTTGCGCCGGGGGCGCTTGTCCTGCGCCACTCCTGTGCAGTCCCGGTGCGCCACGCGAGTTGCCGTGCCGGGTTGCCGGGTGGGGGACCGTTCATGATCGCGGACGTTTCTGTGTCGAAAACAGCCTACAAACGTCCGTGATCATGGGCGTGGTCCGGCCGGAGCGTGCCGCGCCCAGTCCACGTGTGTCCGCGGGTCGACCGTGGACGTGGCCCGGCCGGCACGTGCTGTGTCCGGTCCAGGTGCGTCCGGCGGGTCGATCGTGGACGTGGGTTGGCCAGGTCGCGGGTCGGCCAGGTCGCGGCTCGGCCACTGGCTCGGGGTCTCCGCCGGCTCGTGGCTCGGGGTCTGTGCCCGCGTCCGGAGCCCGCAACTCGCGCCGCGGTGCGTAGCCGGGTCAGTCGGGGGCTGGGCAGACGACGACCGGGCGGGTGGATTTGTGGACCAGCCTGGTCGACGTGCTGCCGAGCAGGGCCTCGGTCAAGCGGCGGTGGCCGTGGCGGCCCACCACCAAGCCTGGGGCATTGTGCTCCTCCGCTACCCGCAACAGCGTGTCCGCCACCGACAGGTCGTCGGCCACCGCCAGGCCCTGCGCCGATGTATAGCCGGACTCCCTTGCCAGCTGGGCGCCTCGCTGGGCAGTCTGTTGCATGGCCTCCCGCAGGCGGTGCTCCGCCTCCGTGGCCGCGCGGAAGTCCACTGCCACTGGGGCTATGTCGAAGCCCATGATGGGGAGGGTTGCCGCCTCGAACGCCCGGCCCGGCTCCCATACCGTGACCACCAGCGCCGGATGCGAGCCCAGCAATCCGGCCGACTCGCGGATCGCGCGCTCGGCCGCCTCGGAGCCGTCGTAGCCGATGATGACGGGCGCCACCACCACAGCCTAACCACGCCGGCGTCGCGGCAGGAGCAGCGGCAGGGGTATCCGAGGGTGGAGAACCGCGTCGCCCGGATGACATTGGCGGTCTACGCCGGCGGCGCCGGCCACGGGACTTCTGTGCGGCTTCCGGACCCGCCTCTGAAGCGATGCTTCGCAGTTCGTGCGGCACATTCCCCGGCCGGCCCCAGACCGCGACAGGGGAAGACACGGAAGGCGGGCGAGCGTGGAGGCGGCGGAGCGGGTCGCTTGTGAGAACCTCGCCGCCGAGGTGCTGCGCGTCTGGCGGGAGCGGCTCGACCCGGCCGGGAGCACGGAGGTGGTGCACCTGAACCCGGTGTACGACAGCGGCACCTTCGACGTGCGGCGCCTCGCGCCCGAGGTTCCCACCGTCGGGGTGCGGGACGCGGAGGACGCCGCGGCGCTCGTCGAGCTGGCCCGGTTCGGCGCCGGTACCGCCACGCTGGCCGAGCTGCGGGCGCACCTCGCCGCGCGCGTGGAACGGTTCCTGGCATGCTGACCGGGCTCACGCCGGCGCAGACGTGGGGCGCGGTCCGGCTGGTGCCGTTGCTGCGCGAGCGGCCGATGCCCGGGCTGCGGCTGCACCGGGAACTGTCCCAAGTGGACTGCGACTACGAGTACGTGCCAGGCCCGCCGCGGCCACCTCCTGTCGACGCTGGCCGCCCACGAGTGGAACCTGGACGAGACGGCTACCGCCCTCGGCACCGACCGGGCCGGGGTGGCCCAGCGGCTGGAGCGCGCCGGCTTCGCCCATTTGCTGCGGCCGGGGGCTAACCTGCAGAGATGCGGTTCGTCGTGCAGAGGCATCGGGCGCGGCGGCTCCACTACGACTTCCGGCTCGAGGTCGGCGGGGTGCTCGCCAGCTGGGCCGTGCCCAAGGGCCCATCCCTCGACCCGGCCGTGCGCAGGGCCGCGTTCCACGTCGAGGACCACCCGATGGAGTACGTCGACTTCGAAGGGGTGATCCCGGCCGGGACCTACGGCGGCGGGGACGTCATCGTCTGGGACGCGGGGGAGTGGGTGCCCTACAAGGACCCCGACCCGGCCGCGGCCATCGCCGGGGGTGAGCTGCACATCGAGCTGCACGGCCAGAAGCTGCGCGGCAAGTTCGTCATCGTGCGCACGCGCGACGACGAATGGCTGCTCATGCACAAGCGCGACGAGCACGCGGTCACCGGCTGGGACCCCGAGGACCATCCGCGCTCGGTCCTCAGCGGCCGCACGAGCGACGAGGTCGCGGCCGATCCCGACCGCGAGTGGCACTCCGGCCGGCCGGCCGACCGCGCCGCCGTCGCGCTCAAGGCGAGCCGGCAGGAGCTCGACGCCCTCGACCGGCTCGGGGCCGGCGGCACGTGGGAGGTCCTCGGGCGGCGGCTGAGGGTCACCAACCTCGACAAGCCGCTGTTCCCGGGCGATCCGCCGGTGACCAAGCGCGAGCTGCTGCGGTACACGGCGAGCGTGGCCCCGACGCTGCATCCGTATCTGCGGAACCGGGCGCTGAACCTGCACCGGTACCCCAACGGCGCGGAGACGACGGGATTCTGGCAGAAGGACCTGCCGTCCCACGCGCCGGCGTGGCTGCCGCGGTGGGAGCACGACGGGACCACGTACCTCGTCGGCGACGAACCGGCCGCGCTGGTGTGGGCGGCGAACTTCGGCGGCCTGGAGTGGCACCCGTGGACGTCCACGGTGGACGAGCCGCAGCGCCCCACGTACGCGCTGATCGACCTCGACCCCGGCGAGCGGACCCCGTGGGAAGACGTGCTGGTCCTGGCGCGGCTGCACCGCACCGCGTTCGAGCACCTGGGCGTCGCCGCGTATCCGAAGGTGACCGGCCGGCGCGGCATCCAGATCTGGGTGCCGATCGCCCGCGGCCCGGACTTCGACGCCACCCGCGCGTGGGTGGCCGAGCTGTCGAAGATGGTGGGTGCGGTGGTACCGGAGCTGGTCAGCTGGAAGTGGGAGCGCGCCGACCGGGACGGGCGGGCGCGGCTGGACTACACGCAGAACGCGATCAACAAGACGCTCGTCGCGCCGTACAGCCCGCGGCCGGCCGCCGGTGCGCCCGTCTCGGCGCCGATCGCGTGGGACGAGCTCGACGACCCGGCGCTGCGCCCCGACGGCTTCACCATCCGCACGCTTCCGGAGCGGCTGGCCGAGCGCGGGGACCTCTTCGCCGGCGTCCTCGACCACTCGCAGCGGCTGCCGCGGCTGCAGTAGCCATCGAAGCGGTACGATGCATTCGGGAGCCGCACCACCGCGCGGAACCAGCCATGAGCTGGACCGCGTGACCGGCGTGTGCGCTCCGATCGACCGGGGTGCCGCGCCGTCCATGCACCCCGATCAGTGGAGCATCCATGTATCTTTCATCCGCCCGTGCCGTGCGGTCCGGGCTCGCGGCGATCGGTGTCCTCGTCGTCGCCCTCGCCCTCGTGGTCGTCAGCCGGCCCGACTCGGCGTCCGCGCACGGCTCCGTCACCGACCCGGCCTCGCGCAACTGGGGCTGCTGGAGCCGCTGGGGCAGCGACTTCCAGAACCCGAACATGGCCAATGTCGACCCGATGTGCTGGCAGGCGTGGCAGGCCAACCCCAACACCATGTGGAACTGGAACGGCCTGTACCGCGAGGGCGTGGCCGGCAACCACCAGGCCGCCATCCCCGACGGCCAGCTGTGCAGCGGCGGCCGGACGCAGAACGGCTTCTACGCGTCGCTCGACACGGTCGGCACCTGGACGGCCTCGACCAAGCCGAACCAGTTCACGCTCACCCTCACCGACCAGGCCCAGCACGGCGCCGACTACCTGCTGATCTACATCACCAAGCAGGGCTTCGACTCCACCACGCAGCCGCTGACGTGGAACAGCCTGGAGCTGGTCAACCGCACCGGGCGCTATGCGCCGGCCCCGCAGTACCAGGCGCAGGTGAACGCCGGCAACCGCACCGGCCGGCACGTCGTGTACACGATCTGGCAGGCGAGCCACCTCGACCAGTCGTACTACATCTGCAGCGACGTCATCTTCACCGGCGGCACGGGCCCGTCGCCGTCGGCCTCGGCCTCTGCTTCGGCCTCGGCCAGCCCGTCTCCCTCGAGGAGCGCGAGCGCGTCGCCGTCGCCGTCGCGCAGCGCCAGCAGCAGCCCGCCGCCGGCCGGCGGCTGCTCGGCGTCGTACGCCAAGACGTCCGAGTGGGCGGGCGGCTTCGGCGCCAATGTGACCGTGACCGCCGGAGCCTCCGGCACGAACGGCTGGACGGTCCGGTTGACGTGGCCCAACGGGCAGACCATCACGTCGTACTGGAACGCGACCATCACGAGCAGCGGCGGTGTCTCCACCGCCACCAACGTGAGCTACAACGGCAAACTGTCGGCCGGCCAGTCCACGAGCTTCGGCTTCAACGGCGCCTGGACCGGCAGCAACAACGCTCCGACCGTCAGCTGCACCGCCACCTGACGACGGGCTGGAGGGGCGCGGGGGAGGATCCCCCGCGCCCCGGTCGCACCCGCGCGAAGTCGCGCCCGGTCGGGTCGACGGCGATCATCCGCGGCGGGTGCGTACCGGTGCGCTGCCGACGACGCGGACTGCCCCCTGAGCATCGTGCGGTAAGCTCCGGCGATCAACGACCGTGCGCGCGGGGGAGGCGGTGGCGATGAGCGGCTACTCGATGAACGTCGAGAAGCTCCAGCAGATGGTGGCCAAGATGAACGAGACGGCGACCACCTACGACAACAAGCTCAAGGCCGAGATCGCCCGGCTGCACATGCCCGGCGGCGCCTTCCCGGTGCTCGACGGCGGGGCCGCGGGCGCGTACGAAACCATGCAGACGGCCGCGGCCGACGCGAGCCTCGCCCTCACCGACGCGATCCGCGACGCGGCCTCCGCCGTGCAGAAGGTCATCGACCACTACAAGCGGATGGAAGCCGCGCACGGCCGGGCGTTCGACACCGCGCTGAACTGAGGGGGAGGACGAGATGGGGGACGGTGGCGTCTACTCCACCGGCGACGGGATCGCCACGGGCGTTCTCGACGCGATCATCATCGCGGCGGGCGGCTGGCTCGCGATCACCGCGGAGCCGTCCGGGGCCGGCGCGCTGGCGATGGCCTACGTGACGCCGGTGGCGATCATGAACATCCGCGCCTGGGCACCGTTCCAGGAGGCGGACAACGCGTGGACCTCGTTGTCGGGCTCGTTCGCGGAGATGGCGCGGGAGATCGACGTCCTCAACGGTGAGTTGGACCCGTTCTGGAAGGGCGCCGGCTCCGAGGCCTTCAAGAGCTTCATCAACACCAAGGTGATCACGCCGCTGGGCAGCCTGCAGGAGCTGTGCGAGCGGGCGTCCGACGGCTGCAACGGCGTCGCGGACTCGCTGGAGACCGTCTTCTACACCTGGCTGGGCACCACGGTCGCCGCGGCCCTGGCCTGCCTGGCCGCCGACCTCACCGGCCCGGTCTCCCCGGCCGCCAAGTGGGCGATCATCGGCGCCTGGATCACGTTCGTCACCGGCTGCCTGGTGGCCATCATCATGCTCATGCAGGGCATGCGGGCCGCGTCGAGCGCCATGGGCACCGCCATGGAGGAGCTCAAGCGCGGCTTCAAGATCGAGGGCGACAAGGTGTCCAAGGAGAGCTCGCGGATCGGTGACGACCAGCGCGACCTGATCCTCAACCCGGAGAACTGGAACAAGGAAGTTCAGGCATGACCGGTTCCGGAGCGCAGCGGAGGAGGCCGGTCATCGTGGGCTCAGTTAAGAGGTCGTGCGGCCGGAGCGGAGCGGAGGCAGCATGACCAATCCCTACCAGGCTGTTATCGCGGGTGCTAAGGGGTCGACCGGGCCCGGCGAGGAGATGGAGCTGCGCCGCGCGGCGGCGGCGATGGAGGACATCCTGTCCCGGATCACCGCGCTGCGCGACGGCGAGCACGAGGGCTGGGACTCGACCGGCACGATCCGGGCCCTGGTCCAGGGCACCGGCAAGCTGCTCAAGGTGGACATCGGGGCGCGGGCGGTCCGCGACATCCCGAGCCACGAGCTGGGCCGACACTGCATCGAGGCGATCAACGCGGCCCGCGTGCGCATCGGCGAGGCGATGCGCGAGACGCTCAGCGACCTCTCCGGCGGCGCGGTCGAGCTCGACCAGATCCCGCGCGTCGACCCGCTGACGTACTGGCGCGACAAGATGAGGGAGCTGCGCTGATGGCGATCGACTTCGACGAGCTGCTCGGCCGCTTCAACCGCATGGTCGAGGACACGGTCGAGGGCGTCCGCCGGCTGGCGGCGGAGGAGTTCGTCGGCAGCGCCGCCGAGGGCCGGGTCCGCGCGGTGGTCACCGGCGGCCGCAACCTCGTGTCGATCGACTTCGCGCCCCGGTCGACCCGCGAGATCGACAACTACACCCTCGGCGAGGCCGTGGTCGAGGCGGTCAACGCCGCCGAGGAGCAGGCCGACGAGCGCCGCCGGGAGCTGCTGCGCGAGCACCAGCCGGCCGGCTTCGACATGGACAAGTTCCTGCGCGACCCGGCCTCGTTCGTGCCGAACATCCCCACCGCCTTCGGCTCGGGGGGCCAGCGGTGAGGAGGGACAAGGCGATGGCCTCGCTCGTGTTCCTCATCCCGCTGTGGGTGCTCGGCGCCGTCATGCTCGGGTTCGGGATCGCGGGCGCGCAGGACAACTCCGACCTCTGGAGCAGCATCGTCGCGGGGACGGCGCTGTGGGTCGTGGTGACCGCCGCGCTGGTGTGGTGCGTCGTCACGATCCGCCGGGGCCGCTCCTGACCCGGCGCCACGCCTTGACGCCCAGGACGGCGACGGCGGTGCCCAGGGTGAGGGACACGACGATCAGCAGGGCGTGCACCCAGAAGAACGCGGTCGGGCGGTCGCCGGACCAGGCCCGGTCGTCGTTCCAGATGGCCAGGGCGAAGCGCGGCCAGATCAGCCAGCTCCACACGCCGACACCGACCAGGAACGCCGCCCACCGTCGCGAGATCACCACACCGCGAAGTGTGCCGCGCCTCCGGGTGCGGCGCCACCGGACCAGCCTGCCTATGGGGTTGGATTGGCGCACATTCTGTGCTCCCGGCAGGATCTCATGTGCTGCGCGATCGCCCAATTATCGGACATTTGGGAGTATTCGTCGCCCGCGCTCCGGTTGCGACGGTTCCGGGGCGAGTCTTATCATCGGGTCAGAGCTGGCACTCGCACAGCGAGAGTGCTAACGGACACCGATGTTTCGGGGGTGTTGTCACGATGCCTGTGATGCGTTGGGACCCGTTCACGGCGCTGGCCCGTCTTGACCAGGAGTTCGACTCCGTCGTCCGGCACGCGTTCGGCGCGGCTGCCCACGGGTTCGTGCCGCCGGTCGAGATGGCCACCGACGGCGCTGACGTGCTCATCACGCTGGAGATTCCCGGCGTCGACACGGCCGACGTGGACATCGAGGTCGCCGATCGGTTGCTCACGGTGAGCGGCGAGCGCAAGGACCGCTGGGCAGACCGCCGGAGCGACCTGCTGGTGCGCGAGGTGCGCTACGGGGCGTTCCGCCGGACGTTCCAGCTCCCCGAGGGCGTCACGGCCGACCAGGTCGAGGCCGAGGCCGACAACGGCATGCTCCGCCTGCGCCTCAGAGACGTCACCAGGCCGCTGCCGGCGCCGAGGAAGATCGCGATCCGGGCCGGCCGGTCACCGAGGACGATCGAAGGGACCGCGGACTAGGCCACGGTGGTCAGCCGGATGACGGTGCCGCCGGTGTGATCGCGGGGCTCGATCGTGAGCTCGTCGCACAGCCGGCTGGCCAGCCAGAGGCCGCGGCCACCCGGCTGGTCGACCGGTGGCGCCTCGCCCGGCACCACCAGCCGCGCCTCGGCGGTGCCGTGGTCGCCCACCTCGACCGTCAGCCGGGGCCCGGCGATGATGATCGTCACGTCGGCTGTGCCGCCGCCGTGCTCGATCGCGTTGATCACGATCTCGTTGACCGCGACCGTGAACAGGTCGGCCCGCTCGGGCGGCAGCCCGGCCCGGTCTGCGGCGTCGCCGACCGACCGGCGCACACCGGCGACTCCGTCCACCGTCACCGGCGGCATCGTGAGCACGTGCGACTCGTCGGCCAAGGTCTCATCCACCACATGAAATCCGGGTGCGGGCATCCCCCACGCCCGCCCAACACTATAGATTCGGCACGCCATCGGCCGATGGCGCAACTTGGGAGGCGAAGATGACCTTCTCCGTCTCGACTCGCCGCGACGGTGACACGCTCATCGTGCGGGTCGCGGGGGACCTCGACCTGGCGACCGAGGGCGAGCTCGCCGGGGCCGTCGCGGCGGCCGGCGAGGGCTACGAGGAGATCGTCGTGGACCTGGCCGAGACCCGCTTCATCGACTCGGCCGGCATCAACGCCCTGCTCAGGGGGCGTCGACAGCACGAGCGCCTCCGTGTGGTCAACGCGACCGGCATCGTGCTCGACGTCCTCAAGCTCGGTGGCGTGTGGGAGCACCTCTCGGAGCCACCGCGATGACGGCTGACGCGCCGGTCGACGGCAGCGCCGAGAAGCTGCGCCGCCTGCAGACCGTCACCGACGCCGCGCTGTCCCGGCTCGGCCTCGAGGACCTGCTCGCCGAGCTGCTCCTGCGGACCCGCGAGCTGCTCGGCGCCGACAGCGCGGCGGTCATGCTGCTCGACCCGAGCGGCAGCGAGCTCATCGCGACCGCGGCGAGCGGCCTGGAGCGCGAGGTCCACCAGGGCGTGCGGGTGCCCGTCGGGCGCGGCTTCTCCGGCACCGTCGCCGCGCGCGGCGAGCCGATGGCGATCGAGCACGTCGACCACACCAACGTCTTGAGCCCGGTCCTGCTCGCCGAGCACATCGAGTCGGTCCTCGGCGTGCCGATGGTCGTCGGCGGCCGGGTGATCGGCGTGCTGTACGTCGGCACGCACACCCACCGCCGCTTCACCACCGACGACGTCGAGCTGCTCCAGCTGGTCGCCGACCGGGTCAGCCTGGCCACCCAGGCCCGCATGTCCCGGCTCGACCGGGCGGCCGCGCTCGCGCTGCAGCGCAGCCTGCTGCCGGCCCGGCCGCCGGCGGTGCCCGGGCTGGACGTCGCCGTGCGGTACGTGCCGGGCGCCGAGGTCGGCGTCGGCGGCGACTGGTATGACGTGTTCGACCTCCCGTCGGGGCACGTCGGCATCGTCATCGGTGACGTCGCCGGCAGCGGCCTGCGTGCGGCGGTCGTGATGGGTCGCATCCGCAGCGCCCTGCGCGCGTATGCGATGGAGACCGCCGACCCGGCCGACGTCCTTACCCGGCTCGACCGCAAGGTCCAGCGGTTCGAGCCCGACGCGATGGCGACGGTCGTCTACGCCGTCGTGGACCCGGACCTGTCGGGCGTCACGCTGTCGAGCGCCGGGCACCTGCCGCCGGTGGTCGCCGCCGGGTCGGCGCCGGCCCTCGCCGAGGTGACCCCCGACCTGCCGCTCGGCGCCTACCCCGAGGCGTCGCGGCACAACACCCGGCTGCCGCTGGAGCCGGGCACGGCCCTGTTCCTCTACACCGACGGCCTGATCGAGCGGCGCGACCGGGCGCTGAGTGACGGGCTCAAGCAGCTGGTGGGCTCGGTCCGGGCGGCGCCCGCCGACACGATCTGCGCCGAGGCGATGGCGGCGCTGCTGTACGACCGGGCGCCGACCGACGACGTGGCCGTGCTCGCGGTGCGGCGCGCCTGACGGTCGCTGTGGTTGCACGGCTGGGAATGCCGCGGGGCCGAGGGCGGGCGATGCTGTGATCGCCTGCCTTCGACCCCGCCCCCCACGGTCCCGCCTCGCGCACCCCCCAGCGCACTACGGCGAGGCCGGTCAGGTATCCCCGATCATGAGGGATCAAACGCTTCGTGACCTACATCACTGGGTGAGCACCGACGAGGTGAGGGTCAGCCCGTTCAGGACCTTGATCAGCTCGGCGTCCGGGAGCTTGCCGTCGCCGACGATCTCGATCTGCAGCGAGCCGTCCGCGTTCCAGGCGTGGCAGATCGCCTCGCTCGGGCAGCGCGGGGCGTTGGGCTCGCCCGGCTTGAGCGGGTAGTTCGACTGCGAGTTCGGGATCAGGCTGATCGTGAAGCCGCCCACCGGGCCGATGCCGAAGTTCCACGGCGCCGTCAGGCCGGCCGGCTGCGGCAGCGGGCTCATGAACAGCGCGCCGCCCCTGGCCATGGCCGCCGGGTCCGGGCCGAGCAGCGTGCCCGGGTAGGCGCCGGAGCTGGCCTCGACGGCGCGGTAGCCGGCCGGGACGTACGACAGCGTGAACGGGACCCGCGCCGGGGTGGGCCCGCCGGACCGGAGACCGGCGGCGATGTCCTGCAGATCCGCGATGCTGATGCCGGACCGGTTCTGCCCGCCCCCGCCGATCAGCGTCGCCCAGGCGCCGGCGGTGTACTCCCAGGCGAGCCCCAGCCCGTGCTCGTTCGTGAACCGCAGCGCGTCGCGCCCGGCGACGGTGGCCGGCGCCGTGCCGGTCAGGGCGTCGGCGGCGAAGGCGCCCGGGCGGTACACCACGAGCTCGGCGACCGACATCGGCACCGTGGTGTCGTCGACCCGCGACGTCACGCCGTCGGCGTAGACCGGGGCCCGCTGGTAGGCGGCGCTCGCCCCGGCCGGCGCGCCGACCTTGAAGCGGCCCACCTGGTAGCCGGCGATGGTGAACTCGAACGGGCCGCTGGGCTGCGGGAAGTCCGGCAGCGGGCCGGCGGCCGGGGTCAGCGGCTCGGGCTCGCGGGCCGTGCCCAGCCGGGCGACGGCGGCCAGGCCGACCACGGCGAGGACGGCGGCCGCCGCCGAGGTGACGGCGAGCCCGGCCCGGCGGCGCCGGCGGGCCTGCTCGCCCCGCTCGACGATCTCGTCGACCGTTCGGCGCAGCGGCGGCGCATCGGACGTCGCCAGCTCCACCACCTTATACACACGCATCGGCGTGCTCCTCCACGTCTGCTGTTTCGCTGAGTTCGGTGAGTCGTTCGCGGAGCCGAGCCAGGCCGCGCGTGCCCTGGCTCTTGACGGTGCCGGGCTGGCAGCCCAGCACCTGGGCCGTTTCCTCGATGCTGAGCCCCTGGTAGTAGCGCAGATAGAGCACCGCTCGCTGGCCCGGCGGCACGGCCATCAGCGCCTGGCGGACCCGGATCCGCTCGTCGGTGGCCCCGGACGGGTCGGCCGACTCCACGTCGGGCATGGCGTCGCCGGCCGGCCGCTCCCGCCGCCACCACGCCCGGCGGGTCTCGTCGACGGCGGCACGGTACACCATCGTCTGCGCGTAGAGATCCGGCCGGTCGACCCGCCGCCACCGCGCGTACAACTTGATCAACGCGTTGGCGACGGCGTCCTCGGCGGCGTGCCAGTCGCCGCAGGTCACATAGGCCAGCGAGCGCAGCGACGCCATCCGCGCGCTGACGAACTCGCGAAACGCCCGCTGGTCGTCCAGGTCCACGGGGATAGGACGGCTGCCGGGCCGTGGAGTGTTGCACGGCCGGAGCAGGTTTCTCTAGGCTGGTCGTGGCGCCGCCGTGCGCCGTACCCCCTGACCGGTGGCCCACGCCCACCGGCGGCGCGGTGGAGAAGGTGGCCACCATGCCGTCGCGGCGTGCTTGTCTGTCGGGTCCGTCCGCATTCGTAGGCGGCGACGAGGCCCGGGAGACGGAGGAGGCAGCGGTACGGCTGCTGGCTCCGCCTCCCGGATCGTGACCTACGCGAGCGTGCAGTTCAGTGACAGGGCGCCGTCGGCGCCGGGGTAGCAGACGTTGGTGCCGGTGCCACCGAACAGGTAGTCGTACCCGGCGTCGCCGTACATGACGTCGTTGCCGGGCCCGCCGAGCAGGGAGTCCGCTCCCTGCCGGCCGCGCAGCGTGTCGTTGCCCCCGGCGCCGTCGATCGTGTCGTCGCCGGAGTACGTCGTGCACGGCGGCGGCGCGAGCACGGCGTTGGTGGACAGCAGCGGCCCGGGGGTCAGGGGGCAGGGCGTGGTGTAGTACCCGCCGTCGAGGACGTTGTTCGACCCGTTGCCGGTCAGCGTGTCGCCGGCCCCGCCGCCGGTGAGGTTCTCGATGGTGCCGCCGAGGTAGACGTCCTCCTCGTCGGTCGCCGGGTCCCCGCCACCGCCGGCGGTCAGGGACGCGGTGACGGCCGCGGTCCGCCCCACGTACGAGACGGTGTCGTTGCCGCTGCCCCCGGAGATCCAGTCGTCGCCGGGCCCGGAGTAGATGAGATCGTCGCCGGCCTCACCCGCCGCGTCCCCGGCCGCCGCCGCGGTGACGTGACCCCCGAGCCGGATGGTGTCGTTCCCGTCCCCACCGAACGCGTGCATGTTCGAGGTCGTGCGATTGTCGATGGTGTCGTTCAGGTCGTACGTCTTGACGTCGAGGAACGACGCCGAGTGCTCACAGTGGACGATCGTCTGCGACGGCGGGTACGGATACCAGCAGGTGCTCCCGTCGGGCGTGCTGAACGTGATGGGATAGTTGTCCATGAACTGGTACACGCCGGGCGCCGCGATGGTGATGCGGACGTTGTTGGCCTGGTTGAGCGCGGCCTCGTAGTGCATCTCACCGCTCATGGTGAGCGTGGCCACCGGTGGTGCGGCATGCGCGGGCGTCGCCGTCACGGCAAAGAAGCCGGCGGAGACCATGACCGCAAGCCCGAGTCGAGCTGCGGATCGCAGGACGTGACTCATCGCGCCACAGTCGCAGCGCCCCGCCGCACACGCCTGCAACTGTCAACTTCCGAACACGTGCCACGTCCTGGCCCGCCGCACGGGTCGTTCCGCGCGCCCGGCTTCACCGGCTTCAGCGGCGAAGGCGGGCGAGGGCAGCGCCGCGGGCAACCGGGTCCTTCAGCGCGACCGGCCCGTTGACCAGCGGAATCAGGGCGGCGTGCGCCGCGGCGAGCGGATCGGGCTCCAGCGCGCCGCGCAGCGCCGCGGTGAACCAGCCGAACAGGTACCCACGCTGCCGCTCGCCCTCGCTCATCCGGTGCCGATCGAGGTTCAGCGACCAGGACGCCCGTGAGGCCTCTCGCAGCCACCCGCGCACGGCCACGCCGAGCGCCGAGTCCACCGGCACCCCGGGGAACCGCTCCCCGGCCGCCGCCCGCAGCACCTCCTCCAGCCCCGCCGTACCCGCGACGCCCAGCAGCCCGGCGATGCGCCGCACCTCGGCGACCGCTACCGCCCGCAGGTCGGCCGCCCCGGCCCCCTCGACCGCCGCGTGCAGCTCCGAGTCGTCCCCGCGCAGCCGCTGGGTCGGCCGCGCGGGCGTGAACCAGGGGTCGAACTCCGCCGACAGCCACGGCTCCCGCACCGAATCCAACGAGGGCAACCAACCGGCGATCCCGGCCGCGAGCGGGAGCGCCCAGGCGGCGTCCCGCTCGTCGTCCTCCTCGGCGAACACCCCGTGGCGATCCGGCTCGGTGCCCCAGCGCCGATGCGGCCAGTCGGGGTCGAACCCGGTCACCAGCACACCGTCGACCGCATGACCGAAGCGAGCCGCCGCGTAGTCGTGCCGCAGGACGGACACCGCCTCCGTCCCCGCCGACACCGCTTCGAGCAACGTGTGCGCCGCCTCGAACCCTTCCGGCTCGAGGACAACCGCCCACCCGCCCACGTCGGTGACCGCCGCGACGGCCGGATACCCGGCGTCGAACGAGAGCCTCAGCTCCCCGATGTCACCGAGCGTCCGAGGAACAATGGTGTCCGGATACGCACCGAACCGCCGCAGCGCCTCCCGAGCGTCCACCCCGCGCACGAACGTGAGGCACCAGATCTCCCCGAGCTCCTCGTACAGCTCGCCCGCAAGCTCCCCGTCCACGCGCGCCACGATACTGCCGCACCCGGTTGGCAGTGGGCCCGTTCGGCAGTCGGCCCGTTCGTCAGGCGTCGCGGACGGCGACCAGGGCGGCGCCGAGCAACAGGAACGACGCTGCGTACACCCCCAGCACCGCCAGGCCGGCCCACGGCGACAGCGGCGCGGTGCCGGTGCCCGCCACGGTGGTCTGCACGGCCAGCCCGGCGCTCATCGGCATGACACTCTGGACCCGGTGCAGCGCCGTGGCGGACATGGGCACCAGCAGCGTCACCACATACGGCCCGTACAGCAGCGTCAACGTCGCCCCGATCGCCGCACCAGCGTGCCGGAGCACGGCGCCGATCCCCAGGGCCAGCAGCGCGATCAGCGTGACGTACAGCGCCGTGCCCACCGCCGCCCGCCGCAGGTCCGCCGAGCCCAGGTCCGGGGGCGGGTACCCGACGCCCGGCGTCAGCCCGTGCGCCTCCAGCAGCGGCCGCCCGGCCAGCAGCGCCAGGCCGACGCCCACCGCCGCGGCGGTCAGCACGGCCGCGCCGACGACGATCGCCTTGGCCGTGAACACGGTCGGCCGCCGCGGGTGCATCGCCAGGGTGGTGCGCAGCAGCCTCGGCTGGTACTCGCCGCAGCTGAGCGCCACCCCGGCGGCCACCGCCGCGATCTGGGCCAGGTGAACGCCCGACAGCAGCAGGGCGGCGGTGTCGCTGAGCGCGCGGGCCGAGGCGGCCGTTGCGCCCCGGCCGCAGCCGGGCGGACCGGTCGCGCACCCGGGCACGTCCGTGATCAGGATGACGGCCGCCCCGCCGCCGACCATCAGCGCGGCCACCGCGACCAGCGACCAGACGCCGGACGGCAGCGACCGCAGCTTGGTCCACTCGGAGCACACCGCGCGGATCACGGGTCCCGCCTCCGCAGCAGCCAGAACGCGGCGCCCAGCACCGCCGCGGTGTACCCGCACAGCACCGCGAACCCCGTCCACGGCCCCGTCACCGTCTCGTTCGATCCCGGCGGGAACTGCGTCGTCTGCAGGATCGACGTGCCGGCCACCGGCGTGAAGCGACGCAGCCAGCCGTCTCCGGCGTCGGACGTGCCCGCCACGACGACCGGGATCACCACCAGCAGCGTGAGCAGGGCGATGACGGCACCGGCGGTACGGCGGACGATCGTGCCCACCGCCAGGCTGAACACGGCGATCAACGCCAGGTACGCCGCGGCGCCGCCGATCGCGCGCAGCACCACCGGGTCGGTCAGGCTGTGCGACGGGTAGACGGGCGGCCCGAATCCGCCGGTCTCCTGCAGCGGCTGCGTGACCAGGAAGCTCACCACCCCGGTCGCCAGCCCGGCGGCGAGGACGACCAGCGCCAGCACGACCGACTTCGCGGCCAGGACGAGCGAACGCCTCGGCTGCATCGCGAACGTCGTGTCGAGCGTCCGGCTGCGGTGCTCCGACGTCATCGCGAGCGCCCCCAGCGCGATGGCCCCGATGATGCCGAGCTGCACGCCGAAGAGGCTGGCCTTCACGCGGTCCAGGTCGGCGATGTCGATGCCGCCGAGGCCGACCCGGCCGATGTCGCCACTGCCCCGGACGGTGACCGAGCCGTCGTCGTGCCATGCGCTGGCACCCGGCAGGATCGGCAGGTTCGGCAGGCCGCCGTCGAGGGGCGGCGGCGGATCCCGCGGATCGGCCGGCGTGACGTCGGTGTCCTGCCAGGCAGCGGCCGGCCCGCTCGGGCTCACCGCGACGTGGTCGAAGCTCGCCGCACCGATCGTCGGGTCGTACCTCCGGTACTCCCCGGGGAACTGGACGAAGTGGACGTACGGCGGGGAACCGACGAACACGCCCGCCCGCGCCTCGGCCGGCAGCCCGGGAACGGTGACGGTGCCGACGTCGCGCCAGGCCACCCCGTCGGCCGACTCGGCGCCGGTGACCGACTGGCCGGCCCGCGTCAGCCGGAGCCAGCGGGGCGCGCCGCCGCTCCCGCCGCGCAGCTCGGTCCGCGCGTCGGCCTGCAGCAGGACCCCGTGGTCCGGCGTGACCATCAGCGCCACATACGCCGCTCCGCTCGTGTCGCTCGCCTTGAGCATCAGGCCGGCCTTCGCCCACGCGCCGGAGTCGGTCTGGGCCGTGACCCGTGCCGTGACGCTGCCGTCGCCGACGAGCGGGCGATGCACGAAGTGGAACTGGTCGACGGTCAGCACCCCGCGGTTCACGTCGCTGCGGCTCAGCGTCGCCGACAGCAGCCCCAGGAACAGCGTCAGCCCGGCCATCGCGGCCAGCGCCAGCCAGGTGCCGCGAACCGACCGGAGCTTCGTCCACTCGGCCCGCAACGCCCGGCCGGCCATCGCGCCCGCCCGCGGCCGCCGCTCGGTCACGTCCACGTGCCGTCCCCGTCCGTCGTGGCGAACGTGGTGTGCTCGCGGGTCAGCGCCATGTAGGCGTCCTCCAGGGCGGCGCGATGCTCGGCGATCCCGGTGAACGGCACGCCCGCGCCGGTCAGGGCGGCGATGACGCGCTCGGGGTCGAGACCGGTGACGGTCAGGGTGTCCGGTCCGGTGACGGCCACGGTGGCGCCGGCATTCGCCAGGGCGTCGACCGCCGCCAGCCGCGCCGGCGTGCGGACCTCGGTGCGGCCGCCCGACACTTGCTCGAGCAACTGCGCGACGCCGGTGTCGGCGAGCAGCCTGCCCCGCCCGATCACGACGAGGTGGTCGGCCGTGTCCTGCAGCTCGCCCATGAGATGGCTGGACACCAGCACCGTGCGACCCTCCGCCGCCAGCGAGCGGAGGAATCCGCGGATCCACTGGATGCCCTCCGGATCCAGACCGTTGACCGGCTCGTCGAGGATCAGCACCGGCGGGTCGCCGAGGAGGGCGCCGGCGATGCCGAGCCGCTGCCGCATGCCCAGCGAGAAGCCACCGACCCGCTTCCGGGCGACGGCGGCGAGACCGACCTGCTCGAGGACGGCGGTGACCCGGGAGCGGGGAATTCCGTTGTACCGCGCCATCCACAGCAGATGGTCGACCGCGCGACGGCCGGGATGCACCGCCTCCGCGTCGAGCAGCGCGCCGACGGTGCGGGCCGGCTCGTGGAAGGTGCGATAGTGCCGGCCGCCGATGCGCGCATCGCCGGCGTCGGGCCGGTCGAGCCCCAGCATCATCCGCAGCGTGGTCGACTTGCCCGCCCCGTTGGGACCGACGAAGCCGGTGACCTTCCCGGCCTGCACCGAGAAGCTCAGACCGTCGACCGCGGTCAGCGCACCGTAGCGCTTGGTCAGGTCGCGAACCTCGATGGCGAAGCCGGGCATGGCACGAACCGTAGGGCACCGGCCGGGCCGGCCGCGTCACGGACGAGAGCTATCTTGCGCGCCGCGCCGTCCCCCACGCGAGGGACCCCGAAGGTGGCTCCGCAGCGGGACGCGGGCCCGCCGGCCCGCCACCATAATGGGCGGCGTGGGTCTGCCGGGCTTTGTGCGCACGCCGTCGGCGGCCGCCGTCGAGCTCGGCACGGCCGCCGCCGCGGAAGCCGTGCTGCACGGCGCCCGGACCGTCGGCGACCTCATGGCGGCGCTGGCGCTCGCGCTGTGCGCCACGCTCCCGATCGCGTTCGTGCGCACGCGCCCCGTGCCGGCCGCGGTCGCCGCCACCGGCGCCACGCTCGTGGCGCTCGCGCTGGGCGAGCGGCCGACGGTGGCCGCCGTCGTCGCGCAGGCAGGAGTGCTGTACGTCGTGGGCGCCCGCACGTCCGGCCGGGTCGCGCAGCTGTTCGCCCTGCCCTATGTGGCGTATGCGATCGCACGGCCCGGCGTCGTCGGCGTCGGCCTGCTGGTCGTCTCGGCGGGCGCGCTCGCGCTGGGCACGGCCCGGCGGGACGGCGCCGAGTCCGCCGACCGGCGGGAGGTCGCCACCCGGTTCGACGGGCTCACGCGGGCCTACGCGGTCCACGAGGAGCGGGCCCGCATCGCGCGCGAGCTGCACGACGTGGTCGCGCACCACATCTCGATGCTGTCCGTCCAGGCCGACACCGCCCGCCTGGCAACGCCCGGGCTGCCCGAGCTCGCCGCCACCCGCCTGCAGGCCATCGGCGAGACCGCCCGGATGGCGATGGCCGAGCTGCGGCGCGTGCTCGGGGTGCTGCGGGAGGACTCGACGGCGCCCGGGGCGTCGCCGCAGCCGGGCCTCGCCGAGCTGCTGGCGCTGACCGACGAGGCGCGCGAGGTCGACGGCTCGCGGGTGCACCTGATCGTGCGCGGCCGTTGTCGGCCGCTGGATCCGGGGCTGGAGCTGACGGCCTACCGCATCGTGCAGGAAGCCCTGACCAACACCCGCCGGCACGCGCCGGGCGCCGCCGTGGACGTCGAGGTCACGTACGGCGACGAGACGCTGGGGCTCGCCGTCTGGAACACCGGCGGGCGTTCGGCGGCGGCCGCGCGGCCCGCGCCGGCTGCGCCGTCGGGGGAGCGGCGGGCCGGGTACGGGCTCGTGGGCATGCGGGAGCGGGTCGCCGTGGCGGGTGGCACGCTGCAGACGACCGAGGGGCCGTCCGGGGGGTTCGCGGTGCGAGCGGTGCTACCGGTGCCGGCGGGTCGATGATGACCGCGCCGGCGGATGAGGGGACGCTGCGGTGACCGGGCGGGGGGTGGCGGTGCGGATCGTTGTGGCGGACGACCAGGCGGCGGTGCGGGACGGGTTTGCCACGCTGCTCGACACGCAGCCCGACTTCGTCGTTGCCGGGACGGCGGCGGACGGGGCCGGCGCCGTGCGGCTGTGCCGGGAGCTGCGGCCCGACGTGGTGCTCATGGACGTGCGGATGCCGGTGATGGGCGGGATTCAGGCCACCCGGGAGATCCTTGCCGGGGCCGGGCCGGCGCCGCGGGTGGTCATGCTGACCACGTTTGACCTTGACGAGTACGTCTACGACGCGCTCGGGGCGGGGGCCAGCGGGTTCCTGCTGAAGGACATGGCGGCGGAGCGGTTGTTCGAGGCGGTGCGGGTCGTGGCGGCCGGGGAGGCGTTGCTGGCGCCCACCGTGACGCGGCGGCTCATCGGGGAGGTGAACCGGCTACGGACCGCGACGCCGGCCGGGCAGCTGCCGGCGCTGTCGCCGCGGGAGACCGAGATCCTGCGCCTGATCGCCGAGGGGCTCTCCAACGCCGAGATCGCCGAGCGGCTCGTCGTGGGGACCGAGACCATCAAGACGCACGTGAGCCGGTTGTTGGGCAAGCTCGGGGTGCGGGATCGGGTGCAGGCCGTGATCGCTGCGTACGAGCACGGGATCGTCGTGCCGCGGCGCTGACGGAGTCACGCAGTCAGGGGCGGGAGCGGGATACGAAGACGGCGAGGCCGTCCAGCAGGCGGGAGAGGCCGAAGTCGAACAAGCGGTCCACGTCCAGTTCGAAGTCTTCCATGGCCACCAGCCGCTCGAAGATCGGGACGTCGGGTGGGAGCCGGGCGTCGCCGAAGCCGGAGTCCATCCACTCGTTGCCGGTCATGCCGGTTTCGCGTTCCGCCTGTGCCTCCGGCTCCAGGGCCGTGGCCAGGCCTCGGATGTAGCCGAAGAGCATCAGGTGGACGTACATCCGGTCGTGCAGCGACAGGCCCGTGCCGTCCAGCGCCGTCAGGACCCACTCCAGGTACTTGGCGCCGTGGGCTGACGGTTGGGGGCGGGTCAGCGACAGGGCCGGGGCCAGCCAGGGGTGGCGGCGGAACAGGGTCCAGAGTCTGCGGCCTGCCAGCTCCAGCCTCACGCGCCAGCCCTGGGGCGGTGGCTGAGGGAGCGGGGCTGAGGCGAAGGCGGCGTCGATCATGTGGAGGATCAGGGTGTCCTCCGACTCGATGTGGCGGCGTACCGTCGCCGTTGCCAGGCCCAGTTCGGTTGCGACGCGGCGGAGCGAGACCGCCTGGAAGCCCTCCCTGTCGGCCAGGGCCGTCGCCACCGTGACGATCTCCGCGCGGGACAGGGCCGGCGTCGTGGGGCGGGCGGTGGGGGCGCCGGCGACGACGGTGCCGACCCCGGCGACGACCGTGGTCAGGCCCGCCTGGCGCAGCGCTGCCAGTGCCTTTGTCGCCGTGGCTACCGCCACGCTCCAGTCGCGCGTGATCTGGCGGGCCGACGGGACCCGGTCGCCCGGGCGGAGGTCGCCGGTGGCGATGCGGCGGCGGATCTCGGCGGCGATCCGGCGATAGGGAGGCTCAGGGTCGGGCGCGGTCACCGTACTAGTACACCAGGGAACGCCGCGCGGTCAGGGGGCTCGGGTGTACTAGTCGTCGCGCCCGGCCGGGCCGCGGGCGCCTAGCTTCTTGCGCATGCGAGTGCTCATCTCCGGAGCCGGGATCGCCGGCCCTGCCCTGGCCCACTGGCTGCACCGGGGCGGCATCGAGGTCAC
The DNA here is from genome assembly GCF_014647515.1 of Dactylosporangium sucinum. Lineage (GTDB taxonomy): Bacteria > Actinomycetota > Actinomycetes > Mycobacteriales > Micromonosporaceae > Dactylosporangium > Dactylosporangium sucinum. The sequence goes on along the minus strand of NZ_BMPI01000015.1, from coordinate 122,721 downwards.
CCTGGTCGAGCGGGCCGGCGCGCCGCGGGTCGGCGGGCAGGCGGTCGACGTCCGCGGGGCCGCCAGGAGCGTCGTCGAGCGGATGGGGCTCATGTCCGAGGTCATGGCGCTGCGGCTCGACGAGCGTGGGGTGGCCACCGTCGACGATCGGGGGCGGCGGACGTCTGAGATGCCTGCCGACGCGTTCGGCGGCGAAGGGTTCGTGGCCGAGATCGAGATCATGCGGGGGGATCTCGCGCGGGTGCTGTACGAGGCGACGCGCGACCACGTGGACTACCGGTTCGGGGATCGGATCGTCGCCATCGAGCAGGCGAGGGACGGCGCCCTGGTTCGCTTCGCGGACGGGGGCGAGGAGCGGTTCGACGTCGTGGTCGGGGCGGACGGGGTGCACTCCGGCGTGCGGGCGCTCGCCTTCGGGGCGGAGGCCGAGTACGTGCGGCCGCTCGGGGCGTACATGGCCTGGTTCAGTGTGCCCGATCCGGGCGACCTGGATCACTGGATGTACATGTATAACGCGCCCGGCGGGCTCGTGGCCGCGGTGCGGCCGGAGCGGGACGGGATCGCCAAGGCGTACCTCAGCTTCACCTCGGACGAACCGGGGCTGGAGCGGGCCACCGTGCACGAGCAGCAGCGGCGGCTCGCCGAGCGGTTCGCCGGCGCCCGGTGGCGGGTGCCGGAGCTGCTCGCCGCGCTGCCGCAGGCGCCCGACTTCGTGCTCGACTCGATCAGCCGGGTGCGGGTGGAGAACTGGTCGCGGGGGTCGGTGGTGCTGCTCGGGGACGCCGGGTACTGCGGGTCGCCGCTCGCCGGGCTCGGGACCAGCCTGGCGCTCGTCGGGGCGTACGTGCTCGCGGGCGAGTTGCTGGCCGCGCGCGGGGTCGCGGCGTTCGGTGCCTACCAGGAGAAGTTGCGGGACTACGTGGCCGCCGCGACCGAGCTGCCGCCCGGCGGGATCGGGGCCTTCGCGCCGCGGGGGCGGGCGATGATCCGGATGCGGGCGATGTCGATGCGGATGATGCTGCGCTGGCCGATGCGGCAGATCCTGGCCGGGCAGTTCGCCAAGGCGGGCGCGTTCGACCTGCCCGAGTACGAGGCCGCGACCGCTCAGTAGGGCAGACTGCGGCGGTGGAGCACCTGGCGTACCCGAAGATTCTCAGTGGACAAGCCGTCGGCATCGGCGGGCCGTGGATCGCGACCGAGAAGATCCACGGCGCCAACGTCGTCGTCGCCGGCGGGCGGGGCGCACCGACCAGGGTCGGCAAGCGTAAGGACTGGCTGCGGGCCGACGAGGCCTTCTTCGGGTGGCAGCTGCTCCGGCCGGCGTTCGATCGGGCCGTCGCCGTCGCGCTCCGGCACACGTCGGCGGCCACCGTGCGGCTCTACGGGGAGCTGTACGGCGGTCACTATCCGCACCCCGACGTGCCCGCGGTGCCCGGCGTGAGCCCGGTGCAGACCGGCGTCTGGTACGCGCCGGACATCCGGTTCGCGCTGTTCGACGTGCTCGCCGACGACGCGTTCCGCCGGTATGACGACGTCGCCGCGATCGCGGCGGAGAGCGGGCTCGACGTCGTGCCGCTGCTCGCCCGCGGTACACGATCCACTGTGGACACCGTCGGCGAGCGGTTCGAGAGCCGGGTGCCGGGCGCGCTCGGCCTGCCGGCCATCGACGGCAACCTCGCCGAAGGCGTCGTGTTGCGGCCCGATGCCGCCGGCCCGCCCGGCCGGCGACCCTCGCTGAAGGTCAAGGTCCTCGAGTTCGACGAGCTGCGGTACAGCGGGAGCCAACCCTGGGACCCGTATGCCTTCGTCGGGCCGGAAGAGCTGTGCCGGCTCGCGGAGGGCCTCGTCAACCGGCCGCGGCTGGCGAGCGCCCGCTCCAAGGTCGGCCCGGACGACCTCGAAGCGCTCGCGGACGAGGTCGTGCTCGACGTGCTCGTCGACCTCGCCGACGCATTCCCGGCCGCGACGGCCGCGCTGTCCGAGGCCGAGCAGCGCCGGCTGGAGGCCGCCGTGCGGGCTCGAATCACACCGTGATGCCCGTTCGGACCCCGGTCCAGGGGGCCTGTTCGGGGGATTCCGGGCGGCGGAACGCAACGTAACGTCGGTCACAGTACCCGAGCCCGCATCCGAGGGAGATCATCACCATGAGCGACTACGACCCCGGCTTCGAGTACGGTCACGCGGAGGCCGGCGCGGAGCACGCCGAGCTCGACCACCTGCAGCAGGCCGAGGGCAGCGAGGCGGACTACAACTCCCAGTTCAACGTGTACGAGCAGGACACCGAGCACGCCGAGTCGACGGACTTCCAGCAGGGCCGCTCGGTCGAGTTCGACAGCCCGGACGGCACGCACTACGAAGAGCAGGAGTTCACGAACTACAGCCACGACCAGTACGACTCGGAGCACGTCTTCGCGGCCGAGGGCTCCGAGTCCTCGCACGAGGCCCAGTTCTCCGAGCTGGACGCCCTGCGCCAGCAGCTGGACTCGTCGTTCCAGGAGGCGACCCACATCGAGGGCGGCGACGGCCACTCGATCACCTCCAAATAGGCCCCGGGGTCGTGCGGTCCACCGGCGGCGGATTGGACCGCACGGCTTCTGCGTGCTCCGCCTAGCGTCGAGGCATGGAGATACTGCGGTACAGCGCGTTCAGTACCGATCCCGCGGGAGGCAATCCGGCCGGGGTCGTGCTCGACGCGACCGGCCTCGACGACGCCGGGATGCAGGCGATCGCGGCCGAGGTCGGCTACTCGGAGACGGCGTTCCTGTTCCCGGACCGCCGGATCCGGTACTTCAGCCCGCTCGCCGAGGTGCCGTTCTGCGGGCACGCCACGATCGCGACCGCGGTGGCGTACGCCGAGCGCTTCGGGCCCGGCCCGCTCGATCTGCGGACCAACGCCGGCGCCGTCCACGTCGACACCACGCCCGGCACGGCGACGCTGCGCAGCGTCCCGCCGGCCACCCGCGAGATCCCGCCCGACGCCCGCGCGGCCCTGCTGACGGCGCTGCGCTGGGACGCGATCGACGAGTCGCTCCCGCTGCGGGCCGCGTACGCCGGCGCCTGGCACCCGATCGTCGGCGCACCCACCCGGGAACGCCTGGCCGGCCTCGACTACGACGTGCCCGCGCTGCGCGAGCTGATGGCCGCCCAGGACTGGACGACGGTCGCGCTGGTCTGGCGCGAGTCGCCCACAGTTTTCCACGCGCGCAACCCGTTCCCGCCCGGCGGCGTCTACGAGGACCCGGCCACCGGCGCCGCGGCCGCCGCCTTCGGCGGTTACCTGCGCGAGCTGGGCCTGGTCACGCTCCCGGCCACGCTGAGCATCCACCAGGGCGCCGACATGGGCCGCCCCAGCCGCCTGACGGTCGGCCTCGACCCCGACCCGGCCACGGGCATCACGGTCACCGGAGCGGCCGTCCGGATTGCGTGAACAACGAAAGAGCGTTGGCCGTTGTACCGCGGGAGAGCTGGTCCCGCCGGCACACCGGCCAACGCTCACCGACGCGTCGGGGCAAGGCGGCGCCCCGGGGTCAGGTTGTCAGCAGCTCTGCGCGATGCCGAGCAGGGCGACCGAGTTGCACGACACGTTGATCGGCACCTGGACCGTGGTCGAGGTCTGGTTCCCGTTGAAGAAGCCGACGTTGTAGCCGGTCGTCCAGTCGCCGTTGTTGCTGTACGCGTGCGCGCCGCCGCCACCGTTGCTGTTGCCCGAGGCGTAGCCGTTGTTGGTGTACTTCTTCTTCTTTTTCTTGTTCGAGTTGGCGTTCGCGCTGCCGTTGCCCTTGCCGTTGCTGCTGTAGTAGCCGGCGCCGCTGGCGTTGCCGCCGTTGCCGGAGTAGGCGTATGCGCCGCCGTTGCAGTTGGCGCTGGCGATGCCGAGGATCGCCAGGGAGTTGCCGCAGATGTTCACCGGCACCTGAACCGTGGTCGACGTCTGGTTCCCGTTGAAGAGACCGACGTTCGGACCGCTCTGCCAGTCGGCGTGGGCTGCTGTGCCGGTGAGCGCGAGGCCACCCAGCGACAGCGCGGCGACCTGCACCGACCGGATGAGCCAGCGTTTCATGATGAGGACCTTTCGACGAGTGATCGACGGGGAACGTCCGTCGCGCCCTCCACCTAACCCGAAATGCGAACCCGAGAAGGATATTTCACGAAATTTCGTGACCGGATGCACCCATGCGGTGACATAACGTAGTCGCGAGCCGGACTGCGGCGCCCGGGCAACGGCCGGAGAATCCCCCGCATGCTTCGCAGAGCCGCCCCGATCGCGCTTCTCGCCCTGGCCGCGTCCACGCTCGCGGCCTGCCCGCAGCCGACGCTGCCGCTGCTCGCGCTCGGCCGCACCGGCGACGGCCAGGTGGTCGTGCACCTGCGGCTGTGCAAGGAGTACCGGCCGGGCCTGCAGCTGCGCACCGACCCGCCCGACCGGTTCGGCGACATCCTGTGGCGCATCCACCGCACGGTGCCGAGCCGGGAAGCGGAGACGATCGTGCTGGGTGTCGTCCCGGCCGGCTGGACGGCCGAGGCGCCCCAACCGCAGCCGTCCCAGTCGCAGGCGTCGCCGTCAGCGCCGCCGAGGCCGGCCGGGAAGCTTGAGCTGCAGGCCGGCGCCGCCTACCGGATCGACGTCTTCGCCAGCCCGCCCGCCACGCCGCTGCACTTCACGCTCGCCGACCTCGAGCAGCTCCAACCGGACCAGGTGCGCACCGGAACCGTCACGAGCCGCGCCGAGTTCGACCGCAAGGCCGCCGACGCCTGCTGAGTGTGACCCCCGCCACCCCGCTTCACGCCCGGGCGCACGACACCCGTCTCGTGTTCGTCACCGAACGACACAAGAAGGGCAACGGACATGCACGAGATCGTGGTTCTGGGCGCCGGGTACGCCGGCCTGACCGCCGCCGTCAGCCTCGCCGGCCGCACGGGGAACAAAGCCGTGCGGGTCACCGTCGTCTCGGCGAGCGAGCGCTTCACCGAGCGCCTGCGGCTGCACCAGGTCGCCTCCGGGCAGGAGCCGGCGGACCTGCGCATCCCCGACCTGCTGCGCGGCACCGGGATCGAGCTGGTGACCGGCTGGGTGACCGGGATCGACCCCGGCGCGAGGACGGTGCGGGTCGACGACGAGCGGATCCTGCGGTACGACACCCTCGTCTACGCGCTGGGCAGCGTGAGCGACACGCAGGCGGTGCCGGGAGCCGGCGACCACGCGTTCACCCTCGACGGCCCGGAGGAGGCCACGGTACTGGCGAAGCGCCTGTCGAGCCTCGACGGCGCGACGATCGCGGTGTGCGGCGGCGGGCTCACCGGCATCGAGGCGGCGGCCGAGATCGCCGAGCAGCGCCCCGGGCTGGACGTCGTCCTGCTCGCCCGCGAGGAGCCCGGCGCCGCGCTCGGCCCGGGCGCCCGGCGGCACCTCGACACCGCCCTGCAACGGCTCGGCGTGCGCGTGCGGGCCGGCGTCGAAGTCGTCAAGGTGCTCCCGCACGGGGTCGAGCTGGCCGGCGGGGAGACCGTCGCCGCCGCCGTCGTGCTCTGGGTCGGCGGGGTCCGGGTCGCGCCGCTCGCCGCCGCCGCGGGGCTGACCGTCGACGACCGCGGCCGCATCGTCACCGACGCCACCCTGCGGTCGGTGTCGCACCCGGACGTCTACGCGATCGGCGACGCGGCGGCGATTCGCCAGCGGTACGGGATGATCCACGGCACCTGCCAGAGCGGCATGCCGACCGGGGTGCACGCCGCCGCCACGATCGTGCGGACGCTCGACGGCCGGGCGCCGCGCCCGTTCCGCTTCGGCTACTTCCACACCCCGGTCAGCCTCGGCCGCGGCGACGCGGTCGTGCAGTTCACCCGGCCCGACGGAAGCCCGGGGCGGATGTACCTCACGGGCCGCCGCGCCGCCTGGTACAAGGAGACGGTGAGCGCGTCGCCGTGGCCCGGGTTCGCCCGCACCTACAAGCTGCCCGCCTCGGGCATGTTCGCCTGGCGGCGCGGCGGGAAATACACCCGATGAGCGTGTTCGACGAGCACCGGAACCTGCTGTTCTCGGTGGCGTACCGCGTCCTCGGCTCGGCGGCCGACGCCGAGGACGCGGTGCAGGACGCCTGGCTGCGCTGGTCCTCGGCGGACCGCGCGCAGGTCGCCGACCCCCGCTCGTACCTGGTGCGGATCGTGTCGAACCTGGCCATGGACCGGCTGCGGTCGGCGCAGGCGCGGCGGGAGACCTACGTCGGCCCGTGGCTGCCCGAGCCGGTGCCCACCACCGAGGACGTCGACGCGGACTCGGTGTCGATGGCGCTGCTCGTGGTGCTGGAGCAGCTCACCCCGCTGGAGCGGGCGGTGTTCGTGCTGAAGGAGGCGTTCGGGTTCGGCTACGGCGAGATCGCGGACGCCGTCGAGCGCTCCGAGGACACCGTCCGCCAGGCGGCCCACCGCGCCCGGGAGCACGTGCGGTCCCGCCGCCCCCGGTACCATGCGACGCGCCTGCGCCACCGCGAGGTGACCGAGCGGTTCTTCGCGGCGTCGACGGGCGGCGACCTCAACGCGCTCATGGAGCTGCTCGCCCCGGACGTGACACTGTGGACGGACGGCGGCGGCAAGGTCCGCCAGGCCCTGCGCCCGGTGGTCGGCGCCGAGCACGTGGCGACGTGGTTCGCGGCGGTGGCCACCCGCCCGTACGAGGGCGTCGACCCGGCCGACATGCGCGCCGCCGTGGCCGACCTCAACGGCGCCCCGGGCATCGTCTTCACGGGCGCGGGCCGCGTGATCGCCACGGTGACCTTCGACGTGGACGAGCAGGGCCGCATCACGGCCATCCACAACGTCGCCAACCCGGACAAGCTCCGGGCCGTGGCCGACGGGACGACCCTGCTCCGGTGAGCGGCCGCGGTCGCGCGCCGCTGCGCCCGGGCCTCACCGCGCCAGCCGCTCCCTGAGCCAGTTCAGCATCACGACCGCCTGGTCCCGCTGGAACTGTCGCAGGGTCGGCAGGCCGGGCGGCGCGGGCAGCCGGGCCCGGTCGGTGAAGAACGCGGCCAGCCCGGCCACGCAGCCCGTCACGTCGTCCGGGTCGGGCGCGAACGGGTCGAGCACGCTGTCGGGGAGGCGGCCGCCGTAGAGGCGGACGTTGAGGATCAGCGACAGCGTGTCGAACCACGGCGGGCCGGCCGAGCCGAACGGCCAGTCGACCACCACCACCGAGCCGTCGTCGCGGATGAGCAGGTTGTCGGCCCGCAGGTCGCCGTGGACCAGGCAGGAGCCCGCCAGTGCGGCCGTGCCGCGGTCGGCCCACGCCGCCAGCTGGTCCAGCCGGCCCGCGGCCCACGGGTCGAGTCCGGGCTGACCGGCCAGGTTGCGCCAGCCGGCGAAGGAGATCACCGACGCGAGCGGCGGCAGCCCGGTCACCGGCACGGGCAGCCGGCGCAGCGCGTCCAGGGCCGCGCCGAGCTCCGCGGGCTCCCAGGGCACCCGGGGCGGGCGGCCGTCCACGTCCTCGAAGACGAGCGCGACCCAGTCGCCGTCGTCGTAGAAGCCGAACAGGCGCGGGGTCGGCGTGGAGGCGGGCAGGGCGGCCGTCACGCGGGCCTCCGCCCGGTGCATCGACGGGCTCACGTCGTTGAGCGCCGCCCCGACGGCCTTCACGAAGGCGCGGGTGCCGTCCCGGGTCGTCACGCGGTCGGCGGTGCCGGGTGAGAACCCTCCCGGCTGGGAGACCGCGGACACCACCCGGGCGCCGAGGATGTCCTCGACGCCTCGCCGGACGACGGGCGGCAGGTCGTCCCAGCCGATGCGGGCCACCGGCCGATTACAGCAGCCCTACCGCGCAGCCACCAGCCCATATCCGGCTGGAGTTACGTTCGGGAACACCTGGGCGAGCGACCCGACGCCGCAGCGGCGCTGGAGGATCTCGCCGATCACCGACCGGTAGTCCGTGGTCGGGGTCAGGTCGCCGGCCGTGAGCCTGGCCGGGGCCAGGCCGGGCCAGGTGCCGTGGACCCGCCCGCCGCGCACGCCGCCGCCCAGCAGGAGCATCGCGTTGCCGCTGCCGTGGTCGACGCCGCGCGAGCCGTTCTCGGCGACCCGGCGGCCGAACTCGCTCAGCGTCACCAGCGTGACCCGGCCGAACGCGGTGCCGAGGTCGGCCGCGAACGCCTCCAGCGCCAGCGCCAGCCCGTTGAGGTGGTCGTACATCCGCTGGCCCTTGACCGGCGTGCCGAGGCCCTCGTGCATGTCCCAGTCGCCGTAGTCGACGGCCGCGGCGATCAGGCCCACGTTCGACTTCACCAGCCGGGCCACGTCCCGCAGCGCCTTGCCGAGGGGTGTGGCCGGGTACGTGGCCGCGGGGGTGTACGCGCCCAGGGCCGTCACCGTGCCGAGGGTCGCCGCCACCGCGCGGGCCGGGGCGGCCATCGTCTCCGGTGCGCCCGCGAAGAGCTTCGACAGCACCGGCATGCGGTCGCCGGAGAGCTGGAAGCCGTCGACGCTGAGCATCGACACGTCCGGGGACGGGCCCGCGAAGGAGCGCGCCGGTGAGCTCGTGCCCATCGCGACGCCCGCCGTCGGCGCGGTCGCGCCCGTCACGCCGATCATGCGGTCCAGCCAGCCGGTGCGCAGCGAGGTGCCGGCCGCGGCCCGCTCCATGTCCTCCATCGCCTGGAAGTGCGACCGGGACGGGTTGGGCTGGCCGACGGCGTGGACCGCGCCGAACGTGCCGGCCTGCCAGCGCGCCTGCAGCGGGGCCAGCGCGGGGTGCAGGCCGAACATGCCGTCGCCGGCGATGATCGACGCCTTCGGTACCGCGATGCCCGGCCGCGCCGCGTAGTAGTCGGCGTCGCCGACGGGCACGATCGCGGACAGGCCGTCGAAGCCGCCGCGCAGCGAGAGCACGACGAGCGTGTCGCCGGCATACGCGGTACCCGCGAAGGCCAGGCGGGTCGAGAGGCCCTCACCGACCAGTCCGGTGAGCGCGGCGCCGGCGCCGATGGTGAGCACACCCCGGCGGGAGAGGCAGCAGTCAGCGAGCGTCATGGTCACCTGGCCAGATAGTGGGGCGAGTCGAGGATCATGGCGACGAGGTGCGGCAGCTTGCCGGTGACGGCCTTGTCGGTCGCCTTCAGCGGGCTCGCCGCGGTCTTGCCGACGAACTCCAGCAGCGCCGCGGTGTGGGCGGCCGGCAGCGGCGCGCCGACGAGCCGGGTGGCGAGCGCGTCGACGAGCGCGCCGTGCGTGGCGGGCAGCGTCGGCACGAGGTACCGCAGCATCGACGCCGGCCGCGTGAGCTGCTTCGGGTACCAGCCGGCGGCCAGGTTGAGGTGCGCGTTCCAGCGGATCAGGAAGCCCGAGGGGGCGGCCCAGGCGGCGGCGACGTCCGGGTACCCGTTCGGCGGCGACCAGCGCATCGGCGCGTGGCCGGCGTCGACCAGGTAGTTGTAGAGCCCGCGCACGCCGTCGGTGCCGGCCGGTTCGGGCTGCAGCCCGAGCACGCGCACGACGCCGACGAGGTCCTCGAACGGCGTGCGGAGCTTGGTGCCGGCCGATGCCGCGAAGTCGGCCGATGCGAACAGCGCCCGCAGCACCGGAGCGATCGCCGTCTTCTCGGCGAGATAGACCTTCGTCAACGTGCTGACCAGGGTGGCCGGCGGCTCGTCCGACACGAACCTCGTGCAGAGCTTCCGTGCGATGCGCTCGGCGGTCGCCGGGTGCATGGCGAGCATGTCGGCGAACGCGAGCGCCGCCGCCTCGCCGCCGCCGGCGGTCGCGTTGTCGTGCCGCCAGCCGAGGACGGTGACGGCGCCGGTCGCGTGCTGGTTGGCGTCGAACCTGTACAGCCCGGTGGACTTGTCGACGGTCAGCCCGGTGAGCAGCCGCGCGGCGTCCTGCACGTCGGCCTCGGAGTACACCAGCCCGACCGTGTGCAGCTCCATGAGCTCCCGGGCGTAGTTCTCGTTGGGTTTGGCCCTGGTCGACGAACGGTTGTCGAGGTACGTCAACATGGCCGGCGCCGTCATGCTCGCCTTGAGCAGGTCGGCGAAGCGCCCCAGCGCGTGCTTGCGGACGAGCAGGTCGTAGGCGACCCGGCTGTCCCACACGCCGCTCGACGGGCAGGTGACGTTGAGGTGGTTCGACCAGAAATCGACCATCAGCTCGAAGAGCTGCCGCTTGCTCCACGCCGCCCGCGCGACGGCCGCGCTGCCGAGCTGCTGCATGGCGTCCCAGGCGCCGGACTTGATCACCCCCGCGCGGAGCTCCCCGATGCCCTTGTTGATCAGGTTGTACCGCTGGAGCACGGCGTCGCAGGCGCTGTCGTCGATCGACGCGGGGCTGAGCTGCCGGTCGAGCCACGCGGTGGCGCCCAGGCTGCGCAGTTCGCGCTCGGCGTCGGGCGTCGGCCCGTACGTGGCCCGGCGGAGCAGGTGCAGGATCGGATCGGCGGTCACGCGCTTCTGTTTCGGCGTGCCGAGCGTCGCCATGACTGCTCGCACCGCCCCGCTCCGGCCCCGCACCCGTCCCGCACCACCCGGACCCGGAGGACCGCCTGGCCGTGACCCGGGCCCGGTCCCGGGCCGCCGGACGGTCTCCCGGCCGAGCTCTGCGAGCAGGTCGGTGATCGCCGGTCGGCGGCCACGGACCGGGCAGGATTCGAGAAGCGTCCGCCCTGCTCGCACGCCTAGCGTGACTCCCGGACGTTCCGCCCGGCAGGTCGCCGGCGGTCCCGAGGGAGGTCGCCATGAGCAAGGGCATCCGGCAGTTTCACCGGTGGACGTCGATCGCGTTCACGCTCAGCGTCGTGATCGTCACCGTGGTCGTCGTGGCGCAGGAGGAGCCGGCCGTCTGGATCACGCTCACGCCCCTGCTGCCGCTCGGGCTGCTGCTCGTCACCGGGCTGTACATGTTCGTGCTGCCGTACGTGCGGCGGCGCCGGCGAGCCGCTCTCGAAGGGTGAGCGCCGGCCGGGCCGAGCGCATACGGTAAGGCTATGGCGCGCATCGACCGGGTGGTGACGTCGGGGACGTTCTCGCTCGACGGGGAGACGTTCGACGTCGACAACAACGTGTGGATCGTCGGCGACGACGACGAGGTGGTCGTCATCGACGCCGCGCACGACGAGGACGCGATCCTGCACGCCGTCGGGCACCGGCGGGTCGTGGCGATCGTCTGCACGCACGGCCACGACGACCACATCGACGCCGCCCCGGCGCTCGCGCTGCGCACCGGGGCGCCGATGCTGCTGCACCCGGGCGACCTGACGCTGTGGCACATGAAGCACCCGGACGTGGAGCCGGACACCCACCTGGCCGACGGGCAGCAGATCTCCGCCGGCGGCGTGGAGCTGACGGTGCTGCACACGCCCGGTCACAGCCCCGGCGCCGTCTGCCTGTACGCACCGGCGCTCGGCGTCGTCTTCTCGGGCGACACGCTGTTCCAGGGCGGGCCGGGCGCGACGGGCCGATCATTCTCGGACAAGCCGACGATCCTCGAGTCGATCCGCACGCGGCTGCTGACGCTGCCCCCGGACACGGTGGTCCACACCGGGCACGGCACCGACACGACGATCGGCGCCGAAGCGCGCTCACTCTGAGCCGGCGAGCCGCTCCAGCACCGCTGCCGCTTCGGCCGTCCGGAGCATCACGGCCGAGGTCGGGAGAAGCCTGCACGAGGGCGGCCGGAACCGGGGCGGACAGGAGCGGGCGCGTCCGGCATGATGTGGCGCGTGGTGCGCCTCTACGGACTGTTGTTCCTCGTCAACCTCGCGCTGCTCGTCGTCGCGCTCATCGACTGCCTGTCGACGGACGAGGACGAGGTCCGCAACCTGCCCAAGATCGCCTGGGTGTTCATCATCCTGCTGTTCTCGCCCGTCGGCGCGATCGTCTGGTTCGTCGCGGGCCGTCCGCAGCGGGCCGGGGCGCGGCCCGGCGCGGCCTGGCGGCCCGGCAGCGGCTTCCCGGAGGCGACCCGCCCGCAGCGAGCGCCCGACGACGACCCCGAGTTCCTGCGGGGCCTCGCCAAGAGCCGGCGCGACGACGAGGAGATGTTCTCCAAGTGGGAGGCCGACCTACGCCGGCGCGAGGACGAGCTGCGCCGCCGCGAGGAGGGCGAAGACGGCGAAGGCCGGCCACCGCTCGGGTGACCGGCCGCACGCCAGGGGTGGAGTGCTGCTGGGAGGGCCTTACTTGGCCGCGATCTCGTAGTCGCCGCCGTGGTACTGGGTGCCCTCGACGAAGGCCGAGTCGAAGCGGGCCTTGAGCGCGTCGAGCTCGTCGTACTCCGCGGTGTGCGAGGACTCGGAGCCCTCGGCCGCGAAGACGTGGTTCGAGTCGTACTCGTCGTGGCTGTAGTTCGTGTACTCGGTCTCCTCGTAGCGGGCCCCCGACGGGTCCTCGAACTCGACGTGGCGACCCTGCTGGAAGTCCGTCGACTCGGCCGACTCGGTGTCCTGCTCGTAGACGTTGTAGTCGCTCTGGTGGTCCGCCTCGGCCGCGTGCTCCTGGTGCAGCTGGTCGACCGCCTGGTGGTCCTCGCCGGCCTCGTAGTGGCCGTAGTCGATGCCGCCGTCGTAGTCGCTCATGTCGTCCCCCTGGACTGTGTTGGTGTATCGCTCCCTGCGATGACACCAACGTTAGAAGCGGGCCGGCCGGTGCAACTCCCGGAAACGTGCCACTGCCGCGAGTGCCTCCGGTGACGCCGGAAGCAGCGGCAGCCGCACCGCCGGCGACGGGATCCGTCCCTCCGCGTGCAGGACGGCCTTGATCACGGCCGGGTTCGGCTCGGCGAAGAGCGCCCGGGCGAGGCCGGCCAGCCGGTGCCCGAGCGGCCGGGCGCGGCCCACGTCGCCGGCCCGCCAGGCGGCATGCAGCTCGACGAATGCCGCGGTGTCGACGTGCGCCGACGCGAGGATGCCGCCGCAAGCGCCGAGCGCCAGCAGCGGGGAGATCACGGCGTCGTCCCCGCCGAGCACCGAGAACCCGGCGGGGACCGCGCCGAGCAGCTCGATCGTGTCGCCGGAGATCGGGCCGCCGGCCAGCTTCAGGCCGGCGACGCCGGGGATCGCGGCCAGTTCGAGCAGCGTCGGCGTATCCAGCGCCTGCCCGGTGCGGTACGGCACGTGATAGACGACGATCGGCACCGGCGACGCCGCCGCCACGGCGCGGAAGTGGGCCAGCACGCCGGCGGGGCCGGGCCTGAGGTACGGCGGCACCATCACCATCGCCGTCACCCCGGACGGCAGCCGGCGGACCGCCTCGATCGTGGCGTCCGTGCCGGAGCCGCCCGCCCCGACGAGCAGCGGCGCCCCCAGCTTCGCGCAGACGGCCACCACCTCGTCGCGCTCGGCCTCGGACAGGGTCGCCGGCTCGCCCGTCGTGCCCAGCGCGACGAACCCGGCCACCCCGTCCGCGAGCAGCGATCCGGCGAGATCGTGCAGGGCGTCGAAGTCGACCGAGCCAGCAGCATCGAAAGGCGTAATCAACGGGACATAGATGCCATCCATGAACCCAGCCTGCCGGGTGCCGAGCTTCAATTCCATTTCACGTTGGTACCGTCGAGCATAAGCTGAACTGATGCTCGACGTCCGGAAGCTCCGCCTGCTGCGCGAACTGGCCCACCGCGGCACGATCGCCGCCGTCGCCACCGCCAACGCCTACACGCCGTCGGCCGTCTCCCAGCAGCTCACCGGGCTGGAACGGGAGGCCGGCGCCGCGCTGCTGACCCGCACGGGCCGGCGCGTCGAGCTGACCCCGGCCGGCCGGGTGCTGGTGGCGCACGCCGAGGAGGTCCTGGCCGCGCTGGAGCGGGCGACCGCGGCCGTGGCCGCCACCCGCACCGGCCTGACCGGCCCGCTGCGCATCGGCGCCTTCCCGACCGCGATGCGCACGTTGCTGCCCCCGGCGCTGGTCGCCGTGGCGTCGGCGCACCCGGGCCTGGAGCTGTCCGTCGAGGAGCTGGATCCTGCAGCGGTACCGCCGAAGCTGCGCGACGGCACCCTCGACGTCGCGCTCGTGCACGACTACGACCTGGTGCCGATCGAGGCGGACCCGTCGCTGGAGACGTCACCGCTGCGCGACGAGACCATCTTCGTCGCCGCCCGGTCGGCGCTGACCCTGCCGGAGTGCCGCGACCACCAGTGGATCCTCGCCACGCCGGGCACCCTGTGCCACGCGATGACGATCCGCGTCTGCGGGGCGGCCGGCTTCACCCCGCGCGCCCGTCATCATGCCGACGATTTCGCGACGGTGCTGGCATTCGTCGCCGCCGGGCAGGGCGTGGCGCTCGTCCCCGAGCTGGCGGCCGACCCGCTCCCGGCCGGCGTGGTGCTGACCCCGCTGCCGACCCGCCGCCGCACCCGCCTCGCGTACCGGGCCGGCACGGCCACCCACCCCGCGGTGGCCGCCTTCGCCGCCGCCCTCGTCAGCGGTTGACGGACCGCCACTCGTCGCGGGTCAGCGCGTACTGGACCTCGCCGTGCTCCGCCCCCGGGATGGGCTCCGGCCAGTCGGGGAAGAACGTCGCCAGGTGCCGCAGGCCGGTCTTCTCCATCACCCGGCGGGACGCGGCGTTGACCGCCATCGTCTCGGCGTAGACCCGCTCGACGCCCAGCTCCTCGAAGCCCCGGCGGACCAGCGCGCGGCAGGCCTCCGTCGCGTACCCCTGGCCCCACGCCGCGCGGCGCAGGCGGTAGCCGACCTCGATCCCGCTGCGGTCGACGTCCGCGGCCGGCTCCAGGCCGGCGTCGGGCCGGAAGCCGACCCAGCCGAGGAAGCCGGGGTCCGCCCCGGCGGCCAGGGCCCAGTATCCGTAGGCGTCGCCCCGGTCGTAGTGCGCCAGCATCTTCGGCAGTGCCTCGTCGCGCAGCCACCCGCGCGGCGTCGGCCGCCCGCCGGTGAGGTACCGCATGACCTCCGGGTCGCTGTCCAGTTCGACCAGATTGTCCAGATCGTCCGTGGTCAGGCGCCGCAGGGTCAGACGGTCCGTTTCGAGGTGCACCACCATGCGGCCATTCTGCCTGGGCAAGTGTGAATCGCACCTCCCCGGCGTGCATGACGATGCACTCCTCTGCATATACTCTCACCATGTCCAAGGTGCTCACCTCCCTGCCTGTCGGTGAACGTGTCGGGATCGCCTTCTCCGGTGGTCTGGACACCTCGGTCGCGGTCGCGTGGATGCGCGAAAAGGGTGCGGTGCCGTGCACCTACACGGCCGACATCGGGCAGTACGACGAGCCCGACATCGCCTCGGTCCCCGGCCGCGCGGGTGCGTACGGTGCGGAGATCGCGCGGCTGGTCGACTGCCGCGCCGCGCTCGTCGAGGAGGGCTTCGCCGCGCTGGCCTGCGGGGCGTTCCACATCCGCTCCGGCGGCCGGGCCTACTTCAACACCACGCCGCTCGGGCGGGCGGTCACCGGCACCCTGCTGGTGCACGCGATGCTCGAGGACGGCGTGCAGGTCTGGGGCGACGGCTCGACCTTCAAGGGCAACGACATCGAGCGGTTCTACCGCTACGGCCTGCTCGCCAACCCGTCGCTGCGCATCTACAAGCCGTGGCTGGACGCCGCGTTCGTCGGCGAGCTCGGCGGGCGCAAGGAGATGTCCGAGTGGCTGCTCGACCGCGGCCTGCCCTACCGGGACAGCACCGAGAAGGCGTACTCCACCGATGCCAACATCTGGGGCGCCACCCACGAGGCCAAGAAGCTGGAGCGCCTCGACACCGGCATCGAGCTGGTCGATCCGATCATGGGCGTGCGGTTCTGGGACCCCGCGGTCGAGATCCTCACCGAGGACGTGACCATCGGCTTCGAGCAGGGCCGGCCCGTCACGATCAACGGCAAGGAGTTCGAGTCCGCGGTCGACCTGGTCATGGAGGCCAACGCGATCGGCGGCCGGCACGGCCTGGGCATGTCCGACCAGATCGAGAACCGGATCATCGAGGCCAAGAGCCGCGGCATCTACGAGGCGCCGGGCATGGCGCTGCTGCACGCGGCGTACGAGCGGCTGGTCAACGCGATCCACAACGAGGACACCGTCGCCGCCTACCACAACGACGGCCGGCGCCTCGGCCGCCTGCTGTACGAGGGCCGCTGGCTGGACCCGCAGTCGCTGATGCTGCGCGAGTCGCTGCAGCGCTGGGTCGGCGCGGCCATCACGGGCGAGGTCACCCTGCGCCTGCGCCGCGGCGAGGACTACTCGGTCCTGGACACCTCCGGCCCGGCGTTGAGCTACCACCCGGACAAGCTGTCGATGGAGCGCACCGAGGACTCGGCCTTCGGCCCGCTCGACCGCATCGGCCAGCTGACCATGCGCAACCTGGACATCGCCGACTCCCGGGCGAAGCTGGAGCAGTACGCTCGGCTGGGCATCGTGGGCGGCAGCCCGCACCAGCAGCTGATCGCCGCCACGCAGCGCCCCACCCGCCTGATCGGCACCATGCCGGAGGGCGGCGCCGAGGCGATCGCCTCCCGCGGCGAGGTCACGAGCGGCGAGGAACTCCTCGACAGCGCCGCGATGGAGGCCGGCACCGACTAGCGGCAGCATCCGCGGCGGCTGGGAGGGTGCTTCATGATCACGGAAGCTTCCGTGCGCATACGACACGGAAACGTCCGTGATCACGAAGCGCATGCAGACGCGTGGCCACCTCACCCGGCGGGGCCTGGTGGCCGGGTGGCTCCGGCTACAGGCCCGGGAGCTTGCCGTTGCGGAAGAGGTCCACGAAGATCTGGTGGTCCGCCCGGGCGCGGGCGCCGTACTCGTGTGCGAACTCCACCAGCGCCGCCGTGAAGCCCGGCTCGTCGCGGTCGATGGCCGCCACGATCGCCTCCTCCGTCGAGAAGTCGACCAAATCGTGGCTCGACTCGTCGTCGGCGACCGAGTGCATGCGCGCCGTCGCGCGGCCCAGGTAGTTCGTCACGCTCGACAGGTCGGCCAGCTCGTTGACGTCGCTCCAGTCCAGGTCCGCGGCGTACGGCGAGACCTCGGCCACCACCTGGCCCACCCCGCGCAGCACCGTGTGGCCGGCCCAGACGTCCGCGTGGGCCTGCAGGGCGCGCTGCGACTCGCTGGTGCGGTGGCCCTGGTGCTTGAAGTAGCCCTTGACCTGCGGGTCGTCGATCCACCGGGAGACCGCCGGGGTCTGGCCCTGCTTCATGTAGATGATGACGTCGTTCTCCAGGGCCTGCGTGTGGCCCTCCAGCAGCACGTTGTAGCTGGGCAGGCCGGCCGAGCCGATGCCGACGCCCTTGCGCATCACGATGTCCTTGATTTTGTACTGCTCGGGCCGCGCGGCGTCCAGCGTGGGCAGCGTCGGGAGGTAGTCGGCGAACGCCGCCTCGACGTCGGCGCGCATCGCCTCGTCGACCTGGTAGACGCCGTCGGACATCATGAACCGGCGGTCGTAGTCCTCGATGACCGTCTGCTCGTCGAGCAGGCCGACGCGCGTGTTCAGGCGGGCCCGCTGCAGCACGTCGCGCAGCACGCCGTCGGTGGTGTCCAGCGTCAGCGAGCCGATCGCCTCCTCGCCGCCGGCGGCGATCGCGCGCAGCTCCTGCACGTATGTGCGCGCATAGCCCGTCACGAGGTCGCCGATGACGGCGTCCGAGAGCGCCTTCGCGTAGCCGATGAGCGCGATGCTCGCCGCGAACCGCTTGAGGTCCCAGGTGAACGGCCCGACGTAGGCCTCGTCGAAGTCGTTCACGTTGAAGACGAGGACGCCGGCCGAGTTCAGGTACGTCCCGAAGTTCTCCGCGTGCAGGTCGCCATGGATCCACACCCGCGACGTCCGCCCGTCGAGGAACGGGTCGTCCTGGGTGTGCAGGTCGGCGTAGTACACGCAGGCGCTGCCGCGGTAGAACGCGAACGGGGAGGCCGCCATCTTGCGGAACTTCCGGCGGAACGCGGCCGGGTCGAGGGCCATGAGGTCGCCGAACTCGGTGACCAGGACGTCGACGAGCTCGTCCGCCCGCTGCTGGGTGTCAACCACTGATCAACCGTAGGCATCGGGCGTCAAGTTCGGGTCGCGGTGCCCAAAACCTGACCGAATCGCGCGCGGCTATGCCGCGAACGTGCGCGGACTTGCTACCCTCGGCGGCCAGATTGGATCTCCCGAGCCTGCGAAGGACCCCCTGTGACCGGCCTGGTAATCCTCCTCGTCGTCGTGCTGCTCGCCGTCATCGCGGTGCTCGTCGTCGTGCTGCTGCGCAACCGCAAACCGGCGGCGCCGACAGCACCCGCCGGACCGCAGGACCCGTTCCGCGACACCGGCGAGGACGCGCTGCGCGGCGACCCGCGCAAACTCAAGGCGGGCGACCTGGTCGAGATCCGCGGCACGACCTACACCGTGCGCGGCAGCCTGCACTTCACGGAGCAGTCGTGGGGCTGGACCGAGCACCTGCTCGACGACTCGACCGGCGGCCGCAAGGTGTGGCTGAGCGTCGAGGAGGACCCCGACCTGGAGCTGTCGCTGTGGCACGAGGTGCCGTCGGCGACCGTGACGCCGGGTCCGGCGACGATCGACTTCGACGGGCGGCGCTACGCGAAGGACGAGTCCGGAAAAGCCAAGTTCACCTCCAGCGGTACCACGGGGCTGGCGGCCTCCGGCACCGCGAAGTACGCCGACTACGAGTCGAGCGACGGCGCGCTGCTGTCGTTCGAGTCCTGGGCCGCGCCGGGCGAGGCCGACAAGTGGGAGGTCGGCCGCGGCGAGACGCTGCTGCGCTCCGAGGTCCGCGTGTGGGCGCAGGGCGGCTGAGGTGCTCGTCACGCTCGACACGCCGTACATCGACACGACCGCGGCCGACCTGCGGTTCGCGCTCGGCCTGCCGCCGCAGCCAGCGCTGCGGACGTTGACCGTGCCGCTGCCCGGCGGCGAGGCGGTCGTGCTGCGGCTGCTCGGCGCCTCGCACCAGGTCCGGTTCCGCGACGTCGACGAGACGGTCGCCTGCCTGCCCGCGCTGCCCGCCGGGCTGCCGGCGTCGTTCGCGCGCCCGGGGTACACCTTCACCGCGAAGGTCCAGGTCCTCGCCGGCGACGCGTTCGCCGCCGCGTGCGACCAGCTGCGCCGCCGCGCCGCGGCCGAGGAGCACGCGCTGGCCGGGGCCTTCCCGGGCGCCCGCGACGCGCTGACCGTGCTCGCCGCGCGGCCGGTGCCGGGCGGCGCCGCCTGGTGGACGGCCCACGCCTACCCGCAGACCGGGGAACTGGTCACGACAGAGACGGTGGTGACCGCGGCATGAGGCGGATCTGGTACATCATGGCGGCCTGCCTCGGCGCCGTGGGCCTGCTCATCGGCGGGATCACGGTGTTCTCCGGCAGCTTCTCGCCGCGCTCGTACGTGTCGAACCACTACCAGCGGGCCGTGACCCGGGACCTCGGCACGGACGCCCGCGCGTACACCAGCACGAAGTCCCCGACGCGCGTCGCCAAGGAGATCACTGGCGCCTGGTCGCCCGCCGGGCAGTACGCCGACGCGACCGGGATCTACCTGCGGTACTCCAAGGACTCCGTCGTCCTCAAGCCGAACGGCTCCGGGACGCTCATCCTGGTCGAGCCGCTGCGGACCGCGTACACCCGCTACGCCGGGACCGTCGGCGGGAGCGGCTGGGTCGGGCGCGGCGACGGCAACAGCGGCCGCGGCGGCGGCCCCGGCACCGGAAAGTAGTCGACATGCTCGAACTCGTCACCGACCTCGCGGTCACCCTCGGCTACGCCGCGATCGGCATCGTGCTGATGGCCATCGGGGCGGCGCTGGTGGACGTCGCGACGCCCGGCTCGCTGCGCCACCTCATCTGGACCGACCGCAACGCCAACGCGGCCATCCTGCTCGCGTCCAACCTGGTCGCGGTGGGCACGATCACGGTGACGGCCATCGTGGCGAGCGACGGCGACTTCGTGAAGGGCATCGCCTCCACGGTCGGCTACGGGCTGGTCGGCCTGCTGGTCATGACCGTCGCGTTCATCGTCGTCGACATGGCCACTCCGGGGAAGCTCGGGGCGCTGCTGGTACACCCGGAGCCCCATCCGGCCGTGTGGATCACCGCCGCCGTCCACCTCGCCGTGGGCGCGATCATCGCCGCGGCCATCCTCTGATGGCTGCACCGCGCGACAACAGCAAGGTCATCAACGCCGTCTGGGTCGTCGGCGTGGTCGTCGTCGGCATCTGCGTGGCCGCGTTCTTCTCCTCGTCCGGCGACGACGACGCGGTGACCCCGCCGTCGACCGCCGACGCCGCGTCGGTCGTCGCGAGCCTCGACCGGGCCGCGAAGGCCCACGGCGTGTGCTACGGCTGGCAGCTCGACGACCTGTCCACCGAGCTCAGCTCGGGCTCCAACCTCGGCGCCGGCAAGCACGCCAACGAGGACCCGGAGAACTGCCCGAAGTACATCGTGGTCCGCGGGACGTACCACTACTACTCGGACAGCAGCGACTCCGAGGACTACGCGTACTACCTATTCATCACCAACGTCGACACCCGCCAGCGGCTCGACACCGCGGCGTTCGACCAGGTCGGCGTCGGGTCCAAGCAGCTGCTCGACGACCCGGGCCAGGCGATCCTCGGCGCGGCCGAGGCGCTGCCGCTCATCGCGCAGCAGGCCGGCGTCGTGAGCGGGGCGGTGCCGGAGCCGACGGCGACCGGCTCGGTGGCGCCGCTGCCGAGCACCGGCAGCGACTTCTGGCGCGACCGGTGGGTGCTGGTGCTCCTGTCGAGCCTGCTGCTGCTCGCCGCGCTGGCCACACTGCTGCTCGGCATCCGGTCGTCGCGGCGGATCAAGCGCGGCGAGGAGACCGACCCGTTCCGGCCGGAGCCGCTCAAGACGATCCCGGCCGCGAAGGGCGCGCCGTCGGGGAAGGCGGCCCGGCCGGGCAAGGGCAGCCCGCCGCGGAAGCGAGGGGCCGGCGCGGCGGCGGCCCAGCGGGCGAAGGCGGCGTCGGCCCAGGCCGCGGCGGCGCAGGCGGCGGCCGCCCGGACCGCATCCGAAGCCGCGGCGGCCGAACAGACGGCATCCGAAGCCGCGGCAGCGTCGGAGGCCTCCGACGCCGCCGCGCCGGCCGCGGTCGCAGCTGACACCGCGCCGACCGAGGCGGGCACCGAGGCGGCGGCCGGCGACCCGCCGAAACCGCCGGCGCCGCAGCCGTGACGCGGTTGCGTCGGACGGCGGTCCTGCTGGCGGTGTTCGTGTGCGCGGCCTGCGGCCTCGTGTACGAGCTCGCCCTCGTCGCCCTCGGCAGCTACCTCATCGGCGACACCGCCGCCCAGGCGTCGATCGTGCTCGGCGTCATGGTGTTCGCCATGGGCATCGGCGCGCTGGCCGCGAAGCCGCTGCAGAAGCACGCCCTCGTCGCCTTCGCCGCGATCGAGCTGCTGCTGGCCCTGTTCGGCGGCCTGTCGGTGCTCGCGCTCTACGCCGCGTTCGCCTGGCTCGACCTGTACGCGCCCGCGCTCGTCGCGATGGCGCTGCTGCTCGGCGCGCTCATCGGCGCCGAGATCCCGCTGCTCATGGTCCTGCTGCAGCGCATCCGGCAGCAGGACGCCGGCAGCGCGGTCGCCGACCTGTTCGCCGCCGACTACATCGGCGCCCTGCTCGGCGGCCTCGCGTTCCCGTTCCTGCTGCTGCCGGTCTTCGGCCAGCTGCGCGGCGCGCTCGTCGTCGGCGTCGTGAACGCGGTCGTCGGCCTGGCCGTCGTCTTCACCGTGTTCCGCCGCGACCTGGTGCGCCGCTCGGCGGTGTCGCTGAGCGCCGCCGCGGTCGCCGTGCTGGCCGTGCTCGGCGCGTCGTACGCGCTGTCGACGCGGTTCGAGGTGACGGCCCGCCAGGAGCTGTACGCCGACCCGGTCGTGTTCGCCACCCACAGCCGCTACCAGGAGATCGTGCTGACCCAGTCGCTCGACGGCGCCGACGTGCGGCTGTTCCTCAACGGCGACCTGCAGTTCGCCTCGCGCGACGAGTACCGCTACCACGAGGCGCTCGTGCACCCGGTGCTCGCCGGTCCGCGACGCTCCGTGCTCATCCTCGGCGGGGGTGACGGTCTCGCGCTGCGGGAGGTGCTCAAGTACCCCGACGTCGCCACGGTCACCGAGGTCGAGCTCGACCCGGCCGTCATCGACCTGGCCCGCCACGACCCCCGCCTGCACCGGCTGAACGCCGACGCGTTCGCGGACCCGCGGGTACACCTGCTGAACACGGACGCGTTCGCGTGGCTGCGGGACGAGACGCCCCAGTTCGACGCGATCATCGTGGACATGCCCGACCCGGACGAGACCGCCACCGCGAAGCTGTACTCGGTCGAGTTCTACGCGATGGTGCGCAAGGCCCTGGCCCCCGGCGGCCGGGTCGTCGTGCAGTCCGGCTCGCCGTACTTCGCCCAGCGCTCCTACTGGTGCGTCGGCGCGTCGCTCGCCGCCGCGGGCTTCGCGACCGTGCCGTACCACGTGGACGTGCCGTCCTTCGGCGACTGGGGCTTCTTCCTGGCGGCGGCGTCGGACACCGCGCCCGCGATGGGCGTGGACCCGCCCGCCCCGTTGCGCTTCCTGGACGCCGACGTGCTGCGCGCCGCCCAGGTCTTCCCGGCCGACCGGCGCCGCGTGGACGTCCCGCCGTCGACGCTCATGGACCCGCGGATCCTGCAGTACGCCCGGGAGGAGTGGAAGGGCTACTGAGCCCGTCCGCGACGTACTACGGCGCCCACCCCGAGGACCAGGCCGAGGCGGCGCGGTCGCCGGCGGCTTCGCGCCGCACGTCGAGCGCGCCGTGGCCACCCGGTCCCGGCCCTGATCAGGTCCAGTCGCTGACCTTGAGCTCGTCCGGCCAGGGCCGCCCGCGGTCCTGCTCGACGAGGTACTTGAGGCTCAGCAGGAACGTCGCCCACTTGGTGCTGCAGTGGTGCATGAACTCGACCTGCTCGCGCCAGCCCTCGTGCTTGAACAGCACGATCGTCCACTCCCCGCGCCGCTCCAGCCGCCAGTCGATCTCCGTGCCGATCCACTCCGCGGGCCCGTCGGCGACCCGCCACCGCACGTGCCCGGCCGGGTCCAGCTCCACGATCTCCATGTCGAACCCGCCGGCCTCCCCGAAGCGGAACGCCAGCCGCCCGCCGACCTCGCTCTTGCCGACCGTGTCGGTCGTCCACCACTCGGCGATGCGTTCGGGGGTGACGATCGCCTGGTAGACGTCGTCGAGCGGCGCGACGCACCCGATCCGGTGCAGGATGTCAGCCATCCTCAGACTCCTTCGCTGTGCTTGTTGTGCAACCTTCGGTTGCACAAAACCTACAGCGGCCGGGGCGGATGTGCAACCAATGGTTGCGCCACTGTCGAACTGGCCGTTCGGGGGCGGGCGGGTGGCCGGAACCTGAGCTACGCTCCCGAGCTTGTGGGGAGCCCATGCGTGCAGTGCGGAGCAACCGGTTACCCGGCCCCACTCGGCACGGACGGTCCGCTCTGCGTGACGCACGGTGGGGTTCCCTCGGTCGCGGCCGTCGCCGCGCTCGTCGAAGGGCCGCCGCCCCGGCAGCGGTCGCCCTGGTGGTGGCAGGCGTTCACCTGGCTGGTCGTCGTCGCCACCGTCGCGCACATGGCCATGCTGGTGGTGCAGATCGTCGCGCTGCGGCGGGAGAGCGAGCTGGTCGCCCGCTACCCCGATGACGCCGACGCGCTCGACGGGGCCGACGCCGACGCCGTGTTCGAGCTGGTCTACGAGCTGGGCGACGGGTTGCGCACCGGGCTCTGGGCGTACCTCATCGTCCTGATCCTCTGGATCGGCACCATCGGCCGCGTGGCCGGCCGGCTCGGCCATGACCGGCGGGTGATCCTGCGCCACTGGACGTACCTGGCCTGGCGGGTCGCGCTCGTCCCGCTGCTGGTCTTCGTGCTCATCGACACCCGCCACGACCTGCCCGACCCGGCCGACCGCGCCGCGTTCGCCGCCGCGGTGCTCGGGGCGAACAACACCTCGGTCGCGTTCGCCGCGTTCCGGATCGCGGCGCTGGGGCTGCTGCTCGCCTACGTGCTGGTCGTCTGGCACCGGCTGCGCGGGCCGGAGCGGGTCGGGCTCAGCCGTGGCGCATCCACCACTCGGTGAACTCGCGGCACTGGCCGACCGTGTCCAGCCGGATGAGCCACAGGTTGCTGTAGGTCGCGGTGGGGTACACCGTGGTGCCCTGCACGATGCTCAGGTCCGGGCCGACGATCACCGGGAACCAGGTGAACGACGCCTCGCCCGGCTGGTCGCGGCGGTCCAGCCAGCCGGCCACGATCGCGTCGCGGCCGCGCCACGGGTCGCGGAACGGTGCCGTGTAGTAGGCGGCGTCCTCGGCGAACAGGCCACCGATCTCGGCCGGGTCGTTGCTGTTCCAGGCGCGGACGTAGCCGTCCACCCACTGCGTCACCGCCTCCAGATCCGTCATGGGCTATTCCTACACGTAGGCTTGTGCGGGTGGCCAGGTACTTCGACGTGCACCCCGACAACCCGCAGCCGCGGCTGCTGCAGCAGATCGTCGCGCTCCTGCGGGACGACGGGCTGATCGCCTACCCGACGGACTCCTGTTACGCGCTCGGGTGCCAGCTCGGCAGCCGTCCCGGGCTCGACCGCATCCGGGAGATCCGCAAGCTGGACGACCGGCACCACTTCACCCTCATGTGCGCCGACTTCGCCCAGCTGGGGCAGTTCGTGCAGATCAGCAACTCGGTGTTCCGCCTGGTGAAGGCGTCGACCCCGGGCAGCTACACGTTCATCCTGCCGGCCAGCCCCGAGGTGCCGCGCCGGCTGCTGCACCCCAAGAAGCGCACGGTCGGGGTCCGGATCCCGCAGCACACGGTGACCCAGGCGCTGCTCGCCGAGCTGGGTGAGCCGCTGCTGTCGAGCACGCTGGTGCTGCCCGGTCAGGACGAGCCGATGACCCAGGGCTGGGAGATCAAGGAGCTGCTCGACCACCAGGTCGACGCGGTCGTCGACGGCGAGAGCGGCGTCGAGCCGACCACCGTCGTCGACCTGTCCGGCGACGAGCCCGAGATCCTGCGGGTCGGCGCCGGGGACCCGGCCCGGTTCGAGTAGCGACGTGCTCCACCACGTCGAGCTCTGGGTCCCCGACCTGGAGCGCGCCGTCGCGTCCTGGGGCTGGCTGCTGACCGAGCTGGGCTACGAGCCGTTCCAGGACTGGCCGGCCGGCCGCAGCTGGCGGCACGGCCCCACCTACGTCGTCGTGGAACGCTCGCCCGCGCTCTCGGCGGACGTGCACGACCGGATGCGCCCCGGCCTGAACCACCTGGCCTTCCACGTTGCCGGCCGCCCCGAGCTCGACGCGCTCGTCGAGGAGGCGCCCGCGCACGGATGGCGCCTGCTCTTCGCCGACAGGCACCCGTTCGCGGGCGGCCCGGACCACTGCGCCGGCTACCTGGAGAACGCCGACGGCTTCGAGGTGGAACTGGTCGTTACCGACCGCGTCACGCGGTGAAGCGGATCAGCACCGGCTCCTCCGTGAGGGCCAGCTCGCCGCCCGGGCGGAGCGGGGCGCTGCCGCCGTCCAGGCGGAGCAGCTCGGTGGCGCCCGTGTCGGCGGGCATCGTGGCGGTGCCGGCATGCGTCCAGCGGATGACCGCCCGGCGCCGGCCCAGGGGAGTGTCGACGGTGAACTCGCACTGCCAGGCGTTGACCGGCAGCCCGGCGGCCGGGCCGTGCCCGCAGGCCCGGATCTCGGCCGTGGCCAGCCACTTCTGCAGCTGCGCGACGGCGAGCCCGGCGGCGGTGGGCGCCCCGCCGTCGGGCTGGAGCACGATGGGGATCTTCGTGCCGCCCCAGTTGTAGAAGTACATCCGGTCGAGGTGCACGTTGCGGGCGAACAGCCCGACGAGGAAGAACCGCACGGCGTAGTTGCGCGCCTTCGGCTCGGCGAGCGGGCCTTGCAGCGGGATCGCGTACGTCGTGCCGGTGTTCCACAGCGGCGGGTTGATGCCGGCCTCGTGGAAGATCTGGTCGACGTTCCCGGTGAGCTCGAGCATCGTCTCCGGCGGGTCCTCGGCCGCGCGCTGGTGCAGCTTGACCGCGGCGACGTCGCAGTGCCGGTAGCCGCCCAGCTTGGCGAAGCGCCGCATGACCTGCTGCGCCTCGGGGCTCCAGAGGTTGCCCATGCCCGGACAGACCACGGTGGCGAGCGGGTCGGCGGCCCGGATGATGTCGCTCGCCCGCTCGGTCATGTCGACGAGCGTCTCGACGCTGCCGGAGTAGAGGCGGGCGTCATTGGCGAAGGCCCAGATCTCATAGGCTTCGATGCGCCCGCGGTACCGCTGGGTGAGCGCCCTGACGAAGCTGTCCCAGTCGTCGAGATCGTCGGGCGGCGTCGACCGGGCGTTCTCGGGGTACACGGACCGCTTCCCGTCCGGCGCCGCCCAGCTCGGGGTCCCGCCGGCCACGAACAGCACGGGCAGTCCCGCGGCCTCCGCGCCGCCGACCAGCCGGTCGAGCGTGGCCCAGTCGAACTCGCCCTTGGCGGGCTGGATCTGCGCCCACCGGGTCTCGCTGTCCCACAGCCGCAGCGCGCCGATCGGGAACCCGGGCATGTGCCCCGTGGGGGTGTTGATGGTGACCCCGAAGAACCGACTCGCCACGCGCGTGGGCGGCAACGTCCAACTGGGCCCGCTGATCCACTGCGGGTCGCCGGTGGCCTCGGCGGCCCGCCGGCCGGGCGAGCGCACGACCACGGCGGCGATCACGGCCGTGACGAGGACGACGACCACGACCCCGGCCGCCACGTACGCCCGCCACGACCACCGCCGCCACCCCCGGGGGAGGTCGCCGTCGCCCGTACCACGGGCCGCGGCGGCGGTGGGTGCCCCGTCGGCACTGCCCAAGTCGTCGGCCGCGCCCTCTCCTGCGCCGGTCGCGCTTCGCCCATCGTCCGCCGGACCGAACATATCCGAAAAATCACCATCTGGGGATAAATCCGTTGCGGAGTGGGAGGCGCTCGACGTGGGCAAGGGCGCGGTGGATTCGCCGGGCGCCCCCGCCTCCGCGAACGAGCCGGACATGTCCGATAAGTCGCCGGAAGCGTCAGCGGTCGGAGACGCGGCCGCCCGCGGCGGAGTCGGCGGCGACGACGTGCGTTCGGTGGGCACGGCCGGGTCCCGCAGGGCGGCGGTCCACAGGGCATACAGGCGGTCCAGCTCGGCCGGGGTCGCGCCGCACGCCTTCGCCAGGCGTTCCACGGTGCCGAAGTCGTGCGGGACGGCCTGGCCGGCGATGTAGCGGTGCACCGCCGACTTGCTCGCGTTGATCTTGCGGCCCAGCCACGCGTAGCTGTAGCCGCTGCGGTCCTTCAGGGCGGTCAGGAGCGCGGCGAGGCCTCCATGCGGGTGGTGCATCGCCGTCTACTCTCCCAGGGTCGCGGCGTAGCCGGACCGCATCGTACCGGCCCCCCGTGAACAGCGTCCCGTCCCACCCGCGTCTGGCCTGGTCGGGGCGGCCGGGACGTCCCAGCGTCCCGGATGCCCGCGCGGCCCTGGCCTGCGTGGCGAACGCGTTGACAGACTTCTGGCACGTGACCGGCGGCAAGTTCAACGGGGGTCTCCGGTCAGTGCGTGGCGACGTACGCGAGGAGGAAGTCGGCGGCGGGCACAGCGAACGCCGCCGACACCACCGCCATCCGGGCGATCGACGGGCGGGCGGCCAGCACGGTGTACAGCACGACCAGGGCCGGGGCCGTCGCGTCCTGCAGCGGCCAGGCGTCCCGGGTCGTCAGGACGCCGAGGTGGCAGCAGGCCAGCCACAGCAGTACCGCCAGCGTCCACGACGTCACGCCGAAGCGGTGGCAGCCGGCCGGGGTCCAGCGCACCGCGAACGTCACCTCGCCGGCCGCCCGGTCGGCCTCGACGTCGATCACCGTCGTGGGGACGTACAGCGCGGCGCCCAGCAGCAGGCCCAGCGCGACCATGACGAGGGGATAGTCGGTGACCGGACGGTACAGCGACCAGCCCGACAGCGGCCCGAGCACCCCGACGGTCAGCGCGTTGGCCGCGACGTCCCAGCCGGCGCGGCCCTTCAGCCGCCAGGGCGGGGCGCTGTACAGCCAGCCGAGCAGCAGCACCGCCGCCGTGCCGAGCAGGAGCGGCCAGCCGCCGAGCGCGGCGGCCCCGAGCGCGGCGATCGTGAACCGGCGGGCCCAGCGGGTCAGCGCTCGCTCGTCGAGGGCGCCGGTGACCAGCGCAGCGGTGGCCTTGCGCGGATTGCGGCGGTCGGTCTCCAGGTCGTACCGGTCGTTGACCGCGAGCACCGCACCCCATACGAGCGGGCCGAGCACGACCGCCAGCGCGACGGCGCCGAGCGTCACGGGCGGGAAGAGGGTGCCGGTGGCGAGCACCGCGCCGAGGTAGGCGCCGCCCCAGCCGAGCGGCCAGAACCACGGCCGCGTGAGGTGGGCGATGGTGATGAGGCTGGTCGATCTCCCTGCCGGGGCGAGAACGTCGGCAACCATGCTGCCGACGCTATGGGCCGGACGCCCTCGGCGACTCCCGCGGGCGGGCCAGCCACCTCCCCCGCGCGGGGGAGGGGCTCACAGGTCGTCGGCGCGCAGCAGCCAGCGCAGGCCGAGCGTGCCCGCCACCGGGGAGCCGGCCGGAAGGTCGCTCACCACGCAGGCGGTGCCCAGCCACGCCGCGCCGATCGAGGCCACCATCTCCCGGGCGGCCAGGGCCTGGGCGCCGGTCTCGATCCAGTCGTCGACGCAGAGCACCCGGTCGTCCGGGCGGACCAGCGCGCGGCGGAAGCTCAGCAGGGCGCCGCCCTCGTGGTACGACCGGGGCAGCCGGTGCGTCAGGAATTCCGGGCCGTGCTCGGCCACGCGGTCGTTCTTGCGCAGCTCGACCAGGCCGGCCCCGAGGTGGGCGGCGACGAGCGCGCCGAGCAGCGTGCCGCGGCTCGCCGGGCCGATGACGACGGTCGGCGCCCCGGGCACCAGCGCGGCCAGGGCGGGCGGGAGGTCGCGCAGGACGACCGGGTCGCGCCACCACTCGGTGACGTCGGCGAAGGAAACCGGGCCGTCGCCGCGCCAGTGGAAGCCGACCTTGAGCCGGTCGAGGAGCGACGCCACCCGGGTCAGAACCCGAGCACCGGGACGGGCTGCCAGCGCCAGCGCGGCGCGCAGTCCGGGTCGTTCGCCGCGAGCACGGCGCGCAGGACGCCGTCGGGGTCGCAGCTGTACAGGCCCGAGCTCCACACGTTGTTGACCTCGAGCACGGCGAACCGGCCGTCGTCGGTGCGCCCGACGTCGATGACCGCGGTCGGCGGCACCTCGTCGTCGGGCAGCTCGGCGAGCATCATCGCCACGAACGCGGCCGCCTCGTCGTGCCACGACGCCCGGTGCGTGCGCAGCGACGGGCTCCACTCCTCGCCCTCGACCAGGTACGGCGACCAGCCGACCGGCTGCCGGCCCAGGGTGAAGACGCGGTACTCCGACGCCAGGTCCAGCCAGTGATCCATGATGATGAGCGTGCTGTCGGCCGGCAGCCGCGCCGTGCGCAGCCGGTTGCGCAGGTCGTCGGCGTTGCGCACCCAGGCCGCGGAGAACGCCGGGTGCTTCTCGTCGGCCAGCTTCGCCACCGCCGGCCGCGACCCGACGAGGTCGGGCGCCTCGCCCACGCTGACCAGGCGGACGTCCCGGCCGGTCACGTCGCGCGGCAGGTTGGCGAACCACTGCGGGCTCGCGCCGTGCAGCCGGATGTCGGCGCCCGCCGCGATGAGCGTCGTCAGGTATCCACCGGCGGCCCGCCACGCGACGCCGTCGGCCGAGCGTAAGCCGGTCACCTCGGCCGGGTCGCCGGGCAGCTGCGCCACCGGCAGGCCGATCCGCTCGGCGGCGTGCGCCAGCGCCGCGCTCGCCTCGGGAGAGCGAACGCGCATGGCCAACGTCCGGAACTGACGCACCCTCACATCCTGCCAGCGACCCCCGTCAGTGTCGTTCCCGGCCGCCCGAGACGGCACATCCCCCACGCATTGGGTTGACGGACAGCTTACGCGGTGACACGTAGGGGGACATTGATGCCGACTTTCCGCGTAAAACCGCATGAATCGGGCACCGTAGCGACATGGCAATCGAGGTCCGCACGCGCCCCGTGGTCCCGCTGGTCGTGCGCCGGGCGCGGGCACGGCGCCGGCGCCGCCTGGTGATCGCCGTCACGCTGCTCGTCGTCGCGCCCGGGCTGGCCGCCGCCAGCACGTACACCTCCGACGTCGACCGCGGCGTCCACGTGCTCGGCGTCGACCTCGGCGGGATGTCCCGCGACGAGGCCGCGGCCCGGCTGCGCGCGCTCGACACCGCCGCGCCGGTCGACGTGCGGGTCGGCACCGCGACGGCCACCGTCGACCCGGCCGCGGTCGGGCTGCGCCTCGACGTCGGCGCCACCGTCGAGCGGGCCGAGCGGGCCACGCCCGGGCCGTTCGCCTGGCTGCTCGGCGGCATCAGCGTCGAACCGGTGATCCACGTCGACGCGCCGAAGCTCTACGACGCGCTCATGGTGCACCTCGGCGCGCAGGGCGACGCCCCGGTCATGCCGGCCGTGCGCTTCGAGCGTCAGCATCCCGTCGCGGTGTACCCGGTCAGCGGCCGCGGCATCGACCGGGACGCCGTCGCCGGCCTGGCCGAGCGGGGCTGGCTGCGCGGCCGGCCGATCGAGTTCCCCGTCGTCGACCTGGTGCCGCGCTCCAGCCGGGCCGACGTCGACCGGCTCGTCGCCGAGCTTGCCGCGCCCGCGGTCGCCGCGCCGCTCGTGCTCGTCACGCCCCGCGGCGACGTGACCGTGCCGGCCACCGCGATCGCCACCGCCCTGCGGATGGAGCCGGACGACGAGGGCCGGATCGAGCCGACCGTCGATGCGGCCGCCCTGCGACAGTCGATCAAGGCAAGCCTGGCGAAGGTCGAGGTCCCCGCCACCGACGCCACGTTCCAGATCGTCGGCGGCAGGCCGGTCATCAAGCGCGAGCAGGACGGCCGGCAGGTCGACCTCAGCCCGGGCCCGATCCTCGCCGGGCTGCGGGGCACGGCGACGCCCAGACGGGTGCAGGCCGGCCTCGTCCCGGCCACCGCGAAGACCACCGCGGCCGAGCTCGGCCGGCTCGGCATCGCCGAGCAGGTCTCGACGTTCACCACGAAGTTCGTCGCCGGGCAGCCGCGCGTGGTGAACATCCGCACGATGGCCGAGGCATTGCGCGGCGCGCTGGTCCGGCCGGGGGAGACGTTCAGCCTCAACGACCACGTCGGCGAGCGTAGCCGGGCCAAGGGCTACGTCGACGCGCCCGGCATCGAGGACGGGAAGATCAAGAGCTCGCCGGGCGGCGGGGTCTCCCAGGTCGCGACGACGCTGTTCAACGCCGCGTACTACGCCGGACTCGAGGACGTCGAGCACCATCCGCACAGCTACTACTTCGACCGGTACCCGGCGGTCATCGAGGCGACCGTCGTCTACAAGCAGCTCGACCTGCGGTTCCGCAACGACGGCCCGACCGGGATCCTGGTCGACACGGCGACGACCGACACCTCGGTCACCGTGACGCTCTACGGCGCCCGCCGCTACGAGGTCACCACCGAGTACGGGCCGCGCACCAAGGTGGTCCAGCCGCAGACGGTGTACCTCCAGGAGCCCGACTGCAACCCGACCGACGGCCTGCCCGGCTTCCACCAGGAGGCGTTCCGGGTCGTCAAGCAGGGCGGCAAGGAGATCCGGCGGGAGCGGTTCGCCTGGCGCTACGACCCGGAGCCGCACTTCGTCTGCGGGCCACCGCCGTCGGCGACCCCGTGACAGCATGGGAGCCATGGCTGTGCACCCGACGATCATCGAACGCGAACCCCAGCCCTACGTCGCCATCGGCGGCGCCGTCCCGATGCACGAGCTGGCCAAGGTGGCCGACCGCATGGGCGACGTCTTCGCCTACCTCGCCGTGCGGGGCGCCGAGCCCGCCGGGGCGCCGTTCTTCAAGTACGACGTCATCGACATGGACAACCTGCTGGAGGTCGAGGTCGGCGTGCCGCTCGCCGTGCCGGTGCCGGGGGAGGGGCCGGTGACCGCGGGCGTGCTGCCCGCCGGTCGCTACGCCACGGTCACGCACGTCGGGCACCCCGACGAGCTGCTCGGCGTGACCGGCGAGCTGCTGGCCTGGGCCGACGCGCAGGGCCTGGTGTTCGACAAGGTCGACACCCCGCGCGGCGAGCGGTGGGCCTGCCGGCTGGAGCTCTACGAGACCGACCCGGCCGTCGAGCCCGACATGCACAAGTGGTCGACGACCCTGGCGTTCAAGCTCCTCGGCTGACCGGCGAAGCGGGCGGGGCGCCTCAGGCGCGCACCCTCGCGCTGGTGGGGTCGTAGAGCGGCCGCAGGGAGGCCCGGGCCGGGTAGACCGAGCCGGCGACCTCCACGGTCAGCTCGCCGCCGTCGAGCCACGCCTGGTCGAGGGGCTCCCCGCCGGTCGCCAGCATCGCCAGGCCGACGGCGCCGCCGAGGGTGTGGCCGTAGGACGCGGCCCGCACGTAGCCCACGTCGCGGCCGTCCCGGCGGATGACCTCCCCGTGGTACAGCAGCGCCTTGGGGTCGGTGACCAGCACCTGGACCAGCCGCTGGGTCAGCGGGCCGGCGGCCTTGCGGGCGAGCACCGCGTCGCGGCCGACGAACGCCGGCTTGTCCAGCGCCACCGCGAACCCCAGGCCGGCCTCCAGCACGCCGTCGGTGTTGTCGATGTCGTGGCCGTAGTCGCGGTACCCCTTCTCCATGCGCAGGCTGGCCAGCGCCTTGAGCCCGGCGTGCCGCAGGCCGGCCGCGGCGCCGGCCTCGACGAGCGTGTCGTAGACGTGGACGGCCTGCTCGGCCGGGACGTACAGCTCGTAGCCCAGCTCGCCCACGTAGGTGATCCGCAGGCACAGCACCCGCGCGTAGCCGATCTCGATCTCCGCCGCGCCGCGGAACGGGAACGACAGGTCGGACGGCGAGACGGCCGCGAGCAGGTCGCGCGACCCGGGGCCCTGCACGTTGAGCTGGGCCCAGCCCGAGGTGACGTCGGTGACGAACGCGTGCCGGTCGCCCGCGTGCCGGCGCAGCCGGGCCTCGACGTGCCGGTGCGCGGTGTCGGACGCGACGACCCAGAACCGGTCCTCGTCGAGGCGGGTCACGGTCAGGTCGGCCTCGATCGTGCCGCCCTCGTTGAGCCACTGGGTGTAGGTGACGGTGCCCATCGTGCCGACCCGGTTGGCCGACAGCTCCTCCAGCACGTCGGCGGCGTCGCGGCCCTGGACCAGGAACTTCGCCATGAAGGACATGTCCATGAGGATCACGCCCTCGCGCGCGGCCCGGTGCTCGGCGGCCCACTGCTCGAAGTACTCCGGCCGCCCCCAGGTCGGGCTGAGCGACCCGGTGAAGCCGTAGACGTCGGGCATCTCCCAGCCGGAGACGTCGCGCAGGTAGGGCCGGTGGACGGCGAGCCGGTCGTGCAGCGGCGAGCGCTTGGCGTCGCGGGCCGAGCGCATCGCCCGGGTCGGGTAGTGGGCCTGGTACACCATGCCGAGGGCCTCGACCGTGCGCTCGGCCCGGTAGCGGCGGTTGGCCTGGTAGGGCCGGAGCCGGTCGATGTGCATGCCGGTGACGTCGACGTCGGGCCGGCCCTCGGCGATCCAGTGCGCCAGCGCACGGCCGATCCCGCCGCCGGTCAGGATGCCGATCGAGTTCAGGCCGGCGGCGACGAAGTAGTTGCGCAGCTCGGGGGACTCGCCGAAGATCGGCGCGAGGTCCGGGGTGAAGCTCTCCGGGCCGCAGAAGAACGTGCGGACGCCGGCCGTGGCGGTCACCGGGATGCGGGACATCGCCGCCTCCAGGTAGGGCGCCATCCGGTCCCAGTCCGGCGGGAGCGTGCCGAAGGAGAAGTCGTCGGGCACCCGGTCGACGCGCCACGGCGCGGCGGCGCCCTCGAACAGGCCGACCATGAGGCCGCCGGTCTCCTCCCGGAAGTACCCGTAGGCGCCCGGGTCCTCGAGCACCGGCAGGTCGGCGCTCACCCCGTCGATCGGCTCGGTGATGAGGTAGTAGTGCTCGGCGGCCTGCAGCGGGATGCTGACCCCGGCCTGCTCGCCGAGCTGCCGGGCCCACATGCCGGCACAGTTGACGACCGTCTCGGCCTCGATGTCGCCGAACGGGGTGCGCACCCCGGTCACCGTGTCGCCCCTGCGGAGTACGCCGGTGACCGGCACGCCCTCCAGGACCCGCACGCCGCGCATCCGGGCGCCCTTGGCGAGTGACATCGTCACGTCGACCGGGTTGGCCCGGCCGTCCTCGGCGACGTAGAAGCCGGCCAGCACGTCGTCGGTGCGCGCGAGCGGGAACAGGGCGCGGACCTCGGCGGGGGAGATCTCGTGCACGTCGACGCCGCAGTGGCGGTTGAACGCGGCCACCCGGCGGTACTCCTCCAGCCGGCCCTCGTCGGTCGCCAGCTCGATGAAGCCGCACTGGCGTAGCCCGGTGGAGAGACCGGTCTCGGATTCCAGGCCGGCATACAGGTCGCGCGTGTACTGTCGCATCCGCGTCGACGTCTCCGACAGCGAGCCGAACGTGACCATCAGGCCGGCCGCGTGCCATGTGGTGCCGGCCGTCAGCCGGTCTCGCTCAAGGAGCACCACGTCGGAGACACCCTGCCGCGCCAGGTGGTAGGCGACCGAGGTGCCGATCACCCCGCCGCCGACGACCACGACGCGAGCCCGTTCGGGGAGGTTCATGACGAGCAGCGTAGTGGTGGTCGGAGCCGGAATCGCGGGGCTCGCCTGCGCGCGTGTCCTGAACGACCGCGGGGTGGACGTCCGCGTCCTGGAGCGCGGCGCCGGCCCGGGCGGCCGCCTGGCCAGCCCGGCGGTCGACGGCCGGCCGGTCGACCTGGGCGCCGCCTACTTCACCGTCAGCGACCCGGCGTTCGGCTCGGTGGTGGACGGCTGGCAGGAGCGGGGGCTCGCCCGCCCGTGGACGGGGCATTTCGAGGTGTACGGCCAGAGCCCGCACGCGCCGGAGGCGCCCGGCCCGGTGCGCTGGTGCGCCGACGGCGGCCTCGGCGCGCTGGCCGCGGACCTGGCGGCGGGCCTCCCGGTCGAGTACGGGGTCGCCGTCCGCGACCTCGCCGGCCTCGGCGCCGACCGGGTCGTCCTGGCCATGCCGGCCCCGCAGGCCGCCGCGATCCATCCGCCGGCCCGGGCGGTCGCCGACGCGCAGGACTGGCGGCCGTGCCTGGCGGTCGCGCTGCGCTACCCGTCGCGGTGCTGGCCCGACTTCGCCGGCGCGTTCGTCAACGACCACCCGGTGCTGGTGACCGTCTGCGACGACGGGGACCGGCGCGGGGACCGGTCGCCGGTGCTGGTCGCCCACAGCACGCCCGGCTACGCGCGCGAGGAGGCGGTCGCCGACGTCGAGGCGGCCGTCCGGGACGTGCTGCACCTGCCGGAGGCCGGGTCGCCGATCGCCGCCCGGTGCTGGTCCGAGTCGCGTCCCGCCCGCGCCGGGGATGAGCCGTTCGCCCTGGCCGAGGGGGTGTTCCTGGCCGGCGACGGGTTCGGCCGGCCCCGCGTGGAGGCCGCCTTCCTGTCCGGCCGGGCGGTCGCGGACAGACTGTGCGGCACCGGGTTGTCGAAAAGTCCGCGAAGCGGGGACGGCGCGAGGTAGCCTCGTTGGCGCCAACGCTGTTGATATGTCCATAGTGGACAAAATCAGCGCTGCGTGACGTGAGCCGGGCCACATGCGATTCATTCATGTCGGTCGGGAACACATCCGAAGCCGACGGCGTTCGTTACACAACCAAGTCACCGAGAGAGGGTGAACGCCATGGCCATCAGCACCGACTACGACGCGCCCCGCCACCCGGCAGGCGATCTCGCCGAGGACAGCCTCGAAGAGCTCACCGCCCGCCGGGCGACGGCGCAGTCGCCGCTGGTCGACGTCGACGAGAGCGACTCAGGCTTCGAGCTACCGGGCGCGGAGCTGCCCGACGAAGAGCTGACCGTGCCCGTCGTGCCGATGCGCGGCGACGAGTTCCGCTGCTCCAGCTGCTTCCTGGTGCACCACCGCAGCCAGCTGGCCCGGGAGAAGAACGGCGCGCCGATCTGCCGGGAATGCGACTGATTCGGGCGGCGAGGTTCCTGGTCCGCTGATCAGGGACGGCGGGCCGGCACGCGCACGCGGGTCAGGTCCTCCGCCACCACGACCTCGCCGTCGAACCGCGCCTCGGCCGCCCGGCGGAACGCCTCCGGGTCGTCGTAGCGCTGCGAGAAGTGGGTGAGCACCAGCGTGCCCACCCCGCACTCCGCGGCCACGGCCGCCGCCTGCCCGGCGGTGAGGTGGCCGTGGGCCTCGGCCAGGTCCCGGTCCTCGTCGAGGTACGTGGACTCGATCACCAGCAGGTCGGCCCCGTCGGCCAGCTCGTGGACGGCGGCGCACAGCCGGGTGTCCATCACGAACGCGAACCGCTGCCCGGGGCGCGGTTCGCTCACCTCCTCCAGCGTCACCACCGTGCCGTCCCGCTCCAGGCGGCCGGTCCGCTGCAGCGCCCCGACCGCCGGGCCCTCGATGCCGTGCTCCCGCAGCCGGTCCGGCAGCATGCGCCGGCCGTCGGGTTCCACCAGCCGGTAGCCGTAGGTGGGGATGCCGTGGTCCAGGCGGCGCGCCTCGATGTGCACTTTGTCGGCTTTTATGGCGTTATATTCGTCGGTGAGCGGATCGGGCCGGAGGTCCACCGCGTCGTAGAAGCTCGACGCGTGGCGGAGGCGCTCGAAGTACTGCAGACCCTCGAACGGGAAGTGGACCGGCACCGGCCGGGGCGCCCGGTCCAGGGACAGCCGCTGGATCACCCCCGGCAGGCCCAGGCAGTGGTCGCCGTGGAAGTGCGTGATGCAGATCCGCGTGACGTCGGAGGCCGCCACCCCGGCGTGCACCATCTGCCGCTGGGTGCCGTCGCCCGGGTCGAACAGGATCCCCTCGCCGTCCCACGCCAGGAAGTACCCGTTGTGGTTGCGGGTCCGGGTCGGCACCTGGCTGGCGGTGCCCAGCACCACGAGTTCACGCACCCGAGTATCTTCGCGCGCATGTCCACCGCATAGGTCCTCGGCGGCCTCGGCCCGGGCCGGTCGCCGCCAGGCTTCGGCCTTGGTCGAGGCGGTGACTCGTACTTTGGACCGATCTGAGCCGGCCGCCTAGGTCATACCATCGACCCATGTTGCTCCGGGCGGTGTGGAGGGAGCCGCGGGCCGGCGGGGCGCCGCCGCGCGGCCGGCTGGACTGGGCGCTCGTCGCCGGGTTCGCCGCGTTCGCCGTGCTGGAGGCGCTGCTGCGGCCCGGCGTGCCGTGGCGGTGGGTGAGCCTCGGGCTCGCGCTCGGGCTGGTGCCGCTGTTGTTGTGGCGGCGCTCGCACCCCCTCCTGCCGGTCGCCGTGGCGTTCCCCGCGTGCGGGGTGGCGGCGCTGCTGACCAGCGGCGCCCCGCCCGACATGTTCGCGCTGTCGTTCCTGGTGCTGTTGCCGTTCGCGCTGTTCCGCTGGGGCTCCGGCGCGGAGGCGGTGACCGGCGCGGCGATCATCACGGCCAAGATCGTCGCGACGGTGCTGGTCGGCGACGTCGGCGGCGGCGAGGTGCTGGAGGGCTTCGCCGTTCTGGGCGCCATGAGCGCGACCGGCCTGGCGCTGCGGTTCCGCGCCCGGGCCCGGCACCGGGAGCTGGAGCAGGCCCGGCTGCTGGAGCGGGAACGCCTCGCCCGCGACCTGCACGACACCGTGGCCCACCACGTCTCCGCCATGCGGATCCGCGCCCAGGCGGGCATCGTCACCGAGGAGTTCACTCCGGGTGCGGCGGTCGACGCCCTGAAGGTGATCGAGGCCGAGGCCGCCCGGGCCCTGGACGAGATGCGGGCCATCGTGCGGCTGCTGCGCGGCGCCGAGCCCGCCCCCGCGGCGCAGGACGGGGGGATCGCCGACATCGAGCAGTTCGCCGATGTGGGGCCCGCACCGTCCGTCGACGTGCGGATCGACGGCGCGGTCGGGGACGTGCCCGCGGCGATCGGCAGCGCCGTGTACCGGCTGGCCCAGGAGTCGGTCACGAACGCCCGGCGACACGCGCGGCACGCCACCCGGATCGAGGTGCGGGTCGTCGCCGACGACCGGGCCGTCCGGCTGCGGGTCAGCGACGACGGGGAGGCCCGGCCGGACGGCGCGCCGGGGTACGGGCTGATCGGGATGCGGGAGCGGGCCGTGCTGCTCGGCGGGGTGTGCGAGGCCGGGCCGGCGCCCGGGCGGGGCTGGACGGTGGCCGCGGTGCTGCCGCTCGCCGGGGCGCTCGACGGGGCGGCCGCGTGACGGTGCGGGTGCTCGTCGCCGACGACCAGGAGATCGTCCGCACCGGGCTGACGATGATCCTCAACGCGCAGCCCGGCATCGAGGTCGTGGCCGAGGCGGGCGACGGGCGGCGGGCCGTCGAGCTGGCCCGGCGGGAGCGGCCCGACGTGTGCCTGCTCGACATCCGCATGCCCGGCCTCGACGGCATCGAGGCGACCCGGGCACTGGCCGGGCCGCAGGTCGACGACCCGCTCGCGGTCGTCGTCATCACGACGTTCGACCTGGACGAGTACGTCTACGCGGCGCTGCGCGCCGGAGCGCGCGGGTTCCTGCTCAAGGACGCCGGGCCGGCGCTGCTCGTGCAGGCCGTGCACGCGGCGGCCGAGGGCGACGCGCTCATCGCGCCGAGCATCACGACCCGGCTGCTGCGGGCGTTCGCCGACGCCGGGCCGCCGCAGGCGCCGCGCCAGCCGATCGAGCCGCTGACCGACCGGGAGGAGCAGGTCGTCGGGCTGCTCGCCCAGGGGCGGACCAACGCCGAGATCGCCCAGGAGCTCCGGATCACGCTGAGCACGGTCAAGACCCACGTCGCCAGCCTGATGAACAAGATCGGGGCGCGGAACCGGGTCGAGATCGCGATGTGGGCCTACGAGACCGATCGGGTGCGCATCCGAAAGTACCGCGGCGGCTCCTTCTGAGGACCTAGATCCCCGCGGCTCGCGGGCCGATGTGGTACCGCCGGATCCCCCGAATCATCGTGGGCATGACGACAGCAGTGCGCAGACGCCCGGACTGGCTCGTGCCCGCGGGACTCCTCGCGCTCGCGGCGATCCCGGTCATCGCCGGCGCGTTCCGGGTGGGCACGATCGCCGGCGGGGCCGCGGTGACGCCGGACAACGCGCGGTTCCACGACATGCCGGTGCCGGTGGTGGTGCACATCGTGGGCGCCACCCTCTACAGCATCCTCGGCGCGTTCCAGTTCCACCCGGGCCTGCGCCGCCGCCGGCCCCGCTGGCACCGGCTCAGCGGCCGCGTGCTCGTGCCGGCCGGCCTCGCGGTGGCGCTGTCCGGGCTCTGGATGACGCTGTTCTATCCGCTGCCGGCGTCGGACAACACCTTCACCAACGTGCAGCGGCTTGTCGTCGGCGCCGTGATGGCCGGGGGGATCGTCGCCGGGTTCCTCGCGATCCGCCGGCGTGACGTGCGCACGCACCGGGCGTGGATGACCCGCGCCTACGCGCTCGCCATGGGCGCGGGCACGCAGGCGTTCACGCACGGCTTCTACACGGCCTTCGCCGGCCCGCCGGACGCCGACGCGCGGGCCTGGTGCATGTTCGCGGGCTGGTTCATCAACATCCTCGTCGCGGAACTTTCAATTAAGCGTCGACTTATATAAGCTGCGCCTGTGCACGCATTCGACGTCCTCGGAGACCCGGTGCGGCGGCGCATCCTGGAGCTGCTCGCCGACGGCGAGCTGGCCTCCGGGGCGATCAGCGCCGTCGTGCAGGAGGAGTTCCGGATCTCCCAGCCCGCCGTGTCCCAGCACCTCAAGGTGCTGCGGGAGAGCGGCTTCGCCACGGTGCGGGTGGACGGGGCCCGGCGGCTCTACGCCGTCGACGCCGCGCCGCTGCGCGAGGTGGACGCGTGGCTGGACCGGTTCCGCCGGACCTGGGACCAGCACCTCGACGCCCTGGCCACCGAGCTGGCCCGGGGGAAGCGTGCGCGCCGCAGCCAGACGAGAGGGGACGACGCATGATGGACATCGCCGGGCACCTGAAGGCCATTCACCGGGAGGTCAGCCGGCTGCCGTCGACGAGCGGCGAGACGGTCGCGGTGCGGCTGCGCCGCTCGTACGACGCCGAGGTCGCGGACGTGTGGGACGCGATCACCGACCCGGCCCGCATCGCGCGCTGGCTGATGCCGATCAGCGGCGACCTGCGGCTCGGCGGCACCTTCCAGCTGGAGGGCAACGCGGGTGGCGACATCCTGGAGTGCTCGCCGCCGTCGGCGTTCAAGGTCACCTTCGGCGGCCCGACCAGCATCGTCTCCGTCCGGCTGCTGGAGGACGGCCCCGACACCACGGTGCTGGAGCTGGAGCACACCGTGCCGATCGAGATCGCCGGCAGCGGCGCCGGGTCGCTCTACGTCGGGCCCGGGTGGGACGGGGTGGTCATGGCCCTCGCCCGGCACCTCCACAACGAGTTCGACGGCGACCCGCTGGCCTTCGGCGCCACGGCGGAGGGGCAGGAGTTCTCCCGCCAGTCGGTACACGCCTGGGCGGCCGTGGCCCGCGAGTCGGGCACGGCCACCGAGGCCGAGGTCGACGCCGCCGTCGAGGCGGCAATGGGCCAGTTCGCCCCGGACACCCCCACCACCCCCCGGGGCTAACGCCCCCACCGCCCTTCATGCGTCGATCTTGCACTTGTGGTGCCTGACAAACCCGGGCATTTCAGGAGTGTCGCGGCACCACAAGTGCAAGATCGACGCGAGGTGGTCGGGGGGCGGGGGCAGTGTGGCGGCTAGGACAGCACGCGGAGTTGGACCGTCGTGGCCATGCCGCTGAGCTGGGCCAGGATCTCGTCCGGGTAGTCGATGGCGATGTCGGCGAGCAGGTAGCCATACTCGCCGCGGGTCGCCAGGATCTGCCCCTCGACGTTGACCTTGTGCCCGGCCAGGATGCTGTTGACGTCGGCGAGCACGCCCGGCACGTTGTGGTGCAGCAGGGCGATGCGGTGCGTGCCGGGGGCCTGCTGCAGGTTGAGCGACGGCAGGTTGACGCTGAGCGTCGTGGAGCCCTCCGCCACGTACTTGTGCAGCTTCTCGGCGACGAACGAG
This sequence comes from Dactylosporangium sucinum, assembly GCF_014647515.1. Classification (GTDB taxonomy): domain Bacteria; phylum Actinomycetota; class Actinomycetes; order Mycobacteriales; family Micromonosporaceae; genus Dactylosporangium; species Dactylosporangium sucinum. The sequence goes on along the minus strand of NZ_BMPI01000015.1, from coordinate 81,593 downwards.
CCGATGTCGGACTGCGCTTCCTCGGTCGAGCCGCCGATGTGCGGGGTCAGGATGACGTTGGGCAGGCCGCGCAGGGTCGACTGGAACTCGTCGCCCTTGCCCTTCGGCTCCTTCGGGAACACGTCGACGGCCGCGCCGGCGAGGTGCCCGTTGTCGAGGTGGCGGCGCAGGGCGTCGTGGTCGATCACGAAGCCGCGGCTCAGGTTGAGGAAGATGCTGCGCGGGCGCATCCTGGCGAACTGCTCCTCGCCGAAGAACCCGCTGTTGCCCGGGCGGCCGTCGACGTGCAGGGTGACGATGTCGGACCTCTCCAGCAGCTCGTCGAGGCTCTCGCAGCGCTGGGCGTTGCCGAGGGCGAGCTTGTCCGCGGTGTCGTAGAAGTACACCCGCAGACCCAGGTTCTCGGCGAGCACGGACAGCTGCGTGCCGATGTTGCCGTAGCCGACGATGCCGATGGACCGGCCGCGCACCTCGTGACTGCCCTCGGCGTCCTTGTCCCAGACGCCGTTGTGCATGCCGGCGTTCTTCTCGGTGAGCCGGCGGGTGAGCGCGATGATCTCGGCGACGGCGAGCTCGACCACGCTGCGCGTGTTGGAGAACGGCGCGTTGAACACGGCGATGCCGGACTCGGCGGCGGTCCGCAGGTCGATCTGGTCGGTGCCGATGCAGAACGCGCCGATCGCGCGCAGCTGCGGCGCGCCGGCCAGCACGGTCGCCGTCACCTGCGTCTTGGAGCGAATGCCCAGCAGGTGGACCCCGTCGAGCCTGGCGATCAGCTCGTCCTCGTCGAGCGCGCGCCCGACGGTCTCGACCTGGTATCCCTCGGACCGCATCCGCTCGACCGCGACGGGGTGGATGTTTTCGAGGAACAGGACCCGCACCGGGTCGGCCTGGGATGTCAGTGGCTGCACAACACCTACCCTAAGTGACCGTCCGGGTGACTGGTACGTGAGCCGCGACTCGTCCCGCTCTGTGCGATGGTGTGCCGCTCCTGCAGCTTGGCGCGGATCTCCTCCGGCGTGTACGCCCGGCGGCGCCGCTCCGCCCGCACCACCAGCGCTCCCGTCGCCGCCACGCCGACGACACCCGCCAGGCCGAGCACCTTCCACCACTTCGCCTTCATGAGCACCTAGGCTAACGGCGGTGAGCGTCGATCTCGACGAAGCCGTGCGGATGACCCGCACGGGTGACCTGTGGGTGTTCCGTGGCCGCTCGACCGCGGACCGCGCGATCCAGACCCTGACGAACAGCCCGGTGAACCACGTCGGCATGGCCGTCGTCCTCGACGACCTGCCGCCCCTGATGTGGCACGCCGAGCTGGGCAAGTCGCTGCCCGACCGGTGGACGGGCACCCACCATCGCGGCGTCCAGCTGCACGACCTGCGCGACGCCGTGCTGGTCTGGGGCCGCCGCTACGGCCAGCGCGCCTGGCTGCGCCAGCTGCACTTCGAGGTGAATCCCGCGATGGAGGATGCGGTACTGCGGACGGTCGCGCGCCTGGACGGCACGCCGTTCCCGTCGACCGCGCGGCTGGCGGGCCGGTGGTTCCAGGGCCGTCTGCCGTCACGCTCGAGATCGGATGCCTCCCTGGAGACCGCGTACTGCGCTGAGGTGGTGGCCGTCACCTACGAGGCGATGGGCCTGCTGCCCGGCGGGAAACGGGCGAACTGGTACGACCCGGGTAAGTTCTGGAGCGGCGACGACCTGCCGCTGCAGCTCGGCGCCACGCTCGGCGAGGAGATCGCGGTGATCCTGCCGCCGCCATAACCTCAGACTTCCCTCGGCGGGCCCGATGGGTGTGGGCGAGAACCGTCGCACGGGGGGCCTTGCCACGATGAGCACTGCAACGATGCCCAGCCGCCGTTCCTTCACCTCCGCCTTCCGGGACCTGTCCGTCGCATGGAAGCTGCGGGTGGTCGCCATCGTCGTGTGCGTGCTGCTCGCGGCGGTCGGGGCGATCGGCCTGTTGTACCTCGGCAACAGTCAGGACCGGCAGTCCCAGCTGTACCACCAGAACCTGCGCTCGGTGCAGCTGCTCGACGGCGTCGCGCTGGACTACAAGGAGATCCGCTTCCAGATGCGCGGCCTCGCGCTGGCGCAGAGCGACGCGGACACGGCCCGGGCGACCCAGCTGGTCCAGGAGGCGATCGCCGGCCTGGAGCAGAGCTGGAAGAGCTTCACCGAGGCCGCCACCGACACCGACGGCCGGGCGGACCGGGACGCGTTCGCCTCGGCGTTCGGGTCCTACCAGCGCATCCTCACCGGCAAGTCGATCCCGGCGGCGACCGCGAACAACTACCAGGAGTACAACCGGATCAGCCGCGAGGAGGTGGACCCGGTCTCCGACCAGATCTCCAGCGCCCTGGGCAAGCTCGTCGAACGGGAGAACGTCGAGGCGAGGAAGGCGCTGGACGCGTCGGCGTCGGAGTACCAGACGGCGCAGGTGCTGCTGCTCGGCCTGACCCTGCTGGCCGTCCTCATCACCTTCTCCATGGTCACCGTGGTCGTCCGCGCGGTGTCCCGCCCGCTCAAGGAGACGGTCACGGTGCTGTCGGGCCTCGCCGAGGGCCGCCTCGACCAGCGCCTGCCGGTCTCGAGCCGCGACGAGGTCGGCCGGATGGGCATCGCGCTCAACAGCGCGCTCGACCGGCTGACGGAGACCGTGCGCACGGTGATCGAGGCGGCGCACCAGCTCGCCAACGCCTCGAACCAGATCAGCGGCGCGTCCCAGAGCCTCTCCCAGGCCGCGACCGAGCAGGCGGCGAGCGTCGAGGAGACGACCGCGTCGATGGAGCAGATGACGGCGAGCATCAGCCAGAACAGCGACAACGCGACGACGACGGAGGGCATCGCCGGCCAGGCGGCGACGGAGGCCCACGAGGGCGGCGACGCCGTGCAGCGCACCGTCGACGCGATGAAGCAGATCACGAGCAAGATCGGGATCATCGACGACATCGCCTTCCAGACCAACATGCTGGCGCTCAACGCGACCATCGAGGCGGCCCGGGCGGGCGAGCACGGCAAGGGCTTCGCGGTGGTCGCCACGGAGGTCGGCAAGCTGGCGGAGCGCAGCCAGATCGCCGCCCAGGAGATCAGCGAGCTGGCCGCGGGCAGCGTCCAGACCGCGGAGCGCGCGGGCGACCTGCTGGGCAAGATCATCCCGAGCATCACGCGTACCTCGGACCTGGTGCAGGAGATCGCCGCCTCCAGCAACGAACAGGCGACGGGCGTGCGCCAGATCAACATCGCGATGACCCAGATCGGCAAGGTGACCGAACAGACGGCGTCGTCGAGCGAGGAACTGGCGGCGACGGCCGAGGAGATGGCCGCGCAGACGCATCAGCTGCAGGACCTGATGACGTTCTTCAACACGGGCGACGGCGGTCCCCGCCGCCCGGCCAACCGGAGCGGCGCGTTCGCGGACGCGCCGCGGGCCGGCGGGCCGCGCAACGCCGGCGCGCGGCGCACGTCCCCGACGCCGGCCTACGCGGGCTCCCGCTCGGCCGACGTAACGGTCCCGGACATCGACGAGTCGAAGTTCGACCGCTTCTGAGGCCGGGGCCCGTCCTTGATCCATGGCGAGTTCCGGCTGCCATGCCGACCAGCAGTCGCCATCGATCAAGGACGGCGAGCCCCGAGCCCATGATCGTGGGAACCATGTGGCTGCCTGGGTGACCAGATGGTTCCCACAATCAAGGACGGCGTTACGCCGGGACCAGGTTGCGCTGGCGGTCGCGGGCGATGTACTGCCCCAGCAACGCGTCGATATCCAGGATCAGCGCCACGTCCCCGCCGCCGAGGATGGTCGACCCGCTGACCCACCGTACGTCCTTGAACAGCCGCCCGAGCGGCTTGATCACCGTCTGCGACTGCCCCAGCAGGTGGTCCACGACGATGCCCGCTCGCTGGCCCGAGTGTTCGATCACCACCACGCTCTGGCGGCGGCTCGGCTGGCCCGGGATGCCGAACGCCTGGCGGAGGCGGACGAACGGCAGCGCCTCGTCGCGCAGGTGCATGAACGAGCGGCCCGACGCCTCCGCCGGGAGTTCCACGCACTCCGTCACCCGGTCCAGCGGGATGATGAAGCACGAGTCGCCGGCGCCCACCAGGAAGCCGTCGATGATCGCCAGCGTCAGCGGCAGGCGGATCTGGATCGTCGTGCCCGCGCCCGGCGCCGTCTGGACGTCGATGCTGCCGCGCAGCGCCGTGATCGCGCCGCGGACCACGTCCATGCCGACGCCGCGGCCGGAGAGGTTGGACACCGCGTCGGCCGTGGAGAAGCCGGGCTCGAAGATCAGCGCGTACACCTCCGGGTCGGTCAGCGTCGCCGACGGCGAAGCCAGGCCGCGGTCGACCGCCTTGGCCAGGATCTTGTCCCGGTTCAGGCCACGGCCGTCGTCCGAGACCTCGATGACGATGCTGCCCGCGTCGTGGAACGCGTTCAGGCGCAGGCTGCCGCGGGCCGGCTTACCGTGGCGCTCGCGCTCGGCGCGCGGCTCGATGCCGTGGTCGAGGGCGTTGCGGACCAGGTGCAGCAGCGGATCGCCGATCCGCTCGACGAGCGCCTTGTCCATCTCGGCCTCGCCGCCCGCGATGACCAGGTCGACCTCCTTGTCGAGGTCGACGCACACGTCGCGGACCACGCGCTCGAAGCGGCGCAGGGTGGTGCCGATCGGGACCATGCGCAGCGACAGGGCCGTGTGCCGGACCTCCTCGACCAGGCGCAGCACGTGCTGCTGGGCCTCGGACAGGCCGTCGGCCGAGCCGACGCCGGCCTGGGCGATCACCAGCTCGCCGACGAGGTCGATGAGCTTGTCGAGCCGCGACGCGAACACCCGGATGGTCTGGTTGTCCTGCTGGCGGCCGTCGGCCACCTTGCGCTGCCGGCCGAGCGCCGCCTCCACCACCGGCTGCTGGACCATCTGCTCGGCGACCAGGATCTCCCCGAGCGGCTTGCCCATCGGGCCCGAGTCGTGCTGGATCCGCAGCGCCCGGGCCAGCTCCAGGTCGGTGACCACGCCGCTGCGGCGCAGCAGGTCGCCGATGCGGTCGTTCTCGGGCAGCGACTCGATGAGCTGGATGGCGTCGTCCGCCGGCAGGATCCGGATCGTACTGTCGTCGCGGACGAACTCGAACACGCTCTCGATGTCGGCCTTGGACGCCTCGGTGACGAACTCCACCTCGAAGCCGAGATAGCAGCTCTCCGGGTCCACCTCGTCGGCCGGCGGCAGCGCGTCCGCGACCGTGATCACCTGGGCGACCGTGCCGAGCGTCGTGAGGTACCGCAGGAACGACAGCGGATCCATCCCGTTGCGCAGGCAGTCCGGCCCGAACCAGAGACTGAGCAGCCAGGTGCGCGCATTGCCGGAGACGGCAACCTCGGAAGGGCCCCCAGCATCGACAGCACCGGAGGAGAAGGGGTCCAGGGCGGCCAGGAGGCGCTCGCTCGCCGCCGACTCGGCCTCCGTCGGCGACGTGCGGCCGGCCGCGACCCCGTCGACCAGGGCCGTGATGTGGTCCGCGCACGGCAGCAGCGCGCTCACCAACGCGGGCGTCACGTGCAGCGCCCCCGCCCGCAGCTGGTCGAGCACCGACTCCAGCACGTGCGTGAACGACACCAGGTGGCGCAGCCCGAACAGGCCGGCCGAGCCCTTCAGCGTGTGCATCGCCCGGAACAGCGAGTTGATCGCCTCCGGGCCGTCGGGCGCCGACTCCAGCTCGAGCAGCCCCTCCTCGAAGTCCTGGGTCAGCTCGCGCGCCTCGGTGATGAACGTGTCGAGCGCATCGCGGATGTCGTCCTCGTTCACGAGTCCACCTCGAGCGACGGCGACAGTCCGACCAGCTCCAGCACGTCCAGCACCGCCGGGCTGTGGCCCGCGAAGGACACCGCAACGCCCCGCCGCGCGGCCTCCCGGGACAACAGCAGCAGCACCTGCAACCCCGCCGTGTCGAGCTCGGTGACGCCGGCCAGTCCGACCTCCAGCGGGGAGTCGCCGAGCGCCCGCAACAGGCGCTCGTGCTGCTCGGCGGCGTTCATGACGGTGAGCTCGCCGTCCACCGAGATCACGGCGCGATCAGCTTCGACACGGCGGCGAGCATCTGCGCCGGCTGGAACGGCTTGGTCACCCACGCCTTCGCGCCGGCCGCCTGCGCCTGGCGCTTCTTCTCCTCCTGCGACTCCGTCGTCAGCATGATGATCGGCGTGAACCGGTACGCGGCCTGCTTGCGGATCTCGCCGACCAGCGTGATGCCGTCCATGTTCGGCATGTTGACGTCGGAGATGACCAGATGGACCCGCTGGCCGTCGAGCTTGCGCAGCGCGTCCTGGCCGTCGACGGCGTCGATGACGTCGTAGCCGGCACCCCTCAGCGCGATCGTGACGACCTGCCGGACGGAGGCCGAGTCGTCGACGACAAGAACGGTCTTGGACATGCTGCCCTCCAACTAGAAAAACGTGATCTCCGACGCCGGCGGCGCGGCCACCGCACCGCCGCGGTGCGCGTCGCGCTCGCCGTGCATCGTGTAGGTCTGCTCGAGCTCGTCGAGCAACGGCCGCGCCTGCGGCCCGGTCGCCGGCGCGGACGCCACGTGGGCCGGCATCCGCTGGATGTTGTCCTCCAGGTGCTGCAGGACCTGGCCGATGCGGTCCTGGAACTGCAGGTTCACGATGGCGTCGGAGATGCCGGACCGGATGCCCACCGCCGCCGTCTCCAGCCGCTGCGACGACTCCCGCGAGCGGTCGACGATCGCCACCAGCTCGTCGATGACCTCCTGCACGTCGGTGTTGGCCTTCGCCACCGCGACGCTCTCCCGCTCGGCGTCGCCCTCGGCGCCGGCGAGCACCGACTCGATCGCCGAGCCGATCCCGGCCACCTTGTCGGCCATCTGCACGCTCGTCTCCAGCGAGCGGTCGGCGAGCTGGCGCACCTCGAGCGCGACGACGCCGAAGCCGGCGCCCGCCTTGCCGACCCGCGCGGCCTCGATCGACGCGTTGAGCGCGAGCAGGTTCGTCTGCGCGGCGATCTGGGCCACCTCGCCGGTCATCTGCTTGAGGTCGTCGTTGAGCCCGGCGAGCCGGGTGAGGTCCCGCACCGCCTGGTGCTTGGTCCGCAGCGCGTCGTCGAGCGTGGCCACCACGTTGCCGAGGCGTTCCCGGCCCGCGGAGAACGATCCGGTACCGCCGGTGACCGACGCCGACGACCGCAGCACGTCGTCGAGGTTCGTGACGATGTCGCTGAACTGCCGGGTGACGGCGCCGATCGCCGACTCCAGCTGCGCCCGCGACGACCCGATCTGGGCCGACCACACCGGCGCCACCGCCCCGGCGAACTCCCCGACGCCCCGCCGGAACGCGTCCGGCCGCGCCTCCTCGGCGACCGCAACGTCCCGCCGCCGGCCCAGCAGGTAGCCGCCGGCCAGGCCGGCCAGCAGCGCGACGACGATGTACAACACCTCAGCCATGACTGCGGATCACCTCTGCTATCGCTGGGAGCGGCACCTCGCGCTCGACGGCGCCGAGCCTGACCGCCTCCTTCGGCATGCCGTGCACGACGCAGGTCGCCTCGTCCTGCGCCACCGTCGCGGCGCCCGCCCGCCGCATCTCCAGCAGGCCCCGGGCGCCGTCGTCGCCCATGCCGGTCATGATGATGCCGAGCGCGCGCTTCCCGGCCACCCTGGCGACCGACCGGAAGAGCACGTCGACCGACGGCCGGTGCCGGTTGACCGGCGGGCCGTCGAAGACCCGCACGCGGTAGCCGGGCCCGTCCGTCGCCACCTCCAGGTGCCGCCCGCCCGGGGCGACCAGCACCAGCCCGTCGGCGACCCGGTCCCCGTCGGCGGCCTCCCGCACGCTCACCGCGCACAGCCGGTCCATCCGCTCGGCGAAGGCGGCGGTGAACCGCTCCGGCATGTGCTGCACGACGACCACCGCGGGCGCGCCGTCGGGCAGGGCGGTCAGCACCCGTTCCAGGGCCTGCGTCCCGCCCGTCGACGTGCCGATCACCACGATCTGCCGCTCACCGGGGGCCTTCAGCAACGGCATCCGCTGCGGCGGCGGCTCGCTGCGGCGGGCCCGCCCGGACGCCGCCGCCCGCACCGCGGCCACGATGTTGCCGGTGTCGTCCTCCAGGTACTGCTTGAGGCCCGTCGCCGGCTTCGGCACCGCGCTCACCGCACCGGCGGCCAGCGCGTCCATCGTCGCCCGCGCACCCGGACCGACGAGCGTCGAGCAGACCACGATCGGCGTCGGCCGGATCGCCATCACCTGCTTCACGAACGTGATGCCGTCCATGCGGGGCATCTCGATGTCGACCACGAGCACGTCCGGCCACTCGCGCTGCATGAGCCGCATCGCGAAGATCGGGTCGGACGCCGAGCCGGTGACCGCGATGCCCGGCTCGGCGGACAGGCGCGCGGTCAGCACCTGCCGCACCACGGCGGAGTCGTCGACGACGATGGTGTGAATCGTCATGAGACGGCGTCCATGTCTGCGCGTTCTGTGTGCTGCAGCCACACGTCGCCGGTCGCCAGGTCGAACCGCAGCCGGCGAACCCCGGTGCCGCCCAGGTGCCGCGCCACCACCGCGAAGCCGTGCCCGTCGAGCAGCCGCAAGCCGGCCTCGACGTTGGCGGGGCCCACCGCGGCCGCCCGATCGGTGAACAGCTGCGCGCCACCGCCGAACAGTTTCGCGTGGTACTGCGCGGGTTCGGTCCCGGTCCGCGCGAGCTCGCCCATGAACAAGGCGAAGGCGTCGCCGGCGTAGCGGCCGTCGAACCCGCCGCCCCGGCCGGGCAGCATGTAGTGGCACATCCCGCCGACGCGCCGCCCCGGGTGCCACAGCGTGACGGCGACGCACGAGCCGAGCAGCGTCGCGATGCGGGTGCCGGCGCCGGCGAAGTGGAACCCGCCCGGGTACAGGAAGACGTCAGCCATCGAGGCCCTCCACGGCGGGCAGCCGGTAGATTGACGGGCGCACCATGCGCAGGCGCGACGGGACGGCGTTGAGCGACTCCGACAGGCTGACGATGAGGTGGCCCCGGGGGTACAACATGTCCTGCAACCGGCGGATGAGCGACGCCTTCGTCGGATGGTCGAAGTAGATCATGACGTTGCGCAGCAGGATGACGTCGAACCGGCCCAGGTCGCCGAGGTCGTCGAGCAGGTTCGCGTGCCGGAACGTCACCTTCTCGCGCAGCGTGCTGCCGGCCGCCATCAGCCCGGCGTACTCGTCGCGGCCCTTCAGCCAGTACTTGCGCAGCATCGGCATCGGGATGCGCGCCGCCGCCTCGATCGGGTAGAGCCCGCGCCGCGCGCCGGCGATGATCCGGGTCGAGACGTCGGTGCCGACGATCTCGAACGAGCCGGCCGGCGGGTTCTCGGCCAGCACCATCGCCGCCGTGTACGCCTCCTCGCCGCTGGAGCTGGCGGCGCTCCACAGCCGGAAGATCCGGTGCGCCGACGCGTGCGCCGGCACGACGACCTCGCGCAGGTAGTCGAAGTGCGGCGACTCCCGGAAGAACGACGTCTCGTTCGTCGTGAGCAGGTCGATCGCCTGGCGCACCTCCTCGCCGCCGGGATGGTGCAGCAGCCGCACGTAGTCGGCGTAGGTGGGCAGGCCCAGCTGGCGCAGCCGGCGGCCGAGCCGGCCCATCACCAGCGTCTCCTTGCCGGCGGCCAGCCGGATGCCGGTGCGCTCGTGCAGCAGGGTCGAGATCGCCGCGAACTCCGGTCCGCTGATCTCCGGCGGGGCCTCGATCGAGCCCGTCACTGGCTCTCGTCGGCGCGCTCGGCCGACCCGGCGTCGGGTCGGGACAGCTCGGCGGTGTCGACGGGCGACAGCACCCGGTCGAGGTCGAGCACGATGATGAAGTCGTTCTCGCGCCGCGCCATGCCGCTGATGAACTCGGGCTGGATGCCGGTGCCGAAGCTCGGCGTCGGCTCCACGTCGGCGGCGCCGAAGCCGACGACCTTGTTGACGATGTCGACCAGGATGCCGATGTCCGCGTCACCGTTGTGCACGATGATGATGCTGGTGCGCCGCCCGACCGTGGTGGGTCCCTGACCGAACCGGATGCCCAGGTCGATCACGGGCACCGCCCGCCCCCGCAGGTTGATCACCCCGCGCACGAAGCCGGGCGCCATCGGCACGGCGGTCAGCGCGCGGTACTCGATGATCTCCGTGACGTGGAAGATGTCGAGCGCGTACGCCTCGCCGTTGAGCGAGAAGGTCAGGAAGCGGCCCGCCTCAATGCTGATGCTCACCGGTCATGCCCGCCTCTGGGAGAAAGCCTCGGACAACAGGCTGATCGGCTCGCGCATCCCGCACTGAAGGTTTCTACGGCAGCGTCACCAGCGCGGCCGCCGAGTGCGGCGGGTTCGCCACCAGCCAGTCGTCGAACGGGACCGGGACGCCGGTGCCGTACCCCTGGGCGTAGTCGACGCCGATCACCCGCAGCTCGTCGAGCACCGCGGCGTCCTCGACGAACTCGGCCACCGTGCGCAGGCCCATCTCGTGGGCGATCCGGTGCACCGACTCGACCATCGCGCGGTCGACCGCGTCGGTCATGATGCCCCGCACGAACACGCCGTCGATCTTCACCAGGTCGACGGGGAGCTGCTTGAGGTACGTGAAGCCGGACAGGCCGCTGCCGAAGTCGTCCAGCGCGAACCGGCAGCCCAGCCCGCGCAGCTCCGTGATGAACGCGACCGCCTGGCCGAGGTCGCCGATCGCGACCGTCTCGGTGACCTCGAAGCACAGCGCCCGCGGCGGGATGCGGTACCGCCCGAGCTGCTCCCGGATGAAGGCCAGCAGCGCCTCGTCGCCGAGCGACCCGCCGGAGATGTTGATCGAGAACGTCTCGTCGCCGGGCGCGCCGGCCCGGTACCGTTCGGCCAGGCGCCGGATCGCGGCACCGACGACCCACCGGTCGATCGAGGTCACCAGGTTGTACCGCTCCGCCGCCGGCAGGAACGCGCCGGGCCCGATGAGCTGGCCGTCGTCGCCGCGCATGCGCACGAGCAGCTCGCCGAACGCGCCCTCGCCGTGCGCGGCGGTCGGGACGATCGGCTGGTAGTACAGCACGAGCGCGTCGTCGTGGACCGCGCTCATCACCCGCTCGGCCCACTGCGCCTGGTCGCGCTGCCGGTCGAGCCGCTCGTCGCCCGCCGAGACCACGTGCACCCGGTTGCGGCCCTGGTTCTTGGCCGCGTAGCAGGCCAGGTCCGCGGCGCGCACGGCGTCGGGGCCGCCCGTGCCGTCCGTCGTGATCGGCACGACGCCGATGCTGAGGCCGACCGAGAACACCCGCCCGTTGCGGGGGAAGCGGTGCGCGGCGACCCGCTGCCGGATCCGCTCGGCGACGGCGGTGGCCTCCTCGACGGCGCGGTTGCGCTGCAGTACCACGAACTCGTCCCCACCCACGCGGGCGAAGACGTCGTCGTCGGTCAGCTCGGCGGCGATCAGCTCGGTCACCTGGCACAGCAGGGCGTCCCCGGCGGCGTGGCCGCAACTGTCGTTCACGATCTTGAACCGGTCCAGGTCCAGGAAGCACAGCGCGTGCCCCTCCGGCGGGACCGGCTCGGCGAGCGTCGCGGCCAGGCGGCGGTCGAACTCGCGCCGGTTCAGCACGCCGGTGAGCGCGTCGTGCCCGGCCTCGTACGCGAGCCGCTCCGCGATCTCGCGCTCCGCGTTCTGCGCGCGGTCCGCGAACCGCCAGTTGACGATCGCGGCCACCGCCGCGCCGCTCACGAACACCGCGTGGATGATCGCGAAGCGCACCGGGTGGTCCCACGCGTCGGCGTGGTTGTAGACGACCTGCGGCGCGATCACCCCGACCACCGCGTGCTCGACGAGCACGAACCCGGTGGCGAGCAGGAACGTGTGCCAGTCCATGTAGAACGTGATGACCACGAGCATCACGAAGAAGTGGAAGTGCAACTCGATCATCCCGTGCCCCAGGTGCACCAGGATGGCCGAGGACGCCATCAGCCCGAGCGTCGCGGCGGCGGCCCGGACCTTGCGCGAGAACGCCGGCGGGCCGGCCACGGCCAGGGCGCCGACGAGCGGCAGCACGTCGGCGAGCGCGTGACCGACCGGGTACCCGCGCACCAGCCCGTACAGGAACAGGCCCAGCGCGTGGGCGGCCACGATCCACAGGATGGCCCGATGCCGCTCACGCCAGTCGCGCTCGGGCAGCGGGCGGCCGCTGGGCAGCATCCGCAGGAGTCGTCGCACACCGCATGTCATCGTGGCCGGGCCGGCCGACCTGAGCGGTATGACCGGAGCAGAATGTATCGAAGTGCAACGATGTCTCGTACGGTACGGACATGGTCAGACGTCACCTCGCCGCGGCCCTGCTGGCCGTCGCCGCCCTGCTGGGCGTCCAGCTCATCGCCGCCACGCCGGCGTTCGCCGCCACCCGCACCCTGTACTACGACGCGAGCCAGGCCCAGGAGTTCGGGTCCGTGGTCGACCAGGCCGCCACGCTGTGGAACGGCCGGGTGACCAACGTCCGGCTGGTCCCGGTGACGGCCGGCCGCACGCCGAACATCCGGGTCTACGCCGACAACGGCTGGCCGAGAACCTACTCGACGTCGCTCGGCAACGGCCGCTGGTACATGGGCCGGGACGCGGTCGACGACGGCTACTTCGTCCTGCGCATCGCCACCCACGAGTTCGGCCACATCCTGGGCCTGCCGGACAACCGCACCGGCCGCTGCAGCGACCTGATGTCGGGCAGCAGCGCGCCGGTCTCCTGCGCCAACGCCACGCCCAGCGCGGCGGAGGCGGCCGCGGTCCAGCGCAACTTCGCCACGGCGGCGACCGCCCCCGTTCCCGCAACGGTCTACTAGCCGCCTCTTCCGTGTCACTTTCCGCGCTGATCGAGCGGTCGCGGCGCCGGGATGCTCCGGGTATGTCCGGTTTAGCCCCGCCGCGACCGCCGTGCGTTTCGAAACGGCACGGCTAGGATCGACGGGTGCTGGAGTCGTTTCTGCGGACGTGGCTCGGGAGCTGGCCCTCACCCGGCGGCCTCGTCGTCGTCGGGCACGCCGCCCGGGAGAAGGCGCGCTGGGACGGCGGCGAGCAGCTCGCCATCGGGGTGACCGACGCCGCCGGCAACGGCGTGCTGTCCGTGCCGCCCGGCCGGGTCGACGCCGTGACCGACCTGGTCGCCACCGCCGGGTTCGGGGCGCTGGCCGGGCGGCTGCCCGCCCTGCTGGGCCGGCCCGAGCACCGCTTCTACACCGGCGTCTTCCGCTGGTCCGACGCGCCCGCCGACCTGCCCGACGCGGGGGAGTGGGAGCCGTCCGACGGTCCCGGCCTGCCCGACTGGCTGCGGCCCTTCCCGGGCGAGGTGCTGGTGGCGCGCGAGGACGGGCGCTACGTGGCCGGCGTCGGGCTCAAGCCGCACGACCCGACCGGCCTGGAGATCTCGGTCGGCACCGAGGAGCACGCCCGCGGCAGGGGCCTGGCCCGCCGGCTGGTCGCCCGGGCCGCCCGGCGGATCGTGGCCGGCGGCGCCGTCGCGCTCTACCTGCACGACCCGGCCAACGTCGCCAGCGCGCACGTCGCCGACGCCGCCGGCTTCCCCGACCTCGGCTGGAAGATCCACGCGCTCGCCGGTTCCGCATAGATTTGCTCATTGTCGCGGCCCCCGAGTCGATGAGTGCGGTATGTTGCCCCCTTCCGGCGCCGTCCACGTCGGCCGCCAGCCGATCTTCGACCGGTTCGGCGTCGTCCACGGCTACGAGCTGCTGTTCCGCGGTGACGCCGGCGCGGTGGAGGCCGGCGAGCGCGGTGCGTATGCCACCAGCCGGGTGCTGATCACCGCCTTCACCGAGATCGGCATCGAGCCGCTGTGCGGCCGCCACCTGTGCTTCGTCAACCTCACCCGCGAGTTCCTCGTCGGCGACCTCCCCCTGCCGTTCGACCACGAGCAGGTCGTCCTGGAGATCCTGGAGACGGTCGACCTCGACGACGAGGTGGTGGCCGCGGTCGCCCGCCTGGTCGCGCAGGGCTACCGCGTCGCCCTCGACGACTACGTCTTCGGCCTCGGCCACGAGCCGCTGCTGGAGCTGGCCGCCTACGTCAAGATCGACGTGCTGGAGACCCCGCCGGCGCGGCTCGCGGAGACCGTCGCGCGGTGCCGGAAGTACGGCCACCTCCAGCTCGTCGCCGAGCGCCTGGAGACCCCCGGCCAGCTCGACCGGGCGCGGGACCTCGGGTTCGACTACTTCCAGGGGTACGTGCTGGGCCGCCCGCAGGTCGTCAGCGCCGCCGCCCTGTCACCGTCCCGCCTCGCCCGGGTCGAGCTGCTGAGCCTGCTCGTCGGCCCGAGCATCCCGCTGGCCCGCGTGGTCGGCCTGGTCACCAGCGACCCGGCGCTGAGCCTGCGCCTCATGGCCGCCGCCAACGCCGACGCCCTCGGCCTGCCGGTGAAGGTGTCGTCCGTCCACGAGGCGGTCCTGCTGCTCGGCGTCGGCCGGCTCCGCGACTGGGCGACCCTCATGCTCGTCAGCGACCTCGACGACCCCGGCACCCACCAGCTCTCGGCCGCGATCACCCGCGCCCGCATGTGCCAGAACATCGCCGCGCGCATGGAGCTCCCGCCGGAGGCGGCCTTCACGGTCGGCCTGGTGTCCGCGGTCGCCGAGCTGCTCGACCAGCCGGCCGCCGAACTGACCGTCCGGCTGTCCCTGAGCCAGGACGTGACCGAGGCCCTGGTCGACGGCGCCGGCCCGCTGGGCGAGCTGCTGTCCCTGGTCGCCGCCTACGAGGCGTCCGACCTCCCGATGCTGCTGGCCGCCCCGCTCCCGGTCGAGGCCACGGCCCGCGCCTACCTGGACGCGGTCGCGTACACCGGCCAGATCATCGCCCCCCGCCGCGCCGAGCGCTGACCTAGGGTTGGGGCGATGGACATCATCCTGGTCCCCGGCCTCTGGCTCGACGGCACGACCTGGGAGCGGGTGGTCCCGGCCCTGGAGCGGGCCGGCCACCGCCCCGTGCCGCTGACGCTGCCGGGCATGACACCGGACGCCGACCGCGCCGGCATAACCTTGAGCGACCACGTGGCGGCGGTGGTCGCGGCCGTCGACGCGGCCCCGGACCGGGTGCTCCTGGTCGGCCACTCGGCCGGCGCCGGCATCACCCACGCCGCCGTCGACGCCCGCCCGGCCCGGGTCGCCCACGCGGTGTACGTCGGCGGCTTCCCGACCCCCGACGGCGAGCCCGTCGCGGGCGACTTCCCGGCCGTGGACGGCGAGGTCCCGATGCCGGACTGGTCCGCCTTCGACGACGAGGAGCTGGCCGGCCTCGACGACCGGGCCCGCACCACCCTCCGCGCCCGCTCGATCCCGTCCCCGGCGGGCGTCCTGCGCGACCGCCAGCACCTGCACGACGAGCGCCGCTACGAGGTCCCGGTCACGGCGGTCTCGACCGACTTCACCAGCGCCACGCTGCGCGCGTGGATCGAGCAGGACCTCCCGCCGGTCCGCGAGTACCGCCGCATCCGCGCCGTCGAGCACGTCGACCTCCCGGCCGGCCACTGGCCCCAGCTCACCCGCCCCGACGACCTGGCCGCGGTCATCCTGCACGCTGCCGCTTCCTAGGGACTCGGGTCCGCGCAAGGC
>NZ_BMPI01000015.1:15698-65941 GCF_014647515.1 Dactylosporangium sucinum | reverse complement strand
GACCGTCGCTCCCGCCAGACACCGCTCGTGGCGCCGGTGCATCCGCCCCGGCGCCACGGACGCTGCCATCGCCGTCGTCCCCGGACCAACCGATGACGCGGTAGCGAAACTGGGCCTATAGCGCCAGTTTCGCTACCACGTAACGATTGTCCGCTTGGCGGGACCGGGTTCCTGGCTTCAATCCGGGCCGCGACGGCCGATAACCGGGTGTGGACAGCACGAGACCCGTACACATCGGCCGCCAGGCCCTCTACGACGACCAGGGCCGCGTCGCCGCGTACGAGCTGCTGTTCCGCGACGGGCCCGGGGCGCTGCACGCCACCAGCCGGGACAGCGCCGCGACCAGCCGGGTCATCGTCGAGGCGTTCACGGCGTTCGGGATCGAGGAGCTCGTCGGCGACAAGCTGTGCTTCGTGAACCTGACCCGCGAGTTCATCACCGGCGACCTGCCGCTGCCGTTCCCGCCGGGGCGGGTGGGGCTGGAGATCACCGGCGATGTGGCCGAGGACGACGAGGTCACCGACGGTGTCGCCGCCCTCGCGGAGCAGGGGCACCGGCTGGCGGTGGAGGGGGCGCGGCTGCTGCGGTACGCCCACTTCGTCAAGCTCGACCTGGGCGCCGATCCGCGGTCGGTCAAGGAGGCCGTGCAACGGTGCCGGCGGCATCCGCGGATCCGGCTCGTCGCGCAGCGGGTCGAGACGGTCGAGCAGCTCGACCGGGCCCAGCGGCTCGGGTTCCAGCTCTTCCAGGGGCACGCGCTCAGCCACCCGCACCTCGTCACCACCCGCGCCCTGACCCCGAGCCGGCTCGCCCGGATGCGGCTGCTGACCGAGCTGTCGGCCGACGACGTCCAGCTGGACCGCGCCGTCGAGGCGATCGAGCGTGACCCGGCGCTCGCGGTGCGCATCCTGCGCGGGGTGAACGCCGCGGCCAACGGCCTCAAGCAGCCCGTCTCCTCGATCTTCCAGGCGGTGGTACTGCTGGGCGTCCCCCAGGTGCGCCAGTGGGCGACGCTCATGATGGTGGCCGACTTCGCCGGCGGCGACGAGGCCGCGCTCACCGGCGCCGTGGTACGCGCCAGGATGTGCCAGACCGTCGCCGAGCGCCGCGGCGGCAACGGCCAGGCGGCGTTCACGGCCGGCCTGCTGTCGGCGATCGGCGCCCTCGTCGGCGGCCCGGCGAGCGCGCTCACCGAGCAGCTCCCGCTCACCGGCGACGTGGCGGAGGCGGTCGCCCACGAGCGCGGCGAGCTCGGCGGCGTCCTCGGCGACGTGCGCCGCTACCTCGGCGCCGTCACCGCCAACGACCTCGGCGACGTGCGCCGCTACCTCGGCGCCGTCACCGGCAACGACCTCGGCGACGACCTGCTCGCCGCCCTCCGCTGGACCAACGCGTCCCTGGCCGAGCCCGAGCCGGCTGCCGCCGGTTCGCCGGCCGCGGCTCCCGGCGGCTGACCCCGAGGCACGCAGGGATGCCCGGATCGGTGTGTGAGCATGCCAAGCTGCCCCGCGCGGGGAGTTCCGCTATGTTGCTCGCCATGCGTGGGTGGCCCATCGGGCTGGCGGCGTGGCTGCTGCTGGCGGCGGTCGCGTCGGCGGCCGGCTTCGTCGAGGTGTGGCGGTTCTTCGTCGAGGGCCTGCACGGCCAGCAGCTCGACTACGTCGCGATCAGCGGCAACAGCATCGGGCGCACCCGCATCGAGGGCGTCGTCTCCAACACGCTCAACGGGATCTCGGTCCTGTCGCTGACCGTCGCCACGGGCGTCATCGGGTTCATCGCGCTGGCGCGCCGGCGGGTCGCATTGGCGGTCGGCGCGGTGCTGCTCATCGGCGGCGCCAACCTCACCACGCAGCTGCTCAAGGCGCTCATCTACCGCCCCGACCTGGGCGTCGACCCGGACCGCGTCGCCGCCGGCAACAGCCTGCCCAGCGGCCACACCACGATCGCCGCGTCGGTCGCGGTCGCGTTCGTGCTGGTGCTGCCGGCCCGGGCCCGGCCCGCGGGCGCCCTGGTGGCCGCGGGCTTCGCCGCCCTGGCCGGCGTCGCGACGCTGTCGGCGGGCTGGCACCGCCCGAGCGACGCCGTCGCCGCCCTGCTGATCGTCGGCGCGTGGGCGGCGTTGGCGGGCCTGTTCATCGTGGTCGCCCAGCGCCGCCACGGATCGGTGGAGTACGGCGAGCCCAGCACGTACATGACCATCTTCCTCGCCGTCATCAGCCTGGGCCTGCTGGCGGGCGCGGCCGCCGCCATGTACGTCACGAACGAGGTCCTGGCCGAGGCGGTCGACGACCTGAGCCGCGGCCGGCTGTTCGCGGCCTACGCGGGCGGCGCGCTGGGCATCGCGGGCACGGCGGGCCTGATGGTGGCGTCGGTCCTGGCCACGGCCCACCGCGTCGTCCCGCAGGTCGTCCCGGACGACGATCCGTCCGCACCGCCACCGGAGCGCGAGCCGCCGACGGTGCGGCTCGGCGGCGACGACGACGCCACCACCCACCGGCTGGCCGTGCCGCCCGACGGCACCGACCCCGAGCAGACCATCCGGCTCAACTAGCCAGCCGGACCAGCGAACCGATCTCCAGGGCGGCCCGAACGGCGCCGTCCGGGCCGATCGTCAGCCCGTGCGGCTCGGCGTCCGGCGTCGGCAGCGGATGCGCCGTCACCACACCGCCCGACGTGACGTGGCCGATGCGGTTGCCGGCCCACTCGGTGAACCAGCACCCGCCGGCCCGGAATTGTCGCGACAAGCCCCTCCTCGGCGGCGGCCGACCCTGCGGCTAGCCGAGCCCGAGCCGCCGCAGCGCCAGCATGACGAACCCGCGCGGCGCCCGCTCCCAGCCGGGCACGGCCGCCGGCAGGGCCGCGTCGACCCCCTCGACGAGCACCGCGAGCGCGTCGTCGGGCAGCGCGTCCCCGCGCCGGTAGGCGAGCGCGACGGCCGCCGTGAAGCCGGGCAGCAGCTCCCGGAGCCGCTCGTCGACCGCGGGATCGGCGTCCGTCGAGTGGGCGAGCGCCAGGTCGGCGCTGCGCCGCACGTCCGTGCGAGCCGCCGGGACGTCCACGAGCGCCCGCGTGGCGGCAGGCGTGGGCGGGAACCAGGCGAGCAGCGCGGCGGCCCGGGCGGCGACGGCGTCGTCGGGGTCGGCCACCCACCGCACGACGGCGCCGAGGTGCTCGGCGGCCCGCCGGTAACAGTCGGCCTCCCACCGCACCGCCGCCCGATTCGCGGCCTCGATGTCCTCGTCCGACCACTCCTCAAGCCCGGCGAACCACCGCGCTTCCTCGCCGGTGGCCTCGCCGGCGAAGGCGACGGCGGCGTCGAACGGCAGCTGGTCGTCCCGCCGGTCCCCGATCGCGACGGCGTCCAGCAGCCCGAGCACGCTCCCGCGCTCGGGCGTGCCGGCGTCGTCGACGAGCGCGACCAGCCACGGCACCACGGCCTGGCTGGCCTCCCACCGGGTCCCCTGGTGGTAGACGGTGTGGGCCAGCGCCTGCCGTGCGTCCAGTCGCTCGCCGGCATCGGCGCTCAGCAGCGACCGCAGGCGCCCGGGCACGTCCTGCGCCGTCCCGTAGGCGTGGTGCAGCCGTTGCCACCCGACGCGCTCAACCCCGGAGAGCGGATCCACGCTGTTCGTTATCGCGCCAGCAGTACCGCGGCCAGGGCGAGCGCACCGGGGACGGCCTGGACGAACAGGATGCGCCGGCTCGCGGTCGCGGCGCCGTAGATCCCGGCGACGATCACGCACCCGAGGAAGAACGCCTGGAACGGCACCGACCGGTCGATCAGTCCCCAGATCAGGCCGGCCGCGAGGAAGCCGTTGTAGAGCCCCTGGTTGGCGGCGAGCGTCCGGCTCGCCTCGGCGAACTCCGCGGTGGTGCCGAACGCCGCCCGCGTGCGGGGCGCCGTCCACAGGAACATCTCCAGCACCAGGAAATACAGGTGCAACGCGGCGACGAGCCCGACGAGGACTCCGGCGACAAAGGACACGGCGACAGCCTAACCGGCCGCCGCCGTGTCCACTCTGGACGATCAGCTGGTCTGGATGCGGATCACGACGTTCTTGTCGGTGACTTCCTGGACCGTGATGTTGAAGCCCTGCGCCTCGGTCGAGCCGTCGACCGGGACGCTCACGGTGGTGCCGGCCACATCGAGCTTGACGACGCCGTTGTCCACCCCCACGAGCTTCACGTCGACGCCGAGGACCGACGACTCGGCCTCGACGCCGCGGTCGAAGGTGACCGTGCAGGCGTTCGTCGAGCACTCGACGTTGTCCGTGGAGCAGGCGGTGAGTCCGCCCAGGCCCAGGACGATGGCGGCGGTGACCACGGTGGCTTTGCGGGCGATGCGGCGGGTCAGGGTCGTCATGCCGACCGAGTTTAGCGGTCGCCTGCCAGCAGGAACTCGACCAGCACCGGGGCCAGCGCCGCCGGGTCGACGTCGTGCGTCTGGCCGTCGAGGACCCGCTCCCGCGCGCCCGGCACGGCCCCGGCGGCGATCCTCGCCCCGTCGCGCAGGCCCTGCGGGCTCGCGCCGCCGCTCACCACGAGCGTCCGCACGGCCGCCGGCCGCCAGTGCCGCAGGACGGCGTCGTCGTAGGCGAGCGTGTGCCCGATCGCCTCCAGCGGCGCCCAGCCGGGTGAGGCCCGGAACCCGGCGACGACCTCGGCCGGCATGCCGACCTTCGCCATGAACAACGCCACGGCGTCGCCCTTGCGCCCCTCGTCAAGCAGCTCGGTGAGCTGCTTGGTGTAGTCGTCGTCGTGCGTTGCGTGCAGGGGCGGCTCGTACAGGACGATCGCCCGGGCCCTGCTCGATGCGAGCATGACGAGCGCGGCACCCGAGGAGATGCCGCAGAGGTACGCGTCCCCGCCGGCCGCGTCGACGAGCGCGTGGAGGTCCTCGACCTCGCGCTCCGGCGCGTAGGGCAGGGTGTCGCCGCTCTCGCCCCGTCCCCGCCGGTCGTAGGCGTACACGGTGAAGTGCTCGGTGAGCTGGGCCGCGAGCGGACGCATCGGGCCGCCGGCGCGGTAGCACATCGCGCCGTCGACGAGGACGAGTGCGGGGCCGCTGCCGCCGCGCTCGTACGCGATCCGGGTTCCGTCGGCCGAGGTGACGGTCGGCATGTCTGGTCACGCTCCGTTCGTGAGTCGCTGCAGGTAGACGTCGAAACGGTCGAGGCTGGTCTGGAAGCCCGCGCGGGCCGCGGGGGAGCGATACTGCTCGGGGACGTTGGTCTGGTGCGTGACGACCTCGGTCCGCCCGTCCTCGAGGTCGACGAACGTGATCGTCGTGGTCATCCCGCCCTCGACGTCGGGCTCCACCCACGCGAGCCGGTCGGGCCGGCTGACCTCGGTGTAGACGGCGCGCATGGTGTAGGTGCCGCCGTCGCTGTCGTTCACCATCGTGGTCTCGAACACCCCGCCGGGCCGCAGGTCGACCGTGATGTTCTCGACCGGCGTCGTGGTCCCGGCCGGCCCCCAGAACTGCGCCAGGTGCTCCGGCGTCGTCATGCAGTCGAACAGCAGCTCCGGCGAGGCGCGGTGGACCCGCCGGAAGGTGAGCTCGCTCATGGTGTCCTCCCTGTGCTGCGAAGCCGTTCGATGTGGGCCTCGAGCCGGTCGTGCCGGTCGGCCCAGACCTGGCGGTGCCGCTCGATCCACGAGACGGCCGCGTCCAGGTGCTCGCCGTCGAGCGTGCAGGGCCGGGCCTGCGCGCTCCGCGAGCGCGAGATGAGCCGGGCCCGTTCGAGCACCTTCAGATGCTTGGAGACGGCCTGCTGCGACATCGCGAACGGCTCGGCGAGCTGCTGCACGGTGGCGTCCCCGTCGGCGAGCCGCTCCAGGATGGCCCGCCGCGTGGGGTCGGCGAGCGCGGCAAACACGAGACTCAGTTCATCCTCAGCCACAACCACGCCTGCGACCCTATCCACAACCAATCCGTTGCACAACTATTTGGTTGTAAATGCAACACTCCCTATCCGGTCGACATCAGGTAGGATGGGGAGCGATGAGGGATGACTTGTACTCCGTGGAGCAGGTGGCGGAGCGGCTGAACCTGCACGTGCGCACCGTCCGGGGGTATATCCGCACCGGGCGGCTGAAGGCGGTGCGGATCGGCAAGCAGTACCGGATCAACGGCGCCGACCTCGACGCGCTCACCGGGATCGCCGAGCCGTCGCCGCGCGAGCACGTGCGGCCGCTCGCCGAGGTGTCGAGCATCGTGCAGGTCGACGGCGTCGACCGGCGCACCGCCGACCGGGTCGAGACGCTCGTGATCGCCGGCGCGAACGGTCGCGGGGCCGCGGACGAGCCGCTGCGCGTGCAGGTCGTGCACGACCCCGAGCGGGAGCGGATGAAGATCATCATCATCGGTGGAGCGGGGACGACCGCGGAGATGCTGCGGCTCCTCGACGCGATCCTGGAGGGGAACGATGGCTGACGAGATCCGGCAGCTCGGCGCCACGACCGTGCTCGTCTGCGACCCCGCGGGCCCGCCGGTCGCGACCGAGCAGGACGCCCTCGACCTCATCGGAGCGGCGTTCGCCGGGGCCGAGGTGGTCGCCGTCCCGGCGAACCGCCTCGACGAGCGGTTCTTCCGGCTCGGCACCCGCTTCGCCGGCGAGGTCATGCAGAAGTTCGTCAACTATCACCTGCGCCTCGCCGTCATCGGCGACATCGACGAGCACACCCGGCAGAGCGAGGCGCTCCAGGCGCTCGTGCGCGAGTCGAACGGCGGCAACCACATCTGGTTCCTCAGGGACCTCGACGCGCTCGAGGCCCGGCTCACAGCAGGCCGCGCACCCACGCCGCCAGCGAGCGGGCGGTAGCCTCCGGCGTCGGGCCGTCGGTGCGCAGCACCGGCGACAGCGTCGAGCGCAGGTGCGCGGCGAACGCCAGGTGCGAGTCGACGTCCCGTTCCCGCCACGCCGGGCGCGCCTCGAGCCGCGCCCGGCGCACCTCGTCGGCGCAGTCGAGCACCGCGAAGTGCACCGCCGACTGCCAGCGCAGCGCCGGCAGGTCGGCGAGCTGCGCCGGCACGAAGGGGCCGAGCAGCACCGCCGACCGGCCGCCCTGCGCGGCGCCGTGGGCCACCGCTAGCCACGCGTCGCGGAACGCCGGCCAGTCCACCTCGCCGAACGAGCACGCCCGGCGGAACGGCCCGATCAGCCAGTCGACGTCGAACACCACGCACTCGGGCAGCTCGGCGACGAGGTGCGGCAGGACCGTGGTCTTGCCCGCCGCGGACGCCCCGGTGACCACGAACGCGGGCAGCCGGCGGGCCGGCCGGCGCTCCCCGCACACGGGGCACACCGCCTCGTCACCCTCGGGTGCCATGACGGTCGGGTCAGCGCAGCGCTCGCAATAGTGCACAAACCCGATTATCCGTCGCCGCGGGTGAGGGAGGTCCGCCCGAACGTCGGCAATGGTGTCCCGGTGCGTTCTGCCGCGGCCGGTGTACTGCTGGTGGCCGTCCTACTGACCGGGTGTACCTCGCCGAAGTCCGTAGCCAAGGTCACCAACTCGCCCGTCACCGATCCCACCGACTTCAACCACGGCCCGGCCGACCCGTCCGCCGGCGCGGACGCCCAGGTCGAGGTGAGCGTGCTCGCCCGGCACCTGACCGTGCCGTGGGGCGTCACGTTCCTGCCCGACGGTGCCGGCATCGTCACCGAGCGCGGCACCGGACGCATCCTGCGGATCGGGCCGGACCGCGACGAGAGCGGCGACCTGACGGTCACCCAGGTCGCCCGGATCACCGAGTCGACCGCCGACAACGAGGGCGGCCTGCTGGGCGTCGCCGCGTCGCCGGACTTCAAGCGCGACAACACGCTGTACATCTACTACACCACCGACGACGACAACCGGATCGCGAAGCTGGTCCTGGGCAAGAAGCCGAAGCCGATCGTCACCGGCATCCCGAAGAGCGGCATCCACGACGGCGGCCGGCTCGCGTTCGGCCCCGACGGGTACCTCTACGCCACCACCGGCGAGGCCTCCCACACCGACAGCGCCCAGAACCTGGCCAGCCTCGGCGGCAAGATCCTGCGCATGACGACCGAGGGGAAGCCGGCCCCGGGCAACCCGTTCAAGAACTCGCTCGTGTACTCCTACGGCCACCGCAACCCGGAGGGCCTGGCGTGGGACGCCGACGGCCGGCTGTACTCGTCCGAGATCGGCGAGGCCGTGTGGGACGAGCTGAACCTCATCCAGCCGGGCCGCAACTACGGCTGGCCGATGGTCGAGGGCATTGGCGGCAAGCCGAAGTACACCGACCCGATCGCCGCCTGGCGACCCGAGATCGGCGTCGCCTCCGGCGTGGCGATCCTCGGCGGCACCGCGGTCGTCACCTGCCTGCGCGGCCAGCGCATCTACCTGGTGCCGCTGAACCACACGATCACCGCCGACATCAACAGCCCGGTGGTGGCCGGCGGCCCCGCGGCGACGGCGCAGATCCGCTGGCGCCCGGCGGCCGGCGTCGCGGGCAAGCCCGTCGAGGCGCTGTACACGAAGTACGGCCGCCTCCGCACGGCGATCAACGCGCCCGACGGCAGCCTCTGGATCACCACGTCGAACCGGGACGGGCGCCGGCCGGGCGGCCCGACCGTCGACGACGACCGCATCCTCCGCCTGACCTTCCGGACCCGCTAGGCCGCCGTCGCCTCGCGTCGATCTTGCAGTTGTGGTGCCGGATGAACCGGACATTCAGGGAGTGTCCCGGCACCACAACTGCAAGATCGACAAGGATGGGGGCGGACACCGCGTCAGGTGATCAGCCTGGCGAAGAAGTCGCCGAACCCGCGGGCGAGGGTGGCGATCAGTCCCCCGATCCCGCGGACGACATTGGCCGCGGCGTCCGGGCGGAAGGCTACGAAATAGATGACGAACGCCCATGCGGCGAACGTCAGCGTCTTCTTCAACGTCATCAGGTGCCCCGTGCGTGATCAACCGGTCGTTTGCCGAGCGGCGACCTACCCCTTCGCCACCAACCTAACCCCCACCAGGCGAAACTGAGAGCGATTCGGCGCCCAGCCCCGGCCGCGGCCAGGCGGGGTCGGGCCGGAAGCCGCACAGGGTGCCGTCGAACGGAAACCGCCCGGCCTCCACGGCCGCGACCACCCGCAGCCCCTCGGCCCGGATCACGGCCGCCTCGTCCGCGGTCCAGAAGCCCGGCACGCCGGTGCAGTCGGCGAAGTCCTGCTCGTCCTTCCACTGCCAGCTCCGGTCGGGCGCGACCACGATGTCGAGGTGGTGGTCGACGATGTCGATCCCGCCGTCGCGGCGCACGAGCGGCGTCTCCAGGTTGACGTACCACCCGGTGAACGCGCCCCCGGTGAAGCGCCACCACACCGAGTGGGCGGCGCCCGGCGGGTGCAGCTGGAGCATGCTCGTGTGCCGCCAGGTGCGCAGCGCGAGGCGCGCGGCGCCGTAGGACTCGATCGTCGGGCCGGACCGCAGCGGCTCGCCGTCGGGCTCGACCCGGCAGGCGAAGTCGGCCCCCTCCGGCAGCCACAGCAGCAGCCCGCGCTCGTCGTCGGTGACCACGATCGTGGCCTGGGCCCAGGTGAGGTGCGGGCCACGATGGTACCGCCGCGCGGCGATCTGCCCGGGAGCGAACACAGCGGCATACTACGGTGATGCTGGCGGGGCGGGGGCGGTTGCCGAACGAGCCCGGGGTGTACCGCTTCCGCGACGGCCGCGGGCGGGTGCTCTACGTCGGGCGGGCGACGCAGCTGCGCAGCCGGGTCGGGTCCTACTGGTCGGACCTCGGCGACCGGCGGCATCTCGTGCGCATGGTCGCCGCCGTCGCGGCCGTCGAGGCGCTGGTGTGCGACTCCGTCCACGAGGCCGCCTGGCTCGAGCGCAACGTCCTCGAGCACCGCAAACCCCGCTGGAACCGGGTCCGCGGCGGCATGGAGACGCCGGTGTACCTCGGGCTGACCGACAGCAGCGCCGCGCCCGGGCTGCGCCTGTCCTACGAACCCGACGCCTTCGGGCCCTACCTCGGCAGCCAGCGGGTCCGCCAGGCGCTGTCCGGGCTGCACCGGATCCGGCCCCTGCGGTACACCGGCACCCGGCTCACCGGCGCCGAGCGCGCGATGGCGGAGAAGCGCGGCGTGACGGCCGCCGACCGGACGGTGCTCGCCGCCGAGCTGGCCGCGACCCTCGCCCGCGACCCCGAGGCGGTCGGCCGGGCCCGCGCCGATCTGGCGGCCCTGCGCGACCAGGCGGCGGCGACGCTCGCGTTCGAGGTGGCCGGGCAGATCCAGGAGGAGCTGGCGGCGCTGGACTGGATCACCGCACCGCAGCGGGTGACGAGCCGCGAGCCGGGCGACTTCACCGCCGCCGGATGGTCGGACGGCGTGTTGCTGACGTTGACGGTACGGGCGGGGCGGCTGATCGACTGGGCGCAGCGGCCCTGCGGGGAACGCGCCGCGGCCCCGCACCTGGCGGCGACCCCGGGAGCGTGGGCCGGCTACGCGCAGCGTAACGCCGAGCTGGCGGCGGCCCTCACCACGGCGGGTTCCGGCAGCGCAGCCGCGCCTCGGGGTCGGTCCGCTCCCACGGCCGCGCCTCGATGACCCGCCCGCTCGGCAGGGTGAACGGCACCGGCTCGCCCGCGGCGGCGAACCCGCTCGCGCTGAGGCACCGGGCCGCCGCCTCGTCGCCGGCCGCGCTGCCGGCGCACAGCCGGGCGATGCCCAGGTGCCGGTGCGCGATCGCGCAGACCAGCGCGAGGGACTCGGCGCCGTAGCCGCGGCCGCGCCACGGCTCGGCGACCGTCCCGCTGACGACGTGCTCGCCGGCGTCCCGCCACAGGGTGACGGCCGAGACGACCTGCCCGGTCTCGATGTCGTACCCCAGGAACTCCGCCCGGTCCGCGTGCCACAGCAGCGGGTCCGACCCGTCCGGCTCGGCGGGGTTCTCGGAGAGATCGCCCGGCTGGACGCCGACCCACTGCCGCGACCGCTCGTCCAGGCCATCCCAGTGCGCCACCAGCGCCCGCCGGCGCGCCACGACCAGCCGCAGCCGGCCCGTCTCGATGCTGTGCACCGCCCCCAGCGGGCAGCTCAGCCCGGCCACGCCCGTGCCACCGAAGAACACGGGCGCAACGCTATCCCGCCGCGCGCGCGAGCTCCGCGGGGGTGTGCTCGACGCCGCCACACCACACGCGGGTGACCGCGCGGGTCGAGCCGAGGTCGGCGAGCGGGTCCCCGTCGACGAGTACCAGGTCGGCCCGCAGGCCGGGCCGGATCGCGCCGCGGTCGGTCAGGCCGAACCGCTCGGCCGGGCGCGAGGTCGCCGCCCGCAGCGTCTCGGCGGGGCTCAGCCCGGCCGCGGCGAGCAGCTCCAGCTCGCGGTGGAGGGCCTCGCCGAACGGCGGGTTGGCCCAGACCTCGGGGGCGGAGTTCGCGTCGGTACCGGCGATGATCGGCACCCCGGCGCGGTGCGCGACGGCGACGCTCTCCTCGGCGGCCTCGTACCGGGCCGGGAACCCGGGGCCGGCCGCCACGACGCCCGCCATCATGATGAGCGTCGGCACCATCGCCCGGCCCTCGGCCGCGATGCGGGCGGCGGTGTCCTCGTCGAGCGGCCGGTCGAGCGGCACGTGGGTGAACACGTCGACGCCGGCCTCCAGCGCCATGCGGTACGCCTCCATGGAGATCGCGTGGGCGACGACGAGCTTGCGGTGCCGGTGCGCGGCGGCGGTGATCGCGTCGAGGGTGGCCTGGTCGTGGCTGGGCTCCGGGTTGCCGACGACGATCTTCACGTAGTCGGCGCCCTCGGCCAGCCGCCCCGCCACGAACGCCTCCGCGTCCTGCACGCCGTGCACCAGGTGGTCGCGCAGGAACGGGATGTGGGCGTGCATGCTGCCGGGGGCGGCCGCGATCACGCCGGCGGTGCGCACGTCGGTCAGTCCGCGGGTGTACCGCAGCGCGTCGAACTTGTCCATCGGGCCGTTGCCCATGTCGAGCGCGGTGGTCACCCCCGCCCGCACCAGCCGGTCGAGCGACTCCCGGCCCTCGAGGTGCAGGTGGGCGTCGATCAGGCCGGGCAGCGCGGTCGCGCCGGCGCCGTCGATGACGCGGTCTCCCTCGGTACCGCTGCCGAAACGGTCGCCGTCGACCACGACACTGCCGGGTGGGCGCAGTCCGTGGCCGTCGAAGACCCGGACGTTGGCGATGAGCGTCCTCATCGGGACCAGGTGCCCAGAACTCGCGGGTTCATGGCCCGCTGCCGCGTCTGGGTATCGTTACGCAATGCCAGAGCTGGAGGACATCCGCCGGCGGAACCTGGGCAACCTGCTCCGCCATGTCCACCTCGACGGCGCATTGTCCCGCACCGAGCTGGCCGAGCGCACGGGCCTCAACCGCAGCACGATCATGGGCCTGATCGCCGAGCTGACCGCCGCGGGCCTGGTCCGCGAGGAGCTCCCGGTCGGCACCGGCCGGGCCGGCCGCCCGTCGCTGGTGGTGCGCCCGGAGACCGGCCGGGTGTACGTCCTGGCCTTCGACGTGGCCGTCGACCGCCTGCTGGCCGCCCGGGTCGGCCTCGGCGGCACGGTCCTGGAGCGCCTGGAGGCCGTCCGCCCGCGGGCCGGCGCCGACCTCGACACCGTCGTCGGCGCCCTCGCCGGCTTCGGCAAGCGCCTGCACGCCACGGCCCCGCCGGGCACGGTGTGCGCCGGGATCGGCGCCTCGTACTGCGGGATGATCCGCCCCGGCGACGGCATGGTCCGCTACGGCCCGGACATGGGCTGGGTCGACCAGGCGTTCGGCGCCGAGCTGGGCCGCCGCCTGGGCCTGGGCTTGCCGGTGGCGGTCGGCAACGAGGCCCACCTGGGCGCGCGGGCCGAGCAGCTGCGCGGCGCGGGCATGGGCGCCCAGAACCTGGTATACCTGCACGGCGACGCGGGCGTGGGCGGCGGCATCATCGTGCGGGGCGAGCTGCTGGACGGCGAGGCCGGCTACGGCTGCGAGGTCGGCCACATGGTGGTCAACCCGTACGACGGCCGCCCGTGCATGTGCGGCTCCCGCGGCTGCCTGGAGGCCGAGGTGGGCGAGCGGGCGCTGCTGGACGCGGCCGGCCGCCCGCCGTCGCAGTCCGGCTGGTCCGCGGTCCGCGCGGTGGTGGACGCCGCCGACCGCGGCGAGGAGGCCGCCCAGCACGCCCTGGCCGTGGTCGGCGACTGGCTGGGCATCGGCGTCGCGAACATCATCAACCTCTTCAACCCGGGCGTGGTCATCTTCGGCGGCATGCTGCGGGAGGTGTACCTCGGCTCGGCCGACCACGTCCGCCGCCGCATCGCCGACCACGTGCTGGCGGTGTCCCGGGAGCGTGTCCGCCTGCGCATCTCGGGCCTGGCCGACGACGCGACCCTGATCGGCGCGGCCGAGCTGGCGTTCGCGGAGCTCCTGCGCAACCCCCTGGAGACGCTCCCGGCCCCGACGGCGTCCACCCGCTCCTGACCGCCGCGCCGCGGTCCGTGCGGCCCCCTCCGTGCCGTGCTGTCCGTGCCGCGCTGTCCGTGCTGCCCCCTCCGTGCCGCCCCTCCGGGCGCGATCTTGGAGTTGTGGTCCCGACTTTATCCGCGTATTTCCGACAAATCCGGGACCACAACTCCAAGATCGCGGCGTGGGCGGCGGCGTGGGCGGCGGCGTGGGCGGCGGCGTGGACAAGGCGGCGCGACGGAGCGGCGCGGTGGGTTGCGGGCTCGGTGCCGGGCCGCACCTCCAGGTGGCCGGCCGCCACCGCGCCGCCTCCGCTCGTACGACGCGCGTGCCAGGCCGCGCGTTTGGGGTGATCCCGGTGGGATACCTGGAACGTATGGCGAACATGTCGAAGAGGGACGAACACGGCGTTCCGCGCGTCGACGAGGCCATCGACCTCGCCACGATCCGGGACGAGGCGGAAGACATCGCGGTGCCGGCGTTCGATTACATCAGCGAGCCGATCGACGCGCTCATCGAGGGCGTCCTCGGGCATGGCCACGATCGCGTGCCCGACACCCAGGTGCACCCGGACGAGCGCGCCGCCGACGAGCGGCAGCACCACGAGGTCGGCCCCTGATCAGGGCAGCGTGCGCAGGTCCAGCGCGTTCCACGTCTCGGGGGCGGCGGCGCCCGTCGACCAGAAGACCACTGGGCCGCGGGCGCCGACCACGCCGACGTCCGAGGCCAGGAGCTTCGTCGTGCCGTCCCGCAGGTCGTACGCGAGCACCCGCACCTTCTCGTCGGCCAGCTCGGTGAGCACCTCGTAGCGGTCCATCAGGCCGACGTCCACCGTCACCGCGTTCACCTCGCCGGGGATGCGGCGGCGGTCGCCGCCCTCCGCGGACAGGACCTGGAACAGGTTGCCCGACGCCGTCGCGGCCACCGACCGGCACCACGCCGGCGTGCAGCCGAGCGTCTCGGCCGCGGTCGCGGCGACCGTCCGTCGCTGGCCGGTCGCCCGGTCGACCAGCTCCACCGGGCCGCTCTGCACGTCGGCGCTCTGCATCCAGGGCCAGGTCGTCCAGCGGTACCGCCCGGGCATCGACTCGACCGTGACCTTGCCGCCGCCGAGCGCCACGCTGCGCAGCTCGGTGCGGTCGGAGTCGTCCGGCGGCGCGGCGATCCAGTGCAGCCGGCCCTCGGCCACCACCAGGTCGAACTGCGAGTCGAAGAAGACCGCGGCGCCCGCGTCGGTGGTGAGCGAGACGGGCGCGCCGCCGTCCAGCGACGCCTTCCACATGCGGGTCTCCCACGGCCCGGCGGTCGTGGCGGTGGACTCGGCCCAGTAGAGCACCCCGTCGGCGGCCGCGAACCCGAGGAACTGCGGGTAGCGCTCCGCCGGCACCCGCCGCAGCTCCCGCTCCGCGCCGCCGCGCACCAGCACCAGGCGCTCGGCCGACGCGTCGGGCGAGCGCACGGTCCCGATCGCCGTGGCGGCGTCCGGATAGAACTGCGGCGTGAACGCGGTGCCGTCGGCCAGGCGCGCCGGGGTGGTCGCCGGGCGCTGGGCCACGACCTGCGGCGCGGGAGTCTTCGCAGCCTGAGGTTGCGGCGGGGGTACCGGAGGGTGCGCCGGACGGGCGGCCAGCAGCCACCCGCCGAGCGCCAGCGCGACGGCGAGCGCGATCAGCGGTCGGGCTCTCACCCGCGTCAACCTACCGGGTCGGTCACCGACTGTGAGACTTTCACACTGTCGAAGCGCTTGACCTGCGTGTCGCGGCGGGTTCGTTGACCGGCCCGGTTGCGCGCTCCGAGCATGCGCCGTATGCGAAACAGATCGACGAGAGTCGGCGTCCTCGTCGTCGCTGCCGTGGCGGTCGCCGCGGTCGGCGTCGCCGTGCAGACCGCCGTCCGGCCGGCGGAGGCCGCGGCCGCCGACCCCTACGCGTTCAAGAACGTCCAGATCGAAGGTGGGGGCTTCGTCCCCGGGATCATCTTCAACCAGAGCCAGGCGAACCTCGTCTACGCTCGCACCGACATCGGCGGGGCGTACCGCCTCGACCCCGCCACCAACCGCTGGATCCCGCTGCTCGACTGGGTGGGCCAGGACAACTGGGGCTGGAACGGCGTGGCCAGCCTCGCCACCGACGCCGTCGACCCGAACAAGGTGTACGCCGCCGTGGGCATGTACACCAACAGCTGGGACCCGAACAACGGCGCCATCCTGCGCTCGTCCGACAAGGGCGCGACCTGGCAGTCGACGGCGCTGCCGTTCAAGCTGGGCGGCAACATGCCCGGCCGCGGGATGGGGGAGCGCCTGGCGATCGACCCCAACAAGAACTCGATCCTGTACTTCGGCGCCCCCAGCGGCAACGGCCTCTGGCGCAGCACCGACTCGGGCGTCACCTGGGCGAAGGTCAGCAACTTCCCCAACGTCGGCAACTACGCGCAGGACCCGAGCGACCCCAACCAGTACCTCACCGACAACCAGGGCGTCGTCTGGGTGACGTTCGACAAGCGCACCGGTACCGCCGGAAACACCACCCAGACCATCTACGTCGGCGTCGCCGACAAGCAGAACACGATCTACCGCACCACGAACGGCGGCACGTCGTGGGAGCGCGTCGCCGGCCAGCCGACCGGGTACATCGCGCACAAGGGCGTCCTGGACACCAGCGGCGGCTACCTGTACATCGCCACGTCCGACACCGGCGGCCCGTACGACGGTGGCAAGGGCGACGTGTGGAAGTACGCGACCGCCACCGGCACCTGGACGCAGATCAGCCCGGTCCCGTCGTCCAGCAGCGACGACTACTTCGGCTACAGCGGCCTGACCATCGACCGGCAGAAGCCGAACACCATCATGGTCGCCACCCAGGTGTCCTGGTGGCCGGACGCGATCTTCTGGCGCAGCACCGACGGCGGGGCCACGTGGACCCGGATCTGGGACTGGACCAGCTACCCCAACCGGAGCTTCCGGTACAAGATGGATGTCAGCCGCTCGCCCTGGCTGACGTTCGGCACCAACCCGCAGCCCCCGGAGGTCACCCCGAAGCTGGGGTGGATGAACGAGTCGCTGGAGATCGACCCGTTCAACTCCAACCGGTTCATGTACGGCACCGGCGCCACCATCTACGGCAGCACCGACCTCACCACGTGGGACTCGGGCGGCCAGATCACCATCAAGCCGATGGCCCCGGGCCTCGAGGAGACCGCCGTCCTCGACCTCATCAGCCCGCCCACCGGCGCCCCGCTGGTCTCCGGCCTCGGCGACATCGCCGGCTTCCGCCACACGAACCTGGATGCGGTACCGTCGATGATGTTCACGGCGCCGACGTTCACGTCGACGACGAGCCTGGACTACGCCGAACTCAACCCGAGCGTCATGGTCCGCGCCGGCAACTTCACCGACGCCGACCGCCCCAACGACAGCCACGCCGCGTTCTCCACCGACGGCGGCGCCAACTGGTTCCAGGGCTCGGAGCCGGGCGGCATCAACGAGGGCGGCACGATCTCCGCCGCGGCTGACGGCTCGCGGTTCGTGTGGGCCCCCAAGAACAGCGCGGTCGTGTACTCGGTCGGCTTCGGCAACAGCTGGACGCAGTCCTCCGGCATCCCGCAGAACGCGATCGTCGAGTCGGACCGGGTCAACTCGAGCATCTTCTACGGCTTCTCGGGTGGCACCTTCTACGTCTCGCGCAACGGCGGGGTCTCGTTCACGGCGGCCGCCTCGGGCCTGCCGTCGACGGCGCTGTTCAAGGCCGTCCCGGGCGTGTCGGGCGAGATCTGGCTGTCCGGCAAGACGGGCGGCCTCTACCGTTCGACCGACTTCGGTACCTCGTTCACGAAGGTCTCGACGGTGCAGGCGGCCGACGCGATCGGCTTCGGCAAGGGCGCTCCCGGCCGCCCCAACCTGGCGGTGTTCATGGTGGGCCAGGTGGACGGCAAGAAGGGCGTGTACCGCTCCGACGACAACGCCGCCAGCTGGGTCCGGATCAACGACGACCAGCACCAGTACGGCAACATCGGCGACACGATCACGGGCGACCCGCGCATCTACGGCCGGGTGTACCTCGGGACGAACGGCCGCGGCATCATCTACGGTGACCGCACGGGCGCCCCGCCGTCGTCGTTCTCGGCGTCGCCGTCCCCGTCGGTGTCCCGCTCCTCGGCATCGCCGTCCCCGTCGGTCTCGACCTCCCCGTCGCGCTCCGCGTCGTCGTCTCCGTCGTCGTCGCCGTCCTCGTCGGCCGGCTGCACGGTGACCTACTCGGTGGCGGGCCAGTGGGGCGGCGCCTTCCAGGGCGCGGTGAAGATCACCAACCGCGGTTCGTCCGCGATCAACGGCTGGACCCTGACCTGGACCTACCCCAACGGCCAGGTGATCCAGCAGATCTGGGGCGGCGTGGCCACGAGTCCCGGCCCGAACGCCTCGGTGTCGAACGCCGACTACACCAGAACCATCGCCGCGAACGGCGGCACGGTGGAGTTCGGCTTCATCGCCAGCTGGAACAACTCCACCAACGGCAAGCCGAGCACGTTCACCCTGAACGGCGCGGCCTGCGCAGTAGCGTAACCTCCCTTCCAGCCGGTCCCCGCGTCGCCAACCGCGGGGACCGGCCCTTTTCGCTCACGGCGCCACCGGTCCGCTCCGGCCCCCCGGGGCGGGCGGCTACTCGAAGCGCAGGCCGTCCGGACGCATCAGCCGCCACAGCGCCGGCAGGCTGGCCGTCGTCACCAGCAGGACGACGCCGGCGGAGATGGCCGCGACCGACCCCACGCTCGTCCAGTCGGGCCGCACCGGCACCGCCACGATGCGGAGCAGCACCGTGCCCAGGCTCAGGCCCAGCGCCGTGGCCAGCAACAGGCCGAGTGCCACCGGGACCGCCGTCTGCCACAGGATCGACCAGCCCAGCGTCGTGCGCCGGGTGCCGAAGGCCACCAGCGCGGCCAGGGTGCGGCGGCGCTCGCGGAGCTGCTCCAGGGTGCCGACCAGCAGGCTCAGGCCGACCAGGAGCAGCGTCACGGTGGCCCCCGCGTACAGGCCGCGGCGGATGCCGGCGAACGTCGTGTCCGTCTCCTGCTGGGTCAGGAGGCTGACGTCCATCGTCGGGCTGATGGCCGCGGCCGCGGTGCGGAGGTGCTCCGACGCGTCGGGGTCGGCGGGGTCGAGCCGGGCGAACGACACGTACGTCGCCTCGGGTGGCACCGGCGGGGCCGCCGACGGGGTGAACAGCAGGCCCACGTGGCGGTCGCCCCACGGGTCGGGGCGGGCCGTCACCGCGCGGGTCGACGCCGGGACCAGGAACGGCCGGTCGTTGATCTCCACCGTCTGGCCGGCCAGCCCGGGCGTGAGGGCGAACGTGTCGCCGTCGGCGCAGGAGGGCAGTGTCGCCAGCTCGCGCAGGACCGCGCAGTCGGCCACGAGCGCCTCGACGATGGCCGGGTCGCCGTTGACGTCCTTGGTGGCCGTGGTCGCGACGCCGCGCCGGTAGGTGCTCACGCCGGTGACGCCGCGCGCGGCCCGCAGCCGGGCGTCGACGTCGGCGGCGTCGCGGACCGGGCCCAGCTGCGAGTCGGCGACCACGGTCATCGCCTGGGCGCGGGAGAGGTCCTGGCCGGTCGGCTTCGTGTACTCGGCCTGGGCCGCCGAGAACAGCATCTGCAGCGCGATCGTGCCGGCCGCGGCGACCGCGATGGCATTGACGGCCCGCACCGAGCTGCCGCCGGATAGCTGCAGCCGGCGGACCGCGAGCTGCCAGGCCAGGGTGCCGGCGCCGGCGAGCGGGCCGACCAGCCGGTCGAACATCCACGGCAGCAGGGTCGCGACGCCGAGCAGCAGGAGCACGACGCCGCCGACGGCCTGCCACGGGTTGAACTCCGCGCCCCTGGTGCCGATCAAGGGATACAGCAGGGCGAGCCCGCCGACCGGGAGCAGGACCCGCCACCACAGGCGGGGCTTGGTGCGGGCGGTCGCCCGCCGGACCACGCCGAGCGGCTCGACGACGACCCGGCGCATGGCGAGCAGCGTCATCGCGAGCGCGGCCAGCGGCACGGCGACCACGATGAGCAGCGCGAGGCCCGGCGACGGCCGCACGTCGGTGGCGAACACGCTCAGCCGCGCGACCTCGAACCGCTCGATGAGCTGCCGCCCGAGCAGGAAGAACACGGCGCCGAGCAGGACGCCGCCGGCGGCGCTGACGACCGCCTCCCCGGCCGCGATGCGGCGGGCCATCCCGCTGTCGGCGCCGGCCAGGCGCACCGCGGCCAGCCGCCGGTCGCGCTGCTCGCCGCCGAACCGGGTCGCCGCGGCGACGAACATCGCCACCGGCATGAGCAGCACCACGAAGATGACCACGACGAGCAGGAGCAGGAACGGGTTGAGGCCGTCGGACGGGCTGTGCGACCCGTACGAGCCCAGGCGCAGCACCCGGGACTGCTCCTCGCGCAGGTCGGTGCGCACCTGATACAGCGCGAGCTCGCGCGGCCCGGCCAGCCCCGGCTCGCCGATCGTGCCGGCGATCGGCGCCGGATAGCGCTGGCGCAGCAGCGCGCCGTCGGGCGACTCGAGCAGCCGCTTGAGGGCGGGGGAGACCAGCATCGAGCCGGCCGGCGGGAACGCCTTGACGCCGGGCGGCAGCACCGGGTCGGCGCCTTCCGGCAGCACGTACCGCACGCGCAGGGCCCGCCCGCGGAACGAGTCGTCGGCCGGCAGGGAGAGGACGGTGTGCTCGGTGCGGGCCGGTGCCTCGCTGCCCCAGGGCAGGTCGTCGCGCGCGTCGGTGCGCGCCGCGCGGGCGCCGAGCATCGCCGGCACCGACACCGACAGCAGCAGCACGGCCACGCCGAGCGCCACCCCGACCGCCGTCAGCCCGGTGCGCAGCAGCCCTTCCCGCCCGCCGCCGAGGGCCAGCCGGGCCCCCAGCGCGACATCGGCGAACCACCGGGTCATGCGGCCCGCGCCAGGTCGAGGGCCTTGCCGTCGCGGACGACCACCTCGCGGTCGGAGTAGGCGGCGACCCGTGGCTCGTGCGTCACGAGCACCACGGCAGCGCCGCTGTCCCGGGCCGCGGCCGTGAACAGCTGCATCACCCGCTCGCCGTTGAGCGAGTCGAGCGCCCCCGTCGGCTCGTCGGCGAACACCACCCGCGCCCCGGTGACCAGCGCCCGGGCCACCGCGACCCGCTGCCCCTCGCCGCCGGACACCTCGCCCGGCCGCTTGCCGGCCACGTGGTCGATCTCCAGCCGGGACAGCCAGTCGGCGGCCCGCCGCTGGGCCTCCCGGCGGCGCATCCCGTCGAGCCGCAGCGGCAGCGCCACGTTCTCCAGGCAGGTCAGCTCGGGCACCAGCTGCCCGAACTGGAACACGAACCCGAACTCGCCGCGCCGCAGGGCGCTGCGCCGGGTGTCGGACATGGCCGACAGCTCCCGGTCGCGATACCGCACCACGCCCGAGTCGGGGCGCACGATCCCGGCCAGGCAGTGCAGCAGCGTCGACTTCCCCGAGCCGGACGGCCCCATCACCGCGACGATCTCGCCGGCCGCGACCGACATCGACGCCCCGGACAGCGCCGGCGTGCTGCCGAACGTCTTGGTCAGGTCCTCGGCCGTCAACAGCGCCGTCACGGTCGCACCTGCTTCCCCAGGTCGTCGAGGCGGGCGGCGGTGAGCTCCAGCCAGCGCAGGTCGGCCTCGAGGTGGAACAGGGCGTGGTCGCAGATGAGCTGGTCGCTCAGGTCGCCGTCGGCCTTGCGCCGGGTCAGCTCGCGCATCAGCCGCAGGTGCTCGGCCCGCTGCGTGTCGAGCAGCTCGGCGGCCGGCCGCCCGGTGAGCAGCGCGAGCACCACCTTCGTGTAGAGCACGCTCTGCAGATACGGCTCGGGCTTCTCCGGCTGCCCGAGCCACCGCTCGATGTCGGCCACGCCGGCCGGGGTGATGGCATACCGCTTGCGGTCGGGGCCCTCGCCGGGCTCGACCCCGTCGACCGTGACGAAGCCGTGCTTCAGCAGGCGGGAGAGCGTGGCATAGACCTGGCCGTAGGCGAGCGGCCGGTCGGAACCGAACCGCTCGTCATAGGCCCGCTTCAGGTCGTAACCGTGCCGCGGCTGGGACTCGAGCAGCCCCAGAAACGCTTGACCGATGGACATGCCCGGCACTCTACACGACTTGTATACATGCCGTGTATACACCTCATGTAGAGAGCGCTCGGCGGTACGCCGCCTCCAGTTCGGACCAGCCGTAGTTCAGCGCGTCCGCACCGCGCACCGGCGGGTGCGGGGTGCCGTCGAGCAGCAGCTCCATCACCCGCACGCACTGGTGCCAGCCCGCGGCCACCTTTGCGACGAAGTCCCGGTCGGCGAGGGTGTGCCAGAGCGTGAGCCGCGTTCCGCCGGCCGTCGCGGCCAGCTCCCACCGCAGGAGATCTTCTCCCCAGGTGTACTGCAGGATCCTCGGCGCGTCGACGGACGTGACCTCGGCCGCCAGCGGGACCGCCGTCTCCCCGTCGATCATCGTCAGCGTCGCCGGCCCGAGGGTCCCGAGATCGCGGTCGGCGGTGAACGGGGCCCACTTCGCGAGCAGGTCCGGCTCGGTCAGCGTCCGCCACACGCGCGCGGGCGGGTGGCGCAGATCGCGGACGAAGCGGAGCGTCCACCGGCCGTCGTCGGTGGACCGGTACGCCACCTCGGCGGGTGGCCCAGGGTCGAAGTTCATATGCCCAGCGAAGCATATACACGCGACCTGCGCAAACTTCCCTCCTTCATCTGTACGAGGAAATGTGCCATCCGCCACCGCGGGGAGTGGTCCAGGTCACATTCAAGGAAATATGTCCGATTTGCCGATCTGGGCTCCCGGTAGGTTCGCCCGAACGCAACGGCTATCACCCGATTTATCCCCTGGGTGGGACGCCGGAGCGACCTCCCTCGCAACCGATCCCACCTAGGAGAGCTGGTGCGCCTGCCTGCCCTTTCGCGCAAAGCCCGGATGGCCGCCATCGCGGCGATCGTGGCGGTTCCCGCGGTGGCCCTGCCCATCGCGTTCGCCGGCAACGACGGCGGAATCCCCGGACTCCCCGGTACCGGTGCCAACGACGGCAGTGCCTACGCATTCCCGGCCACCCCTGACTCCATCCCGGACACGCCGGTGCGGGTCAACCAGGTCGGCTACCTTCCGGACGGCCCGAAGCGGGCCACGGTCATCTCGGACTCGTCGCAGCCGCTGCCCTGGCAGCTCAAGGACAACTCGGGCAAGGTCGTCGCCTCCGGCGAGTCACAGCCGCACGGCATGGACGCCAGCTCCGGCCAGAACACCCA
Source organism: Dactylosporangium sucinum (assembly GCF_014647515.1). Lineage (GTDB taxonomy): Bacteria > Actinomycetota > Actinomycetes > Mycobacteriales > Micromonosporaceae > Dactylosporangium > Dactylosporangium sucinum. Next base: position 43,200 of record NZ_BMPI01000015.1, on the reverse strand, counting down.
CGTCGTGGACTTCAGCGAGTACCGCGGCTCGGGCAACACCTACACGCTGGAGGTGGACGGCAAGGCCAGCCTGCCGTTCGACCTCGACCCCAAGGCGTACAAGCAGCTGAGCGTCGACTCGCTGTCCTTCTTCTACACGCAGCGCAGCGGCATCGCGATCGACAACAAGATCGCGCCCGGCTACGGCCGCAAGGCGGGCCACACCGCCGACACTCCCAACGGCGGCGACACCAAGGTCCCGTGCGCCCCGGGCAGCTGCAACTACACGCTCGACGTCACCGGCGGCTGGTACGACGCCGGCGACCACGGCAAGTACGTCGTCAACGGCGGCATCTCGGTCGCGCAGCTGCTCAGCACGTACGAGCGCGCGCCGAAGGCGTCGCAGGACCGCGAGCTGCGCCTGCCCGAGCGTGGCGGCAAGACCCCCGACGTGCTCGACGAGGCGCGCTGGGAGCTCGACTTCCTCATGAAGATGCAGGTGCCGGACGGCGAGAAGCTCGCCGGCATGGCCCACCACAAGATCCACGACGTGGCCTGGACCGGCCTGCCGATGGACCCGGCCGCCGACCCGCAGCAGCGCCAGCTCAGGCCGCCGTCGACCGCGGCGACGCTGAACCTGGCCGCGGCCGCCGCCCAGGGCGCGCGCGTCTTCGCCGACTACGACAAGGGCTACTCGGCCAAGCTGCTCGCTTCGGCGAAGAAGGCGTACGAGGCCGCCAAGGCCAACCCGAGCATCACGGCCCCCGACTCGGACTCGACCGGCGGCGGCGCGTACGGCGACTGGAACGTCGCCGACGAGTTCTACTGGGCCGCCGCGGAGCTGTACCTCACCACCGGTGACAAGCAGTACTCCGCCGACGTGACCGGCTCGCCGCTGCACAAGGCCGACGTCTTCGACCGCGCCTTCGACTGGCAGAACACCGCCGCGCTCGGCCGCCTCGACCTGGCGACCGTCGACAGCAAGCTGGCGGACCGGGACCGGGTCCGCGAGTCCGTCCAGGCCGCCGCCGACCGCTACCTGAAGGTCATCGCGGACCAGGCCTACGGCCAGCCGTACGCGCCGAACGGCGGCTACGACTGGGGCTCGAACGCCCAGATCCTCAACAACCTGGCCGTCGTGGCCACCGCCTTCGACATCACGGGCAAGCAGCAGTACCGTGACGGCGTCCTGTCCGGCATGGACTACCTGCTCGGCCGCAACGCGCTGAACCAGTCCTACGTCACCGGCTACGGCGAGAAGGCGTCGAAGAACCAGCACAGCCGCTGGTACGCGCACCAGCTCGACCCGAACCTGCCGAACCCGCCGCGGGGCACCCTGGCCGGCGGCCCGAACTCGCAGCTGCAGGACGAGGTCGCCTCGGCCGCGCTGAAGGACTGCAAGCCGCAGCTGTGCTACATGGACGACATCAAGTCGTGGTCGACGAACGAGCTCACCATCAACTGGAACTCGGCGCTGGCCTACGTCTCGTCCTTCGTGGCGGACAACTCGTAACTAGCTCTCGTCGGGATGGGGCGGCCACTGGTCGCCCCATTCGGCGTCTCTGGCCGCCTTGTACCGCGCACCCTCCCGCTTCGGCACCAGCACCGGGCCGACCGTGGTGTCCGGCTGGCAGACCTGCAGCGTGACCAGCCCCTTGCGGAACGCCGGGTGCCGCACCACGCGGCCCTCGGCGCCGGGTTGGTTCCTCGTGACGGCGACGAACGAGAACTTCTCGTCCTCGTGGCCCAGCCGCGCCTCCTTGAGCCGCCGGTGCAGCGCCGACCGGTTGACCCGGGCCGAGAAGTGGCACCAGTCCCTGCCCTGCATGCCGCACGCGCCCTGGTGCGGGCAGGGCGCCGCGACGGTCCATCCGGCGGCGATGAGCGCGTCCCTTGCCGTCAGGATTCTCCGGTACCCCTCGGGAGTCCCCGGTTCGACGATGACCAATGCCTGGCGGGCGGCGGCGCCGGCCTCGGCGACCAGGGAACGCTGATCGTCCTCGGTCAGCTCGGTCAGCACGTACGACACGGTGATCAGGTCGGCCTCGGTCAACGGCTCGCCGAGGCGCCACTCCTGCCACCGCGCGGCCAGGCGCCCCTTCGCGATCCGCTCGCCGAGCCGCAGCGCCTCCGGGACCTGGTCGAGCACCGTCGCGTCGAGCGGCCCGTAGGCGTCGACGGCCGCCCACGTCGCCGCGCCCGTGCCGCCGCCGACGTCGAGCAGGCTCCGCGGCTCGATCGGCGGCAGCATCGCGAGGGCCTTCGCGACGGCGGCGTGCGTGGCCGGCATCCGGTACGCCGCGTACGCCGTCGCATCGACCATGGTGCGGATGAGCGGCTCGTCGGCCGGCCGGCCGCTGCGGTAGTCGGCGATGAGCCGCTGCACCGAGTCGGCGAGGCGGGCCGGCGGCACGTCCTCGAGCAGGGCGTCGAGGGCTTCTCTCAGGTCAGACACGACGACGCCACCACCAGCGCTGGACGAGCAGGGTCAGCACCCCGGCGACGACGATCGCGGCGAGGTTGAGGAACAGCTGGACCGTCGAGCCCCACGCCTCGTGCCACACGCCGTAGGCCAGGGCGGCCGCGATGTTCGCCGCGGCCGGCACGGTCGTCACCGAGATCAGCACCCCGATCAGCGGCCCGGCCTTCGAGCTGGTCAGCGAGAGCATACCGGCGATGCCGGCGAAGAAGCCGACGATCCAGGAGAAGGCGTCGGGCTGCCAGATGAAGTCGGTGAGCGGCCGGTCGCGCAGCAGCATGCCCTTGTCGACGAGGCCGAGCAGGTCGAGCAGCCAGGTGTTGACGATCGTGGCCGCGATCGCGATCGGGAACCCGACACCGAGGGCGGTCAGCGCTCGTCGCATCGTGCGTGCGCGTGCCCGGACGATGCCGACGCACAGGGCGGCGAGCGGGCCGAACTCCGGGCCGACGACCATCGCGCCGACGATGAGGATCGGCTGGTCGAGCAGCACGCCGATGCCGGCGATGATGGTCGCGATGCCGAGCATCAGCAGGTACGTGCCGGAGAGGTCGGTCTCCTCGCCGGTCTTCTGCTCGATCTCGTCCCAGACCACGGCGTCGGCGGCCAGCCCGGGCGCGGCGTCGGCGGCCCGCTGGGCGCTTCTGCTGAGGGAGACGTCGACGTTCTCGATCGCGATGGAGCCACGCTCGTGGAGCTTCATCGCGCGCAGCTTGGCCAGCACCGGGTTGCCGGCCTCGCGCACGACGTCGCACATGACGACGTCGCCCGCCGGCTGCCGGGCCGCACCCGGGAACACGACGAGATTCGTCGCGCCGGCCTCCACGGTGAGCAGCTCGACGACCCGGTCGGTGTCGGCGGGCGGACTGATGACCCTCAGATGCAGCACGGATGAGATTTTGTCGTACCCGGTCGCTAGGCTGACGCCGCCCCTTCGATCCCCCTCTAGGAAGGTTTGTCGACCGATGCCCCAGACGACGTATCTCGAACTGTCCGAGGATGCCGGGAGCGCGCACAAGTTCTACGAGGTCACCGTTGACGGCAACGAGATGACGATTCGATACGGGCGGATCGGCGACGGCGGCCAGAGCAAGACGACGTCCTATGCCGACGAGGCGAAGGCGCAGGCCGACGCGCAGAAGAAGATCGGTGAGAAGGTCCGCAAGGGTTATGCGCCGGCCGTGCAGGGGCAGCGGGCGGCGCGGTCGGTGACCCGGCGGCAGATCCAGAGCCAGCGGTCGACGGCGAAGATGGCGCCGGTCCTGTGGAAATACCGGTCGGGCGCCCCCGCGTTCGGCATCTTCATCAACGACGACGTGTGCATGGTCGGCAACGAGAAGGGCACGATCACCGTGCTCAAGCACGACGCGACGGTCGAGCGGCAGTTCCAGCTGCCCGACGGCGTCAAGTGCATCGTCGCCGACGACCAGTGGATCTACGCGGGCTGCGACGACGGCAACGTCTACGACCTGACCGGCAAGGTCCCGCGGCTGGCCTACGCGATCGCCTCCGACATCGACATCTACTGGCTCGACATCCACGACGGCGTGCTGGGCGTCTCCGACGACAAGGGCGGCGTCTGCGCCATCGACCACGAGGACGAGTTCCTCTGGCGCAAGAAGAGCAAGGGCCAGAGCGGCTGGATGGTCCGCTGCGACGCCACGGCCGTCCACCACGGCCACAGCAAGGGCGTGACCAGCTACGACTGGCGCACCGGCGCCGAGCGCTGGCACCAGCCCACCCCGGGCGCCGTGCTCTTCGGCTGGCAGGAGCGCGACATGCTCTATGCGGGCATGTCCTCCAACTCGGTGCTGTCCTTCGGCAAGGACGGCTCGAAGGGCGTCACCTACCGCTGCGACGCCACCATCTTCTCCAACGCCACGTCCCCCGACGGCCGCTACGTCTTCGCCGGCGACTACCACTCCTCGGTCTACTGCTTCGACGCCGCGGGCAACCGCCTCTGGAAGCTGGGCACGGGCTGCGGCAGCGCCTACTCGATGCAGTATCACGACGAGAAGCTCTACATCGTCACCACGGACGGCTCGCTGGCCTGCATCGACGCGAGCGAGGAGGCCGTGCGCGCGGCCGAGCAGGGCGTCGTGCCGGAGTACGTCGACGTGAAGGCCCCGCGCGCGATGGAGTCGGTGGCTCCGTCCGCTGCGGTGGAGGAGATCTCCGACCCGGCCGACGGCGTCGTCCTCGAGTGCGTGGAGCAGGGCGGCCGCCTCCGGATCCGCGTGGTCACGTCCGGCTACCACCAGGACTGGCAGGTCCAGTTCCCGAAGAACGTCCGCGAGCCCGGCGCCCGCTACGTCGTGACGGGCATCCGCGAGTCCGCCCGCGGCGGCTTCTACCGCACGCACGGCGAGATCCGCCGCCTGGTCTGACCGCGGCACGTACAGGTCCGCGCCGCGCGAGCGGCCCGGGCCCGCCCGAGCCCGTGCCGCCGCCAGCGGTCCGAACTCGGCGGGTCCGGGCCGCTCGCCGCGTTGTGGCGCCGGTGGCCCGGCCCGTGCGGGTTCGAGTCGCTGGCTGTTGTGGTGCCGGTGGCCCGGCCCGTGCGGGTCCGGGTCGCTGGCTGTGTCGTGGTGCCGGTGGCGGTTGTTGTTGCCTTGCCTGGGCTGCTGCCGTTCGAACAGGAAGGCGTCGCCGTCTCGCCCGCCGCCAGTAGCGCGGGCCTACGTCTCGCCGCGGTCGGCCGGTCATCCCTTAGACGTTGGTCGATCTACCCTCAGTTGCATGATCGATGGAGACGTCTGGCTGTCATGGCAGCCGGAACTCGCCATCGATCACGGGACGGTGCGGGGTCCGGGGCGTAGCGTGCTGGGCATGACGGGACGTCGCGTGGCGTTGGTTACCGGTGGGAGTCGCGGGGTTGGGCGGGGGATCGCCACGGCGCTCGGGCACGCCGGGTGGGAGGTCTGGATCACCGGGCGGTCGTCCGATGCGGGTGGGACCAGCGGGCATCTGCCCGGGACCGTCGAGGACGTGGCCCGGGCCGTCGATCGGGTCGGGGGAGCCGGGCGCGCGGTCGTCTGCGACCACTGGGACGACGCGCAGGTCGACGAGCTCGTGCGGCGGATCGGGCGGGAGGCCGGCCGGCTGGACCTGCTCGTCAACAACGTCTGGGGTGGGTACGAGCGGCTCAACGCCGGAGGGTGGGAGGAGTGGAACCTGCCGTTCTGGGAGCAGCCCCTCGAACTGTGGGATGCCATGTTCGGGGCCGGCGTGCGGGCGCACTACGTGACCACGGCGAAGTGCGTGCCGCTGCTGCTGCACCGGCCCGGCGGGCTGGTGGTGACCGTGTCGATGGAGGTCGGGGCGGTGCATGACCTGCGGCAGCCCGTGGCGTACAGCGTTGCCAAGACGGCCGATGATCGGCTAGCCCTCGCCGTGGCCGAGGCGCTCAAGCGCCACGGGGTCGCTTCCGTCTCGCTCTATCCCGGGCTGGTGCGGACCGAAGGGGTCATGCAGTTCGCCGAATATCTTGATATGGAAAACTCTCAGTCGCCCGAAGGGGTTGGGCGGGCTGTCGTGGCCGTCGCCGCGGACGCGGACGTGCTGGCCATGAGCGGGCGGGGCTGGCACGTTGCGGATCTTGGTGCCCGATACGGTATCGACGTCTCCTGATGGGCACAATGGACGGGTGCGACTGTCGTTGCCGCTTCCGTCCGAGATCGTCGACCTTGCCTTCTCCACCGCGGGGAGGGCGGTCGGGGTCGCCGCCAGCGTGGCGGCGCTGCCCGGGCGCGTGGTGCGGATCGTCGACGGCGTAGAGGTGCTGCTGGCGCGGGCCACCACCACGCTCGACGCCGCGCAGCAGGCCGTGGAGGACGCCCGGGCCGCGACCGAGCGAGCGACCGCGATCGTCGACCGGGCGGTCGACCTCACCCAGCGCGTCGACGCGATCGTGACGCACTCGGCGCAGACGTCGGCGGAGGCCGCGGCCCTCGTGACGCAGGCGCGGCAGACCGCCGCCGAGGCCGGCGCCGTGGTCACCCAGGCCGGGCAGACGGCGGGCACGGCGGCGCAGCTCATCGTCGCCTATGAGCCGGGGCTGCGGCGGTTCGTCGAGGAGCTGTCGCCCGAGGAGGTCGACGCGGCGATCCACATGATCGACGAGCTGCCGAAGCTCGCGCACCACCTCAACACCGACGTCCTGCCGATCCTCGCCTCGCTCGACCGGGCCGGCCCCGACATCCACGAGCTGCTCGAGGTCACGCGCGACCTGCGCCAGGCGATCATCGGCATCCCCGGCTTCGCCATGCTCCGCCGCCGCGGCGCCGCCGACGAGGCCGAGCGCGAGGTCGAGGTCGTCGCGAAGAAGGCCAGGAAGCGCGTGTAGACCGTCGGCGGAAGCTGACGTTTCACCGCGTCGCATTCGGGTAGGCGGCACGCCGCTACATCACCCGCGTGCGAGGGGAACACCCAGTGACCACGACGAAGCCGCTGCCAGGGCCGGTCCCGACGCGGCCCGGCCCGGTCCGGCGCCCGCTGCCGGGCACCGCGCTGGGCCGGCTGCTCCGCACGACCGACGCGAAGCAGGTCGGCATCCTGTACCTGTTCACGTCCTTCGTCTTCTTCATCGCGGCCGGCGTGATGGCCCTGCTCATGCGGGCCGAGCTGGCCCGGCCCGGCCTGCAGTTCCTGTCGCCGGAGCAGTACAACCAGCTGTTCACCATCCACGGCACGGTCATGCTGCTGCTGTTCGCGACGCCGATCGTGTTCGCGTTCGCCAACTTCATCGTGCCGCTGCAGATCGGCGCGCCCGACGTCGCCTTCCCGCGGCTCAACGCGCTCGCCTACTGGCTGTACCTGCTCGGCGGCGGGCTCGTCGTGGCCGGCTTCATCACCCCGAACGGCGCGGCGGACTTCGGCTGGTTCGCCTACGCACCGCTCAACAGCGTCACGGACTCGCCCGGCGTCGGCGCCGACCTGTGGATCGTCGGCCTGGTGCTGTCCGGCCTCGGCACGATCCTGGGCGCCGTCAACATCACCACCACGATCATCACGCTGCGTGCGCCGGGGATGACCATGTTCCGGCTGCCCATCTTCGTCTGGAACATCCTGATCACCGCCCTGATGGTCCTCATGGTGTTCCCCCTGCTCGCGGCGGCGCTTCTGGTACTGCTGGCCGACCGCAAGCTCGGCGCGCAGGTCTTCGTCCCCGAGACCGGCGGCGCGCTGCTCTGGCAGCACCTGTTCTGGTTCTTCGGCCACCCCGAGGTCTACATCGTGGCGCTGCCGTTCTTCGGCATCATCACCGAGGTCATCCCGGTCTTCAGTCGCAAGCCCGTCTACGGCTACAAGGGCATGGTCGGCGCCACGATCGCGATCGGTGCCCTGTCGATGAGCGTCTGGGCCCACCACATGTTCGGCACCGGCCAGGTGCTGCTGCCGTTCTTCAGCTTCCTCAGCTTCCTCATCGCGATCCCGACGGGCATGAAGTTCTTCAACTGGACCGGCACGATGTGGCGCGGCCAGCTGACGTTCGAGACCCCGATGCTGTTCGCGATCGGCTTCCTGGTGACGTTCCTGCTCGGCGGGCTGTCGGGGGTGTTGCTGGCCAGTCCGCCGATCGACTTCCACGTCACCGACACGTACTTCGTCGTGGCCCACTTCCACTACGTGCTCTTCGGCACGATCGTGTTCGCCGTGTACGCCGGGGTGTACTTCTGGTTCCCGAAGATGTTCGGCCGGATGCTCGACGAGCGCCTGGGCCGGCTGCACTTCTGGCTCACCTTCGTCGGCTTCCACACCACGTTCCTGGTGCAGCACTGGCTGGGCACGCAGGGGATGCCCCGCCGCTACGCCGACTACCTGCCGACCGACGGCTTCACCACGCTGAACACGGTCTCCACGATCGGGTCGTTCATCCTCGGCGCGTCGACGATCCCGTTCCTGTACAACATGTGGATCTCGTACAAGGCCGGCCGCGTCGTGATGGTCGACGACCCGTGGGGGTACGGCAACTCGCTGGAGTGGGCCACGAGCAGCCCGCCGCCGCTGCGCAACTTCGACAGCATGCCGCGCATCCGCTCCGAGCGGCCGGCGTTCGACGCCAAGTTTCCCCACCTGGCGGCCGGCGGCGGGGCTCGCAAGGGCCCGCCGGAGGGCGGCGCCCGCCCGCTGACCGCCGAGTCCGACCAGAAGGCGGTCGACGCGGACCAGGCGGAGCGAGACGAGCGGGAGGACTGACCCTCAGGCCACCGGCACCCAGTGGCGCAGGGCCGCGCCGAGCTGGGCCAGGGCGGCGTGGGCGGCGTCGAACAGGGCCAGCTTGCGCGGGAAGTTGTGGACCATGCCCTGGTAGCAGGCGCTGATCACCGGCACCCCGGCCGCCGACAGGGCCGCGGCGTAGCGCTCGGCCTCGGGCCGCAGGATGTCCAGCTCGGCGGTGACGATCACGGTCGGCGGCAGGCCGGCGAGGTCGGCCAGGTGCGGCGACAGGTCCGGCACCGCGCGGTCCACGCCCGGCGGGGCGTACGCGTCCCAGAAGAAGCGCATCTCGTCGCGGTGCAGGCCGTAGTCGTCCAGGTCGGGATAGTCCTGGGCCGGGTCGACGACGGGGCAGATCAGCAGCTGCGCGGCCAGGGGACGGCCGGCGTCACGGGCCCGCCGGGCCGCCACCGTCGCCAGGTGACCGCCGGCGGAGTCGCCGGCGACGGCCGTCGGGGCGGGGTCCACGCCGTGGGCGGCGCCGTGGTCGCGCAGCCAGGTCAGGGCCGTGTCGAGGTCGTCCGGTGCGGCCGGGAACGGGTGCTCGGGGGCGCGGCGGTAGTGCACCGCCAGGACCGACCAGCCGGTCTCGGCCGCCAGCGCCCGGCAGAGGCCGTCGTGCGTGTCGAGGTCGCCGAGGGCCCATCCGCCGCCGTGGGCATAGAGGATGACGGGGGAGGCTCCGGCGGTACCGTCGCGGAAAAGGCGAGCAGGAACGCCGTTCGCGTCCACGTCGACCACGGTGCCGGGCGCCGGGACGAGCCCGACCTCGTCGGGGACCGCCGCCACCATGCTCTGCCGCACGGCCGCGAGATTGGCGACGGTGAGCGGCTCGCGCGGCTGCGCGCCGAGCGCGGCGCGCGCCTGGGGGTGCAGGCGGGTCGGGTCCATACCGCCCAGTATCGCGTAGCGTGATCGCCATGACCCAACCACTGCCGCCGCTGCCGGAGGACTGGGACCGCTGTCTCGCCGTGGCCGCGCACCCTGACGACATCGAATACGGCACCGCCGCCGCCGTCGCGAAGTGGACCGCGCAGGGCAAGACGGTGACCTACCTGCTGGCGACCCGCGGCGAGGCCGGCATCGACGGGCTGCACCCCGACCAGGCCGCACCGCTGCGCGAGCAGGAGGAGCGCGCCGGCGCCCGTGAGGTCGGCGTCGACGTCGTGGAGTTCCTCGACCACCGCGACGGCGTCGTGGAGTACGGCAACGACCTTCGCCGCGACATTGTGCGCGCGATCCGCAGGCACCGGCCGGAGATCATGGTGAGCGGCTCGTTCGAGCTCCGCTTCGCCGGCGGGATGACCAACCAGGCCGACCACCGCGCCGTCGGGCTGGCCGCGCTCGACGCCGCGCGCGACGCCGGCAACCGCTGGATCTTCCCCGAGCTGGCCGACGAGGGCCTGGAGCCGTGGGGCGGCGTGCGGCTGGTCGCGTTCGCCGGCGCGAACGTGCCCACGCACGGCGTCGATGTGACCGGCGAGCCGCTGCTGGCGGGGATCCGCTCGCTGGAGGCGCACGCGGAGTACACCAAGGGCCTCGGTGGCGGCGGCCCCGAGCCCGGCCCGTTCCTGACCTGGATGGCCCGGCAGGCCGGCCCGGCGCTGGGCGTCGAGGCGGCCGTGCTGTTCGACGTGCACATGCTGGCCTTCACCGGCCCGCCGCCGTGGGTGACGGACGGTGCTGCCTGAGCCCGGCGAGGTCCTGCACTTCTCCGAGGACCCGACGATCACGCGCTTCGCGCCGCACGTCGCCGCGACGGCGCAGCAGCCGGAGGCGTACGTCTGGGCGGTCGACGCCGCCCGCGCGCCCGACTACTGGTTCCCACGCCAGTGCCCGCGCGGCCTGGCGTGGGCCGGTCCGGGCACGACCCCTGCGGACCGCGACCGGATCATCGGCGCCGGCTGCGGCGACCGCGTGCACGTGATCGAGTACGGCTGGCTGGAGGCGATGCGCACGGTGCGGCTCTACGCGTACCGCTTCCCGGCCGCCGTCTTCGCCCCGTTCCCCGGCCCCGACCCGCACGCCCACGTCGCGACCGAGCCGGTGACCCCGCTCGGCCCGGCGGAGCCGGTCGGCGACCTGTTCGCGTGCCACGCCGCGGCCGGCATCCAGCTGCGCGTGCTGCCCAACCTGTGGCCATGGTGGGACATGGTGGTGGCGAGCACCGTCGAGTTCAGCGGCATCCGCCTCCGCAACGCGCTTCCCCGGCCGTAGCGTGTTTCGATCCGAGCCACCACGGGAACCATCGAATCGACGGACATTCCGGTAGGGCTCGAGGAGGAACAGTGACTGTCACCGGAATCATCACGGCGCTGATCGTCGGTATCATCGTCGGTGCGCTCGGTCGGCTGGTGGTTCCCGGCCGGCAGCACATGTCGATCCTGCTGACCATGGTCGTGGGCATCATCGCGGCGCTGCTGGGCACGGTCCTGGCCAACGCCATCGGCATCTCGACGGACACTCCGGGCGTCGACTGGGGTGAGCTGCTGGTCCAGGTGCTCCTCGCCGCTGTCGGCGTGGCCCTGGTGGCCGGCTTCTCCGGCCGCGGCCGGCGCGCACTCTAACGGCATCGACGACGACCCCCGGCCCCACCGGCCGGGGGTTCGTCGCATCCGCACCCCCTTCGATACCTGGGCGGTGCGGGTTCCAGGTACGGTACGACGCTATGTCGGTCACTGCGTCCTTCGGCGTCCTCAACACCAAGTTGCTCCCCGACTTCGTGCGCGAGCCGGCCCGCGTGCTCGCCGAGCACGGCCAGGAGGTGGCCTCGGGCTACGGCTGGTCGGGCTTCGTCGTCCTCGTCGTGCTCGACGTGCTGGAGGACCAGGGCATCTCGCTGTCGGGCAACGGCCACGACGAGCCGATCGGCGGTCCTGACGACGACACCTTCTACACCGTCGTGACCACCGAGCACCGGCGCTACCTGCCGCGGCTCGACCCGGATGCCTTCCCCGGCGCGCTCTTCCACTCGGCGTTCGTCGAGGCCGGGCTGCGGACCGACGAGCGGGACTCCGCCGCGGCGGCCTGGGACACGATCGCCATCCTGCGTGACCGCATCGCCGCGCTGGGCGACGACGAGGCGCTCGTCATCGTCGTCGGCTGAGGCTGGACTAGGATCGCCGTATGTACTCGACGACGGTGTCGCGGCACGTCAATGCCCCGCGGGAGGCGGTCTACCGGGCGCTGCTCGACCCGGACGCGATCGCGCGGTGGCGGGTGCCCACGAACATGACCAGCGAGGTCCACGAGTTCGAGGCGCGCGAGGGCGGCCGCTTCCGCGTGTCGCTCACCTACACCGCCGGTGACGAGACCGGGAAGTCGGGGGCGCACACCGACACCTACCACGGTCACTTCGTCCGCCTGGTGCCCGGCGAGCAGGTCGTCGAGGTGTTCGAGTTCGAGGCGGCCGACCCGGCGCTGGGCGGGGCGATGACGCTGACCACCTCGCTGCGCGACTCCGGCGGGGGCACCGAGGTGACGATGCACCACGAGAACCTCCCCGACGCCGTGCCGGCCGCCGACAACGAGCTCGGCACCCGCATGGCGCTCGACAACCTGGCGGCGCTGGTCGAGGCCGGCTGACCTCAGAGGTCCAGCAGCCCGCTCAGGACCTTGCCGAGCAGTTGCTCCGACGGCTCGTCCGCGGCGTCGCTGTCCGCTCCGGCCAGCCCCGCACCGGCCAGCCCCGCACCGGCCAGCCCTGCTCCGGCCAGCCCTGCTCCGGCCAGCCCCGCACTGACGTGTCCGGCCCTGACGTGTCCGGCCCTGACCAGGCCGTGCTCGCGCAGGTCGGCGAGCAGCACCCGGGCCGCGCCGAGCGGCACCCCGAGGTGCGCGGCGACCTCGGCGACCGAGACCGGCCGGACGCAGAGCCGCAGGATCTCCCGCTGCTCCGGCGAGACGCCGGTCTCGCTCGCGGCCGGCGCCGGGCTGGTGGTGACCAGCGCGGCGACGTCGAGACCCTCGGTCGCCGGGGCGACCCGGCCGCGGGTCAGCGCGTAGAGCCGGACGAGGGGCCCGGCGTCCACGTCGGTCCAGACCTCGTCGGCCAGGTCGTGCGGCATCGTGGTCATCCCGCGCCCATCATGTCGTCATCCCGTGGCGAACGCGTCGTCGTCGGCCCGCGCGTGCCGGCCCGCGCGGTGCTTGGTGCCCGGTGCGGCGGGGTCCGCGGCGTCGGGGGCGTTGGCGCGACGGGCGGCGTGGACGGCGGCGAGGGCCTTGGCGGCTTGGCTGGCGGCGGCCGTGACCGGCCCGTTGACCGAGGCCGGGTCGGGGGCGCCGCTGAAGGCGACCGCGAGGACCGCGCTGTCGCCGGCCGGCTCGATCGCCAGCAGGACGTGTTCCATCTCGACGATGGTGCGCAGCGTGGTGCCGCCGTGGATGCTGGATCCCGCCACGACCGCAAGCGCGTGCAGGCCCGCGGCGGCCGCCGCGACGAGCTCGCCGGCGTCGCGGTTCACCTCCCGCGACGCGGCCAGCGGCAGCCCGTCGGTCGACAGCAGGACCGCCACCTCGGTGCCCGGCACCTCACTCACGAGGTCGTCGAGCAGCCGGTGCAGGTCAGCCATGGCCGGCGCCGATGCCGGTCGCGTCATCATCGTCCTCCTACGCGTGCGCGTCGTCCCCACCCGAGCCCGCGGTGCCGTCTTCCGCGGTGCCCACGACCGAGCCCACTGCGGGGTCCACAGTGGACAACCGGCCGAGCGGCCCGGCGGAGGAGGCCGCGCCGCGCTTGGCGAGGCGCTCCCGGAACCGGGCCGTGCGGTCGACCGCGCCGCTGCCCGCCCCGTCCTTGATCCCGTCCTGCTGCCGGCGCACCAGCCCGGCCGTCGCCGACGACACCCCGCGCGGAGTCCGCACGGGCAGCGCCCCGGCCGCCTCGTCGGCCCGCCCCGGACCGTCGGTGGCGCCGGGCGCCTCGGGAAGGTCCGGCCCGTAGTAGGAGCCCGGCCCTTCCAGCACGCCCAGCAGCCGTGGAACGCCCAGACCCGGCGGAGAGCCCGGCCCCTCCGCCGCGACCGGCGGCCCCGGGGTGCCCGGGGCCGCCGAGGAGTCCGGACGCCGTGTGGCGCCCGGCTCGTTCGGAGCGCCCGGGCCCGCCAGGGAGCCTGGGTCCCGCAGAGCGTCCGGCCCCGCCGAAGGGCCTGCCCCCGCCCGGGCGCCCGGCCCCCGCAGGGCGTCCGTGGACGGAGGTGATGCATCGTCAGTGGTGAGGATCAAGGTCAGGGGGATGCGGACCTGCGCGATCGTCCCGCCCCGCGAAGATTCTTCCAGGTCGATCTCGACGCCGTGCGGGCGGGCCAGCCGTCCCGCCAGCCGCAGGCCGGCGCGGTCCGGATCGAACCGGCGGAAGGGGTGGGCGAGCGCGTCGCGGGCGGCCGCCAGGTCCTTCGGCGTCATCCCGTTGCCCTGGTCGCGGACGGTCAGCCGATACCGGTCGGGGCCCTGCGCCCCGGTCACCCAGACCGTGCCGTCCTCGGGGCCGGCCCGGGTCGCGTTCTCGATCAGCTCGGTCAGCAGGTGCAGCACGTCGGCGACGGCCGGGCCGGCGAGCCGGGCGCCGTCCGGCACGGTCACCAGCACGACGGCCATGCGCTCGACCGACGCGGTGGCCGACCGGGCCACGTCGACCAGCGGCACCGGACGCGACCACCGCCGGCCGGGACGCTCGCCGGCCAGCAGGATCGCCCGCTCGGCGTTGCGGCGCACCTGCGCGGCCAGGTGGTCGGCGCGGAACAGGTCGCCGAGATCGCCCGCGTCGTCCACGCGCCGTTCGAGCCCGTCGAGCACGGCCAGCTGCCGGTGCAGCAGCGCCTGGTTGCGGCGGTGCAGGCGGAGCAGGAGCTCGGCCGTGCCGTCGCCGCCCCGGCGCCGGACGAGGAGCCAGCGGCGGAGGTTCACGGGGCGGCCTCGATCGTCGGCATGCCGCCAACCTACCGGGGCTGGATCGGCCCATCCAGCCCCGTTTATGCGGTGTCCGGCGCCGCTGCGCTGGGTGCTGGACACCGGAACTGTTCGTAGCGGGGCGGCCCGGCGGAACCCGCGGGACGGTACCGAAGCGGCGGCAACCGCACTGATCAACCGCTGAAATCAGACACCGGCGGCGCCGGGCGGCGGCCTAGGGTGTCCCATGGCATCGAGGAGCGTGGTCGGCATCCTGGGCGCCGTCGAGGTCGTCGGGCCGCACGGGCGGGCCGAGCTGACCGGCGGGCGGCACCGGGCGCTGGTCGGCGCGCTCGCCCTGCAACCCGGCGCGGTGGTGCCGACCTGGCGGCTCGTCGAGGCGCTGTGGGGCGAGGAGCCGCCGCGCACCGCGCTCCGATCGTTGCACAGCCACGTCGCGCGGCTGCGGCAGGCGCTGAGCCGGTGCGGGCTCGACGGCGTGGTGCAGACGCGCGAGCCAGGGTACGCACTGTGCGTCGACCCGGCCGATGTCGACGCGGCCCGGTTCGAGCGGGCCGTCGAGACGGTCCACAGCGGTGCTCAAGATCCGGCGGCGGTGCTGCGCGAGGCCCTCGACCTGTGGCGCGGGCCGGCGCTCGCCGACGCCGACCCGGCGGGGTGGGTCGCCGCCGAGGCCGAGCGCCTCGAACGGCTGCGGCGGGCTGCGCTCGCCGACCGGTGCGAGGCGCTGCTGGCCGCCGGGCGGTCCGCGGAGGCGCTCACCGAGGCGGAGCGGCTGGTCGCCGCCGAGCCGCTGCAGGAGCGCGTGGCCGGGCTGCACATGCTCGCGCTGGCCCGGTGCGGCCGGACGGCCGAGGCCCTCGAGGCGTACCGCCGGCTGCGCGAGGCCCTCGCCGAGGAGCTCGGCGTCGACCCCTCGCCGGAGCTGAGCGAGCTGCACACCGCGCTGCTGCGCGGCGAGCGGCAGCACCGGGACCTCCTGCAGCTGCCGGCCGTGACCCGGCCGGCCCAGCTGCCGCCGCCGGTCGGCTGGTTCACCGGCCGGGCCGCCGAGCTGCGGGCGCTCGACGAGGCCGCCGCCGAGACGGGCGTCGTGCTCGTCCGCGGCCACGGCGGGATCGGCAAGACGGCCCTGGCCGTGCAGTGGGCGCACCGGGTCGCGGAGCGGTTCGGCGACGGCCAGCTCTTCGTCGACCTCCGGGGCCACGACCCGGCGACCGCGCTGTCCCCGGCGGAGGTGGCGGCGGTCCTGCTGCGCTGCCTCGGCGTGCCCGACGACCGGATGCCGCACGACCTCAGCGAGCGGATCGCGACGTACCGCACGCTGCTCGCCGGTCGCCGCATGCTCGTCGTCCTCGACGACGCCGGCCGCACCGACCAGGTGACGCCGGCGCTGCCCGGCGCCGGGGCGAGCCTGCTGCTCGTCACCAGCCGCCACCAGCTCCCGGCGCTGGTCACCCACGCCGAGGTCCGCGCGGTCGCGCTGGACGTGCTCGGCCGGGAGGACGCCGCGCGCCTGCTGACCCGGGTGGTCGGCGCCGACCGGGTGGCCCGCGAGGCGGCGGCCGCCGAGCGGCTGGTGTCGCTGTGCGGCCGGATGCCGCTCGCCCTGCGCATCGCGGCCGCGAAGCTCGTCACCGAGCCCGGCCGAAGCATCGCCGCGTCGGCCGGCGAGCTGGAGCGGGACCGGCTGGCCCACCTCGGCGTCGAGGACGACGCGCGCAGCGTGGCCGCGGTGTTCGACAGCGCGTACCGCACGCTGTCCCCGCCGGCCCGCCAGCTGTTCCGCCGGCTCAGCCTGCACCCCGGCCCGCACGTGGCCGCCGCGCTGTGCTCGGCGCTGGCCCCGGCCGCGGGCCTGGCCGAGCTGACGGCCGCGCACCTGGTGATGCAGCCGGCGCCGGGGCGGTGCCGCATGCACGACCTGATCCGCGCCTACGGCCGCGGCCGCACGGACGAGCGGGAGCGGGCCACGACGGCCGAGCTGATCATGGATTGGTACCTCGTGTCCGCCCACGCGGCGAACCAGGTGCTGGACAGCAGCCAGGATCGCATCGCGCCGGTCCTGCGGCACCCGGCGCCGCCCGTGCCGTTCGGCCCCACCCGGGCGGCGGCCCTGGCGTTCCTGGAGGCGGAGCTGCCGAACCTGCCGGTGCTGGTCCGCCACGCGGCGCAGACCGGCCAGGAGGCGGCGGCCTGCCAGCTCACCTACCTGCTGAGCGGCTTCTTCGGCGCCCGGGGCAACTGGTCGGAGCGCGTCGACATGTGCCGGCCCGCGATCGCCGCCGCCCGCCGGCTCGGCGACCGGGCGGTCGAGGCCGAGATGCACCGCGCGCTCGGGGTGGCGTACCGCGCGACCTACCGCCTGGAGCCGGCCCTCGCCAGCCACCTGCGTGCCCTGGCCCTGCTGCGCGAGCTCGGCGACGAGCGGGGCCTCGCCTACGTGTACAACAACATCGGCGGCGCCAACGCCGAGCTGCGCCGCTTTCCGGCCGCGATCGCCGCCTACCGGCTGTCACTGCGGCTGCACACGGCGACCGGCAACCGGCACGGCGCCGTCGCGGCCCGGCGCAACCTCGGCTACACGTACATCCGCATGGACCGGGTCGAGCGCAGCTTCGAGCACCTGGAGGCGGCGCTGGCCGCGAGCCGGGAGATCGGCTACCGGCGGCTGGAGGCGGGCGCGTTGGACAGCCTCGGCGAGGCCCACCTGCGCCAGGGGTCGTTCGGCGCGGCGCGGGCCTGCTTCGACGGGGCGTTGACCGTGAGCCGGGCGATCGGCGACCTGCGGTACGAGATGGATGCCCTGGTCAACCTGGGACTCACGGCCCTGGCGATGGACGCTGCGGCCGAGGCCGTCGAGCGGTTCACCGCGGCGCTCGCGGTCAGCCGGCGGCTCGGCCACCGGCACGCCGAGGCGCGCATCCTCAACCGGCTCGGCGAGGCGCGGCTGCGCCTGGGCGACGTCGCGGCGGCCGGCGAGCTGCTCCGCGCGAGCGGGGACCTGCGCGCCGGCGTGCCCGACCCCTATGAGGAGGCGTGCCTGCACGGCAACCTCGCCGCGCTCGCCGAGCGGACCGGCCGGGCCGCGGCGGCGGACCGCCACCGCACGCTCGCGGCCGGCCTGGTCGCGCGGCTTCAGGTCGACGGGATGGTCACCGTCGCCTCGGCGCCGCCGGTGATCCGCACGTAGAAGTACCCGGCCGCGCCCGGCAACAGGTGCACGGTGAGCTTGGCCTTGTTCGACCCGGCGGGGATCACGACGGTGCCCCCGGGCACGGGCACGAAGTCGTCGCCCCCGGTCGCGGTGCCGTTGACGGTCATCCAGGAGACGTTCGTGGCGACCGGGACCTTCTGCGAGGAGAGCACCCACAGGTCGCACGTCCAGTCGATCCGGTCGCAGTCGGGCTCGCTGTCCGGGTGGAGGATGGTGAAGCCGAGGTCGTCGTCGAGGATCGTGCCGGTCGCGGTGCCGTCGACGATCGTCGGCCCGACCGGGTTGAGCAGCTCCAGCGTGAGCCGCTCGTCGGGCTCCTTCTGGAAGTCGCCGATCACCTCGACGGCCACCTGCCGGTCCGGCGGGTCACCGGGCGCCCAGAACAGTGTCCCGGTCGCGGCGGTGTAGTCGACGCCCGCGGTGGCCGGCGGTGTCCCGGCGCTCGTGGTCCGCCAGTCGATGCTGCCGGCCGCGCACCCGAGGGCCGAGACGGTGAAGACCAGCGACGGCCGGGCCGGCGGGTTGAACTCCCGCACCTCCGCGTCGACGACCACGACCGAGCGGGCCGAGCAGCCGGACGGGGGCGCGGGCGGCACCGCCGTCGCTGGTGCCGCCGCCCCGGCCACCAACGCGAGCCCCAGCACGACCGCCGCGGCGTATCTGATCACGGGAACCTCCTTCTCGCACGTCTGTGTCCGCCCGGTTGTAGCGCCGCCCTGTTGCGGCGCGGTTGTGGCGATCACAACGGCCCGGCAACCGCGGTGCCGTTCCCTGGCCGCACCAACGTCACACCGAAGGAGGACCAGGATGTCCACCAGATCGAAAGGCCTGCGCGCGGCACTCGCGACGATGTCGCTCGCCGGCACGATGATCGTGGTGCAGGCCGGTTTCGCCGGCACCGCACACGCCCGCTGCATCGCGGAGAACCGCCCGGAGACCGGCCGGCTCACGATCGCGGGCGTCACGTACGCGACCGCGACGCCCCGGACGAACACCTGCAACAACAACAACACCGAGACGACCGACTACCAGGCGAACCGGATCGGCTGGCGGGCGAGCTACCACTGGCAGAACAACGGCCTGTGGTCGAGCTCGTACGGCGACTACGACACGAGCACCAACACCGCGGTCTTCACGGACACCAACTCCCACTCCCTGGTGCTGCTGTGCGCCGACAACGAGGGCTCGATCCCGGCCGGCGCCACCCCCACCTGGTATTGCGGCTGGAACGGCAACGTCGCCGTCTCCACGGGCGTGAACCGCACGTTCGCGGTGCTCAGCGAGGGCTTCTGAGCCCGGCCCACCGGTGATCACGCTCGGCGCGGCCCCTCCCCGGCCCGCGCCGAGCGGCACGGGCACCGAGTCCCGCCGTCCCGTGACGGCGGGACTGTCCGCATGCTGCCGCCCGGGTACGACAGAAACCGGAACCCATTGACGAGCTTCGCTCGATGGCGCACAATCGCATCCCCGCACCCAGGCGAAAGGGGCCCCATGAACCCTCTTCGTGTCCACGTCGCCGTCGTTGTCGTCGCCGTCGCGGCCGTTGGAGCCGCCGCCTCGCCCGCGGCGGCGGCCGCGCCGTCCGGGCGGTACGTGGCGCTGGGCGACTCGTACACCTCCGGGCCGCTCATCTCCGACCAGATCGACCTCAACTGCGTCCGCTCCAGCCGCAACTACCCGCACCTCGTCGCCGGCGCCGTCACCTCGCTCAGCCTCGTCGACGTGAGCTGCGGCGGGGCCACCACCGGCGACATCCTCAACGCCGGCTCGGGAACGCTCGGGCTGCCCGTCCCGGCCCAGATCGCCGCGGTCACCGCCGGCACCGCGCTCGTCACCGTCGGGATCGGCGGGAACGACATCGGATTCTCGTCGATCGTCACGACCTGCGCGCAGGACGGGATCGGCAACCCGTTCGGGTCGCCCTGCAAGAACCGCTACACGGCCGGCGGGGCCGACCAGCTGCAGGCGCGCATCGCCGCGACCGCGCCCAAGGTGGCGGCGGTGATCCAGGCGGTCCGGGCGAAGGCCCCGAACGCGAGGATCGTCGTCGTCGGCTACCCGGCCATCATCCCCGACTCCGGCAACGGATGCTGGCCGGTCGTGCCGTTCGCCTTCGGTGACGTGCCGTACCTGCGCGGCACCGCCAAGGCCCTCAACAGCATGCTCGCCCAGGCCGCCGCCGCCAACGGCGCCCGCTATGCCGACACCTACGCGCCGTCGGTCGGGCACGACGTCTGCAAGGGCAAGAGCACGCGCTGGGTCGAGGGGCTCGTCCCGGAGAACGCCGCCGCGCCGTTCCACCCCAACGCCGCGGGCGAGCAGGGCATGGCCGGCCCGGTCACCGCGCAAGCAACGGCCTGACGAAAACCTGGCGAAAACCAGTCTGGCACTTCCGGCGCCAAGGCCTTACAGTGATCAGTGAGACCGGCATCTTCCCCCGTGGATGCCGGTCTCCATAATTTCAGGGCCCCGTAGTTTCAGGGCTCCGGAGGATCAGGGCTCGACGAGCAGCGACTCGATCGACCGGGTCCGAAACGACGGGCGCCACTGCGAGGACCGCAGCGTCAGGCCGGGGTGCCGGGCCAGCAGCGAGCCGACCGCCTCCGTCGCCGTCACCACCGCCAGCGCCGCACCCAGGCAGTGGTGCGGCCCGTGCCCCAGCGCCAGGTGCGGCGCGCTCGGCCGGCGCAGCCGGAACTCGTCGGGATCCTCGACCACCGCCGGATCCCGGTTCGCGGCCGCGATCCCCAGCAGCACCGTCGCGCCCTTCGGCACCGTCACGTCGCCGAAGACCAGGTCCGTCGTGGCGAACCGCCGGATCGACACCGGCGCCGGCGGCTCGAAGCGCAGCGTCTCGTCCACCGCGGCCCGCAGCAGCTCCTCGTCGGCCCGGGCCTCGGCGAGCAGCGCCGGGCGCTGCAGCAACAGCAGCAGGCAGTTCGCGATCAGGTTGATCGAGTTCTCGTACCCCGCGAAGATCGTCAGGAACGCGAGCGAGGTCAGCTCGTCGGAGGACAGCGGCGCCGCGATCATCGCCGAGAGCAGGTCGTCGCCCGGAGCGCCCCGGCGACGCGCGATCAGCTCGACGAGGAACCCCTCGATCGCCGCCGCCGCGTCCGGCGCCCCGGCCATCAGCGCCGTGGTCGAGCCGCGCAGCCGCTCCACGTCGGCGCCGGCGACCCCCAGCAGCTCGCCGATGACGGCGATCGACAGCGGCGTCGCGTAGTCGGCGACCACGTCGAAGGGGCCGTCGAAGGTGAAGGAGCCGGCGAGGGACGCCAGCGCCGGCCGCAGCGCCAGCACCCGGCGCGGGCTGAACGCCGGTGCCACCACGCGGCGGATCCGGGCGTGGTCGGGGTCGTCCATGTTCAGCAGGTTGGCGTCCAGCCGGGGCGGCAGCGAGAACCCCGACCAGCCGCCGCCGGAGTGGCGCTTGTCGAGCGAGAGCCGAGGGTCGGCGAGCCCGGCGCGGACGTCCTCGTAGCGGGTCACGAGCCAGGCCGGCGACCCGTCCGGCAGCGCGATGCGATGCATTCACCGGAGTCTACGCACGCGACGGATCCCGGGCCCGGCTCAGCAGGTCGGCCACCGCGTGCCGCAGCTGGTCCGCGGTGAACGGCTTGGACAGCAGCGGCGTGTCGTCGGCGAGCCGGTGCCCGCCGGGCAGGTTTCCCGCCGTGTACCCCGAGATGAACAGCACCGGCAGCTCCGGCCGGACGGCGTGGATCGCCTCGGCGAGCCGCGGCCCGGTGATCTCCGGCATGATCACGTCGGTGATCACCCCGTCGACGGTCGAGCCGGGGGCCGTGCAGATCTCCAGCGCGGCGGCCGACGACGACGGCGCCGTGACGACGTACCCGGCCCGGGACAGGATCCGCACCACGATGTCGCGCACGTCCGCGTCGTCCTCGACGACGACCACGTGCCGCGCCCCGGCCGCCGCCGACGCGGAGCCGGGCGCGTCCAGCGCGGACACCACCGCCGGCCGGCCCGCCTCGGGCAGGGT
Source organism: Dactylosporangium sucinum (assembly GCF_014647515.1). Classification (GTDB taxonomy): domain Bacteria; phylum Actinomycetota; class Actinomycetes; order Mycobacteriales; family Micromonosporaceae; genus Dactylosporangium; species Dactylosporangium sucinum. The sequence goes on along the minus strand of NZ_BMPI01000015.1, from coordinate 21,390 downwards.
CACGGTCATCGTCGTGCCCCGGCCGGGCACCGTGTCGATGCCGATGTCCCCGCCCGCCTCGGTCACCACGCCGTAGGCGGTCGCCAGCCCGAGCCCGGTGCCGTCCGCCGGCCCCTTGGTGGTGAAGAACGGCTCGAAGGCGCGGCTCGCCACCTCCGGCGTCATCCCGACACCGGTGTCGCTGACGATGAGCTCGACCCGGCCGTTCCCGGACGAGCGGGTGGTGATCGTGAGCCGGCCGCCGGACGGCATCGCGGCCCGGGCGTTCACCACCAGGTTCACCACGATCTGCTCGAACTTGCTGCGGTCGATGACCACCGGCGGCAGCCCGGCCGCCAGCTCGCTGGAGAACGTGATGTCCTCGCCGATCGTGCGGTGCAGCAGGTGCTCGGTGTCGGCGACCACCTGGTTCACGTCGAGCACCTCGGGCCGCGAGGGCTCCAGCCGGCTGAAGATGAGCAGCTGGCGGGTCAGCGCCGCGGCCCGCTCGGCGGCGCGGGTGATCCGCTCCACGTCCGGCTGGCACGGGTGCTCCGGCCCCAGGTCGGCCCCGACGTCGGCGGCGTAGGCGATGATCACCGCGAGCAGGTTGTTGAAGTCGTGCGCGACCCCGCCGGCCAGCCGGCCGAGCGAGTCCAGCCGCTCGGTCTGGCGCAGCTGGTGGTCGAGCCGCTGCCGCTCCAGCTCGGCGGCCCGCTGCTCGGTCACGTCCCGCAGCACGCCCTCGACCGCCACCGTGGCGCCGGAGGGGTCGCGCACGAGCCGGGTCCGCAGCTCGATCCACAGCTGGTGGCCGTCGCGGTGCCGGCCGCGCAGGATGACCGGGTTCGACTGCGGCTCGGTGAAGGCCGCCTCCAGCGCCGGCCGGTCCTCCGGGGCGACCGTGGCGGCCAGCAGCGTCGGGTCGGCGTAGAGCTCCGACGGCCGGTAGCCGGCGATCGCCGTGACGGCCGGGCTCACGTACTCCAGCGCGCGGTCCGGGCGCAGGCGGTACCGGAAGATCCCGTCGATCGAGTGCTCGGCCAGCAGGCGGAAGCGCTCCTCGCTGGCCCGCAGCGCCGCCTCGGCGGACCGCAGCGCGCGGCGCTCCTCGGCGTCGCGCAGCTCCCGCTGTACCGCCGGAACCAACCGCCCCATGCGATCCTTGAGGATGAAGTCGGACGCGCCCGCCTTCATGAGCGCCGTCGCGCGCTCCTCGCCGACCTGCCCCGACACCAGCAGGAACGGGGCGTCGCAGCGCGCGTCCCGCAGGATCCGCAGCGCCTCCTCCGCGCTGAACGCCGGCAGGTTGTAGTCGGAGATCACTACGTCGGGCCGGGCCGCGGCGAGCGACGCGCGCAGCTGGCCGGCGCTGAGCACCGTGTCGACGTCGACGTCGATCCCGCCGCGGCGCAGCCGGGTGACGATGAGCCGGGCGTCCTCGTCGTCGTCCTCGACGAGCAGCAGGCGGATCACGGGTGGCGCCCGGGCCGGGCCGGCACCGGCTCGTTGACCGCGAGCCAGTAGCGGCTGAGCACGTCGGTCGCCGCCACGAACTCGGCGAAGGCGACGGGCTTGCGCACGTAGCTGTTCGCGCCGAGCCGGTAGCTCTCCACGATGTCACGCTCCTCGCTCGACGTGGTGAGGACGACCACCGGCAGGGCCTGCGTCGCCGGGTCGGCGCGCAGCCGCTGCAGTACCTCACGCCCGTCGTACTTCGGCAGCTTCATGTCCAGCAGCACCAGCGCCGGCTGCAGCGGCGCGGCGCCGTCCGGCGGCAGCAGCAGGTCGAGCGCCTCGGCGCCGTCGTGCGCGACCACCACCCGGTTGGTGACCTGGTTCTTGGTGAGGGCCCGGCGGGTGAAGGCGACGTCGTCCGGGTTGTCGTCGACGATCAGGATGACGCCCTCGTTCACGACGCCTCCAGCGTGAAGCGGAACACCGCGCCCTCGCCGACCGTGCCCTCCGCCCAGATCCGGCCGCCGTGCCGGCTCACGATGCGGTGCACGATCGCGAGCCCGATGCCGGTGCCCTCGAACTCGCTCGCCGAGTGCAGCCGCTGGAACGGCTCGAACAGCTTCCCGGCGAACCGCATGTCGAAGCCGGCGCCGTTGTCGCGCACGACGGTGACGCCCGGCTCCTCGCGGTACACCTCGATGACGGCATCCGGACGGTGGGAGGTGAACTTCCAGGCGTTGCCGACCAGGTTCTGCAGCACCAGCCGGACCAGGTCCGGGTCGCCGGCCGCGGTGAGCCCGGGCGCGATCCGCACGTGCACCTCGCGCGCGGGTTCGACGTCGCGCAGCTCCTCGGTCACCTGCTCGGCCAGGCCGGTCAGGTCGACCCGGCTGCGGCGCAGCTCGGTGCGGGTCGCGCGGGACAGGTCGAGCAGGTCGTCGATCATCTGGCCCATGCGGGCGACGTTGGCCTGCAGGCGGGCGAGGTACTCGCGGCCGTCCTCGTCGAGCCGGTCGGCGTAGTCCTCCACGAGCAGCTGCGCGTAGCCGTCGAGCGAGCGCAGCGGGGCCCGCAGGTCGTGCGACACCGAGTAGGCGAACGCGTCCAGCTCCCGCGTCGAGGCCTCCAGCTCGGCGGTGCGCTGCCGGACCCGGTCCTCCAGCTCGGCGTTGAGCTGGCGGACCCGCTCCTCGGCCCGGATCCGGTCGGTGATGTCGGTCGAGATGCCGCAGACGGCGTACGCCCGGCCGTGCGCGTCGATGAGCGGGAACTTCACGGTGATGTAGGTGTGCGGGCCGTCGTCGCCGGGCGCGGTCTCCTCCATCGACACCGGCCGCCCCCGCTCGGCCGCCTGCAGGTCGTTGGCCCGGAACGCGGCCGCGATCGGGGCCGGGAAGAGGTCGTGGTCGGTGAGGCCGACGATGGTGTCCCGGGAGACGTTGAACAGCCGCTCGTACTCCCGGTTGACCAGCATGTACCTGCCGTCGAGGTCGCGCATGTAGATGACGGCGGAGGTGTTGTCGATGAGCGCGAGGAGCTGGTCCGGCCCGACCCGCGGGTCGTGGCCGGGCGGCTGGCGCGCCGTGCGGGCGCTCACGGTGTCCGCCGCCTCGACGACGCTGCGGGACCGCTGAAGGCCGCCACCGCCGACAGGTCCTCGGGCGCGTCCGCGCGCAGGGCGGCGACGCCGGCCAGTACCTCCAGGTCCACCGTCGGCAGCCCGCGCAGCGCGGCCAAGGCGTGGCGCTGCCGGGCCCGCGTCAGCCGCTCCAGCGCCGTCTCGTCCATCCCGGTCGTGCCCCGGCGGTTCGACACCACGCCCGGGTCGCCGTGCCCGGTGTGGTCGCGCTCCCGCTGGGGGTTGAAGAGGTACTTCTTGCTCAGCATCAGGTGCACCCCGGACATCCGCGCGTGCGCCTGCAGCACCAGGTGCAGCGCGGCCAGCACCGGGAACCGCCCGAGGAGCGCCCGCAGCCGCTCCGGGGACGCCTCGCCGAGCCCATCGGGCACCCCGCACCGCGCCAGCAACAGGTCGGGCAGCGACGGCCACTGCGCGACCAGCGCCAGCCGCTGCCGCTCGTGCTCCAGCAGCCCCGGGCCGAGCCGCAGCAGGTGCTTGCGGTAGTCGTCGTCGGCGGTGCCGAGCAGCAGGTCGCGCTCCAGCGACTCCGGGTCGAACGCGCCGCTCGGCGGCAGATCGCCGGGCCGCCAGTGCACCGCGAACTGCCGGAAGACGTCCATGAAGTGCCCGGGCGTGAGCCCCTCGGCCGGCGGCAGCTTGGCGAAGCCGGAGTTCAGCCGCCGCATCCCCTCCAGCAGCAGCGTGGCGACGCCCAGCCGGTGCAGCGCGTCGGCGCCGAACGGGTCGACCCCGCCGCCGGCGATCGGCGCGAGGGCCAGGTTCACCGCCCGCTCGATCGACTCGGAGAGCTTGATCAGCTCGAAGAAGCGGACCTCGTCGACGGCCCCGGTGTACGTGCGCAGCAGCCCGTCGTCGAACACGCTCGGTAGCCCGGTCAGCGGGGCGCCGGCCCACCGCACCTCGGTCGGCGGGAGGTTCCACCGGGTCAGCGAGGCGTACGCGTCGCGCGGCGGGTGGCCGGTGCCGCTGTGCTCGGCGAGGCGGGTGAAGTACTCCAGGAACGGGATCGGGCCGGGCCCGAGGCCGAGCGCGAAGGCCCGCTCGGGCTCGTCGCGGTGCGCCGGGCCGGACTCCTGGAAGTGCCGCCCGAGGCCGGCCCCCACCAGTCCCAGCAGCACCAACAGCCGCCGGGCGTCGCCCTCGTCGTACCGCTCGGGCACGTCGAGCTCGGGTGCGAGCACGCGGGCCACGGCCGCGGGGAACGCGCCGGCGGGGGTGCGGCCCGCGAGGATGTCCCGGTTCAGCGCGGTCATCGGCCCGGCGACCCACCGGTCCACGGCAGCGGTGCGTCCCACGTCGGCGCCGAGCTCGTGTCGCGCCGTGTCCATGATCCGAAACTAACACGTTCCGTAGTGGTCGCGGGTGACATCTGTCATCGTCCGGGCGTGACGGGGCCATCGAAACCGGTGCGCGGCGGCACTGCTGGCGCGCTCCCGGCGTGACCAGACTGCTTCGCATGGCTGTCATCGAGGTGTACGGGCTGAGCCGGCGCTACGGCGACTTCAGCGCCGTGCGGGACGTGTCGTTCAGCGTCGAGCGGGGCGAGCTGTTCGCCCTCCTGGGCACCAACGGCGCCGGGAAGACCTCCACGCTGGAGCTCGTCGAGGGGCTGGCCCGGCCCAGCGGCGGCACCGTGCGGATCCTCGGCCACGACCCGGTCGCCCGGCGCTCGCGGGTGCGCCCGCGGACCGGGGTCATGCTGCAGGACGCCGGCTTCCCCGGCGACCTCACCGTGGTCGAGGTGGCCCGGATGTGGGCCGGCACGCTCACCGCGCCGCGGCCGGTGCCCGAGGCGCTCACGCTCGCCGGGCTCGACCACCGGGCCGGCGTGCGCGTCCGGCAGCTCTCCGGCGGCGAGCGGCGCCGGCTCGACCTGGCCCTGGCCATCCTCGGCCGGCCCGAGGTCCTCGTCCTCGACGAGCCGACGACGGGCCTCGACCCGCAGAGCCGCCGCGACGCCTGGAACCTGCTGCGCGGGCTGGTCCGCGACGGGGTCACCGTGCTGCTGAGCACCCACTACCTGGAGGAGGCGGAGGAGTTGGCCGATCGGCTGGCCATCATGCACCGCGGCACGGTCGTCGCCGCCGGGACGGTCCGGGAGGTGGTCGCCGCGCATCCGTCCCGCATCACGTTCGGCCTGCCGGCCGGTGTCGAGCCGCCGACGCTCCCGGGCGCTGCGGTCCGTGAGCGTGGCCGGGTCGTGGTGCAGACCGATACGCTGCAACCGGCGTTGCTGACGCTGCTGACCTGGGCCGACCACGGCGGCGTCGAGCTGGCCGGGCTCGACGCCCGCTCGGCGTCGCTGGAAGAGGTCTTCCTGTCGATCGCGGGTGAGCCCCGATGAGGCGGCTCGTCGCGCTCGGCCGGGCCGAGCTGCTGCTCCTGCTGCGCAACCGGATGGCGCTGTTCAACGCGGCCGTGCTGCCCGTCCCGCTCGTCGCGGTCACCGCCGGCGCCGTCCGCGACGCAGACCCGGACTTCAACGCGCGGCTCGTCTCCGGGATGCTCGCCCTGGTGCTCGTCGCGGTCCTGTACTACAACCTGGTGACCACGTACGTCGCCCGCCGCGAGGAACTGGTCCTCAAGCGGCTGCGCACCGGCGAGCTCACCGAC
>NZ_BMPI01000015.1:0-15658 GCF_014647515.1 Dactylosporangium sucinum | reverse complement strand
CCCGAGATCCTCCTCGGCACCGCGGGCCCGGCCCTGGTCGTGGCCCTGGTGCAGATGGTCCTCTTCGTCGCGGCCGCCGCGGTGTTGATGGGGCTGCCGGTGCCGGTGAACGCTCCCGTGCTGGTGTTGGGGGTGCTGGCCGGGGTCGCGGTGTTCGTCGCCCTGGCCGCCGTCAGCGCCGCCTTCACCCGCACGACGGAGCTGGCCCAGATCACCACGCTGCCCGTGCTCCTCGTGTGCTTCATCGGCGCGGGCATCGCGGTGCCACTCGATTCCCTGCCCTCCGGGGTCGCGGAGTTCCTGCGCTGGATGCCGCTCACGCCGGCCACCGAGCTGATGCGCCTCGGCTGGACGGGTCCGTCCTTCGGTGGGGCGCTGCGGTCGGCGCTCGCCCCGGCCGGGCTGCTCGCGGCCTGGACGGTGGTCGCCTGGCTGGGCGTCCGGCGCTGGTTCCGCTGGGAACCCCGCAGGTAGGGTCGGTGCGATGGTGACGTGGTGGCGGTCCAGGACGCAGGCGGAGCGCTTCGAGTTCTACACCCGGGCCAGCTTCTACGGCTACGTCGTCTTCGCGCCGCTGTTCATCGGGTCGTTCGTCAAGGTCGACATCGGTCTGTATCCGGCGCTGACGATCGCCGCCCTCACCGTCGTGCACACCGTCGTCTGCTTCCTGCTGGTGCGGACCGGCATCGGTCACTATCTCGGCCAGCAACCCCGCCCGGTCCGCCTGATGGTCCTGGGCGGGGTGCTGACCGTCGTGGGGGTCGGGGCGGGGTTCGCCGTCTACCCCGGGCAGCCCGACGGCCCGGCCTCGGCAGTGCTGCTCGTCCTGGCCGGCTGCTACATCGCCGCGCTGTCCACGGCGATCCGCCCCCGCTGGTCGGTCGTCGCGATCCTCCTGGCCTGCGGCGTCGCCGTCGCGGCCGGCCAGGGCGGCGTCGTGATCGCCCTCGGCGGCATGCTCGCCGGCGTCGTCTTCGCCTACCGCAGCTCGCTGTGGATGCTCGGCGTCGTCCGCGAGCTGGACCGGGCCCGGCACGTGCAGGCCGGGTTGGCGGTGGCGGAGGAGCGCCAGCGGTTCGCCCGCGACCTGCACGACGTCGTGGGCCGTACGCTGTCGGTCGTGTCCCTGAAGGCCGAGCTCGCCGCCCAGCTGGCCAAGCGCGGCCGCACCGAGGCGGTCGACGAGATGCTGGAGGTGCGCCGGATCGCCCAGGACTCGCTGGCCGAGCTCCGCTCGATCGTCGGCGGCTACCGCGCGGCGGGCCTGGCCACCGAGCTGGCGGGCGCGCGGGCCCTGCTGGCGTCGGCCGGGATCACCTGCCGGGTCGTGGGCGAGGCGGCCGACCTGCCGGAGCCGGTGCAGGGCGCACTGGGCTGGGTGGTCCGCGAGGGCACGACGAACCTGCTCCGCCACAGCGAGGCCCGCGCGTGCACCGTGACGCTCCGCTGCCTGCCGGGTGCCGTCAGCCTGGAGATGGAGAACGACGGTGCCCCGCCGGGCCCGGTCCCGTTCGGCGGCGGCCTGATCGGCCTGACGGAGCGCATCACGGCCCTGGGCGGCAAGGTCTCCGCGACCCGCCCGTCGGCGGGCATGTTCCGCCTGTCGGTGGAGCTCCCGCTCTCATGATCCGCATCCTGCTGGCCGACGACGAGCACCTGATCCGGGGCGCGCTGGCCGCGCTGCTGTCGCTGGAGGACGACCTGGAGGTGGTGGCCCAGGCGGCAACGGGCGGCGAGGCGCTGTCGCTGGCCCGCGCCCTGCGTCCGGACGTGGCGGTGCTGGACCTGCAACTGCCCGACCTGGACGGCGTGGCGGTGGCGGGCGTCCTGCACGCGGAGGTTCCGACCTGCCACACGATGATCGTGACCAGCCACGGCCTGCCGGGCCACTTGAAGCGCGCCCTGACCGGGGGAGTGCGCGGCTTCCTGGCCAAGACGGTGTCGGCGGAGACGCTGGCGACGGTGGTCCGCACGGTCCACGCCGGCGGCCGGTACGTGGACCCGCAGCTGGCGGCGGAGGCGATCACGGCGGGCGTCTCTCCCCTGACGACCCGGGAGTCGGAGGTGCTGTCACTGGCGGGGGACGGCGCCCCGGTGGAGGAGATCGCCCGCCGGGCGGCGCTGTCGCCGGGGACGGTGCGCAACTACCTGTCGTCGGCGGTGGGCAAGACGGGCGCGGCCAACCGCCACGAGGCGTCGCGGATCGCGAGAAGCCGCGGCTGGATCTGACGCACCTCGGCACCGCTGAGGCCGGTGCTGACCGCGGCGGCGATCAGGTGCCCTCGCGTGCGGACCGTCGTCGAACGGTCATTTCGAGAGGAACTCGAGGATGGCGTCCTTGGCCGCCGGGGAGTCCGGGTCCACCGTCAGCTTCGTGCCGTCGGGGCGGGTCAGGGTCAGCGGTTGCGGGCGGCGGCGCGTGCGGCGCCAGGCCTCGAAGGCCAGCCCGAAGTTGGCCGCCGCGGCCACGTGGGTCAGGACGAGGTTGATCACCTCGACCGCGTTCATCGTGCCGCCCGCGCCGGCGGCGGCCGTCACGTCGGCCGTGCGCAGCAGGTCGCGGTCGGCGCGCAGCCAGGAGTACAGGGTGCCGAGCTCGCTGGGGTCGGAGGTGATCTCGATCTGCACGGACTTGCTCCCGGGGGGTCTCGCCGGATCACGCAAGGCCACAGCATACGAACCCGGTGCCACCGGCGGCGGGAGCAGCGCGCCAGGTCTGGCCGATCGAACGAGGCCGTTCCGGACCGACCGGGCTCAGTAGGTGATGGTCATGCAGGCCACGCGGGCCCCGGCGGTGCCGGCCACGCCCGGGGAGGTCATCGTCGTCGCGGCGTGGATCACGAGCGATCCCGGGCGGTGCTCCGGGGTCAGCTCCCAGTCCTGTTCGGCGGTGGCCTCGCCGTGGCCCTGGTCGTTCGTCGTGAAGTCGAGCCAGATCTCGTTGTTGGGGTTGGCGTACTGCGGGTCCGCCGCGCCCGGCGACGGGTCCGGCTGGTGCTGGAAATGCCCGCCGGCCGCCTCCGGGGAGGGTCCGCACGGCTTCGCGTGCAGGTGGGCGCCGAAGCCGCGGTTGGGCACGAAGCCGTTGACGTCGAGCCGCACCTTGGTGTGGCCGCCGTCCTCGCGGATCGCCAGCTGCGCGGACCCGGTGCCCTTGACGACGCTCGGGTCGTAGAGGAAGGCGGTGGTACCGGGCGGCGCCCCGGAGGCGGGCGTGAACGTGCCCTTCACGACGACGGCAGCCGGTCCGGAGACGCTGGCCGCGATCGGCTTGTCGGGGCCGTCCCCGCCGCCGCTGCAGCCACCGACCAGCAAGAGCACCACGACAACGCCAACGCCAACCCGCACGCACCTACCCTGGCCGGGGTCAGGTGCGGGACACCGGCGAACCGGAGCCGATCACCCGATCGGTCACCACGTCGGCCGCGACCCTGGCAACCCCGCGCGGCCGGCCGGTGCGCAGCAGGGTGGTCAGGTGGTCGGCCGGGGCGGGCATGCCGAGCAGGTAGCCCTGCGCGAACGGGACGTGGAGGTGGCGCAGCCGGTCGAGCTGCTCGTCGCTCTCCACGCCCTCGGCCGTCACGTCCAGGCCCGTGCTGCGGCCCAGGTCGGCCAGCAGCTTGATGACCGCGTGGTCGTTGCGGTTGGCCAGCATGCCGGCGACGAACGATCGGTCGATCTTCACGCCGGTCACCGGCAGGACGGACAGGTGGCGCAGGGTAGCCGAGCCGGCGCCCATGTCGTCCAGGACGATGCCGACCCCGTTGTTGCGCAGCTCGCGCAGCTGGCGGGTGACGTCCTGCAGCTGGGCCAGGTCGGCCGACTCGGGCAGCTCGACGCGCAGCCGGGCCGGGGCGAGCGAGGCGCGGTCGGTGCTGGCGAGGACCTGGCCGGCCAGGCCGGCGCCGACGAGCGTCTCGACGGTGAGGTTGACGTTCACGTACCGCGGCGCCTGCGCCCCCAGCGTGAAGTCCCACTCGGCCAGGTCGGCGCAGGCGCGGTCGAGCACCCAGCGGTCCAGCGCCGGCAGCAGCCGGGCCCGGTGCACGTCGGGCAGGAAGCGGTCCGGCGTGAGCAGCCCGTGCCGCGGGTGCTGCCAGCGCACGAGGGCCTCGACGGAGTGGACCCGGCCGTCGGTCAGGCCCATGATCGGCTGGTAGAACAGCCGCAGCTCGCCCCGGTCGATCGCGGTCAGGATGCCGTCGGAGATGTGCGGGTCGAGCTGCGCGCCGACGTCCAGGACGATGCGGACGGTGTCGCCGCCGGACTGCTTCGCGCGGTACATGGCCATGTCGGCCTCGCTGAGCAGCGTCTCCGCGTCCGTCCCGGCGGCGCCGACCGCGACGCCGACGCTGGCCACGCTGTGCGCGCCGGCCGGCAGCTCCGGGTCGGCGGTGGCGATCGCCAGCCGGAACCGCTCGCCGAGCGCGACCGCCGACAGGTCGGGGCGGGACCCGCCGGCGATCCGGCCGAGGACCGCGAACTCGTCGCCGCCGAGCCGGGCCACGAGGTCGCCGTCGCGGGCCGCGTTCACCAGGCGGTGGGCGGCGGAGATGATGAGCCGGTCGCCGACGTTGTGCCCGAGCGTGTCGTTGACCTGCTTCATCCGGTCGAGGTCAACGAACACGACGGCGACGCCCGGCTGGTGGGTGTCGCGGCAGGCGGCCGCGAGCCGGTTGAGGAAGTGCGACCGGTTGACCAGCCCGCTCAGCGGGTCGCGCACCGCCCGGTGGGCCATGAGGTCGGCGAGCGCCTCGTAGAGCCGGGCCGCCGACACCCGGGCGAGCCGCCCGCCGGGCCGGCGCACCAGCACGTCGTCGTAGCGGCGGACCCGGTCGCGCCGGCCGAGCTGCTCGCAGACGTCGATGACGAGCGCCTCCTCGTCGACGATCATCGGGGCCGGGTCGGCGGTGCGGCCGACGGGGGTCTTCTCCCACAGCGCGCGGCCGTAGCCGAACGGGCCCGACATCAGCTGGAAGAAGCGGTCGCGGCTGATCAGGCCGATGCCGCCGTCGAGATACAGCACGGCCACGCACGGCAGCCCGGGCTCCGTGCGGAAGCTCATGTCGAGCTCCGAACAGCGCATGGTGGCGTCGACGACGGCGACCTGCCGAGCGAGCGGCCCGACGGTCTCGGGCGGGCTCACGGGTGTGACCTGCGGCACGGGATCCATCATCGGCGCGTGGCCCGCGACCGCAAATGAACATTTGCCGTCAGGCGGACTCGCGGACCACCAGTTCGGTCGGCAGGAGCCGGGACGCGGCCGGCTCGCGGCGGATCAGGCGGAGCAGGACATCGACCATGTTGCGGCTCACGAGTTCCAGCGGCTGGCGGATCGTGGTCAGGGCCGGGTCGGTCTCCCGGGCGATCCGCGAGTCGTCGAAGCCGCCGACCGCCACGTCGTCGGGGACGCCGCGGCCGGCGCGGCGTAACTCGGTCAGGGCGCCCGCCGCGAGCGAGTCGGAGGCGGCGAAGACCGCGTCGATGTCGGGGCTGGTCGCCAGCAGGCGGCGCATCGCCTCGGCGCCGGCCGAGTGGCTGTAGCTCGGCGCGTCGACGACCAGCCGGCGCAGCGCCCGGCGGCCCAGGACGTCGCGGTAGCCCTCCAGCCGCTCGGCGCCGCCGGCGATCTGCGGGCAGCCGATCATGCCGATCCGCTTGCGGCCCTGCTCCACCAGGTGCCGGGTCATCTGCCGCGCCCCCTCGCGGTCCTCGGCCGCCACGTAGGGGATGCCGATGTCCCCGGCCGGCTTGCCGCAGGCGACGGTGGGCACGTCGCCGCGGGCCAGGCTGGCGATCAGCGAGTCGCCGGAGTGCGCGGAGATCAGCAGCACCCCGTCGACGTGGCCGCCCCGCACGTACCGCAGCACCCGGTCCCGCTCGTCCTCGTCGGACTCCAGCATGAGGATGAGGCTGATGTCGTGCGCGGCGAGCGCCTGGGTGCAGGCCCGCAGCAGGACGCTGAAGTTGGGGTCCTCGAACAGCCGCTCCTGCGGCTCGGACAGCACGAACGCCACCGCGTCGGACCGCTTGGTGACCAGGCTCCGGGCGCTCTGGTTGACGGTGTAGCCGGTCTGCCGCATGGCCCGCTCGACGGCCTTCAGCGCGGCCGGGCTCACATACCGCGCGCCGTTGAGCACCCGCGAGACGGTGCCCCGCGACACGCCGGCGAGCTCGGCGACGTCGTCGATCGTCGGCCCGCGCCGCATCGCCCGCCGGGCGGCGCCGCGGGACTTGGGATGCGGGGCATCCGGAGTGGTGCCGTCGGACACAGCGCTCCCTCGTACAGAACCGTCACTCAGCCTACTTCGGCGGCGGCACGGCGTTGTCCCGCGCCACGCGCCCCAGCCAGCGTGCGCTCGTCTTGGGCACCCGCCGCTGGTCAGCGTAGTCGACGTGCACGATGCCGAAGCGTGCGGCGAAGCCCTCCGCCCACTCGAAGTTGTCGAGGAGCGTCCACACGAAGTACCCCCGGACATCCACCCCTTCCGAGATCGCCTCGCGCAGCGCGAGCAGGTGCCCGTGCAGGTAGTCGACCCGCAGCGGGTCGTCGACGCTCCCGTCGGCCGCCACGACGTCCGGGAAGGCGGCGCCGTTCTCGGTGACGAACAGCGGCGGCAGCCCCGGGTAGTCGTCGCGCAGCATGACGAGGACCTCGCGCAGGCCGTCGGGCTCGACCGGCCAGCCGACCGTGGTGACCGGCAGCCCGGGCGGGGCCAGCTCCTCGGCCCGCAGCGCCCCGTGCGGCACCGCGCGGGCGTAGATGCGCCGGTAGTAGTTGACGCCGAGGAAGTCGACCGGCGCGGCGATCAGGTCCAGGTCGCCGTCGCGGACCGCGTCGAGCGCGACCGGGTAGCGGCCGGTCAGCAGCGGGTCGAGGAAGAGCCGGTGGCTGTCGACGTCGACCCGGCGGGCCGCGGCGACGTCCTGCGGGTCGGGGGAGTAGGGCAGCACGGGACTCACGTCGAGCGTGATGCCCAGCGTGTTGCCGCCCGGCCGCAGCGCCTGCAGCGCCAGGCCGTGCCCGAGCAGCAGGTGGTGCACGGCCCGGTCGCGCAGTGCGAGGTCCCGGACACCCGGCGCGTGGATCCCGGTGCCGTAGCCCGCGTGGCTGGCCACCTTCGGCTCGTTGATCGTCGTCCAGTGCCGCACGGTGTCGCCGAGCGCGTCGTGGACCAGCGCCGCGTACTCGGCGAACCGGTGCGCCGTGTCCCGCTCCGGCCAGCCGCCCGCGTCCTGCAGCGCCTGCGGGAGGTCCCAGTGGTAGAGGGTGACGTACGGCGTGACGCCGCGCTCCAGCAGCCGGTCGACCACGCGCCGGTAGTGGTCGAGGCCCTTCTGGCTGGCCGGGCCGCGACCGTCGGGCTGGATGCGCGGCCAGGCGATCGAGAAGCGGTAGGCGCCCAGCCCGAGGCCGGCGAGCAGGTCGACGTCCTGCGGGTAGCGGTGGTAGTGGTCGCAGGCGACGTCGCCGGTGTCGCCGCCGGCGATCGCGCCCGGCACCCGAGTGAAGGTGTCCCAGATGGACGGGCCGCGGCCGTCCTCGTCGACGGCGCCCTCCACCTGGTACGCGGCGGTGGCCGCGCCCCACACGAAGCCATCCGGAAACCGCATGGTCATCCCTTCATCGAGCCGCTCACGAGGTCGAGCCGCCAGTACCGCTGCAGGAACAGGAACAGCGCGATGAGCGGCAGGATGGACAGGAACACGCCCATGATCACCAGCGAGTAGAGGGCCGGCTGGCTGGCGCCCTGGTTGAGCATGGAGAACAGGCCGACGGTGAGCGGGAAGCGCCGGTCGTCGGCGATCATGATGTACGGCAGGAGGAAGTTGTTCCAGATCGCGATGAACTGGAGCAGGAACAGCGTCACCATGCCCGGGACCATCGGCGGCAGCCCGATCCGCCAGGCGAGGCGGTACTCGCCCGCCCCGTCGACCCGCCCGGCCTCCAGCATGTCGTCGTGGACGACCGCCGAGGCGTAGATGCGGGAGAGATAGATGCCGTACGGGCTGATGATGCTGGGCAGCAGGACCGCCCAGTACGAGTCGACCAGGCCGAGCTCGGAGATGAGCAGGTACTGCGGGACGGCCAGGGTGATCTGCGGGACGAGCACCCCGGCCAGGATGACCAGGAAGATCGCCTCGCGGCCGGGGAAGCGGTACTTCGCCAGGGCGTAGCCGGCGATCGTGGACACGGCGACGGACAGCGCCGCGCCCAGGCCCGCGTAGAACAGGCTGTTGAGCGCCCACCGGCCGAAGACGCCGTCGCGGAAGCTCAGCAGGTGGGTCAGGTTGTAGGTGAAGCCGCCCTCGAAGGTCGGCCAGAACGAGAACGTGCTGAACAGCTCGTCCGGGCCCTTGGTCGCGGCGAACACCACCCAGAGCACCGGGCCGACGCAGTAGAGCGCGCCCAGCACGAGGATCAGCGTCGGTGCCAGTCTTCCCCTCATGACCCGAACGCCCGCTTCTGCAGCATCCGCAGTACCGTCGCGGAAACCACCAGCGTGCCCAGCGCGAGCACGACCGAGGCCGCGGCTGCCGTGTGGATGTCGCTGTTGACGAATGCGTCGGTGTAGACGGCCATGAGCGGCACCCACGTGGACGGGATGGCGTCGGTGAGCGGCCGCAGCGTCGCCGGCTCGCTGAACACCTGCAGCGTCGAGATGAGCGCGAAGATGCCGGTCATCACCAGGGCCGGCGTGAGCAGCGGCAGCTTCACCCGCAGCGCGATCTGCACCTCGGTGGCCCCGTCGATGCGGGCGGCGTCGTAGAGCTCCTGCGGGATGCCGCGCAGCGCCGTGTAGAGCACGATCATGTTGAAGCCGACGCCGCCCCACACGCCGATGTTCGCCACCGCGTACAGCACCGAGCCCTGGGTGAGGAAGTCGGGCGCCGGCAGGCCGAGGCCCTCGGCGGCGTCCCGGATGGGGCTGACCTTCGGCAGGTACAGGAACCCCCACAGCAGCGAGGCGATCACGCCGGGCACCGCGTAGGGCAGGAAGATGCCGATCCGCGAGGCCCGCGCGAAGCGGACCCCGGGCGTGTCGAGCAGCAGGGCGAACAGCAGCGCCAGGCCCATCATCGTCGGCACCACGATCGCGCCGTAGCCGAGCAGCCGGACGAGGCCGTCGACGTAGTCGGGGTGGCTGAGCACGTCCGCGTAGTTCTCCAGGCCGACGAACCGCTCGACGCGCAGTCCCAGGCCCCCGCCGGTGACCCGGGACGCGCGCAGGCTCAGCCACACCGTGTAGCCGATGGGGACGAGCAGGAAGAGCACGAGCAGGACGACGGCCGGGCTGAGCATCACGTACGGGGTGGGGCCGGCGGACCGGCGGGGCCGGCGCACCGCTATGCGCCCTTGACCGTGAAGCCCTGCTTCTTCAGGTCCGCGACGGACGCGGCCTGCAGGGCGTCGGTGGCGGCGGTGAAGTCGCTCTTGTCCTGGATCGCCTTGGCGAAGATGTCGCTGTACTGGCCGTAGGTGACGTTGACGTTCGGCGCCCAGTTGAAGCCGCGCGCCGTCTTGGCGATCGCCGCGGCGTCGGCGTAGAACGTGGGCTGGTTCGGCATCATTGCGGGCGCCTTCGACAGCGCCGGCGTCGACTGGCCCTTCGTCGCGGCCGGGTAGATGCCGCCCGCGCTCACCAGCAGCTCCACCGACTCGGGGTCGGTGTTGAGCCACTTCACGAACTTCTCGGCCTGCGCCTGCTGCTTCGACTTGGCCCAGATCGCGGTCGCCGAGCCGCCCCAGTAGCCGGTCGCCGGTGCGCCGGCGTCCCACTGCGGCATCGGGACCATCTTCCACTTGCCCTTGGTGCTGCCCGCGACGCCTTCGAGCACGCCCGCGCCCCAGATGGCGCTGGGCCAGGCGAGCAGCGTGCCGTCGCTCATGGCGGTGTTCCATTCCGGGGTGTACATCGGCTTGCCCGACAGCGTGCCGTCGTTGACGAGCTTCCCCCAGAAGTCGGCGACCTTCTTGGTGGCCGCGTCGTTGATGGCCACGGTCCAGGTGCCGTTGTCGTTGGTCCACCAGTTGGCGCCGGCCTGCTCGGCGAGGCCGGCGAACCAGCCGGGGTCGCCGGAGGAGAAGGTGGCGAGGTACCGCTTCGGGTCCTTCTGCCGGACCACCTTCGCGACCTCGGCGAACTCGGCCCAGGTCTTCGGCACCGTGAGGCCGTACTGCGTGAAGAGATCCTCGCGGTAGTACAGCATCATCGGCCCCACGTCCTGCGGGATGCCGTAGGTCTTGCCGCCGAACGAGGTGAGGCTCCAGGTCCCGTCGGTGAATTCGGACTTGACGCTGCTCGCGACGGCCGACAGGTCCTTGGCCACGCCGTTGGTGATGAGCACCGGCAGCGCCTGGTACTCGGCCTGCATGAGGTCGGGCGCGTTGCCGGCCCGGTGCGCGGTGAGGATCTTCGTGATGAGCTCCTCGCCCTGCGCGAGGCGGTTGACGGTGACCTTCTGCGTCGGGTTCTTCTTGTTCCACCCGTCGACGACCTGCTCGATGTTCGTGGCCCAGGTCCAGAACTGCAGGTCGGCGGGGTCGTCGGGGCCGCCGCTGGTGGGGGTGTCGGAGTCGTCGTCGCTGCATGCGGCGAGCAAGGTGGCGCCGGCGACGGCCTTCAGGAAGGTGCGCCGGGAGTGGTTGCTGGGCATGGTCGCCCTCCAGATCCGCGATTCGGGGGTGTGTGGTCTGTGAGCGATCACAGAGTCAACACCCGTGCCCGGTGCTGTCAACCCCTAGTGACAAGATTGTTTCTGGGAAAATCGGGTGTGGAACATCTGTGAGCGGTCACGTACGGTGCCTCCCATGAGCTTAGTCCTCGTCACCGGGTCGTCCGACGGGATCGGCGCGGAGATCGCCGCCGAGCTGACCCGCCGCGGACATCACGTGGTGCGGCACGGCCGTCACCGCCCGGACCTGCACGGCGAGTTCGTCGTCGGCGACTTCGCCTCGCTGGCCTCGACCCGCGCGATGGCTCTGTCGTTGCCCGAGCTCGACGTGGTGATCCACAACGCCGGCTGGGCGCCCCGCGGCGACCGGCGGCCGGTGACGGCCGACGGCATCGAGGAGACGTTCCAGGTCAACGTCGTCGCGCCGTACCTGCTGACCGCGCTCGCCCCGCCGTCCGCCCGGCTGGTGTTCGTGAGCTCCGACGCGATCGCCCGGGCCAAGCTGGACGTCGACGACCTGCAGCTCTCACAGTCGTGGACGGCCGGCGCCGCCTACGCCAACGCGAAGCTCGCCCTGACCGCCCTCGCGTTCGCGGTGGCCCGCCGCCGCCCCGACCTGCGCTGCAACGCGGTGCACCCGGGGTGGATCCGCACGAAGATGAGCGACTACTCGGCCCCGTTCGGCGTCGCACGGGGTGCCGAGACGCCGGTCTGGCTGGCCACGTCGTTCCAGCCGGCGGCCGTCGTGACCGGCGCGTTCTTCCACGACCGCCGCGAGGTGCGGCTCAATCCGCAGGCTGACGACCGCTCGGTCCAGTCGGCGGTCCTCGCGCATTGCGCCGCGCTCACGGGGGTTGACCTCTCCGTCTGAAGGGAACCGCCATGTCCCTGACCCGACGCACGCTGCTCGCCGGTGTCGGCTTCGCCGCGTTGCCGCTGCCCCCTGCGGTCCGTGCCGTCGCATTGCGCGGCGTCCGCGGTGCCGACATCTCGTTCACGCTGCAGGAGGAGGCGGCCGGCGTGCGGTACCGTTTCCGCGGCCGGACGGACCGCATCGAGAACATCCTGCGCGCGGCCGGCGCCACCTGGGTCCGCCTGCGCGTGTGGACCGCCCCGCCGCCCGGCTACAGCGACCTCGACCAGGCTCTCCGCCTGGCCGCCCGGGCCAAGCGGGCCGGCCTGAAGGTGCTGCTCGACCTGCACTACTCCGACTTCTGGGCCGACCCCGGCCACCAGGACACCCCGGCCGCCTGGGCCGGCCAGGACCTGGCGACCCTCACGGCGACGGTCCGCTCCTACACCGCCGACGTGGTGACGGCCTTCGCCCGCCAGGGCACGCCGGTCGACATGATCCAGACCGGCAACGAGGTCACGGCCGGCATGCTGTGGCCGGTCGGCCAGATCTACCGCCCGTCGGGCGCCGACTGGGCGGGCTTCACGACGTTGCTCGAAGCGGCGCTCACGGGCGCCCGGGCCGCCACGCCGCGCGGCCACCGGCTGCTGACGATGGTGCACATCGACCGCGGCGGCGACAACGGCGGCGCGCGGTGGTTCTATGATCGGGTCGGGGTGGCGTTCGACGTGATCGGCCTGTCGTACTATCCGTTCTGGCACGGCGCACTGTCGGCGCTGTCGGCCAACCTGACGGACCTGGCGACCCGCTACGGCAAGCCGATCGTGGTGACCGAGACCTCGTATCCGTGGACGATGGCCAACGGCGACCCCCTGCCCAACCTCCTGACCGACCCGTCGGCCCTCCCGGACGGCGCGGCGTACCCCCCGACCCCGGCGGGCCAGGCCGCGTACTTCCGCGAGCTGCGCCGCATCCTGTCCGGGGTGCCGTCGGGCCTGGGCGCGGGCTTCTTCGCCTGGGAGCCCGGCTGGCTGCCGGGCGTGGGCTGGACCCCCGGCGAGGGCAACCCCAACGACAACCTGACGTTGTTCGACTGGTCAGGCAACGCCCTCCCGGCCCTGACGGCGGCCTACGCCCGGTGACCCGCGCCCGGTGACCCGCGCCCGGTGACCCGCGCCCGTAGTTGACCTTGGAACTCTGCGGACGCCCTGGCGGCGGTAACCCACCAAGGTCAACTGCCGGGTCGGCGAGGTCTGCCAGATCGGCGTCAGAGGAGCGTCAGCGTCAGGTCCAGGCGGGTCGGAGCGGCTGCCAGGAGGTACGCCGGCAGCGGGCCCGGGCCGCACGATGCCGAGCCGATGCCGTGGTGGCCCGCGTCCAGCGTCAGCCACGTCCGGCCGTCCGCGGACAGGTCCGTCGGGTGCGTGGCCGCGTCCAGGGCGCCCGCCGGCCACGGGCGGACCGTCAGGCCGAACGGCACCGCGCCCGCCACGCGCAGGCCCGCGCCGCCGGTGGACGTCAGCGTGGCCCAGCGGACCTCGGCGCGGCGGCCGTTCTCCTGGGGGAAGACATACGGCGTCTGCATCCCCGCCACCGACGCCGAGAACCGGCCGACCCGTGTCGCCAGGCCGGTATCAGGGTATGCCTCGCCAGGACCGCGCCCGAACCACGTTACCTCCGACAGCGCGCCGGGCAGCGCCAGCACCAGCCCCAGCATCGGCAGCGGGACGTCCCACGGCCCGTCCGGGGAGACGTCCACGACGAGGCGCACGCTCTCGTCGTCCACGCAGCTCCAGGTGTACCGCACGTGCAGCCCCGCGGTCGACGCCGCCGCGGCCACGCGGGTCCGGACGGTGAGCGCCGCCGGGCCGGCGGAGACCTCGTCGACGCGGCTGGTCAGGCGGTGCAGGCCGGCCGCCCGCCAGCGCGGCTCCAGGGCCTCGCCGTGGGCGCCGCGGTCGTTGTCGGTCAGCGGGCGCCAGACCTGCAGCGAAGGACCGTCGACCGCGAGCGGGCCGAGGCGGGTCAGGCGGCCGGCGGCGTCGAAGGTGGCCGGGCCGACCCGGATCGATCCGCCGTCGACCACGGGGCCGGCCGCCGGAGCCGGTCGGAGCGAAGGCGCCGCGGCCGCGCCGACGCGGAACTGCGCCCAGGCGATCTCGTGACCGGCCGGCGCCCAGGCGGTGTCCTCGGCCAGGACGGCGCGGACGGCCAGAAACGCCTCCCCGGCGGTCTCCGGCAGGTCCGGCAGGTCCACGTCCGCGACCGCCCCCGGCCCGGCGGCCAGGGCGACCAGCGTCCCGCGGGCGACCTCGACGCCGTCGTCCTCCAGCGTCCACACGAACCGGAGATGGGTGAGGTCCGAGACGGCGTACCGGTTGGCGATCGTCAGGGCCGCGCCGGTACGCGTGATGCGGACCGGCTCCACGGCCTTCTTCAGGTCGAGCAGGCCCGGCGACGGGGTCCGGTCCGGGAAGAGCAGGCCGTCGGCGACGAAGTTCCCGTCGTGGAGGGCCTCGCCGAAGTCGCCGCCGTAGGCGTAGTACTCGCGGCCGTCCGGTGTGCGGGCGCGCAGGCCGTGGTCGATCCACTCCCACACGAAGCCGCCCTGGCAGCGGGGGTACCGCTCGTAGAGCTCCTGGTACTCGGCGAGGCCGCCGGGGCCGTTGCCCATCGCGTGGGCGTACTCGACGTGGATGAACGGCAGCGCGCGCCGGCGGGCGTCGAGGACCGGGTCGGGCAGCGGCTCCTCGGCGTGCCGGCCGATCGCGTCGACCTCGGCGTGGGTGAGGTACATCCGGCTGTACACGTCGACGTCGCGGCAGGTCCAGTCGCGCTCGTACAGCAGCGGGCGGCTGTCGTCGCGGGCCTTCGCCCAGGCGGCCATCGCGGCCAGGTTGCGCCCGGCGCCGCTCTCGTTGCCCAGCGACCACAGCACGACGCTCGGGTGGTTCTTGTCCCGCTCGACCATGCGCCGCATGCGGTCGACGCACAGCGCCTCGAACCGCGGGTCGTCGGCCGGGTTGCCGCGCCAGTCGTGGTGCCAGAAGCCGTGGGTCTCCAGGTCGCACTCGTCGACGACCAGCAGCCCGTACTCGTCGCACAGCTCCAGGAACCGCGGGTGTGGCGGGTAGTGGCTGGTGCGCACGGCGTTGACGTTGTGCCGCTTCATGAGCAGGACGTCGGCGAGCATGTCGTCCTCGGTGACGGCGCGGCCGCGGTCGGGGTGGAACTCGTGGCGGTTCACGCCGCGGAACAGCACCCGGCGGCCGTTGAGGGTGAGCACCCCGTCCTCGATCGCGACCGTCCGGAACCCGGCCCGCACGGTGACGGTCTCGGCGCCGGTGCTGACGACGACGTCGTACAGCCGCGGCGACTCGTCCGACCACGGCTCGACGTGGGGGACGTGTACGACCTGGCCGGAAGGTGCGACGAGGCCGAGCTCCGGCACGCGCACCTCGGCGCCGGTCGCCTCGACGAGCAGGGCGCCGGAGCCGGTGTGGTGGTCGTAGGACGCGCGGACCCAGACGTCGTCCAGTGCGCCCGAGGCGGGCCGCGACACCAGCGTCACGCCGCGGAACAGGCCCGAGAGCCACCACATGTCCTGGTCCTCGAGGTACGAGCCCGCGCTCCACTGCACCACCCGCACCGCCAGGACGTTCTCCGGGCGCAGCAGTGCGGTCACGTCGAACTCGGTCGGCAGGCGGCTGCCCGTCGTCGTGCCCACCTCGGTCCCGTTGAGCCACACCCGCGCCGCCGAGTCCGCGCCGTCGAACCGCAGCCAGGTCCGCCCGGCCGGCCAGTCCGGCGGCACGGAGAACGAGCGGCGGTAGTCGCCGGTCGGGTTCGCGGACGGCACCCGCGGCGGGTCGAGCGGGAAGGGGTAGTCGACGTTCGTGTACGCGGGTGCCCCGTGGCCGGCCAGCTGCCAGTGCGACGGCACCGCGAGGATGCTCCAGCCCGAGTCGTCGAACGCGGGCGACGCGAAGTCGTCGGCGCCGTCGGCTCGCTCGGCGAAGCGGAACCGCCAGTCGCCGTCGAGCGGCAGCGACGGCGCGGAGGTCGTCGATCGGGCGCGGGCGGGCAGGGCCGCCGGCGACGGCGTGAGGGACTCGAACCAGGCGATCA
>NZ_BMPI01000014.1 GCF_014647515.1 Dactylosporangium sucinum | reverse complement strand
TTGGCCGGTCCCTCGGTCGACGCGCACTGGCTGTCGGCGGTGGCCGTCTTGTTCAGCGCGAGGTTCGTCGCCGGCGGGTTGGAGCCACCCGTCAGCTCGAAGTCGTCCACGTCGAACAGGCCGCCGGTGCCGGTGCCGACGAACACCAGGAACAGCGCGCCGGAGCCCGCGGTGATCGTGGTGCTGACGTCGACGAACGTGCCGTAGCCGCCGGTGTTGCCGACCGCGACCGACCCGAGCAGCGGCCCGGTCTGCGAGCCCGACCGGATCTGGATCGTGCCGCCGGTGCCGCCGGAGGCGACCCGCGCGGTGAAGCCGGTCTTGCCCGAGACGTTGACCGACGAGTACCCAACCCAGTCGCCGCCGTCGATGTAGCCGACCCGGTTGCCGCCGTGTGCCGCGCCGTCGGCGACGATCTGCACGCCGGACTGCGAGGTGAACGACTCGGCCTCGACCCGCCCGGTCGGGGGCTGGACGGTGCCGGTGTTCAGGGTGAACGAGTCGACGTCGTAGAGCGCGCCGGCGCCGCCGGTGAAGACGAGGTACAGCGTGCCCGCCGTCGACGGCGCGTTCGCGATCGCGCCGGTGACGTTGACGAACGTGTCCCAGCCGCCGGTCACCGGGACCGTCGCCGAGCCGAGCAGGGTGCCGGTCGGCGAGCCGGCCCGCAGCGAGATCGTGCCGCCGGCGCCGGCCGACGAGACCCGGGCGCTGAACGACGTGGCGTTGTTCAGCAGGTACGGCTGGAACGAGATCCAGTCACCGTTCTGGATCTCCCCGACGGTCTTGCCGCCCTCGGCCGAGGCCTTGTCGAACACCTGGACGCCCTGCATGGCGCCGAAGTGTTCGGCCTGGCGCAGCCGGGGCTGCAGGATGTGCTGCTTGTGCGCGACGAGGCCGCCGTTGTCGGTGTACTCGGCGTCGAACACCGCGAAGACGTTCGCCGCCGCGTCGTGCTCGCCGTCGGTCGGCACGGTCATCGTGCCCGAGCAGCCGGTCTTCTGGCTGATCTGATGGCCGTGGCTGTCGTGGCCGAGGATGTAGGTCAGCTTGACCCGGTTGCAGTCGATGCTGCCGTCCTCGGGATCGGTGACGGTGATCTGGTACGGGATGGTGTCGCCGAACGAGAACAGGGATCCGTTGGGCGGGGTCGTGATGGTGACCGTGGGCATCGTGTTGCCGACGCTGATCGTCACGCTCGCCGAGCCGGTGGCGTTCTGCGGGTCGCGGACGGTGAGCGTCGCCGTGTACGTGCCGGCGTTGGTGTACGTGTGCGACGGGTTCGCGGCGGTCGAGGTACCCCCGTCGCCGAACGCCCACGAGTAGGACAGGGCCTGGCCCTCCGGGTCGCTGCTGCCCGCCGACGAGAACTGGACGGCCAGCGGGGCCGGTCCGGACACCGGGTTGGCGCCCGCGACGGCGATCGGGGCGCGGTTGCCGCCGCCGATGTACTCGATGCGGTACAGCGCCGAGTTGGCGTCGCCGTTGCCGAAGCCGGCGCCGTAGTCGAGCACGTAGAGCGCGCCGTCCGGGCCGAACGCCTGGTCCATGATCTGCATGCCGGACCAGGGGAAGTTCTCGATCGTGCCGGGGGAGCCGTCGGCGTTGACCGTGACCGCCTTGATCCAGCGGCGGCCGAACTCGCCGGCGAAGAACTTCCCGTCGAGCGACTGCGGGAACTTGACCGCCGACGGGTTGCTGACGTCGTAGCGGTACACCGGTCCGCCCATCGGCGACTCGGAGCCGCTGCCGAACTCGGGCGGGCTGCCGGCGTCACCGGCGTAGCGGATCCAGGACGGCCGTGCCGGCGGGAGGGTCTGCTGGCCCGTGTTGCGGAAGGAGTTGTTCGTCGGGCCGCCGGTGCAGTTGTACTTCGGGCCGGTGCTGTTGCTGGCGAAGTTCCACTCGTTGTAGGTCTCCGACGTCGTGTTCGTGCCGGTGCAGTACGGCCAGCCGTAGTTGCCCGCGCTCGTCACCCGGTCGAACTCGACCTGCCCGGACGGTCCCCGGTTCGCGTCGGTGACGCCGGCGTCGGGGCCGTAGTCGCCGACGTAGACGATCCCGGTGGGCTTGTCGACGCTCATCCGGAACGGGTTGCGGAACCCCATCGCGTAGATCTCCGGCCGCGTGTTCGGCGTGCCGGGCGCGAACAGGTTCCCGGACGGGATCGAGTACGAGCCGTCCGCGTTCACCTTGATCCGCAGGACCTTGCCCCGCAGGTCGTTGGTGTTGCCGGCGCTGCGCTGGGCGTCGTACGCCGGGTTGCGGTCGGTCCGCTCGTCCAGCGGCGAGTACCCGTTGGAGTCGAACGGGTTGGAGTCGTCGCCCGTCGACAGGTACAGGTTCCCGGCCGCGTCGAAGTCGAGGTCGCCGCCGACGTGGCAGCACATGCCACGGTCGGTGCCGACCTCCAGCACGACCTTCTCGCCGCTCAGCGTCCAGTTGGTGTTCAGCGTGAACCGGGACAGCCGGTTGACGCCCTTCCACACGTTCCAGTCGCCGCCGGACGCGGGGGCGTCGCCGCCGGGCGTGCTCAGCGGCGGCGCGTAGTAGAGGTAGATGTACCGGTTCGTGGCGAACCCCGGGTCGATGGCGACGCCCTGCAGGCCCTCCTCGTCGTGGGTGTAGACGGGGATGTTGGCCACGACGGCCGTGTTCCCGGCGGCGTCGGTGCGCCGCAGGGTACCGTTGCGGGCGGTGTGCAGCACCGAGCGGTCGGGCAGCACGGCGATCGACATCGGCTCGCCCACCTCGTTGATGCCCTTGGCGAGCTCGACCTGCTGGTAGTCGGAGGCGGGGATGGCGGCCGCGGCCGGCGCTGGCGCCGCGATCGCGGCGATGCCGGGGGCCAGGAGGAGCAGGGCGGTGGCGGCCGCCCTGCGGGCACGGTTCGGCGGTGACATCGGTTGGGGTCCTTCCCGGACACGCGGGGTGTGGCTCGGGCCGGTATGGCTCGGGCCGGGTGTCGGGTGTCGCTTGGGCCGCCGAAGCCCCAGGCATCCACCGGTTGCGATGTTTCGTGGCGATGACGGTACATACTCGGGTTTGTAAATGCAATAACCGAACCCTCGGTGCAAGAAGTTGACCGCGCTACCCTCTGCCGCGTGCTTGCGGACGCGTACGAGATCCACCTGACGGTGCTGCCGTCGCCGCTGCTGGCCGGGGTCGTCGCCGGGTGCGGGTGGAAGTACACCCGGATCGTCCTGGACCGCGGGGACTGTCCGGACCAGCCGATGCTCACGCTCGGCGCGCGCGGCTCGCTGCCGGCTGCCCGTTCGGTCGCGTCCGATGCCGCGGCCCGGCTGGCTTCCTCCGGGCTGACGGTGACGCGGGTCAAGATCGAGGGGTCTCCCGAGCATCCGGCGGTCGACGGCGGCTACTTCGAGCACCACGTGAAGCTGCTGCTCGCCGGTGCGCCGGACGCCGTCCGCGAGGTCGCCGTGCGGCACGGCGCGCACGTGTCCCGCAACGCCCGGCGGACGTTCCCGGACGGCCGGTCGCACCGGTTCGTCACGCAGCGCTGCTACGACGTCGCCCGGGCGGAGGCGGCGCGGCGGCTCGCGGCGCTGCTCGCCGACCTTTCCGCGTTCGAGATCGTGGAGGTCGAGGAGGAGTTCGTGGTCGTGGACTCCAACCCGGCCGTCGACGCGGGCTGGCTGTCGTGAGCGCGCGGCTCGCCGCCCTCGACCACGTGCTCGGGCTGGTGGCCCGGTCCGGGTGCGTGGACACGCTGGTGCTGCGGGGCAGCACGACGATGGCGGCGTGGTTCGGCGACCGGGCCCGCGAGCCCGGTGACCTGGACTTCGTCGTCCGGCCCGGCGCGGCGGAGGGCGCGCGCCCGTGGCGGGCCTCGGCCGTCGGCGCTCCCCGGCCGCACGATGCGGTGTTGAAGCTCGTCGAGGAGCACCCCTCGGCGGGCTGGGTGCGGTTGCATCCGGCCGACGCCGTGCACGGCCGGTCGTACGGCTACTACCCGGGCGGTGCCCGGACGGTGATGCCGTTCTCCTCGGACGACGGATCCGGCGGCACCGTCCAGCTCGACTTCGCCTACGACGAGTCCCTGCCGGAGCCGCCGGTGCTGACGGCCGTGCCCCGGTACGGCGGCGGCACCCCGCACGCGCTGTGGACCGCCTCGCCGGCGCTGTCGCTGGTCTGGAAGCTGCAGTGGCTCATCGCCGACCACGCCGAGCGCGGTGTCGTCGGCGGGAAGGACCTCTACGACGCGGTGCTGCTCGCCTCGCTCGACGGTCTGGTGGTACCGCCGCGGCTGCGCCGGCTCGTGGACCGGGACGCGCTCGGGGCGCTGCCGGGGTGGGCCGTCGACGGCCATCCGTCGGTGGCGGGGTCGGCCGGCACGTGGCTTTCGCGACTGTCGGCTGCGCTGCGTGTGCTGGATCTCGACGGAGCGTGATCCGGTCTCGTCCTGGGCGGAACTTGTCGGGCGGGCGTCGGCAACACTCGCACAGAAAACCGGTCATGGGGTGACCTGTTTCGGTCGGCACGATGGCGACATGACCGCATCGGCCGTCGGCTGCGCCGGCGCTGACGCCCCAAACGACCGAGAGGAAACGCGATGCTCGATCCGACCGGCTTTCCCGAACCCACCCTTGTCTGCGTCAACGGTGTGGAACTCGAGGTCTTCGAAGCGGGCCGAGAGAATGCAGGAAACAGCGTGGTAGCGCTGAGCCTGCCCTACCAGGAGCGCGGCGAGACGCCCTGGATCGAGTTCATGGAGGCCGTCCTCGGCGCCGACTTCTACTTCGTCCACTTCAACCGGAAGCCAGGCGTCGCAGACGCCGTGCTCGACGAGCACACAGCCCAGTTCCTGCGCAACATCTTCCGGAAGAACGAGCCCGCGAAACCGCCTCAGCCGGGCATGGTGATGATCGATCTGGCCCGGGCGGAGACCCCCCTCGGCGAGCCCGTCATGAGCGACGGAGAACTGGCCGTCTTCATCTCCGCCTTCGAGGCGACCGGCTTCACGGGCAGCATCAACTGGTACCGGAACCTCGACCGCAACTGGCGCCTGCTGGCCGACGTGGACCCGGTCATCCGGCAGCCCGCACTCATGATCTACGGCGACCGTGACGCGGTCCTGAGGTCTGAACGGCTGACAGCGTTCGTGCCCAACGTGGAAGTGGTCAGCCTGGACTGCGGTCACTGGATCCAGCAGGAAAAGCCGGACGAAACGAACCAGGCGATCCTGAAGTGGCTGGACCAGCGGGCTGCCGTCTAGGCGAGCGTTGTGACACCTCGGCGTGATCTTCGTTGAGCGTGTCAGCGAAGATCACGCCGGGCGGCGGGTCTCAGACGTGGGCCGGGGCCAGGTCCTCCGTGATGAGGCTGTAGACCGCCATGTCCGCGCGGCCGCCCGCCCGGGTCGGTGCAACGCTGCGCAGGATGCCCTCGAAGTGGAAGCCTGCCCGTTCGGCCACGCGGCGGGACGCCGGGTTGTTCGTGTCGACCTGGAGGGTGATGCGGGCCTGGCGCTGGGTGGTCAAGGCCCAGCGGGCCACGGCGGCCGCCGCCTCCGCCGCGTAGCCGTGGCCGCGCGCCCACGGGGCCGTCCAGTAGTGGATCTCCGACGTCTGGGCCTGCCAGTCGGCGCCGAACAGTGAGACGTGGCCGACCAGCGGGCCGCCCGGCCGGGGGACGACCGCGAAGCCCACCCCCTTGCCGTCCAGGCGGCGCTGCTCGATGCCCGTGGTGCACCAGGCGAGGGCGGTTTCCAGGTCGGCGGCCGCGTACGGGTAGTCCACCGGGGCCGAGGCGATGAACCGCTCGTCCTGCCAGGCCCGGTGGACCTCCGGGGCGTCCGCGCGGGTGAACGGGCGCAGCAGGAGGCGGTCGGTCGTCAACGTGTCGCGGTCGAAGATCTCGGCGTGGTGCATTCCCGGTATCGTCGCAGACGTGTCCATCCCCTCGTTCGGGACGTGGCCGACGCCACTGGAGCCGGCCCGGCAGCTCGCCGCGGCGGTCGGGCTCGACGAGCTGTGGGTGAAGCGCGACGACCTCACCGGGCTCGGCGGTGGGGGCAACAAGGTGCGCAAGCTGCGGCACCTGTGCGCGCAGGCGCTCGCCGCGGGAGCCACCCACCTCGTCACCACCGGGGCCGCCCAGAGCAACCATGCCCGGCTCACCGCCGCCGCCGGGGCGCGGCTCGGGCTGGCCGTCACGCTCGTGCTGCGCGGTGACCCGCCCGCGCAGGCGCGGGGCAACCTCGTGCTCGACCTGCTCGCCGGGGCCCGGATCGTCTGGGCCGGGGACCGGGCGACCGGCGAGGTGGCCGCCGAGCAGGAGCGGCGCGTCCGGGACGACGGGGACGTGCCGTTCCTCATCCCGTTCGGCGGCTCCAGCCGGCACAGTGCGCGCGGCTATCTGGAATGTGCCCAGGAGCTCGAGGCCCAGCTTCCCGGGATCGACCGCGTGGTCGTGGCGCTGGGGTCGGGCGGGACCGCGGCGGGGCTGGTCGCCGGGCTCGGGGCCGCCCGGGTGGTCGGCGTCGACGTCGGGGCGGTGCCGGACCCGGTGGCGACCCTGCGGGCGCTCGGGGTGGAGGGCGAGCTGCCGATGATCGAGCGGGGACAGGTCGGCGCCGGGTACGGCACGCTCGGCCCCGGGGTGGCCGACGCACTGCGGCTGGCGGCGCGGACCGAGGGGCTGTTCCTCGACCCGACGTACACCGGGCGGGCCCTGGCCGGGCTGCGCGCCTGCGTCGCCGACGGGCGCATCGCGCGCGGGGAGCGGACCGTCTTCGTGCACACGGGCGGCCTGCCCGGGCTGTTCGCGCACCCGCAGATACGCCCGGAGCTGCAGCCCTAGAGGAGTTTGTCGATGGTGATCGGGAGGTCGCGGATGCGCTTGCCCGTCGCGTGGAAGACCGCGTTGGCGATCGCCGGGGCCACGCCCACCAGGCCCACCTCGCCCACGCCCTTCACGCCGACCGGGTTGAAGCGGTCCGGCTCGCCGACGAAGACCACGTCCAGGTCGGGGACGTCGGCGTTCACCGGGATCAGGTAGTCGCCGAAGGTCGCGTTGGCGATCCGCCCCGTGTGCGGGTCGGTGACGGTCTCCTCCAGCAGCGCCATGCCGATGCCGCCCACCGTGCCGCCGATGATCTGGCTGCGGGCCGTCTTCGGGTTGAGGATGCGGCCGCCGTCCACCACCGACACGAGCCGGGCGACGCGGACCCGGCCCAGGTCGGCGTCCACGTGGACCTCGGCGAAGCGGGCGGCGAACGGGCCCGCCGGGGCCAGCCCCAGCTCCTCGGGCTTCGACGGTACCGCCGAACCGTCCGCCGTCAGCTCGGGCAGGTCGTGCCGGTCCAGCATCTCGCGGTAGCTCTCGCCGCGGGACGGGTCGTCGGCGTGGGCCAGGCGGCCCTCGGCCGCGACCACGTCGGCGGCGGTGAGGCCGCGCAGCGGGGAGGCGACGTCGTCGGCGACCAGGTCGAGGAACGCCTGGATGAGGCGGTGGCCGGCGGAGTGGATCGCGCTGCCGAGGGACGCCGTCATGCCCGAGCCGCCCTGCATCGGCGCGGCCGGCAGGTCGGTGTCGCCGAGGCCCATCCGGACCTGGTCGACCCGCAGGCCGAGCAGCTCGGCCGAGAGCTGGGTCATCACCGTGTACGTCCCGGTGCCGATGTCGGTGGCGGCGCTGCGGACGTAGGCGCGCCCCTCCCGGTCGATCGTCGCCCGGGCGTCGCACGGCTGCTGGAACCAGAAGAAGCTCACGCCCGCCATGCCGTACCCGACGAGCGTGTCGCCGCGGCGCATCGAGCGGGGCTCCGGGTTGCGGTCCCACCAGCCGAACCGGGTGGCGCCCAGCGCGTAGCACTCGCGCAGCGCCTTCGACGACCACGGCAGGCGCAGCTGCGGGTGCTCGTCGGCGTGGTTGCGCAGCCGCAGCTCGACCGGGTCGAGGCCCAGCTCGTAGGCCAACTCGTCGAGCGCGCACTCCAGCGCGAAGTGGCCCTGGGCGTCGCCGGGGCCGCGCATCGAGGTCGGCACCGGGACGTTCAGGCGCTTCTGGCGGTCGCGGTTGGTGACGTTCGGGCAGGCGTACCCGACGGAGGAGACGGTGGTGACGGACTCGGCGATGTTGTCGTCGTCGACCGCGACCGGCTGGACCGAGTCGTGCTCGATCGCGGTGAGCACGCCGTCGCGGGTGGCGCCGATGCGGATGTGCTGGACCGTCGCCGGGCGGTGGCCGATGCCGGTGAACATCTGCGGCCGGGTCAGCGCCAGGCGCACCGGCCGCTCCACCAGGCGGGCCGCCATCGCGGCGAGCAGGACGTGCGGCCAGACCCGCAGGCCGGCGCCGAAGCCGCCGCCGACGTACGGCGCGAGGACCCGCACGTCGGCCGCCGGGATCCCGAACGCGCCGGCGAGCGCATCCCGGACCGAGTCGGGCCACTGGGTCGTGTCGTGCACGGTGAGCCGGTCGCCGTCCCAGGCGGCGACGGTCGCGAACAGGCCCATGGGGTTGTTCGTCTCGTCGGGCGTGGTGTACCGCCCGCCGGCCACGACGTCGGCCGTGGCCAGGGCCGCGGCGGCGGCACCGCGGGTCCGGTCGCTGCCGAACGGGTCGTCGACCGTGACCGCCCGCGGGTCGTCGAGGCCGAGCACGGCGTCGACCGGCTCGTAGCCGGCCTCGACGAGCCGGGACGCCTCCGTCGCCTGTTCGATCGTGTCGGCGACGACGAGACCGATGTACTGTCCATGATGGACGATCTTGGTGTGCTGCAGCGGCGGGGGCGGCTGGCGCCACAGGCCGGTGTCGGGGGCGGGGTTCAGGTGCGGCGCGTCGCCGGCCGTCACCACGGCGAGGACCCCGGGCACCGCCCGCGCCCGCGCGGTGTCGAACCCGGTGACCCGCCCGGCGGCGATCGTGCTGCGCACCAGGGCCGCGTGCGCCATGCCCGGGTACGTGACGTCGATCGGGTACGGCGCCCGGCCGGACGTCTTGCGCGGGCCGTCGACCCGGTCGATGTCGGTGCGCTCCAGCGTGGTCATCCGGCGCCTCCGGCGGTCGTGCGCAGCGCCCGGACCACGGTGCGCTTGGCCAGCTCGACCTTGAACTCGGTGCCGGGCACGGTGAACGGCTGCTGCACGGCGGCCTCGGCCGCGGCCCGGTACGACGCCTCGGAGGCCGGCGCGTCGCGCAGCACCTCCTCGGCCTCCCAGGCCCGCCACGGCACCGTGCCGACGCCGCCGAGCGCGATGCGCGCCGCGGCGATGACGCCGCCCTCGGCGACCGTCGCGACGGCGGCCGAGGTCAGCGCGAACTCGTAGGAGGCGCGGTCGCGGACCTTGAGGTAGGTCGAGCGCGCCCCGGCCGGCAGCAGCGGGATCTCGACCTCCGTGATCAGCTCGCCGTGCCGCAGGACGTTCTCCCGGTCCGGCGAGGTGCCCGGCAGCCGGTAGAACTCGGTGAGGGGCACCGAGCGCGGCCCGCTCTCGGACCGCAGGTGCACGACCGACCCGAGCGCCGTCAGCGGCACCGCGAGATCCGAGGCGTGCAGCGCGATGCAGGCCGGCGACGCCCCGAGGATCGCGTGCATCCGGGCGACCCCGTCGACGGCGGCGCATCCGCTGCCCGGCCGCCGCTTGTTGCAGGCGCCGACCCCGGGATCCCGGAAGTACCGGCACCGCGTGCGCTGCAGCAGGTTCCCGCCGATCGTCGCCATGTTGCGCAGCTGCGGCGACGCGCCCAGCAGCAGCGCCTCGCGCACGAAGGGCGGCACGGCCGGATGCGCGGCCAGCTCCTCCATCGTCGTGGTCGCGCCGACCCGCACCGCGGAGTCGGTCACGGTGACCCCGCGCAGCGGCAGGCGGCTGATGTCGACGAGCCGCCGCGGCGCGACGACCCCGTCCTTGAGCATGAGGTCGAGCTGCGTCGTCCCGCCGGCCAGGAACACGGCCTCCGGGTCGGCGCTGACCGTGGCGATCGCGCTCGCCGGGTCGGCGGCCAGGGTGTACCCGACGCTCATCGGCCGGCCACCTCCCGGATCGCGGCGACGATGTTCGGGTACGCGCCGCAGCGGCACAGGTTGCCGCTCATGAACTCGCGGATGTCGGCGTCGGTGCCGGCCCGGCCCTCGTCCAGCAGGGCCACGGCGGACATCACCTGGCCCGGCGTGCAGTACCCGCACTGGAACGCGTCGTGCCGCTGGAACGCCTCCTGCATCGGGTGCCCGCCGCCGAGCCCCTCGACGGTGAGCACCTCCCGGCCGTCGACCTGCGCGGCGAGGGTGAGGCAGGCGAGCACCCGCCGGCCGTCGACGTGCACCGTG
Organism: Dactylosporangium sucinum; assembly: GCF_014647515.1. Classification (GTDB taxonomy): domain Bacteria; phylum Actinomycetota; class Actinomycetes; order Mycobacteriales; family Micromonosporaceae; genus Dactylosporangium; species Dactylosporangium sucinum. The sequence goes on along the minus strand of NZ_BMPI01000014.1, from coordinate 191,058 downwards.
CACGCCCCGCAGGCGCCCTGGTCGCAGCCCTTCTTGGTGCCGGTGAGGCCGAGCCGGTCGTGCAGCGCGTCGAGCAGCGTCACCCCGGCGGCCAGCCGCAGCTGCTCGGTCCGGCCGTTGATGCTGGTGGTCACGGTGATCTCGTTCATGATGGCGCTGGCGCTACCCGGCGGCCCGGGCGCTAAACCGTGACGCCGAAGCCCCGCCGGGCCAGCCGCAGCATCACCTGGCCGGGTGCCGTCAGCTCCATGAGCTTGGCGGTGCAGGCCTGGTCCAGCCGGCCCAGGACCGCCTCGGTGGTGCCGTCTCGGCGGGCCCGGTCGAGCACGGCCGCGTTGCGCCACACCTTCGCCCGTGCCTCGCGCAGGACCCGCTTCGTCGCGGCCCGGTTGAGCGGCCCGAGCAGCCGGTCCCGCCGGCGCACCGTCGACACCGAGCGCATCTGGACGTCCTCGGCACCGACCCGGTTGAGCAGCACCGCGTCGACGTGCCGGTGGTCGGCCTCCCGCCGGCGCAGCGCCGCCGGATCGTCGAACTCCGCGGAGGAGATCACGGCGACGAGCGACTGCGGCAGGTCGTAGTTGATGTGCGCGTTCATCCCGAGCAGCACGTGCCGCAGCGGCGGCAGGCCGGGCCGGTCGCGGGCGGTGTCGAACGCGACCCGCCACGGCCCCGGCACCGGGGCACCGGCGAGGCGGGCGTCGAACGCGTCGAGATACAGCTCGGCGAACACCACGTCCCACCGCTCGAGCCACGGCCCGTCGGCGAACCCGCCCCGGTCGATCTCCGCGGCGACCGCCAGGGTGGTGCGCAGATACGTCTCGTGGAAGAATCGGCGTGCGTCGCCCGCGTCGAGGCGTCCGAGCGAGTGCTCCATCCGCCGGACGATCCGCGCGACGCTCTCCTCCATCCCGTCATCGTAGTGGGGCCACGCCATGCGCAGATTCATCGTCACGGGCGCGCCCGGGGCCGGCAAGACATCGATCGTCGGCGCGCTCACCGGCGTCACGACCGTCGCCGAGGCGGCGACCGACGTCATCGCCGCCGAGCAGGCGCGCGGCGTCGCCGAGCCGTGGACCGACCCCGGCTTCGCCGACCGGGTGGTGGGCCTGCAGCGCCGCCGCCAGCTCGCCGCGACGGGGCCGGTCCAGGTGTACGACCGCTCGCCGCTGTGCACCCTCGCCCTGGCGGTCTACAGTGGACTGTCCCCGTCGGACCTGCTGCTGGCCGAGGTCGACCGGGCCGCCTCGATCTACGACCGGCGGGTGCTGCTGGTGCGCCCGATCGGCTTCGTCACCCCGACCGCGGCCCGGCGCATCTCCTACGCGGACTCGCTGCACTTCGAGCACGTGCATCGGCAGGTGTACCGCGAGCGGGGCTACGAGCTGGTCGAGGTGCCGGCCGGGCCGGCGGCCGAGCGGGTGGCGCTCGTCGCCGGATACCTCGCGGCCTGGACGTTGACCCGGATCGAGTAGAGCGAGCTCGACGCGCAGATGTAGAGGTCGTTGCGGCGCGGCCCGCCGAAGGTGAAGTTGGCGACGACCTCCGGCACCAGCAGCTTGCCGATCAGCGTGCCGTCGGGGTCGAAGCAGTGCAGCCCGTCGTGGGCGGCGACCCACACCCGGCCGCCGTCGTCGAGGCGAACGCCGTCGAAGCTGCCGTTGTCGCAGGTGCCGAAGACCTCGCCGCCGCTGAGCGCACCGCCGGCGCCGACGTCGAAGCGGCGCAGGTGCTTGCGTCGGGTGTCCACGATGTACAACTGGCGCTCATCGGCACTGAACGCGAGCCCGTTGGGGCGCTCGAAGTCGTCGGCGACCACGCGGACCTCGCCGGTGGCCGGGTCGAGCCGGTAGACGTGGCAGGCGCCGATCTCGCTCGGGGCCTGGTAGCCCTCGTAGTCGGTGTCGATGCCGTAGGACGGGTCGGTGAACCACAGCGAGCCGTCGCTGTGCTCGACGATGTCGTTGGGGCTGTTGAACCGCTTCCCGTCGATCCGCTCGGCGAGCACGGTCACCGAGCCGTCGTGCTCGGTGCGGGTCACCCGCCGGGTGCCGTGCTCGCAGCTGACCAGCCGCCCGGCCCGGTCGACGGTGTGGCCGTTGGCGTAGTTCGACGGCTGCCGGAAGACGCCGACGGCGCCGGTGAGCTCGTCGTAGCGCAGCATGCGGTCGTTCGGGATGTCGCTGAAGACGAGATACCGCCCCGCGGCGAAATACGCCGGCCCCTCGGTCCACCGCCCGCCGGTCCACAGCCGCTCGACCCACTCGTCGCCGTTGCAGCGCTGGAACCGCTCGTCGAGCACCTCGAACCTGGCCTTGACCCGATCCATCCCGCCTCCCATTCGCCTCGACGGTACCGCGTCCATGATCGATGGCGAGTGCTGGTCGCCATGGCAGCCGGAACGCTCCATCGATCATGAGCCTCGCTCCGGGACTGCGGCGGCACCGCCGCGCAGAGCGCTGCGGGCCGGCTAGGTGACGTTGCGGGTCTGGAACGCCGCGCGGATCAGCTCGCCGAGCACCTCCTCGTCGACGTCGGCGAGGCGCTTGACGTAGACGCAACCCTTGCCGGTCGTGTGGCTGCCGAGCCGGGCGCGCAGCGACTCGTCGTCCGGCAGGTAGTACAGCACCAGCGCCGCCTTGCGGGGGGAGAAGCCGATCGCCGGGGTGTCACCCTCGCGGCCCGACTCGTAGCGGTAATGGTGTGAGCCGAACCCGATGATCGAGCCGCTCCACAGGGCCGGCGGGGCGCCCGTGACCTCGGCGGCCAGCTCACACAGTCGTTCGGCGTCGGCCCGGCGCTGGGCGTCGGGCACCGTGGCCAGGAAGGCGGTCACGTCGCTGTCGTCAGCCATGACCGACACCGTACCGTGCCGAACGAGCGGCATAAGGTGGACGAATGGCCGAGATCGTGCAGAACGCCGAGGCGCTGGAGCTGCTGGACGAGCTGACCGTGATGACCGGCCGGGCGGACCCCTATCCGCGGTACGCGCGGCTGCGGGAGATCTCCCCGGTCGTGCGGGCCGCGGACGGCGCGCTCGTGGTGACCGGCTACGCCGACTGCAGCACGGTCGTGCGCGACCCGCGCTTCGCCCACCTGCCGGCCGACATGCTCGCGTTCATCGGGCTGCCCGACTGGCGCGACCACCCGGCCCTGCTGCAGCTGTTCACCAGCCTGCTCACGCTCAACCCGCCGGACCACACGCGGCTGCGCCGGCTGGTCGGCTCGGCCTTCACCGCCCGCCGGGTCCAGGCGCTGCGGCCGGCGATCGAGCGCATGGTCGCCGACCTGTGCGAGGGGCTGCAGGGCGAGGCCGACTTCGTCGACGCGTTCGCCTTCCCGCTGCCCGTCGGCGTGATCGGCGAGCTGCTCGGCGTGCCGGCCGGGGACCGGGCCCAGTTCCAGTCGCTCGTGCGCGACTGGACCCAGGTCCTCGAGGTGATCACCCCGGAGGTGCTGCGCACCGCCGACCCGGCCGCCGCCACGATCCGTGCGTACCTCGCCGACCTGGTCGAGCGGCGCCGCCGCGAGCCGGCCGACGACCTGCTCACCGCGCTGGTCCAGGCGCAGGCGGCCGACGACCGGCTCACCGACGACGAGGTGCTCAGCAACGCCGCGCTGCTGTTCGCCGCCGGGTTCGAGACGACGACCAACCTGCTCGCCAACGGCCTGTCCGCGCTGTTCGCGCACCCGTCGCAGGCGTTCGGGGACCCGGCGGCCGCCGTCGAGGAGCTGCTGCGGTACGACAGCCCGGTGCAGATCGCGACGCGGGTCGTGACCGAGCTGGTCGAGCTCGGTGGCATCCCGGTCGAGGCGGGGGAGCGGGTGGTGGCGTACCTCGGCGCCGGCAACCGCGACCCCCGGCGCTTCCCCGACCCGGACGAGCTGCGCCTGGACCGGCCGGACAACGCGCCGCTGTCGTTCGGCGGCGGCATCCACTACTGCCTCGGCGCGCCCCTGGCCCGGCTGGAGGCGCAGATCGCGTTCCCGGCCCTGCTGGGCCGCTTCCCGGCGCTGGCCCCCGCCGGCCCGGGCGAGCGCCGCGACAGCCTCAGCCTCAAGGGCTTCACGTCCCTGCCGGTCCGCACCGGCTAGGGTGGGTCCCGTGTGGAGCGTGGCGATCCTCGGCCCCGGCGGCGTCGGCGGCCTGCTCGGCGGGGTGCTGGCCCGGGCCGGCCACCGCGTGGTCGTGCTGGCCCGCCCGGAGACGGCCCAGGCGCTGGAGCGCGACGGCCTGACCGTCCACAGTGTCCAGTTCGGCGACTTCACGGTCCCGCTGCGGACCCGGCTGTCCGGTCCGCCCGACCTGACCGTGGTGGCGACCAAGGCGACGGCCCTGCCGGGCGCCCTCGACCCCGTCGCCCCCGGCGGCCTGATCCTGCCCCTGCTCAACGGCGTCGACCACATGGCGCTGCTGCGGTCCCGCTTTCCGGCCGAGGACGTGGTGGCCGGCTCGATCCGCGTCGAGTCGACCCGCGTGGCGCCGGGCCGCATCGAGCACACCAGCCCGTTCTCCGCGATCGAGCTGGGCAGCGACGTGGTGGCCCCGGCCCGCGTCGAGGCCCTGGCCGAGGTGCTGCGCGGGGCCGGCTTCGAGGTGACGGTCCGCCCGGGCGAGGCCCACGTGCTGTGGGACAAGCTGGCCCTGCTGGCGCCCATGGCCCTGCTCACGACCGCCGCCCGGGCCACGGTCGGCGAGGCCCGCACGGCCCGCCGTGCCGACCTGGAGGCGGTGGTGCGCGAGGTGGCCGCGGTGGCCCGCGCGAGCGGCGCGAGCACCGACCCGGCCCGCATCCTGACCGTGATCGACGGCATCCCGGCGGGGATGAAGTCGTCGATGCTCCGCGACGCCGAGGCCGGCCGCCCGCTGGAGCTGGACGCGATCGGCGGTTCGGTGATCCGCGCGGGCGCCCGCCTCGGCGTCCCCACGCCCGTGACGGAGCGCGTGGTGGCGCAGCTCCGCGAGCCGCCAGTCACAACGAGCGCTTGAAGCCCACGTGCGTGGCGGTGCGCGTCCGTCCGGGCCGCGTCCGAGGTCAGCTGCACCAGGGCCGCGCCGCGGCGGCGGGACTCCTCGACGGCCCAGCGCAGCAGCGTCTCGCCGAGGCCCGCGCCCCGCATCGACGCGGCCACCCGCACCGCCTCGACCTGGGCCCGCAGGGCGCCGCGGCGGGCCAGGCCGGGGATGAACGTCAGCTGCAGCGTGCCGACCACGTCGCCGTCCGATTCGGCCACCACCAGCAGCTGGGCCGGGTCGGCGGCCAGCGCGTCGAAGGCGGCGAGATAGGGCGCCGGGTCGTCGGGGGACTCGCGGGTCGCGCCCAGGGCGTCATCGGCCAGCAGGGCTATGATCCGCGGCACGTCCGACCGGGTCGCCTGCCGGATGCTCACCACGGTTGTCCACTGTAGCCAACGCCCCCGCCAGGCCCGCCGTCACCAGCAGGGACGCCGTCGCCATGACGGCCATCGCGACGCCCGGTGCGAGCAGTTGGGCGACCGCGCCGGCCAGCGTCGCGCCGACCGCCTGCATGGTCAGCATGCCCGAGCTGTGCAGGCCCAGGGCCTGGCCGAGCAGCGCCGGGCCGGTCAGCGCGACGAGCCGCTCCTGCAGCAGCAGGCTCGCGCAGTAGCCGGCCGAGGCGACCGCGACCACGCCGGCCGCGAGCCACAGCGGCGGGTGGGCGGCGAACGCGAGGTAGGGCAGCGCGAGCAGCACCAGCGCCGGGACCGCCAGCGCGCGGCGCCGCGACGGCGGCAGGTACCGGCCGGCCAGCGCGTCGCCGGCCAGCATGCCCAGGGCGGCGGTCACGAAGAGCACGCTCGCGCCCTCCGGGGCGTACGGGATGAACAGCGCCTCGCAGCCGACGATCAGGCCGTTGGGGATCCAGAGCCCGAGGTACACCACGCGGCGGGCCGGCGACGACCACAGCGCGCGGTTGCCGCGCCAGGTCTCGCGTACGGACGCCCGGCCCTCGGCGCGCGGCGGGCGGGCGCTCAGGCCGAACCGCGCGACGACCGCCGCGACCAGGCTCATCCCGGCCCCGGCGAGCAGCGCGCCGCGCGGCGACACGGCCGCGACGAAGACGCCGCCGAGCGCGAACCCGGCGATCTGGCTGGCCCCGACCGACATGTTCAGCAGCGAGCGGCCCAGCAGGTAGCCGCCGGGCGGGAGGATCTCGGCGAGCAGGCCGTACCGCACGCCGCCGCCGACCGAGTTCACCAGGCCCTGGCCGAGCACCACGGCGAAGGCCGCGGCGACCGGCAGGCCCGGCGCGGCCAGCAGCGCCGTGGTCAGCGCCGTGAACAGGGCCAGGCCGGTGAGCGTGGCGCGGGGCGGCAGGCGGTCGGCTGCGGACAGCACCGTCGCCGCGCCGACGACCTGGGCGAACGACGAGCCGAACAGGCTCAGCGCGGCGAGCAGGGGCGAGCCGGTCGCGGCGAAGACCAGGGTGCCGAGTGCCGTGCCGCTCAGCGTCGCCGCCGCGACCTGGGCGGACACGGTACCGAAGAGGGCGGTGAACTCGGCGGTCGCGAACAGTTCGCGGTACGTGCGCATGGCGGGCAGTCTGCGATCGGGGCGGGCCCGGCCGGTACAGTTTCGCGTGGAGGCGAAACATCGTGGGACTGTGGCGGATCAGCACCGACGTCCTGGCCGGCAGCCGGTTCGTCGTGTCGCCGCTGGCCGAGACGGTGGCGAGCCTGGCCGCGTTCGGCGGGCAGCACGCCACGTCGGCGGCCCAGCGCGAGTGGCTGCGCGAGCACGGCCCGGCGCTGCGGGCCCGGTGGGGCGACGACCCGTTCGCGCTGCCGTTCCTGCACGCCGCGATCCGCCCCGGCTGGATCGCCGACTTCCTGGTCAAGCCGCCGCTGGACGACGCGCCGGCGTTCGCGGACGAGCTCGCCCGGCTGGCCGCCACGACCGACGCCGACGCGCTCGCGCACGTCACCGAGGAGTACGACCGGCCGGTGCCCGCCGTGCTGCGCGAGCCGGGCCTGGTCGAGCGGGCCGCCGCCGTCATCGCCTGGACCTGGGAGCACACGCTCGCCGGCGACTGGCCGCGCCGCCGCCGGGTCCTGCAGGCCGACGTGGTCGCCCGCACCGAGCGGCTCAGCAGCGGCGGGTGGGCGGCCGTGCTCGACGGCCTGCGGCCCGGCATGCGCTGGCTCGGCGACGGCCGGCTCCAGGTCAACACCTACGACTACCCGCCGCGCACGGTCACCGGTGGCCGCCTGCTGTTCATTCCGACCACCGCGCCGCGCGGCTGGGTGGCCTGGGAGGAGCCGGGCGACACGCACGCGCTGGTGTACCCGTGCCGCGGCTGGCTGGCCGAGACCACCACCCGCGCGACGGCGCCCCTGGCCCGCCTGCTCGGCCCGGTGCGCGCCGAGATCCTGGTCCTGCTCCTCGACGCCCCGAAGAGCACCACCCAGCTGGTCGCCCTGACCGGCCACGGCCTGGGCTCGGTCGGCGGCCACCTCCGCGTCCTGCACGACGCCGGCCTGGTCCAGCGCCGCCGCGCGGGCCGCTCGGTGCTGTACTTCCGCACCCGCCTGGGCGCCGACCTGGCCGCACCGCAGTAACCGCCCACCCCGGGTCAGGCGTCGTCGACGCCCGGGCGCAGGTACACCGCGGAGGCCGGGTGGGTGAAGCGGTGGAAGCTCACCGTGATGCTGACGTCCAGCGCGCGGACCCAGTGCCACCAGCCCACGGGGATGAACAGGGCCTCGCCCGGCTCCAGGACCGCCTCCAGGACGGTCGCGTCGGCGTAGTCGGGGAAGCGGCCGAGATCCGGGGACGAGGCGTCGACGTGGCTGAAGGTGCCGCCCCTCGGGTAGACGCGGTGGCGGTCCCACGACGGTACCAACCGGACGTGTTTGCGGCCCACCACCTGGCACAGCAGGATGTTCATGTTGTCGTGGTGCAGCGGCGTCACCGTCCCCGCCGGGCCGAGCAGCAGCGTCATGTCCTCCGCCGCCACGTCGGCCGGCACCAGGCCGGCCGGCGGGAGCACCTCGGCGCGCATCGCGGCCAGGCCCGGACGCTGCCAGGCCTCGTTGCGGGGGACCAGGTAGTAGTCGTTGGTCCGCCCGCCCGTCTCGACCATCGTCAGGTAGTCGCCGAAGGGCATCGTGGTGCGGTGCGCGTCGTAGCGCCAGCCGTGCTCGGCGTCGGCGTCGCGGCCGGTCATCACCTCGACCGGGACGGTGCCGAAGCGCTCGCGCAGGCCGGCGAGGGTCCACCGGCGGGCCGGCCAGTCGTCCGTCAGGCCCCGCAGGACGACCGGCCGGTGGCCGAAGTAGTACCGCTCGAAGAACTCGCCGGAGGCCAGGCTGTGCCGCCGTTCCAGGACCGGTCCGCCGTCGGCCGCGCGCAGCTCGCCGTAGGTCTCCAGCAGCGCCTCGGCCCAGCCGTAGGACTCGGCGAGCGACCGGCAGGCACGGAGGTACGGGTGCGCCAGCGCGGCCTCGATCTCGGCCCGCGCCGCGGCGGCGTCCACGCCGGCGTCGAGCAGGACGTCCGTCAGGGTTTCCGGCGGTACCCCGAGCGCCAGGTTCCGGGCGACCCACTCCTGCCACTCGGCCGCCACGGCCGGCGCGGTGGCCGTCACCGCGTACCCTGCAACGGCGGCGGGCTCGGGCGGCGCGGCGGACGGGCCGCCAACCGGAAGCAGTCGACGTAGTTGCTCTTCACGTGCGGCGGGATCGAGTCGGGTTCCTCGGCGGCGGCCGGGCGCGGTGACGTCGGGTTCATGACTGCAGGCTGGGCCGGGGCGCGTGCAACCTACGTGCAGGCGACGTGCGTGGCCGGTGTTCGCGAGGAGGGGCGTGGAGTTCCGGATCCTGGGTCCGCTCGAGGTGGTGGCGAGCGGGCAGCCCGTGCTCCTCGGCGGCCCCAAGCCGCGGGCCGTGCTCGCCGCGCTGCTGCTCGACGCCGGGCGCGTGGTCACCGTCGACCGGCTCGTCGGCGCCGTCTGGGGCGAGGAGCCGCCGCCGAGCGCCCGCAACGCCCTGCAGACGTACCTGTCCCGGCTGCGCCGGGCGCTCGGCGCGGCCACGCTGCGCCACCACCACGGCGGGTACGAGCTCGTCGCCCCGCCGGCGCAGATCGACGCCCGCCGGTTCGAGGCGGCGGTCGGCGAGGCCCGGGCGCTGCTCGCCGCCGGCGACCCCGCCGCGGCGCTGCGCACGGCCACCGGCGCGCTCGCGCTGTGGCGCGGGCCGGCGCTGCTCGACGTCGCCGGGGAGCTGTTCGCCCAGGCCGAGATCGCTCGGCTCACCGAGCTGCGCGCGGTCGCGGCCGACCTGCGGGTCGAGTGCCTGCTCGCCGCCGGCTCGACGGCCGAGGCGGTGGCGGGCGCGGCCGAGCTGGTCGCCGCCGACCCGGTGCGGGAGCGCAGCCGCGGGCAGCTGATGCTCGCGCTGTACCGCGCGGGCCGCCAGACGGAGGCCCTGGCCACCTACCGGGAGCTGCGGGAGCTGCTCGCCGAGCGGTTCGGCCTGGACCCCGGCGAGGACCTCGACGCCCTGGCCCAGTCGATCCTGCGCCAGGACCCGGCCCTGGCCCCGGCCGTCCCGGGCCCGGCCGACCGGCGTGATCCGTGGGTGCCGGACACCCGGCTGCCGGCGGCGCTCGACCGGTTCGTCGGGCGGGAGCGGGAGCTGGCCGAGGTGCGGGACCTCCTCGCCCGGCACCGGCTCGTCACCCTCACCGGGCCCGGCGGGGCCGGCAAGACTCGGCTCGCCGTCGAGGTGTGCCGGGTCGCCGGGAGCCCCGTCCGGGTGGCCGAGCTGGCCGGGATCGACGACGACGCGCTGCTCGAACCGGCGCTCGCGCACGCGTTCGGGCTCGCCGTCGACACCGGGCCGGGCGGGATCGCGGCCGTCGCCGGCGACGCCGAGCTCGTGCTGCTGCTCGACAACGGTGAGCAGCTGGCCGGGGCGCTCGCGGTACTGGTGCCGAAGCTCCTCGCCGAGCTGCCCGGGCTGCGGGTGCTGGTGACCAGCCGGCTGCCGCTGTCGGTGGCGGGGGAGCGGCGGTACCCGGTGCCACCGCTCGACCCCGCGACGGACGCGGTCGAGCTGTTCGTCGACCGGGCCGCCGCCGTGCTGCCCGGGTGGGCGTGCGACGGCGCCGAGCGGGCCGTGGTCGCCGACGTCTGCGCCCGGCTCGACGGGCTGCCGCTCGCCGTGGAGCTGGCCGCCGCGCAGCTCGTCGCGCTGTCCCCGGCGCAGATCCGCGACCGGCTCGACGACCCGGGCACGCTGCGCAGCGCCCGGCGGGACGTCCCCGACCGGCACCGCAGCCTGGACAACGCGATCGACGTCACCTACCGGCTGCTCGACGCGCCGCAGCGGGACCTCTTCGGGCGGCTCAGCGTGTTCGCCGGGCCGTTCGACCTCGACGCCGCCGAGGCCGTCGCCGGCGGCGGGGACGTGCTCGCGCCGCTGACCGCGCTCATCGCCGGCTCGCTGGTGACGCCGCTGCCGGCCACGTCGCCGCGGCGCTACCGCATGCTGCAGACGCTCCGGCAGTACGCCATGCGCCGGATGCCACCCGCGAACCTCCGCGACGCCCAGCACCGCCACCTCGACCGGGCCGTGGCCCTCGCCGCGACCGCCGACCGCGAGCTGCGCGGCCCCGACGCCCGGCACTGGTTCGCCACGCTCACCGCCGAGCAGGACAACCTCCGCGCCGCCCTCGCCTTCGCGTCCGGCGGCGCCGACCCCGCCGCGGGGCTGCGCCTCGCCGCCGACCTGGCCTGGTTCTGGTACCGCGGCGGCCACATCGGCGAGGGCCTGCGCTGGCTCGGCCTCGGGCTGGCCGCGGGCGGCGCCGCCGACGACCGGGCTCGCGCGCATACGGGCATGGCCTGCCTGCACTACCTCGCCGGGGACCTGGCCGCGAGCGGTGCCGCGATCACCGCCGCCGTCGACCTGGCCGAGACCCCCGCGACCGCGGCCCGCGCCGCCGCCTACTACACGCTGTTGCTCGGCCTGCGCGGCGAGGTCGCGGCGGGCGTCGCCGCCGGCCGGGACGCCCAGGCCCGCGCGCTCGCCACCGGCGAGGGCTGGTTGCTCGCCGAGGCCCTCATCAGCGTCGCCCAGGTCACCTGGGCGTCCGGCGACCCGGCGGCGGCGGCCGTGGTGCTCGACTCCGCGGTCGCGGCGGCGACGGCGAGCGGGTTCGCGTGGGCGTCCGGCTCGGCCCGCTGGATGCACGCCCAGCTGGCCGTGGCGACGGGCAGGTTCCCGGAGGCGTACGAGCTGGCGTCCCGCGCCGTCCGCGACCTCGACGAGCAGGACGACGTGACCGGCTGGCTCGCCGCGGCGTTCCTGCTCGCCGCCACGCTGACCCTGACCGGCCGCCCCGGGCCCGGGGCCACGCTGCTCGGCGCGGTGGAGGCGCTCGGCGGCCGGGTCGGGTACGCGCCCGAGCGGATGGACCCGGTCAACGGCCCACGCCTGGCCGGGATCGTGCGGACGGGACTGCCGGCGCAGGAGTTCGCGGCCGCGCACGCCCGCGGCGCCGCGATGACCCGCGACGAGGTCCGCTCAGCCCTCCTGCCCGAGCCCGGGCAGTAGGCGCAGGCCGGCCGGCCCGGCCTGCCACGGCTCGTCCTGGTCGATGGCCGCCAAGTCCGTGCCGGATACCCGCCCGGCGGGCGGTGAACCGTGGCCGCCGCGGGCATAAGCTCGGGCGGTGGACTTCTCGCTGGACGGCCGCGGGGCGGCGGAGACGGTCGGGGTGACGATCGTGGCGGACGACGACCCGGCCGTCGTCCGGGTCGCCGGCCGCCTGGTCTTCGACACGCTCGGCCCACTCACCGTGGCGATCGACGCCCTGCGGGCCGCTTCCGCGACCCGCCTGGTCCTGGACCTGTCCGGCGTCCCGATCTGCGACTCCAGCGCCCTGAGCCTGTTCACGCGCACGCACCGCGACCTGACCGCGGCGGGCGGCTGGCTGCGGCTGGCGGGCACCCGGCCGCTGGTCGACAAGGTCCTGGAGGTCACCGACCTCGACCGCCTGCTGCCCCGCTACGACGCCGTGGAGGCCGCCCTGGCGCCCTGACCCGCCACCCAGGGGGCCTTCAGCGGGCGCGGTCGACGACGATGCTGAACTGGTCGATGCCGCGGATCAGGGCCGCCAGCTGGGCGAAGTCGACCGGCTTGCGGAAGTAGAACTCGGTCGGCACGCCGAAGTCGCGCAGCAGCTGCTCCTCCAGCGGGGAGCTGGTGAGGACCACGACGGTCAGGTCGGCCAGTCGGGGGTTGCCGAGCACCCGGTCGAGGACCACGCGGCCGTCGACGCCGGGCAGGTTGAGGTCGAGCAGCAGGATGTCGGGCGTCGGCGCGTCGGGGTGGGCGCCGCGGCGCTCCAGGAACTCGATCGCCTCCAGGCCGTCGCGCAGGACCGTGACCGGGTTGCGCATCCGGTGCTCGCGGAACTCGTCGAGCGTGTAGGCGATGTCGCCTTCGTCGTCCTCGACGAGGAGGATCCGGGCGAGGTCGAACCCAGGTGTCATGTCCGCCCCGTTCTGTGCCGCCGTGCCCCTCAGGGGACCATATCCGACGCCGAGCTGATCACCACCAGCCCTGGCGCTCGGCCCGTCAGTCATGGCGGCGCCTGTCGTGCCAGGTCGGTTCGCCCGGCGCGAGTGAGGCCAGGTCCGCGGCGGCGCCGTTACGGTCACGCCGTGCGCATCGAATCGGTCCTCGGCAACCTCGACGATCCGCGCTGGCGGGGCACCGGTGCGCCCGCCCGGACCGACGTGCTGCGGCTGGAGCAGTGGGAGACCCGGCAGCCGCACGTCAGCAAGGTCACCGACGGTGGCGTCACAGTCACCGTCTCCCTGCCGCCGGGCACCCGCCTGCACGACGGTGACGTGCTGTGGTGCGACCCGGACGGCACGTCGGTCATCGTCGCCCGGCTCGACCTCGGCGAGATCATGATCGTGGATCTGCCCCGGCCCGACCCGGTCGCCGCCGACTCGGCGATCCGCATCGCCCTGGAGCTCGGCCACGCCCTCGGCCACCGGCACTGGCCGGCCGTCGTCAAGGGCGACCAGGTCTTCGTCCCCGTCGTCCCCGGCCGCGACGTCATGGACGCGCTGATGCGGGCCGGCCGGTTCGCGATGATCGCGTACCGCTACCTGCCCGGCGCCGAGGTCGTCCCGTACCTGGCCCCGCACGAGGCGCGCCGGCTGTTCGGCGACGCTACGGGCGCGGCGACCGGATGAGCAGGGTCGCCTCGACGGGGGTGTCGCCGACCGTGCCGTAGACGTGCGGGACGTCGGCCGGCCAGGAGACGTGCTCGCCCGGCCCGGCCAGCAGCGGCGCGTCGGCCGGCCCGGCCCGCAGCACTCCCGCGTGGACGGTCGCGTGCTCGGTGACGCCCGGCGCGTGCGGCGGCGAGTGCTGCACGACGCCCGGGTGCACCCGCATCCGCAGCAGCTCGAACGTCACGCCCGGCTCGTCGAACACCTCCAGCAGGGTCGCCTCGACGGCGGCGCCGCGCACGCCGGCCGCCTCGGCCGCCGGTGCGCCGGGCTCCAGCACGAGGGCGGTCAGCGGCACCCCCAGCGCCCCCGCGACGGCATAGAGCGTCTCGAGCGTCGGGTTGCGGGTGCCGAGCTCCAGGCCGGACAGGGTGGCCTTGCCGATGCCGGCGCTGCGGGCCAGCGCCGACAGGGAGATGCCGCGCGCCTCCCGCAGCCGGCGCAGGCGGCGACCGACCGCTGCTTCCACCGGCCCATGGTGCCATGCTACGGTCCGTTCCGTTTACGGAACGGCTTCCAGGGGGATGGCATGCGGACCCAGGCGATCGTGTCCGGGCTGGTCAGCGCGGTGGTCGGGTACGCCAGCTCGTTCACCGTCGTGCTCGCCGGCCTGCGGGCCGTCGGGGCCACCCCCGCCCAGGCCGCGTCCGGGCTGCTCGCGCTCTGCGTGGGGATCGGGGTCGTGGCGATCGGGCTGGGGCTGCGGTACCGCATGCCGATCAGCATCGCGTGGTCCACCCCCGGCGCCGCCCTGCTCGCCGCGACGGGCCCGGTGCCGGGCGGCTTCCCGGCGGCGGTGGGCGCGTTCGCCGTGTGCGCCGCCCTGATGGTCCTCGCCGGCCTGTCACCGTGGCTGTCGCGGGCGATCGCCGCCATCCCGCGCCCGATCGCCGGGGCGATGCTGGCGGGCGTCATCCTGAGCCTCTGCACGGCCCCGGTCCGCGCCGTCGTCGACCTGCCCATGCTGGCCGGGCCGGTGATCCTGACGTGGGCGGTGCTCCTGCGGTACCGCCGGCAGTGGGCCGTCCCGGGCGCCCTGCTCGCCGCCGTGGTGGGCATCGCGGCGCGGGGCGTCGGCGACCTGGGCCCGCTGCGCCCGTCGGTGTCGTTCGTGGTCCCGACGCTGAACCCGTCGGTGCTGGTGAGCATCGCCGTGCCGCTGTTCCTGGTGACCATGGCGGCGCAGAACGTGCCCGGGATGGCGGTCCTGGCGACGTACGGCTACCAGCCGCCGCTGCGCCCCCTCCTCGTCACCACCGGCCTGGCGAGCGCGGCCGCGGCCCCGTTCGGCGGGCACGCCCTGAACCTGGCCGCGATCACGGCCGCCCTGACCGCCGGCCCGGAGACCCACCCCGACCCGCGCCGCCGCTGGATCGCGACGGTCTCGCTCGGCGCCGGCCAGCTCACGCTCGGCCTGGGCGCCGGGCTGGCGATGGCCCTGGTGCTGCTCTCCCCGCCGGTCCTGGTGATCGCCGTGGCCGGCCTGGCGCTGCTGCCGGCGCTGGCCTCGGCCCTGGCGGGCGCGGTGACCGAGCCGGAGGGCCGGGAGGCGGCGGTCGTGACCTTCGTAGTGACGGCCTCAGGGACGACGATCCTCGGCATCGGCCCGGCGTTCTGGGGCCTCCTCGCCGGCGCCCTGACGGCGCTGCTGCTGTGGCGCCGCCGCCGGCACCCGTCCCGGCGGAACCGGCCGCCGACGAACCGGCACCCGCGCACTGACGGGTCAGGACGGCAACGGCGGCGCCTCCACCGAGAGCGCGGCGGCGAGGTCCAGCACCCGGCGCGGCGTCACGCACCGCCGGGCCACCGCGGCCGCGTCCAGCCGGCCCCCGCGGGCCTGGAACAGCACCTGCGCCGCCGGGTGCCGGCGCAGCTGCTCGGGCGAGCTACCGCCGGCCGCCCGGATCGCCGCCGCGGCCAGCGCCGGGAACAGCGACCGCAGGTGCTCGGCCCACGCCGCCACCGCCGCCAGCCACTCGCGCGCCGGCACCGACGGGGTCGGCGCGGCGCGGGCCAGCGCCCGCTCCAGGTCCGGCCAGGCCAGATCCAGCCAGGGCCGGGTCCGCAGCACGGGCAGCTGCCAGTCCCGCCGGACGGCCGCCCAGTGGTCGGCCGCGGCCGGCACGGCGTACAGGGTGCGGTCGGGCAGGCTGAGCGCGGTCAGGTTCCAGCCGTGGCAGGCGCCCGTGTCGAGGCCGAAGACCCGGCCGTCCCGGACCAGCGGCTCGGGGCCGGCGACGTGATGGCCGAAGACGACCGGCTTGGCGTCGCTGTAGTGGTCGTGCCAGTGCCCGCCGGGGAACCGGGCGGCGAGCTCGCGCGCACCGCTCGTCGACCCGCACAGCAGCTCCTCCGGCTGCCCGGCGAGCGGCACCCCCGGCACCAGGGCCGCGTGGACCACCCGGACGTGCTCGTTCTCGAAGAAGTACGGCAGGGTGCGCATCCAGCCGACGGCGTCCGCGTAGTCGCCGCCGAGCTGGAGCCGGGTGACCTCCTGCGCGTACGAGAGGATGCCCCGCACGTGCTTGCGCTCGTGGTTGCCCATGACGGCCACCGAGTTGGGCCGCTCGCGGAAGAGCCGGACCACCGCGCCCGGTGCGGGACCGCGGTCGACCAGGTCGCCGACGCTCACGAGCAGGTCCTCCGGGCGCAGGCCGGCGCGCCGCAGCAGCGCGGTGAGCTCGTCGTGGCAGCCGTGGATGTCGCCGACGACGACGGTGCGGGCCATCCGGCGACCGTAGGCGGGCCCGCGCCGGGACGGCAACGCGGTTTTCAGCGGGCGCTGATGAGGTTCGCGTAGTCGGCCGTCGTGAGGGGCTCCGACGTGAGGGAGCCGTCGGCCCGGGGGACCTCCAAGGGCCTGCCGTCCTGCAGGAACCGCACGTTGGCGACGTCGTCGCGGGAGGCCAGCGTGCACACGATCTGGCCGTAGGCGAGGACCTCGTCGTTGCGGATCGTGGTGTCGCCGACCGTCACGACGGCGGTGCCGCCGTCGAGGGCCGCGCCGATGATGAGGTCGGTGCCCTCCAGGGCGCTGCCGAAGCCGTTGTTGCGCTCCTGCTCGGTCGGGCCGGCGAGGAGGTCGTTCAGCTGCTGGTCGAGGGAGGCGGGGCGGCCGATGCGGCGTTCGACGCCGATCAGCCGGCCGTCGCGCACGAGGTACAGCTTCTCCACCACCGAACCCGGCGGGAGGCTCGCCGGCGCGGTCGGCGTCTCCGGGCTGCCGATCGTCACCGGCGGGTCGATCGTGCGCGGGGTGCGGTCGGCGGGGACCCCGCAGCCGCCGAGCAGCAGCCCGGCGACGAGCGCCGCCATCGCGAGGCGCCGCGCCGCGGGGCGCCTCACCGCACGTCCGGCAGTTCGACGCGGAAGCGGGCGCCGCCGCCCGGGCGGTCCAGGACGCGGACCTTCCCGCCGTGCACGCCGACGTGCTGGGCGACCAGCGACAGGCCGAGGCCGGTGCCGTCGTCGCGGCCGCGGGCGCCGGCCGAGCGGCCCCGCACGAAGCGGTCGAAGATCACCGTCCGGTCGGCCGGCCTGACGCCCGGGCCCTCGTCGTCGACCTCGATGATCCCGCAGCGGCGGTCCTCGACCAGGCGCACCGCGACCGGCCCGCCGCCGTGGGTCACCGCGTTGTCGAGCAGGTTGACCAGCACCTGCTCGATCCGCCGCCGGTCGACCGTCCACTCCAGGCCGGCGCGGGCCTGCACGATCGACGGCGGCAGCCCGCGGGCCTCCACCACCCGGTGCGCGAGCGCGGCCATGTCGGTCGGGGCGAGCTGCACCGGCTGGTCGCCGCGCGACAGCTCCAGCAGGTCGTCGACGAGCGACTGGAACCGGCCGATCTCGTCGACGACCAGCCCGGCCGCGGTCGCCGTGCGCTCGTCGAGCTGGTCGCGGCGGCGGTGCAGGACGCTCGCCGACGCCGCCAGGGTCTGCAGCGGCGAGCGCAGCTCGTGGCTCACGTCGGCGGCGAAGCGCCGGTCGCGCTCGATGCGCCGGGCCAGCTGCTCGACCATCTCGTTGAACGACGTGGTGAGCCGCTCCAGGTCGGGGTCGGTCGCCGGGTCGAGCCGCGCGGTGAGGTCGCCGGCGGTGATGCCCTGCGCCGCGTCGGCGACCGAACGCAGCGGCCGCAGCACGTAGCGCGTCGCATACCAGCCCAGCCCGGCCCCCGCCGCGGCGACGGCGGCCGCCACCAGCGTGAGCACCCAGCCGAGGACCCGCAGCGTCTGGTCCAGCTCGCGCAGGTAGTCGATCTCGTACAGCGCCGTCGTCGGCGTGAGCGGCAGCCCCACGACCACGGCCGGCACCCCGTCGATGCGCACCCGCTGGATCGCCTGTTCGCCGGCGGTCACCAGGCGCTGCAGCTCGGCCGGCACGGCGATCGCGCCCGGGTCGGCCCCGCGCGCGTACCAGCCGCCGTCGCGGTGCACCAGCGCCCGCCGGTTGCCGCCGGTGTCGAGCGTCTGCAGCATGCCGACGATGTCCGGGTGGTCGGTCTTGAGCCCGGCGGTGATGACCCGGGCGTCGAAGGTGGCGGCGCGGATCGTCGAGCGCTCCCGGCCGGACAGCAGGTTGGTCCGGGTCACCTGGTACGACACCAGGGCCATCGACGCCGACAGCGCCAGAGCGCCGGCCGCGAAGCCGGCGATCACCCGCGTGCGAAGCCCGGCGACCCTCATTTCTGCAGCTTGTAGCCCATGCCGCGGACCGTCACGAGGTATCGCGGCGCCCGCGAGTCGTCCTCGATCTTCTGCCGCAGCCGGCCCACGTGGACGTCGACGAGCCGCTCGTCGCCGATCTCGTACTCCCACACCCGCTGCAGCAGCTGCTGCCGCGACAGCACCAGCCCCGGGTGCTCGGCCAGCTCGCACAGCAGCCGGAACTCGGTGCGGGTCAGCGCCACCGGCTCGCCGCGCAGCCGCACCTCGCCCGCCTCGGGCAGGATCTCCAGGTCGCCGAACGCCATCGTGGACACCGGCGCGAGCAGGGTGCGCCCGCGGCGGCGCAGCGCCCGCAGCCGGGCCGACAGCTCCTTCACCGCGACCGGCTTCACCAGGTAGTCGTCGGCGCCGGCCTCCAGCGCGGCGACGATGTCGTGGGTGTCGTCGCGGGCGGACACCACCACGATCGGCACGTCGTCCTCGCGGCGCAGCTGCCGGATGCACTCGAACCCGTCGGCGCCGGGCAGCATGAGGTCGACCAGCACCGTGTCGGCCGGCTCCTCGCGCTGCGCCACGAGGCCCTCCTCGGCGCTCGCGGCGCCGCGCACCGCGTAGCCCTCGTCCTCCAGTGCGAGCACCAGCGAGAGCCGGATCCGGTCGTCGTCCTCGATCACCAGCACCCCGGGCATAACCGCATCATGCCGTCCCGCCCCCTTGATCGACCAATCCAAAAGTCTTGTCATGAAACCGTCATACTTCCGGGAAACTTCCGCCACATGCCCGGCGAACGCTGGAGGACATGCGCAGCGAGACGGTCCGCCCGGCGGCGCCCACGGTCGAGATCATCGTCACCGAGGAGCTGGATGCCGCGACGGTACCGCGGATCGCCGCACTTCTCCACGACGCCGTGGACCTGCACCCGACCCACCTGCGCATCGACCTGGCCCAGTGCCCGTTCGTCGACGCGGCCGCGATCGGCATGCTCCTCGACGTTCACCGCCGCGTGTGGTCCGAGGGCGGCCGGCTGACCCTGCGCAACCCGTCGCCGCGGGTGCGCCGCACGCTGGAGCTGGCCCGGGTCGACCACGTCCTGCAGGTGGAGTGATCGACAGAGGGGACCCATCGCCCATGACAGCATCGACGACCATCGACGGAACCGACTTCGGCCTGGTGTGCGACACGTGCGGCCAGACGGTGACCGGCCTCGGCGCCACCATGCACAACTGGGACCTGGTGTGGAGCCTCTTCAGCCGGCACGGCTGGACCGGCACCCGCCTGGCCACCGGCCCGCACAGCTGCGGGCGCTGCTCCCGGGTCCCCCTCGCCGCCGCGGGCGCGGCGATCCCGGCCCAGCCGACCGGCGCCCTGGACTCGTTCGACGACCGCGTCTCCCTCCGCACGGAGCGGGGCGTCGCGGTGCTGTCGCTGACCGGCGACCTGACCGCGTCGGCCCACGACGCCCTGCACGCGGCCCTGGCCGGGGCCGCCCGCCGCCCGCCGCACCTGGTGATCGACCTGTCCGGGGCCGAGAGCCTGGACACCTCGACGCTCGGCGTCCTGGTGGCCGCCCGCCACCGGGCCGCACGGGACGGCGGCCACGCGTGCCTGGCGGGCATGTCGCCGGGCGTGCGCCGCATCCTGCACACGCTGTGCCTGCAGCACCTGTTCGCCGAGTTCGCCGCGCCCGAGGCGGCGCTGTCCTGGCTGCACGGGGAGCCCGTCGTCGCCTCCCGGTAGGGCAGACTGTGGGGCGTGGGGTACACGACCGAGTTCACGGGGCGGGTCACCGTCGTGCCGCCGCTCGGCCCGGACACCGTCCAGCGGCTGGCCGGCTGGGCCGGGACCAGGCACGAGGACCCCGGGCTGCCCGGCCACTGGTGCCACTGGGTCGCCTTCGACGACGGCGCGACGATCGGGTGGGACGGCGCGGAGAAGTTCTACGCCGCCGAGCTGTGGCTCGCGCACGTCATCGAGCACCTGCTGCCGCCCGGCCACGTGGTCGACGGCACCATCGAGGCCGAGGGCGAGGAGCCCGGCGACGAGTGGCGCATCGAGGTGCGCGACAACGTCGTCCACGTGGTCCAGCGGACCGTCGAGCCCGAGTATGACGAGGTCGACCCGGCCGACATCGAGGACTGGGGCGAGCGGCAGTGGGCCGCCTACGCGGCGAAGACCCGCCACGACGTCGTCTACGTGATCCGCGACGGCGCCCGCCACGAGGTCGACGGGATCGGCTGACGGGCGGTACGGTCACCGGCGATGACCACCCTTGGCAGATTGGGGGTCCCGTTCGCAATCCGTGCGTGCTGATGCGCTCCGACTTCGCGAACGGCGAGACCCGACTCCTGTGCTGGCAGCGCGTGCGCGAGTATGCCGTGCCGCCCGCAATGATCGAATCCGCGACCGCCCGCCGTGCCGCGGGCGACTGGGCGGGGGCGTGACCTCTGGGACGCCGACCGCGCCCCGGAGCTGCGCGAGCGCGCCGGCACCGGCCCGCCGCCGGGCGCTCCGGCCGATCTCGCGGGTCCGACCCGGACCACGTCCCCGATGCCCCGCCGGCGTGGGCCCGGGTGGTCCGGATCGGCTGACCCGAACGGTCGTCCGCCATCACGCGTCGCCGGGGGACGCGCTGGCGGCCGGCGAGTGGCTGGTGACCGTCGGCCCGTGGGGCACGCCGTCGGCGCGGGGGAGCCGGCGGCTGGCCAGCCAGGCCGCGGCCATGAGGACGGCCGGCACCACCAGGGTGTCGCGGACCGCCGCCGCCAGGGCCGGGGCCTGCGCCGCCCGGGCGCCGGGCGCCAGCTCCGCGGCCGCGCCGACGGTCAGGCCGGCGTGGGCGCCGGTGCGCCAGGACAGCACGGCGGTGACGAGCGCGGTGCCGGCGGCGATCGCGGTCTGCGACAGGATGTTGAGCACGGTCGCCGCCGACGGGATGCGGTCGGCGGGCAGCGCCCGGGTGGCCGCGGTCATCACCGGCATGATGGTGGCGCCGACGCCGGTGCCGGTGAGCACGCCGATCGCGGCCAGCACCGGGTACGGGGTGTGCGCGTCGAGGACGGCCACCAGCAGTACCGTGCCCGAAACCGCGGCCGCGACGCCGAGGCCGACGATCCGCCGGGGCGGGTAGCGGTCGACCAGGCGGGTCGCCACCTGCAGGGTCAGGCCCGTCGCGAGGGCCTGCGGCAGGCTCAGCGCACCCGCGGCGGTCGCCGGGTCGCCCCGCACGACCTGCACGTACAGCGGGCCGACGAGCCCGGCGCCGAAGTACGCGCAGGCGAACAGCGCGACGGTCGCGGCGCCGGCGGCGGTGGCCCGCTCGCGCAGGACGTCGAGGCGCAGCAGCGGCGCGGCGACCCGCCGCGACCGCAGGACGAACACCGCGACGAGCGCGGCCCCGGCGACGGCGGCCAGGGCCAGACCGGACCCCGACAGGCCGAGCACGACGAGGGTCACCCCGGGGCTGAGCAGCAGCAGGCCGAGCACGTCGAGCGGCAGCCGCTCCCGCCCGGCCGCCGGCGCCGGCAGCAGGCGGCGGCCGAGGAGCAGCGCGGCCACGCCGATCGGCACGTTGAGCCAGAACACCCAGCGCCACGACGCGTGGTCGACCAGGAGGCCGGCCAGCAGCGGCCCGGCGAGCGGCCCGACGAGCACCGGCAGGCCGAGCATGCTCATCATCGCGCCGCGCCGGTGCGGCGGTACGGCGGACAGGGCGATCGCGGTGCCGACCGGGTTCAGCAGGCCGCCGCCGAGGCCCTGCAGCACGCGGAAGGCGATGAGGGCGCCGACGTTCCAAGCCAGGCCGGTGAGCAGCGACGCGCCGGTGAAGGCGGCGAGCGCGGTGAGGTACGTGGCGCGGGTGCCGAACCGGGCCGAGGCCCAGGCCGCGATCGGCAGCACCGCCACGAGCGCGAGGGCGTAGCCGGCGGTCGCCCACTGGACGGTGGTGAGGGACGCGTCGAACTCGCGGACGAGCCGCGGTACCGTCACGACCACCACGGTGGTGTCGACGACGACCAGCAGGCCGCCGAGCGCGAGGAAGCCGCCGAGGCGGCGCGCCGCGGGATCCATGCTCACGCCTCGAACGGGCCGGCCGTGCGGGCCGCCCTCAGCGCGCCGCCCCACCACGTCAGCTCGCGCAGGGCGACCTCGGCGGCCCGCTCCGCGCCGGGGCCGGCGTCCAGGACGCCGCGCGGGCCGAGGCGCTCCCACGGCGCGCTGAGCACGACGGCGTGCCGGGTGGTGGCCGCGTGCAGCTCGGCGAAGACCAGCCGCAGGTGCTCGACGGCGCGGACCCCGCCCGAGCCGGCGCCGTAGGAGACGAACGCCACCGGCTTGAACATCCACTCCCGGTAGTGCCAGTCGATGGCGTTCTTGAGCGCCGCCGGGTAGCTGTGGTTGTACTCCGGGGTGACGACCGCGAACGCGTCCGCCGCCGCGAGCCGCCCGGCGATCGGGCTGTCGTGGCAGCCGCCCGGCCGGGTGTCCGCGAGGGGGAGGTCCACCTCGGCGAGGTCGATCACGTCGAGCTTGTGCTCGGTCGTCCGGGCGCCGATGCCGGCGAACCACTCGGCGACGGCCCGGCCGACGCGCGGGCGGCGGACGCTGCCGACGATGACCGCGACCGTCAGCGGAAGGGCTTGCTCAGTCATGCGGCCGACGGTAAAACTGGAACAAATGTTGAAGTCAAGCGCGACCCTGACGGTGAGCGACGTGGCCGCGGAGAGCGGGATCGCCGCCTCGGCCGTGCGCTTCTACGAGCGGCAGGGCCTCATCAGCGCGGCCCGGACCGGCGGCAACCAGCGCCGGTTCGACCGCGACGCGGTGTGCCGGGTGAAGGTCGCCCGGGTCGCCCAGCGGGTCGGGCTGAGCGTCGCCGAGATCCGCGAGATGCTCGCCACACTCCCGTCCGATCCCCGGCTGGACGACTGGCTGCGGCTGCGGGTCCAGCTCGCCGACGAGGCGCACCGCCGCATCTCGGCCCTGGAGGCCGTCCTCGACGACATCGCCACCGACCAGAAGCTCTGCGACCTGTGACGGAGCCCGGCGCCATCGTCGCCCGCCCGCGGCCGGCGCCGGTCTGCGACGCGTTCGACGGCGACCTGCCTTCCCACGTCGCGAAGGCCGAGGAGTCCGACGTGCGGCAGGCGCCCGGCCGGCCCGGCCGCGAGGACGTGTTCGTCATGCAGCGCGACTGACGTCTGGTTTACCACTTCGTTTCGGGACGGATACGGCACGGCGACGGCCGGGGTGGCATCATGCGCGCGTACGTGTCCAGCCAGGGAGGATGCATGGACGAAACAACCGTCGCGCCGCACAACGGGCTCGACCGCTACTTCGAGATCAGCGCACGCGGCTCGACGCTGGGCCGGGAGATCCGGGGCGGCCTCGCCACCTTCTTCACGATGGCGTACATCGTGGTCCTCAACCCGCTGATCCTCGGCTCCGGCATCGACGGTGCAAACGGCAAGCTCGCGATCGCCGCCGTCGCCTCGGCCACCGCCCTGGTCGCCGGCGTGATGACGATCCTCATGGGCGCCGTCGCGCGGTTCCCCCTGGCCCTCGCCGCCGGGCTCGGCGTCAACGCGCTCGTCGCCTTCGAGATCGCGCCCCAGATGACCTGGGCCGACGCGATGGGCCTGGTCTTCATCGAGGGCGTGCTCATCACGGTCCTGGTCCTCACCGGGCTGCGGCAGGCGGTCTTCCGGGCGGTGCCGACGCAGCTCAAGTCCGCCATCGGCGTCGGCATCGGCCTGTTCCTGGCCCTGATCGGCTTCGTCGACGCGGGCTTCGTGCGGCGCCTGCCCGACGCGGCCAACACGACCGTGCCGGTCGGGCTGGGCATCGGCGGCAAGCTGATCAGCTGGCCCGCCCTCGCGTTCTGCGTCGGCCTGGTGCTCACGATCGTGCTGGTCGTCCGCAAGGTCCGCGGCGCCATCCTCATCGGCATCCTCGCCTCGACCGTCCTCGCCATCGTCATCGAGGCGATCGCCAAGGTCGGCCCGTCGTTCGTCGACGGCAAGCCCAACCCGAAGGGCTGGAGCCTCAACGTCCCGGCCCTGCCGGAGCAGGTCATCGACCGGCCCGACCTGTCGCTGCTCGGCCACTTCAACGTGCTGCACTCGTGGCAGACGGCCGGCGTCCTGGTCGTGATCATGTTCGTGTTCACCCTGCTCATCACCGACTTCTTCGACACCATGGGCACGATGGTCGCGGTGGGCCAGGAGGGCGGCCTGCTCGACAAGGAGAACATGCCGCCGCGCACCCGGGAGATCCTGATCGTCGACTCCCTGGCCGCCGCGGCGGGCGGTGCGGCCAGCACGTCGAGCAACACGTCGTACATCGAGAGCGCCTCCGGCGTGGCCGAGGGCGCCCGCACCGGCGTCGCCAGCCTGGTGACCGGCGCGCTGTTCCTGGTGGCGATGTTCTTCGCGCCGCTGGTGACGGTCGTGCCGTTCGAGGCGGCATCGGTCGCCCTGGTCGTCGTCGGCTTCCTCATGATGACGGCGGTCCGCACGATCGACTGGTCGGACTACGACATCGCGCTGCCGGCCTTCCTGGCCATCATCCTGATGCCGTTCACGTACTCCATCTCGAACGGCATCGGCGCGGGCATCGTCTCCTACGTGGTGATCAAGCTGGCCCGCGGCAAGGTCCGCGAGGTCCACCCGCTGCTCTACGGCGTCGCGGCGCTGTTCCTGCTGTACTTCCTCCGCGGCCCGATCGAGTCCGTCCTCGGCTGACCGCGGTGCTCCGGGGCCGGCCACGTGCGGCCGGCCCCGGGCTCGGGCCGGCTGCGGGTACACCGCGCGGCGACCGTGACCACGCCGCGTAGCCGCAAGACTACCGCCCGAGATCGCTCCGTCACCGTATGGCACCGCGCGCCGGCACGCTTCGGCCGAACCGGCCGCGAGCAGGGGCCGTGCGGATATCGCCGATGGGCGATCATGTGGTGCATGAGATTCGGCTGGCCCGTGCTCGCCGGCGTCGCGCTCGGGGTCGCCTCCGTCGCCGCCGACCGGGTGGGCGGCGCGCTGCGCACGACGCTGCAGTTCCTGGCCAGCACCGGGTTCTCGTGGGGCTGCGTCGGGTTCGTGGTCGCGCTGCCGGCCCGCACCCGCGGCGCGGCGGTCGCCGCCTCGGTCGTCGCCCTGTGCACCGCGACCGCCTGCTACTACTGGCTCAACCTCGGCGGCGGCCCGCCGGCCGGGGTGCTGCTCGCGTTCGGCTACTGGCTGGCCCTGTCGGTCGCCGGCGGCGCCGCGCTCGGCGCGCTCGCCCACGCGATCCGGCGCGACCACCCGCACCGCGCCGCGATCGCGGCCGGCATCGCGGGCGGGCTGCTGGCCGGCGCCGGGATCCAGATCGCCGTCGTCGACCCCGGACCGGCGCAGCTCATGAACGGCGGCCTGCAGGCGGTCGCCGGCCTGCTCGTCGTCGCCTGGCTGTTCGCCCGCCGCCCGGCACCGCGCCCGTGGCTGCGCTACGCCGGCGCGACGGTCCTCGCCGGCACCGTCGCGGCCCTGGCCTGGGATGCGGTCGAGTCGGTGCAGGTGGTGGGGTTCTGACGAAGCGGGGCCACCGCGGCGCGGTCGGACCATGACAGCGCGTGGCGGCCCGCCCGCGCACGGCGCCGCTGCATGGATCATGGGCGCGCGGAACGGGTGCCGCGCGGGCTACTCGGTGCGCTGGGCCGGGACGAGTGGGGTCGGGTCGGCGGGCTCCGGGTCGCCCGCCCGCGGCTCGTCCACCCACAGCGCGCGGAGCTGGCTCTGCATGAACGCCTGCAGGCGCGTGCGGTAGTCGCGGTCGAACTGCTCCAGCGCCTCGATCTGCTGCTGCAGCCCCTCGCGCTTGACGATCAGGCTGCCCACCACGTCCTGGTAGCGCAGCTCGGCCTGGTGCTTGAGCTCGTCGGCCTTGGCCTGGGCGTCCTTGGCCACCAGCTCGGCCTGCGCGCGGGCGTCGGCCAGGATCTCCTCGGCCTCGTTGCGGGCGGCCTCGGCCTGCGCCTGGGCCTCGCGGGCGATGCGGTCGGCCGTGGCGCGCGCCTCGTCGAGCGTGTCGGCGGCCTCGTCGCGGATGTCGCGGGCGTGGGCCTCGGCGTCGCGGACGATGTCCTCGGCCGCCGCCTGCGCGTCGGCGTGGATCTTGTCGGCCTGGCGGTTGGCGCTCGCCAGGTGCTCCTCGGCGGTGCGCTGGGCCAGGGTGAGCACCTGCAGCGCCTCGCGCTGGGCGACCGGCGCGGGCTTCGCCTCCATCGGGGGCTCCGGCGGGGCCTGAGGCTCCAACGCAGCATGCGGCGGACCAGCCAAGAGACCCTTCACCCGCCCTCTCATACCGTTGTCAGCCATCGCCGACCTCCCTCCGAAACGCCGCCGCATGCTACCAAGCCAGATGGCGCCGAGGCGAGAGCCGGGACGAGGTGTAGTCGGTCGGTCACGGACCGCCGGAAGGCGGACCGTCGGAACGCCGACAGTGGCGGGCGTCCTGTCCCACCACAGTGGACACTCCCCGGCCATGAGACTGACTCGGGTCCTCGTCGTCGTGGCCACGGCCGCGGCGGCCGTGGCCATCGCACCCTCGCCCGCCTTCGCCATCCCGTCCGGTGACGGCTGGTCCGGCTCCTGGAAGTACACCGGCGGCAGCAGCGTGCAGGTGAAGCTCGACGTGCCGGGCGCCAAGCTGGTCGCCAACGGCTGGGACGCGCTCGGCACCCGCGCGTTCGTGCTCAACGTCACCGACACGGTCGCCGACGGCAAGTGCGCCTACGTGAAGTGGACCGCCGCGGCCACCACCGAGCACTGGTCCTGCGGCAACGGCACGACCGTCCAGGTCGCGGGGCTGCCGACGTCGACCAACGCCGTGACGGCCGTACTCTGCCGCGACTCCCTCACCCATGACAACAAGACCAACTGCAACGTCATCGACGTGCCCTCGTCGGCGGCCGACGCGTTCATCCGCACCGAGGGCAACGGCGCGCAGTGGGCGTACTACGACGGCTACGCCGGCGAGGACTGGGGCGCCTGGATCACCATCGGCGACGTCCACTTCGACTACTTCGGCTGGGACGACTGGCCGGCCGGGCAGCGCTTGATCGAGTCGTACCTGACGTTCCTGGAGCCGGCGTGCGGGTCCGGCACGGTGCAGTCGGCCAGCCCGCCGGCCACGGTGAGCGACTGCGTCGACTACGACCTCAGCGTATCCCCGCCCGACACCCACGTCACCGGCACCGCGTGGGGCGTCGGCTGCACCTGGTCGCTGCGCGGCGTCAACCCGCCGCACCACTGCATCAAGCTGCGCGTCCCCCAGCCCAGCTGACGCACGGCCGGCCGGGCCCCCGGGCCCGGCCCGCCAACCGGTCACGGACCGGGCAGCGTGAACGAGAACGTGGCGCCCCGGCCGGGCTCGCTGGTCGCCCACACCCGGCCGCCGTGCCGGTCGACGATGCGCTGGACGGTGGTCAGGCCGATGCCGGTGCCGGGGTACTCCGAGCTGTCGTGCAGCCGCCCGAACGGCTGGAAGAGCTGGCCGGCCCGGTCGGCGGGGAAGCCGGCGCCGTTGTCGCGCACCTGGAACACGGGCTCACTGTCCACAGTGGACGTGCGGACCTCGATCGCCGGGTCGGGGGCGCGGGCGGTGAACTTCCAGGCGTTGCCGACCAGGTTGGCCAGCACCACCCGGACCAGCGGGCCGTCGCACGGTGCCCGCATCCGCGGGTCGATCGTCACCCGCACCGTCCGGGCGGGGTCGCGCTGGCGCAGCTCCTCGACGACGTCCTCGGCGAGCGCGGTGAGGTCGACCAGGGTCCGTTCGAGGGAGCCGCGGTTGGCCCGGGCCAGCTGCAGCAGCGACTCGATGAGCGCGTTCATCCGCAGGGCCGCACCGTGGATGCGGCGAAGGCCGTCGGCCACGTCGGGACCGGCGTCCGGCAGCAGCAGCTCGCTGTAGCTGAGGATGGTCTGCAGCGGCGAGCGCAGGTCGTGGGAGACCGAGCCGCTGAACGCCTCCAGCTCCTTGTTGCGCCACTCCAGCTCCTCGACCAGCTCGGCGCGGGCCTCGGCGTAGCGGCGGGCGGCCCGCTCCTCGGCCGCCTCCATCTCCCGGCGCAGCAGCTCCTCGCGGATGCGCCGGTTCTGTTCGTGCAGGTGCTGGCGGCGCAGGTGGGCCCGGACGTGGGCGCACAGCGTGCCGGTGCCGTCGGACCGGCGCACGTAGTCGTCGGCGCCGACGGCCAGGCAGTCCAGCAGCGCGTCGTCGTCGCCGACCACGATGACCGGCATGTCCCGCAGCCCCGGCACGGCCCGGATCCGCTCGCACAGCTCCCGCCCGTCGATCTCGGGCAGGTGCAGGTCGACGACCGCGCAGTCGGCCGGCTGCACCGCGAGCATCGCGAGGGCGTCGTCGGCGCACCGGGCGGGCACGCCCTCGTAGCCGTCCTCGTGCAGCTGGGCGCACATCTCGTCGAGGTACCGGCCGTCGTCGTCGACGAGCAGCACCCGCGCCACCCCGTGCGCCGTGGCGACCGGCAGCGCGGCGGTGCTCTTGCGCAGCACCGCCGCCAGCTTGGCCAGCACGACCGCCATGTCCTCCTGCTTGCGCACGAACGCGTCGGCGCCGGCGTCGAGGATCTGCAGCTCCGTCGCGTAGTCGTCGGAGGCGGTCAGCAGCAGGCACGGGACGTTGCGCAGGGCCGCGTCGAGGCGCACCCGGCGGATCACGGTGGCGCCGTCGATGCCGGGCAGCACCCCGTCGACGATGATCGCGCCCGGCGGGCGGGCCACGGCCGAGCGCAGGCCCTCCTCGCCACTGACGGTGGTGGTCACCTCGTAGCCGGCGGCGGTGAGGGCGGCGCGCAGCTGCTCGCGGTACGTGAGGCTGTCGTCGACGACGAGGACCGTCCGGCGGTGGTCCGGCGGCGCGGCCCGCAGCAGCTCCCGGCTGCGGGCGACGACGAAGTGCGCGTCGTAGGGTTTGCCGACGTACTCGTCGGCGCCGGTGCGCAGGCCGCGCAGCCGGTCGTGGACCTCGGCCTCGGTCGACAGGAGCAGCACGGCGGTCGCGGCGTGCCGGGGGTGGTCGCGCAGCCGGCGCAGCAGGTCGATGCCGTCGCCGTCGGGCAGCCGCACGTCGAGGACGGCCACCTCGAACGGCACGTGGTCGAACGCGGTGAGCGCCTCGGCGTGCCCGGCGCACAGCACCGTGCGGAACCCCTCCGCCACGAACGCCTCGTCCAGGTCCATGCGCACGGTGAGGCTGTCGTCGACGATGAGGACCGTGTTCACCGGACGGCCCCCGACCGCAGGGCGGCCAGCCGCTGCGCCATCTGCTCGGGGGTGAGCACCTCGGCGGCGGCGCCGAGCGCGACGGCCTCGCGCGGCATGCCGTAGACGACGCTCGTCGCCTCGTCCTGGGCCAGCGTCAGCCCGCCGCAGCGGCGCAGCGCCAGCAGGCCGGCGGCGCCGTCGCGGCCCATGCCGGTGAGCAGGCAGCCGACGGCGGCGCGGCCGGCCTCGGCGGCCACCGACTCGAACAGCGTGTCGACCGACGGCCGGCAGGAGTGGCGGGCCGGCCCGGCGCTCACCTGCAGGTGCCCGTCGCGCAGCAGCAGGTGCAGGTCGGGCGGGGCCATGGTGACCCGCCCGCCGAGCGCCGACAGCGCCTCGCCGCCGCGCGCGTAGCCGACGACGTGCCCGGTCTGCTCGGCCAGCCAGCCGGTGAACGCCTGCGCGAACGACTCGTTGGCCGCCATGTGCTGCACGTAGAGCACCGGCACCGGGAACCCGGGCGGCAGGCCCCGCAGCAGCCGCACGATCACGCCCGGCCCGCCGGTCGAGGCGCCGATGACGACGACCCGGGCGGCGGCGACCGGCGTGACGGGCGGTGGTTGGGGCGGCGGTACCGCGGCCAGCCGCCGCGTCACCACGCGGATCCGCGACACCACCCGCACGGCCGTGCGCAGCCGCCGGCCCCACGTGTCGTCGCCGGCGTCGCCGCGCGGCTTCTCCAGCACGTCGACGGCGCCGGCGGCGAGCGCGTCGTAGGTGGTGAACAGCTCCCGCCGGTCGGCCGAGCTGACCACCAGGATCGGGGTCGGATGCCGGGCCATGATCTGCTCGGTGGCCGCGAGCCCCGACATGACGGGCAGCACCACGTCCATCGTGATGACGTCGGGCCGCAGCCGCCGGCACAGCTCCACGGCCTGCCCGCCGTCGGTGGCCTCGCCGACGACCTGGAACCCGTCGGCGGGGGTGAGCGCCTCGCGCAGGCACTGGCGCACCGTCGCCGAGTCCTCGACGACGAGCACCCGGATCACGGCTCACCCGCCAGGGCGCGGATGTGGCCGAGCAGCTCCTCCTGGTTGAACTCGCTCTTCACCAGGTACGCGCTGGCGCCGGCGCCGAGGCCCCGCCGGCGGTCCTCGGCCGAGGCGCGGGAGCTGACCAGGATCGCCGGCACGTCCCGCTGCGCCGGGTCGGCCCGGGTCCGCTCGACGAACGTGAACCCGTCGATGCCGGGCATGTCGACGTCGACCAGGAACAGCGCGTAGCGCCGCTGGCGGATCCGTTCCAGGGCCTCCTCGGCCGACGCGGCCACGTCGACCCGGTAGCCGGCCGACTCCAGGATGCTGCGCTCCAGCATGCGCGTGGTGAGCGAGTCGTCGACCACGAGGACCGGCTCGCGGGGCGGCGCCTCGGCGGCGTCCGGCGCGGGCCCGGCGGTGCCGGTCTCGGCGGCGGCCGCGGCGAGCGTGTGCGGGTCGAGCACGATCCGCGGGTTGCCGTCGGCGTCCATCGACAGCCCGGTCACGACCGGGCCGGCCGGGGCCAGCTCGGGCAGCGGCCGCACGACGAGCGTCGACGTGCCGAGCAGCCGGTCGGCGCCGACGGCGAGCGCCTGGCCGCCGACCGTGAGCAGCACCGCCACGGCCGAGCCGGCCGGCCCGCCGTCGCCCGGCAGGACCTTGGTCAGGGGCAGGAACGGGATCACCTGGCCGTCGTGGGCGAGCGCCCCGGCGGCCGCCGCGGCGGCGGCCTCGACCGCGGGCAGGAGCACGCACGTGCGGACCGTGTCGAGGGGCAGGGCGGCCACGGTACCGCCGGAGAGCACCACCAGCCCCGACAGCGACACCAGCGACAGCGGCACCACCAGCTCGACCGCCGTGCCCCGGCCCGGCTCGGTGTCGACCGAGACCTCGCCGCCGAGCTGCTCGGCGAGGTCCCGGACGGCGTCGAGCCCGATCCCGCGCCCGGAGACCCCGGTGACCTCGGCCGACGTGCTGATCCCGCCCTGCATGAGCAGCCGCACGAGCTCCCGCACGTCGGCCTCGGCGCCGCCGGCGACCAGCCCGCGCCGCTCGGCCTGCCGGCGGACCGCGGCGAGGTCGAAGCCGCGGCCGTCGTCGTGGCAGCGGAAGGCCGCGTACCGGCCGCGCCGCCGCACGTCGACCGTCACCGTCGCCTGGGCCGGCTTGCCGGCGGCCCGCCGCTCGGCCTCGCTCTCCACGCCGTGCGACACCGCGTTGCGCACGACGTGCAGCAGCGCGTTGCCGGCCTGGGCCAGCACGTGCGGGTCGAGCCGCAGGTCGCCGCCGTGCCCGGTGAACACGACCGCCTTGCCCTCGGCGCCGGCCGCGTCGTACACCGCCCGGTGCAGCGTGGTCAGCACCGTCTCGACCGGGACGAGGCGCAACCGCTCGGCCCGGCCGCGGATGTCGTCGAGCTCCCGCTCGACCTGCTCCACCGTCTCGGCGAGCTGCCGGCCGAGCGTGAGCAGCTCGGCGGTGAGCCGGACGGCATACGCCGCGGCCCGCTCCCGCCCGCCGGTGCGCAACTGCTCGGCGATGCCCTCGGCGGTGCGCCGGGCCCGCTCGACGCTCGCCGACTGCCGGCGCAGCGGCCCGAACCGCGCGTGCGCCTCGTCCACGGCCTCGAGCAGCTCGTCGACGTCGGCCCCGGCCGCGCGGACCGGCGCGGCCGGTTCGGGGGCCTCCTCGGTGGGAGCGGTGCCGCCCGGCGGTTCGACCATGGCGGCGACGAGCGCCTGCATCTCGTCGGTGAGGCCGAGCAGCCGGGCCACGTCGTCCGGCGGGACCGGCCCGGCCCCGTCACGGTGGGGGACGAGCACGTCCTCCACCGTGTGCGCGGCGGTGGCGAGCCCGGCCTGCCGCACGACCCGCGCGGCGCCCTTGAGGGTGTGGGCGTGGCGCAGCAGCGCGGCCACGGCGGCCGCCGGGTCGTCGCCGCCGCGCAGCTCCAGCACGCCCCGGCTGAGCAGGTCGACCAGCTCGCGGGCCTCGATCCGGAAGTACCGCAGCGGATCCTTGTCCGGACTCATGCTTCGCGGTCCGCCGTCACGAGGCGCAGCAGCGACGACGACAGGCCGGCGAGGTGGGCGGCGGTCTGCCGGGTCTGCACCGCGTTGGTCTCGCTCTCCTGGGTCACCCGGGCGGTGTCGGTGACCGCGACGTTGACCTGCTCGACGGCGGTCGTCTGCTGCTTCGTCGACAGCTCGATCTCGCGCGCCGACTCGGTCGTCGTCGCGACCAGGTCGGCGATCTGCTGGAACGAGGCCGTGACGGCGTTGAACTGCCGGGTGCCGGCGTCGACCGCCTTGGCCCCGGTCTCGGTCGCCATGACCGTGGTGTTCACCGCCCCGCGGACGTCCTCGATGAGCGCCCGGATCTCCTTCGCGGACCCGGCGGTACGGTCGGCGAGCTTGCGGATCTCGTCGGCGACGACGGCGAAGCGCCGGCCCCATTCGCCGGCCCCGGAGGCCTCGATGGTGGCGTTGATGGCCAGGATGTTCGTCTGCTCGGCGAGCTCGGAGACCAGGTCGACGACCCCGCCGATCTGCTGCGAGCGCTGCCCGAGCTCCAGCATGTGCTGCACGATGAGGTCGACCTGCTGGCGGATCGCGGTGATCGAGGCGCGGGCCTCCTCGATCGTGGCGTCGCCGGAGCCGGCCGCCGTTGCCGTCTCCTCGGCGATCTTCGCCACCCGCTGGGCGCCCTCGGCGATCTGCCGCGAGGTGATGAGCAGCTCCTCGATCGTCGTGGTGATCTCGCTCATCGCGGTGGCCTGCTCGCGGGCGCCGGTCGCCTGCTGCCCGGCGGCCTGCTCCAGCTGCGCCGACGAGCTGCGGATGTGCCCGACCGTGCCGGCGACCTGGCGGCTCAGCGCGCGGCTCAGCAGCACCGCGACGACGACGCCGAACACGACGGCGAGCGCCGCGATGCCGACCACCAGCCCCACGGCGAGCGAGGCCCGGTCGGAGGCGTCGGCCTGCCGGGTCCGCAGGTCCTGCTCCAGCAGCGTGTACAGCGCGGTGATGGTCCGGTCGAGGTCGTCGCGGGCCGGGACGACGTCCTGCTCGAACTGCCCGGTGATCGCCTCGACCGACGCGCTGCGCGCCTTGAGCGCGATCGTCGCGTCGAGCGCCTGCTGGTGGCGCTGCTCGCCCTGCGCCGCCTCCTCGATGAGCCGGCGCTCGGCGGCGGTGTCGGCGACGTCGCGCAGCCGGGTCAGGGCGCCGGCGAAGTCGGCGCGGGCGGTGTCCATCTGCGTCCGGTAGCGGGCGTCGCCGGTCAGCAGGTAGCCGCGGGAGGTGCTGGACTTGGCCTCCAGCGCGACCCGCAGCTGCTGCGCCCCGACCAGCCCCTCGACGCCGACGTCGATGACCTGGTCCTTGCCGGCGACGACGGTGTCGAGCGCCCACACCGTCACCGCGCCGGTGGCGAGCGTGAGCACCATGGTGACGGCGAAGCCGAGGCCGAGCCGCTGGCCGAAGGTCCATTGTCGTGGCATGCCGGTTCCGTTTCAACTCATGAGCGTCTGGATGGCGGCGCGGACGGCGGGCACGTCGACGATCGGCCGGGCGCCGTCGTCGAGCGGCACGATGCCGCGCAGGCAGCCCCGCGGGCCGTGACCGGTCGCCTCCTCGACGACCCGGTCGCGGGGCACCCGCAGGTGCCCGTCGAGCGCCTCGAACGCGAGGGCGACGGGCGGGGCGCCGGCGGCCAGCACCAGCCACCGCGCCGTCCCGGTCCCTGCGCCGGTCCCTGCGGCGGTCCCGCCGAACACGGCCGCCAGGTCGTACACCGGCACGATCGACCCCCGGAACCCCGCCACGCCCAGCAGGGCGGGCAGCGGGCCGGGCAGCCGGGTCACCGGCCGGTCGGGGAAGAGGCCGGCCGCCTGGGTGAGCCGCAGCGCGTACCGCTGGCCGCCGGCCCGGATCGCCAGCAGGTCGTCGTGCCCGGCCACCTCCTGGCGCGGCGGCTCGGTGAACGAGCGGTCGAACGCCTCCCGCAGGTCGGCCAGGCGCTGGGCGAGCAGGGCGTTCACGACGCGGCCGCGAGCTCGGCCCGGCAGAGGGCGATCAGGACGGTACGGCCGAATCCACCGCCGAAGAGGGCGATGCGTTCGTCGCGCTCCCGGGCCAGCAGCTCGATCGCGCGGTCCAGCTCGCGCTCCGCGGTGGCCCGGTCGCCGAGCCGCCGGGCGAGCAGGCCCAGCCGCAGCCGGGGCAGCGCGAACGCGGGGTCGAGCAGGGCGGCGACCCGGTACTGCTCGATCGCCGCCGGGTGGTCCTCGTCGCCCTCCAGGCAGGTCGCGAGGAGGTGGTGCGCGTCGGGGTGCAGCGTGTCGCGGTCCAGCAGCCGCCGGCACAGCTCGGCGGCCCGGCCGGTGTCGCCGAGCTGGGTGAGCGTGGCGGCCCGCACGAGCAGCACGTCGGCCCGGTCGGCCTCGGCCCCGCCGATCGCGTCGAGCACGGCGAGGGCGTCGGCGAACCGCTCGTCGGCGAGCAGCCCGACGGCGAGCTCGCGGCGCGACCGCTCGGGCCGGGCGGCGTGCACCGGCGCCGGCGCGGCCACCTGCGGCACCTTCTCGTAGTAGAACGTGCCGTGCGACCGGTGCAGGGTCAGCGCGCCCTCGCCGAGCGTGTCGGTGGGCCCGAGGAACAGGTAGCCGCCCGGCGCGAGGGCCCGGGTGATCCGGTCGACGACGCCGGCGGCCGCGTCCGGCGTGAGGTACATGAGCACGTTGCGGCACAGCACGACGTCGTAGATGTCGGGCGCGAACAGCGCCGGGTGGTCGTCGGTGAGGTTGTGCTCGACGAACCGGACCGGGCCGCGCAGCCGCTGGTCGACCTCGACGCCGTCGCCCGCCGGGCGGAACCAGCGCCGCTGGACCGGCTCCGGCGTCTCGCGCAGCGACCACCGGGAGTACCGGCCGGCCATCGCCTTGCGCAGCGCGGACCGGCTGACGTCGAGCCCGACGATCGACAGCTCCCACCGCGAGGCCGGCACCCGGTCGGCGGCGACCATCGCCACGGTGTAGGCCTCCTCGCCGGTGGCGCAGCCGACGGACAGCAGGTTGAGCCGCCGCTGGGCCGCGCGGGCCCGCAGGCGGGCCGGGAGCACCACCTCGCCGAGCGCGTCGAACTGCTCGGCGTTGCGGAAGAAGTACGTCTCGCCGACCGTCACCGCCTCGGCGAGCGCGGCCAGCTCGGCCCGCCACGCGGTGCCGAGCCGGTCGAGGTAGCCGCGCTCGGAGAGGGCGTGCTGGGCGGCCCGCCGCTGGAGCACCCCGGCGAGCAGCTCGTCCTTGCGCGGGTCGAACGCCAGGCCGAGCCGCTCGGCGAGCAGCGCCCGCAGCCGCTCGACGGGGCCCCCGCCGGCCGCCGCGACGACCGCCCGGGCCGGCCCGCGGTCGCGCCGCCAGCCGGCGCCGTCGTCGCGGCGCCGCTCGATACGCTCGTTGCGCCCCGCCGTACCGCGGTCCGCGTGGTCGTCATGCCGCCGCGACATGGACACCTCCGTCGCTGCGCACGAACAGCAGGGGCCGCGCGTCGAGCACCCCGACCGCGGTGACGACCCGGGCGGCGCCCGCGCCGAGGGCCGGGGTCAGCGGCAGCGCCGCGCCGGACGCCACGTCGCGGACCCCGAGCACCGGCCCGGTGGCGAAGGCGACGGCCGCCCGCGTGGTGATGAACCGCTCGGCCGGCGGGGCCGGGACCCCGAGCAGCCGCGCGGTGTCCAGCACCGGCACCGCCTGCCCGCGGATGACGGCGACGCCGAGCAGGGCGTCGGCGCTGTCCGCGACGGCCTGCACCGGCAGGGGCCGGATCGTCTCGACGACGTCCCCCAACGGCAGCGCGCAGAGCAGCTCCCCGACGCTGAAGATCAGTTCCCGGTCCACCGGCCACAGAATATGTGGTTTACCTGCGGATATATCGGGAATATGGGTAAGTTTCGCTGCTTGTGCCCGCGGGCGTGGAACTTTCGCGGCGGCGATCGCGCCCGGCGGGCGGCCGCCCCGGCACGCCTTGACGGTCGTCGACGCATTGACCACTGTCGGTGCATGCGTACCCACCCGGTGCTGCGCCGGCTCGCGCCGGTCGCCGCGTTCGCGCTGCTCGCCGTCGGACTGGTCGCCGCCGGCGGCGGCCGTGGCGGCGGGATGGCGGCGGCATCCACGCCCGCCCCGCCGATCCCGTCGGTCTCGACCCCCGGCACCTCGCCGTTCCCGCCGTCCAAGCCCGGCAACGTGCGGGCCACCGCCACCGCGACGTCGGTGACCCTCAGCTGGACCGCGTCGTCGCCCGGCTGCTGCGCGGTCGAGGGCTACACCATCACGTACAACCAGGCCTTCAACGACATCATGTGGCTCCAGCAGGCCGGCAACGTGACGACCGTGACCATCGCGGCGAACATCCGGCCGGCCCAGCAGTACACCTTCCGCGTCACCGCCCACGACGGGCTGGGGCACAACTCGCTCGGCTCGGACCCGGTCACCGTCGTGACACCGGCCTCCGACAGCGGGCCCGACACGGTGCCGCCGGGCACGCCCGCGAACCTGCAGGCCGGCCCGAGCAGCGGCACCTCCGTCGCGCTCAGCTGGTCGCCGTCGACCGACAACGTCGCCGTCACGGGCTACGACGTGTACCGCTTCGACGGCCTGTTCGTCTCCACGCTGCTGGCCACCGTCAGCGGCACCACCTACACCGCGTCGCTGGCCGGCAGCCGCAACCAGTTCTACGTGCGGGCCCGCGACGCCGCCGGCAACGTCTCGATCGCCTCGAACATCGTGCTCGTGACCGGCCCGACGACGAGCCCCCCGGCCAGCTCGTCACCGCCGCCGCCCGCCCTCTCCTGCCGGGTCACGTTCGCGTTCACCGCCCAGTGGGCGACCGGCTTCGTCGCCGGGATCACGCTGGCGAACACCGGGACGACGCCGATCGTCGACTGGGTGCTCACGTTCACGTTCAACGGCGAGGAGCGCATCATCCAGGCGTGGAACACCACGGCCACGCAGGCCGGCCGGTCGGTGACCGCGGCCGCCGCCTCCTGGAACCGGACCATCCCGCCCGGCGGCACCGTGCAGCTGGGCTTCACCGGCGCCGCGACCGGCACCCTGACCCCGCCGGCCGACTTCTCCGTCAACGGGGTCCGCTGCGCCTCCTGACCGCCTCAGCCGCGGCGCGGACCCCGGTCCGCGCCGCGGCTGACGACAGCCGGCGGCCGGCGGCCTAGCGTCGCCGTTCATGTCACACAGATTGCGCCGCCTCATGGCCGGCACCTGCCTCGTCGCCGCGCCGGTGGGCTACGTCGCCGGGCTGTTCGTCGACCCGGCCCTGCGCGCCGGCGACGCCGCCGTCGACGCCTACGGCCGGCACCCCGGTCAGGTCGCGGTCAGCGCCGCGCTGCTGCACTGGAGCTGGGTGCTGCTCGTGCCCGGCATCGTCGGGATGATCCACCTGGTCCGCCGGCGGGCCGTGGTGTTCGGCCACGTCGCCGGGGCGGTCGCGCTGCTCGGCATCGTGAACTTCTCCGCGCTCATGCTCGGCGACCACTTCTACGCCGTGCTGGAGCGCGACCTCGGCGTCGAGCACGGCGACCGGCTGGGCGACGAGGCGTTCGCGCTCGCCCGATGGGGCTTCCAGGTGCCCGGGTTCCTCGGCCTGCTCGGCGTGCTGCTGCTCGGGTTCGCGCTCGCCTACGGCCGGCAGGTGCCGTGGTGGGCCCCGCCCGCGATGGTCGTCGGCATGCTGACCGGCCCGATCTGGCCCTACGGGATGATCGCCGGCAGCCTGCTGTACCTCGCCGGCTCCGGCGTCATCGGCCTGCGGATCCTGCGGATGCGCGACGCCGACTGGGCTCAGCCGGCCGAGGACAGCGGGAAGGTCGCGGTGACGGCGTAGCCGCCGGCCGGCGCGGGACCGGCGCGCAGGGTGCCGCCGTGCAGCGCGACCCGCTCCCGCATGCCGGTCAGTCCGTGACCGGTGCCGCCCGCCTGGCCGCTCGTCCGGCCGTCGTCGCGGATCTCGATGATCATCGTGCGGCTGTCGTACCGGATGAGCACGGCCACCGACGTGGCCCGCGCGTGCTTGAGGACGTTCGTGAGCGACTCCTGCACGACCCGGTACGCGGCCAGGTCCAGCCCCGCCGGCAGCGGCCGGGCCGGGCCGGCCGTCGCCACCCGCACGTCGAGCCCGGCCGCCCGCAGCGGCCCGGCGAGCCGTTCGAGCTGCCCGACGCCGGCCGCGTCCGGGGTGTCCCGCAGCACCCCGAGCAGCAGCCGCAGCTCCTCGACGGTGTCCCGGCCGGCCCGCTCGACCCCGCGCAGCAGCTCGCGCTCCCGCTCCCGGTCCGGGTCGGCGCCCAGCAGCATCCGCACCCCGCCGGTCTGCAGCGTCATGAGGCTGACGTTGTGCGAGATGACGTCGTGCAGCTCCCGCGCGATGCGGGTCCGCTCGTCCGCGGCGGCGACCGCGGCCCGCTCGGCCATCCGGACCGTCTGCTCGGTCTGCCGGCGCAGGAGGATGCCGCTGCCGTAGGCGACGCCGAGGAAGATGGCGCCGATGAGGCTCTCGGCGACGTCCTGGCCGGGCAGGGTCTGCAGCAGCCCCCACGCGGCGAGCACGGCGAGCAGGCCGCCGGCCCGTTGCTTGCGGGTGTCCGGCCGGCTGCCGACGCTGTGCACCAGGATCAGGTTCGAGTAGAACTGCCACGCCGCCAGCGGGTAGTCGGCGTCCATGACCGTGAGCCGCAGCAGCACCGACAAGGCGGTCAGCGCCAGCAGGGCGGCGAGCGGGGCCGTGCGGCGCACCAGCAGCAGCCCGCCCGCGGTCAGGGCTCCGGCGGCGACGACGGCGGGGGAGTGGACCTGGCCGGGCCCGGGGCCGCTGCGGCCGTACGCCTCGACCACCCCCGCCCCGGCCACCGCCAGGGCGAGCAGGACGTCGAGCCGGGACGGTCTCATCGGTCACCGGGCCGCACCAGGCCCGACTCGTACCCGTAGACGACCGCCTGCACCCGGTCGCGCAGGCCGAGCTTCTGGAACACCCGGCTGACGTGGGTGCGCACGGTCGCCTCGCCGACCGCCAGCCGGTCGCCGATCTCCGCGTTGGCCAGCCCGCGGGCCAGCAGCTCCAGCACGTCGCGCTCCCGCGGGGTCAGCGCGTCGAGCTCCGGCGCGGGCTCCGGGCCCGGCTGGGCGGCGAACGACGCGATGACCCGCGTGGTGACCGCCGGGTCGATGAGCGCGTCGCCGGCCGCCGCGACCCGGACCGCGTCGACGAGCTGCTCGGGCGGCGACACCTTGAGCAGGAACCCGCTGACCCCCAGCCGCAGCGCCGCGTGCAGGTGCTCGTCGGTGTCGAACATGGTCAGCATCACGATCCGGGGCGGCCGCGGGTCGGCGAGCAGCTGCCGCGCCGCCGCGACTCCGTCGAGGCGGGGCATCGCGATGTCCATCACGAGCACGTCGGGCCGCAGCCGCCGGGCCGCGGCGACCGCCTCGACCCCGTCGGCGGCCTCCCCGACCACCACGATCGGCGCTCCGGAGGTCTCCACGACGAGCCGCAGCCCGGCCCGGATCATCGCCTGGTCGTCGGCGATCAACAGCCTGACCTGCTCGGACATGCCAGCATGCTAGCCGCCGCGGCCGGGTCGTCCGCCACGCGGACACGGTCATCCACGCGGCGGATGCGCTTCAGCGCGCCGCCACGGCGCCCCGGATCGCGGTCGCGGCCGCCGAGGCCGCCGCCCGGGCGCTGTTCACGGTCACCTCGGCCAGCATGCCCGGGGCGGCCACGCTGTCCCCGGCCAGCCACACCCCGCCGCCGCGCTCGACGGCCGGCCGGTCCCGCCAGGTCGTCCCCGGCGGGTCGACCGCGCCCGTGCGCTGGTGCGCGAACGCGGTCCGCCGCCAGGCCACCCGGGACCGCCACTGCGGCAGCGCCAGGTCCGCGAGGGCCTCGGCCCGCGCCGTCGCGTCCGGGATCGGCTCCGCCTCGCGGGCCGGGATCTCGATCTGCACCAGGGCGTGGCCGGGCGGTGCGAGGCCCGGGTCGGGCAGCGAGTACCGCTCCAGGAACCCGCCCTCGTCCAGGTCCGACACGACGAACGGGTCCCGCCGGTGCGCCCGCAGGCCCAGGTCGACCAGCGCGGCCCGGCCGCTCGGCCAGCGCAGCGCGTCGTCGCCGAGCAGCGTCCGCGCCGCGTCCAGCCCGGTCGCCACGATCACCGGCCCGGCCGGCAGCGCGTCGACCCGCTCGCCGGTCGCGACGTGCACGCCGAGCCGCCGCGCGTGCTCGGCCATCCGCCCGACCATGGCCGACCAGCCGCCGTGGACGTAGCGGACCGCCGGCCAGCCGGGCGCCGTGGCCCGCAGGACCCGCTCCCAGACGAACGCGGCCGACAGCCGGCCGGGGTCGGCGGTGTACGTGATGACCCCGACCAGCCCCGCCGCGGCCTTCGCGGCGACGGGCCCGAACCGCCGCTGCGCCCAGTCGCCGAACGGCTCGTCGACCGGGGCCGCGACCCGCCGGGCCGCGATCATCCGCAGCAGCGCCGCCGGGGGCCGGGCCCGGACCCGCCCGCCGTGGCGGAACCGGAACCGCAGCAGCTCGCCCACGCTGGGGGCGCTGCACGGCTGGACCAGGCGCCGCTCGGCGAGCCAGCGGAACGGCTCGCCGTCGCGGTACCACACGTGCGTCCCGTCGTTGGCGACGAACGGGCCCGGCGTGGACCGCGCCCGCCCGCCGAGCGTGCGGTGCGCCTCGTGCAGCCGGACGGACAGGCCCTGCTCCGCGCAGGCGATGGCGGCGGTGAGGCCGCCGAGGCCGCCGCCCACGATGGTGATGTCGATGCTCATGTACCGCCAGACGCGCGGCCCGCGCCGCCGCGTGACATGGCGGCCAGCTTGGCCGGGTTCGCCAGCAGGAAGATGGTGCCGATCCGGTCGCCGTCCGGCACGATGGCGAACACCAGCACCACCCGCCCGCCGGCCCGCACGACCGCCGCGGGCGCCCCGTTGACCCCCTCGATCGCGAGCGCGAACGCGGCGCCGTCGGGCACGCCGACCGAGCGCAGGAAGTGCCGGGCGCCCTCCTCGTCGGCGATCGCGGTGAGGAACCGGCCGACCCGGTCCGCGCCGGCCATGACCCGCAGCGGCGCCTTGGCCCGCCCGCCGCCGTCGCCGACCAGCTCGACGTCGGCGACGAACAGCGCCACGAGCGCGTCCAGGTCGCCGGCGAGGCACGCGGCGAGGAACCGCTCGGTCAGCTCGCGCCGCCGGTCCGGCCCGGCCGGGAACCGCGGCCGCCGCTCCCGCACGTGGTCGCGGGCCCGCCGGGCCAGCTGCCGGGTCGCCGGCTCGGTCCGGCCGATGATCGCGGCGACCTCCGCGTACGGCAGGGAGAACGCCTCGTGCAGGACGAACGCGGCCCGCTCCAGCGGCGACAGCGTCTCCAGCACGACGAGCAGCGCCAGCTCGACCGACTCGGCCAGCTCCACCCGCTCGTCCGCGCCGGGCTCGGTGCTCACCGGCTCGGGCAGCCACGGCCCGGGGTACGCCTCCCGGCGGGCCTTCTCGCGGCGCAGCCGGTCGATGGCGAGCCGCGTGGTCACGGTCACCAGGAACGCCTCCGGGTGCTCGACCGCGCTCCGGTCGGCGGCCGACCACCGCAGCCACGCCTCCTGCACCACGTCCTCGGCGTCGGTGACCGTCCCGACGACCCGGTAGGCGACGTCGAGCAGCCGGGGGCGCAGCGCGGTGAACTCTTCGGCGGTCATACCGCGTCAGACGCTACCGCCCCGGGTTTCGTGACATCGGCGTGCCGTTGCGGGTGCCGTTGCGCGGCGCCGGACTGTCGGGTCCCGGTCACGCCGTTGAGGCCGGTTCGGGCCGCCCCCTACCGTCGGCGTCATGATGCGTCGGCTCGGCCTTCTGCTGGCCGCGGTGCTGATCACGGTGGCGGCCGTGCCCGCCACCCCGGCCGCGGCCGCCCCCTGCACCGGCGTGCGGTGCTACCACGTGTACGCCGACATCTCGGTCGTCGCCTGGACCGCCCCGGTGGTGTCGCCCGGCGCCATGCACACGTACACGGCCCAGGTCACGAACACGGGCTGGCGCACGGGCGGCCTGTCGGCCCCCGTCCCGTGGCCCGGCCCGGCATCGGGTGTGGTCTATGTCGGCTTCGAGCCGGGCACCCCGGCGGACGAACGGGTGGGCTGCCACGTCGACGTGGGCCCGCAGTACGGCTGCTTCGGCGGCTACAACAACGGCCTGGCGTTCGACGTGGGCAGCATCCCGTCGGGCGCGACCTATCAGCTGTCGGTGTTCTTCCGGGCCCCGCAGGCCCCGGGCACGTACACGTTCCTGGTCTGGATCTACCCGTTCCAGAGCCCGGCCCCGTGGACCGAGTACGACCCGTCGAACAACAGCGTCACGCTGACCTACCAGGTGGCCTGACGGCGCCGCCCATGATCGTGGGAACCGAAGTGGCCCTCGGTCCCGCCGTGGTGATGATTGTCGAAGCCGGCTCGGGTGTTGAAACTTGCCAACCAAACCGATTCAATGGTGGGAATGTTTCAACATGGAGGTGGTGCCGTGTTGTGGCGAATCGCCCGAGTCGTTGCCGTGGCCGTCGCCGCGGCGGCCGTCGCCGTCGTCCCGGCTACCGGTGGTTCCGCGGCCGCCGGGAAGGACTGCGTGACCAGTCCGGCGACCCCGAAGTACCAGCTGCGCGCGATGTGGATCGCGAGCGTCGTCAACATCGACTGGCCCAGTGCGCCCGGGCGGTCGGAGCGTGAGGTCAAGGCGGAGTACGACGGGTGGCTCGACCTCGCCGTCGCCCAGGGGTTCAACGCCGTCATCGTGCAGGTGCGGCCGCACGCCGACGCGTTCTGGCCCTCGGCGTACGAGCCCTGGTCGCAGTACCTGACCGGGGTTGCCGGGCAGGACCCCGGATGGGACCCGCTCGAGTATCTCGTCCGGCGGGCGCACGAGCGGAACCTCGAGTTCCACGCCTGGTTCAACCCGTACCGGGCCAGCATGCCGGCGCCCGGCGGGGCCGGGACCGACGTCTCGAAGCTGCCCGCGAGCAGCCCGCTGCGCGTGCACCCGGAGTGGGCGGTCGCGTACCCGGTCGACAACGCGGCCGGGCGGCTCTACTTCGACCCGGGCATTCCCGAGGCCCGCGCCTGGGTGCAGGACGCGATCATGGACGCGGTCGCGCGGTACGAC
Source organism: Dactylosporangium sucinum (assembly GCF_014647515.1). GTDB lineage: Bacteria > Actinomycetota > Actinomycetes > Mycobacteriales > Micromonosporaceae > Dactylosporangium > Dactylosporangium sucinum. The sequence goes on along the minus strand of NZ_BMPI01000014.1, from coordinate 147,582 downwards.
GTCGACGGCGTGCACTTCGACGACTACTTCTACCCGTACCCGGCCGCCGGGCAGGACTTCGGCGACGACGGGACGTTCGCGCGGTACGGTGGCGCCTTCCCGAACAAGGCCGACTGGCGCCGGCACAACATCGACCTGCTCATCCAGGAGATGGACCAGCGGATCCACGCCGTCAAGCCGTGGGTGCGCTTCGGCGTGAGCCCGTTCGGCATCTGGCGCAACAAGGCCGCCGACCCGCTCGGCTCCGACACCAACGGCACGCAGTCCTACGACGCCAACTTCGCCGACACGCGCAAGTGGGTGCGGGAGGGCTGGATCGACTACATCGTGCCCCAGGTGTACTGGAACATCGGGTTCGCCGTCGCCGACTACGCGAAGCTCGTGCCCTGGTGGGCCGACGTCGTCGCCGGGACGGACGTCCAGTTGTACATCGGGCAGGCCGACTACAAGGTCGCCGCGGCCGGGCAGCCGGCGGCCTGGTTCGAGCCCGGCGAGCTGTCGTCGCACCTGACGTTCAACCGGCAGTACCCGCAGGTGCGCGGCGACGTGCACTTCAGCGCCGTGCAGGTGCGCGCCGACCGGCTGGGCGCCGAGACGCTGCTGGCCGCCGAGCACCGCAGCCGCCCGGCGTTCCCGCCGAGCTGGGGGCCGGCGCGGCCGATGCTGTTCCCCGTCGTCACGCAGGCGCGGCGCACGGCCGCCGGGGCCGAGCTGCGCTGGCGCGCCCTCGACGCCGCGGCGACCTCGTTCGGGGTGTACCGCTTCGACGGCGTCAGGATCCCGCGCGGCTGCGACCTCGCCGACGCCGCGCACCTCATCGCGACGGTGCGCGGCACGGCGTACACCGACCCGACGGCCGAGCCGGGCCGGCGCTACACCTACGTCGTGACGGCGCTCGACCGGCGCTGGCACGAGAGCCCGCCGAGCCCGCCGCGGATCATCTGACCCCGGTGCCGACCGTCTTCGCGCCGGTGCCGGCCGCCGGCGGGAAGGCGGCGACCGGCATCGCGACGGCGGTGAGCGCGTCGTCGAGGAAGGCGCGCCAGACCGTGCCGGGGAGCGTGGCGCCGGTGACCGGGCGGCCGGCCCGGTCGATCAGGTTGTGCTCCTCGGCCCGGTTGCCGACCCACACCGCGGCGGCGAGCCCCGGCGACTTTGCGGCCGGGTCGGACGCGGTGTGCCCGACCATCCAGGCGTGGGCGACGCCGGTCGTCGGGCCGAACTGCCACGTCCCGGTCTTGCCGGCGACCGGGCGCCCGCCGGCCAGGCCCAGGCCGTAGCGCGCCGGCACTCCCTGCAGGACCGCGTTCACGTCATCGGCCATCTCCACGGTGAGGCCGGGGACGCGGGTGGGCCGGACGACCTCGCCGAAGGTCTTCTTGCCGTCGGTCCAGACCTCCTTGAGGAAGTGGGTGTGCGCGGCCAGGCCGCGGGCGGCGAACGTGGCCATGCCGGCGGCCTGGTCGAGGACGGTCACCGGATACTGGCCGATGCCGGCCTCGGTGCCGAAGTACTTCGGGGACACGGCCTTGCCGTCGTGGTGGGCGACGTCGACCCGCTGCATCGCGCCGTCGACGGTCGCCCACATCTCGCTGATGCCGGCGGCCCGGGCCACGTCGATGACCTTGTCCGCGCCGACCGCCTCGGTGAGCCCGTAGTACGGCGTGTTGAGCGACATGACCGCCGCCTCGTCCAGGGTGCACCACGTCGGCTTGCCCGACCGGCAGGCCGGCGCGTCCGCGGCGCCCTCGCCGGCGTTCTTGACCGGGTTGCCCTGCTTGAGCGTGCGGCCGCTCGTCGGGAACTCCTGCGGCGACGTGCCGTTCCAGCCCGAGTCGGTGCGGTAGCCGGCCATGAGCCCGGCCGCGAGCGCGTACACGCCGAACGTGGCGCCCGGCGGGTGGCCGCCGCAGCAGGTCTCGTTGCCGTCGCCGAGGACGGGGTCGTCGTAGTGGCCGGCGTAGTCGTTGCCGTGGCCCTGGTCGCCGCCGTAGTACGCCTTGACGGCGCCGGTCGTGGGCTCGACGGCGACGAGGGCCGCCTGCAGGTTCTCCGGCTGGTCCTGCATCACCGACCCGGCGGATGTGCGCGACGCGGCCCGGACCGCCGCCTCCTGGATCCGCTGGTCGACCGTCGTCACGATCTTCAGGCCGCCGTTGCGGACCTTGTCGAAGTTCCGCTTGCCGTCCCGGTCCTGGTCCGCGTAGAGGAGCTGGCCGGTGCGCGGGTCGGTGAGCGCGGCGACCTCGCCGAGGACGTGGTGCACGATGAGCCCGCCGGGCCCGGCCAGCGCGGCCTTGAGCTTCGTGTCGTCCGACCGGGTCTCGTCGGCGGTGCGGATCCGCGCCGGATAGTCGAGGCCGCCGGCCTGCAGGAAGCCGAGCCCGACCATCGCGGCCTGGATCTCGGTGAACCGCTGCCGCACCGGACCGGCGTCCGCCGCCGGGTCGGCCTGCGGATCGCCGATGAGCGCGGCCAGGACGATCCCCTCGGCGGTCGTGAGGTCCTTCGCGGCCTTGCCGAAGTACGCCTGCGCGGCGGCCTGGATGCCGTGCGCGCCGCGTCCGAAGTCGCAGATGTTGAGGTACATCTCGAGGACCTTGGTCTTCTCGTACTGCTGGTTCAGCTTGATCGCGATGACCGACTCGCGCGCCTTCCGCGCGTAGCCGTCGCCCTCGAGCGCCGCCCACTGGCGCGCGTACTGCTGGCTGATCGTCGCGTGACCGCGCCACTCGTCCTCGGAATACCACGCGGCGCGCGCGAAGTCGCCGTAGCCGGCGCCGCTGTTCGCGTAGAAGGTCGGGTCCTCGGCGGCGACCACCGCGTGCTGCACGTCCGGCGGCACCTGGTCGATCGGGATCACCGTGCGGTTGGTGTCGCCGATGCGGGCGATGGGGGTCACGCCGTCGGCGTAGTAGATCGTGGTCGACCGCGCCATCGCGACGTCCTCGGGGAGCGCGACGTTGTCGAAGTAGTACGTGCCGGCCGCGGCCGTGCCGCCGGCGAGCACGGCGACCACCACGCCGCAGATGATGAGGACCTTCCGCCAGCGGCGTTTCTTCCCTGCCGCCGCATCGATGTCTGCCACCGGGTCACCGTACCGTCTGGACAGATTCGGCACCTGCCCGCTCTCTCTAGGGACAGGCGCCGAACGAGGGAGCGTGGATGATCGACAACAGGCGACGGTCCGTCGCGCCGCACGAGGTCGGCCTCGCGCCGCCCGACTTCACCGAGTTCTACGTGGCCAGCGCGGCGCGCGTGCTGCACGCGATGACCGCCTTCGCGGGCGCCGACCTGGCCCGGGAGGCGGTCGCCGAGAGCTTCGCCCGCATCCTGGAGCGCTGGGCGAGCCTGCAGCACCTCGACGACGCCCAGCGGCGGGCCTACGTGCTGACCACCGCGAAGAACTACGTCCGCCGCCACGCCCTGGTCAGCGCGCGCTTCGAGCCGCTGGCCGAGGACGCCGACGCCGGCGGCGACGACCCGGCGCTCGACCGGGTGACCGACCGGCTGAGCCTGGAGCGGGCCGTCCGCGCGCTCATCGACGGCCAGCCCGTCCGGCGGCGCCAGGTGGCGCTGCTGTACTTCCTGCACGACGACAGCTACGCGGAGATCGCGAGCTACCTCGACATCACCGAGTCCACCGTGCGCAGCCACGTCGCCGAGGTGCGGCGCCTGCTGCAGCCCTACGTGCGCCGGTACCAGTCCCTGACGGAGGCCAGCGATGCCGACCGACCTCACGCGTGACCTCGTGCGTCGCGCCTATCGCGCCGACGCTGACCTCGACGTCACCGCGGGCCTGCTCGACGTGCTGCGCCGGGCCGATCCGCCGCCGGTCGAGCCGGCCTTCGGCGCGCCGGAACCGCGCGCGCGGCGCGGACACCTGCTCGCGGTGGCGGCCGCGATCCTCGTCGTGATCGTCGGGATCGCGGTGGGCCTGCGCGGCGCCGGGGCCGGCGACGGCGCGGTGCCGGCGGCGTCGCGCGGCGCGTCGGCCGGCGCCACGGGGGCGCTCGGCCTGCCGTCCGCGACGGTCCCGGCGCCGGGGAACGTCCTGCCGTCGCAGTGCGCCGTCGCCTGGAGGCTCGCGCTGCGCGGCAAGACCTTCGACGTCCTGCCCCGCGAGGGTGCCACCTGCCCGGGGGTGCTCGCCGAGCTGACCTACCTGGCCGACGTCACGGAGGGCAACGGGCGGATCGAGGAGGGCTTCGCGACCGTCTGGCCGATCCTGCCCACCGGCGGCGCCGCGAGCGTGACCGCGCCGTTCTCGTTCAGCGTGCCGGGCTGGCCCGGGCCGGTGGCCGGCCACACGTACGAGCTCTGGCACGTGCAGGAGGGCCCGCGCGCGCAGCCGGGCGACGACGCGACGGTCATCTACGAGCACGCGCGCCAGCTGGCGACAGCGCTGGTGAACTGACCTCGTCCTCGGCCGCCGCGGGCGCTTCGTCCGCGGCGGCCGGCGTGCGGAACTCGTCGATGCGCACCAGCACGACGCCGGTGACGATGAGGGCGCCGCCGACGAACTGGACGCCGGTGGGCAGCTCGCCGAGCACCAGCCAGGCGATGAGCACGGCGAACATGACCTCGGTCAGCCCCACGAACGACGAGAGCCGCGCGCCGAGGATGCGGGCGGCGCCGATCCCGGCGACGTAGGACACGACGGCCGCCACGATCGACAGGCCGGCGAGCGGCACGATCCAGCTCATGCGGTGGCCGGCGAATTCGACGGTACCGAACGTGGCATGCAGCGACAGGACACCCACCGCGCCCAGTCCGGCCAGCGCGAGCGCGCCGACCGCCATGCCGGCGCTGGCCAGCGCCACGGACGGCAGCCCGTCGTCGCCGCGGGCGGACAGCACGAAGTAGGCGGCCAGCCCGACCGCCGCGCCGAGCCCCCAGAGGACGCCGACCGGGTCGAGGTCGCCGCCGCCGGTGAGGTCGAGGACGAACACCAGCCCGAGCACGGCGACGCCCGCGCCGGCGACGGTGAGGCGGCGGGGCCGCTGGCCGTGGACCGCCCACATCCAGCCCACCACGAGGATGATGCCGAGGTACTCCAGCAGCAGCGCGACGCCGATCGGCAGGTACTGCACCGCGTTGAAGAAGAACGCCTGGGCCGCCCCGACGGCGAGCAGCCCGAACAGCCCCACCGTGCCGAGGTTGCGGCGCAGCGTGCCCCACTTCCCGCGCAGCGACCACACGGCGGCCGGGGCGAGCACGAGCGCGGCGACGCCCACCCGCGCGGCGACGGCGGCCTCGGCCGTCCACCCGGCGTCGATGAGCGACCGGGCGAACGTGCCGGACGTGGCGAACGTGACCGCCGACAGCAGCGCCAGCCCGAGGCCGGCGGTGGAGTGGCGACGCATGGCGGCCTCCCGGGCCTGTAATAAGCTAAAGTTGCCGACGGTCATGACACTAGGCGGCCGTGCTGACAGGAGTCAAGATGGTTTTTGCCCATGACACGGAGCTGGCCATCGCCTGCGCCGTCGCGTTGGCGAACACCGACGGCCAGGACGGCGAGCAGCTCCCCGACGTGGCGGCGCTGACCGCGTTCCTGGCGGAGTGGGGCTTCACCGGCCGCCACGAGCGCACGGAGGCGGAGCTCCGCTCGGTCCGGGCCCTGCGCGCCCGCCTGCGCCGCTTGTGGGACCTGGACGAGGACGCACTGGCGGCCGAGGTGAACGGCATCCTGCGCGACTCCCGGGCCCTGCCCCAGCTGGTGCGGCACGACGACTACCCGTATCACCTGCACGCGACCCCGACGGACGCGCCCCTGGCGACGCGGATGGCGGTGGAGGCGGCGATGGCCTTCGTGGACGTGGTCCGCAGCGGCGAGCTGTCCCGGCTCCGCTCGTGCGCGTCGGACACCTGCGACAGCGTCCTCATCGACCTGTCGAAGAACCGCTCCAAGCGCTACTGCGACGGCGGCTGCGGCAACCGCGCCGCGGTAACGGCCTACCGGGCCCGCAAGGCCGCGACACCCGGCGCACGCTCGTGACCGATGGAGCGTTCCGGCTGCGGCCCTGACGGCCGTAGGGTCTGCGGCGTGGAGACACATCACCGGCCCGCGGCCCGCATCGTCTGCCTCGACCGCGCGCAGCGGGTCCTGCTGCTGCACTGGCGGGACCCGTTCGACGGCAGCCGCCTGTGGGAGCCGCCCGGCGGCGGCATCGACCCGGGCGAGACGCCCCTGGAGGCGGCGCGGCGGGAGCTGGCCGAGGAGACCGGGCTCGACCCGGCGGCGGTCGGCGAGGCGTTCGTCGCCGTCGAGCGGGACGTGCGGTGGAACGGCAAGCGGTTCGTGGGCGAGGAGCAGTTCTTCCTCGCCCGGTTCGACGCCGAGCGGCCGGCCCTCGCGCGCACCGGCCTGCTGCCGGACGAGCAGCTCAACCTGCAGGCCCACGTCTGGGTCGGGCCGGCCGAACTGGTCGCGCTGCCCGACCGGCTGGAGCCGCCCGGCCTCGCCGCGGTCATCGCCGCGCTCGCGCCGGGCGGCGTCTGGGGTGCGGACGAGCCTTAAGGCTGGCGGGTCGTGTCGCCCTCGCCGGTGTGCTCCTTGGCCGCGTCGACGGCCTTGTCGATGTGGTCGCTGTACTTGTTGCCGGTGCGCTCGTCAATCTGGTCGCCGACCTTGTCCAGCGCCGCGTCGACCTTGTCGTCGTGCTGGCCGGCGAGATCCTTCACCTTGTCGAAGAAGCTGTTCATCCCCTCACCGTACCGGTGCACCCTCCGCGGCCCCGGCCGCGACGCCGAAGAAGTCGCCGCCTTTGCGGCGGACGTCGTCGGTGCCCCAGGCCCGGTCCTCGGCGGTCACCTTCCGCAGGTGGGGGATGTGCTTCGCGCAGTGGATGTAGGCCTCCTCGACGAACACGTTGACCCACCGCTCCGCCCGCCGCCCGGGCACCGGGTCGACCGGCAGGCCGGGGAACGCCGTGCGCATCTCGGCGTCGGCGGCGATCGTCGCGTGGCCGTTGACGTGCAGCCCGATGACGTCGCGGAAGAAGTCCACGAACAGCAGCCCCACGTTCGGGTTCTCGATCATGTTGCCGACGCTCGCCAGCACGCCGTTGCCGCGGTACTCCGGCCAGGCCAGCCGCCCGGGCCCGAGCACCCGCACGAAGCCCGGCGGCCCGGCCCGGAACGTGCAGTCGCAGTGCCCGAGCGCGCTCGCGGTCGACACGAACATCATCTCCTGGCGACCGACGAACTCGGCCATGTGGTTGTTGAGCTCGGGCAGCACCTGCTGGCGGTAGAACCGCTCCGCCCGCTCCACGGTGCCGGCCCGCACCTGCATGAGGTGCTCGCCGGCCGTGCCCGGCAACCCCCTGTCCAAGGAGTCCACGCTCGCCCTCCCCGCCCTCGAAGTGGTGATCCACCCTGACACCGAGGGTCGCGGGAGCATCGCACACGGTGTGCGTCAGAGGGTCAGCGCCGGATCCAGGGCGTGGCGCGGGTGGTGCGGCTCGACGGCGTCGGTCACGGCACGGGCAGTGTCGGCGGGCGGGCACGGTGCGGCGTGCCCGCAGGCGGGGCAGGTCCCGCCGGCGTCGGCGTGCCGGTCGAGCATCTCGGCGGCCGTGCGGGCGAGCACGCTGCCGGGTCGGACGATGTACACGGAAGGCTCCTCGGTCGGTGCCGCGCACGGCGCTCGGACAGCCGCCCGACTGCCCGGTGGCACCGCCGCGAAACCAACGTCACCCTCCTCCCGGCCGGGTGAAGTCGGTGGTGCCGAGCTGCGTGCCGGCGCCGTCGTAGGCGAAGCCCAGCGGCCGGCCGGGGATGCCGACGGCCCAGAAGACCCGCAGCCGCGGGTGGGCGCTCCACGCGCCCGAGCCGTGCCGGGCTGCCGCGCCGGCCGTGCCGCGCATCTCGACCGTGGCGGCGGCCCCGGCGTACTGGCCCACGCTGACCACGCCGCCGTCGCCCAGGTCGAACGTGTGGAAGCCGCCGTAGAAGCCGATGTCGAACGGCGGCCGCTGCAGGGTGACGAGCGCCCGCAGCGGCGTGACCGTTCCGGCGGCGTCGACGCAGCCGGCGTACAGCACCGCCGAGTGCTCGTCGCCCTGGAACCAGAAGACCAGCTCGCCGAGCGTGGGCGAGGCGAGGCCGGTGCCGATCCGCGCGCCGATCTGCGTCGCCGAGTCGTGCTGGAGGATCGCGCCGTCGCTGCGCCGCGGCCGGTCGCCGGTGGCGATCACCCGGCCCCGGCCGTCGACGGCGCTGATCGCCAGGTCGGCCGGCCCGCCGCCGGGCACGCCCGTCGGGCCGACCGCGGCGCCGGTGCGGCGGGCCCAGAACAGGGTCGCGCCGGCGACGCCCGGGACGGGCGCGGTCGTCGCGCTCGTCGTCGTCCCGTCGGCGGTGACCCGGACGGCGGCGCCGGCCGCCCCGAAGACGCCGTAGTCGACGATCCCGCCGTTGCGGTCGTCGAGCTCCAGGGTCATGCCGAACCGGCCGGCCTGCGGTACACCCGCAGCCCCGTCCAACCGGCGGACCTTGCCCGTCGCGGTGTGCCGCACCCCGGCCAGCACGCCGTTGATGTCGTCCTGGTACCACAGGACGAGCTCCTCCTCCGTCCCGAACCGCACGCCGGTGTGGACGGCCGGCCCGGCCGGCGGCAGCGACTCGAACGGTTCGAGGGAGACCGTCCCGCCCACGCTCGCGGAGCCCGTCGCCGGGGCCGGCGAGGGCGACGGGCCGCCCGCGGTCAGGGCGGCGGCGGAGCCGGCCGCCACGGCGCCGGCGAGCAGGGCCGCCAGTCCGCCGGAGACCGCCCGCAGCCGCCGCCGGCGCACCGCCCGCCGGACGTCGTCGAACGTCGTGCGGGTCGTGCGGCCGGCGGCCTCGTCGGCCAGCGCGCGGCGCAGTTCGTCGAGGGTGTGCATCACGACGCCTCCTGCCGGGTCACGGGGCGCAGCTCGGGGTGGACGCGCAGCTTGCCCAGGGCCCGGGCGGTCGCGCTCTTGACCGTCCCGAGCGCGATGCCCAGCTCGTCCGCGGTCTGCTGCTCGGTGAGGTCGAGGTAGTAGCGGCACACGACGACGGCCCGCTCGCGCCGGGTCAGCTGGCGCAGGGCCCGGGTCAGCCCGGTGCGGGCGACCGCCGTGTCGGCCGGGTCCCGCCCGGTCGCGGGGCGGTCGGGCAGCAGCGCGGCCGGCTGCTCCCGCCGCAGCAGCCGCCGCCACCGGTCGGTGTGCAGGTTCACCAGGATGCGGCGGGCGTAGCCGTACGGGTCACCGCGGTCGAGCCGGGCCCACGCCGTGTAGGTGCGCACCAGGGCGTGCTGGGTCAGCTCCTCGGCCTCTCCGGCGTCGCCGCTGAGCAGGTACGCGACCCGGTAGAGCCGGTCTTTGGCGGTGGCCATGAACGCCGCGAACGGTTCGTCGTGCTCCACGCCTTCTCCTACGCCGCCGCGCCGGGAAAGGTTCCGTCACCGCCGCAGCAACGCCTCGATCATGTCGCGGAGCGGGCCGGCGAGGTCGTCCTCGGTCGCGGTGCCGAGCGGCTCCAGGCCGGACTTGCGCAGCAGGACCAGGCCGGCGGTGGCGGCGAGCACGACCTGCGCCTCGAGCAGCCGGTGCGGCTCGCCGGCGGCCGCGGCGAGGCGCTCGCTGTAGCCGCGCAGGACGCCCAGCCGGATCTGCTCGGCGCGCTCGTCGCCGGAGGAGCGCAGCAGGAGCAGCAGCTGGTACGGCCGCTCGGGCAGGGCCCGGCCGACGATCTGCGCCGCGATGGCGGCCGGGGCGGTCTCCAGGGACGCGTCGCCGGGGGAGCGGCGCAGCTCGTCGCCGGCCTTCGTCAGGCAGGCGGCGAACAGCCCCTCCTTGGACTCGAAGTACCGGCTGACGAGCGCGACGTTGACCCGGGCGTCCTCGGCGACGTCCCGCAGCCGGGTGGCCGCGTAGCCGTCCCGGGTGAACCGGACGAGGGCGGCGTCGAGCAGCAGCCGCCGGGTCCGGTCGGCGTCGCGGCGGCGCGGGCTGGGTTCCACCCGCACCAGGGTATCGAGGCCGCCGGTGTGATGTAAACCGCTGTTGACTTGATTCCGGGATGGTCGCTACCGTTCAAGTCAACAATCGTTTACTTGAGGGGTTTGCCGTGTCACCAACCGTCACGGAGGCGCGCACCGGGCGCCATGCCAACAGCACGCTCGTCGTGCTGTTCCTGTCGCTCGGCGGCCTCGCGTTCGCGGTGCTGCAGTCGCTGGTCGCGCCGGCGCTGCCGATCATCGCGCGCGACCTCGACGCCTCCACGGGCGACATCAGCTGGATTCTGACCGCCTACCTGCTGTCCGCCTCGGTGCTGACGCCGATCCTCGGCCGCCTCGGCGACATGGTCGGCAAGCGGAAGGTCATGCTCGTCGTCCTGGTGCTGCTGGCCGCCGGCACCCTGCTGGCCGCCCTGGCCCCGAACCTCGCGGTGCTCATCGTCGCCCGGGCCCTGCAGGGCGCGGCCGGCGCGATCATGCCGCTGTCGATCGGCATCGTCCGCGACGAGCTGCCCCGCGAGCGGGTCGGCGTGACCGTCGGCCTGCTCTCGGCGATCTTCGGCATCGGCGCGGGCGTCGGCATCGTCGCCGCCGGCCCGATCGTCGACCACCTCTCCTGGCACTGGCTGTTCTGGTTCCCGCTCGTCATCGTCGCCGTCGCCCTGGCCGGCGTGTACTTCGGCGTGCCCGAGTCGCCGGTGCGCGCCCCCGGCCGCCTCGACCTGGTCGGCGCGGCGATCCTCTCGGTCTCGCTCGTCGCGCTGCTGCTGGCGATCAGCAAGGGCCGCGAGTGGGGCTGGGGCAGCACGCAGACAGTCGGCCTGCTTGCCCTGGGTGTGCTCGCCCTCGTCGTGTTCGTCGTGGTCGAGCTGCGGGTCCGCGAGCCGCTCGTCGACATCCGGCTCATGGCGCTGCGCGGCGTGTGGGCGACGAACCTGGTCGCGCTCATCTTCGGCTTCGCGATGTTCGGCACGTTCGTGCTCGTCCCGACGCTGCTCGAACTGCCCGCCGCGACCGGCTACGGCTTCGGCAAGTCGGTCTCCCAGGCCGGCCTGTTCCTGCTGCCCACGACCCTGATGATGCTGGTGTTCGGACCACTGGCCGGGCTGCTCGACCGCCGCTTCGGGCCGAAGGTGCCGATGACCCTCGGCGCGATCGCGGTCACCGCGGCGTTCGCCCTGCCGGCCGTCGGGCACGGCGAGCTGTGGCAGATCCTGGTCTCCGGCCTGCTCACGGGCGCCGGCATCGGCCTGGCGTTCGCGGCGATGTCCAACGCGATCATCGAGAGCGTCCCCGTCACGCACACCGGCGAGGCGGCCAGCGTCAACACGATCGCGCGGACGATCGGCAGCAGCATCGGTACCGCCGTGATCGCCGCGGTCATCGCGTCCAACACGACGCCGCAGGGGCTGCCGACCGACGACGCCTTCACCGAGGGCTTCTGGCTCTGCGCGGGCGTGGCGGTGCTCGGCATCGTCGCCGCGCTGATCCTGCCGTCGGCCCGCCGCCGCCACCAGCAGGCGGTGGAGGTGGGCGTCGAGGACCTCCCGCCGGAGCCGGAGGGCCTGCACCACGCCGCGCACGCGCGGACCGGCTGACCCCCGGTTCCCGCCGTCCCCGAGCGTCCGTTCGGTGCATACCGGGGAGCCGCCGGCGCCGGTACGCTGAGGCCGCTCGATCGACAACGGGGGAGGGGTCGATGGCGTACCAGTCGTATCAGGTGCCGCAGCAGCCGCAGCGCAGCCGGACGCTGCGCACCGTGCTCATCGTGGTCGGCGTCGTCCTGGCGGTGTGCTGCGTCGGCGCGGGTGTCGGCGGCTACTTCCTGTTCCGCAATGTGAAGGACGCGGTCGGCCCGACCCGCGACGCCGCCGAGGCGTTCGTCCAGTACCTCGAGGCCGGCAACACCGACGCCGCCTACGACTCGCTCTGCGCGGACACCCGCGGCGCATACACGCGGGAGGCCTTCGCCGCGGGCGTCGCCAAGCAGCCGAAGATCAAGGACCACGCCGTCCAGGGCGTCTTCGTGAACACCGGCTCCAACGGCCGCACGACCGGCACCGTCACCATGCGCCTCACGCTGGACACCGGCTTCACCGATCAGCACACGTTCGTCCTGCTGAAGGAGAACGGCACCTGGCGGGTCTGCGGGCAGCCGTACTGATGCTGGTCGCGTTCGTCGGCGACGTGCACGGGCGGCTGCTGCACGCGTTCGCGGCGCTGCTCCTGCTGCAGCGGCGTCGCGGTGTGCGGCTCGACGCCGTCGTGCAGGTCGGCGACCTCGGGGCGTTTCCCAGCGTGGAGCGGATGGACGCGCCCAGCCGGCGGTTCCTCGCCGAGCACCCGGCCGAGGGCGACTTCTTCCGGCTGCTCGACCCGGACCCCGGCCTGGCCGCGGCCGTCCGCGGGGCGCTGGAACTGCTGCCGCCGATGCTGTTCGTCAGCGGCAACCACGAGGACTTCGAGTTCCTGGCCGCCCTGCACGACGGCCCGGTCGGCCCGGTCGCCGCGGTCGACCCGCTGGGTGCCGTCCGGCACGTCGCCGACGGCTCGGTCATCGAGGTGGCCGGGCAGCGGGTGGCGTTCCTCGGCCGGGTGGAGGAGCCGGGGTACATGGACCTCGACCCCGCCGCCCACGCCGAGCTGCTCGCCGCGCCGCCCGGCAGCGCCGACATCCTCGTCACGCACGACGGGCCGCACGGGCTGTGCACGAACTGGCGGGGCGAGCCGCAGGGGTCGCCGAAGCTCACCGCGCTCATCGACCACCTGCGGCCCGCGCTGCACGTGAGCGGGCACTACCACCACCCGAACGGCCCCCGCCGCTACGGGCGGACCGTCTCGTACGCGCTGTCCGAGCTGGTCTACCCGCGGCACAACCGGCGGCGCCCGGAGCAGAGCAACCCCGACCAGCGCGTGATGCCCGGCGCGATCGGGCTGTACGACACCGCGGCGGGCACCTTCGAGCTCGTCGCGGATCCGTGGCTGAGCGAGGTCCACGGCGACCACCTCGACCTCGCCTCCTACCTGGAAGGGCACTCCTGATGCGATCCAGGTTCGTGCGGGAACACTGACAGCGGTTGTCAGGGTTTGCTGGCACCGTTGCCGGCATGACCACACCACTGAGCGGGAAGGTGGCGCTCGTCGCCGGGGCCACGCGCGGGGCCGGGCGGCAGATCGCCGTGCAGCTCGGCGCCGCCGGAGCCACCGTGTACTGCACCGGCCGCACCACCCGCACCCAGCAGTCCGAGTACCAGCGCCCCGAGACCATCGAGGACACCGCCGAGCTCGTCACCGCGGCCGGCGGCACCGGCATCGCGATCCAGGCCGACCACCTCGACCCGGAGCAGGTCCGGGGCGTCGTCGAGCGGATCGACGCCGAGCAGCGGCGGCTCGACGTGCTCGTCAACGACATCTGGGGCGGCGAGGGCAGCTTCGCCTGGGACAAGCCGCTGTGGGAGGACGACCTCGAGCGCGGCCTGCGGCTGCTGCGCCGGCAGGTCGAGACGCACGTCATCACCAGCCACGCCGCGCTGCCGCTGCTCGTGCGCAAGCCCGGTGGCCTGGTCGTCGAGATGACCGACGGGACCGCGGAGTACAACGCCCAGCGGTACCGGGTGAGCTTCTTCTATGACCTGGCGAAGGCCTCCGTGCTGCGGATGGCCTTCGCGCTCGCGCACGAGCTGGAGCCGCACGGGGCCACCGCGGTCGCGCTCACGCCGGGCTGGATGCGCTCGGAGGTGATGCTCGAGCACTACGGCGTGACCGAGGACACCTGGCACGACGTCACGGAGCCGCACTTCGTCATGTCGGAGTCGCCGGTGTACGTCGGGCGGGCGGTCGCCGCGCTCGCCGCCGACCCCGACGTGGCCCGCTGGAACGGCAGGTCGCTGTCGAGCGGCGGGCTGGCGCAGGAGTACGGCTTCACCGACGCCGACGGGAGCCGGCCCGACTGGTGGCGGTACGACGCCGAGGTGATGACGCCGGGCCGCCCGGCCGACCCCACGGGCTACCGTTAGCCGTGCGCGTCTCCCGGCTCATCTCGCTCGTCCTGCTGCTGCAGGCGGGCGGGCCGCGCACGGCCGCCGAGCTGGCCGCGGAGCTGGAGGTGTCGGAGCGCACGATCTACCGTGACGTGCTGGCCCTGTCCGCGGCGGGGGTGCCCGTCTACGCGGAGCAGGGCCGCGCCGGCGGCTACCGGCTGCTCGACGGTTACCGCACGCGGCTCAACGGCCTCAGCCGGGCCGAGGCCGAGGCCCTGTTCCTGTCCGGGCTGCCCGGCCCGGCCCGGGACATGGGCCTCGGCGAGGCGCTCGCGGCGGCCGAGCTGAAGGTCGCCGCCGCCCTCCCGGGCACCCTGCGCCAGGCGTCGGCGAGCGCCCGCCAGCGCTTCCACCTCGACGCTCCCGGCTGGTTCCGCGACGCCGACCCGCCGCCGCTGCTGGCCGGCCTCGCGCGGGCCGTGTGGGAGGACCGGGTGGTGGCCGTCGTCTACGCGGGCCGGGCCGCCGAGGTGACCCGCACCGTCGAGCCGCTCGGGCTGGTCCTGAAGAACGGGACGTGGTATCTCGTGGGCCGCGTCGGCGCGACCCCGCGCACCTACCGCGTGGACCGCGTCCGCTCCGCGGCCGAGACCGGCGCCCGCTTCGACCGCGACGAGTCCTTCGACCTGGCGTCGTTCTGGGCCGAGCAGGCCGCCGGCTTCGAGCGCGCGCTGCTGTCGGAGACGGTGACGGTGCGGCTGAGCGAGGCCGGCGTGCGCCACCTCCGGCACGCGGTGGAGCCCCTCGCCTACCGCGCGGCCCTGCAGAGCGCGACGGCGCCGGACGCGGCCGGCTGGGTGACGGTGACGCTGCCCTCGGAGTCCGTCCGGGTCGCCCACTCGCAGCTGCTCTCGCTGGGCCCGGAGGCGGAGGTCCTGTCCCCGCCCGAGCTCCGTTCGCTGCTCGCCGGCTCGGCGGCCCGCCTGGCCGCGCTCTACGCCGGCGGATCGTGACTAGAGTGGGGCCGGTGAGGGAGACCGAGAACCTGTGGCTGCGCAAGGTTGCCGAGGACCCGGGGCACTCGCAGTGGTACATCGAACGGTTCCGGGCGATGGCCGAGCGCGGGGAGGACCTGGCCGGTGAGGCGCGGTTCATCGACGCCATGGTGCCGCGCAAGGCGCGCATCCTCGATGCCGGATGCGGCAGCGGGCGGGTGGCCGGGGCGCTGGCCGCCGCCGGGCACGACGTGGTGGCGGTCGACCTCGACCCGCAGCTGATAGCGGCGGCGCGGGAGGATCATCCCGGGCCGCGGTACCTCGTCGGGGACCTCGCCGAGCTCGACCTGCCCGACCGGTTCGACGTCGTGGTCAGCGCGGGCAACGTGCTCGCGTTCCTCGCGCCGTCCACGCGGGTGGACGTCCTGCGCCGGTGCGCGGCGCACCTCGCGCCCGGTGGACGGGTGGTGACCGGGTTCGGGGCCGGCCGCGGGTACGAGTTCGACGCCTTCCTCGCCGACGCCGCGAGCGCCGGGCTGACGCCCGACCACCTCCTCGGCACGTGGGACCTGCGGCCCTTCACCCCCTCGTCGGACTTCCTGGTGGCGGTCTTCAGCGCCCGCTGACGCCGGCCGCGGTGTCCAGGATGTGCTCCGTGGCACGCAGCAGGCAGGTGCGCCAGTTCTCGCCGGGCTCGCGGAACTGGTCGGCCTGCGCGAACGCCCAGTCGAAGGCCAGGCCGGTGAGCCGGCCCGCCTCCGCCTCGTCCGGGACGTCGAAGCGGATCCAGGTGTACACCTCGTCCCAGAGCTGCTCGCGGAGCCGGTGCAGCTCGACCCGGGGGTCGTCCGCCGGCCGGGGCCGCGGCGCCGGCTTCCGTTGCGGAAGCGGTGGCAGCGGCGCGCCCGGGCCGGCGAGCCGCTGCCGAAGCGGGACGCGGCCCTCCCCGGCCCGCTGGGGGAGCGGCGGCACCGGCAGGCGCTGCGGGAGCGGCATGCTGGAGACCGCGACGCTGTGCAGCCGGGCCGGCGCGTCCGTCCCGTGCCGGACGGTCTCCGCGCCGGGTCGCGGGATGATCGACATCCAGTCGTTCAGGCTGTGCAGCCGGGCCCGCTGGATGATCCGGTCGGCCTCGCGCGCGGCCTCGTCCACGATGCGCCGGGCGTGCTCCTGCGACTCCTCCAGGATCCGCCGCGCCTCGGCCCGCGCCTCCGCGACGATCCGGGCCCGCTCGGCACCGGCCCGCTGCAGGGTCCGGTCGAGGTGATGGCGCGCGCCGTACCCGTCGGTGTTGTACTGCGAGACCCGCCGCACCGCCGACCCCGACCGCACGGTCCGGGCCGGGTTCGCCGGGTTCGCCGGGTTCGCCGGCTCGGCGGGCGACCGGGCCGATCGTGGCGGCGGCGTGTACCGCCCGGCGGCGCTCTGCACGATCTCCTCGGCCCGCTGCCGGGCCCGGTCGAGCGCCGCCGCGACCTCGAGGTCGGCGATGCGCCGGGCGCGGGCCATGATCTCGGACGCGACCTCCAGGGCCGTGGCCTCCCACTGCCGCTGCTGCTCGGCCAGCCGGTCGCCGGTCTCCACGCCGGCGGCGCCGTCCTGCGCGCGCTGCTTGACCGCGGCGAGCCGGCGCAGGACGTGGCCCCGGTCGGCGTGCGGCCGGGCCGGGTCGAGGGCGCGCGCCGACCGCAGCTCGGCGACCAGCCGGGCCACCGCGGCGGAGCGCTCAGCCGAGGTCATGCGCGCTCCAGTCCCGTCCGGCGCGGTGCGGCGAGGGCAGCGGCTCCCAGCACCGGGCCAGCTCGGCGCCGACGCGTACCGCCGGGGCCTCCAGCAGCGCGACGATCCGGCGGGGGCGCATCGGCCCGTAGATCTGCTGGACCAGCCGTTGCTGGGCGTCGTCCATCGCGGTGACCCGCTGGTCGAGCCACCCGTGGGTGTCGAAGCGCCGGCCGGGGTCGAGCGCGGGCGGGGGGGCCGGGCGGGGACTCAGCGCGTTCCACTGGTCGGTGAGCATCCGGTCCCAGCGCCAGCCGCGCAGCAGGAAGGCCAGCGAGAGCGCGTCGAGGAACGGGGCGGGCACGTCGTCGCGGCCCGACATCCGCACGAGGGTCAGCGCGTTCTCGACGGCCTGCGGCGCGTCCGCGTCGCTGCCGCCGAGCAGTTGCATGATGTCGACGGTCTCGCTGTACGAGTCCATGAAGAACACGTCGAACCGTGACGACTCGGCGAGCCAGAGGCCGTCGCCGCGGCGGTCCCGGTTGGCCGCGGCGAGCTGTTCGCTGTCGTGGTTCATGAGCGGGCGGGTCATCGTGGGCCCCGGTGCGCGGGGCCGGCTGGTTCTCGGTCCATGTGACCTGTCTCACAGAGTTTGACGTTTCGGGTCCGGGGGGACCTCTAGGTACTGGAGCCACGAGGCGCGACCGCGCGGTTACGTGGCGAACGAGCGAGGCACGGTCCGCCGTGTCTTGAGGGGGCCCGCCGTCCCGCGCTCCGGCCAAAGAGAAGGTCGGGTCGGCGGGCCCAGCTTCAGCCGTCGATGAGCAACTGGCTCAGGCTGCGGCGGGCGAGCGCGAGGTTCGACCGCACCGCCTCCGGCCGCTTGCCGATGATCCGCGCGATCTCCAGGGGCCGGTAACCGTCGAACACCAGAGCGAGGATCTCCCGCTGGCTCGGCGGCAGGGACCGGATCGCGCGCCGCGCGACGTCCTGCTCGGCGTGGTGGCGGGCCGGGTCGCCGGCCGGGCCGGCGTGGTCCGGGGGTGGCTCGAGCCGCTCGTGGGACACGCCGGCGGGCACCGCCGCGGCGCGCAGGCGCATCGCCCGCAGCCAGTTGTTGCGCGCGACGACCCGGATCCAGGCGGCGGGCTTGTCGATCCGGCGCGGGTGCAGCAACAGCGACATCATGGCACTCTGCACGGCGTCCTCCGCCTCGGCGGGATCGGCACCGAACCTGATCAGGAATGCGACCACGGGGCCGAACTGGGTGCGATAGAAATTCTCGAAAGCGGTTGGCGTCATCGAGCCTTCTCGCGGATCGTAGACCATTTCGTCTCCGCTGCCGTAATGGACGGATGGCCGGGCGGGGTCGCCGCCCGGCCGGTGTTCGTCAGGGCCGCTCGCGAACGAGCGTGATCATTTCGAGAAACCGTCGGGTGTACGGCGCGGCGACATATCCGCAGCCGAGCGCGCAGCACGCGAAATGCATTCCGTCGACCCAGGCGCCCGGCACCGCGGCGGGCGGCAGCAGCCCGATCGCGGCTCGTGACAGGCTCAGCACGGCCAGTGTGACCGCGGCCCGGTGGTAGTACTTGAACAATCCGAACACCTTTCGGTATTCGGCGGCGGACACGACGGTCCGCCCTGACCCGCGCGAGGCCATGGCACTCCCTGTTGATGTCTTGAGGGGACCGCACTCAATCGCTCCGGCCAAGAAGGTTCGAGTGGGGTCCAGCGGCACGAACCGGGCCACTATAGCGAACCGGACATCGCCCGCCGGCGAATGCGGCGAGCGGGTCGCCCTTTCCCGCGGCGGCCCGGATCCCGGGCTGACCTGGCTCGACGACCGGGCGTCGCAGGCCCGTCACGGCGCGCGCCCGAATCTGCAAGTTGCAGCGCATCGGGCGCAGCAGGCGATATTTTCGGTCGTCTATTGCAAAAGCGTCATGACACCGCAGCGGCCGGTAATGGTCACGGTTTCGTAGCGAAGGGCGTGTCGGGCCGGCACGCCCGCTTGGTACGGTGCGGCGTGCCTACCAGCTACCTGTCCTGGGGCGAGGCCGTCGCGCTGTTCGAGCGGCGCGGCCTGCCGGAGTCGACGTACCGCAACCTGTACGACGAGGAGTACATCCTCGTGCCGGGGCCCGCCACGGTCGGCGGGACACTGTCGCTCTCCGACCACGAGCACACCCCGTGGGGCACCGGGGAGACGGCCGAGCGCGCGACCGGGTACGTCGTCGACGGAGACCTCACGATCGACGGCAACCTCATCGACGAGGACGACGGCGCGCAGGCGCTCATCGTGCTCGGCCGGCTGCGGGTGGGCGACGTGTTCTTCGGCTGCGACCCGAAGCTGCTCGTCCTCGGCGACCTCGACGCGCGCACGTTCGGCGGCACGATGACCGACAAGCTGGTCATGGTCCACGGCGACCTGCGCGCCACGGTCACGGTCCTCGACGACGAGTTCGTCCCCGACCTGGTGACCGGCACGGTGCGGACCCGCCTGGTCGCACCGTCGTACATCGAGCTGGAGCGGGTCGAGGACCCCACCCCCGGCCGCCCCCTGGCCGACCTGGTCGTCGCCGAGGTCCTCCGCGAGGACGGCACCGACATCGACATCGACGCCTGGCGCGAGCGCATCGAGCGGGACGAGCCGGTCCTGCGCTGAGGGTCTCCCGTCGGTACCACGATTCGCCCGCCCTCCGGCCATCCGTATCCCCGAGCGGAATCCGCTCGTTAGCCGACTGGGACCCGTACCGAGGACGGTGGTGTCACGATCATGGACGATGTGTCCGCATGGCCTTGGCGGAAGAGCAGCCGGAGCGCGATCACCAATGACTGTGTCGAGGTGGCGGTCCTGCCCACCGGCGTCGCCGTCCGGGACTCGAAGGACCGGCGCGGGCCGCACGTGATGGTGAACGCGGCCGCCTGGGACGGTTTTCTGGCGCATCTGCGCGCCGGGGCATTCGACCGAGGCTGACGGTCAACCGTCGTCGGCGTACCGCGCGGCCAGGCGCCACAGTCGCCGTGGTCGGTCGCTCAGCGTCCGCGCCGGCGGCTGAGGTAGAGGGCGACGGCAGCGCCGAGCGTCGCGCCGATCACCACGGCCACCGCCCGGTCCGTCGACCGCCGCCGGGAACGCGAGGCGGACGCCGGTGCCGGGTCCGGCGCCACGTCCGGGACCGGCTCTGCGGCATCCCGCGCGGCCGCCTGCGCGCAGGCGGCCGTCAGCAGATCCACGAAAGCTCGCCGGCGCCGCGACTTGAGGTACGTAGGCCAGTACTCCTGCCACCACTCGCGCGCCAGGGCGCTCTCGAACAGCCGGGTCGCGCCGGCCCGCACCGCGTCCTCGGTCATGGCGTCCATGTCCCAGCACATGGCCCAGTGGCTCACCGTCAGGTTGGCGTAGACCTTCAGGACCGCGTCAGGGTCGCTTGCTGGACGACGGCCCTCCACGAACAGGTACCGGTGGTCGTCGAGGGCGAGCCGGACGAGTTCGAAGTGCCGCTGCCGCAGCGAGTGCACCTGCGTGATGCGGTTCTGCCGCCACTGCAGCAGTAGCGAAACCGCCACACCGCAGAAGGCCAGGCCGGACAGCACCGCGGTCGTGGCGCCGTACGCCTGGCCCACGTCCGCCAGCAGGTGCCAGTCGACGGAGGCTGACCCGACGCCGGCCAGCAGAAGCGGCGACGCGACGACCAGCACCACCAAGACGGCGCTGAGCGCCGTGACCGACGCGACGGTGGTGGCGGGCGAGCGCTTCATGTCGCGCTCCGCCCGAGAGCCCGGGCATCCATGGGTCTCATTGTGGCCGGAGCCTTCAACCGGCCCGTGCTCGGCGTGCGGGGCGCATTCGTGGCGACCGCGCCCTGGGGCGCTGGCCGCGCCGTCCGGGGCGTGGTTCGACCCGATTGCTCAGGTTCGTCCCGCCCGTGCCGATGACATCGATCGGCAGTTCACGTGTGGGTGAGGGGCAGGGTTGTGATGGCCGGCAGCAGCGGGCGCGGCGGGTGGTTCGCGAACCTCGGGGTCGCGACGAAGATCCTGACGGCCGTCCTGACCGTCGTCGTGGTGGCCGCCGTGGTGAGCGCGATCGGGCTGCTGCGCATGGGCGCGCTCAACGACGATCTCACCGGCATGAAGGAGCAGCACGTCAGGACGATGTCGTACGTCGCCGCGATCCGCGGGGCGATGGCCGACGGGTACCGCGCGCTCGTGCTCCAGCTCGCCGCCACGACCGACGCCCAGCACGCCGAGGCGCAGCAGCTGTCGGCGCAGTCCGACAGCGCCGTCGACCGGGCGCTCGCGGCGTACACCACGGCGGCCGCCGGCAGCCGGCACGACGCGCTCGACAAGTTCGGCACGGCGTCGCGGGACTACCGGACGCTGCGCGACGTCGTCATCTACCGTAAGGCACCGCCCGCCGGCTTCACCATGCCCAGCGACGTGCGGGGCGCCTTCCAGAGCGCCGAGACCGCGATGAACGAGGCCGCCGTCGCCCTGGAGGAGGCCGAGGTCAGCTCGGCCGACCGGATGGCCGCCGACGCCACCGACTCGTACCGGCGCTCCCGCGCCGTCGTCCTCACCTGCCTCGTCGCCGGGCTGCTGCTCGCGCTCGCCCTCGGCCTGTACGTGGCCTCGCGCATCAAGCGGCAGGTCCGCAGCGCCGGCGCGGCGCTCGACGCGGTCGCCGACGGCGACCTGACCAGGCCGGCCGAGGTGCTGTCCAGCGACGAGATCGGGGCGATGGCCGCGGCCGTCAACCGGGCCCGCGACGGGCTGCGGGAGACCGTGGCCGCGCTGGCCGGCAGCGCCCGGACGCTCGGCGTGTCCAGCGGGCAGCTCGACGGCGTCGCCGCCCGCATCGCCGCCTCCGCCGAGGAGGCCGCCGCGCAGGCCAACGTCGTCGCGGGGGCGGCCGAGGAGGTGTCGTCGAACGTGTCGACGGTCGCCGCCGGCTCCCAGGAGATGGGCGCCTCGATCCGCGAGATCAGCCAGAACGCCAACGACGCCGCGCGGGTCGCCGCCGAGGCCGTCGGGGTCGCCGGGACCACGAACCGGATCGTGTCGAAGCTCGGCGAGTCCAGCACCGAGATCGGCAACGTCGTCAAGGTCATCACCGCGATCGCCGAGCAGACCAACCTGCTCGCCCTCAACGCGACGATCGAGGCGGCCCGGGCCGGCGACGCCGGCAAGGGGTTCGCCGTGGTCGCCGGCGAGGTCAAGGACCTGGCCCAGGAGACGGCGAAGGCGACCGACGACATCGGCAAGCGGGTGCAGGCGATCCAGGCCGACACCGAGAACGCGGTCGAGGCGATCGGCGAGATCAGCCGGATCATCGGCCGGATCAACGACTACCAGGTGACGATCGCCTCGGCGGTCGAGGAGCAGACGGCCACGACGAGCGAGATGAGCCGCAGCGTCGGCGACGCCTCCGACGGCAGCGCGAACATCGCCACGAACATCGGCGGCGTCGCCGTCGCCACCCAGCGGACGACCGCCGCGCTCACCGAGGCGAACGCCACGGCCGCCGAGCTGTCCCGCGTGTCCGACGAGCTGCAGCGGGTGGTCGCCCGCTTCAGGGTCTGAGCACGCAGCCGCGCTCTCCCCCCGCGATCCAGGTTGCAAACGCGGTGTCAGGGGAACTCGGCGGGTGCCCGCACCGCACCTGTGGCCGCCGAGGAGAGTGCCATGCCGAACGTCCTGAACGGCGCCGACACCGCCTGGGTGCTGATCTGCGCCGCGCTGGTGTTGTTCATGACCCCTGGCCTGGCGTTCTTCTACGCCGGCCAGGTGCCGAGCCGCAACACCCTGGCCATGCTGCAGCAGAACTTCATCCCGCTCGGCGTGGTGAGCATCACCTGGATCCTGCTGGGCTACACCATCGCGTTCGGCGACGACGCCGGCACCGGCCTGGTCGGCAACCTCAAGCTGTTCGGGCTGATGCGTGCCGGGACGACGCCCGCGCCCGCGCCCGCGTTCCACGTGGTGGCCCCGGGCGTCACCATCCCCACGCTGGCGTTCGTGACGTTCCAGATGATGTTCGCGATCATCACCCCCGCGCTCATCACCGGGGCGACCGCGGGACGCCTGCGGCTCTTCGGCTGGGCGGTCTTCATCGCCGTCTGGTCGGTGATCGTGTACGCGCCGATCGCGCACTGGCTCTGGCACCCCGGCGGCTGGCTGGCCAAGTTCGGGGCGCAGGACTGGGCCGGCGGCCTGGTGGTGCACACCTCCGCGGGCGCCGCGGTGCTGGCCATGCTCCTCGTCGTCGGCCGCCGCCGGAACTGGCCGCGCGTGGGAACCCTGCCCAACTCGCTGCCGTTGACGATCGTCGGCGCCGGCATCCTCTGGTTCGGATGGTTCGGCTTCAACGCGGGCGACGGGCTGCGCGCGGACGGCATCGCGGCGCAGGCGCTGCTCAACACCCATGTCGCCGCGGCGGCCGGCCTGGTGGTCTGGCTGATCCTGGAACGGCTCCGCAGCGGCCACGCCACGGTGCTGGGTGGTGCGTCCGGCGCCGTCGCCGGCCTCGCGACGGTCACCCCGTGTGCGGGCTTCGTCAGCACGTTGTCGGCACTGGCCATCGGGGCGATCGCGGGCCTCGTCTGCTACCTGGCGCTGCGGGTGAAGTACTTCTTCCGGTTCGACGACGCGCTCGATGTCGTCGCCGTGCACTTCGTCGGCGGCATGACCGGCACCCTGCTGCTGGGCTTCTTCGGCCAGCGATCGGCCAACAGCCTCGGCGCCAACGGCCTGTTCTTCGGCGGTGGCGGCGGCCTTCTCGGCCGCCAGGTCGTCGCGGTGCTGGCAGTCGCGGCGTTCTCGTTCTGCCTCACCTGGGTCATCGCCTTCGCCGTCGAGAAGACCGTCGGCCTGCGGGTCGCACCGGCCGACGAGGGCCGCCTCGACCGGGTCCAGCAGGCCATCGAGGCGTACCACCTCGACGCGATCTCGGGCCTGCCCGGCTCGGGCGGCCCGGAAGCCAAGCCCGCGGCCGCGCCCACCAGGGCGGCCCCACGCCCCGTGGCCGCCGGGCCCGACGGCACCACCAGCCTCGTCACCGGCCTGCTCGATCCCGAACGCGTCCACACCGACGAGCTCGAAGACGCCCTGGCACACGCCGGCGCAACATCGGTCGTGGTCACCGAGGCACACGCCGCCGTCGAGACACCCCAGGCACAGACGGTCCGCGGATACCGGCGCAACCTCGAACTCGTCAGCCGGCTGCGGGTCGAGGTCCTCGTCCCCGAACGCAACGTCGGGGCGGTCCTGCACCTGTTCGACCGGTTCTCGGCCGAACACCCGGAGGGATTCGTGCAGGTCGTCACGCCCAGCGCCAGCGTCGAGCGTTGATCGCGCCGCCCGGCCGCGCCCGCTGAGCCGCTGCGCTCATCGCCGGCGCCGCAGCGACCGCAGCGTCAGCATGAGTGCGACGAGGACGAGCAGCACGAGGGCGAAGGTCAGCATCGGACGGTTCGAGCTCAGCGTGCCGAGGAAGGCTCCGCTGACGTAGCCCGCGAGCCCGAGCAGTCCCAGCGCCGCGCCCTGGGATGCCTTCCGGCGGGCCTGGCCGCTGCCGGTCATCCAGGCGACGAGGCGTTCCCCGGTCTTCATGACGGTTCCCGAGTGGTACGTGATCGTGGTGGCGATCCCCGCGGTCCGGACGAACAGCCCGCCGAAACAGCCCATGAAGAAGGCGCCCGCGGCGGCGAGCACGGCCCGCGGGCCCGGGGCACCCGGGACACCGCGGTCGAGCGCGGCGTCCACGACCGCCCAGAGGATCAGGGCGGCGAGCGCCAGACCGAACTCGACGACGGCGGGATCCGGACCGCGAACGCGGCGCACCCGGGACGCGATCCCCGCGCCGACGCCGAACGCGCCGATCGAAGCCGCCGATGCGGGCCACAACGGGTCGTGGCCGGCCAGTCCCATGCCCACGTGGATGAGATTGCCCGACTGGTTGGCGACGAAGACGCCGTACCGCGTCAGGGCCAAGGCGTCCATGAGGCCCGCGACAGCCGTGGCCATGGCCAGTGCCAGCACCGGGAATCTGAACTCCGCTTGGGAGTCCGGCGCCCCCACCCGGCTCAGTGCTTCGGTCTGGCGGTGGTGACCGCCGTCGCCTCCTCGACTCGCTCGTGGTGCGGAATCGGGGCGAAGTCCCGCTTCGGCAGCAGGAACAGCCAGGTGGCGACCACGAACGGCGCCGTCAGCGTGGGGACGCCCAACGGCGTCAGCGCGGTGGTGAGCGCGGCCTGCACGCCGACGGTGGTGAGCGTCCCGAGCAACGCATAGGCGGTCACGGCCGCCGACGGCCGGTAGAGCACCGCACCCAGCGCGACCGCCGTGAGCACCGCGTTGAAGCCCCAGATGCCCTTGCCGACCGGGTCGCCGGGCACGCCCAGGCCGACCGCGACGAGGGTGCCCACCACCGTGCCCAGGATCGCGGCGAGGGCGACCACGCGGGAGTTGACCGCCAGCGCGACCAGGATGACGGCGCCGCTGATCCAGTCGTCGATGAGGAAGACCTGGGCGACCCCCTTCGCCATGCCGGTGGCCAGGTACTCGACGGTCAGCGGCACATGGGCGGACTCCGGCGGGGCCGGGAGCGCGGGGTGACTCAGGGTGCTGATCCTGATCCGGGCGAACTGGTAGGCGCCCATCAGCAGGAACCAGGACGTCAGCACGAACGGGAAGGTCAGGGCGGCCACGCCCCAGGTCCCGAGGACGTTGCTCAGCGCGAGCGTGACCACGGTGGTCACGGCCGCCCCCACCACCACGTACACCCACAGCAGCGGCCGGACCGCGAGGAACGTGGGCAGCGCCGCGCCGGTCAGCAGCGGGCTGAACCCGAACAGGCCCTGCCGCCACGACGACGCGTCGACCCGCAGCAGCAGGGCCGTGAGCGTGCCGACGACCAGCGCCACCAGCACGCCGACGAGGACCGCCGGGGTGCCCGTCCGGATCGAGCCCCAGGCGATGGCGGCCAGGATGAGCAGGCCGGTGAGCGGGTTGTTCTGCAGCATCACCTGGCTGGCACCGCGCAGGCACGCGTCGACGAACCGCCCGGCCGGGTGCCGGTCGGCCATCGAGTCCCAGGTCCGGACGATCCGGTTCACCGCCATCAGCGCCAACTGAACGCCGGCGCGAGCGGCACGCCGACGATCTCGCGGCGGACCAGCGCCCAGAAGTCCCGTACCGCGGCGCGCACCGGTTCCGAGTCCGCCCCGAGCACCTTGTAGATCAGGCCGGCGCCGTTCGGCAGCCGGCTCACCCCGGCCACGACCGGGTCGGCCGCGCCGAAGGTGACCGGGACCTGGTCGATCACGCGCTCGGCGCGGGCGGCCGAGGTGAGCAGGACGACGTTGGCGAGGACGTGGAACCCGGCCATCACCGCGCAGCGATCGACCGGAAAGCGACCCGGCTCGACGACGAACTTCTCCACGAACAGTTCGCGGCCGTCGGGGCGGGCGACCCGCAGCGTCGAGGAGAACAGGTCGTACCCGAACAGTTCGCTGTCGCGGTGGTACTTGCGGCCGGGCAGGATGATCTCGGCGTACAGCATCGTCGCGCTCTCCGGCAGCGACACCCGGGTCCGGGTGATGTACCGGCTGTTCCGGTACGGGATCACCGGGTCCGGCAGGTACTCGAGATACGCCCCCTCCTCCAGCGCGATGTCCTGCGTCTGCGCCGCGTAGTTCGCGTCCATCTGCTGGATCTTCGTCGCGGACTGGGTCGTCAGGTGGGCCTGCGCGTGCTCGGCGAGCCGCACCCGGATCGTGTGCCGGTCACCCTGCAGCAGCCCGCCCGACGTCGTGATGATGAACACGCAGGCGAGGCCGGGCATCGCCTCGTCCCAGTACAGGGCCTGCTGCACCAGCAGCGGGGCCTGCCGGTGCAGGTCGGCGAGGATCGTCCGGTCGCCGCGGCGCTCGAACCCGAGACGCAGCACTCCGCGCTTGCCGGGCGCGCCGCTGGGCAGCTGCGCCGGCTCGTCGTGGTACGGCGCCAGCTCGACGGCGTCGTCCAGCTCGGTCATTCGTTCAGCGCCATTCCGAACAGGGTCTCGCGGCGGATGACCGTGAGGACCTCGTCGACACCCTCGCCGGTCTTGCAGTTGGTGAAGACGACCGGCTTGCCGCCCCGCATCGTGTCGGCGTCGCGCCGCATCACGGCCAGATCCGCGTCGACGTAGGGCGCCAGGTCCACCTTGTTGACCACGAGCAGATCCGACCGCGAGATGCCCGGGCCGTTCTTGCGCGGGATCTTGTCGCCGGCCGCCACGTCGATCACGTAGACGAAGAAGTCCACCAGGGCCGGGCTGAACGTGAGGGTGAGGTTGTCGCCGCCGCTCTCGATCAGGACGACGTCGGTGTCGGGGAACCTGGATTCCATGTCCTCGACCGCGGCGAGGTTCATGCTCGGGTCCTCCCGCACGGCGGTGTGCGGGCAGGCGCCCGTCTCCACCCCGATGATCCGGTCCGCCTGCAGCACGCCGGTGAGCACCCGCCGGACGTGCGCGGCGTCCTCGGTGGTGACCACGTCGTTCGTCACGACGAGCACCCGGAGCCCGCTGGCGACCAGCCGCGGCACCAGCGCCTCGATGATCGCCGTCTTCCCGCTGCCGACCGGCCCCCCGACACCGATGCGACTGGCTGTCTTCATGCTTCCCCCGGTGAAATCTCGGTGAGCCTCGGTGAGGCTGCGTGAACCTCGGTGACTCTCGGTGAGCCTCAGTTGATGAACATCCGAACGTGCGCCCGTACGTGCGCCGCGGCCAGGACGTCGGTCACCGGCGCGAACGACGACATGTCCTCGATCGTCGCCGCGGCCACGCGTTCGTAGTGCCGGTGTGCCGTGGCGTTGACGGCGAACAGCACCGTCTGGGCGTCGAGATGGTGGATCGGCATGAGCCGGACGGCGGCGCCCAGGATCATCGCCGCCGTCCCGTACTGGTGCGCGGCGAACGCGGCCTCCTCGGGCAGCCCGAGCACGGCGAAGAGCACCCCGGCACCGACCGGGTACGTGCCGGGAACGGTGCCCGCGGCGATCTCCCCGGCGTGCCGGGTCAGGACCGGGTCCGCGACGACGGCGGCGGCGCCCTCCACCAGCTTGCGGCCCATGCGGGTGGTCATCGTGCGCATCTCCTCGTTGAGCTTGCGCGCGTAGACGGCCTCGTCCGCCCGCCTGACCCGGTCCGCGTCGCCGGCGCGGGTGGCGCGGTGGCTCTCCAGCAGCGCGATGCCGTCAGTGCCGGCCGCGACGTGGGTCGCGGTGCGCACGAACTCCTCCAGCGTCGACCGGTCGTGGACGACGCCGTGCTGCACCGCCGGCTCCAGCGCGTTGGAGAACGAGAACGCCCCGACCGGGAACATCGAGTCGGTGAACTGGAGGACCCGCATCAGCTCCGGGATCATCGGTGCCCCCGGGACGACGTTCAACCGGGCTCCGCGGCGAGATGCGCGTGCCCGGCCACGTCGGCCCCGCCGAACAGCCGCCGTGCCTCGTGCGGGGCCAGGAACGCCAGGACCTCGGTGCCGTCCACGAACCCGTGGGAGACCCCGGCGAACGCGTGGGTCCGCATGACCGAGTCCATGACCTTGCGATCGACGGTGACCGGTACGTACACCGTCGTGCCCTTCACGACGGCCGGCCAGTGCTGGTTGCCGATGGCGTGCCCGAACTCGACCGCCGTGCGGACCAGCGTCTCGGGCGGGAGCGACGCGACCTCGCCGAGGTCGACCGCCATCACCTCGCCGAGCATGAGGTGGACGACGGTCGCCGTGCCGCCCGGATCGTCCCAGGCGAGGATGTCGCCGTCCCTGAGCCGCGTCCCGCGCCCCAGCGACAGCGCCACCTCGACCCCTCCGCTCGTGTGCTTGCGCAGCCGATGCTTCTGGGCCTCCCACTGGTCCAGGACGAGCCGGTCCACGTGGATCCCGGCCAGCCGGTCCTGCCAGCCGGGGTCGGCGGCGTTGCCGAGCACTGATTCGACGAGCATCGCGCGCTCCCTCTTCGTCGGGTCAGCTGAAGAAGTACAGCTGGTTCATGGAGAGCGCCGAGGCCGGCGGCACGGTGGCGTGCACGCCGTCGACCTTGACGGCGAAGGTCTCCGGGTCGACGTCGATCTGCGGGGTCTTGTCGTTGCGCACCATGTCCTGCTTGGTCAGCCCGCGCGTCCCCTTGATCGGCATGACCTGACGCCGCAGGCCGAGCCGCTCGCCCACGCCGGCGTCGTAGCCCGCCTGCGACATGAACGTCACGCAGGTCTGCGCCTGCGCCGCCCCGAACGCCCCGAACATCGGCTTGTACATCACGGGCTCGGTCAGCGGCAACGACGCGTCCGAGCTTCCGGCGGCCGCCCAGCTGATGACGCCACCCTTGATCACCATCTTCGGCTTGGCGCCGAAGAAGCCCGGTTCCCACAGCACGAGGTCGGCCAGCTTGCCGTGCTCGATCGAGCCGAGCACGTGGGCCACGCCCTGGGTGATGGCCGGGTTGATCGTCACCTTCGCGAGGTACCGCAGCACCCGGAAGTTGTCGTTGCCCGGCGCGTCCTCGGGGAGCTTGCCGCGGGCGGCCTTCATCGCCTGCGCGAGCTGGATCGCGCGCAGGAAGCTCTCACCGACCCGGCCCATCGCCTGGCTGTCGCTGGAGATCATCGAGATGGCGCCGAGGTCGTGCAGGACGTTCTCGGCGGCGATCGTCTCCGGCCGGACCCGGCTCTCGGCGAACGCGACGTCCGAGGGGACCTTCGGGTTGAGGTTGTGGCAGAACATGATCATGTCGAACAGTTCGGACTGCGAGTTGACGCCGTACGGCAGCGTCGGATTCGTCGAGCTCGGCAGGACGCTCGTCTGGCCGGCGACCTTGATGATGTCCGGTGCGTGCCCGCCACCCGCGCCCTCCGTGTGGAAGGTGTGGATCGTGCGGCCCTCGAACGCGGCGATGGTGTCCTCCACGAAGCCGCTCTCGTTGAGCGTGTCCGTGTGCAGGCTGATCTGGATGTCGAAGTCGTCGGCGGCGCTCAGCGCGGCCCTGATCACCGAGGGGGTCGCACCCCAGTCCTCGTGGATCTTCAGCCCCGCCGCGCCGGCGGCGATCTGCTCGTCCAGCGGTTCGCGCGTCGAGCAGCTGCCCTTGCCCAGGAACCCGAGGTTGACCGGCACGCCCTCGGCGGCCCGCATCATCGTGGCGAGGTTCCACACGCCGGACGAGATCGTGGTGCCGTTGGTACCGTCCGTCGGCCCGACCCCGCCGCCCCAGAGCGTCGTGATGCCGTTGCTCAGCGCGTCGTACGCCTGCTGCGGCGACACGTAGTGCACGTGCGCGTCGAACCCGGCCGCGGTCAGGATGAGGTGCTCCCCGGAGATCGCGTCCGTCGCCGGGCCCACGGCCAGGCTCGGGGTGACGCCGTCCATCGTGCTGGGATTGCCGGCCTTGCCGATGCCGACGATCAGGCCGTCCTTGATCCCGACGTCGGCCTTGACGACGCCGACGACGGCATCGACGACCACCACGTTGGTGATGACGAGGTCGAGCGCTCCGCCCGCGCTGGACAGCGAGTTGTCCATCCCCATGCCGTCGCGCAGCGTCTTGCCGCCGCCGTAGATCGCCTCGTCGCCGAGCACGCGCAGATCCTGCTCGATCTCGATGTACAGGTCGGTGTCGCCGAGACGAATCTTGTCGCCGAGCGTCGGACCGTAGAGGTCGACGTACTGGCTCCGCGATATCCGGCTCATCCCCGCCGCTCCTTCGCGCTCGGCTTCCTCGACGTGGCCGGTGTGCCGGTGCCGTCGCCCTCGCTCGTCGCCGGGCGGGACTTGAAACCACGCCGGGCGGCCCGGGCGGCCGCCTCGCTGCGCTCGGGCTGGTACCCGGGGGCGCCCGTGCCGGCCCAGCCGTCCACCAGACCGTTGAACCCCTGCACCCGCTGCTTCCCGCCGAACGGGACGAGGGCGATCGTCTTCCTGTCGCCGGGCTCGAACCGCACGGCCGTGGTCGCCGGGATGTCCAGGCGCATGCCGAAGGCGGCGTCACGGTCGAACTCGAGATAGCGGTTGACTTCGTAGAAGTGGAAATGCGAGCCGACCTGGACGGGTCGGTCTCCCGTGTTGACAACCTCGATCGTCGAGGTCGGCCGGCCGGCGTTGAGCTCCAACGGCTCGTCCGCGAGCACGTACCCGCCGATCGGCCGGATCGCCTTGTGCCGGGTCTCCGCATGGCTGGGCTTCGACATGTCCGCTGCTCCTTACCGGATCGGGGTGTGTACCGTGACCAGCCGGCTTCCGTCGGTGAACACGGCTTCGACCTGGATGTACGGCACCAGGTCCGCGACGCCTTCCATGACGTCGTCCTTGCTCAGCGCGGACCGCGCCTCCGTCATCACGTCCTCAACCGTCCTGCCCTCCCGGGCGCCCTCGAGCGCCGCCGCGCAGATGACCGCCACCGCCTCGGGATGGTTGAGCTTCAAACCCTTCGCTTTCCGCGCCTGGGCGATCTGCGCCAGGGAAAGCACCTGCAGCTTGTCGATTTCTCTGGGAGTGAGCTTCATGACACGCGTTCCAATCTGTCCGCGTCGCTGTGCGGGCCAGACGGCCGGTGTGCGCCCCGCGTCTCGCGATGCCCGCAGCGAGCCTGGCCAGCTGCGATCCAGCCTAGTCATGATCATCGTGCGCGTCGGATGAACAGGGGAACGGCCCGGCCGGCGCCGGGGTGAATTCATGGGACGCGCGGCGGTTGATGCCGCCCTCGGACCCCTGGCGATCACGCTCGGGGCGAACTGGAGGGGGAGTTGCCGCCGGTCGCATCGAACGCGACACCCGCAAACGTCTGACCATGTCCGGTGTGGACGGTGGATGTCACGCGCGCACCGTGCGGGTGATGGCGGACGCCACCGACGGCGAGGCTCCCGATCGGGAACCCCGCCGCCGGCACCGCGGCTAGGCGCAGGTCCAGATCATCCGTGCGGCCCCTTCCACGCCACACAGATGCGCGCGGCCGGCCGCCGGGTTGGGTGGCTACGCGGCGCCGAGCCGCCGGGCCACCGCGTCGCGCACGTCGTCGTCGCCCGGGACAGGCACGCCGGCCGCCTCGGCCATCCGGCGCAGGGAGGTCATCGTGACGCCGTCGAGCCGGCAGGCGACGAACCGCTCGTAGACGCTCAGGTCGGAGTCGACGTTGATGGCGAAGCCGTGGCTGGTGACGCCCCCGCGGATGCGCATGCCGATCGACACCAGCTTGTGGTGCTCGGGCGTCCAGACGCCGACGAGGGAGTCCCCGCCTGCCGGGGTCTCCCGCCGTACCGTGGGAAAACCGAGATCCGCGAAGGCCTCGATCAGAGCGAGCTCGAGCCAGCGGACCACGTCGCCCGGCCCGCGCTGTTTCAGGTTGACGACGAGGTAGCCGACGAGCTGCCCGGGCCCGTGATAGGTCGCGTGCCCGCCCCGGTCGACCTCGACGACGTCGAGCGACCCGTCCTGCGGCAGGTCCTCGGCGGGCGTGTGCCGGCCGTACGTGACCACGGGCGGATGGCTGAGCAGGAAGAGCCGGTCGGGGACGGCGCCGGCCTGCCGTTCGGCGACCCAGCCCCGCATGGCCTCGACGGCCGCGCCGTAGGGCACCTCACCCAGATCCACCCGCACGATGTCCGCCACGCCCCCATCCTGCCGCGCCCGCGCCCCGCCCGGCGTGCGACGAGCGTCACCCGCCCGCCGGACCCGGCCCGGCGCGGACCGGCAGCGACGTCGGGGCGTGGACGATCGGGTCGTGGGCGCGCCACGTGACCGGGCCGTCCAGGGACAGCCGGGGGAACCTCGCGCGCAGCGCCGTCAGGGCGGCCTGGGCCGTCAGGCGGGTCAGGGCGGCGCCGGGGCAGTAGTGCGGGCCCAGGCCGAAGGACAGGTGCGGGTTGGGGGAGCGGGACGGGTCGAAGCGCTCCGGGTCCGGGAAGCGCGCCGGGTCGCGGTTCGCCGCCGCCGTCATCACCACCAGCTCGGCGCCCGCCGCGACCGGGACGCCGGACAGCGCCGTCTCGCGGGTCGCCCGGCGCAGGACGCCGAGGACCGGCGGGGCCAGGCGGGTCGCCTCCTCGACCGTGCCGGCCAATGTCGCCGGCGTCAGCGCCGGCCAGCGGGAGGCGTCGAGCAGCAGGAGGTGCACGGCGTTCGCGACGAGGTTCTGGGTGGTCTCGACGCCGGCGAACAGCAGCATCAGGCTGTGCGCGCCGGCCGTGTCGTCGTCGCCGGGCCAGGCGGCGCGCAGGTGGGCCGGCACCGGGGCCAGGCGGGCGCCCGAGGCGAGCTGGTCGCGCACCGCCTGCGTCGCCTCCGCCATCGCGGTCAGGCCGGCCTCGCGGGCCGCCGGGTCGCGCGCGTCGGCGTCGGCCCGCTCCAGGGCCCGCGCGCGGGCGAGGAAGGCCTCGGTCTCCGGGCCGGGCCGGCACAGCAGGCCGGCGACGACCCGCGCGGCGAGCGGGTGCGCGTAGTCCAGCAGGACGTCGAAGCCGGCCGCCGGCAACCGGGCGGCCAGCCGGAGCGCGAGGTCGTCGATCGACGGGGCCAGGCCGGACACCGTGCGCGGGGACAGGGCGCGGGACACCGGCGCCCGCCGTACCGAGTGCTCCGGCGGATCCTGGAAGAACAGCCACCGGGCCGACCAGTCGGTGAACCCGGCGAGCCGCGCCCGGTCCCGCGGCGGCACCCGGGGCACGACCGCCGAGGAGAAGGTGGCCGGGTCGCGGAGCACGGCGGTGACGTCGGCGTGGCCGGTCACCACCCAGCGGCCCTTATCCCAGAACAGCGTCCACCGCCTCGACGGCCCGGGCGAAGCGCTCGTCGTGGCTGCCGGTGAGGCGGACGTACCGCCGGCCGAGGCGCTGCAGCTCGCGCTCGGTCGCGACGGAGTAGTCGAACCGCTCGGCCGGCCGGTCGTACGCGGAGTGGCCGGTGAACGGCAGTTCGGCGGAGGCGAACAGGTACAGGTCGGCGGTCTCCTGCTCGGCGGCCTCGCGCAGCCACTCGGGGGAGGCGCCGAAGAGCCGCTCGCTCCACAGCCGCACCGGCAGCAGGCCCGTGTCGCAGAACAGCACCCGGCTGGCCCGGCGCGCCAGCCGGTCCTCGGTGGTGCGCTGCAGGTGCGCGACCCGCGTCACCGCCGAGGCGGCCAGGTCGGGCCCGCCCGCGGTCCGGGCGGCCTCGGGGACCCACACCGTCGCGTAGTGCTCGGCGAGCCGCTTGGCGAGGGTCGTCTTGCCGGTGCACTCGGCGCCGACGATGCGCACGCGGCGCGCGTACCAGGCCCGCACCGGCGGCGGCAGGTACCGCTCCCAGCCCCACGGGTCGGCCCGCACCCGCGTGCCCGACACCGGGACCGCCTGCCGGTCGACGGTGACGAGCCGGGCGCCGAGCCGCTGCACGAAGCCGGGCTCGTAGGCCTCGCCGGCGACCAGGTAGTCGGGCCGCACGTGGGCGAGGATCCGCTCGGTCCACGGCGCGCCGTCCTCGATCGCGGCGACGGACACGCCCGGGAACAGCTCGGCGAGCCACTCCTGGCGGACCGCGAGCGGCACCGGGTCGTCGGCGCCGGCCCGCACGAAGACCCACACGTTCGCGGCGTGCGCCCGGGCGATCTCGATGAGGTACCGGTGGCCGTCGTGCACCGGCAGGAACCGCCCGAGGACCACGGCAGCGGCGTCCCCGCCGCCGGGCGGCGGCCCGAACTGCTCCGGGGAGAAGGCGGCCAGCCGGGACTCCTTGGCCTGGGCCGCGGCGGCGTCGAGCTCCTCGGCCGTGGGCGGGTCGTCATAATAGACGAAGCTCGACCCGTACCACGCCGTCGGCGGCTGCGCGATCGTCATCCCGGCAGGATAAGCCCGCCCTGCCACCCCGACCGGCGCTCCGCGACAAGATCGAGATGGCGTGGGCCCTGTCCGGCGCCGAGCGGTCCCGCCGGCGCGACGAGCTGCCGGACGAGCGCGGCCGGCCGTAGGGCCGGCCCAACCACGGCGGCCGGGCCGGGCTGCGGCTCCGACGCCGGCTGTGCGGCAGGCCCTGGCCGTCAGGAGCGCTCGGCGATCGCGCGCAGGCGGTCGACGTACGCGCGCCACCAGGCCTCGTCGACGTCGGGCAGGTTGGGGATCGCGGTGAGCAGCCCGCGTTGCCCGTCGGCCTGCTCGCGCAGGATGTCGAGGTGGCCGGCGTGGCGGGCGGTCTCGGCGGTCATGTGGACGAGCAGCCGGTGCAGCGTCGTCTCCGGCTCGCGCCACCACGGCACGTGGGCCGG
The DNA here is from genome assembly GCF_014647515.1 of Dactylosporangium sucinum. Taxonomy (GTDB): domain Bacteria; phylum Actinomycetota; class Actinomycetes; order Mycobacteriales; family Micromonosporaceae; genus Dactylosporangium; species Dactylosporangium sucinum. Next base: position 112,615 of record NZ_BMPI01000014.1, on the reverse strand, counting down.
GGCGTCCAGCTCCCGGCCGGCGATGCCCTCGTCCGCCCACGCGACGACCCGGCGGTACCGCTGGATGATCGCCTCGGGCGTCTCCTCCTCGGTCGCCCACATGTCGGCGTTGGGCTCGGCCGGCGCGGCGTCGTCCCACCACGGCTCGGGCCAGGTGCGGCCGAGGCCGGCCCCGAAGTACTCGACCTCGATCCCGGCCAGGTGCTTGACGATCCCGAGCAGGTTGGTGCCGGTGGGCGTGCGGGGCAGGCGCAGCTCGCGCTCCGGCAGCCCGTCGACCTTCCACAGCACCGCGTTGCGCTGCTCCCGCAGGTACTCGTGCAGCGTCTCCTTCACGTCCACTCCTTCGGCTCGAAGACGGCGGGGAACCATTCCGCGGGTTCGAGCGCTCCGCCCAGCGCCTCGCGGAGGGCCCGCTCCTCGAACGCGAAGTGCGACGCCATGATGGCGGCCAGCCCGTCGAGCTCGCGGGCCGCCGCGTCCGGGTCGGCGGCCGCCTCGACCCGGGCCAGGAGCATCGCGATGAGCTCGTGGTCCTCCATGAGCTTGCCGACGGCGGGCGCCAGGTCGGGCCGCACGCGCACCAGCTCGGCGAACAGCCCCTCGTCCTCGGCGCGGTGGTGGCTGGTCAGCGCCGCGCAGAAGGCCAGGCAGTGGGCGAGCAGCGGCCGCCCGCCGCGCAGCTCGTCGACCCGGTCCAGCAGCGATCGGTGCACCTCGGCAAGCTGCGCCCGCAGCGCGAGCGCGCGATCACCGTCCCCGTGGTTCATGCACCCATGATCGCATCCCGGCCGGGCGCGACCCGTGGACGCGGCCGGCACCGCGCCGGAACCGGGGTTGCGGGGCGCCGCCCGGATCCCCTTCAATGACCGTCTATGGGTCTGCTCGCGGTGGTCCGCGCACACCGGATCGGGGTCCGCGCCAAGAGGTACGCCGGCAGCGGCGACCTCGAAGCGGCGCAACGGGAGCTGGAGCGGGCGATCGCCGTCGCCGGTGACGACAACGCCCAGGCCATCGCGCTGCGGAGCAACCTGGTCGACGTCCGGCGGCGGCTCGGTGACATCGACGGCGCCCGGGAGCTCGGCGAGCACGTCGCCGAGCTCGCCGGGCGCGTCCTCGGCGAGGAGCACCCGCTCACCCTCATGGCCGTGAACAACCTGGCCCTCACCTGCCAGGCGGCCGGCGACCTCGAGGCGGCCCGGTCGCTGCACGAGCGGGAGCTCGACGCCTGCCGCCGGCTGCGCGGGCCGGAGCACCCCGAGACGCTCACCTCGATGAGCAACCTCGCGATCTGCCTGTACCACCTGGGCGACCTCGACGCCGCCACGGACCTCCTCGAACGGGTCGTGGCGGCGTCCCCGGCGGTCCGGGGCGCCGACGACCCGGCGACCGTCGTGGCCACCGACTCGCTCGGCGCCATGGTCGCCGCGCAGGGCGACCTCGACCGGGCGGCCCGGCTGCACCTGGAGGCGTACGAGACGGCCCGCCGCACCCTCGGCACGACCCACCCGATCACGCTCGACGCCGCCGTCAACCTTGCCACCACCCAGGGCGCGCAGGGCGACCTCGATGGCGCCTACGCCCGCCTGGCCGAGCTGCTCGACACCTCCCGCCGCACCCGCGGCCCGGCCCACCCGGACACCCTCCGCGTCCAGGAGTGCCTGGTCGAGGTGCTCCGGCGGCGCGGCGACCTCGGCGCCGCCCGCGACATGAGCGCCGAGCTGGTCGCCGCGTCGGCCGAGAGCCTCGGCTCCGACCACCCGTCGACCCGCGACCGCGCGGCCACGCACGGCACCCTCGGCGACGGCTGAGCATCCGCGTTCCGACGCCTTCCCGCGGACGGGCGCGCTTGCGCGACACGGTCACCCCGCGGCCACGCGGGCCTACCCGCACCGACCGGCGTCAGCCGAGGGCGCGGGCGGCGGCGGCGCGGTCGGGCGGCAGGCCCTCGCCGCCGGCGGCGCGACCGGCCAGCACCGCTCGGTACCACGGGTTCGGCATCAGCGGCGCGAGCTCGACGAACGCGTCGAGGTCGGCGATCGAGCCGGTCGACCGGGCCCGGTACGCGGCCGCGGCCGCCCGCACGGTCACCTCGGCCGGCGGCGCGAGTGCCTCGCCCCGCCCGGCGAACCCGGCCGCGGCGGCGAAGTCGCCCTCCTCGGCGGCCAGGTCGGCCAGGTCGAGCAGCACCGACCAGTTGCCCGGGTCCAGCCCGACCGCGCGCTCGAACGCCGCGGCGGCCGCGCGCCGGTCGCCGCGGGCGCGGTGGGTGCTGCCCCGGACCACCTCGGTGAGCGCCACGCGCCCGGCGGCGTCGGCCCGGTCGCACAGGGCGAGCGACGCGTCGGTCATCCCGCACGCGCGCAACAGGATCGCCATGCGGGCCATCGCCTCCGGCAGCGGATCGCGCGCCGTCACCGCGTCGATCGCGGTGAACCAGGGCGCCAGCCGCTCGCGCATGTCGTCGCTGTCGAGGTCGTGGCCGAAGTCGAGCAGGCACATCGTGGCATCGGCGAGGGCCGGGGCGCCCACGGTACCGAGGAATCGTCCGCTGCCGAACCAGGGTGCGCCCGCCCAGGACACCTGCGGGCTCTGCCCGGTCAGGGTGCCCATCGCGAGCGCGGCGCGGTCCATGTCGCCGTCGACGAAGCGCAGGTAGGCGTCGGCGAGCACGGTCGGCAGCGTGTCCGGCCGGGCCACGAGCCGGGCGACCTCGTCCGGGTGCTGGTCGCGCAGCTCGGCGATCTCCGCGTACGGCTCCGGGTCGTGCGGGGCCTGCGCGACGGCGGCGGCGAGGTGCCGCAGCGCCTCGGCCGGCGACCCGCCACAGTGCGCCATCACCTTCGCCAGCGACATATGTACATGATCGCGCAACCGTGCGGCCGGCAACAGTACGCGTTAGCGTGTTAACCGTGAGCCGAACCGCCGTGCTGGTCTGCCAGGGCCGCGCCGCGGCCGACGGGCGCCTCGCCCCCGGCCGCTTCGCCGATCCTACCGCGATGACCCTGCTCGACCCGGCCGACCGCGAGCCGGTCCGCCGGGTGCGCGACGAGGCCCCGCCGGGCGCGTGGAAGGAACGCGTCGACTACGAGACCGTGCGGGCGAGCGCCGAGCTGATCGTCCCGCGGACCGTCGCGATCGACGACGCCGTCCGCGCGCACCCGGCCCCGCAGCTGGTCATCCTCGGCGCCGGGCTGGACGGCCGGGCCTGGCGCATGCCGGAGCTGGCCGGCACCGCGGTCTTCGAGGTCGACCGGCCCGGCACCCAGCGCGAGAAGCGCGAGCGTGCCGCCGCACTGGAGGGCCCGCCGCCGGTGTACGTCCCGGTCGACTTCGGCCGCGACCGGTTGCGCGAGGCGCTGCCGGCCGCGGGTCACCGCCCCGGCACCCCCACGACCTGGGTCTGGGAGGGCGTCGTCGCGTACCTCACCGAGGCGCAGGTGCGCTCCACCCTCGCCGACGTGGCCGACCGGTCGGCGCCGGGCAGCCGGCTGATCGTGAACTACCAGGTGCCGGCGGTGTCGACCGGCCTGGGCCGGGCCGTGGCCCGGCTCATGGCGGCGTCGACCGGCCGCCGCAGCGTCTGGGCCCGCGAGCCGTGGCGCTCGACCTGGACCCCGGCGTCGATGGCCGCCCTGCTCACCGGGCACGGCTTCACCGTGGCCGCCGACGAGGACCACCTGACCGCGGCCCGCGCCCTCGGCACGCCGACCCGCCACGCCCGCTCCCTGCGCCACGGCCGCGTCGCGGTCGCCGACCGGTAGGGGCCGATCTCAGGGTCGGTTCCCAGGTTTCCCCCGACGCCGCCCGCGGCGTCGCCGCCCACACTGGGGGCATGACCGTCCACCGCATCTTCCGCGTCGTCGGGGCCGCCCTGGCGGGCGCCGTCAACGCCACCGACGAGGCCGTCCCGCCCGCCGACCCGCGCGAGGTGCGCGCACTGCTGGCCGAGGTGGGGCTGCTGCGCCCGGGGGCGTTCGACGCCCAGGTGAGCCAGGCGCTGCGCCGCTTCCAGGCCCGGGCCGGCCTGCCGGTCGACGGCGTGGCCGGGCCGCGCACCGTGCACGCGCTGACCCGCTACGCCCGCGAGGCCCGCCACCTGCGCTCGCTCGGCGTGGCGGCGTGACCGGGGACACCGGCCCGGTGAGCCCCGGCCCCGGGGCGCTGCTGGCCGTGCTCGCCGACGCCCGCGCGATGCTGGCCCGCCCGGGCAACGACTTCTCCTGGTCCTCCTTCGCCGACGCGCAGACGGCCCTGGCGGAGCTCGACGCGTTCGCCGCCGCCGTCCGCTCCGGCGTCGCGACCCCGGCGGGCCTGCCGGTCCTGTTCGCCCCGACCGGCCCGATCCAGGAGGTCGCCTTGTCCAGCGGCTGGGGCGACGAGTTCCTGGAGCTGGCCGGCCGTTTCGACGCCGCCTGACCGCGTCCGGTTTCGTGATCGCCGGTCCAGGCAATCACGGTCATGCGTTCGTTCGGCGCCCTGACTGCGCCGGCGGCGCACCGGCGGCCCGGCGCCGGGCCGAAGTCGCAGGTCGGGGACGTAAACCTGGCAGGGTCCCCACGTTGTTGTTAGGTTGATGAGCATCGACGATCCGAGAAGGCCCGTCGCGGGCCGCGCGCAGGTGCCTGGTCCACGACCAGGGGCCGGCGAGTCGTTTGAGCAGGGCGGTCCCGTCAGTGCGCGCCCGCCGGGCGGGCCGGTCGCGGCGCGGGCGTCGGTGCCGGTCTCGCCGCCGCCGGGCGCGGCCGGGCGGGCCAGTGTCGGGCCGCCGCCCGGTGCGGCCGGCCGGGCGAGCGTCGCGGCGGCCGACGATCCGCCCGCCGGCGGCAGTCCCACGGCCAAGGCGAAGCGGCGCCGCCGGCGCAACATCGTCATCGCCTCGATCGCGGCCTTCATCATGATCGCGGGCCTCGGGCTCGTCGCCGGGACGTACTACTTCGACACCGTCGCGCTGCCCGAGGACATCAGCATGGAGCAGTCGACGACGATCTACTACGCCGACGGCACCACGCCCATGGCCCGCATCGGCGACAAGAACCGCACGGTCGTCACCATCGACCAGATCCCCGACCACGTGCAGAAGGCGGTCGTCGCCGCCGAGGACAACACGTTCTACACCAACGACGGCGTCGACTACAAAGGCGTCCTGCGCGCGGCCTGGAACAACATCACCGGCGGTGACCGGCAGGGCGCGTCGACGATCAGCCAGCAGTATGCGCGGCAGTGGGCCGAGCTCGAAGGCGTCACCTACGCCCGCAAGCTGCGCGAGGCGGTCATCGCGCTCAAGCTGAACCAGCAGTACGAGAAACCCAAGATCCTCGAGATGTACCTCAACATCGTGTACTTCGGCCGCGGCGCCTACGGTATCCAGGCCGCCGCGCAGGCGTACTTCAGCAAGTCCGCGAAGGACCTGACGCCGGCCGAGGGCGTGGTCCTGGCCGGGATGATCAAGAGTCCCGACGGCACCGGCAAGGGCAGCCCGTTCGACCCGACCGTCGACGCGAAGCAGGCGCACGAGCGGTTCGACTACATCAAGCGCCAGATGATCGACCTGAAGTTCGTCTCCGCCGCCGACGCCGAGACGGTGCTCGCCTACCCGCAGAAGGTCAACACCGCCGCCGAGACGCGCCAGCAGGCGGCCTCGACCACCGGCAGCATGGACAAGCCCGAGGGGCTCATCGTGCACCACGTGCTCGGCGAGGTCGCGGCGCTCACCGACCCGAGGACGGGCAACCTGCTGTACGAGGGCGAGGACCCCGACGGCAAGAAGAACTTCGACAAGATCCGCAACGGCGGCCTGAAGATCGTGACGACCGTCGACCAGCGGATCCAGCAGATCGCGGTGCGCGAGGCCAGCCGCAACAAAGAGTCGAACATGAACGACCAGCCGCCCAACCTGCAGGCCGCGCTCGTCGCGGTCGAACCGGGCACGGGCGCCGTCAAGGCGTACTACGGCGGCGACAACGGCAGCGGCAACGACTACGCCGGCTACTACCGCGACCCGGTGCTCGGCAACGGCGACCCGTCGTGCTGCTTCGGTCACCCGCCGGGCTCGACGTTCAAGGTGTACACGCTGGCCGCCGGCCTCATTGAGGACTACAAGACCGACTCGTACTGGAACGGCGAGTCACCGCAGGAGTTCCCGAAGAGCGGCCGCGGCAAGGACAACCCGGTGCGCAACGCCGGCGAGGGCACCTCGCCCGACTGCAAGTCCGGCTCGGGCAAGTGGTGCACGCTCGAAGAGGTCACGGTGAAGTCGCTCAACGTGCCGTTCTTCGCGCTCTCCGAGCTGATCGGCCGGGACAAGGTGATCGACGTCGCGCGCGCGGCCGGCATCACCGAGATGTGGGCGACCGTCGACGGCAAGCCGAAGCGGGTCGACCTGACGAAGATCGACGGCGCGGCGGCCGCGAAGGACTTCTTCTCCAACGAGGTGGCGTTCGGGCAGTATCCGGTGACGGTCCTCGACCACGCCGGCGGCATCGCCACGTTCGCCGCCCGCGGCGCGGCCGCGAAGACCCACTTCCTCAAGGAGGTGTGGACGGGCGGGAAGAAGACGTACGCCGAGGTCATCAAGCCGGTCCGCATCCCCGGCTTCACGGTCGAGATGTCCGACGACCTCAACGCGGTCCTGCAGGGCGTTCCCGAGCACTACAAGCTGTCGATGTCGGGCAAGCGGCCGGTGGCCGGCAAGACCGGCACGTGGCAGCTGCGGGACAGCAAGGACAACGCGCACGCGTGGATGGTGGGCTACAGCGCGTACGATCCGGGCAAGAAGTCCGTCGGCCTGGCCGCCGCCGTCTGGGTCGGCAACCGGGGGGACGAGGAGAAGATCGTCAAGAAGGGCGGCACGCCCATCATCGGCGGCAACCTGCCCGGCCCGATCTGGCGCGACTTCCTGGACGCCGCCCTGACCGCGGTGAAGATGCCGATCGTCAGCTTCCCGCCCCGGCGCGGCACGGGCAACAAGGACGTCGGCACGGGCGTCTCGCCGCAGGGCAGCGCCCCGCCGACGGTGAACCCGTCGACCGACGCGAGCCAGCCGGGCCAGCCCGGCCCGAGCCGCAGCCCGGAGAAGCCCGGCCCGAGCAAGAGCCCGGCGAACAGCCCGAGCCCGAAACCATCGCAGAGCCGCAAGAACTGACACCACGTCGAGCGGGGACGCGGCGCCCACGACGGCCGCCGCGCCCCCCCGCCGCGATCCGGTCGTGCCGGCGCGTCAGTCGTCGAAGTCGAAGCCCTCCGCCTCGGCCGAGCGGACCAGGTCGCGCATCCGGGCGGCGTCGTTGGCGACGGCGGCGATGGCGGTGCCGAGCTCCTCGAGCGCGGCCCTGTCGGCGCCGTACGCGCAGAACATCCCGGCCTCGGGGTCGTACCCGAACCGCCCGTCGAGGCCCGGCTTGTCGTGGGCGACCAGGTAGCGGGCGACGCCCTCCCAGAAGTACCCGCCGGGCTCGTGCCCCAGCTCCTCGACGACGCCGTCGACGTCGGTCGTGCCCGCGGTGAGCAGCAGCGAGTACTTACCGGGGTCGGTCTCGATCAGCTTCAGTGGACGCATCGCCGTAGCGTACGACGGCCCGGCCGGTCCCCGCGCCCGCGTCCTCCGCACATTCAGGTGAGGTCGGGTGCCCGGCCTCCCGCCACGCTTGGTGCCGTGACGGCGATCATCCGCTCCCGGCCGGCGCCGGCGGGACGAGCCCGACCGAGATCCCGCATGGCGCCGCTGATGGGGCCGGCGATCGTCGCGTCCATCGCGTACGTCGACCCCGGCAACGTCGCCACGAACCTCGCCGCCGGCGCCACCTCCGGCTACCTGCTCGTCTGGGTCGTCGTCGCCGCCAGCGCCGTCGCCATGCTCGTGCAGTTCCAGGCCGCGAAGCTCGGCACCGCGACCGGGCGGAGCCTGCCTGAGCTGTGCCGCGAGCGCTTCCCCCGCTGGGGCAACCGGCTGCTGTGGCTGCAGGCCGAGCTGGTGGTGCTGGCGACCGACCTGGCCGAGTTCGTCGGCGCCGCGATCGGCCTGCAGCTGCTGTTCGGCATGCCGGTCGCGCTGTCGGCCCTCCTCACCGCCGGGCTGTCGCTGCTGCTGCTGGAGCTGCGCCGCCGCGGCCGCACCCGCCGGTTCGAGCTGGCCACCGCCGCCGCCCTGGTGCTCATCGGCGCCGGGATCGGTTACGACCTGGTCGCGGTCGGCCACCAGTCGGCCGCCGGTATGGCCGGCGGCCTGGTGCCCCGGCTCGGCGGTACCGAGTCGATCCTCATCGCCCTCGGGATCGTCGGGGCCACCGTCATGCCGCACGCCATCTACCTGCACTCGTCCCTCGCGCAGCAGCCGGGCCGCTCCGCCGCCGTCGCCCGCCGCCGGCCCGGCCTCGTGCGCAGCGCGCTGCGGCTGGACTGCGGGCTCGCCCTCGGTACCGCCGCCCTCATCAACGTCGCGATGATCGCCCTCGGCGCGGGCCTCGGCTCGCTCACCGGCGGCACGTGGACCGGCGACCTGCACGCCGCGCACGCCGAGCTGGCCGCGCGCGTGGGCGGTGCGGCGGCCCTCGCCTTCGCCGTCGCCCTGCTGACGTCGGGCGTGTCCTCGTCCGGGATCGGCACCCTCGCCGGCGACGTGATCATGCAGGGCTTCCTGGGGCGCGGGATCCCGGTGTACGGCCGCCGCCTGCTGACCATGGCCCCCGCCGTGCTCGCCCTGCTCCTCGGCGCGCCGCTGAGCACCCTCCTCGTCGTCAGCCAGATCGTGATCTCGCTCGGCATCCCCGTGGCGCTGTTCCTGCTGGTCCACTTCTGCCGCGACGGCGCCCTCATGGGACGCCTGGTCAACGCGGTCGCGACCACACGGATCGCGATGGGCGCCAGCCTCGTCGTGGCGGTCGTCGGCCTGTCCCTGCCACTGCTGTTCCTGGCATGAGCGACGTCCGCTCCGCGCGGCGCAAGCTCGGCGGGTTCGCCGCCGCCGCGGTGGTCGCGGCCGGGGCCGGCGCGCCGCCCGTGACCACCCTGTCGCTGCTGTTCGCCTGCGCCGCCATCCCCGTCGCCGTCGGCCTCCGGGGCGGCCGCACCCAGCTGCGAGCCCTGCTCCCGCCGGTCCGAACGGCCCGCCGCGGCCGGACCCGGGAGGTCGCCGGGCGGCCCGAAAACGCGTTGCCGGGCCCGCTTCCCGGGCCTACGTTGGCGGACACCGGCAACGACGAGCGGAACGAAGGAGGGCGGCCATGACCCGGCAGCGGCGAATGCCCAGCGGCGCGTCCGCCCTGACCTGGGCCGGCCCGACCGCCCGCGGCTGAGGCACGGCTCGGCCGCCCCCGCAGGCTGAGCGTTCGGCTGCTCGGTCGCCCCTCATAAGGGCGAAGTGCCCGGTTCGACACCGGGGCCTGCGACTCGTCCGGAAAGCTGCACCGGTCCGGATCGCCGGGTGCTTCAATGGTGCTTCAATGTCCCGGTGACGCTGCCCGACCCCGAACGCTCGCGGGCGGTGCTGGTCGGCGCGGCGGCGTACGAGCATCTGGAGCAGCTGCCGGCCGTCCCGGCCAACCTGCGGGCGCTGCATGAGCTGCTCACCGACCCTGCCGTGTGGGGACTGCCGCCGGAGCACTGCGTCGTGGTCGAGGATCCGGCGTCGACGGACGCGATCCGCGACGCCCTGCACGAGGCGGGCCGGGACGCGTCCGACGCGCTGGTGTTCTACTACGCCGGCCACGGCGTGGTGGACCCGGACGGGCTGGACCTCTACCTCACCACCCCGCGGACCAGCCTGGAGCCGATGCACGCGGCGGTGCGCTACGACGACGTGCGCCGGCTGGTCGCGTCGGCGCGGTGCGGCGCGAAGGTGGTGCTGCTGGACTGCTGCTACAGCGGTCTGGCCCTGGCCGGTGCGATGGGCGACGCGACGCAGGTCGTCGACCGGGTCAGCATCGACGCGAGCTACGTCATGACCGCCACCGCGGAGACCCGGCTGGCGCTCGCCCCGCCCGGCGAGCCGTACACCGCCTTCACCGGCGAGCTGGTCGGCGTGCTGCGCAACGGCCTGCCCAACGCGGCCGAGCTGCTGGAGATGGGCGGCATCTACTGGCAGCTGGTCCGCAACCTCACCGACAAACAGCGTCCCACGCCGCAGGCGCGGGCCCGCAACCTCGGCCACACGATCGCCATCGCGCGCAACCGCGGCCGCGTCGCCGACGGCACGATGCCGCCGGCAGCCGTCGAAGCGCCCGTCCCGGCGCCGCCGGTGCCGCCGCGCCCCGCCGACGAGGCCCTGCGGATGGCCCCGGCCCGGCTCCTGGAGACGACCGGCCGGGTGCTGCGGGACGTCGGGGCGGAGACGGCGAACCGGCTGCTCGCCGCGCACGCCGCCCACCGCCAGGTCCAGGAGGTGGCCGCGCTGCTCGCGCTGATGCAGCCTTCCGAGGGCCGGCCCGGTGACGGCCCGGGCGTCGAGGCGGTGCTCGCGGCAGCGGCGCGGCGGACGCCCGCCGAGGTGGCCGAGCTGGTCGCCGACCTCGCGGAGCTCGGCGTCGAGGGCTTCGCCGGGCGGCTGGTCGCGCTCGCCGGCGGCAACGACGCCACCTCGGTCGTGGCCCTGGCCACGCTGCTGCACGACCCGGCCAGGGCCGGGCTGCTCGACGCGGCGGCCCGGGCCCGCGCGGGCCGGCCGGCCGAGCTGATCGCGTTCATCGCGGCGCTGCAGACCTCCGACCTGGCGCCCGCCGTCGACGGGTTCGTCACCGGCCTCGCCGGCGTGATGCCCGCCGCCGACGTGCTCGCGCTCGCCGACGCGCTGCGCGACGCCAACCACGACGACGCCGCGTTCCGGCTCTACTCGGCCGCCGCAGACGCGCTCGTCGAGCGCCCCGCCCCGGCCGTGGCCGGGATCGCCGCCGCGATGCTCCGCGCGGGCCGGTCGGGCGCGGCCCGGGCGCTGCTGGACCGGCTCGCGGACCGGGCCTCGGACGCCGATCGGGCTCATCCGGTACTGCTGGCGCTGTGGGCGGAGGGCCTGACCGCGCAGGCCGCCCGGCTGCTGACGCATGTCGCCGGGCGGCTCGCGGCGGACGAGCTGCCGCGGCTGGCGGACGAGCTGCGCTTCGCCGGCCGCCCGGCCGACGGGCTGCGCCTGCTGCTGGAGGCCGCGACGTCGGGCGAGCGGCTGGTCCGGTTCGCGGCGCACCTGCACGCGGCGGGCCGCCCGATCGACGGCAACCGCCTCCTGGACGGCCGGTTCGACACCCTGCCGGCCCCCGACCTCGCCACCGTCGTCCTCGCCGTGGCCCGCGAGGTGAACGAGACCGCGGCCCGCCGCCTGCTCGACCGCGCGCCCGGCCTGGACGGCCCGCACCTGGCCGGGCTGCTCCACGGCCTCGCCCGCGCTGGGGAGCAGCACGGGCTGCTGGAGCGCCTCGACCGCCTCGTCGTCGACCGGGTGACCGTCGCGGGCGCCGCCCCGGCGCTGGTCGAGCTGCTGCGGCTCGGCGACCGCGCCGGCGTCGAGCGGCTGCTGCGCCGGGCCCGGGAGGAATGGTTCGCCGATCCGGAGGCGGCCCGGCGGGCGTTCGCGGCCGGGGGAGCCCAGCGGGCCGGGGTCGCGGCGGCGAACGCCCAGCTGCTCATCGCGTTCGCGGCCGTCGCGGCCGAGCCGTCCCCGGACCGCCTGCTGGAGGCGTTCGTGGCGGGCGACGAGCGGCGGATCGGCGTGCTGGCCCGGCGGCTGGTCGAGGCCGGACCGGTGGTGGCCGTGGAGTTCCTGGACCGGCTCGACCCGCCGACGGCCGACGCCCTCGCGACGCCGCTGGTCCGGTCCGCGCTGTCGCTGCGGGCGCCGGGCCTCGTCGCCGCGTACGAGATCGTCGAGCTGCGGTGGCGGGGCGGGCGGGGCCCCGAGTTCGCCATCGTCGTGGCCCACGGTGTCCGCCCGCCCGACGTCCCGCCGCTGCTGGCGGAGCTCGCCGGCCGGCCCGGCGGCGAGCGGTCGGCCCGGTCGATCGCCCGGCACGTGCTGGACCGGGGGAACGGGCCGGACCGGATTCCCCGCGACGTGACGCACGCCGCACGGCTGGTGCGGGTCGCAGCCTGGGCGGCGCAGTCCGCGCCGGACCTGCTCGACCTGATGCCCTGGCTGGTGGGCCGCCCGGCGTCGGCCGCCGCCGTCGCCTTCCAGGTCGCCCTGGCCCGCCGGCCGGAGACGGGCGTGGCGGCGACCGACGCCGTGCGGGCCCGGCTGGGGATCCCGCCCGGCGAGGCGGTGCTGCGCGCCTGGCCGCTCGGTGACCGGGGCTTTCTCGCGTTCACCGATCAGGCGGTCAGATACGCCTGGCTCGACGAGCCCGTCGGCGAGCTGCGCTACCCGGCGATCGCCGGCGGTACCTTCGAGCGGCCCGACGGCGTGACCCTGACCGGCGAGCTCGCGGACGGCCGGGCGCTGGCCTGGCGGCTGGGGACCTCGCCGGCCAGGGTGCCGATCGACCTCGAGGAGTTGCTGGGGGAGGTCGCCGAGCTGATCGTGGCGGGCGAGCCGGATCAGTCCTCGGTGGACGGGCGGACGACCTCGATCTCGAAGGCGTAGCGGTCGCCGCGGTACGTGGAGATGGCCCGCTCCACCGGGCGGTCGCGCTGATCGTAGGTCGTGCGCTCGACCAGCAGGGCCGGGCTGAACGGCGGGACCTCCAGCAGCGCCGCGGTCTCCTGGTCCAGGACCGTGGCGCGGATGGACTGCTCCGCCCGGACCAGGCGGATGTGGTAGCGGTCGCGCAGCAGGTCGTAGAGGGAACCGTCCAGTGGCTGGTCCAGCAGGCCCGGGACGGACAGGTAGGAGTGCTCGACGCACATCGGGACGCCGTCGGCCGTCCGGACCCGCTCCAGGTGGACCACCTCCTGCGCCGGGCTCAGCCCCAGCGCGAAGCCGACCGCGGCGCCGGCCGGGAGTGACTCCGCCGTGCGCAGGTGCGAGCCCGGCTGCAGGCCGCGGCGGCGCATGTCGTCGCTGAAGCTGGTCAGCTCGATGCTCTTGGTGATCGGCGGGCGGGCCACGAACGTGCCGGCGCCGCGGACGCGGTAGACCAGGCGCTCGTTCTCCAGGCGCTCCAGGGCCTGAAGGTCATCACGTTCGAGTTCTCCCACTTCCTCAGCCCCAACTCGGTCTGGCCGGCGGCCCGCAACCTCTACGACCGCTACACCGAGTACGTGTCGACCCGGACCGCCCAGTGACCCCGGTGCTGGACGCGATCGCCGGCGGTCTGGTGGTCTCCTGCCAGGCCCCGCTCGGCCATCCGCTGCGGGAGCCGTCGGTCATCGCCCGGCTCGCCGAGTGCGCCGCCCTCGGCGGCGCCGCCGCGGTGCGGGTGAACGACCCCGACGACGTCCGCGCCGTGAAGGCCGCCGTCGGCCTGCCGGTCATCGCCCTGCACAAGGTGCGGGCGGACGACCGCGACCTCATCACCCCGCGCTGGGACCTGGCCGCGGCCCTCGCCACCGCCGGGGCGGACGTGATCGCGGTCGAGGCGACCGGCCGGGCCGAGCTGCCGGTGGCCGCGTTCGTCGCCCGGATCCAGGCCGAGCTGGGCCTGCCGGTGATGGCCGACGTGGCCACGTTCGAGCAGGGCGCCGCGGCCTGGTCGGCGGGGGCGGAGCTGGTGGCCTCGACGCTCTCGGGGTACACGATGGACAGTCCACAGCAGACGGAGCCGGACCTGGACCTGGTCGCGGCGCTCGCCGCGGCCGGCGTCCGCACGGTCGCCGAGGGCCGGCTCGCCACCCCGGACCACGTGCGGACCGCGTTCGCCTCGGGGGCGTACGCGGTCGTCGTCGGCACCGCGGTCACCGACCCGGTCGCGCTCACCCGGGGCCTGGCCGCCGCGACCCCGGCCGGGCTGCGGGTGAGCCGCTGATGGACGTGATCGGCGTCGACATCGGGGGCACGAAGATCGCCGCCGCGCTCGTCTCGGCCGACGGGACGGCCGCGACGGTGGCCGGCCCGGTGCATCGCGTGCCGACGCCGGCCGCCGAGGGGCCGGCCGCGGTGCTCGCCGCGGCCGCGGGCCTCGCCCGCCGGGTCTGGCAGGAGGCCGGCGGGTCACCGGTCGCCTGCGGCGTCGGCACCGCCGGCGCCGTCGACCCGGCGGGCGTGGTCACCCACGCCACCGGCACCCTGCCGGGGTGGCGGGGGACCGACGTACGGTCCGCCCTCGCGGCCGCGCTCGGCCTGCCCGTCGTCGTGCACAACGACGTGCACGCGATGGCGGCCGGCGAGGCCCGGCTCGGGGCCGCCGCCGGTGCCCGCGACGCGCTCGTCGTCGCCGCGGGCACCGGCATCGGCGGCGCGATCGTCGTCGCGGGTGCGGTGGTGGCCGGCCGGCACGGCTTCGCCGGCAGCGTCGGCCACCTGCCCGCGGGCCGGTCCGACGGGCGGCGCTGCGGGTGCGGCGCGCTCGACCACGTCGAGGCGTACGCGGCCGGGCCCGCCATCGCCGCCGACTACGCCGCCCGCGCCGGCCGCACCGTCGTGCCCACCCTGGAGGCGGTCGCCGCGTCGGCGGACCCGGCCGCCCGCGCCGCGATCGACCTCGGCGCCGCCGTGCTCGGGGCCGGGATCGCGGCCGCGGCCAACCTGCTCGACCCCGACGTCGTCGTGCTCGGCGGCGGCGTCCTCAGTCTCGGTGACCGGTTCCTCCCGGGCGTTGACGCCGCTCTGCGCGCGGCGGCGTTGCCCGGGATCGACCGGGTGCCGTTGCGGCCCGCGGCGCTCGGCAGCGCCGCCGTGCTCGCCGGGGCCGCGCTGCTCGCAGTTGTCTAGCGCACGTCGGATCGGAGGCACAACGCACATGCCAGACGGGTCATCGGCGGGATCATCGCGATCTTGATGAGGCTTCGACAGATATGGCGGGCGTGCGCTCGGGGGCGTATGAACGGTTGACAGCCTGAGGGACTTACTGAGAGCGTTCACCGGCAACCTCGCGCTTGGCGTGGGCACCGTGTGTGAAGGACTGACGCCTGTGATCATGGCGACCATGAGTGGCCGCCCGTGTGCTACGAAGCGCGATTGACTGATCGGTACGCGCTGAGTACCTCGTTGTTCTGCGGCGGCCTCATGCCTTTGTTCCTGCATAGTCCGCAGACGTCTTCTCACACGACATGAGGTCAATTTGATCATGGATGTTCGCGTCCAGCGCTCCGTCATCGCTAACCTGTCCTTGCGGCCCAAGGCCATTGAGGTCGGGCCGTTTGTCATCGGGTGGGATCCGACCACCGATAGCCGCTTCATCAACTACGCGACGCCGCAACTCGACGCTGTCGTCACGACGGCCGACGTGACCGCACTGGTGGCGGCGTTCCGGGACATCGGCCGGGTGCCCCGGTTGGAGTACGTCGCCAGCTGCGCGCCCGACCTTGAACAGCAACTGATCGATGCCGGCTTCTCAGTGGAGGCGCGACACGACTACCTGGTCTGCTTCCCCGATTCGCTATCCGCACCAGCCACACCTGATGGGTTCGAATTCGCGGAACCGGCAACGGACGAGCAACGCGCCAGCGCCGTGACAGTGCAGAATGAAGCCTTCGGCGCAGACCCGGTCGCGACCCTGGCGGACGTCGCTCGTGTGCGGCGCATGCAAGACAACGGCGGGGTGGTGATGCTGGTCCGCAGCAACGACGGTGTCTGCGTCGCCACTGGGCAGGCGACTGCGCCACGTGCGGGGGTCAGCGAGGTGGCTGGTATCGCGGTCGGCAAGGCGTTTCGTCGGCGCGGTGTCGCTGGGGCGCTCACCGCAGCGATCACCGGGCAGTTGTTCACAACCGGTGTGGACCTTGCCTGGTTGGAGGCTTCCGGCAAGGAATCCTGGCGCGTCTACGAGCGGGTTGGCTATGTGCCAACGGGCAAGCGCCTCTACATCGCCCACGACTGACTGACCGCCGAGGCTGTCAGTTCTGCAAGCCCTGTCTACCTCAAAGCAATAAGGGAAAAGGGCGTGTCAGTGGGCTAGAAAAGGGTCTCCCCGCCAAGGGCGGACGGCCGTTGAAACACAGCCACCGGCGGTCATCGACACGATCCTGTACGTGCTGGTCTCCGGCTGTGCCTGGCGGCTCGTGCCCCACGACTTGGCCCCATGGCATACCACCTACCGGTGGTTTCGGTACTGGAGCGCGCAGAGGGTGTGGGACGACATCCACGACGCGTTACGCGACCGTGTCCGCCAGGCCGAGGGCCGCGACCCACAGCCGAGCGCCGCGGTGCTGGACTCCCAGTCGGCAAGTCCGCGTGCGGCGGCGCGCAGATCGGATTCGACGCCGGCAAGAAAGCGCGCGGCCGCAAGCGACATCTGCTGGTAGACACGTGCGGACTGCTGCTGGTCTGCGTGGTGCACTCCGCCTCGATACAAGACCGTGCCGGGGCCAGGCTGGTACTGCACTCCATCGACGAGTGCCACCCCACGATCGGGCTGATCTGGCTCGACGGCGGGTACGCCAACAGCGTCGACGCCAGCCTGATCGACTGGGCCAAACAGGAGTTGGACGTCCGGCTGGAAGTCGTCAAACGCAACGACGACGCCAAAGGCTCCCAACTGCTACCCCGCCGGTGGGTCGTCGAGCGCACGTTGGGCTGGTTGACCCGCTGCCGCAGACTGTGCCGCGACTACGAACGGACAACCGCTCACGCCGAGGACTTCATCAAGATCGCGATGGTCCGACTGATGGCCGCCCGGCTGGCAGGCCAGCAGACCCGCTACCGCGGGATTCGTACAGCAGCGGCGTAACCGTACGTCGTTCCTCAGTTACACAACACTCTCTCAGGCGCGGCGATCGCCACGGTGGCCCTCACCGCGATCGCCGTCCCGCAACCCGCACACGCCGCGACCTGCACCACCAACCCCCGCATCAGCGGCTCGTTCATCCAGCCCGTCACGGTCAACGGCGGCAGTGCCTGGTCCATGCTGGACGAGGTCGAGGTCCGCAAGTCCTGAGCACAACGGCCCGGCCGGCGGCGTCATCCCGGCCGGGCCCCGTTCGGCCGGGCCGGGTAGTGCTCGACGTCCGGCGGGCCGGGCGCCTCGAGCACGGCCTCCGCGGCGAGCAGCGCGATGTCGCGCAGGAGCCGGGCGAGGTCGACCGCCTCCAGGTATGAGCGCTGTCGCCCGCGCGTCGCCGATCGAACGGCGGCCTGGGTCCGCCAGCGCAGCTGCGTGCCGTCCGGCCGGTTGACGATCAGCTGGTCCCCGCCCGGCGAGTCGAACGAGCACCGGGCGACCTCGTCGTACGTCAGGTGGGTGGGCTGCGCCTCGCTCCTGCCGTGCCGCCAGGCGTGCCGGACCGCACGGTCGGTGAACGCGAGCAGCCCCGGCCCGTCGAGCCAGAACGCCCCCACGACGTGCTCGTCGGGCGCGATCCGCAGCCGCTGCCGGACCTCGTCGCCGGAGGGAGGGTCGGGCGACTCCCAATGCCACCTGTGGCTGCGCGCCAGGACCAGCCCGGCGGCGACGCCGGCCACCGTCGACGGCGAACCGGTCAGCCAGGGCAGCACGTTGCGGTGGTGGCGCACGTTGCGCAGCAGCCAGGCCGCGACCTGCACCAGGCGCGCGGCGGAGCGCTCGTCGTAGGGCAGTTCGTGACCGGCCGGGAGCACCGAGCGCACCATCAGCACGGCGTCGTCGTGCCGGACCGCGTCCAGCATGGCACGAAGGCCGGCCGGGGCGGCCCGGCCGGCCACGAGCTCGGCGTACTCGGCGCGCCGGTCGGGCAGGCCGCGGTCGAGGATCTGGTAGAACGCCAGCAGCCCGGCGGTCGGCAGCATCGGAATGGCGACGAAGACGGCGGCGACCAGCCCGTCGGCCGTCGACCCGGCCAGCCGGGCCAGCAGGTTCCCGGCCACGGCCGGGCCGGCGGTGAGCAGCTCGGCGACGAGCGCGGCGCGGGCGGCGTCACCGCCGGCGCCGCGGCCGGCGGCGCCGCGGGACCGGCCGCCGGTCTCGCGGCCGGTCTCGCCGCCGGACAGGAAGGCGTTCGTCAGCTCGTCCGCCGTCGGCGCGGCGCTGACGGCGGTGAACGCGATGAGCAGCTGGGCGTGCGGGGCCACCTGCTCCGGCTGCCGGCCGGCCACCGCGAACGCCTGCGCGGCGGCGCCCGGGTCGGCGAACCACCGCGGACGGGCGGCCCGCAGCAGCCGCTCGGCGAGGCCCGCGTGGCGGCGCCGGACGAGCGCGACCAGCGTCGCCGCCTCGACGGGCAGCGGAAGCCCGTCGTGCGCCAGCCGTTCGAGGTGGGCGAGGAGCCGGTCGCCCACGGGGTCCGGATCGTCGGTCCGCCCGTCTCGCCCGTCTCGCCTGTCTCGCCGGTCGAGGCCCTCGAGCAGCGCGACGAGGCGCGCGGGGCCGAAGGTGCCGGCGCGGTCCAGCAGGCGGCGGGCGGCGACCTCGTCCACGCGCCGGGCGACCGCCAGGACGACGCCGGCGAGGTCGCGGTCCGACACGCCGTCGATGCGGCCGGCCAGCAGGTGGTTGCCGTCGATCGGACGGCCGGCGGCGTGCAGGTGGACCGCGAACTCGACGAGCCGGTCCGCCGACCCGGCGGCCTCGTGCAGCAGGCGCAGCCCGTCCGCGGCCCGGCCGGTGAACCGCAGGTGGTCGGCCAGGCCGAGCAGCTCGGCGGCGGGCAGTCGGGCGGCGAGGCCGGACAGCGCCCGCCCGGCGTCGCCGGCCAGGCCCTCGGCCCACAACGCGTCCAGGACCCGGCCGGCCGCCGCGGCATCGGCGCAGGTCGCGGCGAGGCGTTCGAGCAGCCGGTCGGCGGGCTCGTTGCGGCCCGTCCGGCGCAGCCCCGCCGCGATCTCCGCGACGGCGGCGGGCGGTCGATCCAGCAGCGCGTCGGCGGCCGCGGCGTACAGCGCGAACGCGGGCTCGTCGTGGTTCGCGTCGCGCAGCGCGTCGGCGAGCGCGATCGCGTCCGGCGCCGGCATCGCCGTGACCAGGCCGGCGATGAAGTCGTCCACCTCCGGGCGGAGGTCCGAGGTCTGCAGCGCGGCGATGAGGCCGATCATGGCGGCGGGCCGGCCGATGCAGGCCTGCGCCGCCGCGTCGAGCAGCACCGCGCGGGTGGCGGCCGGCAGCTGGACCGCGAGGGCGACCACCCGGCTCGCGTCGCGGGCGGCGGCGCGGCCGAGGAGGTGGCCGCGGGCGTCCTCGGCGCCGATCTCGTCGAGGTCGGACAGCAGCCCGGCGACCTCGGCCGGCGGCCGGCGGAGTGCGGCCCCCGCCACCAGGGCGCCGAGCGCGGACGGCCACAGCCGGCCGAGCATCGCCGCCACCTCCTGCGTCGGGCGGTACGTGGCGTGGGCGGCGACGATCGGGCCGGCGTCCTCGTCCGGGTGCTCCAGGGCGAGGGCCAGCAGCGACGCCGGCGCCATCCGGAGCTGTTCGGCGGGCGGGCGCCCCGGATCCGGAGGTTCGTGGACGGGCGGTCCGGCGCCCGGTGCCGCGGCGTCCGCCGTGAGCCGGCCGCGGTTGCGGGCGATGGCGATGGTGTGGCCGCGGTTGCGGGCCCGGGCCTGCGGGGTGGGCCGCTGCTTGCCGGTGAGGTTGTGCAGCACCTGCCAGTAGATGCCGTCCATGTCGAGCAGCTCGGCCGTGTTCGGCAGGCCGTTGCGCAGCACGTCGATCAGCTCGCCGGTGAAGGCGGTGTACCGCTCCCCGGGCGGGGCGAGGGCGAGGCGGGTCTCGGCGGTGGCCGTCATGACGTAGCTGGCGTCGATGCTCACCCGGTCCGCGATGCGGGTCGCGTCGCCCATCGCGCCGGCCAGGGCGAGGCCGCTGTAGCAGCAGTCCAGCAGCACCACCTTCGACGGGCAGCGGGCCGCGGCGATCAGCCCGCGCACGTCCTCGTACCGCACCGCCGCGTGCATCGGGTCCAGCGTCGTGCGCGGCGTCGTCAGGTAGAGGTCGTCCACCCCGGCGGGATCCACCACCCCGTGGCCGGCGTAGTAGAAGACCAGCGCGTCCGTCGCGGTGCGGCACGCCTCGAACAGGGCGTCGCGGATCGCGTCCGTCGACCGGGGGTCCTGCACCACGCGGCAGTGCGACGGTGGCAGGCCCCACACCAGCGGGTCGGTGAGCAGCGCCTGCAGGTCGCGCAGGTTGGCCGGCACGGCCGGCAACGGCTCCAGCTCGGTATACGCTCCCGCGCCGACCAGGACCGCGCGGGAGCGCCGTGGGTCGGGCAGCGCCACCGGGACATTGAAGCATCCCGGCACCGCGGAACCGCTCAGCTCATCGGCCGAACGTGCGGCCGGGTGTCCACGGTGGAGGTCACGCCGGCGGCCGGTTCCTTCCCGGGGCGCAGCAGCACCAGCACGATCGCGCCGGCGAGGCAGTAGCCGGCGCCCTGCACGGCGATCACCGGGACGATGCCGAGGCGGTCGCCGAGCAGCCCCGCACCGGTCGCGCCGGCGAGCATGGCGCCCGCCTGCAGGGCGTTGGCGGCGCCGAAGACCCGGCCGCGGTACGCGTCGGTGGTATGGCGCTGGAAGACGGTGAGCAGCCCGGCGATCGCGAGCGCCCCCGGCAGGCCGGCGAGCAGGATGATCACCGCCGCGGGCCACCACGCGTCGACGACGAGCGGGTAGAGGAAGAGCGCCAGGTCGACCACCCCGAAGGCGACCGCGCCCCAGCCGGCGATCCGCCGCGGTGGCCACCGGTGCCCGACCGCGGCGGCGACGAGTCCACCGGCGATCCCCCCGCCCGCCTGCACCGCCACGATGATGCCGTAGCGGGTGGCGTCGGCGTGCAGCACGTCGCGCACGAACGGGGCCATGAGGCTGCCCATCACCGCCTCGCCGACGCCGGTGATGACGACGAAGAGCAGGACGACCCGCAGCGCCGGGCTGGCCGCGGCGACCCGTGCGCCGTCGGCCCAGTCGCGCAGCACGTGCGGCCTGGTGCCGCGCTCGTGGTCGCGGGCGGGCGTCCGGAGGCGCAGCAGCAGGGCGGCGGCGAGCGTGAAGCTGGCGATGTCGACGACGGCGAGGAGGGGCAGGCCGCCGAGCGCGGCGGTGAGTCCGCCCAGGGCGGCGCCGGCGAGCCGGGCGACGTCGCGGGCCTGGCCGTTGAGGGCGTTCGCGGCGACGAGGCTCTCGGCCGGCACCAGCTGCGGGATGACGGCGGCCTCGGCGGCGATGAAGAACTGGCTGAGCGCGCTCTGCGCGGCGGTGACCAGGTAGACGATCCACACCTGGTGCCGGTCGTGGACGGCGAGCAGGGGCAGCAGCCCGGCGGCGAGCAGCAGGTTGGTGACGACCATCGTGCGGCGGCGGTCCCACCGGTCGGCGTACACCCCGGCCAGCGACCCGAAGACCAGCTGCGGCACGAGCGAGGCCATGAGCGCGGTCGCGGAGGCGAGGGTGGACCCGGTCAGCTCGTAGACGACGTAGGTCAGCCCGACCCGCATGACCCAGTCGCCGGTGAGCGAGACCAGCCCGGCCGCCAGTAGCCACCCGAACCCGGTCCGCGCGACGAGGAGCCGCACGTCACCCTCCGGACGTGGTCGGCACGAGCGGCGTGCAGACGATCGTCAGGTCCACGGGCCGCGCGCCGGCCGGCAGTGCCGCGGGATCCCCGATCGGCCGCCGCGCGACGAGCGGCTCGATGAGCGCGTCGAGCCCCCGCCGCAGCTCGACCATCTCGTCGGCGGTGAGGTACAGCAGGCTCTGCCCGAGCCCGGTGTTGTCCCGCCACACGGCGTCGTCGTCGGCCCGGCGCCGCTGCCAGTCGGCGAGCTGGTCGAGCGCCCGCTGCGCGACGAGCTGCTCCAGCAGGTCGGCGGCGGTGCTCGTGGCGACGGTGGGCTCCCAGGAGTACGACGTGAAGGTGATCCGCCACGGCCGCTCCCGGTTGTCGGCCGCCGGTGCCTGCTCCACGAACCCGTACTTGGCCAGCTGCCGCAGGTGGTGCGACGCGAGCGCCTGGCTGACCCCCAGCTCCCGGGCCGCCTGAGCGGCGGTGACCGACCCCTCCCGCCCGACGAGCTCCCGCAGCTTGAGCCGCAACGGATGCGCCATGGCCCGGATGGCCACGGGGTCGTCGATGACCCGCTGGTTCGGCACTCCGGCCGCAGATTCGGACGATCCGGATTCCAAAGACATGCTTGGAGTCTGCGCCCGACGCCGGAAACATGTCAAGCAGTTGCTTGGAATGCCGGCGTCAGCGGCGAACGGGGCCCGTGGAGTCGCGGACGACCAGCTCCGTGGCCAGCTCGACGTGCAGCGCGTCGTGCTCGTGGCGGTCCAGCAGGCGGGTCAGCAGGGTCACCGCCATGCGGCCCAGCTCCGCCAGGGGCTGGCGGACCGTGGTCAGGGTCGGGTGGGTGGCGCGGCTGACGTCGATGTCGTCGAAGCCCGCGATCGACAGGTCCTCCGGGACCCGCAGGCCGCGTTCGGTGGCCGCCCGCAGCGCGCCCACCGCCATCTTGTCGTTGAAGCCCACCAGCGCCGTCGGGCGGTCCGCGCCGTCCAGCAGGGTACAGGCGGCGCGGTAGCCGTGCTCCGTCGCCGGCTCGGTCACGAAGCGCATCAGCGACGGGCCCGGCAGGACGCCCACGTCCGCCAGCGCCGCCAGGTAGCCCGCCGTGCGGGCGTCCGTCACCAGCCACTCGCGCGGGCCGCCGATGATGCCGACCCGGCGGTGGCCGAGGCCGACCAGGTGGGCCATCAGGGCGCGGGCGCCGGTGAAGTGGGCCGCCGAGACGGCCATGATGTCGCGCGGGGGAGCGGTCCGCGGATCGACGACCACGAACGGTACCCCCTGATCCCGCAACCGGACGAGGTCCTCGCCCGGCTCGGGCGGCAGGATCAGGATGGCCCCGTCGACGTCGGAGCGGCCCGGCAGCCGGGACAGCGCGTCGCTGCCCTGGGCCGCCTCGCCGGCGTTGAGCACCACCTCGATGCCGTGCAGGTCGGCGGCCTCGGCGATCGCCGAGACGATGATGCCGAAGTAGTCGGTCAGCAGGTACGGGCAGCGCACGTACACCGTGGTGCGGCCGGTCCGGCGGCGGGGTGCGCGGTGGCCGAGCCGGCCGACGGCCTGCAGGACCAGCTCGCGGGTGTGCGGGGCGACGTTGTCCTGGCCGTTCAGGGCGCGGGAGACGGTGGTGACCGAGAGGCCGGTCTCCGCCGCGAGCTGCCGGACGGTCGCACGGGTACGCACAGGCGCACCTTAGCAGCGCCGACTTCCAGGACTTTGATTAAGTGCGGATAAAAGTTGACGTGTTTGATTGACACGTTGACTGCTTCGGTGTTTCCTTCCTGTACCACCGCAGACCTATCGAGGACCGTCGACCCGCTCACCGCCAGTGCGGGCGACGGGGTCTATCCGGCGGGCGAGACCCTTTTGTCGAGCAAGGGAGTTCCGTCATGCCCTCAACCAAGCGGCGCCTGGTCGTCGCCGCGGCCGCAGTCGGTGCGACCGTCGCCGCCACGGTCGCCACCGTCGTGCTGGCCCCCAGTGCGTTCGCCGCCGGCGAGACCGTCAACGTGTACCTCACCACCACCTCCGACGGCGGCGGCCGCACCGTCACCCGGGGCCTGCAGCAGCAGGCGTCGATCGCGTTCGGCCCGGCCGGCGGCTCCGCCAACCAGACCATCAACGTCAACGAAGGCGTCACCTACCAGACCTTCGAGGGCGCCGGCGCGTCGATCACCGACACCACCGCGTACCTGCTGCGCGGCGGCCCGATCAGCGCGGCCACCCGCGACCAGGTCATGCAGAAGCTGTTCAGCCCGACGGCCGGCATCGGCCTGTCGTTCGTGCGCAACCCGATCGGCGCCTCCGACCTGTCGCGGCCCGGCAACGTGTCGCTCGACGACACCTGCTGCGACCTCAACGACTTCGGCAGCAACGGCTACGACACCAACGTGCGGCTGCTCACCCAGCAGGCCAGGCAGATCAACCCGGCGCTGACGGTCAAGGGCGTGCCGTGGAGCTCGCCCGGCTGGATGAAGGACAACGGCCGGATGGACCAGATGGGCTGGCTCAAGTGGGAGTACTACCCCATGTACGCCCAGTACCTGGTGAAGTACATCCAGTCCTACCAGGCGGCCGGCGTGCCGGTGAAGTACATCTCGGTGCAGAACGAGCCGAACTGCTGCCAGTCCGGCAACCCGACCGCGATGGACTACCCGGGCATGAGCTGGAACCCGTCCGGGCTCGTCGAGTTCACCAAGAACCACGTGTACCCGGCGTTCCGCGCGGCCGGCATCACCACCAAGGTGCTCATCCACGACTGGAACTACGGCGACTACGCGAACTTCGGCGCCGCCATCCTGGCCGACGCGGGCGTGCGCAACGATCCGCTGTTCGGCGGCATCGCGTGGCACGGGTACTTCGGTGACCCGGCGGTCGGCACCCAGGTGCACAACCAGTATCCGTCGGTCAAGCAGTTCAGCACCGAGCACTCCGGCGGCACCTGGATCTCCAACCAGCACAACGAGGACATGGCCGACATCGTCAACTACGCCCGGAACTGGAGCGGCAGCCTGGTCAAGTGGAGCCTGGCGCTCAACCAGAACATGGGCCCGCACAACGGCGGCTGCGGCACCTGCACCGGCCTGATCACGGTCCAGGAGGGCGGCTCGCGCGCGGGCCAGGTCGACTACACCATCGAGTACTACACGACCGGCCACCTGACCAAGTTCGTCCGCCCGGGCGCGGTGCGCATCGACTCCAACAACACCGCCGTGCAGAACGTGGCCTGGCGCAACACCGACGGCTCCAAGGCGCTCATCGCGCACAACCCCGGCACCGGCTCCCAGTCGATCCGGGTGAACTGGAACGGCCAGTCCTTCGTGTACACCCTGCCCGCCCGCACCACCGCCACCTTCACCTGGCAGGACAACGTGTCGAACCCGACGCCGACCGCCACCACCAGCCAGCCGCCGACCGGCGGCACCGGCCAGATCACGGGCATCGGCGGCAAGTGCGT
The DNA here is from genome assembly GCF_014647515.1 of Dactylosporangium sucinum. Classification (GTDB taxonomy): domain Bacteria; phylum Actinomycetota; class Actinomycetes; order Mycobacteriales; family Micromonosporaceae; genus Dactylosporangium; species Dactylosporangium sucinum. The sequence goes on along the minus strand of NZ_BMPI01000014.1, from coordinate 87,661 downwards.
CGACGTGGCCGGCGCGGCGACCGCCAACGGCACCGCGGTGCAGCTCTACACCTGCAACGGCACCGGCGCCCAGCAGTGGACCCGGGCGAGCGACGGCACGCTGCGCGCGCTGGGCAAGTGCCTGGACGTCAGCGGCCCCAGCTCGGCCGACGGCACCGTGACCCACCTGTGGGACTGCCACACCGGCAGCAGCCAGAAGTGGACGTACAACGCGAGCACCCAACAGCTCGTGAACCAGTACTCCGGCAAGTGCCTCGACGCCACGGGCAACAGCTCGGCCGACGGCACCCGCCTGCAGATCTGGACCTGCACCACCGGCGCCAACCAGAAGTGGTCCGTGCCCGCGTAGGCGCGGCCCCGGGGCCGCCGCCGTTTCCTCGACGGCGGCGGCCCCGCCCCGGACCGTTCCGGCGACGACCCGCCGGCCTTGCTGCGCTGACGTTGCGTGGACGGCGCCCCGTACGGTGGTGCGCATGGCGCGCATCCTGCTGGACACCCCCGCCGTCACGCCGGCACTCGGTTACGACCGCATCGCGATCGCCCTGTCGACGCTGATCCAGGAGAGCGAGCCGCGGTTCGCCGTGGGCGTCTTCGGCGGCTGGGGGTCGGGCAAGACGACCCTGATGGACACCATCCGCGCGGAGCTGCGCAACCCGAGCACGCTCAAGGTGGTGTTCAACGGGTGGCGGTACGAGCGGGAACCCCACCTCATCGTCCCGCTGCTGGACACCATCCGCGGCGCGGTGGTCGCCCACGCCGACTCGCCGGAGGGGCGGCCGGTCCGGGAGAAGCTGCTGGCGATCGCGTCCCGGATCGGTCAGGTCGTGCGGGCGCTGGTGAGCGGCCTGTCGGGCAAGATGACGGTCGGCGTGGCCGAGGTGACCTTCGACGCCGCCAAGTCGGTCGAGGCCCTCGGCAACGGGCACCAGCGGCCGGCGCAGGAGGCGCAGTCGCTGTACTTCGCCTGCTTCGAGCAGCTCGCCGGCGCCTTCGCCGACCTGCGGGAGGACGGTGGCGTCGACCGGGTCGTGGTGTTCGTCGACGACCTGGACCGCTGCCTGCCGCAGAACGCGCTGAGCGTCATCGAGTCGATGAAGCTGTTCTTCGACCTCACCGGCTTCGTGTTCGTCGTCGGCATCGACCAGCGGGTCCTGGAGCAGGCGATCCGCGAGCGGCTCACCGGGTTCCAGGCCGCCGCGGCCGACGACCGCAGCCTCCGGCTGGCCGAGCGCGAGTACGTGAAGAAGATCTTCCAGGTGCCGTACGAGCTGCCGCCGATGGACGCCCAGCAGCTCGACGACCTGCTCACGGCGGTCTACGAGACCGCGAAGATCGACGGCGAGCAGCTCGACGACCTGCAGCAGACGGTCCGCCCGTACCTGGCCCACCTCGCCATCGAGGGCCAGGTCAACCCGCGCGAGGTCAAGCGGTTCATCAACGCCTACACGCTGCAGATGCTCATCCGGCCGCAGCTCGACCGGGCGGCCGTGCTCGCCGTGCAGACCGTGGTCTTCCGCTACGACTGGGCGCTGTACGACATCCTGCGGGCCGAGACCGAGGCCCTGCCGCAGGCGATCAAGCAGTACCGCGACGGCGAGGACTCCGCCCTGACCGACCTGTGGCCCGAGCAGATCGGCGCGTTGCCCACCGACCTGGCGCAGTTCCTGCGCTCGGCCGAGGCCGCGCCGCTGACCCGGCAGGACCTGCGCACCTACCTGACGAGCGTCGAGGCGACGGCCCCGACCGAGGGCTGGGTCGGCCGCGCGTACATCCTCATCGGCCGGCTGCGCCGCATCGCCCGCCAGGGCACGGCGAGCCTCGAACAGGACGCCCCCGGCACCCAGCTCGACCGGATCAGCCGCGAGCTCGCCTCGGCCGCGGCGGACCTGCGCTCGGCCGTCGTCGACGAGCAGCGCGGCAGCGAGCGCTTCGCCGAGCACCTCGACGGCCTCCTCGACCTGGGCCGCGCGATCAGCAGCCAGCAGGCGGCGAGCTGGTCGCAGGCCGTGGAGCGGTGCATCGGCAACCTCCAGCGCGAGCTGCGCCTGCTGCGCGCCACGCCGGCCCGCCCGCTGCCCGCCGACTGAGCGACGTCAGGTCGCGGCGGCTCTGAGGGTGAAGCCGCCGCCCTCGCGGCGGCCCACGCTCAGCGAGCAGCCGGCCGCGTCCAGGCGCTCGTGGAGGCCCTTCAGGCCGTGGCCCACGCCCGCCGCGGCCGCCGGGCCGCGGCCGTCGTCGGTGATCTCGACCCAGTCGCGGCCGACGGTGATCCAGCAGTGCTTGGCCTCGCTGTGGCGGACCACGTTCGTCACGCCCTCGCGGACGACCCAGGCGAACAGCTCCTGGCGGCCCGGGTCGGCGGCGTCGCCGGTGAGGGGCACCTCGGCCTCGATGCCGGCCGCGTCGAGGGCGCTGCGGGCCGACACCAGCTCCGTGGCCAGGGACATCTCGCGGTAGCCCGAGACGGCGGCCCGCACGTCGGCCAGCGCCTCCCGGACGAGCCGCTGGATGTCCTCCAGCTCCGCCTCGGCGCGCTCCGGGGCCAGGCGGACCAGGCGGCCGGCCAGCTCGCTCTTCACCGACACGACGGTGAGGGAGTGGCCGAGCAGGTCGTGCAGGTCGCGGGCGAACCGGTTGCGCTCCGCGGCGACGGCCAGCTCGGTGATCTCCTCGCGGGCCTCGGCGAGCTGGGCGTTGCGCTGCACGACCCGGGTCACGCCCCACACCGCCAGGGCGGCGACCATGACCGCGAACGTCAGGTCGATCCCGCCGTCCCAGCCGGGCACGACGCGGGGCAGCACGAACGCCGTCAGCGCGGCGGCGCCGACGACCGACCAGGCATACCCGGGAGGCAGCGTGAACACCGCGATCACGCCCACGTAGACGAGGGCGGTGAGGCCCGACTCGCCGGCCACGAGCGTCAGGGCGACGGTGAGGGCGACCATGACGCCGAGCCGGACGAGCGCCTCGGGCATCCGCAGGTAGGTGCCGGTGCGCTTGGTGGCGGACCGCGCGGCGAGGAACGAGCGCAGGTAGACCACGCAGAACGCGAGCGCGGCGGCCAGGCCGGCGATCCGCTCCCAGAGGACCGGCCGCTGCCAGGCGTCGGCGACCGGGCCGGCCATGTAGAACAGCCACACCGCCGCCCACAGCCAGAAGAACCTGGCCATGCGGCGGCGGGTCGGCTCGGTCATGACGACCATCTTGTCGGTCAGGCCCGCGCGGTGTCGACCCGGAAGCGGCGCAGGGCGACCAGGCCGAGCACCACCGTCCAGCCGAGCAGGACCAGGACCGCCTGGCCGTCGACGTGGCCGCCGTCGAGCGGGCTGCGGGCCACCTCGCCGGTCCAGTACGACGGGGTGAACCGGGCGATCTCCCGCAGGACGCGGGGCATCAGGTCGACCGGCACCCACAGGCCGCCGAACGCGGCGAGCACCAGGTTGATGAGCGCGCCGACCTGCTGGACGCTGTCGGGCTTGGCGATGTAGCCGAGGACCACGCCGAGCGCGGCGAACGGCAGCGACGACAGCCAGGCGCCGGCGAAGCACAGCAGCCACTCGGCCGCGGTGAGCCGCACGTGCAGGGCGGCGGCGCCGATGATGAACGTGACGACGACCGGCGGGACGGCCACGAACAGGGCCAGCACGACCTTGTTCAGCACGTAGGCGCCCGGGGAGAGCGGGGTCAGCCGCAGCGTGCGGTTCCAGCCGAGGCCGCGCTCGACGGCGATCGTGCCGCCGCTGGACAGGGCGGCGGACATGGCGCCGAAGAGGGCCATGCTCACCATGACGTACTTCCTGGCGTCGGGGTCGTTGCCGACCGACACGCCGCCGATGATGAGCACGAGCAGGGCCGGCAGCAGGGTGGAGAAGATGACGACGCGCTTGTTGCGGAAGAGGCGGACGGCCTCCAGGCGCAGGTAGGTGAGGTTCACTGGGCGCTCCCGGCGGCGGTGAGGGCGATGAAGGCGTCTTCGAGGTTGCGGCTGGTGACCTCGACGTCGTAGGCCGCGGTGGTGGTGAGCAGGCCGCGCAGGGCGGCGTCGGAGTCGTTGCAGTGCAGCAGCACCACGTCGCCGCGGGTCTCGACCCGGTCGACGCCGGGCAGCGCGGCCAGGGCGGCCAGGTCGGCCCCGGGGACCGTGGCCCGGATGACGCGGCCGGTGACGGCGGCCTTGATCTGCGCCGCGGTACCGTCGGCGATGAGCTTTCCGGAGCGCAGCAGGACGATGCGGTCGGCGTAGGCGTCGGCCTCGTCGAGGTAGTGCGTGGCGAAGAGCACCGTGCGGCCGCCGGCGGTCTGCTCGCGCATGGTGGTCCAGAACGCGCGGCGGGACTCGACGTCGAGGCCGGTCGTGGGCTCGTCGAGGACGAGCAGCTCGGGGTCGGCGACGAGGGCCATCGCGAAGCGGACCCGCTGCTGCTGGCCCCCGGAGAGGCCGCCGACCTTCTGGCCGGCGAACGGCTCGACGCCGGCCTCGCGCAGCACCTCGCCGACCGGGCGGGCCTTGCGCTGCAGCCCCGCGGCCAGCCGCACGGTCTCGGCGGCGGTGAGGTCGGGCAGCAGCCCGCCGGTCTGCAGCAGCGCGCCGACGGCGCCGCGGGCGACGGCGCGGGCCGGCGGCTGCCCGTCGAGCAGCACGGTGCCGCTGTCCGGCCGCAGCAGGCCGAGGATCATGTCGATCGTCGTGGACTTGCCGGCGCCGTTGGGCCCGAGGAGCGCGACGACCTCGCCCCGGCGGATCGTGAGGTCGACCCCGCCGACGGCGGTGACCGCGCCGAAGGCCTTGGTGAGGCCGGTCAGCTGGACTGCTGGGTTCGTCATGGCAATGAGCATCGCGGGGACCGGGGCCGCGCACGGCTGTGTCGCGTCACCCGCACCCCCATGACGGATGTCATGACCTCCAGGGGGCCAGCGCGACCTCGGTCGCGCGTTCGACGGTCCGCTGCAGCTCGGCCGGGTCCCCGGGGTGACCGTCCTTGAGCAGCATCTGCAGCGCCGCGGTGACCGCCCCGACGAACGCGCCGGTGAGCGCGGCGGCCGTCACCGGGTCGAGCCGGTCGGGGAACGCCGCCGCCAGGTGCGTCGCGATCTGCAACTGGGCGTCCGCCTGCACCTGCAGCGCATGCCCGCGTACCGAGGGCACCTCCATGATGAACCTGAGTCGCAGGGCGGCGAGCCGGCTGGTCAGGTCGTCGCTGTCCGCCCCGACGATCCGCAGCGCCCGCAGCAGCACCTCGGCCGGCCCCTCGTGCGGCGCCCGGGTGGCGATCGCGTGCACGGCCGCGGCGATGCGGGCGTCGCCCTCCGGGAAGAGCACGTCCTCCTTCGTCGGGAAGTAGCTGAAGAAGGTCCGCGTGCCGATCTCGGCCGCCGCGGCGATGTCGGCGACGGTCGTCCGCTCGTAGCCGTCCCGCTCGAACAGCTCGACCGCGGCGTCGACGACCGCCTGCCGGGTCCGCTCCCGCTTGCGTTCGCGCAGTGTCACGGTACCGAATGATAACCGCATTCGGTGTGAGCCTGCACTCGTTGCAATTCTGCACTGAGTGCAGCTATCGTCGGGACATGACCCAGACGGTGCTCATCTCCGGGGCCGGCGTGGCCGGTCCGACCCTCGCCTACTGGCTGGCCCGCCACGGCTTGCGCCCGACGGTCGTCGAGCGCGCGCAGGGCACCCGCTCCAGCGGCAACCCGGTCGACGTGCGCGGCCCCGCGCAGCCGGTGGCCACGGCGATGGGCGTGCTGCCGCAGTTGCGCTCGCTGGCGACGCGGGCCACCGCGATGCGGGCCGTCGACGCCGCCGGCCGCACGCTCGCCCGCCTCCCCATGAGCCGCAATCCGGACGACGTGGAGATCCCGCGGGCGGACCTGGCCCGGGTGCTGTACGAGGCGGCGCGCGACCACGCCGAGTTCCGCTTCGACGACACCGTCACGTCCCTCACGCAGGACGCGGGCGGCGTGGACGTGACCTTCGACCGCGCCCCGGCCCGGCGCTTCGACCTGGTGGTCGGCGCGGACGGCCTGCACTCGCAGGTCCGCCGCCTGGCGTTCCCGGCGTCGGCGGTGCGCGTCGAGCACCTGGGCGTCTACGTGGGCACCCTGCCGGTCGTCGGCGACGAGGACCCGGACGTGCTGCTCTACAACGAGCCGGGCCGGCTGGCCTCGCTGCACCCGTCCCGCGAGCGCTCCCTGGCCGCGTTCATCTACCGCGCCCCGGAGGTGCCGGACTTCGACCACCGCGACGCCGCCCAGCACCGCATGCTGCTGCGGAAGGCCTACGCGGGCGCCGGCTGGCGCGTCCCGGCGCTGCTGGAGCAGGTTTCGGCGACGGACGAGCTGTACTTCGACGCCGTGAGCCGGGTGCGCATGCCGACCTGGTCCTCGGGCCGGGTCACGCTGCTCGGCGACGCCGCCTCCTGCGTCTCGCTGTTCGGCGAGGGTTCGAGCCTGGCGATGGCGGGCGCGTTCGCGCTGGCGTCGGCGCTGGCCTCGTCGTCGTCCGTCGAGACGGCCCTGCGCCGGTACGAGGCGACGCACCGCGCGCTGACCGGCCCGCGCCAGCGGCACGCGGGCCGGGCGGCGACGCTGCTCATCCCGAAGACGCGGCTGGGCATCGCGGCCCGCAACGCGGCCGCCCGCACGCTGCTGCGCGCCGCCTGACCGCCCGGCCGCGCCGCGGCGCTGGCGGCCCGGGTTTTCCACAGACGTTGGTCGATCTACCCTCAGTTCGATCTCGCGATGCGAGGGTAGATCGACCAACGTATGTGGGTGTGTGGGTGGGGCGGCCGCCCAGGGTCGTCGGCGGCGCTGTCTGGCGGGTCGGTGCGGTGTCCGCGCTCGTCTTCTGTAGACGTTGGTCTATCTACCCTCGGGATTCGAGATCGACATGAGGGTAGATCGACCGACGCCTGTGCGGACGCGGCTGGGTGCGGTGCCGGGGTGTGGGTAGGCTGAGGGCGTGATCGGGCGGCTGACCGGATACGCGCACGGGGGCGGGTGTGCCTGCAAGATCCCGCCCGGGGAGCTCGAGGCCGTCGTCGGCGGGCTCGTCGGCGGCGCGGCGCCGGTCGGGCCGGGGGAGCTGCTCGTCGGGCTCGACGACGGGGACGACGCCGCCGTGGTGCGGATCGAGGGCGGCACCGCCGTCGTGGCCACCGCCGACTTCTTCACGCCCGTCGTCGACGACCCCTACGACTGGGGGCGGATCGCGGCCGCCAACGCGCTGTCCGATGTGTACGCGATGGGCGGGCGGCCCGTCGTGGCCGTCAACCTGCTGGCCTGGCCGCGGGACGTGCTGCCGATGGAGCTGGCCGCCACCGTGCTGGCGGGCGGCCTCGACGTCGCCCGGGAGGCGGGCTGTCACGTCGCGGGCGGGCACTCCGTCGACGACCCCGAGCCGAAGTACGGCATGGCGGTCACCGGGCTCGCCGACCCCGACCGGCTGCTGCGCAACGACCGCGGGGTGGCCGGGGTGCCGCTCACCCTCACCAAGCCGCTCGGCATCGGCGTGCTCAACAGCCGGCACAAGGCCACCGGCGAGGTCTTCCCGCAGGCCGTCGCCGCCATGACGCGGCTGAACCGGGCCGCGTCGGAGCAAGCGCTCGCCGAGGGCGTCGTCTGCGCCACCGACGTCACCGGGTTCGGGCTGCTCGGGCACCTGCACAAGCTGGCCCGGGCCAGCGGGGTGACCGCGGTGGTCGACCACGCGGCCGTGCCGTATCTCGACGGCGCCCGCGAGGCCCTGCGCGACGGGTTCGTCAGCGGCGGCACCCGCCGCAACCTCGACTGGGTCCGCCCGCACCTCGACGGCGGGGCGGTCGGCGAGGACGAGCTGCTGCTGCTCGCCGACGCGCAGACGTCGGGCGGGCTGCTGGTCGCCGGCGAGCTGCCCGGCCACCCGGTCATCGGCGAGCTCGTGCCCGGCGACGGGGTGACCCTCCGGGTCCGCTGACCCGTCCGGGCGTCATCGATATCGATCTGATCGGACGATCCGCGCCGCCCTTCTCCGGCCCATATGATCACCAATCCGTCCGGCTGATCAACTGGGGATGCGGGTGGGCAGGGAGTACTCCGTTCCGGAGCGCCTCGGTGGCTTCGGGGCCGGCGTCGCGGCCGCGGCCGCGCTCTGGCCCGGGTTCACCGCGCACACCGGGCTCGGGGTGCCGTGCCCGCTGCGGTGGCTGACCGGCGTGCCGTGTCCGGGCTGCGGGCTGACGACCGCGGCCGTGGACCTCGTGCACGGCCGCGTCGGTGACTCGCTCGCCGCCAACCCGGCGATCGTCGGCCTCGCCGTGCTCACCGTGGTGACGGTGCCACTCGCCGTCCTGCGGCGGGCCGGCGTGCTCGCCCCGCCGGTGCCCTGGTCCCCCCGGGCCCGGCGGCGGACGGAACTGGCCATGCTCGCGGCCGCCGCCGCGAGCTGGGTTTTCCAGCTGCACCGCTTCGGCTTCGTGTAACGCGCACGGAGCAATCACCCCCTTCGCAAGGAGCAGCATGAACTACGCCAACTGGGGACAGCGTGTCGGCGCGTACATCGTCGACATCATCCCCGCCGCGATTCTCAGCGGCATCGGCTACGCCATCGACGGGCCCAAGGTGAACGCCGACGCCACGATGGAGGGCATGGGCGCGATCTACTGGATCTGCGTCCTGCTCGCCTTCGCCTGGACGGTCTACAACCGCTGGATCCTCGGCGGCCAGGGCGCCAGCATCGGCAAGAAGGCGCTCGGCCTGCGGCTGAGCAAGGAGCAGACCGGCCAGCCGCTCGGCGCCGGCGGCGCCTTCGTGCGCGACCTCGCGCACATCGTCGACAGCATCATCTGCCTCATCGGCTACCTGTTCCCGCTGTGGGACCAGAAGCGGCAGACCATCGCCGACAAGATCGTCGGCTCGCTGGTCGTCAAGGCCTGACGCCGGTCACGTGGTGGGGTCGCGCTGCGGCTCCACCACGTACCGCGGGTCCTTCGTGGACTCGACCCCGGCCTCGAAGATGCCGAAGCGGGTGGCGAGCGAGCCGGCCAGCAGCGCCGCCCCCGACAGCGCCGACAGCACCCGGCTGCGCCGGCCGAGCAGCGCCCCCGCCGCCCCGGCCAGGTTCAGGGCCCGGGCCGCCCGCAGCAGCCGGCCCGCCCGGCCGGTGCGGAACGGCTCGCTGAGCAGGCCGTGCCCGGTCTCGATCCGGTGCGTGACGGCGACCTCCAGGGCCGCGCCGGCCACGGCCATCGCCCGGGCCGGGCCGCCCTCCCGCACCGGGGCGGCGATAAGGCCGACGGCGGCCCCGCTGGCGAGGGCGCTGCCGGCGAACGCGAACGGCAGCTCGCGGTAGGGCTCGTGCCACGACGGCACCGCCGTGTCGGCGACCAGGACCGCCGTGTAGGTGGCCAGGCCCGGCGCGAGCGCGGCGGCGCCGAGCCCGGCGGCCCGGCCGGCGCCGCGCACGAACCGGCTGCGCGGGCGCAGCTCGGCGGTCGCGGCCAGGCCGGCGGCGCCGCCGAACGCGCTGAGCAGCCAGGTGCCGACCGACATCGGCGAGGTCGGCTTGGCCACCCGCAGCATGTGGTGGAACCGCTCGGGGCGGCCCAGGTCGTTGATGAGGAAGTACGTGCTGGCGCCGAGCGCGGCGACGGCGGCCGCCCGCGCCGCGCGCCGGGTCACCGGGCGGCCGGTCAGGTCGGCGCCGGCCGCGAGCAGGGCGCTGCCGGCCGCCAGCCCGCCGGTGAAGAGGTACGCCGGGATGTCGTGCTTCCAGACGGGCGCCTTGAGGATCGGCCTTCCGTAGTACGAGGTCATCGGCGCCTTCCCAGGAACGACACCACGACGGCCGCCGCCATGGTGAGCGCGGCCAGGCCCGCGTGCTTCCACATGTCCGGCAGGTCGCGCGTGGTGGCGACCGGGGCGGGCGGCAGGCCGTACACCTCGGGCTCGTCGAGCAGCAGGAAGAACGCGCCCTGCCCGCCCACGCCGTCGTCGGGGTCGTGGCCGTAGAGGCGGGCCCGCGGGTCATCGAGCGCCTCGAGCCGGGCCGCGGCCCGCTCGCGCAGCTCGTCGAGCGGCCCGAACTGGATCGACTCGGTCGGGCACGCGGTCGCGCAGGCCGGGCGCAGGTCCGCGCCGAGCCGGTCGTAGCACATCGTGCACTTCCAGACGCGGCCGTCGCCCTCGCGGCGGGCGATCACACCGTACGGGCAGGCGCTCACGCAGTAGCCGCAGCCGTTGCAGATGTCGGCCTGCACGACGACGGTGTCGAACTCGGTGCGCAGCAGCGAACCGGTCGGGCACACGTCGAGGCAGGCCGCGTGCGTGCAGTGCTTGCACACGTCGGAGGCCATCAGCCAGCGCATCCCGCCGTCCGGCGCGGAGGTCGGCTGCTCGATGAACGCGACGTGCCGCCACGAGTTGGCGTCGAGCTGGCCGGTGTTGTCGAACGACATGCCGAGCAGGTCGAGGCCGTCGGCCGGGATCGCGTTCCACTCCTTGCAGGCGACCTCGCACGCCTTGCAGCCGATGCAGACGCTGGTGTCGGTGAAGAAGCCGACGCGCTCCACGGGTTGTGAGGTCATTGCCCGGCCCGCCGCACGTAGTCCTCGACCAGGGCCCGCACGGCCGCGCCGCGGGGGCGCCGGCCCGGCCGGATGTCGCAGGTGCCCACCTTGCTCTCCTGGATCAGCACGTTGGGGTCGAGGGTGACGCCGATGAGGTCGTTCGCCGAGTCGCCGGTGGTCAGGCCGGAGCCGCCCCAGTGGTACGGCAGCCACACCTGGTGCACCGGGCGGCCCTCGACCCGCAGGGGGCGCAGCCGCTCGGTGACCAGCACCCGGGCCTCGACGCAGGCCCGGCCGGTGACGACGTGGGCCCAGCCGAGGTGCTCCAGGCCCCGCTCGGCGGCCAGCGCCGGGGACACCTCGACGAACATCGCCGGCTGCAGCTCGGCCAGGTAGTCGAGGGTGCGGCTCATCCCGCCGGCGGTGTGGTGCTCGGTGAGGCGGCTGGTGGTGAAGACGTACGGGAAGACGCCGCTCCCGACCGGGTGCACCGGGTTGTCGGGCCGCCGGTACTGCTTGCGGGCCGGGTTCGCCTGCTGCCGGTACAGCGGGTTGGCGACCGGCGACTCGGCCGGCTCATAGTGGGCCGGCAGCGGCCCGTCGACCAGCCCGCTCGGCACGAACAGCCACCCCTTCCCGTCGCCCTGCATGATGAACGGGTCGTCCCCGGCGATCGCGGCCGGGCCGCTGGCGCCGTCCGGCGGCCGGTACGACGGCGGCTTCGTCCGCTCGAAGTCCGGCACGTCCGGGCCGGTCCACTCGCCCCGCTCCGGGTCCCAGTAGACGTACCGCTTGCGTTCGCTCCAGGGGCGGCCCTCGGGGTCGGCCGAGGCGCGGTTGTACAGCATCCGGCGGTTCGCCGGCCAGGCCCAGCCCCACTCGGGCGCGACGCTGCTCTGCTCCGTGCGGGGCTTGCGGCGGGCCGCCTGGTTCACCCCGTCGGCGTACACCCCGGAGTAGATCCAGCAGCCGCAGGCGGTGGACCCGTCGTCCTTGAGGGCGGTGAAGCCGGGCATCGGGTCGCCGGTGGCCACGTCGAAGCCGTTGATCTCCCGCAGTACCGCCGATGCGGAAGGCTCGTCGTGGGCGCCTTCGACAGGATAGTCCCAGGCCAGGTCGTGCACGGCCTGGTGCTTCGGATCGGTCGACCCGGCGAGGCGCTGCTTGACGAGGCGGCCGAGGTGGTAGAAGAACCACAGCTCGGAGCGGCAGTCACCCGGCGGGTCGACGGCCTTCTCCCGCCACTGCAGCAGCCGCTGGGTCTGCGTGAACGTGCCCTCCTTCTCCACGTGGGAGGCGGCGGGCAGGAAGAACACCTCGGTCGCGCACTCCTCGGGCACGATCTCGCCGGACTCGACCTCGGGGGAGTCCTTCCAGAACGTCGCCGACTCGATCATGTAGAGGTCGCGGACGACGAGCCAGTCGAGCTTGGCCATGCCGAGCCGCTGCGCCCGGCCGTGCGCCGAGCCGACGGCCGGGTTCTGCCCGAGCAGGAAGTAGCCCTTGACCTTCCCGTCGATCATGTCCAGCACGGTCCGGTAGGTGCCGTGGTCGCCGGTCAGCCGGGGCAGGTGGCCGTAGCACCAGTCGTTGTCCGCGGTCGCGGCGTCCCCGAAGTACGCCTTGAGCAGGCTCACCGCGAACGCCTTCGCGCCGCCCCAGAAGCCCTTCTGCCCGGGGTGGCGGATCGCGTCGACCCACTGGCCGAACGTCTCGTGCTGCTCGTGGTGCGGCATCGGCAGGTACCCCGGCAGCAGGTTGAACAGCGTCGGGATGTCGGTCGAGCCCTGGATGCTGGCGTGGCCGCGCAGGGCCATGATGCCGCCCCCGGGCCGGCCCATGTTGCCGAGCAGGAGCTGGATGATCGCGCCGGTCCGGATGTACTGCACCCCGACCGAGTGCTGCGTCCAGCCCACCGAGTACACCAGCGCGGTCGTGCGCTCGCGGCCCGAGTTGCGCGTCCACGCCTCGCACACCCGGGCGAACTGCTCCTGCGGGACGCCGCAGGTCGCTTCGACCATTTCCGGGGTGTACCGCGCGAAGTGCCGCCTCAGGATCTGGTACACGCACCGGGGGTGCCGCAGGGTCTCGTCCCGCTCGGTCCGCGCCGGGATCGGCGGGCCGTGCGACTCGTGCTGCATCGCCGCCGCGGTCTCCCGGTGCGCGTGCGTGTGCTCGCCGCTGTCGTGCCCCGCGTACTGCCAGCTCGTCGAGTCGTAGGCGCCCGTCTGCGGGTCGAAGCCGGAGAACAGCCCGTCGAGGTCCTCGGTGTCGCGGAAGTCCTCGCCCACGATCGTGGCCGCGTTCGTGTACGCGACGACGTACTCGCGGAAGTCGAGCTCGTTGCTCAGGATGTGGTTGACCACACCGCCGAGGAACGCGATGTCCGACCCGGCCCGGATCGGCACGAACATGTCGGCGGCGGCGCTGGTGCGGGTGAACCGGGGGTCGACGTGAATGACCGTCGCACCCCGCTGCTTGGCCTCCATCACCCACTGGAAGCCGACCGGGTGCGCCTCGGCCATGTTCGAGCCCTGGATCACGATGCAGTCAGCGTTCGCCAGGTCCTGCTGGAACCCCGTGGCGCCGCCGCGACCGAAGCTGGTCCCCAGACCGGGGACGGTGGCGGAGTGTCAAATGCGCGCCTGGTTCTCGATCTGCAGGGCGCCGACCGCCGTGAACAGCTTCTTGATGAGGTAGTTTTCCTCGTTGTCGAGGGTCGCCCCACCCAGGCTGGCGATGCCGAGCGTGCGGTTGAGCGGCCGCCCCTCGTCGTCGCGCTGCTCCCAGGTCTCCTCCCGGGCCTCGACCACCCGATCGGCGATCATGTCGAGGGCGACGTCGAGGTCCAGGTCCTCCCACTCGGTGGCATACGGTCGCCGATACCGCACTTTCGTCTGCCGCAGCGGGCTGGTCACCAGGCTCTTGCTGGCCGAGCCCTTGGGGCACAGCCGCCCGCGCGAGATCGGGCTGTCGGGGTCTCCCTCGATCTGGGTGACCTTGCCATCCTTGACGAAGACCTGCTGCCCGCACCCGACGGCGCAGTAGGGGCACACCGACCGGGCCACGGAGTCGGCCTGCACCGTGCGCGCGACCAGCGCGTCGGTCCGCGCCGACCGCACCGCCTCGCCGCGCCCGGTCGGGTCGGCGCCGGTCAGCTGCCGGTAGACCGGCCAGCGCCGCAGCCACTCCATGGCCCAGACTCTACTAGGCTGGTTCGCCGCGCGCCTGGTGCTGCTGTCGGACACCCACGCCCCGCGCTCCACGTTCCCGCCGGTGCTGTGGCCGCTGGTGTCGGCCGCCGACCTCGTGGTGCACGCCGGCGACTGGATGACGGCGTCGCTGCTCGACGAGCTGCCGGCAACACCGCGGCGTTGAGCCCGGATTCATGATCCATGGAGAGTTCTGGTCGCCATGGCAGCCAGAAGTCTCCATGGATCATGGGCGGCCGGGTGCGGCGCCGGCCAGCAGAGCGCGGGCGTAGACGAGGGACTAGGTCGCGCAGGGGAGCGGCTCCAGGGCGAAGCGCTGGGTCAGCCACGGCAGCAGGCGCTGGTAGACGACGATCGTGTCGGGCTGGCCGTTGTCGTGCGACAGCACGATCGAGCCCGGGCGGACGTGGCGCTGGACGTCGCGCACGACCCGGGCGATGTGCGCCTGGGCGTTGGCGTCCGGCTTGTGGTTCCAGTCCTGCGGGTCGACGTCCCAGTAGATCGACTCCATGCCGAGCGACTTCGCCTTGGCGACCAGCTCCGGCGTGAAGTTGCCGCCCGGGGCCCGGAAGTACCGCACCGGCACGTCCGGGCCGACCGCCGCGTGGATCATGTCGTTGGTGTGCCTGAGGTCCCAGTCGATGTACCCGGGCTCCCGCTTGGCCAGGTTCAGCAGGTGCTGCCACGAGTGGTTGCACAGCGTGTGACCGTCGGCGGCGATCTGGCGCACCAGCTCCGGGTGGTCGCGGACGCGGAAGCCGACCATGCAGAACGTCGCCTTCACGTGGTGCTCCCGCAGCACCTGCAGGATCCGCGGGGTGTTCACCGGGTCGGGGCCGTCGTCGAAGGTCAGCGCCACCGCCTGGGTGCCCGTGTGGGTGAGCGAGCCGGCCACGCCCTTGCCGGGGCCGGGCGCGACCCCGCCCGCCGTCGACGGCGGCGCCGCCACGGTCGGTGACGGGCTCGGCGGCGCGGCGGACGGCTCCGGCGACGGCTGCGCGGCCGCCGACGGCATCGCCGACCGGCTGGTGGCAGGCCCACCGTCGTGGCGGCCGGACGCACCGAGCAGTACCAGCACGGCCACGACCAGCAGCCCGGCCGCGGTCTGGCGGGTCTGGCGTCGGGTCACTGGGCAACACCCTTTCGTCGATCCGCCGGGCCACGCTAGCGGAGGTCCACCCGGAAGTGAAACTCCGCGACGGTCCGTGGCGGTCGTAGAGTGGCGGGGTGACCAGGCAGGTGCCCGTGGCGCTGCTCGCGCACCTGCGGCGGGCCCGCGACCACATCGACCGCAACTACCAGACGCAACTGGACCTCGACCAGGTTGCCGCGGTGGCGGCGGTTTCGAAGTACCACTTCGTGCGCTGCTTCGAGGCGACCTACGGCGAGACGCCGATGCGCTATCTGACCCGCCGCCGGATCGAGCGGGCGCAGGACCTGCTGCGCTCGGCCAACCTGACGGTCACCGAGATCTGCATGCTGGTCGGCTTCACCAGCCTCGGGTCGTTCTCGACCCGGTTCACCCGGCTGGTGGGGGAGAGCCCGGTGGCGTATCGCGACCGCTGGGCCCAGAAGGGCACCGCGCACGTCCCGGGCTGCTGGCTGTTCATGTGCGGGGTGCTGCGAACACCGGAAAGCAATTCTGGAGAAGCGCCGAGCGGAACACGGACCGTAACCTCAGGCCCGTGATTACCAACATCTCGCTCGTCACCGTGTACTGCCTCGACCAGGACGCCACCCGCGACTTCTACGTCGACGTGCTCGGCTTCGCCCCCGGCACCGACGTCACCATGGGTGAGGGCTTCCGCTGGGTGACCCTGCGTCACCCCAGCCAGCCCGAGCTGGAGGTGACCCTCATGACGCCCGGCCCGCCGCTCGACGAGGACGCGGCCGCGTTCGTGCGCCGCCAGCTGGAGAAGGGGTCGATGGGCGGCCTCGGCCTGAGCGTCGACGACTGCCGCAAGACCTTCGAGGAGCTCAGCGCCAAGGGCGTGACGTTCCTGCAGGAGCCGGCCGAGCGGCCGTACGGGGTGGAGGCCGTGATGCGCGACAACACCGGCAACTGGCTGGTGCTCGTCGAGCCCCGTGACTTCACCCCGGACGACTTCAAGTAGTCAGCTCCGCTGCCAGAGCGCGGGGACGTTCGGCGGCTCCCAGCCGGTCATCGACGTGTGGGCCTGCAGGCACCGGTAGGCGACCCCGCCGTAGGTGACCTGCGCGCCCACCGCATACGCGACCCCGGGCGCCCAGGTACCCCCGGGCGTCGACGGCGGTGTCGACGGGGGCGTCGTCGGCGGTACGCCCGGCACGTCCAGGACGAAGTCGAACGACGCCTGGCCCGGGCGGACGGTCATGAGCAGCCGCGGGTCGTACAGCGTGTCGGTCGAGTTGCGCGGCTCGCCCGGGAAGTACAGCTGCGTGGTCAGGATCGGCCGGTTCGGCGCCTGGACCTTCACGTGGATGTGCCGCGTGCGCCCGGGGTACAGGCCCGGGACGATCGTCGTGAGCCGGTAGGCGCCGGTCGCGTCGGTGAACTGGTGGCCGCGCAGCCGGAAGCCCACGTTGTCGTAGGCGCCGTTGGTGTCGGCCTGCCAGAAGTCCAGCAGGGCGCCGGCGATGGGCTGGCACGCGGTACCGAAGACGTAACCGCTGACCGTGAGGGCCGTGCCCGGCAGGCCGGTCGCGATCGCCGTGCGCAGCGGGGAGTTGGGCTTGAAGTACGGGCCCTCGATCTGGGGTGGCGTCTCGTCGTCGCCATCGTCGCACATCGGCGTCGGATGCAGCGGTACCGACGACGCGGCGGGAACGGCGGCGAGCAGCAGCGGCGCCGGTGCCGCGACGAGCGCGGCGCGGAGCAGTTGCTTGCGGGTGAAGCCGTGCGGCTGCGGGGTCATGCGGCCTCCAATAGGACTGCGGGGGTCTCCCGGACGCCGACCGTACGGCCCGTCATCAGTCCCGGTCGATGGACGCAACGCCGCCGTCATGGTGTTTTCCGCGGTACCGGCCCGGCGTCACGCCCACCTCGCGGCGGAAGAAGCGGCAGAAGTACGCCGGATCCGCGAAGCCGACCGCGCGGGCCACCTGCGCGACGGTCAGCGAGGTGCGGGCGAGCAGCCGCCGGGCCTCCAGGGCCTGCGCGCGGCGGATCAGCCGGCCGGGCGGCTCGCCGGTCGACGCCTTCACGGCCTCGGTGAGGTGGCTGGTCGACACCCCCAGGCGGGCGGCGAACGCCTGGACGGTTGCGTCGGCGAGGACGGGACGGGCCAGCAGCCGGCCGAAGTCCTCGGCGATCCTTGCCGCCGCGGTGGTACCCCTGGAGCCCGCATCGGCGCCGTCGAGCCGGCGGGCCTGCAGGACGAGCACGTGCAGCAGGGCGGGGAGCACCTCGGCGAACCCGGCCGGGCGCAGGTGGTACTCCTCGGTCATCGTGGCGAGCAGCGCCTCGAACCGGCGGGCCTGCGCGGGGCCGGGCCGCAGGACGGCCGGCCCGGGCAGCGTGCGGGCGGCGTCGGGGTAGGCGTCGTCGGTGAACACGAGCACCCACCCGTCCACGCCGCCGGCGTCCTGCCAGTGGTGCACCTGCCCGGGCCGCACGACGAACAGCTGCGGCGGGCGCAGCGGGTGCGCCTCGAGGTCGACCACGTGCACGCCGGTGCCGCGGGTGAGGTACACGATCTCGTGGAACGCGTGCCGGTGCGGGAACGCGGCGCGCGCCATCGGCCCGAACCAGTCGAACGACCCGATCGCGAACGGCAGCGGCGCGGGGTCGGGCACCTCCAACTCGTGGCGGGGGAACACTGGACACCTTCCGTTAAGTTTCCTTACAGTATGGCGGACATGCACGCCGGTCAATGCGGAACTTTCACCGGCGGCACGCGGCCGGGCCCGGTTACCGGCCGGTTTCGTTGCGGCGGCGGCGCGGCCGTCCGCATGCTCGGTTCCCCCGACTTCGGCAACGGAGGACACTGTGGACGATCGACCGATGTGGTGCCCGAGCCGCCGCGCGCTGCTCGCCGGCCTCGGCGCGACCGGATTCCTGACGGCGTGTTCGTCGGCCCCGGCGGCCACCCCGCCATCGTCGCCCCCTGCTTCGGACGCTCCCGCGGGCGCCGCTTCGGGCGCCGCTTCGGGCGCTGCTTCGGGCGCTTCGACGGCGCCCGCGGCGGCGGCGCTCGCCGACGTCTCGGCCGTGCCCGTCGGCGGCGGCACCGTCGTCGACGGCGTGCTCGTGGTGCAGCCGGAGACGGGCGTCTTCAAGGCGTACGACGCGGCCTGCCCGCACAAGGGCGTCAAGGTCACGGCGCCGGAGCAGGGCGTGGCGACCTGCCCGGCGCACAACTCGACGTTCGCGATCAAGGACGGCGCCCGGCTGAGCGGCCCGGCCACCCGCGGACTGACCGAGATCCCCGTGCAGGTGCGCGACGGGCGGATCCTGCGCGCCTGACGGTGCCGATCGGCGGGTGGCGGGCATTGACCGACGGCCACGGCGCCCCGCCGCCGGGGCGCGGCGACCGCCGGGTCAGGCCGGTGACGCCGGCGCCGGTCTCGCTGGCGCCGGGCTCGCTGGTGACGCTGACCAGCCGGTGGTGGACGCCCACTCCTCGGCGGCGACGACGACGAGGTCGACGACCGGGTCCTTGACGTCGGTGTAGGTGTCGGCGTCGTCCACGGCGTCGGCGAGCGCGGTCTTGAACGCGCCGTACGCGGGCACCGCCGCCGGGTGCGCGCGGAACCAGTCGCGGAACAGCAGGGCCAGCCGCTCGTTCGGCGAGCCGGCCAGCCGGACGTGCAGGTTGACCGGCTCGGCGCCGCCGCGGTTCCAGTACCGCTTGCGCCACGCGTCGGGAAAGTCGGTCCGCCCGGCCGGCACGTGGTCGTGCTCGTACGGCCGGCGCGTGAAGCCCAGCCGGGCCAGGGGCGGGTCGAACGCGGCGGCGGCCGCGTCCAGGTCCGCCACGCTGACCTGCAGGTCGTACACCGGCTTCGCGGCCATCCCGGGGATCGCCGTGCTGCCGATGTGCTCGACGCGCAGGGCGAGCGGGCCGAGCGCCGCGCGCAGCCCGGCGGCGACCTCGGCGGCCCGGCGCGGCCAGGAGTCCTCGGGGGCGGCGAGGACGACCGGGGTCACGACTGCGCCGCCCGCTTGCGCCGCCGGCCCTCGTGCATCGCCTGGACGCGGGGGATCGGGATGGTGCGGCCCTCGGCGACGAGGTCGTCGGGGAGGCGCTGCGGCGCCGGCATCCGCTCGTCCCACGGGTCGGCCGCGCCGAGCAGCGCCGGCGCGGTGTGGACGGTGAAGTCGGCCGGCCGCACGTCGTCGAGCGCGTCCCAGGCCAGCGGGAACGAGACGGGGACGCCGGGGCGCAGGCGCGGGCTGTACGCGGCGACGACCGTCGCCCCGCCGGCCCGCGTCGGGTCGAGGAACACCTTGCCGTGCCGGTCCTCGCGGATGAACGCGGTCGTGGCCAGCGCCGGGTCGAGCCGCTCGGCCCGCGCCGCGACCGCCCGGGTCGCCGCGGCCACGTCGTCGACCGCCCAGTGGCCGTCGATCGGCACGAACACGTGCAGGCCCTTGGCGCCGCTGGTCTTCACCGCGCCCTCCAGGCCGGCCTCGGTGAGCACGGCGCGCACCAGCCGCGCGGCGGCGACGGCGGTGCCGAAGGAGTCCCCCTCCGGCGGGTCCAGGTCGAGCACGAGGTGCGTGGTGTGCGTCCAGTCCGGGGTGCGCACCAGGGTCGGGTGGTACTCCACCGACCGCTGGTTGCCGAACCAGAGCAGTGTCCGGCGGTCGTTGCACAGCGCGTAGGCCACCTCGCGCTGGGAGGACTCGGCCCACATCCGCACGGTGCGCACCCAGTCCGGCGTGTACTTCGGGACATTCTTCTGCATGAATGCGTCCTGCCCCCGCATGATCCGCACGACCGACAGCGGCCGGTCGTGCAGCACCCGGATCAGGCGCTCGTGGACCGCGTCGAGGTAGTCGACCAGGTCGCGCTTCGTCGCACCGGCCCCCTCGAACAGCGGCTGGTCCAGGTTGGTGAGGGCGACCCCGTCGCGCTCCTCGGACGTGCTCACCGTGCCACCGTACCGCCGCGTGATCGGACTCTCTACGATCGTGGAGCCCGGCCACCCCCGTGAGGAGCGAACCACCATGCCCGCTGGCGTCACCATCACCACGCACGACGTCGCACACCTCTCCGGCTGCGACCCGCGGACCGCGCTGGTGGTGAAGGACGGCTCGAAGTACTGGCGGACCGAGGCCGACGGCGTCGCGGCCGGCACCGTGCTCGCCGACGGCGCGGTGGTCCTGCTCAGCCACGCCGAGCTGGTCGACGGCACCGCCGACGCGGACTGGACCGGCGAGGGGTGGTCGCGGGAGCTGCGCCCGGAGGCCGCGGCGCAGGTCGCCGAGCGGCTCAACGCGCCAGCGGCATGAACACCGCCGCCGCGATCGCCGCGCCGAGCACGGCCCCGGCGACCGTCTGAGCGGCCGTGTGGTCGCCGAGCCGCACCCGGGACCAGCCGATGACGGCGACGAGGAGCGCGCCCGCGGCGAGCAACGGTCCGAAGAGGACGGTCAGCGCGGTCACCGCGCCCGCCGAGACGGCGGTGTGCGCCGACAGCTTCCACCGCAGGTTGACCAGCGTCGTGCCGAGCAGCACCAGCAGCATCACGACGACCATCGCGACGAGCTCGCCGGGCGCGTCCGCGACGACGAGCAGGCCGAGGCCGGCGAGCACGGACGCGAGCCCGATCGCGAGCGGCGCCCGGCGCTGCTCGCGCTTGCCGATGTGGTGGTCGGTCAGCCGGCCGCGCCGGACGCCGAGCCAGATCACGCCGTACGGCACGGCGGCCGTGAACAGCACCGTGACGAGGCCCCACCAGGGCGCGCCGGCGTGCAGGCCGACGACGACCGGCATGGCGGCGGCCCACACCGCGGGTGCGAACGCCTCGGTGACGGCCCGCGCGACGCGGTGCTCCGCCGGCTTCCCCGTGTCGACGATCATCGACGGATGGTACCGAGCGCCCGGTCGAGGAACGCCGCCACCGTGCGGATGAGCGCGACCCGCCGGCCCGAGAGCGCGTGGTCGGCGTCGAGCGTGACGTGCTCCAGCCGCGGGTTGCCGCCGTACGCCGCCACCGACCGGTTCGATCGCGTCACGGTAGCAGGTGATCGAACCGTTCGGTACTATATGGGCCATGCCGGTGGCGAAGGGCGCAGCGCTCGATCCCGAGCGGACCAGGGCCGACATCCTGACCAAGGCGACCGGGCTGTTCTACGAGCGGGGCCTCGACGGCATCGGCGTGGCCGAGCTGTGCCAGGCGGTGGGGGCGTCGAAGGAGACGCTGTACCGGCACTTCGGCTCGAAGGAGGGCCTGGTCCGGGCGGTGCTGGAGCGGCGCAGCGACCGGGTGACGGCCTGGCTGCGCGCCGCGGCCGAGGCGGCCGGCGACGACCCGTTCGAGCAGCTCGACGCGGTGTTCGACGCGCTGGGTGGCTGGCATGCGGAGCCGGGCTTCCGGGGCTGCGCGATCCTGAACGCGGCCGCCCAGCACCACGAGGACCCGCCGCGAGCGGTCGCGGCCCGCCACCTGGACCGCCGCCTGGAGCTGCTGACCGGCATCGCCGCGCGGGCCGGGGTGGCGGACCCGGCGGAGACGGGCCGCCAGCTGCTGATGCTGGTCGCGGGCGCGACGACGGTGGCCGACCACCACGGGGACCGGACCGCGGCGGCGTCCGCGAAGCGCGCCGCACACGTCCTGCTGCGGGCCGGCTGACGGTCTCGCCGCGCCGCGCACTCGCGCATTCGTTGTTGCCGTTTCTGAGCGTTTGCTGCACGAGCGATGGCCCCCGTGCGGCGTTGTCCGTGCGGCGTTGTTCCTGCCGAGGGCGATGACCTAGTTTCCTAGGATGCCGAACGCGGTGCGGCGGGCGCCACTGGCCAGCCGGGCGCCGACAGCAGCACAGCCGGCGTCGAGGTCGAAGACGTGAGCGAACAAAGCGGCGTCAGCGTCGGCGACGTAAGTGAACAAGGCGGCATGAACGTCGGAGACGTGAGCGAACAAAGCCGCGTTGACGTCCGGGATCGGCAGGGCCTTCCCGCGCCGAACGTTGCGGCGCGGGAAGCCAACCGTGCGGTCTAGGAAGCCGGCGCCGACTCGGACTGGACCAGGTCGGCGTTGATGGCGGCGGCCGCCTTCAAGCCGGCGCCCGCAGCCACGATCACCTGCGCCATCAGGTCGGACACGTTGCCGGCCGCCCAGACGCCGGGCACGTCGGTGGCGCCCATCGGGTCGGCGGCGATGTACGTGCCGATCACCTCGCCCCCGAGCTCCATCGGCGTCGGCTTCAGGCCCAGCGACTCCAGGAACGCGGCCCGGGCCGTCATCCGGGACTGGACGACCACCGCGGCGCGGGGGACCAGCTCGCCCGAGGCCAGGCGCACGCCCTCGTCCTCCACCGCGGCGACCCGGCCCTCGACGATCCGGACACGGCGCGCGTCCAGTTGTGCCAGCTCGGACGGCTCCGGGAGCGGGCGCTCGTGCAGGAACAGCGTCACGTCCGGGGTCCACTGGCGCCACATGAGCGCGCCGTGGACGGCCAGCGGGCTGCTGGCGACGACGCCGATCGGCTGGTCGCGGACCTCCCAGCCGTGGCAGTACGGGCAGTGCAGCACCGTGCGGCCCCACCGTTCGGCGACGCCGGGGATGGCGGGCATCTCGTCGACCAGGCCGGTCGTCACCAGCAGGCGGCGCGCCTCCACCGCGTGCCCGTCGTCCAGCGTGAGGCGGAAGGCGCCGTCGTCCAGCCGGTGCGCGTCGGTGACGGTGCCGGACAGGAAGCTCCCGCCGTACCGTTGGATCTCGGAACGGCCGATCGACAGCAGCTCGCCGGGCGGGGTGCCCTCGCGGCCCAGGTAATTGTGCACACCGCCCGCGGGGGCGTTGCGCGGCTGGCCGGCGTCGATGACCAGAGGGTTGCGGCGGGCGCGGGCCAGGGTCAGCGCCCCGCTGAGGCCGGCCGCGCCGGCGCCGATGATGACCACGTCATGTCTCATACGCCGACTGTGCGCACGTGGGTGGCCGAGCGGCAAAGGTTCTTGCCAGAATGGCGAAATGGACCAGGTGGGGGCGCGGCTGCGGGCGCTGCGCGGGGAGGCGACGCTCGCGGAGCTGTCGGCGGAGACGGGGATCTCGGTGAGCACGCTGTCGCGGCTGGAGCTGGGGCAGCGCAAGCCGACGCTGGAGCTGCTGCTGCCGCTGGCGCGGGTGCACCGGGTGACGCTGGACGACCTGGTCGGGGCGCCGCCGACGGGGGATCCGCGGGTGCATGCGCGGCCGATGGTGCGGGGCGGGGTGACGTATGTGCCGCTGAGCCGGCGTCCGGGCGGGGTGCAGGCGTTCAAGCTGGTGTATCCGCCGGGGACGCCGGGCTGCGATCCGGCGCCGAAGGTGCACGAGGGGTACGAGTGGCTGTACGTGCTGGCCGGGCGGCTGCGGCTGGTGCTCGGGCAGCACGACGTCGTGCTGGGGGAGGGCGAGGTGGCGGAGTTCGACACGCAGGTGCCGCACTGGTTCGGCAATCCGGGGCCGGGGACGACGGAGGTGCTGAGCCTGTTCGGGCCGCAGGGGGAGCGGATGCACGTGCGGGCGCGCCCGAAGCGCTGAGCGTCAGCCGGCGATCGATCCGCAGGCGCCCCAGCCGTCGGCCCGGGCGACGATCCGGCCGTCCCGCACGCGCAGGGCCGTCTCGGTGACGTCGGTGACCGTGTCGATGCCGGCGCCGCGGGCGAGGACGCCCTTGTCGTCGACGACGACGTGCAGGGCGGGCCAGTGGTCCGGCGGTACCGCGGCGCGCAGGTGGTTGCGCAGCTCGGCCAGCGACAGCCGGGCGAGCGGTGCCAGCTCGGCGGGCTGGTCGGTGACCACGGCGAGGGTCGTCTCGTGGCCGGCGCGCAGCGCGTCCTCGATGTTGGCGAGGCGGTGCAGGCCGAGGACGGCGACGATGCCGTCGTGCGGGGCGAGCGGCCCGGTGCCGAGGTGGTCGTCGGCGGCGGGCAGCCACCAGCGGGGTGCCGGGTCGGGCCGGTGGGCGGGCGCGGGGTCGAGGTGCACGCGGCGGCGGTTGGCGTGGTCGAGGTCGAGGTCGGCGAGGGCCTGGCAGGCGCGGACGGTGTCGAAGGGGTCGCCGAAGCCGGGTGCGGCGGCGGCGAGCTGTGCGGTGCCGTGCAGCAGGGTCAGGGCGGCCTGGGCGAGGCGGACCCGGCTGACGGGGAGGTCTTCGAGGTGTTCGAGGGCGAGCCCGAGCACGATCGCGTCGAGGAGCTTGAGCTGCGCGAACGGCAGGCGGGTCAGCTGGTCGGCGGCGACCTCGGCCATGAGTTCGAGGCCGAGCAGGGAGGCGTCGGTGCGGGTGGCCATGGGCAGGCGGGCGGCCCACTCGCGGGCCAGGTTGCCGAGGGCGTCGCGGACCGTGGCCGCGCTCGTGCGGTCGGGGGGCGCGACGGTGGCGGCGTCGACGGCGAGGACCTCGAAGTACAGGGCGCGCTTGCCGGGGAAGTTGGAGTAGACCGCGCCGCGGGTGAGCTCGGCGCGGTCGGCGATGGCGTCGATGCGGGCCTCGCGGTAGCCGCGTTCGGCGAACTCGAGGCGGGCGGCGTCGACGATCCGGGCGCGGTTGCGTTCCTGCATGTCGGTGCGGCTGAGACGGGGCACGCCGGGCAGGATACCGCCATCATCCAGATGATGTGAACATTCGGATGGTGTCGGTCAGGATCGCGGTCACCCGGTGCAGCGAGTCGAGGGTCACCCACTCGGTGGCGGCGTGGGCGCCGCCGCCGTCGACGCCGAACAGCACCGCGGGGACGCCGGTCGCCTCGAGCAGCGCGCAGTCGGTCCAGAACGGCTCGCCGCGCTCGGTCGGCGGCCGGCCGAGGTGGTCGGTGGCCGCGGCCCGCAGGGCGGCCCGGGTCGCCGAGTCGCCGGCCCGGAACGGCTGCCGTTCGAAGGTGATCGCCAGGTCGTAGCCGTGCTCGGTGGTCGCGTCGAGGACGGCCCGCAGCTCCCGCTCGACGGTGGCGGCGTCCTCGCCGGGGATCGTGCGGCGCTCCAGGCCGAGGAGTTGCTCGCCGAGGCGCTGCACCCGTACCCGGACGATCTCGTCGTCGCCACCAAGGGCGGCCGGATCTGCGTCGGGGGCGAGTGGTTCGACCTGGGCCGGCCCGAGTACCTGCGCCAGCAGGCCGAGCTGAGCCTGCGCCGCCTGCGGGTCGAGACGATCGAGCTGTACCAGCTGCACCGCGTCGACGCGACGGTGCCGCTCGAGGACCAGGTCGGGGCGCTGCGCCGGCTGCGGGACGAGGGCAAGGTCCGGCGGGTCGGGCTGTCCGAGGTCACCGTCGAGCAACTGCGCGCCGCGCAGGCGATCGTGCCGATCGCGAGCGTGCAGAACCGGTACAACATGAGCGACCGCGCCTCCGAGGACGTCCTGGAGTACTGCGAGCGCCACGGCATCGCGTTCATCCCGTGGCGCCCGGTCGCGCCGGCGGGGGACAAGGCGGCCGCGCTGGCCTGGCTGCTCGACCGCTCGCCGGTGATGCTGCCCATCCCCGGCACGTCGTCGATGCGGCACCTGGAGGAGAACCTGGCGGTCCGGCCCGCGGCAGGACACGGACCCCGCGGACGGAAACCTCAGACGTAAGGTGTCAGCATGACCCAAGCCCCTGTCGCGGCGGAGCGGCGCGTCGGTCTGCGGTCGGAGCGCGGGCCGGTCCTGGCCTCGGTGATGCTGACGACCGGGCTCGTCGCGCTCGACAGCACGATCATCGCGACCGCCGTGCCGTCGGTCGTGCGGGACCTCGGCGGCTTCGCGCACTTTCCCTGGCTCTTCTCCGTCTACCTGCTCACGGCGGCGGTGACGACGCCGCTGTACGGCAAGCTGGCCGACATGCTCGGCCGGCGGCCGGTGATGTTCTTCGGCATCGCCGTGTTCCTCGCCGGCTCGGTCCTGTGCGGCGCGGCCTGGAGCATGCTGACGCTGATCATCGCGCGGGCCGTGCAGGGCATCGGCGCGGGCGCGATCCAGCCGATGAGCATGACGATCATCGGCGACCTGTACACCGTGGAGGAGCGGGCCCGGGTGCAGGGCTACGTCGCCGGGGTGTGGGGCGTGTCGTCGGTCATCGGGCCGACCCTCGGCGGCGTCTTCTCGGAGTACCTCTCCTGGCGCTGGATCTTCTTCGTCAACCTCCCGCTCGGGCTCGCCGCCGCCTGGATGCTGGCCCGGCACCTCAAGGAGCGGGTCGAGCGGCGCCGCCACCGCGTCGACTACCTCGGCGCGGGCCTGCTGGTCAGCGGGTGCAGCCTGCTCATCCTCGGCACCCTGGAGGGTGGCGTCACCTGGGCCTGGGCGTCGGCGCCGAGCATCGCGGTGTTCGCCGCCGGCGCGCTGCTCATCGCCGCGTTCGTGCTCGTCGAGCGGCGGGTCGCCGAGCCGGTGCTGCCGCTGTGGGTGTTCCGGCACCGCACCCTCGTCGGTGGCAACCTCGCCTCCGTCATCGTCGGCGGGCTGCTCATCGGGCTCAGCTCGTACGTGCCGAACTTCGCCCAGGGGGTGCTCGGCGCCAGCGCCGTCGTCGCCGGGTTCGTCCTGGCGGCGATGACGCTCGGCTGGCCGATCGCGGCCACCCTGTCCGGGCACATCTACCTGCGCATCGGCTTCCGCAACACGGCGCTGCTCGGGTCCGTGGTCATCGTGGCCGGCACCGTCATGTGCGCGCTGCTGGGGCGGCACACCTCGATCGGCATGGTCGCCGTCGCGTGCTTCGTCATCGGCGTCGGGCTCGGGTTCACCTCCAGCCCGACGCTGGTCGCGGTGCAGTCCGTGGTCGGCTGGGAGCGCCGCGGCGTGGTCACCGCCACCAACATGTTCAGCCGGTCGATCGGCAGCGCGGTCGGGGCGGCCGTGTTCGGCGCGATCGCGAACACCACCCTGGAGCGGCGCTTCGCCGACGCGCCGCCGGACATCCGGCCGGAGCTCACCGGGGGCAGCGACGCGACGAGCCTGGTGCTGCGGGCCGGGCACGCGACCGGCGCCGTCGCCGACTACGTGCGCTCCAGCCTGTACGCGGCGACCCACCACGTGTTCATCGGGCTGGCCGTCGTCGGCGTGTTCGCCGTCGCCGCGCTGCTGCTCATGCCCCGCCGCACCGAACAGCTGCCGGCCGAGTGAGCGCGCCACACGGCACGGCTGCCGGCCGGATGCGGCGCGCCCTGGCGTTGGCGCTGGCCCTGCTCGTGCTCGCCGGGTGCGGCACCCGCCGCGAGGGCGACGAGGAGTCCGGCAGCGGCATCACCGCCCCGGAGGACGGCCGGCTCCCGCCGGCGCCGCACGCCACGGTCCTGTCGCACCCGGCCCCGTCGCGGTCGCCGTCGGTCTTCCCGGGCACGCCCCAGCCGACGTGCGTGGCCGGGCTGTCGGTCACCGTCGGCGGGTTCGACGCGGCGATGGGTCTCCGCGCGCTCGGCATCCGGCTGACGAACTGCGGCTCCAGCCAGTACCGTGTGCGCGGCGAACCGGCGGTCCGGCTCCTCGACGCCGAGCGCAAGCCGTTCGACATCACCGTCAACGCCGATGGCGCGCCGGCGCTGCCCGACCAGTATCAGGGGCCCGCGCCCGAGATCGTCCTGGCGCCGGGCGAGTCGGCGGCCGCGATGGTGCTGTGGCGCAACACCCTCACCGACTACACGACCGCCACCATGGGCACCTACCTGGAGGTCGTGCCCGGCCCGGGCCGGGCGCCGCAGCTGCTCACCGAGCACGGCCCCTACGACACCGGCAACACGGCCCGGCTGCGGGTGAGCCACTGGATCAGAGCCGGCCAGCCTCGATGATGCGCTGCAGGAACTGCCGGGTGCGGGGCTCGCGCGGCTCGCCGAGCACCTGCGCCGGCGGGCCCTGCTCGACCAGCACGCCGCCGTCGAGGAACGCGACCCGGTCGGCGACCTGCCGGGCGAAGCCCATCTCGTGCGTCGCGAGCAGCATCGTCATGCCGTCGGCCTTGAGGTCGCGGATCAGCGACAGGACCTCGCCGACCAGCTCCGGGTCCAGGGCCGAGGTCACCTCGTCGAGCAGCAGCAGCCGCGGTGCGTTGACCAGCGCGCGGACGATCGCGACCCGCTGCTGTTGGCCGCCGGAGAGCCGGTCCGGGTAGTCCCCGGCCCGCGACGCCAGCCCGACCCGGTCCAGCAGCGCCATCGCCTTGTCGCGGGCCTCGGCCGCCGGCAGGCCGTGCACGCGGCGCGGCGCCAGCGTCACGTTGTCCAGCACCGACATGTGCGGGAACAGGTTGAACGCCTGGAACACGATGCCGATGCGCTGGCGGACCTTGTCCGGGTTGACCCGCGGGTCGGTGATGTCCTCGCCGTCGAGGTGGATCGTGCCGTCGTCGAGCGGTTCGAGGAGGTTGACGCAGCGCAGCAGCGTCGACTTGCCCGAGCCGCTGGAGCCGATGAGCGCGACCACCTCGTGCTCGGCCACGTCGAGCGAGACCCCGCGCAGCACCGGCCGGGCGCCGAACACCTTGTGCAGGTCCGTGATCGACAGGACGGTGCTCACAGTCCCAGGTCTCCCGACTGGCGGCGGGCCGCCCGGAGCGTGACCCAGTCGGTCACGGCGATGACGGGGATCGCCAGCAGCACGAACAGCACGCCGGCGACCACGTACGGGGTGTAGTTGTAGGAGATCGACGTCTCGATCTGGGCGGCGCGGATCGCGTCGATCGGCCCGGCCAGCGAGATCAGGCCCACGTCCTTCTGCATCGCGACCAGGTCGTTGAGCAGCGGCGGAGCGACCCGGCGCACCGCCTGCGGGAGCACGACGTGGCGCATCGTCTGGCGGTACGTGAGCCCCAGCGACCGCGCGGCGGCCCGCTGCGACGGGTGGACCGACTCGATCCCGGCCCGGAACACCTCGGCGATGTAGGCGCCGTAGGTCAGCACCAGGGCGATCCCGCCGAGGACCAGCACCGACGGCGTGCCGGACAGCCGCAGCCCCGGCACCCCGAACGCGAACAGGTAGATGGTGATGACGAGCGGCAGGCCGCGGAAGGTGTAGGTGTACCCGCTCGCGAACGCCCGCAGCGGAAAGAACACCGGGGCGCGCAGCGTGCGCATGGTCGCGATGGCGAGCCCCAGCAGCACGGCCCCGGCGGCGCAGGCGAGCAGCAGCTGCACGTTGAGCCACAGGCCGCGCACGACCGCCGGGAACGCCTCCCGGGCCGAGCCGACGTCGAAGAAGCTGTCCCGGACCCGGTCCCAGCCCGGGGCGCCGGTGATCACGAAGTACAGCAGGACACCCGCGACGGCCGTGGACACGGCGGCGACCGCCACCGACAGATAGGTCTGCCGGCGGCGGTACGCCTCACGCTCGAGTTGTAACGGCGATGCTGTCCGGAGGCTCACGAGAGGGTCGGGGCGCCCTGGGTCGCCGAGAGCCACTGCTGCTCCAGCTTCTTGAGCGTGCCGTCGGCGCGCAGCGCGTCGACGGCCTGGCTGACGCAGCCGGTCAGCGGCGAGCCCTTGTCGAGGACCAGGCCGAACTGCTCCGGGGTGCCCGACGGCTGCGGCAGCTGCCCGACGATCACCGCGTCGGTGATCTCGGCGCCGGTGATGTAGAACGCCGTGGGCAGGTCGACGACGAGCCCGTCGATCTGGCCGTTCTGCAGCGCCTTCTTGGCGTCGTCGTTGTTGTTGAACACCGCCGGCTGGGCGTCGGGCTTCACGACCTCGGTGATCGACCGGTAGCTCGTGGTGCCGACCTGCGCGCCCAGCTTGGCCCCCTTGAGGTCGGCCAGCGTCTTCGCGCCGGCGATCTTGGAGGACTTCAGCGCGATGACGGTCTGCGTGACGTCATAGTACGGCGAGGAGAAGTCGACGGCCTTCTTGCGCTCGTCGGTGATGGAGAACTCGTTGATGTCGATGTCGTACGACTTCTTGCCCGGCGCGATCGCGTTGTTGAACGTGACGCGGGTCCAGACCACCTGGTCCTTGGTGTAGCCGAGCTGCTCGGCCACCGCGTAGGCGACGGCCGACTCGAACCCCTTGCCGTTGTCGGGCTTGTTGTCGTCGAACCACGGCGGGTACACGGGGTCGTCGGTGCCGACCGTCAGCTTGCCCGCGGCGAGGGTCTTGAGCTGCGCGGGCGAGCAGGAGCTCGCACCGCCGGAGGCGGCCGAACTGCCGGCGGCCGCCGGTTCGTCATCGGCCGGCGCGCAGCCGGCCACGGCGGCCAGGACGGAGGTGAGTCCGGCCGCGAGAAGGAGGGACGCGGGACGCATGGCGGCGATCGTACCCACCTGGCCGGTAGGGAATAGTCCTCACGTGCCGCGCATCACGCGCCGATCTTGCAGTTGTGGTGCCCGGACCCGCCGAGGTTGTCCGGGTTTGTGAGGCACCACAACTGCAAGATCGGCGCGGCTCAGGGGCGCAGGTCGTAGACCGTGCTGGCGCCCACCGTGGTTGCCGTGTAGTTGGCGGCCACCCAGGAGGCGATCTCGTTGCCGCCGCCGCGGCCGCCGGCGATGTAGTAGGCGATCTCGCCCCCGGCGACCAGCTGCTGGAACTCGGCGAGGGTCGGGGCCGGGTCGCTGCCGTCCCAGCCGCCGATCGCGATCACCGACGTGCCGGTGGCCAGCTCCAGGGAGGCCGCCGAGGTGGCGCCGGAGACGGCGGCCGCCCACCTCGTCGTGGTCGCCGAAAGGAGGGCCGCGAGGTCGGGGTCGGCGCTGCCCTCGCCGCCCATGCCGCCACCGCCGGGGAAACCGCCGCGGCCGAAGCCGCCCGCCGACGACGGGCCCGAGGTGGGGATCGAGCCGGCGTGCGGCTGGGACGCCGTCGACAGGGACCACGCCGCCGTGCCGGCGAAGCCGGACAGCAGGGCCGCGACCAGGCCCACCACGGCCAGCCGGCCGGCGACCTCAACGGCCGCGACGAGCAGCGCGGCCAGGCCGCCCACGACCAGGACCGTCCAGCGCAGCCAAGGATGCCAGTCCGGCGTGCCGGCCAGCAGGGTGAAGTCCCACGCCGCCGTGACGAAGATCATCGCGGCCAGGGCCAGGCGGGCCGGCAGGGCCGCGCGGGCCCGCCACAGCTCCCGCCCGCCGATCGCGACCAGCGCGGCGACGGCCGGGGCGAGGGCGACGGTGTAGTACGGGTGCGTGATGCCCGACATGTAGCTGAACGTCAGGCCGGTGACGAGCAGCCAGCCGCCCCACAGGATCAGCGCGGCCCGGCCGCGGTCGGTGCGCGGCGCCCGGCGGGTGAACCACAGCCCGGCCACGAGGGCGACCAGCGCCGCCGGCAGCAGCCAGGAGATCTCGGCGCCCATGCTGGCGCCGAACAGCCGGGTGACGCCGGTCGCCCCGCCGAACGCGGTGTTGCCGCCGCCGTTGAAGCCGCCGCCGCCCGGGTTGCCGGTGCCGCCGAAGACGCGGCCCAGGCCGTTGTACCCCAGGGCCAGTTCGAGCAGGCTGTCGTTCGTGGAGCCGCCGATGTAGGGGCGGGACCCGGCGGGCCACAGCGCGACCAGCGCCACGAACCAGCCGGCGCTCACCACCAGCGCGGCCCCCGCCGTGAGCAGGTGCAGCAGCCGGCGGGCGAGGCCGGTCGGCGCGGCCACGAGGTACGCCAGCGCGAACCCCGGCAGCACGAGCAGCCCTTGCAGCATCTTGGTCAGGAACGCGAAGCCGAGCGCCGTCGCGGCCAGGCTCAGCCAGACCGGCCCGGCCCGCTCGACGGCGCGGGTCGTGCAGTAGGCGCCGGCCACGAGCAGCAGGGTCAGCAGCGCGTCCGGGTTGTCGAACCGGAACATGAGCACGGCCACCGGGGTCAGCGCGAGCGCCGCGCCGGCGACCAGCCCGGCCGCGGCGCCGAAGTGGCGGCGGACGGTCGCGAACAGCAGCCAGACGGCGAGCACCCCTTCGAGGGCCTGCGGGGCGAGCAGGCTCCAGCTGTTGAAGCCGAAGATGCGCCCCGACAGGCCCATCACCCACAGCGCGGCGGGCGGCTTGTCGACGGTGATGACGTTGCCCGGGTCGAGCGAGCCGAACAGCAGCGCCTTCCAGCTCTGCGTGCCGGCCTGCACGGCGGCGGCGTAGAAGCTGTTGGCGTAGCCGCTGGCGGACAGGCCCCAGAGGTACAGCAGCGCGGTGCCGAGCAGGAGCGCGCCGAGCCCCCAGGGCTCCCACCGCGGGCGGCGGGCCGCGTGGGCCGGGGTCGAGGCGGCCGGCGCGGGCCGGGTCAGCGTCGTCGTCATGGCAGCGACTCTCGGCGACGAGGCTGGGCGCCGGTTGCCGGGAACCTGCGACCCGGCTGTGAACCCCTACGCCAGCACGGCGCCGCCGTCCACGCGCAGGATCGAGCCGGTCGCGAAGTCCTGGGTCATGCTGTACACGTAGGCCCGCGCGACGTCGTCGACCTCACCCACGCGGCCCAGTGGCGCCGCCGCGGCCTGCTCCTCGTACAGCGCCTTGCGCTGCGGCTCGGGCAGCGCCGACCACAGCGGGCTGCGGGTCACGCCCGGCGACACGGCGTTGACCCGGATCCGCGGGGCCAGCTCCACCGCCAGGGCCCGGGTCAGGGCGTCGATCGCGCCGCAGATGCTCGCCGCCACCGACCAGCCGGGTCCGGGCTTTTCGCCGGCGGTACCGGTGGTGAGGGTGATCGACCCGCCGTCGCGCAGGTGCGGGCGGGCGGAGTGCGCGGCCGCCAGCGCCCCGAAGTACCGCACCATGAACAGCTGCCGGGCGGTCTCGATCTCCACCTCGTCCAGCGGCGTCAGCACGAGCGGCTCCCCGGCCGTGTACACGAGGTGATCCAGCTCACCGAGGTCGGTGAACAGCTTCGCGACCGTCTCCGGATCGGCCAGGTCGGCGACGCGACCCTCGGCGGTCGACGGCAGGACCACGAGCGCCCGCTCGACGCCCTGCGGGCGGTGGCCGACGACGACCACGTCCGCTCCCGCCACGCCGGCCGCGACCGCGGTCGCCAGCCCGATCCCGGAGGTGCCGCCGAGCACGGCGACGCGCTGGTGCTGCAGGGTCATGCCGCGTCTCTTCCCGCTCCGGCGACGGTAATTCGCGTGCGGGCCGTCCACGCCGTGTTTTACCGTGCCGGGATGACCACGACGCACGCCCTCGTCGCGGCGGCCTGGACGCCGGCGGTGCGCATCCGCACCCGGCGTCGCGCCCTGGCCGACTGACAGCATCCCAGCGCCAGGGCCATCCGAGTCCTCTGACGGAACCGGACGGGCCGCGATGCCGCCTGTCCGTGCTTCGCCGCCTCCGCGGCGGCAGACAGGACCCAGGTCATGGCGCACCGAACCCAGCACACGCGCGCCCGTCGCGTCTACGGGCAGAACTTCCTCACCACCGCCGCCGCGGTCCGGCAGGTCGTGGCCGCCGCCGCGCCGGCGCCCGACGACCTCGTCGTCGAGGTCGGCGCCGGGCGGGGGAGCCTCACCACCGAGCTGCTCCGCCACGCCCGCCGCGTCATCGCCTACGAGGTCGACCCGGCGATGGCGGCGGCGCTGCCGGCCAGGCCGGGCCTGACCGTGCGGGCCGCCGACTTCCTGGCCGCCGAGCCGCCGCCGGGGCCGTTCGCCGTCGTCGGCAACATCCCCTACGCGCTCACGTCGGCCGTCGTCGACTGGTGCCTGGCGGCCGAGCGGCTCACCGCGGCGACGCTGCTCACCCAGCTGGAGTACGCCCGCAAACGCACCGGCGACTACGGGCGGTGGACGCGGCTGACGATCGCGACCTGGCCGCGGTACGACTGGATCCTGGCCGGCCGGATCCCGCGCTCGGCGTTCCGTCCGGTGCCCGCGGTCGACGGCGGCCTGCTGCGGATCGTCCGCCGGCCCGTCCCGCTGGTCGAGCCGCACGCTCAAGGGGCCTATGCGCGCTTTGTCGAGCTGGGCTTCTCCGGCGTCGGGGGATCGCTGTCCGCGTCGCTGTCGCGGCGCTACGACGTCGGGGGCGCGTTCCGGGCGCTGCGGCTGTCGCCGTCGACGCCGGTCGGGCTGGTGTGGCCGGAGCAGTGGCTGTCGCTCTTCCGGCTGCTCAATCGCCGAGCAGGCCGCGCGGGTCGAAGGTGACCCGCACGCGGGTGATGCGGCCGTCCTCGACGTGGCTCCAGTTCACCGTCTGGCACGGGTCGGACAGCCTGGTGTGCAGCTCGAACCAGGTGGCCACGTCGGGGCCGTCGGCCCACGTGCGCACCACGACGAGGTCGGTCACCACCTCGGACAGCCCCTTGATGCCGTACAGGAACGAGTCGGCGTTGTCGGCCGTGCCCCGTCCCGGGCCGGTGCCGCCCTTCCTCCAGCGGCCGGAACGCCATAGGGCTGCCGACCGCACCGCCGAACGGCCGGACCGGCTCGATAGAACGCACACAGACATCACCCGTGCGGCCATCACACTCCGGTGAGGCCGCTGTTACGGTGCGACGGAGATCGACAATGGCCATGGAGGAGCGCAGTTGATCGAGTACCTCAGCCCGGTCCTGCAGGGGCTCGCCTCGGCGGTGGCGGCCCGGTTGATGGAGAGCCAGTCCAACCAGGTGCCGACGGACACCATCATGGCCGAGATCGAGCGGCTGCGTCTCGACCAGCAGCGCACCGCGTTGGAGGTGCGCCAGATCTTCGTGCTGTTCGAGCAGGTGGTCCAGCGCGTGGACGGTCTCCGGCTCACCAGTTCGGCGGTGGTGTTCGAGCCGGCCGGGGAGGTGCGTAACCTCGGGCAGGCGCTCATGCGCCTCGACGCCGAGGTCGACGCCGTGACGCTGCAGGAGCAGCCTGGCCCGGCGCTGCCGGCCCAGGCCCTACCCGCCGAGTCGCACTCGTCGATCTTCGACGACGTCGAGCGGGACATCCTGCAGCTGCGGCAGCGGGCCGAAGGCGGCGGACAGTGACCCAGCAGCCTTCGGTCCCCGGGCGCTTCCTGTCCGAGGTTTCCCGCCACCTGACGCTGAGCTTCACCGATATCCCCGACCACCCACTGATCCTCGGCATCTTCGGACCGCCGGGGGAGGGGAAGACGTTCCAGCTCCGCGCTGTCCTCGCCGAGCTGCGCGTGCACTCGACCACGATCAATGCGGCCGACCTGGAGAGCGACCGGGCTGGCCAGCCCGGCAAGATGCTGCTGGAGCAGTACGTCGTCGCCGCCCGGGACATCGAGCGCGGTGTGCCGACCGTCATGGTGATCAACGACATCGACACCACGGTCGGCGAGTGGGAGAAGCACACCGGGACCATCAACCACCAGCAGCTGCTGGCGCAGCTCATGCACCTGGCCGACAGCCCGGCCCACATCCCGCGGATTGGCCCGGTCCGGCGGGTGCCGGTGATCGTAACTGGCAACGACTTCACCAAGCTCTACGCGCCGCTGCGCCGGCCCGGCCGGATGAAGGCGATGGCCTGGCTCCCGACGATCGACGAGAAGCACGCCGTGCTGGGAGCGATGTTCGCCGGCATCGCCTCGGAGCAGACCATCAAGGAGTTGGCCGAGCAGTACCACCGGATGCCCGTCGCGTTCTTCGCCCAGCTGAAGGTCGAGGCGCTGGGTCTGATGGCGACGACAGTGCTGCGCGACCTCACCGACTACGAGGAGGTCGTGCGTCACCCGGCGCGTTACGCCCGGTACATCATGGCCGCGTCCGCCGCCGACAGCATCGACATGCTTGCGCTCGCCGCCGATCTGGTCCGCAACGGCGACGCTGTGCACCGCCAGTACCTCGAACCGTAACCGTCCGGAGGGAAGCCGTGGCGAACGCATTCACCTACACCTACTCCGAGACGCGGACCAGGACCGAGGCGGTCCACGACCAGTTCGCCATGTTCCTGCTGTACTCGGGCCTGCCGTCGTACAAGCACGACAACATCCTGAAGGGCATCGACAACCACTGGCTGGACGCCGTCGGCGTCTACCTCGTGGACGGCGGCAAGCGGATCCTCGAGGCCGAGGTCAAGGTCGACTGGAAGCTGCACACCGACCTCGTCGTCATCTCGCCGACCGTCCGCGGCAACCTGCCCGGCTGGACCGAGGGTGCGGCGCCGGAGATCAAGGCGATCGGCCACCGGTTCGGCTTGCGTGCCCAGGAGCTGGGCCTCGTTCCGCGGTACTGGGTCCGGTTCACCACGCAGATCCACGCGGACCCGGCACTGTATCGGCAGCGCAGCGCCGACGTCGGCGTCACCGCGGGCGGCGCGGTGCCGCCCTGGCGGTCGGAGCCGACTACCCGGTCCTACCGCATCGAGGATCTCCAGGAGATCGGCATCGACCTGCGTGAAGCGCAGTGACGCACCCAATCCGAACTTGGCGCTGACCTCGCGGCGGTGCGCGCAGCCCCGGACCCGCGCCGTCGAGGTCGTCCTCCTCGACGGTGCGGGCCGCACGTGGCCCCGCCGGCGGGTCAGGTCGGCGGCGCCGTGTGGACGATCGTGAAGCCGCCCGCCGGGACCAGGGCGCGGATGCGGCCGGCCGTGGTCGTGTAGTGCTCCAGCTCCTCGCCCGACGGGTCGTTGACGCTCACCGTGGCCGGCACGTCGCCCGGCATGAGCACGTCGGTCGCCCGGGTGCTCGTCGCCATGCTGCGCAGCAGCGTCAGCTGGGCGCCGCGCAGCGGGTCGCTCAGGGCCAGGCAGCGCAGGTCGGCGCCGGCCGCGGCGGTCTCCCGGCAGGCCTCCGGCTCGCCGGTCGCGATCCGCGCGATCGCCGCCGCGTGCGGGTCGGCGTCGAGGGCCAGCATCGCGAGCAGGCCGTGGATCGTGGACTCGGCGCCCGCGTCGCGGTGGATCACCCCGCGGTGCGGCGCGCCCGGCGTCGGCTCGTCCGGGATGTCCACGCCGTCGTAGGTGCGGCCCGTCGCCGGGTCGTACATCGGGGCGCCCGCCGGGTTGTTGCCGAAGAACCACGAGCCGGCGATCCCGGCCAGGGTCGACAGCGACGACCGGCCGGTGGCGTGGGCCGTGGCCAGCAGCGACTCCACCCGCGACTGGGCGCCGTAGGCCAGCTGCACGCCGTCGATGGTCAGCGACTCGGTCGCGCCGGGCGGGGCGATGCGCAGGTTGTCCGGGCCGCCGGCCACCAGCAGGTGCGGGGTGAACGACGCCGCGTCGGCCAGGGCCGCGTCCCGTGCCGCCAGGTCCCCGGCGACCTCGTAGACGCGGGCCAGCCCGGCGGGCGCCAGCCCGGCCCAGCCGTGCCACACGGTGCGCGACAGCCCGTAGGGCAGCACCGCCCCGAACGGCCAGGTCCACGGCGTGCCCGTCCGCATCGCGGTCACGCCCTCGGCCAACTGCTCCAGGATCTTGCGCACGTCGTCGTCCTGGCTCGCCTCCACGTAGGCAGCCAGGCCCAGCAGCGCCTCGCCGGTGAGGTCGGCGCCGTCGGCGATCAGCCACGCCGGCGTCGCATGTTCGTCGACCACCCGCCACTGCCCGTACCGTGGCACCACCTGACGGCGCAACGCGGCGATCGCGAGCCGGATCCGGGCCTGCAGGAACCGCGCGAAGTCCGGCGTGTCGTCGCGGAACGCGGCGTAGCCCTCGCCGAGCGCCCAGATCGTGCGGGCCAGCCAGGCCGACTCGGCGCTGTCGGACGGGTCCGGCGGCTCCGGCGGCTCGCCGCTCGGGTTGAGGATCCCGTCCGGCTGCTGCCACAGCACCACGTTGCCGGTGCGCGGGTCGTCGAGGGAGTCGGTGACCGTCTGCAGGAAGCACAGGCCGCGCAGCAGCTGCCGGGCCGCCGAACGGGACGTCCCGGCGCCGGTCGAGCGCCAGTGCCGCAGGTACACCACCGCGGCGCGGGCGATGTCGTCCGCGTTGAACGCCCCCTGCGCGTAACGGTCCGGCCCCACCAGGGGGCCGCCACCGCAGGGCAGGTACGCACCGTCCGGCAGGCGTTCGGCGTAGGTCCACACCACCTCGACGGAGGGCTCCTCCGCGAGGCGGAACGTCGTGTGCCCCGGCTGGAGCGGCGGGGTCAGGCGAACCCGCATCGCGTCCAGGTGGGCGAGATTGGTCAGCACGGCGCGCGACATACCCGCGCGCGCCGTGCTGACACCGGTTTTAGTCCACTTACTCCACTTCGACAGCAGCTGCGGCGAATTGAGCGGAATAGAGGCGCGCGTACGCGCCGTCCGCCGCGAGCAGCGAGTCGTGCGTGCCCTGCTCGACGATGCTGCCGTGCTCCATCACCAGGATGAGGTCGGCGTCGCGGATCGTGGAGAGCCGGTGCGCGATGACGAAGCTCGTCCGGCCCGCCCGCAGCGTGCTCATCGCGCGCTGGATGAGCACCTCGGTCCGGGTGTCGACGGAGCTCGTCGCCTCGTCGAGGATGAGGATCGTCGGCTCGGCGAGGAACGCCCGGGCGATGGTGATGAGCTGCTTCTCACCCGCGCTCACCCCCGCGCCCTCCTCGTCGATCACCGTCTCGTACCCCTCGGGAAGGGTGCGCACGAACCGGTCCGCGTGCGCCGCCTCGGCCGCCGCGACGATCTTCTCCATCGTCGGGTGGTCGGCGCCGTACGCCAGGTTCTCCGCGATCGTGCCCTGGAACAACCAGGTGTCCTGGAGCACCATGCCGATCTGTTCGCGCAGGTCGTCGCGCGACATCGTGGCGATGTCGACGTCGTCGAGCAGGATCCGGCCGCCGGAGAGGTCGTAGAAGCGCATGACGAGGTTCACGAGCGTCGTCTTGCCCGCGCCGGTGGGTCCGACGATGGCGACGGTCTGGCCGGGCTCGACGGTCAGCGTCAGGTCCTCGATGAGCGGTTCGTCGCTCTTGTACCGGAAGGAGACGTGCTCGAAGGTCACCTTGCCCAGCACCCGGTCCGGCCGCGCCGGCGACGCCGGGTCCGGGCTCTGCTCCTCGGCGTCGAGCAACTGGAACACCCGCTCGGCCGAGGCGACGCCCGACTGCACCAGGTTGGCCATGCTGGCGACCTGGGTGAGCGGCTGGGAGAACTGCCTGGAGTACTGGATGAACGCCTGCACGTCGCCCAGCGACATCGTGCCGGAGGCGACCCGCAGCGCGCCGACGACCGCGACCAGCACGTAGTTGAGGTTGCCGATGAACATCATCGCCGGCTGGATGAGGCCGGAGATGAACTGCGCCTTGAACGACGCCGTGTAGAGCGACTCGTTGTGCTCGGCGAACGTGCTCGCCGACTCCTGCTGCCGCCCGAAGATCTTCACCACCGAGTGGCCGGTGAACATCTCCTCGATGTGGCCGTTGAGCTTGCCGGTGCTCGCCCACTGCTGCACGAACTGCGGCTGCGACCGCTTGCCGATGCGGGCCGCGACCAGCACCGACACCGGCACCGTGACCAGCGCGATCACCGCCAGCAGCGGCGAGATCCAGAACATCACGACGAGCACGCCGACGATGGTGAGCAGCGACGTCATGAGCATGCTGAGCGACTGCTGCAGCGTCATCGCGATGTTGTCGGTGTCGTTCGTCGCCCGGCTCAGCACCTCGCCGCGGGGCTGGCCGTCGAAGTAGGACAGCGGCAGCCGGGACAGCTTCGCCGACACCTGCTCGCGCAGGCGGTACACCGTGCGCTGCACGATGACCGTGGTCAGCCGCGCCTGCAGCAGGCCGAAGATCCAGGCCCCGATGTAGACCAGCGCCACCATGAACAGCACCCGCCGCAGGTGGTCGAAGTCGATGCCCCGGCCGGGCACCACGTCCTTCACCGACTGCAGCAGGTCGGCGAACGTGTCGTTGCCCTGCCGGCGCAGCTGCTCGACGGCCTGCTCCTTGGTGGTGCCGGCCGGGATCCGCTGCCCGACGATGCCGGCGAAGATCACGTCGGTCGCCTTGCCGAGCAGCCACGGGCCGGTCACCGACAGCCCGACGCTCACCACGCCGAACAGCATGACCAGCCAGACCAGTGCCCGGTCGGGCGCCAGCATGCCCAGCAGCCGCTTCGCCGAGCCCTTGAAGTCCTCCAGCTTGACGGGCGGGCCGCCGCCCATCATCGCCCGGCCCGGGCCGAACCCGGGACCGCCGCCCGCCGGCCGCCTCGGTGCCGTCATGCCGCCGCCTCCTGCTCCGTGAGCTGGGAAAGGACGATTTCGCGGTAGGTGGCGTTGTCGTCCATGAGTTCGTGGTGGGTTCCGGTGCCGACGACCCGGCCCTCGTCGAGGACCACGATCCGGTCGGCGTCGCGGATCGTGCTGACCCGCTGCGCGACGATGACGACCGTCGCGTCGGCGATCTCGGTGCGCAGCGCCTCCCGCAGGGCCGCGTCGGTGGCGTAGTCCAGCGCCGAGAACGAGTCGTCGAACAGGTAGATCTCC
Source organism: Dactylosporangium sucinum (assembly GCF_014647515.1). Classification (GTDB taxonomy): domain Bacteria; phylum Actinomycetota; class Actinomycetes; order Mycobacteriales; family Micromonosporaceae; genus Dactylosporangium; species Dactylosporangium sucinum. The sequence goes on along the minus strand of NZ_BMPI01000014.1, from coordinate 47,549 downwards.
GGGCGGGCGACGAGCGTGCGGGCGATCGCCAGGCGCTGGCGCTGCCCGCCGGAGACGTTCGTGCCGCCCTGCGCGATCGGCGCCTCCAGCTCGCCGGGCATGGCCCGCACGAAGCCGGCCGCCTGGGCCACCTCCAGGGCGCGCCACAGCTCGGCGTCGGTCGCATCCGGCCGCCCGTACCGCAGGTTCGACGCCACCGTGCCCGAGAACAGGTACGGCTTCTGCGGCACCATGCTCACCGTCCTGGCCAGCAGCGGCTCGTCGATGCGCCGCACGTCGACGCCGTCGACGAGCACCGTGCCGCCGGTGGCGTCGAACAGCCGCGGCACGAGGTTGAGCAGCGTCGTCTTGCCCGCGCCGGTACTGCCGATGATCGCCGTCGTCTGCCCCGGGTGCGCTGTCACGGTGATGCCGGCCAGCACCGGCACCTCGGCGCCCGGGTACGCGAACGTGACGTCGCGCAGCTCCAGCTCGCCGTGTTGTTCCAGTTGCGTGACCGGCGTTTCGGGCCTGCTGACGCTGGACTCGGTGCCCAGCACCTCCTCGATGCGCTCGGCGCACACCTCGGCGCGCGGGATCATGACGAACATGAACGTCGCCATCATCACCGCCATGAGGATCTGCATCAGGTAGCTGAGGAACGCCGTCAGCGCCCCGACCTGCATGTCGCCGCTGTCGATGCGGTGCGCGCCGAACCAGAGCACGAGGATGCTGGAGGCGTTGACGATGAGCATCACCGTCGGGAACATCAGCGACATCAGCCGGCCCACGGCGAGCGACACGTCGCGCAGGTCGCCGTTGGTCCGCTCGAAGCGGACCCGCTCGTGCTCGTCGCGCACGAACGCGCGGATCACCCGGATGCCCGTGATCTGCTCGCGGATCACCCGGTTGATCAGGTCGATGCGCTCCTGCATGGTGCGGAACAGCGGCCGCATCCGCACCACGATGATCGCGATGACGCCGATGAGGATCGGGGCCACGACCAGCAGCAGCGTCGAGAGCGGCACGTCCTGGTGCAGCGCGAGCACGACGCCGCCGAAGCACATGATCGGCGCCGACACCATGAGCGTGAACGTCATCAGGACCAGCATCTGGACCTGCTGGATGTCGTTCGTCGTGCGCGTGATGAGCGACGGCGCGCCGAAGTGCCCGACCTCCCGCGCGGACAGCGACTGGACCTTGGCGAAGATCGCGGCGCGCACGTCGCGGCCGAGCGCCATCGCGGTCCGGGCGCCGAAGTACACCGCCGCGGCCGAGCAGACGATCTGCACGAGCGTGACGCCGAGCATCCATCCGCCGATGCGGAAGATGTACCCCGTGTCGCCCTTCACGACGCCGTTGTCGATGATGTCGGCGTTGAGGGTCGGCAGGTACAGCGTGGCCAGGGTCTGCACCAGCTGCAGTACCACGACCAGGGTGATCGGCCCGCGGTAGGGCCGCAGATGGGTCTTGAGCAGTCGCACCAGCATCGTCAGGCGTCTCCAGTCGGGCTTCCGGTCTGGCTTCCGGGTTCGCTTCCGGTTCGGCTCCCGGTTCGGCTTCCGGTTCGGCTTCCGGTGTCGCTTCCGGTGTTGCTTTCGGTGTTGCTTTCGGTGTCGCTTTCGGTCTCGCGGATGAGCAGCCCGTCGAGCAGCACGCCGACGATGTCGTCGGGCGCGAGTGCCTCGGGCTCGGTGGCTTCCATGTGGGCGGTCGTCATCACGACGATGAACAGCAGTCGGGCGACGGTCCGCGGGCTGCGCCGCAGCAGCGCGCGGTCCGGCTCGATGACGGCGGCGAGCGCGTCGGTGAGCCGCTTGCGGCTCTCGACGAGGTGCTCCATGAGGGGTTGCGCGGTGTCCGGCGGCAGGGTCCGGGCCACCATCATGAGGTTGGCGTTGGCCTCGAAGCGGCGCAGCAGGACGGCCACGGCGTCGCCGAGCCGCCGCCGCAGCGGGGCCTCGGGGTCGATGGCGGACAGCGCCCTGACGATCGGATGCTCGTCGAACGCGCTGGCGAGCGCGGCGACGATGAGTGAGGCCTTGTCGGGGAAGACCCCGAAGATGGTGCCCTCGGCCACCCCGGCGGCCTCGGCGATCTGCCGCGTGGTGACGGCGGCGCCGTGTGCCCTGAGCAGCGGCAGCGTGGCCGCCACGAGGGCGGCCCGCCGGTCCTCGGGCGCGAGCGCGGGCACGCGCCGCCGGCGTTCGGTCTGCATCACCGCGACAGCGTAATGAGCGAGCACTCACTCGGACAACCGAATTTCACCGTGGGCGAAGTGCCGCGCTGGCTTACCCTGTCCGGGACGGTTCTGATCTTGGGGAGCGCATACCGTGCCAAACGGGTTATACGCGCCATTTCTGCTGCTTGTCCAGGCACTGTGGTTGCTGGCGCCGGGGCTCCTCCTCGGTGCGGAGGTGGCTCGCCGCGAGCTGATACCGCGGTACCTGGTGGTCCCCGTGGCCGGCGTGGCGGGCTGCGCGGCCGGCTACCTCGCGGTCTGGGTGTACCTGGCCCACCCGATCGCCGGGCGGGTCTACAGCTGGCTGACCGCCGCCGGGGCCCTGGCCGCGATCGTCGTGCTGGCCCGCCGCCCCGGCTACCGGGCGATCATGCGTGCCGTCGACGTGGCCGCGCCGCTGATCCTGCTGTTCGTCGTGACGCTGTTCCTGGTCACGGCCGTGTTCAGCTGCACCAAGAACCCGGTGATGACCAGCCTCAACAACGCCTGCCACCTCAGTGGCCTCACCGGCGACAACCGGGTGCCGCAGATCTTCGCCCACAACCTGCTGAACCGGCAGCCCCGCGCGATCATCTGGGACTGGCAGGGCAGCGCCCGCCCGCCGCTGCAGTCCGGCGCCGTGCTCATGCAGCTGCCCCTCGCCGGCGCCGGCGACTGGCGCCGGCTGAGCTACGAGAGCCTCGGCGTGCTGCTGCAGGTCATGGTGCTCCCGGCGATGTGGGGCGTGCTGCGGTTCCTGCGCCTGTCCGGATGGCGCATCGCGGTCGTGCTCACGATGTTCGTGTTCACCGGCTTCTTCGTGTTCCAGAGCGTCTTCGTCTGGCCGAAGCTCATCGCCGCCGCCCTCGTGCTCACCGCCCTCATGCTGCTGTTCTTCAACCGGCCCAACCCGTGGCTGTGGCTGCTCGGCGGGGCCGCCGCGGGCCTGGGGATGCTCGGGCACACCGGGGTGGCCTTCACGCTGCTGCCGATGGGCCTGCTGCTGGTGCTGCTCAAGCGCTACCGCCGGTCGTGGGGCCACATCCTGCGTGCCGCGCTCGGCGCCGCCGCGGTGTTCCTGCCCTGGATGGCCTACCAGCGGCTGTTCGACCCGCCGGGCGACCAGCTGCTGAAGTGGCACTTCGCGGGCATCTGGCAGCCCAGCCCGACGCCGGCCGACCCGTCGTTCGGCGAGCTGTTCGAGCAGTCGTACGGCGGGCTGACGCTCGGGCAGATCGTCGACTTCAAGATCTACAATTTCGCCTACCTGATCGGTCACGGGTACGGCGGCGGCGAACTGGCCGGCCGGGGCGCGCCGGCGGAGCTGCGCTCGGCCGAGATGTTCGTCGTCCTCTACGGCCTCGCCCTGTTCAACCTGGCCTTCGTGCTGCTCCTGGTGCCGATGCTCCGGCGCCGGCTGGCCGGGATCGCCGACGTGTCCAGGCTCAAGCTCATGGCCGTCATCTCCGCGATCACGCTGGTCGTCTGGCCGATCGCGCTGTACGGCCCCGGCGGCATCGGCACCACCGCGGCGACCTTCCAGGGGTCGTACGCGATGATGGCCATGCTCTACGCCGTCCTCGGCACGATCCTCACCGTCCTGCCGCGGCGCGTCCTCGTGCCGCTCGCGCTGCTCCAGGTCGCCTACACCGTGGTCGTCTGGTTCCTCCTGGTCTGGTGGAGACACAACCTGCACTGGTCATATGTGCCGTTCGCCCTGCTGGGCGGCGCCGCCACCCTCGCCGGGTTCTGGTACGCGGGCCGCCGCCTCGACGCCTCGCCGGACGGCGCTGAGGGGGCCCCGGACGGCGCCGCGCTGCCCGCCCGGACCGGCTGAGCGCGCACCCGACTCGCACCGTCCCGGCCCGCGGCCCCGCTCCCCGGCGGGGCCAACCTGGGCTGGCGATCGAGGAGGGGACACGATGACGAGCGGAGCCGAGGAGGCAGCCAGGCTGGCCGCCCTGCACAGCTACCGGGTGCTGGACGGACCGCGGCCGCCGGCGCTCGACGAGCTGGCGCGGCTCGCCGCCCGCATCTTCGACACCCCCATGGCCTCGGTGTCGCTCATCGACCGGGACCGCCAGTGGCTGGCCGGCAACGCCGGCATGCCCGACGGCGACACGCCCCGCGAGATCTCGTTCTGCGCGCGGACGGTACCGACCCGCGCGCCGCTCGCCGTGCCCGACGCGCGGTCCGACGACCGCTTCCGCGCCTGGGCCAACGTCACCGGCGCCCCGCACATCCGCCTGTACGACGGCTCACCGCTCATCGACGACGACGGCCACGCCCTCGGCGCCTTCTGCGTCCTCGACGACCGCCCCGGCGACGTCAGCGACCGCCGCCGGGAGGCCCTCGACACGTTCGCCCGCCAGGCCGTCGCCCAGCTCTCGCTGCTGCGCGGCCGCCTGCTGCTCGCCGAGCTCGGCGACGAACTGGCCCGCGCCACCCAGCGCGAGGAGGACCTCATCGCCACGGTGTCGCATGAGCTGCGCACGCCGGTGACGAACATCCGCGGGTACCTCGAGCTGCTCGCCGACGACGACCGCCTGTCCGACCTGAGCCGCCTGGTGGAGCCGATCCACCGCAACGGCGAGCGGCTCGTCGGCATGGTCGAGCACCTGCTCGACGGCACCCGCCCGGCCGACGCCCCGCTCAGCCTGCAGCGCGTCCCCGCCGAGCTGCACCTCGTCACGACCGCGGCCGCCCAGGCCGCCCGCACGACGGCCGAGCAGCGGGGTGTCGAACTGGTCGTCGAGGCGCCGCTGCAGCCGGTCGTCGTGCACGCCGACGTCGCCCGCCTCACCCAGGCCGCGCTGCAGCTGATCCGCAACGCGGTCCTGTTCACCCCGGCGGGTGGCCGCGTCGCGGTGCGCACGACGGTGGACCTGGTCGCGGCGATCGAGGTCGCGGACACGGGCGTCGGCGTACCCCCCGACGAGCTCCCGTACGTCTTCCAGCGCTTCTTCCGCGGCCGCCACGCCCGCCGGCAGGCCGTACCGGGCGTCGGCCTCGGCCTCCACATCGCCCAGCAGGCAGCGGCGGCCCACGGCGGCCGCATCACGCTGACGTCGTCGCCGTCCGGGACGATCGCCCGCCTGACCGTGTCCTGACACCGAGCGGCCCGACGCCCCGCCGGGCCCACAACCATGATCCCGAGCCGGCCGACCGAGCGGCCCCGCCGCAGACAAGCCCGGCGGCCTCGGCTCGGCCGAGGCCCACCCCACATCGCGCGGCCCAGGCACGGCGCGGCGCAGGCACGGCGCAGGCGACGGCCAAGTCACGGCCGCGCCACCCTCGGCCGCGACCCCGACAGACCCGGTCAGCCGCGCTCGACCAGGTGGCCGACCAGGTCCGGGGCCCGCAGCTGCGCGCCCGAGCCGTCGCGGCGGGCGTCCGCCGCCGGCAGGTCGCGCGGGTCGCCCTTCGTGCTCGCGGCCACCGGGCGCGGGCCGACCCACGCCAGGACCAGGCGCGTCTCGCCCTTCAGGAAGCGTTGGGCGCGGACGCCGCCCGTAGCGCGGCCCTTCGCCGGATACAGGCGGAAGGGGGAGAGCTTCGCGTTGCCCATCGTGGCCGTGACGACCATCGGCTCGCCGTGCTCGGTGTCCGTGGTGGTGACCGCGCCGAAGAACAGGACCTGTGCGCCGTCGGTCAGGGCGATGCCCGCCATGCCGCCGCCCTTGAGGCCCTGCGGGCGGACCAGCGAGGCCGGGAAGCGCAGGAGGGACGCGTCGGTGCTCACGAACGTCAGCGTCTCGGCGCCGTCGGTGAGCCAGGTCGCGCCGACCACCTCGTCGCCCTCGCGCAGGCCGATGACCTCGAACTCGTCGGCGCGCACCGGCCACTCGGGCGCGCAGATCTTCACCACGCCCAGGCGGGTGCCCAGCGCCAGGCCGGGGGACTCGCCCGGCGTGAGCGGGGCCAGGCCGACCACCGTCTCGCCCGCCTGCAGCGGGATCAGCTCGGAGGCCGACATGCCGCCGCGCAGCGAGACCGTGCCCGGATGCTCGGGCAGCACCGGCAGCGGCAGGACGTCGACCTTGAACGCCCGGCCGGTGCTGGTGACCAGCAGGACCTGGCCGCGGGCGGTGGTGTGGACGACGGCCCGCACCGCGTCGTGCTTGTCGCGGCCGGCCTTGCGGCTGCCCTCCGGCGCCTCCTCCGACTCGGCGGCGGTGCGCGCGACGAGCCCGGTCGCCGACAGCAGCACCTGGCACGGGTCGTCGCTGACCTCGAGCGGGCCGGCCGGCACCGACGCGGCCAGGACCTCTTTGAGGTCACCGTCGATCAGGGTCGTGCGGCGCGGCTGGCCGTGCTCCTTGACGACCGCGGCGAGCTCGTCGGAGACGACCTTCTTGAGCACCTTCTCGTCGTCGAGGATCTGGCTCAGGGCGGCGATCTCCTCGTTGAGCCGCTGCTGCTCGGCCTCCAGCTCGATCCGGTCGTACCGGGTGAGCCGCCGCAACGGCGTGTCCAGGATGTAGGTGGCCTGGATGTCGGTCAGCCCGAACTCGCTCATCAGCCCGGCCTTCGCGGCCGCCGCGTTCTCGCTGGCGCGGATCAGCGCGACCACCCTGTCGATGTCGAGCAGGGCGATCAGCAGGCCGTCGACGAGGTGCAGCCGGTCCTGCCGCTTCTTGCGCCGGAACTCGGTGCGCCGCGTCACCACCTCGTAGCGGTGGGCGAGGAACACCTCCAGCAGCGGCTTCAGGCCCAGGGTGCGCGGCTGCCCGTCGACCAGGACCAGGTTGTTGACGCCGAACGACTGCTCCAGCGGCGTCAGCCGGTAGAGGTCGGCGAGCAGCGCCTGCGGGTTGACGCCGACCTTGCACTCGATGACCAGGCGCGTGCCGTTCTCCCGGTCGGTGAGGTCCTTGACGTCGGCGATGCCCTGCAGCCGCTTGGTCTTGTTCACCTCGTCGGTGATCTTCTCGATGACCTTCTCGGCGCCGATGCCGTAGGGCAGCTCGGTGACGGTGATCGCCTGCCGGCCCCGGCTTCCCTCCAGCGGGCCGATCTCGACGCGGCCGCGCATCCGGACCACGCCGCGGCCGGTCTCGTAGGCCCGGCGGACCTCGTCGAGCCCGAGCAGCAGCCCGCCGGTGGGCAGGTCGGGGCCGGGGACGAACTCCATGAGCTTGTCGAGGGTCGCCGTGGGGTGGTTGATCAGCCAGCGGGCCGCGGCGACGACCTCGCCGAGGTTGTGCGGGATCATGTTCGTCGCCATCCCGACGGCGATGCCGGACGAGCCGTTGACCAGCAGGTTGGGGAACGCGGCCGGGAGCACCGACGGCTCGTCGAGGGAGCCGTCGTAGTTGGGCCGGAAGTCGACGGTGCCCTCGTCGAGCTCGCCGACGAGCAGCATCGCCTCGCGCGACATGCGGGCCTCGGTATACCGCGAGGCGGCCGGCCCGTCGTCGGGTGAGCCGAAGTTGCCGTGGCCGTCGATGAGCGGGACGTTGAGCGAGAAGTCCTGCGCCATGCGGACCATCGCGTCGTAGATCGCGGCGTCGCCGTGCGGGTGGTACTTACCCATGACGTCACCGACGACGCGGGACGACTTGACGTGGCCGCGGTCGGGGCGGTGGCCCTGCTCGCTCATCGAGAAGAGGATGCGGCGGTGCACCGGCTTGAGGCCGTCGCGCGCGTCGGGCAGGGCCCGCGAGTGGATGACCGAGTACGCGTACTCGAGGTACGAGTCCTCGACCTCGGTGACGAGCGGGTTGTTCAGGACCCGCGCGCCGGCCTGATCGAAAGCGGACAGGTCGGCCTTGACGGCCTTGGTGGTCTTGCGTGCCATCTGGGGTTGGTGACCTTCCGGGCTCAGGCGTCGATGGTGTCTTGGTCGACCCGGGCGGCGGAGTCGATGAGCCAGTTGCGCCGGGGCTCGACCCGCTCACCCATGAGCAGCTCGAGCACCTCCTCGGCGGCCTCGGCGTCGTCGAGCGTGATGCGGCGCACGGCGCGGGTCGCCGGGTTCATCGTGGTGTCCCACAGCTCGTCGGCGTCCATCTCGCCCAGACCCTTGAACCGGGGGATCGGCGTCACGACCTGTTTGCCGGACTTCTCCAGCTTGGTCACGGTGCTCGACATCTCGGCCTGGGTGTACGTGTAGATCGTCTCGGAGTTGCGCCCCTTGGTGACGATCTTGTGCAGCGGCGGGACGGCGGCGTAGAGCCGGCCGTCGGCGATGACCGGGCGCATGTACTTCGCGAAGAGCGTGATGAGCAGCGTGCGGATGTGCGAGCCGTCGACGTCGGCGTCGGCCATGATCAGAATCCGCCCGTAGCGCATCGCCTCGAGGTCGAACGTGCGGCCCGAGCCGGCCCCGAGGACCTGGACGATCGCCGAGCACTCGGCGTTGTCGAGGACCTGCTGGATGTTGGCCTTCTGCACGTTGAGGATCTTGCCGCGGATCGGCAGCAGCGCCTGATACTCCGAGGAGCGGGCCATGCGGGCCGTGCCGAGCGCGCTGTCGCCCTCGACGATGAACAGCTCGCTGCGCTTGACGCCGGTGGAGCGGCAGTCGACCAGCTTCGCCGGCATCGACGCGCCCTCCAGGGCCGTCTTGCGCCGGGCCGCGTCCTTCTGCTGCTTCTGGGTGAGCCGCACCCGGGCCGCGTCGACGATCTTCTGCAGGACCGTGCGGGCCTCGACCTTGGTCTTGCGGGCCTCGACCCAGGCCTTGAGGTGCTGCTCGACGACCTGCTGCACGACCCGCGTCACCGGGGCGGTGGACAGCTCGTCCTTGGTCTGGGAGGTGAACTGCGGCTCGGGGATGCGCACGTGGATGACCGCGGTCATGCCCTCCAGCACGTCCTCGATCGTCGGCAGGTCCTCCTTGGGCCGCAGCAGGCCGCGCGTGTTGCGGATCGCGTCGGCGAGGGCCCGCAGCGCGCCACGCTCGAAGCCGCGCCGGTGCGTGCCGCCGTGCATGTTGCGGATCGTGTTGGTGAAGCACTCGACGACGCGCTCGTAGCCGGTGCCCCAGCGCAGGGCGATCTCGACCTCGGCCCGCCGCTCGACGTTGGCCTTCATCACGCCGTTCTCGTCGGCGGCGTTCTCCTTGTACTGCCCCTCGCCGTTGATGAGCAGCGTGCCGCAGACCGGCTTGTCGCCGCTCGGGGCCAGGAACTCCACCATGTCGGACAGGCCGTGGGGGTAGTGGAACGTCTCGGTCGTGATCGCGCCCTGGGTGGCGTCCTTCAGCACATAGGTCACGCCGGGCACGAGGAACGCCGTGTTGCGCAGCTTGGCCCGCACGACCTCGGTGTCCAGCGCCGCCCCGGTCTCGAAGTAGCGCGGGTCGTGCCAGTAACGGGTCGAGGTGCCGGTGGACGAGCCGCGCTTCATCCGGCCCTGCACCGTCAGCCCGCCGTGGCGGCTGAACTTCGCGTTGGCGCCCTGGCCGTCGAACTCGCCCGGCACGCCGTGCTGGAACGACATGTGGTGGATCTTGCCGTCGCGCCGGACGGTGACGTCGTAGCGCGTGGACAGCGCGTTGACCGCGGACGCGCCGACACCGTGCAGGCCGCCGGAGGTCTTGTAGCCGGAGCCGCCGAACTTGCCGCCGGCGTGCAGCCGGGTCAGCACCAGCTCGACGCCGGACATCCCGGACTTGGCGTGCACGTCGGTCGGGATGCCGCGGCCGTCGTCGTCCACCTGGACCGAGCCGTCGGCGTGCAGCGTCACCTCGACCCTGGTGGCGTGCCCGGCGATGCCCTCGTCGGTGCAGTTGTCGACGATCTCGGTGAACAGGTGGGCGACGCCCCGGCTGTCGGTCGAGCCGATGTACATGCCCGGGCGCTTGCGGACGGCGTCGAGCCCCTCGAGGAGCGTGAGGTCGTCTGCCCCGTACAAGGTCTCGGGTTGTGCGGTCAACTCGATGCTCTCCCATGTCTGGACGCTGTGCTGCCGCGAGCGTAGCGGGACCCACCGACAATTCCGTGGGACCCTCGCCCGATGTGGTGCCCGCCGCGCCCGCTTCCCGAACGCCACCCCGCCGCCACGAACCGCCGCGACGACGTCACTACGGCCGGAACACCGTCCGGAAATGTACGCCCGTCGTCGGGCTTGCGGGTGTCGGCGCGCGCACCCGCGGTACTACGCGATCGAAATCCGGCCGGAGCTCAGCTGTGTGAGCGCGGTCATGATTTCGGTCTCACGGCGGTCGGCGAAGGTCAGCGGGGCGGTGAAGCCGGAGCCGTAGAACAGCTTCAGCAGGCTCGCGTCGACGGCCGTGAACACGCCCAGGCTACCCTCGGCCCGCGGGTCGCGCGGCGTGACCACCAGCAGCTTCTCCAGCCCCCACCGGCGCCGGGAGATCCGCTCGACGCTCTCCCAGGGCAGCCAGATGGCCTGGCCGCGGGTCGGCCGGGTTTTGATCCACAGCCCGGCCGGGCTCGCCGCGAGCACCGGCCCGCCCGAGGTGACCAGCGCGATCTGCAGCGTGACGGCCGCGCCGAAGACCAGCAGCATGCACACCGTGAAGAACGCCACGGCGACCGCGTCGCCGCTGGTGCTGTCGGCGTCGTCGGGCAGCGCCAGGCGCGCGACCGCGCAGGCGAGCACCAGCACCAGGAGCAGGAGGATCGGGACCATGACCGCCGCCCGCTTGAGCTTGCTGTGGCGCACCACGAAGGGCAGGTCCTCCGGGATCCGCTTGGCCACCGGCCCCGGGGGCACCTGGTAGCCGCCCGGCGGCACCTGCGGACGCTGCCACTCGGGCGGGCGCGGACCGGGGGGCGTCGGCGGTTGCGTCACGGGCGACACTCTAGGCGCGGTCGACCCAGGAGCGGTACCGCGTCCCGTCCACGTTGTCCAGATAGTACTCGCGCATGTCGCCGCGGGTGACGAACACGGCGACGAAGATCAGCAACGCGGCGGCGAGCAGCCCGGTGATCCCGTGGAACGTGACATACCAGCCCGGGACCGCCTGCGCGTACTCGTCGCGCACCTGCTGCGGCTCCTCGCCGGTCGGCGCGACCGCCCACTCCGGCCCGCCGACGATCCCGCAGAGCAGGGCCAGCGCGAGCAACGGCCCGAGGGTCCACAGGGCCACCCGCACCTTGTTCGACGGGATGCGCACGACCAGCACGAGCACCCCGACGATGACCGCGCCGACGGCGGCCACGACCAGGTTGTTGGTCATGTCGATGCGCACCTGGTGCAGCTGCTGCTGCGAGACCATCCGCAGCTTGAGGCCGGAAAGGTGGATCAGCGCAGCCGCCGACAACGCGACATCGACGGCGAGCAGCAGCGCCGTCGTCGCGACGGCTGCAAACGCCAGCCGAACCTGCCCCCGCACGGTCATGCCGACACCGTAGTGGGAGACACCGCCGTGCTCATACCCACTTTCTCACTCGGGATAATGGACAGGAGGCCGACCGGTCGGCAGACTTCTCCGGATGGACCCCGTGATGGCCCTGGCCGGGCTCGGCGTCGGCGTGATCGTCGGCCTCACCGGCATGGGCGGTGGTGCGCTGATGACGCCGATCCTCGTGCTGTTCTTCGGCGTGCCCCCGCTCGCGGCCGTCTCCAGCGACCTCGCCGCGAGCGCGGTGATGAAGCCGTTCGGCGGCTGGGTGCACGCTCGCCGCGGCACCGTCAACTGGGCGCTGGTGCGCTGGCTGTGCCTGGGCAGCGTGCCGAGTGCGTTCGCCGGCGTGCTGCTCATGCGCGCGATCGGCGGCGGCGACGGGGTGCAGGGAGTCGTCCGGAACGCCCTCGGGGTGGCGCTGCTGCTCGCGGTGGGCGGCCTGCTCTACAAGACGTACAGCCGCCGCTCGACGCAGGCCACCGGCGCGATCGCCGACGTCAAGGTGCGGCCGGTGCCCACGGTGCTGCTCGGCGCGCTCGGCGGCCTCGTCGTGGGCATGACGTCCGTCGGCTCCGGATCGCTGATCATCGTCATTCTGCTCGCGTTGTACCCCATGCTGCGCGCGAACGACCTCGTCGGCACCGACCTCGTGCAGGCCATCCCGCTCGTCGCGGCGGCGGCCCTGGGCCACGCGATCTTCGGTGACCTGAAGCTGGACCTCGCCGGGGCCGTGCTCATCGGCTCGGTGCCGGGCGTGCTGATCGGTGCCCGGCTGTCGTCGCGGGCCCCGGCCGGCGTGGTCCGGGCGGCGCTGATCATCGTGCTGCTCGCGAGCGCGCTGAAGCTGTTCGACGTCCCGACCGTGCCGGTGCTGTCGATCGTCGGCGTCGCGGTGGCCGTCGCCGTGTTCGAGGGCTGGCGCCGCCGGCGCATGTCGTCCGAGCTGTCCGGGTCGTCGGAGCCGGCGCCCGCCGTCCGCCGCTAGGCAGGCGGTAGGAAAACTGGGCCTGGAGCACCAGTTTCGCTACCACGAAACGAACTCGCCCGGACACGCCGCTAATGCCCGGTTTGTCCCGCGACATCCCTGCAAGATCGCGACATCAGGGACGAGACGGCCGCGAAACAGGCAGAATCACGGGGACAGTGCTGACTGAGCTAGGAGTTCCTGATGTCTCGGCTCAACCATCTGCCCGAGTGGGCGGCGCTCGCCAAGCACCGCGCCGAGCTCGGAGAGGTGCACCTGCGTGACCTCTTCGCCGCCGACGCGGACCGCGGCCGGCGCTACTCGCTGCAGGTCGGCGACCTCTACCTCGACTACGCCAAGCACCTCGTCACCGACGAGACCCTCGCGCTGCTGCGCGAGCTGGCCGCCGCCCGGCGGGTGGCCGAGCTGCGCGACGCCATGTTCCACGGCGATAAGATCAACTTCACCGAGCACCGCGCCGTGCTCCACGTCGCCCTCCGCGCGCCCCGCGACGCCGTGATCGAGGTCGACGGCGAGAACGTCGTGCCGAAGGTCCACGCGGTGCTCGACCGCATGGCGGCGTTCGCCGACCGCATCCGCACGGGTGAGTGGAAGGGCCACACCGGCGAGCGGATCACCACGATCGTCAACATCGGCATCGGCGGCTCCGACCTCGGCCCGGCGATGGCCTACGAGGCCCTGCGCGCCTTCACCGACCGCGGCCTGACCTTCCACTTCGTCTCCAACGTCGACGGCGCCGACCTGCACGAGGCCGTGCGCGCCGCCGACCCGGCCAAGACGCTGTTCATCATCTCGTCGAAGACCTTCACCACGATCGAGACGATCACCAACGCGACCGCGGCCCGCCGCTGGCTCGTCGCGCAGCTCGGCGACGAGAGCGCGGTGGCCAAGCACTTCGTCGCGGTGTCCACGAACGCCGGCGAGGTCGCCAAGTTCGGCATCGACACGGCGAACATGTTCGAGTTCTGGGACTGGGTCGGCGGCCGCTACTCGTACGACTCGGCCATCGGCCTGTCGCTCATGATCGCCCTCGGGCCGGACGGCTTCCGCCAGATGCTCGACGGCTTCCACCGCATGGACGAGCACTTCCGCACCGCCCCGCCCGAGCAGAACGCGCCGCTCCTGCTGGGCCTGCTCGGCATCTGGTACCGCGACTTCCACGACGCACAGACGCACGCCGTCCTGCCGTACAGCCACTATCTCTCGCGGTTCACCGCGTACCTCCAGCAGCTCGACATGGAGTCGAACGGCAAGTCCGTCGCCCGCGACGGCAAGCCGGTCGAGTGGGAGACCGGGCCGATCGTCTGGGGCACGCCCGGCACCAACGGGCAGCACGCCTACTACCAGCTCATCCACCAGGGCACCGCGCTCATCCCGGCCGACCTCATCGGGTTCGCCCGCCCGGTCGCCGAGCTCGCCGATCTGGCCGGCCAGCACGACCTGCTGATGGCGAACATGTTCGCGCAGGGCCAGGCGCTCGCGTTCGGCAAGCCGGCCGAGCAGGTGGCGGCCGAGGGTGTGGCCGAGAAGGAGGTGCCCCACCGCACGTTCCGTGGCGACCGCCCGACCACGACGATCCTGGCCGGCGAGCTGAACCCGTCGGTGCTCGGCCAGCTCATCGCGCTGTACGAGCACAAGGTCTTCGTCCAGGGCGCGATCTGGGACATCGACTCCTTCGACCAGTGGGGCGTCGAGCTCGGCAAGGTCCTCGCCAAGCGGATCGAGCCGGCCCTCACCGAGGGCGCGCAGATCCCCGGACTCGACTCGTCGACGTCCACGCTCGTGGCCAAGTACCGGGCCGACCGGGGCCGCTGACCTGCGGCGCGGCGCCGCCTGGCCGGCGGCGCCGCGCTATCGTGGGGAAACGTGATCACCGACCGCGACCTCAGCGAGCTGGGCGCGGCCGAACGTGCCGAGCTTGCCCGCCGGCTCGCGGACATGGCGCCGCCCGCGCGGACGCTCGCGCAGGAGCGCGCCCGGATCCGCTTCGTCGTCGTCGCCGCGATCGCCAGCGCGATCATGATCCCGTGGATCGTGATCCTCGCCGCGACGCTGCCCCCTCGGTACCTCGCCGGGCACTGGCGGGCCACGTGGGTCGGCTTCGACGTCGTGCTCGGCGCCGCCCTCGCCGTGACCGCGTGGGCCGCCCTGCGCCGCCGGCGGATCGTGATCCTGGCCGCCGCGGTGAGCGGCTCGCTGCTGCTGTGCGACGCCTGGTTCGACATCATGACCGCGTCCGGCCCCGAGCGCTGGGTGAGCATCGCGACCGGGGTCCTCGTGGAGCTGCCGCTGGCGGCCTGGCTGTTCTTCGTGGCCCACCACCTGGTGCGACGGCGGGCGTAAGCTCACGGGCCGGGGCGGCGATCCAGCTGTACCGTGGCGGCGCCCCCGTCGACCTGCAGCGCGTACCGGTCGGTAGCGCTCGCCCAGCCCGCCCCGGCGACGACCGCGCCGGACGTGAGGTTCTGCTTCGCCTGGTCGTCGAGGCGGGCCTCGCCGACCGTGCAGCCCGCGCCGAGGGTGAGCTGCGCCGGCGGCCCGGTCGGGGCGTGCACCGCCAGACGGCCGACGCCGCCGACGCGGATCGGCATGGTGCCCTCCGGCTTCGGCACGGTGACCTCCAGCTCCTGCACGCCGGCGACCACGTCGATGCCGGCCAGCCGGCCGGTGGCGAAGTCGACGACCTGGCGCAGGCCGCCGCCGGCCAGCTTGAGCTGCCAGCGGACGGTGTTGTTGAGGTACACGTGGACGGTCGCCTGCCCGGCGATCTCGGTGCCGGTGAGGCTGAGCTTGATCGTCTGGCCGGTGTCCTCGACGACCGGCTCGACCCGGCTGCCCGGCAGGGTGGAGGCGCGGTACAGGTACCCCTCCATCGCCTCGCTGTGGATGACCACCGACTCGGCGCCGCTGACCACCTCCAGCTGGACCTCCTGCCGGGCGCCCAACGTCCCGGTGACCGAGTGCACGACATCCTTCTGCGGCGCCGGCTCGCCCGGCGTGCGCGTCACGATGACGAGCACCGCCAGTACAGCTGCCACAGAGATCAGACCGAGAGCGAAACGGAGACGCAGGGACATCGGGCGCCCTTCAGAGACGGGTCAGGGACTGGTGCAGGTGAGGGCCGGCGCGGTCGCGGGGGCCGTGCCGGTGGCGTTGAACCCGAACGAGGTGCTCGCGCCGGGCCCGAGGACGCGGTTCCAGTCGACGTTCTTCACCGCCACGTTCGGCGGCTGGCTGACGACGGTGCCGTTCCACGGTGAGCCTTCGAAGCCCTGTCCGTTCTGGTACGTCCAGCGGACCGTCCACCCGTTGAGGGTGCCCGTGCCGTTGTTCTTCACGGTGACCTCGGCCTGGAAGTGCCCGGCCCAGCTGGACGGGACGATGTTCCAGGTCGCGGTGCAGCCACCGGTGCCGGTGCCGCCGGACGGCGACGCGGACGCCGAGGGCGACCTGGACGGCGACGGCGACGTGGAGACCGAGGGCCGCGGCGACGGCGACGACGAGACGGACGCCGAGGGTGAGGGGTTTCCGGTACCGCCGATGCCCGTCACCTCGCCGTTGCCGCCGTCGAAGACGACGTCGGAGCAGCTGAAGAAGTTCTCCTGGCTGTCCGAGCGGACCCACTGGACGTACAGGATGTGCCGGCCGGATTTGCCCGCCGGCAGCGTGGTGTTGAAGTAGTAGTAGTTGAGGCCGCCGGCCGGGCCGGACTGCGGCGGGTCGGTCGAGCTCCAGAACGACTCCAGGTCACCCCAGGCGAGCGGGGTGGTCGGGTTCCAGCCGTTCTTGGTGATGTACACGTGGAACGTGCCGGGGTGCGCGGCCCAGTTGCTGTAGCGCAGCTGGATCGTCGATCCGGCGGTCAGGTGGGTGGTGGGCCAGTCGGTGCGGGCGGCGTTGTACGCGGCGTACTTCGTGGTGCCGGCGCCGCAGATCTGGCCGTCCGGGATGAACCCGGTGGTACGGCCGTTGGCGTCGGAGCGCAGTACACCGAACCAGTCGTAGAGCGGCTGCTGGCCGCCCTGGGCGACGGCGTCGGCACACGCCGGGTTGGTCGGGATGATCTGGCCGTTTGAGCGCAGACCGTCCACATAGCACAGATAGGTGCGGCTGCCTGGGGCCATCGCGACCCCGTGCGCCTGGGCCGGCGTCGGCGCGACGAGCAGCGCCGCCACCAGTCCGAGCACCAGCACCGCCGCGCGTCGCGCAGTGGTGGGCAAGGCGGGCTCCTTCCTCGAACAGGTACGCGCCATGTTCGGGACCGAAGCCCGTCAATGCCAAAGATGATGTTCAAACGCCGGGTAAAACCGTGAAAGTTCCACCCGGGGGCCGGCACTGGCGGCCATTTCCCGCCCTCGTCCCGCCCTCGTCCCACGTTCGTTCCGCCCTCGTCCCGTGCTCGTCCCGCCCTCGCGCCGCGCTCGCTTCATGATCGCGGCGCTGCTGGCCGCTGCTGCAGGTGGCCGGCACCGCCGGTCGGCTGGGCGTCGCGGGCCGCGCCTCGCCGGGCCCGCCGGGTGCCGCGGCTCTGGCGCGGATCGCGGCCGAGATCGCGTTGTTCACCAGGATGTCGAGCCGCCCCAGCTCTCCGGCGGCCCGCTCCGCGGAGGCGACGACGCCCGCGGGATCGGCAATGTCGGCCCGGACCGCGACGGCTCACCGCTCTTGCGCGCGAATCCCGTCGGCAACGGCCTCGGCCCGTTCCCGGCTCTCCCGACAGGTGATCGCGAGGTCGGCCTTGCCCCCGGCAAGCCGCTCAGCAATCGCTTTCCCGATCCCGCGGCTGCCACCCGTCACAAGCGTCACCTTGCCGCCAAGTGCGTTGTTCACAATCTGAAGCCTGTGCCGTTTTCCCAGCTCCGTCTGGCGTCGATCGGACGCAGCGTTTCCGGCGGGCCTAGGATGTCGGCTCGGGAGGTGGGCACTGATGCTCGTCGAGGTGCAGGTCAAGATCCCGGGCCGCGGACGGAACGAGCT
The DNA here is from genome assembly GCF_014647515.1 of Dactylosporangium sucinum. Classification (GTDB taxonomy): domain Bacteria; phylum Actinomycetota; class Actinomycetes; order Mycobacteriales; family Micromonosporaceae; genus Dactylosporangium; species Dactylosporangium sucinum. The sequence continues at coordinate 30,068 of NZ_BMPI01000014.1, read as the reverse complement.
CCCGGTGGCCCGGATCGCGGTCGACGGCCCGATCACGACCGGCGACCTGATCGACCTGGCGGTGGGCGAACAGATCCGCCTGCTGGGCGCGGACGCGGCCCGCTGCCGGGCGGCCCTGGACCGCCAGTACCTCTCCCCGGAGGACGTCGCCGCCCAGGCCCCGACCGGCGTGGTCCGCCTGTCGCGGCCACGCGACGCCGACGCTCCGTCCGCTCCGTCCGCTCCGTCTGCTCCGTCTGCTCCGTCTGCTCCGTCTGCTCCGTCCGCTCCGTCTGCTCCGTCTGCTCCGTCCGGTCCATACGGCGCACCGGGCCGGTCCGACCCGTCCGACCCATCCGGCTTGCCTGACTTGCCTGACTTGCCTGACTTACTTGACTTGCCTGGCTCATCCGGCTTACGTGGTCCGTCCGGTCCGTCCGGTCCGTCCGGTGCACCGGGCCCGTCCAGTCCAGCTCCATCCGGCCCATCCGGCCCCGACCCGGCCGTTGAGGCGGCCCGGGCCCGGCGCGCGTTCGAACGCGGCGTCTTCGTCGTCCTCGCCGGCGGCCACCGGCTCGAACGCCTCGACGAACCCGTCACCCTCCGCCCCGACGAGCCGGTCCTGTTCCTACGCCTGACCCCGCTGGCCGGCGGATGACCACGCCGCTCGACGGCGCACCGGAGGCACACCGCCAGGCGTTCGCCCGCGAGCGGGCCCAGGATCAGCCGCCGACGTGGATGCCGGGGCGCCTGGCCGGGTCCGGCTCCGCCGACCGGATGATCTCGCGCACCACGGGAGCCGTGTCGCCACGGCCCAGGATGAGGTAGCGGAACAGGTGGCCCAGCGGGTTGCCCTCGGCCCACTCGAAGTACGCGTGCGGCCGCACCCCCGTCGCGTTGCGCAGGGCGAGCAGGATCGCGGCGATGGCGTTCGGCGCCGCCGGGCTCTCGGTGCGCAGCACGCGGTAGCCGCCGACGTCGACCCCGCGGACGGTCAGCGTGCCGCTGAATGTCGACGGATCGACCACCGCCACCTCCAGGAAGAGCACGTCGGCGCGGCCGGGGACCGGGTTGATGCCGCGCTGCTCGGCCTCCTTCGCCTCGTACTCGGCCGCGTCGCCCGACTGCCGGCGGTTCGCGACGATGTTCAGCTCGCCGTCGTGCCGGATCGACTCCGTGACGAAGCGGCGCGCCTCGTCGTCGAACTCGATGCCGTCGGCGCGCAGCTCGGTCGTGCGCGTGACCCGGGAGACGAGCGAGACGATCACGATGCCGGCGATGAATACCGCCGAGATCGCGATGCCGTCGGGCTTCTCGACGACGTTGGCGCCCAGCGCGTACAGCAAAATCAATGTCAGCACAGTGAACATCACCGTTGCCAGGCGCTGGCGAGCGCGAGCGGCCGAGATGGTGACCGCGACCGCGCCGGACACCATCATGGCGAGGATGCCGGTGGCGTAGGCGCCCGCCTGGGCGTTGACGTCGGCGCCGAACGCGATCGTGATGCCGACGCTGATCGCCGTGTACACCAGCACGATCGGGCGGACCGCGCGGCCCCACTCCGGCGCCATGCCATAGCTCGGGAGGTACCGCGGAATGATGTTGATCAGTCCGGCCATCGCCGACGCGCCGGCGAACCAGAGGATGAGCACGCTGCTGATGTCGTAAACGGTGCCGAAGGCCTCGCCGAGCTTCTCGTGCGCCAGGTATGCCAGCGCCCGCCCGTTCGCCTCGCCGCCCGCCTCGAACTTCTCGTGCGGGATGAGCACGGTCGTGATGAAGCTGGTCGCCACGAGGTAGACGGACATGATCGCGGCGGCCACCGTGAGCAGCTTCTTCGTGTTGCGCAGCCGCGACGCGCGGCGCTCCTCGTCGGTCTTGCCGTCGGCGGCGACGAGCGGCATCATGCTGACCCCGGTCTCGAACCCGGACAGGCCCAGCACCAGCGACGGGAACGCGATGAGCGCGGGCAGGACCAGCCCGCCGGCCCCGCTGCCGTGCTCGGTGGTGAGCGCGTGCCGCCAGTCGGACAGCGCACCGGCGGTGGTGAACACGTCGACCAACCCGACGACCACGATGACCGCGTTGAGCAGCAGGAACACCGCCACGAGCGGGATCGCGACGGCGACCGCCTCGCTGAAGCCGAGCAGGAACACGAAGCCGAGGACGAGCAGCAGCACGACCGTGACGAGCACCTCGTGGCCGTGCATGAAGTGCGGGAACACCGGGTTCTCGATCATGTGGACCGACGCGTCGGCGGCCGACAGCGTGATCGTGATGATCCACGAGGTGGCGACGAAGCCCAGCAGCACCAGCACGAACAGCTTGCCGCGCCAGAACGGCAGCAGGTGCTCCAGCATCGCGACCGAGCCCTGGCCGTGCGGGCTCTCCTTGGCGACGCGCCGGTACATCGGCAGCATGCCGAGCAGGGTCAGCGCGACGATGAGCAGGGTGGCGAGCGGCGACAGGGCGCCGGCGGCCAGCGCGGCGATCGCCGGCAGGTAGGACAGGGTGGAGAAGTAGTCGACGCCGGTCAGCGACATGACCTTCCACCAGGCCTGCGGCTTGGCGTGCGACTCGTCGCTCTCCGGGCCGACCGGCGCCACGCGGTTCGCCAGGAGCCACCGGCTGACCGGGCCGCCGGGCCGCTCGCGGGGTGCGGGGCTCGGCAGCTTCGCCGGCAGCAGGTACTCGGGCGTGGTCGTCATCTGGGAGTCCTCATAGCCAGCCGGACCGGCGGAACAGCCGGTGGAGCACGAGCGCGCCGGTGAGCATCACCAGCAGTACCACGGCGAACCCCCATTGCCAGTGCAGCCCCGGGATGTTGCCGAAGTTCATGCCGTAGATGCCGGCGATGGCGGTCTGCATGGCGGCGATCGCGGCCCACGCCGCGATCTTGCGCATGTCGTTGTTCTGGTCGAGGCCGACCTGGGCCAGGCGGGCCTGCAGGATCGAGTCGAGCAGCTCGTTGTACGACCCGACGCGCTCCACGACCTGGTGCAGCCGCCCGTGGACGTCCTGGAAGTACTGCTTGAGCGCGGGCGGCAGGTCCACGGACGTCTCCGTGGTGCGCCGCAGCGGCGGTTGCAGCGGCAGCACCGCGCGCTTGAACTCGACCAGCTCGCGCTTGAGCTGGTAGATCTGCTGGACGTCGCAGCCGCCGACACGCAGGAACGCGGTCTCCTCGAGCTTCTCGACGTCGCGCTCGACCCGCGTGGAGACGTCGTGGTACAGCTCGACCATGCGCTCGATCACCGCGTAGCCGACCGCCCACGGCCCGTGCACGAGCAGCGTCGGCCGCTCCTGCAGCTGCCCGCGCACGTCGGCGAGCGCGCCGGCCGCGCCGTGCCGCACGCTGACGACGAAGTGCCGGCCGATGAGCAGCGTCACCGCGCCGGTGTCGACGACCTCGGAGGTGGCCGTGAGCTCGGCGTGCTCGACGTACCGCGCCGTGCGCACGGTCAGCACGGTCACGTCGCCGCGCTGCTCCAGGCCGGGCCGGCGGTCGGCCGCGAGGGTCTGCTCGACGGTCAGCTCGTCGATGCCGAGCAGGTCGGCGACCCCGGCGAACTGCGCCCAGGTCGGCTCGAACAGGCCCAGCCACACGAAGCCGTTGCGCCGGCGCCGGGCCGCCTCGACCGCCTCCGTGAACGCGGGCCGGCCGGGCTGCCGGGCGCCGCGCACGTAGAGCGCGCAGTCGACGATCGCCCCGTCGCGGTCGGGATTGGGCAGCAGCTGCGGCAGGTGCTCGGGCGGCTGGAACGGCCGCAGCATGCGGCCGAGTGCCCGCCCGACCCGTCGCCCGACCCTGACCTGCTCCACGCCGGATCCCCTCTCGCGATCGCGTTCCGCGACACGCTACCGCGTCGGTTCGCGGCGGGGAGGTGCTCTATCGGCCTTCCGCTTCGAGCGGCTGTTCATCCAGTTGTACCCAGAGCAGGAACCCGAGCACGAGGAGCGCGCCGAGGAACACGGCCCAGCCCAGCGCGACGCCCGCGACGGCGACCACGACGCACTGCACGACCAGCGCGGCCATCGTCAGCCGCCGCGCCGGCCGGTGGCGCAGCGCGGCGCGCCCGAGGCCGGCGCCGAGGGCGGCGAGGGCCAGACCGAGGACGACGGCCGCGACCCGGATCGCGACCTGGGCGTCGCCGGGATCGGCGCCGTTGAGCGACATGGAGTAGGCGTCGACGACCCCGCCGAGCACGAAGAGCAGACCGCCGACGACCAGGCCCTCCGCGAGGATCCCGGCGGCCGCGAGGAGCTGGGCGACCAAGCGCATCCGGTCAAGTTACTCCCGAGTAGCTGCGTCTTCAAGCCCTTCGATGGGTCGCTGAGTTCTGTCGTACCCCTCGTGCAGGATGGTGGCCACGAGGGCGAGGGCGGCGGCTGCCGCACCGGCGGCCACGAGCAGTGCCGCGCCCGCCCCCCACCACTGCCAGGCGATGCCGAAGAGGACCGAGGAGGCCAGATATGCCAGCGCCTGCCCGCTCTGCACGAGCGCGATGCCCGTCGTGCGCAGCCGCTCCGGGAGCAGCGGCCCGGCGAGCGCCATCAGCACGCCGTCGGTGGCCGCGTAGAACGCGCCGTAGAGGGCCACCGTGACCACGAGCGCGGCCCAGCCGCCGGGCCGCACGGCCAGCAGCAGGTAGACGGCGGCGAGGGCGGCGAAGCCGCCCAGCCACACCCGGCGCCGGCCGATCCGGTCGGCGAGCGCGCCCAGCGGGAGGGCGAGGAGGAGATAGACGAGGTTGGTGCCGACGGCGAGGAGTGGGAACCAGCCGGTGGCCAGGTCGTGCCGCTGCTGCAGGACGAGGTAGACGAAGCCGTCGCCGATCGTCGCCAGGCCCATGACGACGGCCGCCGCGACGACCAGGCGCACCTCGCGGCGGCGCAGCAGGCCGGCCGCGGCCCGCAGGGACACGGCCGGCCGGTCCGGCGTCGCCGTGGTCGCCTCCGGCGTCGCCGTGGTCGCCTCCGGCGTCGCCGTGGTCGCCTCCGGCGTCGCCGTGGTCGCCTCCGGCGTCGGAGGCGGAGGCGGCGCGGCGGCGGCCGCGGCTGTCGTGGTGCCCGCCGGCTCCGGGGCCGCGCCGGGTGGCGTGCTGCGGGGCTCGTGGACGAACAGGACCAGGACGACGACGCCGAGGAGGGCGACGCAGAAGCTGGTGACGAAGACCGCGTCGAAGGCCTGGCCGGCCGCGGCCAGGACGGCGATCACGACCAGCGGGCCGGCGAACGCGCCGACGCTGTCCATCATGCGGTGCACGCCGAACGCGCGGCCCAGCCGGTCCGGCGGGGTCGACAGGGTGATCAGGGCGTCCCGCGGCGCGGTGCGCAGGCCCTTGCCGGCCCGGTCGGCGACGATCGCCGCGCCGATGCCGGCCACGGACGAGCCGGCGGCGAGCAGGCCGAGCTTGGCCACCGCCGACAGGGCGTAGCCGGTGCCGGCGACCGTCTTGCGGCGGCCGGCCCGGTCGGCGACGTAGCCGCCGGCGAGGCGCAGCAGGGCCGTCGCGCCGGTGTACAGGCCGTCGACGACGCCGAACGCGGCCGGGCCCAGGTGGAGGCCGAGCACGAGGTAAAGGGGGAGGATCGCAGTGACCATCTCGGACGACACGTCGGTGATCAGGCTGACCGTGCCGAGCGCGACGACCGTGCCGGCGACCCGGCCGCGGCGGGCGGCGGACCCGGCGGGTTTGTCCACCGTGGACAGGTACACGCGGTGCCTCGTCTCGGAGCGCGGGGAGCGGGTCCCACATCGTCGGCAGCGGCTGTGAGGCCGGGTTGACACCCACACGTGCGCGCGGTGAACAGTTCGGTACACATCGATACGGGCCGCCCGGCCCGTCGCCGGGAGGCGGCTCGACCGCTGCCTCCGCGACATCCGGCAAAGGCCGGCCTGGTGACGGGCTCGTGCGACCGGCGCCTCCGGGTGCCGCCGGTGGGGGAGCTGCGGTGATCCCGGGGTACTGAGGCGGCATGAGCCCCCGCCGGCGCGCGATGTTCGTCGTCCTCGCGGCGATCGTGGCGCTCGTCGCCGGGGCGGCCGGGCTGCGGTGGCTGGTCCGGCACGAGCCGCGCGGCGTGCCCGCGCAGGACGATCCGGGTGCGGTGCTGCTGGTGCCCGGCTACGGCGGCAACGCCGCCGCCCTCGACACGCTCGCCGTGGAGCTGCGCACCGGCGGGCGGGCGGTGCGCGTGGTGGCCCTGCCCGACGGCGGCACCGGGGACCTCAACGGCCAGGCCGACGCCCTCGACGACGCCGTCACCGACGCGCTGCGGCAGGCCCCGTCGGTGGACCTCGTCGGCTACTCGGCCGGCGGCGTGGTGGCCCGGCTGTGGTTCGAGCGGTTCGACGGCCGCCACAAGGCCCGCCGGATCGTCACCCTCGGCTCACCCCACCACGGCGCCCGGCTCGCGGCGACGGGTGCCGCGACGCTGCCGGGCGCCTGCCCGACCGCCTGCCAGCAGCTCGCCCCGGGCAGCGCGCTGCTCGGGGCGCTGCCCGAGCCGGTGCCGCGGCCGCCGCAGTGGCTGAGCGTCTGGTCGCAGCAGGACCAGACGGTCGTCCCGCCCGACTCGGCCCGCCTCGCCGGCGCGGTCGACGTCGACCTCCAGCGGTACTGCCCGGGCCTGCGGGTCAGCCACGCCGAGCTGCCGGTGGACCCGTACGTGACCACCCTGGTCGCCGACGCCCTGGGCAGGGCGGCGATCCGGCCTCCGGAGCCGTGTTAGCTGGTCACGTCCTTGGTCGCGAAGTTCGCCCAGGCCAGGGCGAGGAACACGGCGACGTACACGGCCTGGATGCCGAGGCCCCGCTCGATGTCGCGCCACAGGACCGGCTCGCGGAAGAGGTCGATCCAGGCGAGCCAGTACCGGGTCGGCAGGTACGGCCGGATCGCCGAGGCCGCGTCGAGCCCCACGAACAGCTGGCTCGCCACCAGCACGGCGATCGCGCCGAGAGTCGCCCCGAGCGCCGAGTCGGTGACCGTCGACAGGAACAGCGCGATCGTCCCGACCCCGAGCATGGACAGCCCGACGTACGCCATCGCCGCCGCGATCCGCAGCGCCACCTGGCCGCTGCTGAGCGCCGGGCCGGACACCGACGTGACGGCGTCGCCGCCGCCCCCGCTCGGGAACAGCAGCACGCCGACGAGGAACCCGCTCACCGCGACGGCGACGACCGCTCCCGCGACGAACACGGTGAGCGCGACGAGCTTGGCGACGAGCAGCCGGGTCCGGCCGACGGGGCGCGCCACGAGGTACCGCAGCATGCCCGCGCTCGCCTCGCCGGCCACCGCGTCGCCGCCCACGATCGCGACCGCCACCGGCAGGAACAGCGGCAGGACGATGGCGAGCGCCGCCGCCGGGAACAGCGACCCGTTGGCCAGCACGGCGGACAGGAACGCGGGGCCCTGCCCGGCGGCCGTCCCGATCCGCGTCGTGGCGAGCAGCACGGCCACCGCCACGGGCAGCGCGCACAGCAGCCCGACGCTGACCCAGGTCCGCGGCCGCCGGGCGAGCTTCTCCAACTCGACGAGCATCACGGCAGATCCGTCCCTTCCCCGTCCGTGGCGCGCACGGTGACGGCGTCGATGCGGTCCGACCCGGCGCCGGTCGCGGCCAGCATCACCTGCTCGAGCGTCCGCCGCTCGGGGGCCAGCTCGGTCACCCGCAGCCCCTCGCCCACCAGGTGCGCGTTCAGCGCGGCGGCGTCGGCGTGCCGGACCGCGAGCCGGTCCCCGGCGCGGTGCTCGACCCGGCCGTCGAGGAGGGCGGCGACCCGGTCGGCGTCCGGGGTCCGCACGACGACCCGGCCCGTCGGGGCGCGCAGCGCGGCCAGCTCGTCCTGGCGGACCAGCCGGCCGTGGTCCATGATCCCGACCCACGTGCACAGCTGCTCGACCTCGGCCAGCAGGTGGCTGGAGACCAGCAGCGTGGTCCCGGCCGCGTTCAGCTCGCGCAGCAGCTCGCGGATCTCGTGGATGCCCTGCGGGTCGAGGCCGTTCGTCGGCTCGTCCAGCACCAGCAGCCGCGGCGCGCGCAGGAGGGCCGCGGCCAGGCCGAGGCGCTGCCGCATGCCGAGCGAGTACGCGCGGACCGGCCGGTGGTCGACGCCGCCGAGCCCGACCCGGTCGAGCGCCTCGTCGACGCGGCGGCGCCGGGTCGCCCGCGACGAGCGGCCGGCGGCGTCGAGCAGGCGCAGGTTGGCCCGGCCGGAGAGGTGCCCGTAGGCGGCCGGGCCCTCGACGAGCGCCCCGACGTCGGGCAGCACCTCGCACAGCCGGCGGGGGACCGGCCGGCCGAGCAGGGTGATCTCGCCGCTGGTCGCGAACACGAGCCCGAGCAGCATCCGGATGAGCGTCGTCTTGCCGGAGCCGTTCGGCCCGAGCAGCCCGAAGCGCGACCCGTCGGGCACCGCGAGGCCGACGCCGTCGACCGCGGTGAGCCGCCCGTACCGCTTCGTGAGCCCGCGGGTCTCGATCACGGCAGGTCCGCCTGGGCGCGGCCGAGCAGCGCCGGGGTGACGAAGCCGGCGAGCAGGTAGGTCCGCCGGGACGGGCGGGCCACCAGCACCGTGAGCGTCCCCGACTGCACGACCTCCCGCACGGCGGCGAGGGTCCGCTCGCCGAGCCGCCCCGGCACCGCCACGACGACGAACCGGGACAGCCCTGTGCCGTACACGGCGATCGCCTCGACCGGCCCCGGCACGCGGGCGCGCCCGGCCAGGCTGCCGGGCAGGCCCACCCCGGCGACCGAGTTCAGCGCGGCGACGACGTCCGGCTGGGCGGTCGTGACGAACCCGGAGTGGCTGGAGCCGCGCGGCCGGACGACGTCGGCGGACGGCGGCGTGCGGCTGAGGTCGAGGAACCGCGAGCTGAACGCCGAGCCCACGTCGACCCGCAGCGGCAGCCCGGTCCCCGGGTCGGCCCACACGTCGACCCGCCGGATCGTGGTGTCCGGGTCGGCGGGCGACAGGCGCAGCCCGGCGGCCGCGATCCCGGCGATCCGCTGCCCCGGCAGCGACCGCATCGGCACGCCCGCCCCGGCGTCGAGCAGGAGCCGCCGCGCGAGGTCGGGCGGCAGCAGGTCGGCGGCGCGGGGCAGCCGCACGGCGGGATCGCCGGTGAGCTCGGTCCACAGGTTCCGGCTGAAGTCCCAGGTGTACGTCGCGTCCCCGGTCCGGTACGTGTCCCGCTCCCCGACGGGGTCGAGGACGGCGACCCGCCAGGCGCGCGGCCCGGCGTGCCAGACCCGCATGCTGGTGGTGCCGCCGAGCAGCCCGGCGAGGTCGTTGAGCTGTGGCAGGTCGGGCAGCACGACGGTGCCGCGGGTCTCCACGTACCCCTGGAACGCCGTGCCCGCCGAGCCGAGGATGCGCTGCCGCAGCACCGGGGCCGGGACCTGTTCCGCGCCGGCGGGTGCGGTGGCGATCCCGACCGGGACGGCCACGAGCACGGCCAGCGCCGCGCCGACGATGATCCACCGCCGCCGCGCCTCGCGCCGGACCACGCTCACCGCTCCAACGGTAGGACGGCGGCCCGCCGCGAACGCCGTGCCGGGCGTCGCGCTCACCCGCGAGCCCCCGCCACCCCTCACCCCGCGGCGCGCCCGTCGGCATCGCGACACAAGCGAGCCCCGGGGCGGGTGCAGGCGCTACGCCTACCCGGTATGGCCTGGTCACGGTTGGCGAACCAGACGGCCGGGAGCACGGCCGCGAGGAAGAGAGCACGGTCAGCGTCACGACCGTCTGCAACCAGTGGCCCGACACCGCCGCCACCTACCGGCAGGGTGAGCAGGGCAAGAAGGGCGACGGGCTCTGCCTCGGGGCGAACAAGTAGCCGCCTCGCTCAGATCGAGCGCATGCACCAGACGGCCTTGCCGTCGGCCGTGGGGCGGGTGCCCCACCGGTCGCACAGCGACGCCACCAGCTGCAGGCCCCGGCCGTGCTCGTCGTCCGGGGTCGGCCGCTGCTTGCGCGGCAGGTACGGCGCCGTGTCGTGCAGCTCCAGCACCACGTGCGTCGCCGTGCGGCGCAGCCGCAGCTGGATCGGTGGGCGGCCGTGCAGGACCGCGTTCGCGGCCAGCTCGCTCACGACCAGGGTCATGTCGTCGACCACCCGCGGCGGCGCCGACCAGCGGCGCAGGGTCGTGCCGACCAGGCGGCGGGCGTCGCGGACCGCGCGCTCCTCGGCCGGGATGTGCCGGATGACCGACTGCTCGTCGCCCGGCTCGCCGACGACCCGGGTGAGCAGCAGCGTGATGTCGTCGTCGGGGCCGTCGGGCAGCAGCCGGGACACCAGCCGGTCGGGCACGTCGCCGAGCGGCCCCGCGATGTCGCCGACGAGCGCGGCCAGGGCGAAGATGCCGCTGTCCAGGTCCCGGTCCCGGTGTTCGACCAGGCCGTCGGTGTACAGCGTGAGCAGCGACCCGACGGGCAGCTCGATCCGCTCCTCCGCCAGGGTGATCGGCCCGGTGCCCAGCGGCGGGCCGGACGACGTGAGGGGCCGCGGCGCCGCCCCCGGCAGGAGCAGCAGCGGCGGCAGGTGCCCGGCGTTGGCGTACGTCAGGCTCCGCTCGCCCGGGTCGTAGACGGCGTAGACGCAGGTGACGATCTGGTCCTCGCGCAGGTCGCGGACGACCCCGTCGAGGTACTCGAGCACGTCGGCCGGCGGCAGGTCGAGCCGGGCGTAGGCGCGCACCGCCGCCCGCAGTTGGCCCATCACCGCGGCGGCCGGCACGCCGCGGCCCATCACGTCGCCCATCACCAGGGCGGTGCGGTCGGCGCCGAGCTCGATGACGTCGTACCAGTCGCCGCCGACCTGCGTGCCCGCCACACCCGGCCGGTAGTAGGCGGCGACCTCCAGGTGCTCCGGGTCGAGCCGGACCGGCGGCATGAGGCTGCGCTGCAGCTCGTCGGCGATGCGGTGCTCGCGGGCCGCGGCCTCCTGCGCCGCCGCGCCGGCGGCGATCGCCTGCTGGGCCCGCCGCTGCTCGGTGATGTCCTGGTTGGAGCCGCGCAGCATGACCGGGGTGCCGGTCGCGTCGCGCTCCAGCTCGCCGAGCGTGCGGAACACCCGGACGGAGCCGTCGTCCAGCCGGACCCGGGCTTCGTAGTCGAGCGGCTCGCCGGCGACCGCGGCGGTGAGGGCCGCCTCGACGTGGGCCCGGTCGTCGGGGTGCAGGTGGGTGACGAAGAAGTCCGGTTCGAGCGTGCCGGTCGAGCCGAACTGGCGCAGGAACTCGTCGGAGCCGTGCACGGCGCCGGTGCGCAGGTCGAGCTCCCAGCTGCCGACCGAGGCCAGCCGCTGCGCCTGGTCGAGCAGCTCGCGGCTGCGCTGCAGCTCGTCGCGGGTGCGCCGGAGCCGGTCGAACTCCAGGTTGGAGCGCACCCGGGCGCGCAGCTCGCGCGGCGAGAACGGCTTGACGAGGTAGTCGTCGGCGCCGGCCTCGAGCCCCTCGACAGTCGCCTCGTCGCCGGCGCGGGCCGACAGCATGATCACCGGCACGTGTGCGGCCCCCGACTCGCGCAGCGCGGCGAGCAGGCCGAACCCGTCGAGGTTGGGCATCATCACGTCGGTGAGGACCAGGTCGGGCGGGTCGGCCCGGACCAGGGCCAGGGCCTGCAGCCCGTCGCCGGCCTCCACGATCCGGTAGTCGATCTCCAGGATGCGCCGGATGTAGTCGCGCATGTCGGCGTTGTCGTCGACGACCAGCACCCGCGGCCCGGTCGCCCCCGACATCGGCACCGGCAGGGGCGTGCCCACCCACCGGTCGACCTCGGCGACGTAGCCGCGCAGATCCCGGGAGAGCGCCGAGCCGTCGCCGGGCGGCGACGCCGGACCGAACGGGATCCGGACGGTGAACGTGCTGCCCTCGCCGACGGCCGAGCGCACCCCGACCGTGCCGCCGTGCAGCGCGGTCAGCTCGGCGACCAGCGCGAGGCCGATGCCGGAGCCCTCGTGGGTGCGCGAGCGGGCGCCGGTCACCCGGTGGAACCGGTCGAACAGCGCGCCCTGGTCGGCCGGGTCGATGCCGACGCCGGTGTCGGTGACGCGCAGCTGCGCGAACCCGTCGCCGCCGTCGGCCAGCCGCACCGCGATCGTGCCGGAGAACGTGAACTTCAGCGCGTTCGACAGCAGGTTGAGCGTGATCTTCGACCACATCTCCCGGTCCGCGGCGACCGGCCGGGGCAGCGGCGGGCAGTCCACGACGAGCGACAGCCCGGCCCGGTCGGCCGCCGGGCGGAACATCGCGGCCAGCTCGGCGGTGAGCCCGGCCAGGTCGAGCGCCTCCAGGCGGGGCTCCAGCCGGCCCGACTCCAGCTGCGAGAAGTCCAGCAGGGTGTTCACGAGCTTCAGCAGGCGCTCGGCGTTGCGGTGCACGACCTCGATCCGGTCGCGCTGGTCCGGGGTGAGCGGGGTGGCCAGCACGTCCTCGGCCGGCCCGAGCAGCAGCGTCAGCGGGGTGCGGAACTCGTGGCTCACGTTGGTGAAGAAGGCCGTCTTGGCCTGGTCGAGCTCGGCGAGCTGCTCGGCGCGCTGCCGCTCGGCGTCGTAGGCGCGCTCGGCGGCGATCCGGGCGGCGACCTGCCCCGCGAGCAGGTCGAGGAAGCCGCTGTACCCCTGGTCGAACGGCCGATACCGGTTGAGCCCGACGACGAGGAAGCCGTACGGCTGCCCGCCGCCCTCCCGGGCCAGCGGCACCAGCCGGACCTCGGTCGGCGGCTCCGGCCACGCCCCGGCCGGCAGCCAGGTAAACCCGCCGAGGGTCAGCGGGACCCCGCGCTCCAGCTCGGCCAGCGGCCACGCCGCCGACGTGCGCAGCGGGTGCCCGTCGGGCACGCCGGTGCTGCAGGCCAGCCGCGCACCGCCGTCGTCGTCGAACAGATAGGCGAGCGTGAACGGCAGGTCGTCGTCGCGGGCGGCGAGGTGCCGCTCGGCGACCGCGAACACGCCGCCCTCGCCGGCGTCGGAGCCCAGGTCGCGCAGCGTGGCCATGCGCCGCTCGGCGATGACCCGTTCGGTCTCCTCGCTGACGACGCACAGCATGCCGGTGATCGTGCCGTCGTCGTCCGTGAGCGGGCTGTAGGAGAACGTGTGGTACGACTCCTCCGTGAAGCCGCTGCGGTTGACGAACAGCCGCAGGGCCTCGTCCCAGGTCGCGACGCCGGTGTCGATGACCGTGCGGATGCGGGGGCCGATCTCGGGCCAGATCTCGGCCCAGACCTCGCTGGCCGGGCGGCCGAGCGCCCAGGGGTACTTCTTGCCGAGCGTGTCGCGCCGGTAGGCGTCGTTGCAGAAGAACGTGAGCTCGGGCCCCCAGGCCATCCACATCGAGAACCGCGAGCCGAGCAGGATGCGCACCACCGAGCGCAGGCTCTGCGGCCAGTCGTCGGGCGGACCGAGCGGGGTCGCGGCCCAGTCGACGGCCGCCAGGTCACGGCTGACCTCGGTGTCGGCGAAGAAGGGGCCGGCCATGACGCCAAGGTTACGGGCAACCGCGCGGTTCCACCGATCTCCGCGGGGTCGGCCGGTCCGCCCGGCCGGCACCGCGCCGACGACGGACCCGGGCCGGGGTGCCCACGATCGTCCCGGCGCCGCCGAGGTCGACGCCGCCACCGGCACCGGGAGCCGCCGAGCACTGGAGGAGTGCGGGCCGCGGTGGCATCGTGAATGCATGTCGCTGTCGTACAGCGTCGGCCTCGCCGGCGTGCCCCTGCTCGGCGAGACCATCGGCGCGAACCTCGACCGCACCGCCGCCCGGGTGCCCGGCGCCGAGGCGCTCGTGGACGTGCCGAGCGGCCGCCGGTGGACCTACGCCGAGCTGCACGCCGACGTGGAGGCCGCGGCCCGGGGGCTGATCGCCCGCGGGATCGCGAAGGGCGACCGCGTCGGCATCTGGGCGCCGAACTGTCCGGAGTGGACGATCCTGCAGTACGCCACCGCGAAGACCGGCGCCATCCTGGTCAACATCAACCCGGCGTACCGCACGCACGAGCTGCGCTACGTGCTGGAGCAGTCCGGCGTCGGGCTGCTCGTGGCGGCGCAGCGGCTGAAGACCTCGGACTACCGGGCCATGGTCACCGAGGTCCGCCCGTCGCTCGACGACGTGGTCTTCATCGGTGACGGGCCGTTGTTCGACCGCGAAGCGACCGCCGAGGCGCTCCGCGAGCGCGAGGCCACGCTCACCTTCGACGACCCGATCAACATCCAGTACACGTCGGGCACGACCGGGTTCCCCAAAGGGGCGACGCTCTCGCATCACAATATATTGAATAACGGCTATTTCGTCGCCGAGGCGCAGGGCTGGACGGAGGCCGACCGGGTCTGCCTGCCGGTGCCGTTCTACCACTGCTTCGGCATGGTGATGGGCAACCTCGGCGCGACCACGCACGGTGCCTGCATGGTGATCCCGGAGCGCTCGTTCGACCCGGCCGCCACGCTGCGCGCGGTCCACCGGGAGCGCTGCACCGTCCTCTACGGCGTGCCCACCATGTTCATCGCCGAGCTGGCCCTGCCGGACTTCGCCGGCTACGACCTGTCGAGCCTGCGGACCGGCGTGATGGCCGGCTCGCCGTGCCCCGTGCACGTGATGCGGCGCGTCATCGCCGACATGGGCATGGCCGAGGTGACGATCTGCTACGGGATGACCGAGACGTCACCGGTCTCCACCCAGACCGCCCGCGACGACGGCCTCGACCGGCGGGTGTCCACCGTCGGCCGGGTCGGGCCGCACCTCGAGGTGAAGGTGGTCGACCCGCACAGCGGCCTGGTCGTCCCGCGTGGCACCCCGGGGGAGCTGTGCACCCGCGGTTACAGCGTGATGCTGGGGTACTGGCGGCAGCCCGCCGAGACGGCCGAGGCGATCGACAGCGCCCGCTGGATGCACACCGGCGACCTGGCGACCATGGACGACGCGGGCTACGTGAACATCGTCGGCCGGATCAAGGACCTCGTCATCCGCGGCGGCGAGAACGTCTACCCGCGCGAGGTCGAGGAGTTCCTGTACACCCACCCGGACATCGTCGACGTCCAGGTGATCGGCGTGCCGGACCAGCGCTACGGCGAGGAGCTGATGGCCTGGGTGCGGCTGCGGGAGGGCGCGGCACCGCTCACCGCCGAGGCCGTGCGCGAGTTCTGCGCCGGGCGCCTGGCACACTACAAGATCCCACGGCACGTGAAGATCGTGGACGGCTTCCCGATGACCGTGACGGGCAAGGTCCGGAAGGTGGAGATGCGCGAGACGTCGATGCGCGAGCTGGGCCTGAGCGCCGAACGGACCGCCTGACTTTCGCCATCCGCGGCGCGGTTGCCCCCGTCGACCAGCCGCACCACGGATGGCGAACGTCCGATCGTATATGATTGTGGGGTGCCTCCGCCGATGTCAAGAGCGGAATCCGCACGTGCAACTTGAGTCTTCCCGGGCGCCCGGGCCTGCCGAGCCCTCCAAGCACGAGCTGGCCTACCGGGAGATCCGCGAGCGGATCCTCGACGGCCGCTACGGGCCGGGTCACCGGCTGGTCCTCAGCGCCCTCGCCCGCGAGCTCGACGTCAGCCCGGTGCCGGTCCGTGAGGCGATCCGCCGCCTGGAGGCCGAGGGGCTGGTCAGCTTCGCCCGCAACGTCGGGGCCCGGGTCGCCACCCTGCGGGACGAGCAGTGGGAGCGGCTGGTCGAGATGCTCGCGCTGCTCGACGGCTACGCGTTCGCGGCGGCGGCCCGGCACGTGACCGCCGAGCAGATCGCCGAGGCCCGCCGGCTCAACGCCGCCCTGCGCACCGGCGCCGCGGCGCGCCGGCTCGACCACGGCGAGATCATGGCCCTGCACCGGCGGTTCCACCGCACCCTGTACTGCTGCTGCGGCAACCAGTACATGATCGACGCCCTCGACGGGATCTGGGACCGCATCGACGCGTCGCGCGTGCTCGCCGCGCTCTACCCCCAGGTGCGGCTGAGCGGCGCCGTCGACGAGCACGACCGCCTGCTGGACCTGCTGGAGGCGGGGGAGGACCACCCTGCGGTGCTGGAGACCGCGGCGCGGGAGCACAACCTCAATGCGATCCGCACGATCCGGGGCAGCGTCCGACAGTAAGAAGACCGGCATCCACGGGGGAAGATGCCGGTCTCGCGTTCAACTATACGACGCCAATCCGTTTCCCGCCAGAGGCAGTTGCGCGATCAGCCGGTCACCGAGCGCCTACCGGGAGTTTGGGATCCCGTAGCCCGCGGGGCAGGGTCGGCTCGTGCGCGGCGATCTCGACCTCGAGCAGGCTCGTCTCGTGCCGCTCGGCGGCGTACGCGGCGTGGCCGCCCCGCAGCCCGAACAGCCGCTTCGACAACAGGATGTACAGCACGGCGGCGACGTTCACCACGAGCGCGCCGATGCGCAGCCAGGTCACCTTCTCGGTGAGCTCGTAGATCTCGACCGGCAGGCCGAGCGAGGTGGCGACCACCGCGAAGTACTCGCCCCAGCGCTTGAGCAGCCACAGGCCGATGCCCTCGACGAGCTGCAGCACCCCGTAGAGCGCGAGGCCGGCGGCGACCCACAGCAGGGTGCGCGACTCGGCCTCGATGACGGTCCGGATCGTGTGGATCATCGCGGAGTCCTCGAACCGCCAGCCGATCTTGTCGGCGAACGGCCGCAGCAGCGGCAGGTCCTCGTTGAACGCCCGCTCGACGCCGTCGCGGTGGCTGCGGAAGTGGAACACGCCGTAGGCGGCGGCGAGCACGAGCAGGCCCTTGACGAACCGCTCGACGGACAGCAGGCGCAGGATGAGCGCGTCGCGCAGGGCCCGGCCGCGCAGCACGATCGGCGCGTCCTCGGCCGGACCGCGCGCGTGCGGCTCGCCGATGACGAAGTCGCCGCAGCGCAGGCACCGCCAGGCCGGGCCGACCGGGGTCGTCGCCTCCAGGCGCTCGCGGTAGGCGTCCTCGGCGGGCGCGTACGTCACGTGGCCGCGCCGGGCGCAGGTGCGAAGGTTCCAGTCCACGGGACCTTGATAGCGCAACCGCGCTCGTCTCGCGCCGGTCAGGTCGGCTTTCCGGCGATGTGCGCGGTCTCGGCGCGTTGCAGCGGCAGCGGTACCGCCGGAACCTCCAGCTCACGCTTGGCGGTCGCCGCCAGCAGGCCGGCGACCAGGCCCCCGGCGACGGCTCCGTCCAGCCAGTAGTGGTTGGCGGTGCCCACGACGACGATCATGGTCAGCACCGGGTGCGCGATCCACAGCCAGCGCCACTTCGTCCGGGTCGCCACGATCAGCCCGGCCGCGACGACGATGGCCCACCCGACGTGCAGCGACGGCATCGCCGCATACTGGTTGCTGAGCGTGTCGGTCTCCGGCGGCCCGTACACCGAGGGTCCGTAGACGGCGGCGGTGTCGACCAGCCCGAGCGCGCCGAGCATCCGCGGCGGTGCGAGGGGGAACGCGAAGTGGATCAGCAGCCCCATGGCGGTGAGCCAGGCGAGCATCCGCCGGAAGCGCACGTAGTGTTCGGGCCGGAAGAAGTACATGAAGAGCAGGAACGCGATCGTCGCCGGGAAGTGGACGACGGCGTAGTAGATGTTGGCGCCGCGCACCAGCGCCTCGGCGCTGAGCAGCACCTGCTGCAGGTCGGCCTCGCTGGGCAGGCGGAGGGCCCGCTCGACGTGCCAGACCAGGTTGGCGTCGGCGTACGCGGCGCTCACCCGTCCGTCGACGACGAGGCGTCCCATCTTGTACGCCAGGAAAAGCCCGACGACCAGCAGTAACTCGGTCCACGCACGTGGTCGTAGCCTCGTGGTGCTCTGGCGTTCACCGGATACGACCCCCGTGTTCACGATCAGAAAGTACCTGATGTTGCCAAGCAGGCAATATTGCTGATCGGGCAGTCTCCGCGAGTCGTGCGTCACAGGATTGTTTATGCTTCAAGTTGTTTCCCCGTCCCGAGCCTGAGGAGTGTCATGACCACCCGAGCCGATCAAGCGATCGCCGCTCTCCGCACGGGCCACGACGAGCTGACGGCGCTGGTGCGCGGGCTCACGCCGGAGCAGCTGCGCGGCCCGTCCGCCGCCGGCGAGTGGGACGTCTCCCAGGTGATCAGCCACCTGGGCAGCGGCGCCGAGATCAACCTGGAGGCCGTCCGGCGGTCGCTGTCCGGCGAGCCGGCGCCCGACTTCGAGTTCAACAAGGGCGTGTGGGCCCGCTGGGACGCGATGACCCCCGACGAGCGGCAGGCCGCGTTTCCGGCGGCGAACGAGCGCCTGGTCGAGGCGTACGAGGCGTTCACGCCCGAGCAGCGCGCGTCGCACCGCGTCGACGTGGGCTGGATGCCGGCGCCGATCGACGTGGCCACGTCGGCGGTGCTGCGCCTCACCGAGTTCGGCTACCACGACTGGGACGTCCGCGTGGCGTTCGACCCGGCGGCGACCCTCGACCCGGCGGCGGCCGAGCTGATGAACGCCCGCATCGAGGGCATGTTCAACTGGATCGCCAAGCCCGACCGCCTGGACGGGCGCACCGGCACCCTGCTCGTGACGCTGACCGACCGCGACGAGCGGTTCGCGGTGCGGGTCGACGCCGACCAGGTCTCGCTCGTCGAGCCCCCGGCCGACCCCGACGCGGAGCTGTCGCTGCCGCTGGAGGCGTGGCTGCGGCTGGCCGCGGGCCGCCTGGGCGAGCGGTACACGCCGTCGTCGGTGAAGGCGACGGGCGCGTTCTCCCTGGACGACCTGCGGGCGCTGTTCCCCGGCTACTGACCCGGTGCCGCGGCGGCGCCGTGGCGGCCGGTCGTTGCCGGCCGGCCGCCACGGGGCACCACGCCCGGCCGCGGTTCGCCGTCGTGCGCCCGCGCCCTCACCGGCGTGACGGCGCGGTCAGCGGTCCACGGGGCGGCGGAGGGAGTACGTGACCGCGTGCAGGCGGTGCGGCTGGCCGATGAGCATCGCGGCCCGGTCGTAGGCCTGCCAGCCCTCGGCGCCGGCCCGGTTGAGGTGGCGGAGGTCGTTGAAGCGCTCGTCCGTGCCCCAGCGCTGCACACCGCCCGGGTGGTGGAAGACGGCATCCCAGTCCTCGAACTTGTCCATGCCGAGCGTTCCCGCCGCACGGTACTCCAGTCGCGCGTACTCCCATTGCGTCACGCACACCATCATGCCGGACATCGAGCCTCGCCACCGTACGGGGGCCGGTCGATGTGAGGGGGCCGTGACGTAGCGTGGAGGCCGTGGAACGTGACCGGGACGAGGACGGGCGGGCGCGCAACGCCCGGCCCCGCGACGGGCTCGGGCGCCCGCTGCCCCGCGGCGCCACCGGGGTGCCCACCATGCCCGACGACCTCACCGTCACCCCCGCCGAGGCCCTTGAACAGGCCCAGCGACTGCTCGACGCCGATCGGCCGTTCCATGCGCACGAGGTGCTGGAGGCGGCCTGGAAAGCGGCGCCGGCACCCGAGCGGGAGCTCTGGCGCGGCCTGGCCCAGCTCGCCGTCGGGGTCACCCACGCCCGCCGCGGCAACCCGGCCGGGGCCGGGCGGCTGCTCGGGCGGGCGGCGGACCGGCTGGGCGCGTACGCCGCCGATCCGCCCCACGGCATCGACGTCGCCGGGCTGATCCGCTTCTGCGCGACGGGTGACGGCACCCCCCGCCTGCGCGCCGGCTAGCGTTCGTCGACCACGCGGCGCATCTTGCCCGCCGAGCGTTCCACGCCGCCCGCGGGGAGCACCCGGACCTCCACCGAGACGCCGATCGTGTTCTTCACCAGCGACGCGAGGCGCTCGCCGGACGCCGCCGCCGTCTCGGCCGCGGTGGCGGGGCGGCGCTCCGCCAGTACCGTCAGGACGTCCAGGTGGTCCCGGCGGGACAGCACGCACTGGAAGTGCGGGGCCAGGGCCGGCTCGCGCAGCAGCAGCTCCTCGATCTGGGTCGGGAAGACGTTCACGCCGCGCACGATCATCATGTCGTCGCTGCGGCCGGTGACCTTCTCCATGCGGCGCATGGTGCGGGCGGTGCCGGGCAGCAGGCGGGTCAGGTCGCGGGTGCGGTACCGGATCACCGGCATCGCCTCCTTGGTCAGCGACGTGAAGACCAGCTCGCCGACCGAGCCGTCCGGCAGCGGCGCGCCGGTGACCGGGTCGACGATCTCCGGGAAGAAGTGGTCCTCCCACACGTGCAGGCCGTCCTTCGTCTCCACACACTCGTTGGCCACGCCCGGGCCCATCACCTCCGACAGGCCGTAGATGTCGACGGCGTGCAGGTCGAGCCGCGCCTCGATCTCGGTGCGCATGTCGTTGGTCCACGGCTCGGCACCGAGGATCCCGATCTGCAGCGCGCTTTCCCGCGGGTCGAGGCCCTGCCGCTCCATCTCGTCGACGATCGCCAGGAGGTACGACGGCGTCACCATGATGACGTCCGGCCGGAAGTCCTGGATCAGCATGACCTGCCGCTGCGTCATGCCGCCCGACACCGGCACGACCGTGCAGCCCAGGCGCTCGGCGCCGTAGTGGGCGCCGAGGCCGCCGGTGAACAGGCCGTACCCGTAGGCGACGTGCACCACGTCGCCGGGCCGGCCGCCGGACGCGCGGATCGAGCGGGCCATGAGGTCGGACCAGGTGTCGACGTCGCCGCGGGTGTACCCGACGACGGTCGGTTTCCCGGTCGTTCCCGACGAGGCGTGGATGCGGACCACGTCGGTGCGGGGGACCGCGAACATGCCGAACGGGTACCGACGGCGCAGGTCGTCCTTGGTCGTCAACGGGAACCGCGCCAGGTCGGACAGGTCGCGGCAGTCGTCGGGGTGCACCCCGGCGGCGTCGAACGCCTCCCGGTAGTGCGGCACGTTGCGGTACGCGTGCTGCAGGGTCTGCTGGAGGCGGGCGAGCTGCAGGGCGGTCAGCTCGTCGCGGGAGGCGGTCTCGATCGGCTCCAGGCCGGCGGGGGTGACGTCGCGCACCTTTGCATCCTGCACCCGCAGCTCACGACCCGCGTGCCCCGCGTCACGGCGGCACCAGCGCTGTGGATCTTTCTGAATCGATACAGTATTGCTGTCGGAACGACTGAAGGAGTAGCCATGGAAACCGTTTCCCGCCGGGTGCGCGACGCCCTGACCAGCCGTGGTGAGGCCCGCCGGGCCCGCCGTCGGCTGGCCCGGGAGATCGCCGCGTACCGCACGCCGGCCGAGCGCCTGGAGCTGGACATGATCCTGTCGCGGCACACCGCCGAGCAGGTCGCCGAGATCGACGAGATCCTCCGCGAGCAGTCGGCCGCCGAGCGCTCGACCCGCCACCACGCCCTGCTGGTCGACCAGACCTAACGCGGCGGCTCCGTACCTACTAGTGCGTACGGCATGGACGCCGTCGACCG
Organism: Dactylosporangium sucinum; assembly: GCF_014647515.1. Lineage (GTDB taxonomy): Bacteria > Actinomycetota > Actinomycetes > Mycobacteriales > Micromonosporaceae > Dactylosporangium > Dactylosporangium sucinum. Next base: position 8,755 of record NZ_BMPI01000014.1, on the reverse strand, counting down.
GTTGGTCACGAGCACGCAGGCGCTGCTGTGGGAGCGCGGCTACACCGGCACCAGCCCGCGGGCGATCCAGGAGCGGGCCGGCGCCGGCCAGGGCAGCATGTATCACCACTTTCGCGGCAAGCCCGACCTGGCGGCCGCCGCGATCCGGCGCACCGCGCGGTACGAGGTGCTGCACCTCTCGGCGCCGGAGCTGTCCGCGCTGCCGACGGGCTGAGCGCCGGCCGCGGCCGGCGGCCTAGCCGGCGAGCGCGGCCCGGGCCGCCTCGACCGTGTCGAACAGGCGGAACACCTGGTCGAGGCCGGTGATCCGGAACACCCGCCGGATGCGGTCCGGGCACACCACGGCCAGCGCACCGCCCCCGTCGCGGACCCGGTTGTAGGCGCCGATGAGCACGCCGAGCGTGGTGGAGTCCATGAACGTCACCGCCGAGAGGTCGATGACGAGCGTGCCGCCGCCCTCGTCGAGCGCGGCGTTGACGGTGCGGCGGAACTCCGCCGACGTGCTCACGTCGAGCTCACCGTCGGCCGTCACGAGGCCGTGACCGCCGACGGTCGAGATCGAGAACGCCATGACCGCTCCGCTCCTCGAAAGCCTGTAGCACCGTAGCGTCCCGGCGCGCCGCGGCTGGGAGCGGGTGGCCCGGACACGTTACTGTGGGCGCTGAGCTGGTTGCGCAGGATGGTGCGGGAGGGTCTGGATGGTCGACGATCCGGCGATACCGATCGAGATCCTGCTCGTCGAGGACGACCCCGGCGACGTGCTCATCACCCGCGAGGCGTTCGCCGACCACAAGGTCCGCAACCGGATCGCGGTGTGCGCCGACGGCGCCGACGCGCTGCGCTACCTGCGCCGCGAACCGCCCTACGCCGACGCGCCCCGGCCCGACATCCTGCTGCTCGACCTCAACCTGCCCGGCGTCGACGGCCGGGCCGTGCTGGCTGCGGTGCACGCCGACCCGCGGCTCAACGACATCCCGGTCGTGGTGCTGACCAGCTCCACCGCCGAGGAGGACGTCCTGCGCAGCCAGGAGCTGCGGGTCGACACGTACATCCGCAAGCCCGTCGACTTCGCGAGCCTGATGCACGTGGTGCGCCGGATCGAGACGTTCTACATCAGCGTCCGGCGCAGCCTCAGCGCCTGAGGCCTGTTCATCACTGGGCCCGCCGCAGCCCGGCCCAGTGATGAAACAGGCCTCAAGCCTCGATGGCGCCGCGGGCGATCGCCGCGCGGTACCAGTGCCCGCTCGCCTTCACGGTCCGCGCGAGGGTGTCGTAGTCGACGTGGATCAGCCCGAACCGGCGGCTGAACCCGAACGCCCACTCGAAGTTGTCGAGCAGCGACCACACGAAGTACCCCCGCAGATCCACACCGGCCGAGATGGCCTCGTGCACGGCGGCGAGGTGACCGCGCAGGTAGGCGATGCGCTCCGGGTCGTCGATGCCGCCGTCGGGGCCGATCCGGTCCTCGTAGGCGGCGCCGTTCTCGGTGACGTAGAGCGGCCGGTCGCCGTAGTCGCGCCGGATGCGCAGCAGCAGGTCGCGCAGCCCGGTCGGGTCGACCGACCAGCCCATGTGCGTCACCGGCCCCGGCGTCGGGTGGAACCGCACGCCCTGCGCGGTCGGGTACGGGGTGCCGTGGTCGAGTTCGCCGTCGGGGGCCGCGCTCACCAGGTCGGGCTGGTAGTAGTTCACGCAGATCGCGTCGACCGGCGCCGAGATCGTGGCCAGGTCGCCCGGCCGGACGAAGTGCCAGTCGGTGAGCTGTTCGGTGTCGCGCAGGACGTCGGCCGGGTACGCGCCGCGCAGGATCGGGTCGAAGAAGATCCGGTTCAGCAGGCCGTCGATGCGGCGGGCGGCGTCGGCGTCGGCCGGGTCGTCGGTGAGGGGACGTACCGCGCCCGCGTTCAGGGCCGTCGAGACCTGGCCGGTCACGCCCGCGGCACGCAGCGCGGCGACGGCCAGGCCGTGGCCGAGCAGCAGGTGGTGGGTGGCGGTGAGCGCGCCGACGTGGCCGCGCCGGCCGGGCGCGTGCCCGCCCGTGCCGTAGCCGAGGAACGCCGAGCACCACGGCTCGTTCAGCGTGTTCCACATCGCCACCCGGTCGCCGAGCCGCTGCGCGACGACGGCCGCGTAGTCGGCGAACCGCAGCGCGGTGTCCCGGTTCGTCCAGCCGCCGGCGTCCTCGAGCTCCTGGGGCAGGTCCCAGTGGTACAGCGTCGCGACCGGCCGGATGCCCGCGCCGAGCAGCTCGTCGACGAGCCGGTCGTAGAAGCCGAGGCCGGCCTCGTTGACGCCGTGCCCGCCGGTCGGGCGGATCCGCGGCCACGCGATCGAGAAGCGGTACGCCGACAGGCCGATCGACGACATCAGCCCGACGTCCTCGCGGTAGCGCGTGTAGTGGCCGGTCGTGTGGGCGCCGGTGTCGCCGTTGTCGATGCGGCCGGGCTGGGCCGAGAACGTGTCCCAGATCGACGGGGTGCGCCCGTCGGCCTCCACGGAGCCCTCGATCTGGTACGCCGCCGTCGCCGCGCCCCACCAGAACGTCGACGGGAAGGCCAGGAGGCCCTCCGTGGTCCGCACCGCCGTCGTGCTCACAACCACCACTCCCCGTGCCGCGCACTCGGCGCGACGTCGCAACGGATAACAAGAACGGCTGGAGAGCGCTCTCCGAGCCGTGTGACCAGACTGCGACGTCGCGGGCCGGGGTGTCAAGGTCCGCGGACGCGAGGATCCCCCGGAACTACCGCAAACTCGGTCAAAAGATCTTGCCAAAGACATCGGCACTCTTGACATGCGGGAAACGGCAGGGCAAGACTGCGACCAATTGGAGAGCGCTCTCCAGCCCCGCCGGCCCGCGCTCTCCCACACCCCTCAGCTAGGAGCCCCCGAGTGCAACCGGCCCTTCATCTCCGCGGGCGGCCCGCCGCCTGGCGCGGACCGACCAAGTGGCGGATCCTCCTGCTCTCCGCCATCGCCCTCGCCGTCGTCGCCGCCGTGGCCGTCGTGGTCGCGCCGCTCGCCCGCGCCGCCGACAGCCTGATCTCGCAAGGCAAGCCCGTCACCGCCTCCTCGACCCAGGCCGACGACGTCGCCGCCAGCTTCGTCAACGACGGCAACGCCGGCACCCGCTGGGGCAGCCAGTGGAGCGACCCGCAGTGGATCCGCATCGACCTCGGCGCGCCCGCCACCATCAGCCAGGTCGTGCTGCAGTGGGAGGGCGCCTACGGCAAGGCGTTCCAGATCCAGACGTCCGCCGATGACCAGAACTGGACGAACGTCTACGCCACGACCACCGGCACCGGTGGCACGCAGACGATCAACGTGACCGGCAGCGGCCGCTACGTGCGCATGTACGGCACGGTCCGCGGGTCCGGCTACGGCTACTCCCTCTACGAGTTCAAGGTCTACGGCTCGTTCGACGGCGGCACCGGGAACCCGGGCACCTGCGGTACCACCAATGCCGCACAGGGCAAGCCGGCCAGCGCGTCGTCGGTGGAGGGCGCGGACGTCGCCGCCGCCAACGCCTTCGACGGCAACGCGGGCACCCGCTGGGGCAGCCAGTTCTCCGACCCGCAATGGATCCAGGTCGACCTCGGCACCACGCAGTCGATCTGCCAGGTCGTGCTGCAGTGGGAGGCCGCCTACGGCAAGGCGTTCCAGATCCAGACGTCGACCAACGGCACGTCATGGACGGACATCTACTCCACCAGCACCGGCACCGGCGGCACGCAGACGCTGAACATCACCGGCTCCGGCCGCTACGTGCGCATGTACGGCACCGCGCGGCCCGGCGGGTACGGGTACTCGCTGTGGGAGTTCCAGGTCTTCACCGGCAGCGGCCCGACCTCGTCGCCGACCACCAGCCCGACGCCGTCGACGTCACCGTCGACGTCACCGTCGCCGTCGCAGGAGCCCGGCTGGACCACGGTCTGGAGCGACAACTTCGACGGCGCCGCGAACACGTCTCCGGCCGCCGCCAACTGGATCATGCGCACGGGAACGCAGTTCCCGGGCGGCGCCGCGAACTGGGGGACCGGCGAGGTCGAGACCGCCAGCAACTCGACCGCCAACGTGTACCTCGACGGCGCCGGCAAGCTGAACATCAAGGCGATCCGCGACGGCGCCGGCAACTGGACCTCCGGTCGCCTGGAGACCCAGCGCACCGACTTCCAGGCGCAGCCGGGCGAGCAGGTGAAGTTCACCGCGCTCATCAAGCAGCCCGACGTCGCCAACGGCGACGGCTACTGGCCGGCGTTCCGGGCCACCGGCGCCGCCTACCGCAACAACTGGAACAACTGGCCGGGCGTCGGCGAGACCGACATCATGATGGACGTCAACGGCCGCAGCCAGCTGTCGCAGACCCTGCACTGCGGCACCGCGCCCGACGGGCCGTGCGGCGAGTACAACGGCCGCACCTCCGGCCTCGCGTCGTGCGTCGGCTGCCAGACCGGCTACCACGAGTACACCCAGGTCATCGACCGCACCAAGACCGACGAGGAGATCCGCTTCTACCTCGACGGCAAGCAGTCGTGGGTCGTGCGGGAGAGCCAGGTCGGCGTCACCGCCTGGCAGGCGGCCGTCCAGCACGGCTTCTACCTGCGCTTCGACCTGTCGATGGGCGGCTCGCTGCCCAACGCCATCGCCGGCTACACCACCCCGACGCCGGACACCACGTCGGGCGGCGTGCTCTCGATCGACTCCGTCTCCGTTTCCAAGGCCACGGGAACCGTTCCCGCCGCGATGACCGACCCGGCGACGCCCACGGGCCCGAGCGTGGTGCGCGTGACCGGCTCGCAGGGCAACTGGCAGCTGCAGGTCAACGGGGCCAACTGGGAGGTGCGCGGGTTGACCTACGGCCCGCCCCAGGCGGCCGCCGACGGCTACATGCGTGACCTGAAGAACATGGGCGTCAACACGATCCGGACGTGGGGCGTCGACGACGCCAACACGCCGACGCTGCTCAACCGGGCCGCGCAGCAGGGCCTGAAGGTGATCGTCGGGCACTGGCTGAACCAGGGCGCCGACTACGTCAACGACACGGCCTACAAGAACAACACCAAGACCGAGATCGTGAACCGGGTCAACGCCCTGAAGAACCACCCGGGCGTGCTCATGTGGGACGTCGGCAACGAGGTCATCCTCACGATGCAGGACCACGGCCTGTCCGCGGCCGACGTCGAGGCGCGGCGCGTCGCGTACGCCAAGTACGTCAACGAGCTGGCCATCGCGATCCACGCCGCCGACCCGAACCACCCGGTGACGTCGACCGACGCCTACACCGGCGCCTGGCCGTACTACAAGAACAACGCCCCGGCGCTGGACCTGCTCGCCGTGAACTCCTACGGCGCGATCGGCAACATCAAGCAGGACTGGATCAACGGCGGGTACACCAAGCCGTACGTGGTCACCGAGGGCGGCCCGTCCGGCGAGTGGGAGGTCCCCAACGACGTCAACGGCGTGCCGAACGAGCCGACCGACCTGCAGAAGCGCGACGGCTACACGGCCAGCTGGAACGCCATCAAGTCGCACCCGGGCGTGGCGCTCGGCGCGACCGAGTTCCACTACGGCCTGGAGAACGACTTCGGCGGCGTGTGGCTCAACACGTACCCCGGCGGCTGGCGCCGGCTCGGTTACGGAGCGCTCAAGCAGGCGTACACCGGAACCCCGCTCGCCAACACCGCACCACAGATCACCGGCATGACGGTCAGTAACCAGACGGCGGTGCCGGCCGGCAGCACGTTCACCGTGAACGTCGCCGCCACCGACCCGAACGGCGACGCGATCCGCTACAACCTGATGTACAGCGACAAGTACATCACCGGCGGCACCGGCTTCCGCAACGTCGTCTTCACCCAGAACGGCAGCACGTTCACGGCTCGGGCCCCCGAGACGCTCGGCGTGTGGAAGGTCTACGTCTACGCGTTCGACGGCCAGGGCAACGTCGGCATCGAGACCCGCTCGTTCCGGGTCGTCCCGCCGTCGATCCCGGGCACGAACATCGCGCTCAACAAGACGGCGACGGCCTCGACGTACCAGCCGACCGGCACCAACGGCCCGCAGCTGCCCGCGTACGCCGTCGACGGCAACTACGGCACCCGGTGGGCCAGCGAGTGGCTGGCGACGGCGTGGATCCAGGTCGACCTCGGTTCGAAGCAGACGTTCAACAAGGTGTTCCTGGCCTGGGAGGCGGCGTACGCGACCGGCTACCAGATCCAGACCTCGGACGACGGCAGCAACTGGACCACGATCTGGTCGACGACGACCGGCAACGGCGGCTTCGATGACATATCCGTCAACGGAAATGCACGCTACGTGAGGGTCAACGGAACGGCCCGCGCGACCACGTATGGTTACTCGCTGTGGGAATTCGGGGTGTACCGCGCGTAGGTCGTCGCTCTTCGATGGACGGCGCTCTCCAGGGTCTTGACCTTGGAGAGCGCTTTCCGCGCTCGTGCTATAAACGGCGCGTGATGAACGACAAACGCCGCCCAACCCTCGAAGACGTCGCGGCCGCCGCCGGGGTGTCCCGGGCGACCGTGTCGCGCGTCATCAACGGGGTGCGCAACGTCGACCCCGGCCTGCACGAGATCGTGTGGGCGGCCGTCGACCAGACCGGCTACGTGCCCAACCGCGCCGCCCGGTCGCTGGTGACCCGCCGCAGCGGCACCATCGCCCTGGTCGTCTCCGACTCGGTGACCCACGACGACGACCCGTTCATGGGCCGGTTCTTCGCCGACCCGTACTTCGGCCGCGTGGTCGGCGGCATGATGAGCGTCCTGCGGCCCAAGGGCATCCAACTCGCGCTGCAGATCGTCGGCACCGACGAGGCCCGCAACCGGCTCGTCGGCGACCTCGGCCAGGGCCAGGCCGACGGCGCCGTGGTGCTGTCGCTGCACCCCGACGACGTGCTGCCGGGCTACATGTTCGAGGCGGGGGTCGCCGCGGCCCTGATCGGCCGGCCCGCCCACCCGCTGCCGATCTGCTACGTCGACGTCGCCAACGACGCCGGCGGCGCGCTCGCCGCCGAGCGCCTCGTCGCCCAGCGCTGCCGCCGCCCGGCCATGATCACCGGCCCGGACCACGTGCCCGCCAGCCAGGACCGCCTCACCGGCTTCCGCCAGGCCCTCGCCCGCCACGGCCACGCGTACTTCCCGACGATCGAGGGCGGGTTCACGTACCGCTCGGGCGAGCAGGCCGCCCGCGAACTGCTCGACCTGCACCCCGAGACCGACGGGGTGTTCGTGGCCAACGACCTCATGGCACAGGGTGTACTGGCGATCCTGCAGCACGACGGCCGCCGCGTGCCCGAGGACGTGCGGGTGGTCGGCTTCGACGACAGCAGCGCGGCGCTCGACTCCCGCCCGGCCCTGACCACCGTCCGCCACCCGCTGGAGGACATGGCGGCGAGGGCGGCAACGATGGTCCTGGACCGCGTGGACAACCCGTCGCTGCGCGTCGAGTCGGTCATCTTCGACCCCGAACTGGTAGTCCGCGAGTCCGCATGACGCCGCCGTCGTCGTTCTCGTCGCCTTCGTCCTCGCCTCCTCCTCCGTCGTCCTCTTCTTCAGCTCCGTCTTCGTCGTCTCCGGGGCTGGTCCGTCGCCTGCTGGCCGCGCAGCACCCGGACCTGGACGGCCCGGTGCGGCTGGTGGCGTCGGGCTGGGACAACGACATCTACCGCCTGGGCCCGTCGCTGAGCGTCCGCCTCCCACGCCGCGCCGAGGCGGTCCCGCTGATGCACAACGAGCAGCGCTGGCTCCCTGTGCTGCGCCCGGTGCTGCCGGTGGCGATCCCGGACATCCTCCGGCAGGGCGCACCGGACGCGCTGTATCCGTGGCCGTGGAGCATCAACACCTGGCTCCCGGGCACGCCGGCGACCGGGGTTCCGGTGCCCGGGCGGTTGTCGTTCGCCGCGGACCTGGCGGCCTTCATGTCCGCCCTGCACGTGCCGGCACCCGCGGACGCACCGTCGAACCCGGTCCGCGGCGTCGCGCTGTCGACCCGCTCGGAGGCGATGGACCGCCGCTTCGCGACGGGCCGCGTGCCGCCGGCACTGCGTCCACTGTGGAACGAACTGGTGCGGATCCCGGCGTGGACGGGCCCGAGGCTGTGGCTCCACGGCGACCCGCATCCGGCCAACATGCTGGTGGGCGAGGACGGCCGCCTGTCGGGCATCGTAGACTTCGGCGACCTCACGGCGGGCGACCCGGCAACGGACCTGGCCGCGGCGTGGCTGGCCTTCGACGCTCCGGCACGCTCGGTGTTCCGGGCCGCGCTGGACGTGGACGATGCCACGTGGGAGCGAGCGAGGGGCTGGGCGCTGAACATCGGCGCGGCGATAGCGGCGGACGTCGACCCGACCCCGGAGATGGCGGCGATCGCCGAACACGCGCTGCGAGAGGTCCAACTCCCGTAGCGCTGAGCGCAGGTCCCTTGGCCGAAAGCTGGCAGTCTTCTCCGGCCTCTCCGGCCAGCGACGCGCTCCGGTTCCCCTGCGCTCTTGTCCCCGTGCTCTTGTCCCCGTGCTCTCTCGTTCCCAGCGCCGTTCCCGCCTCGCGCTGCCTCCCCAGCCCTGCGCCGCTCTCGTTCCCTGCGCCGTTCCCGTTCCCGTTCCCGCCCCGCGTCGCCGTGCCCCGGCCCCGCGCCGCTCTCGTTCCCTGCGGGGGTCCCAGATTCCCGCGCCGTTCCCGTTCCCGTTCCGCGCCGCCGCCTCGGCCGTGCGCCGTTCCCGTTCCCGTTCCGCGCCGCCGCCTCG